>CAWKEC010000007.1:0-307500 GCA_963848625.1 uncultured Alphaproteobacteria bacterium
AATGATGCCGCCGGGGCTGCCCGTGACGGAGAAAGCCGAGCCGGAACCCGCACGGGCGCGGTGCCTCCTGTCTTGAAAAAAACGGAACCCGCGCCCACCCGGGTGGCCCCGGTGGAAGTGGCGCCTGCGCCGGTCGCCCCCTCTCCGCAGCCGCCGCTCTTTCCGGCCAAGGAACCGCCGTCGCTGGCGGCGAAACAATCCCAAGCCCCGGCCGTCAGATCGTCCCCGGGTTTGGCTTCGCCTCCTGCTTTTACCTCGGCGAAGAAGTCCGCTGTCGGCGAGGTGGTCAAGCCTGCGCATGCGAAATCGCGCTTCGTCGTGTTGGTGGTGAGCGCGCTTTGGGCGGTGGCGTTTGCCGTCTGCGTGTTGCTGGCGAGTTTTATCATTCTCATTCTTGTCATCGCCATCCACGGCAAGCCCCAGAACGACGACGTCGCTCCGCCTTTTGTGGTCCTTGCCCTGATGATCGCCGCGATGGGCTATGCTATCTGGCTCGGCTCGCGCGGCAAGCTGCCGGGCACGCGCTGATTCGCGGGCCGCAAATGCCTTGGCCCGATTTTAGCATCGTCTCTCCCGCCGGAACCGGATCCATGCAAACTGCCACGAAATCCAGCGGCCCGGGCGGGGACGGTTCCCTGGCCTGGGACTGGCGCGCATCACCGGCTTTTCGTCGCGATCGTGGTCGCCGTCCTGACTTTCGCCGGGCTGCACGGGCATGCCGGCATGGCCGCCCAGGTGATTCTTTCCTGGGACGCGTTTGCGCTGGTGATGGTGGTGCTGGCTTGGGTCGTGATCTGCACCAAGGACCCCTACGAGGTGCGGCGCAACGTCAGCCTGCAGGATGCGAGCGCGACTTTCCTTTTCGGCGCGGTGATTTTCGCGGCCCTGGCCAGCCTCCTCGCCGTGGGGATCTTGCTGGAATCGGGGAAGGACCATGCCGCCACCGGACGCGTCGCCGGGCGTCTGGCGCTCTCCGTGGCCGCGGTGGGGCTTTCCTGGTTTTTGGTCGACACACTTTTCTCGCTGCGTTATGCGCACGCCTTTTTCAAGGATGCGCACAAGCAGGCGCGGGAAAAGGTGCAGGGCGGCCTGGAGTTTCCGGGCAAGGGGAGTCCCGACTATATGGATTTCGCCTATTTTTCGTTCGTGGTTGGAATGACGTGCCAGGTCTCGGACGTGCAGATTTCCTCCCGGACGATCCGCCGGCTCGCGCTGGTGCACGGGCTGATTTCGTTCGCGTTCAACACCGCGATCCTGGCGATGTTCGTTAATATCATCGCGGGATTGGTGTAGGAAGGGTGGGGCGCGCACCACCGTGCGAAAATCATAATGGTGGCGCTTCCGGGAAACCGGCTCATATTAGCCCATGGCCAAAAAAATCTCGTCTCTCCAGGAAGTCTTTGTCGATCAACTCAAGGATCTTTACAGCGCGGAAACCCAAATCACCAAGGCGCTGCCCAAGCTGGCGAAGGCGGCGACGGCGCCCGATTTGAAAAAAGGCTTTGAGCTGCACCTGGAGCAGACGAAGGAGCATGCGGCGCGCATCGCCCTCCATTTGCGAAGAGCTGGGCGAAAAGCCGACAGGCAAGAAGTGCATGGCCACCGCCGGCCTGGTCGAGGAAGGGCAGGAAGCCATCGATGAGGACGCCACGCCGGAAGCGAAGGACGTCATGCTGATCGCCGCCGCGCAACGCGTCGAGCATTACGAGATTGCCGGTTACACCAGCGCGTGCTCGCTGGCGAAAACGCTCGGGCTCTCCTCCGCACTGAAAAAGCTGGCGGCCACGCTGAGCGAGGAAGTCGCGACAGATGCGAAGCTTGCCAAGGCGTCCGTCCCGGCCATCGCCAAGGCTCAGTGCGCAGCCTGAGGTCTAAGAGGCCTGCCTCTTGCGACCTCATTCCGCCCGGGCACTCGGTGTCCTGGTTTGGATTGGCGTGCGCCGGATTTCGTCCCAGATGAAATCTCTGCGACAGGCTTCTCCACCCGTCCGTCATCCTGTGCGAAGGATGAGGATTGGAGAATGGATCCACACCAAAAAATTCCGTCATCCTGAGCGGAGGCGAGCGGGGCGCATCTCTTCCCAAAACGTCCCGCCGAGCCGCAGTCGAAGGACCTCGCTCGCTTGAAATAAATGAGCAAACCAAGCTAGCGTCTACATCATGAGCAGCCACTTGCGCTCATCGTCATCTGGTGTCACGAGCAATTTGGAAGGACGAGTTGGAACACAATGGACGCGGGCCAAGAAAATTGCGCTCATTGTGAAGCAGAATCCCGGATGGGAGGATGTGCGTCTTCGTGAGAGCCACGCAGGTCCTTCGACTGCGGCTCGGCAAAATCTTGCGGGTAGAAATGCGCTGGGCTCGCCTCCGCTCAGGATGACGGAATTGTCAAAGAACTTTCGCAGAGCTCTACCCCTATTTCGCAGGCACCGAAGGCATTGGCGTCGCGTTTGCCGTGGGGGGCGCGCTGGGCGGCACGGAAACGGTCATCGGAGGTTGAGCGGCCGCGGCCATCTGCTTGAGCTTGTTTTGGGCGTCGCGGACGAAGAGGGAATCCGGGTCCAGGCCCGCCGCTTCGGTCAGGATCTTGCGCTCGTTGTCCTTGTCGCCGCGCTCCTCGTAAATCCGCGCCGCCGAGTTATAGGCAAAGGGAGCGTAGGGACTTTTCCGCCGCGCCGCGCGGCCTCCAGGTAGGCGCTGATCGCGTCGTCGATCTTGCCGCTCGCCTCGAGGGAGGAGGCCAGCCCGAGTTGCGCGGAATCGCGCAATTGGGGATCCGATGCCGACCGTGTTGATCGACATGCTGGTAGGCTTGGATCGCGGCGTCATAATCCCTTTTGGCGAAGGAAACATCGGCCGCGCGCAGCAGCGCCAGCGTCGCCTGATCGGCATGGGGAAATTGCATCGGCGACCCTAAGGAATTCCTCGGGCGTCTTGGCCTGACCAGGGCCGCCCGCGCGTTGTTTTCGAGCTCTTCCCGCTGCGTTCTGCAGGTAATAGTAATAACCCAAGCCGCCCACGAACATGACCAGAGCGGCGAGGATCGGATAAACGATCAGACGCCAGTTGTCTGTTTCCGCATCGAGGATATTCGACTCGTCCGATTCCAAAGTTGCCATCGTAGAGATTAAAAATCCCGGCGTGGGGGTCAATGGCTAAGTGTCGAAGCTCGCGTTCGCAGCGTCTTTCAACGCCAGCGCCTCCAGGCGCGTGAACCGCTTCGCCAGCGCATCGTCCGCGAGGGGACCGACTTCGCCTCCGTGGCGAGGAAGAAAAGGAATTCGTAAAGGCCCTGCCAGTCGCGCAGCGAGATCGATTCGGAGCGGATGCGCCGTGCCCGGGCCCCATATTGTGATAATGGTTCAGCGCGACGCAAAGCGCGCCCGGTGGGCAGTCCGCGCGCGCTGGAAAACGGAGGCCTCGCAGGTCCCGCCGCCCATCAGCAGCCGCTGGTAGAGCGGTCCCGGGCCGCGCGGCCTGCAAATCGCGGAAGGCCGTTTCCAGCCAATGGCGTGATGCGCGAATCGAAGATGCTGAGCCGGTCGCCGACGCGCACGACGGGCCCGCCCTCGACCCGCGCGAAGCCGCGCGCCTGGCTCGTTTCCAGCGAGAGCGTGGCGATCGGCGAGAGCGGCTGCGGCCGCAGCGCAGGCGAAAGCGCCGGCGAAGCCGATCTCCTCCGCGCGGGTGAAGAGCGCGTGAACGCAGGCCCGCGCTCCGCCAGCGCCAGGCGGCGCAACAGCGCCAGCACGGTGGAGACCTGGGCGAGATCGTCGCAGGCCGGGCTGATGAAAAGCCGCTTCGTGCAGCGCGGCGGCGGGCAGGTCCCACATCGGCGAAGGTCGCGCCGGCGGGAATCGGCGCGGTCCAGCGTGACGCGTTTGACCTCCTCGGAAAACGCGGTGCCGGTGATCGTGGCGCGGCCCAGCGGCCGGTGCTTTGTCCTCGTTGTGAAAGATGATCGCCTTGCCCGCGAAATATTTTTCCTCCACGCCGCCGGCGAAGTAGAGTTCGACGCCCGCCGTGCGATCGACGACAAAGGCGGGATGATCCATGTGGGCGACGACGCGGAAGGGCTCGCGTCCCGCGGTTCGTGCTCGTAGCTGGCATGGAGGTTGCCGAATTCATCGAGCCGGGTCGTGACATGCGGCAGGTCCGGCCAGCCGTTCCATCAGGCAGGCGCGGACGTGGCCCTCGTGGCACGGCGCGGTCGGGCACGCCGCGAGGGCCATGCCGGCCTGGTAAAGTTCCTCGTCGAGAATGTGCGGCATCTCTCCCCGAGCTACCGCAGCTGGACAGGCGGGGAAAGTCGCGGCCGCTGGAGCGACGGACAACGAGAGCCGCTAACCAAGGCGTTGCGTTTCAGCAGCGAAGCCGCAACCGAGACGCCGAGGATGCCGCCCACGATGACGAGCGAGAAAGGGTGGAAACGGGAAGAAATGTTCGCCGAGCATTTTCGCGCCAATGAAGATGAGGACGCAGGCCAGCCCGAAGTGCAGATAAACGAGGTTCTTCACCGCGCCGGCGAGCAGGAAGTAGAGCGAGCGCAGGCCCAGCATCGCGCAGACGTTGGACGTGTAGACGATAAACGGATCGCGCGTGACGCCGAAGATGGCGGGAATGGAATCGAGCGCGAAGACCAGGTCGGTCAACTCGACCACGACAGGACAAGGAAGAGCAGCGTGAACTTGCAGCCGGCCGTCTTCGCGCACGATGAACGGCCGCCGTGGTCGCCCGTGCCAGGGGCAGGAATTCGCCGCGCGAGTGCGGACGACGCAGTTTCTCCTCGACTTCGCGCCTTCGCGCTGGTGGAAGAGCATGCCGAGCCCGCGTAAAGGATGTACGCGCCGAAGAGGTAGATGATCCACTCGAAGCTGTCGCAGCAGCGCCATGCCGCGCCGATCATCGCGCCACGCATGACCAGCGCGCCGATCACGCCCCAGAAAAGCAGCCGGCGCTGCTGCTCCGGCACGACGCGAAAGATGGTGAAGATCAGGACGAAGAGGAAGATATTATCGACGCTCAGCGCGTATTCGATCACGTAGCCGGTGAAAAATTCGAGCCCTTGTCCAGCCCTCTGGTGATGATCCAGCCGCCGAAGCCGACCGCCAGCGCCACCCAGACCAGCGTGGTGACGAGCGATTCCTTCATCGACGGCGGCCGCCCTTGCGGTGCAGCACGGTCAGGTCGAGCACGAGCAGCACGAGCACGGCCGCATTGAACCCGATCCAGAAAATGAGCGGCGTGCCATGGGCGGATGTAGAAGCAAGCCGGTGGACAGCGTAAAAGATTTCGAGCGGCCGAATCGCCGGAGCGCGGTCGAACCGCCGCGCTTGGCACGAGTCTTGCGCAAAGGCGAGGTTTCCCGTTTACAACGGCTTTCCGCGCACACTCTTTTCCTGCCATGTCCACCCTACCCCCCGAAACCACTCCGAGTCCCTCGCGGCGGAAATCCGCAAGCTGGGCCATATCCTGGGCGAGACCATCGTCAAGCTGGAGGGCAGGGAGATCCTCGACCTGGAGGAGAACCTGCGCCTGCTGGCCAAGAGCAGCCGCGGCGGGCGATCCGCAGGCCGAGCGAGGAACTCCTCGCCGCGGTGCAAAAGCTCAGCGTGACCGAGGCGGCGCGCATGGCCATGGCCTTCACGGTTTATTTCGAGCTGGTCAACCTCGCCGAGGAAACGCATCGCGTGCGCCTGCTGCGCCAGCGCCGCCGCGCGCAGTATGCCGTGCCCGGCACGCCGCCGATGAGGGAATCGATCGGCGCCGCGCTGCGCGAACTCAAGGCGCGCGAACGTCCCGGCCGAGACGGTGCAGATGCTCCTGGACAAGCTCTGCATCGAGCTGGTCTTCACCGCGCACCCGACCGAGGCCAAGCGCCGCACCATGCTCAATAAGCTGCAGCGGCTCGCCCAGCGCCTGCACAATCCCGAGGCGCTGATCGAGGACGAGGTGACCGGCATCGTCAATCCCCGCGCGCTGGAGCGGGAAATCACGTCGCTGTGGCTGACCGACCGCTCGCGCGCCGACGCGGCCGGAAGTCACCGACGAAGTGCTCACCGGCCTCTGGTATTTCGACACCACGCTCTGGCAGACCGTGCCGCTGCTGCAGGACGAACTGGAGCGCGCGCTGGCCGACACCTATCCGACGGTGAAGGCGCCGACGCGCTGGATCACGTTCGGCTCCTGGATGGGCGGCGACCGCGACGGCAATCCCAACGTCACGCCGTCAGTCACGGCGAAGACGCTGATGCTGCATCGCCGGCTCGCGCTGGAGAAACTGCAGGCTTCGCTGCGCGAACTTTCCCATCTGCTCTCCGTCTCCTCGCGGCTCGACGGCGATCTCGCCCGAGCTGACGAGCTGCTGGCAGAAGCGACGAGCACCGATCCGCACGTCGCGCCCTGCACGACCGCTATCCGCACGAGCCCTACCGGCTGGCGCTCGGCGGCCTGCGCGCGCGCCTGCATCGAGGCGGAGAAGGACGAGAGCCCGCTGGCTGCTGCTCGCCCGCGGCGGGCGACGCGCCGAAGCGCGCTGAAGACGAAGGAGGTCGCCGAGTTGCTCGACCTGATCAGCGACAGCCTCGCGCTCGCATCGCGGCGCCCTTCTGGCCGAGGGCGAACTGCACCGGCTGCGCCAGCAGGTGGCGCTCTTCGGCCTGAGCGTGGCGCGGCTCGACGTGCGCCAGCACTCGATGCGCCACGAGACGGCGATGGCGGAAATGTTCAAGCGCGCTCACGTCTGACGTCCGATTACGCCGCAGCTTTCCGAGGAGGAAAGGCTCGCGCTGATGCGCAAGGTTCTCGCCGCGCCCGCGCCGAAGCTGCCGCGAAGCTTCACGCCGGAGACGGGCGACGTCATCGGCTCGCTGCGGGTGCTCAAGCGCGCCATCGAACTCTTCGGCACCGAGGCGGTGGGCGTCTACGTCATCAGCATGACGCACGATCTTTCCGACATCATCGAGGTGATGGTCTTCCAGCATCTCGTCGGCGTGCTCGCTCGACATCGCGCCGCTGTTCGAGACGCTCGGCGATCTCGAGGCCGCGCCGGGAATCCTGCAACCAGATGTTCGACTTCGAGCCGTACCGCGCGCATCTGCGCAGTCCGCGGCGATCACCAGCAGATCATGCTCGGCTACTCGGACAGCAACAAGGATTGCGGCTACCTGACCGCGAACTGGGCGCTCTTCCAGGCGCAGGAAACGATCGCCGGCGTGTGCAAGAAGCGCGAGCCTGGGCCTCACGCTTTTCCACGGTCGCGGCGGCAGCATCGCGCGCGGCGGCGGTCCGGCGGCCAAGGCGATCCTGGCGCAGCCGGGCGGGCTGCTACGACGCGAAGATCCGCGTCACCGAGCAGGGCGAAGTTCTTTCCACGCGCTACCACGATCCCGACCTGGCCTTCCGCATCATCGAGCAGATGGCCTACGGCGTCCTGCTCGGCGCGGAGGCGGCGCAGAAGGAGGCGCAGGTGCCCGAGGCCTGGCGCGAGGCGATGACGGAGATGTCGCGGCTGGCCTATGCGGCCTACGAGGCGCTGGTGCACAAGGACCCCGAGTTCATCGAATTCTGGAAGATCGCCGACGCCCATCGAGGAGATCGGCGGGCTGAAGCTCGGCTCGCGGCCGACGTTCCGCCGCGCGACGAAATCGGTCGAGGACCTGCGCGCGATTCCGTGGGTCTTTTCGTGGATGCAGAGCCGCTTCGTTTTTCCCGGCTGGTACGGCCTCGGCAGCGCGCTCGAACAATTCGCCGCCAAGGGCGCCGCGCAGGCCGAGCTGCTCAGGACGATGTACCGCGAGTGGATGTTTTTCAAGGCGACGATCGACAACGCGCAGCTCACGCTGCTCAAGGCCGACATGCAGATCGCGTTCCGCTACGCGCTGCTCGTGCCGGACGACGCGATCCGCGACGCGCATTTTCGACATCATCGCGGAGGAATTCTCCCGCACCGAGCACGCCATCCTCGCCATCACCGGCCAGAAAGCGCTGCTCGAGCGCGAGCCCGTGCTCGCGAAATCCGTGCAGCTGCGCAATCCCTACATCGATCCGCTCAACTACATCCAGGTCGAGATGATCCGCCGCCTGCGCGGCCTCGAAGACAAGACCGGCGCGGAAGCCGACGCGCTGCGCGCCGTGATCGAGCTGACGATCAACGGCGTCAGCGGCGGCCTGAAGAATACGGGTTGATCTTGGTCGCTTTCGCCAGCAAAGGCCGTCGTTAGTCTGCGGGCAACGAACGCCTCTCTAGCAATCCGTTTAGATTATTTTGCGGCCGTGGTCTGACCTTCGAAGCCCAGGATGCGGATGGGCATGACGACCATGGGGATGCCCTGGAGCTGGAGGCGGCGGGTGATGGCGTAGGCGGTCTCGTTATGCAGGAGCGGGTAGTACCATTTCTCCGCCTCGAAGAGCAGCTTGCCGGCGAAGAAGACGGAGCGGGGAAAGCGCTGCGCGGATGCGCACGCAGAGCTGGGTCGACTCTGCCACGGGATCGGTGCCGAGGGTGAATTCGCCGTCGGCGGCGAGGCCGAGGGTGCGGGCCAGCAGGACGAATTGTCGATGGTTTTCTGGCGGTCGGCGCGCAGCCTCGCCACTTCCTCCGTGCCCTTGAAGTTGCCGGAATCGAGCACGCCGACCGAGGCGAAATAGACCTGCTTGAACTGGCCGGGAAAGGTCTTGAGCAGGATGAGCAGCGTGTGGATGCCGAGGCCGCTGTAGGCGTTGACGAGCAGGACGGCGGTCTGCTTTTTGGGTCGATGACGATGGGCTCGTGTCGGCGTCTCGCCGGCCGGCGAGCTTTGCATGTCGCCAAGCTGGGCGTTGAGCTCGGCCAGCTTGGCGCGGATCCGGTCGTAATGGCCGTGGATAAGCAGGCAGAGGCTGATGAGCAGGCCGGTGACGAAAAGGGTGACCCAGGCGCCCTGCGCGAATTTCAGGATGACGACCGTGACCAGGAGCTGAAGCAGAGGATGAAGGATAAGGCGTGGACGAAGAGCGGCGTGAGGACCTGGCCTTGCGCTTGCGCCGCGGCCAGGAAAAGCGGAGTCATGCCGAGCTGCGAGAGCGAGAAGGTGACGAACACGTTGATCGAGTACATGGTCACCAGCACGTCGACCTTGCCCCGGTATAGAGCAGGCTGCCGATGGCGGCGGCGCCGACCATGAGCACGCCGTAGTGGCTGGTCAGGCGGTCGGAGAGCGAGCTGAAGCGGCGCGGGACCCAGCCATCCAGCGCCATGTTGGCCATGACGCGCGGGCCGCCGATGTAGCCGGTCTGCGCGGCGAAAAGGAGCAGGCCGGCCTCGCTGCCCAGGGTGAGCCAGGTGAACCAGTCGCCCAAATGGAGCTTCTCCACCAGCAGGCCGTTCATGGTCTTGGTCTCCGATGGCTGCAGGTCGGCGAGGTAGTAGCAAAGGATCAGGCCGCCCGCGGTGACGGCAAGGGAGACGGCCATGTAAAGCATGGTGCGCTTGGCGTTGGGCACCTGCGGCTCGCGCATGGCGGAGACGCCGTTGGATACCGCCTCGATGCCGGTGTAGGTGCCGGCACCGCGGCAGTAGGCCTGCAGGAAAATGAGCAGGATGACCCACAGGCCAGTTGCTCCGCATCGGATTGCGCCTCCTGATGGAGCTGGGCGATGTGGCCCGCGACCGCCGCGCCCGGATGCAGCATGATGATGCCCGCCATGAGCGCCAGGTGCGTCAGGACGAAGAGGAGGAAGATCGGGCACGATGACGTTGATCGATTCCTTGATGCCGCGCAGGTTCAGCATGATGAGCAGCGCCGATCAGCAGCACCTCGATCGGCAGCTTCCAGCCTTGCATCGTGGGCGGGAAGACGTTGAAGATCTGGTCGATGGCCGAGGCGATCGACGTGGTGATGGTCAGGACGTAATCGACCAGCAGCGCGCAACCCGAAATCAGGCCGAAGTAGGGGCCGAGCAGCTTGGTGGCCACGCCGTAGCCGCCGCCGCTGTAGGGAAAGTGCTCGATCAGCCCGGTGTAGGACCACGAGATGATCGCCGACGGTGAAGGTGGTGGCGAGCGCGAGCAGGATGCGCAATTTCCGGATGGTTGCCCTACTGCTGGAAATGGAATAGCGCGCGATACGATTCATCCGGGCCGTAGGCGCTGGAGCTCAGCCCATCCACCCCGATGCCGACCCAGGCCAGAAACGGAATGAGGCTGATGGAGTGGAAAAGCGAGGGGTCCTCGATGTCGCGGGGCTTGCCAAAGAGCATCTGGCGAAAGCCGGAGGGCTTGCGCGGCGGCATCTTATCCGCAAGCGTTTCCACCGTCGGATCTGGGGTTTCGTTGAGCGGCGCGGCCATCGAGTTTGTCCACCTAAGCGGGGACAGCCAAGCATCGGGTGTGCCTAGAAAATTGCAATCTTGCTGTGGCGCGGCCGTGCGCGGATTCTCGGCGCGGCTAATCCATTGACACCATAACCCGGAATTTACAATGCCCGGGCTTCCGAATCCGGCGCTTTCCGCCCGTGGCTATATGACTATTTTCTCCAGGGCATTTCGGATCCTCGCGCATTACCTGACTTTCTGGCATCTCAAGCGCGCGTTGATCTTCGTCCTGGTCGACGTGGTGCTCCTGTCGTTCGTTCGCCGGGGCGTTTCGGATCACGTGCTTGTCGTCAAGTTCGACCAGCTGGGCGATTACATCCTCGCGCGGAAATTCCTCTTGCTGCTGCGCGAACACCCCTCCTACCGCTCGAGGAAAATCGTCCTCTGCGCCAATCCTGCCCTCCGGGATTTCATCGAGGCTTACGACGCAAAGGCCTTTGACGAGATCCTGTGGATCGATCGGCTGAAGCTGATCAATGACCCGTGGTATCGCTTCATCACCCTGCGCCTGGTCCGGAAAACGGGCTGCCGGACCGCCATCAAATGCATGTACGGATTGGAATCGATTTCGGCCGATAGCGTCATTCGCGCCGCCGGAATGCGGCTCCGGCCCGGGGGTGCTTTTATGAAGACGGCGCCCATTCGGCCGATGCCGACGCCCAACGTCAACCTCGCGCAAACGTTCTATGATCCCGGACTGGACCCCGACCGGGTCATGTTCGATTTCACCCGCCATCGGTCGCTCTTCTCCGTCGCGCTGCCCGGCGTCGAGCTGCCCACCGACACGAGATTCACTCCCCTCCCCGTCGCGCTGCCCCCGGTGAAAAGTCCCTTCGCCGTGCTGATGCCCGGGGCGAGCGACGCGTTTCGCGAATGGCCGCCGGAACGGTTCGCGCGCGTGGCCCGCCATTTGTCGGAGCAGCGCGGCCTCCACATCGTCGTGCCTGGGCACCGCGGGCGACGCGGCCAAAGTCATCGCCATGCGGCAGGCCGCGCCGGGCATCGAGATGGAAGATTTCTGCGGAAAACTGACGCTTCCCCAGCTCGTCTACCTGATGAGCCGGTGCGACATCGGCGTCACCAACGATTCCGGCGGCATCCACCTGCTCGCCGCGTTGGACCGGCCCGGCGTGGCCGTCTCGAATTGCTTTTCCTTCGGCCATTTTCACCCGTATCCCCGGGCGATGTCCGCGAGCGTCAGCTTTGTTTATCCGCCCGCGTTTACGCGCTGTCTCTTTCGCTGCCGAACGCAAAGCCAGGTACGGAACGGGCGAACACTTTCCATCACGGAGTCGCCTGCGAGAGCGTCGTCGAGCGGGTGGACATGCTGCTCCAACGTCTCCCCATCGAAGATCCGTTCGCCGATTAGCGGGCACTCGAAACGGGCTCGGCCCCCGCGGCCGGTTTCTCGCGGTGGCCACGTTGCTCAAATAAATATCCGGGCAGGCGGGCAACAGCTTCCCTCCCGCCATCCCCATGAGATTAAAAGACGCGCACCAAAAAAAGCCGGCCAGCCGCCGCAGGATGGCCTGGCGCGGAACGAGCGCGGTGGCCGCGTAGGTCAGGGCCATCTGGCAAAGTGCTTCCGCGGCATGGCCCCGGCGTTCGACGACGACCTGCTCAAATCCATATTTTTCCAGCAGCGCCCGGAGGCCAAAACTCGTGTAGCGCGCGTAGTCGTAGGGCTGCTCATGCTCGGGCCAGAGAAAGGGCGTGGTGACGAGCAGCTTCCCGCCCGGGCGCAGCACGCGGAAAAGCTCGGGAAGAATCTCGTCGTAATGAAACAAATGCTCGAGTACCTCCGTGGAAATCACGGCATCGAAACTTGCATCCGGGAAATCGAGCGCGTGGCCGTTATAGTAAACGTCGGCCTGGCTGTCGTCATGGCGATGCCCGCTGACCCGGACATCGACGCCGACATAGTTCCTGCCGACGAAAAGCTCCTGATAGGGCTTGCTGCCGCAACCAAAGTCGAGAATGTCGCCCTGCAATTCCGGCGATTTCTCCCGCAGGACGGCCCATAAATGACGACGGATCAGGAAGCAATCGTTCCACCACCAATCCCACCCCGACGGAATATGAAGCGGCCCGGCTATCCCTATAGCGGAAAAGCATGGATAAGTATAAATCAGCCTGCCGCCTCGACCTCGCAATCCGCCGCGCAACGACGAATCAGCCGCCCCAAATCCGGGCCGGGTATGCCGGAGAAATGACAAACGAAGTCGCCACGCGCCCAGTTATTTTCCTGCCTCGTGCGGCAGAGGGCCTCCCGCTCCCTCGGAAAACTGTTGAAGGCCCGGGCCGAGGGCGCGAGTGACACCACGTTCCGAACCTGCGCATAGGCGTTCATCAGGTCTTTCAACGCCGCTTGTTCCCAATTGGCCCGATGCTTCCCCAAATCATAAATCCAGAGCAGGTCGAGCAGGCGCAACGCATCCGCGCCGTCGTCCATGAAAAAAACGCCCATATTGATTCCGTCATCGTCCTCGGCGAGATGAAGCGCCTTTTTTCGGCCGGCTATCGCATCGAAATAGGAATTCAAAGTCATCGCGGGATTCGTAATCAGCGCGTCGGCATCTATATAGAAAACCCGCTGATATCCCGATTTCAGCAGCATATAGATCAGCGGAATTTTATACCACGACGGATGGCGGTCCATCCGGCCGGGGCCAGCCGTCAGGCGCGCGTAATCATAGCCTTGCGCCTGGGCATAACGCTCCTGGCTGGCCAGACACGGTCGCACCGTTTCGCGGTAATCTTCTCCCAAGGCCACGGTGCAGATCACGAGGTCTCCTGCCCGCATGATTCTTGACCATTTCCGGACTCAATTTCCTGCCCGTAAAATCCAGGGAATAACTGATTTCGCCCGGATCAACCGCCGACGTTTGCCCGAGCCGCGCGAGATGCTGGTGAAACGTCGCGCTGGATAAAATCCGCGCCAGGTTCTTTTGTTCCGTCGCGGCCTGCTCCAGATGGGCCGTCGACTCGAGATAGGCCCGGATCGTGCCCCTGAGATTCAGCAGCGCCTGCCAGGCACTGGGCAGCCCCGTCGCGTTTTCCTTTGGCTCGTCCATAGTATCGCAGCGGGCAGCGTCGCTCCGCTGCGGTCAGCTGCCAAACAGTTGCGTTTTGAGCAGCGCAGGTTGAACGCGGTCGCGCGGTGCTCGGCGTATGATGCTCGCGAATGCCGGGCGCGCAAGACAGTTTCGAGTCACTTCGACGCCAGCGAGGGCCCCGTCTCCCAGGCCACCATCGCGAACTTCGGCCCTTCCCGGCTGAAAAGTTCCCCCGCCTGGCGGCTGGCAAAAAAGAGATCGATCACCATGGCGCTCCGTTCCTGGAACGTATGCCCGGCCAACCGCGCGGCCCGGCGCGAAATCACGGCCGAGCCCGTATCCACCGCCAGGTAGCTGCCCAGGTCCGGGATCTTCACCACGCTGCCGTAGGGAATGATGCTCGAATCCACCGCGCAACAGCCCGTGCGCAAACGCAGCCCCGTCGCGCTCATCTTGCGATTGGTATAATAATCCTCGCCGGGCCAGTACGCCGTGATCCGCGCCAGCCGGCCGCCCTGCATATCGAGCCGGCTCTCGGAAAAAGTCGCGCCCTTCGAGAACGCCGCCTTCGACGACGCCACCGGCGTGGTCCGCGTGCCCGCCCGCGCCCCCACGCCGGGCACCGTCATCGCGATCAAAACCAGGAGCAATGGAATGATTTTTTTCATACGCAATCAAGGCCTCGCGCCAATCAACGCAAGAAGGGTCTGCCCAAAAAGATGCATCGCGCGTGCCGCAAGCGGTGATGCCAGCGAACGCACTCTCAAAGGCAAAATCCTTCCGCCGCGAGAGGCCGCGCCGTTGACACTTTTCTCCGGTATAATCCGACAGGTGTCGTCAATTGTGACTGAGCTTTCGCATGACCCTGCCATGAGCAAAAACAAGGCCAGCCTTGTGCACGAACCGGACCTTTCTCCAAAACGCTTTCTGTAGCGGCGGTCTATGACCGTCGATCCGCTGTCGCGACAGCGACTTATTAAAGATCGTCATCCTGATCCTGTCGAAGGACCTCCAACTATTTCCTTGGACAACCTCTGCGCAGAAAGGTTCGAGATCCTTCGACAGGCTCAGGATGACGGACGTTGAAAAAAGGAAGGCTTCGTCCGCGTCATGTCTTCTGTCGCGGCAGGCTATGACCGCCAACGTAAATGAAAACGTGGGCCGCGACCCCGCCAGTCATAGACCGCCGCTACGGAATCCGGTACCCTGAGGGCAAAGGAAAATCCCACATGAAAATCAAATGGACCGTACTCGGCCTCGCCCTTCTCGCCGCCACCGCCTCGGCAGACATGGACATGGACATGGGCCACATGAAAATGGACAGCAGCCCCGCCGCCTCCCCGTTTGCCCGCGACATGGATGTCAGCATGAAGCAAATGGACAAAAGCATGTCCGGGGCGCCCATGACCGGCAACGCCGACCATGACTTCGCCGCCATGATGATCCCCCATCACCAGGGCGCCATCGACATGGCCGAGGCCGAGCTCAAATACGGCAAAGACCCCGCCATGCGCGCACTCGCCACCCGCATCATCGCCGATCAAAAAAAGGAAATCGCGCAAATGAAATCCTGGATGGCCAAAACCGCCGGCAAGTAGCCAGGCCGCCGCACGTCGGCGATCGAGCGTAATTGAAGAATCAGCCGCCGCCGTTGTCAAAGCGCGTGGTCCGCGTTACAAGAGTCCATGAAGACCCTTCCTGGACCTCGGCGCTGGCCGCTCTCGCGCTGGGCCTGGCGCTTTTTTCCAGCCCACACCGGGCCAGGCCCGGCCCGCGCTCAAGGTCGGGGATCGGGTCAAGGTCACCATTGGCTCCGGCTACACGGGCACCGTCACCCGCGTGATCGGGCCGGCATTACGAGATCAAATTCGATGCGGGGCGGAGGGCGCCAAGCCGCTGGAAATCCAGACCTCCGGCAACAACGGCATCATGCTTGCGCTCGGGCCAAAGGACGCCGTCGTGGCGGATGTAAATGACTTGGAGAAACTCTCGGCCGGTGACGAGGCAACTCCCGCCGCCCGGAAAATGCGCCCCCTCCTCCCCCGGCAGCCATCGCCGAAGCCGCGCCCGCCCCCGTGGAGAAGCCGCCCGCCGCGGACGGCCCCTTTCAGGTGGGCGACCGGGTTGAGGTCGGTTACGGCGGGGTATGGGAGGCCGGCACGGTCATCCACGGTCTGGAACACAACTCTTACACCGTGCGCATGGATGCGCCGCCCGGCAAACATGGCGCGGAAGTTCCCGTCGTCCCGCAGTACATTCGTGCCGCCAGCGCGGCCACGCCGGGACCGGTCTTCTCCCCGGCCAGTCGGCCGAAACACCGCCCTGGGCGACCAAAGCCAGTTCCATGTCGGCCAGCGGGTCCAGTACGATACCGGCGCCCACATCCGGCACGGAACCGTCACACGGGGACTGCAAAACAACGGCTACCTCGTGGCGCGCGACGACTTTGTGGGCAAGGGCATGCCGGACGACATCCTCCTCCCCGAGGACATCCATCCCCTGAATGATGGCAGCCAGGCGCCGGCGCAGCCGTCCTACCCGGTCATGCGCGAACCGATGAAAGCGCCCGAGCAGGAAACCGCGAATGCCGGCGCGCCGCCGGAAGCCCTGGTTCGCCGGCTCATTCAAAGCGGCGAGGAAACCAGCACGGTCGAAGCGGTCATCAATGTGGACATCCACAGCCTGGAAATCGGCCGGCCGCGCAAAATCGTTCCCCTGCTGGATCGCGGCATCGTGGGCGACGCTAACACGATCATCTATCCCGTCCATGTGACCCTGACCCACAAAACCTTCGAAGACCAAGGTGCCCGCGTGGTGATCAGCGAGATCGATGCCTTATACAATTGCTACATCGACGCCTTCGGTCGCTGGCAATGCGGCAGGGCCAGCAGCAAGACCTCAAGCCCCCGCAAGCGTGGGAACGGCCCTGAAGCACTGCGGGAGAGCGCTCCACTTGAGGCATCGTTCCCAAGTTGCGGCTGGGCCGGCCCTTTATAGGGTCTGTCCTTCAACTCCTCCGCCATCCGCGGCCACCCGCAACGCGTCGGCCAACTGCAGCTTCCCATCATAAAGCGCCTTCCCGATGATCACGCCCTCGACAGCCGCACCAAGCGTGAGCAGCGATTCGACGTGCGCCAGAGTCGCTACGCCGCCCGAAGCGATGATCCGGGCCTGCGATACCGCGAGCCCGAGGCCGCGCAGCACGAACATAGTGCCCAGGGTGACGAGGAACGACGGGATGGTGAGGCGGGTCACGATGAGGCCGTTGAAGGCACCGACGATGCCGGCGAAGGCGAGCCCAGCCAGCACCGCCGCCCAGAGCGGCCAGCCCAAGGTGACGATGGGATAGGCGACGACGATGCCGGCGGCGCCGATCATCGTGCCGACGGAGAGATCGAACTCGCCCGCGACCAGCAGCAGCGTCACCGGCGTGCCCACGATGCCGATCATGGCCGCGACCTGCAGATAGTTGCGGGTGCCGACGAGCGTCAGGAAGCCGGCATTGCCGGCGGCCACCGCAAAGAAGACGAAGACGACGATGGCGCTGACCAGCGCCGTCATTTCCGGCCTGAGGACCATGCCCCTCAGCCGGGCGCCAACCGGGGGCCGCGCTCGCGCGCCGCCCCCGACCGGCTTTGAGACATCAGCGGTCACGCCCTTACCGGTAGTTCTGTGCGGTGAGGTCGGTGATCTTGGCGACATTGTCCTTAGTCACGAGGCCCGGACCCGTGCGGAAGAAGGTATCGACCGGCGCGATCGCGAACTTGAGGTAGTTGTTGAGCATCACCACCGGCATGTAGCCCTCGAGATATTGCTGCTGGTCGATGGCGAAGTCCATCTTGCCGGTCTTGAGGGCATCGAGCACCGGTGCACCCAAATCGATGCTGCCGAAGTGCATGGTCTTGGCCTTGTCGCCGAGCTGGTCGATCAGCGCGACGAGGCCGGCGTTGCAGCAGCTGCCCAGCGAGAACACGCCATCGATGGTCGGGTCCTTCTGGATGGCGGCCATCATGGTGTTGACGAGCTTTGTGGCGTCGAACAGCGTTTCCTGCGGCATCTGAAGAATCGTCGTCTTGCACGGAGCGACGGCGGAGGCGATGCCCTGCATACGCAGGTCGACCAGCGGAATGCCCGGCGGCAGCGTCGGCACGAGGATGTTCTTGGCGCCGGCTTCGCAGAGTTTCTGGGCGCCGATCGCGCCGAGATCTTTCTCGGCTGTGCCAACGAACGCCAGCGCGCCGACATTGCCCTCTTCGCCATAGCCACCATTGGTCAGAACCACCGGAATGCCGGCGGCGACGGCGGCCTTGATGTCGTCGTTGAGCACGTCCGGATACTGGTCGGCGACGACCAGCCCGTCGGGCTTGGCGGCGATGGCGTCCTCGAGCATCTGCTTGACGGCGGGCGCGGCCGCAAAGTCGTTGGTCTGCTGGTTGCCGCGGAAAGTGACGTCGAGGCCCAGCTGCGCGCCCGCCTCCTGGAAGCCCTTGATCATCGGCAGCATGAACTGGTTGCCCGGCCCGAGCGGCGACACGAAGATGATCTTCAGCTTGTCCGCCGCCACGGTGGACCCGACGATAAATGGCAACGCGGCGATCGCAAGCAGCGACGCGCGCAGCACGTTACGGTGCACGTTCATTCAGTCTCCTCCTCTAGTGTTCCGGACTTTGGTCCGGCTCTCCCCGAAGGCCGCCTGTCCAAGCCCTCATTCCTAGGCGACCTTACTATTAACGCATATCGTGTGCAATATGCACTGTCATAGACGTTCGACGCAGATGGCGATACCCTGTCCACCTCCGATGCAGACGCTCGCAAGCCCGCGTTTCGCACCGCGCCTCCGCAGTTCATGCAGCAAGGTCACCACGATGCGCGTGCCGGACGCCCCGATTGGATGTCCCAGCGGCAATTGCACCGCCGTTGACGTTGACGCGTTCGGGATCGACCCCGAGCCGAGCGATAACCGCGAGTGCCTGCACGGCGAAGGCCTCGTTGATCTCGACGAGATCGACGTCGCCAATGGTCCAGCCGGCACGATGCAGGGCGCTCTCGGCCGCCTTGGCCGCGCCGAGGCCCATCTCCATCGGCTCGAGCGCGGCCGACGCGCAGGACACAATCCGCGCCATCGGCTCGAGTCCGAGCCGGCCCAGCTGTGTCTCGCCGGCGATGATCACCGCGGCGGCCCCATCGTTGAGGCTGGCCGCATTGCCGGCCGTGACGGTCCCGGAGGCCTCGAACGCCGGCCGGAGTTTGCCGAGCGTCTGCAGCGACGAGTCGGCACGCGGCTGCTCGTCGCGAGCCACCGTCGCGCGCTCAGTCGTCACCGGCACGATCTCGCTGGCGAACCGTTCGGCTGCGGCCAGTGCGCGCTGTTGCGAGCGGAGGGCGAACGTGTCCTGCTCGTCGCGAGTGATGTGAAACTTCCGCGCCAGATGCTCGGCGGTCATCCCCATCGGAACGTGATGGAAGGCGTCCACGAGGCCGTCATGCATCACGGAATCGACCATGGTCATGTCGCCCACCTTCGGGGCCTGGCGAACCGACACCAGATGCGGCGCCCGCGACATGCTCTCCTGTCCGCCGGCGACGACGATACCGGCATCGCCGGCCCGGATCGCGAGCGCCGCAAGCTGGATGGCCTTGAGCCCGGAGCCGCACACCTTGTTGACGCTGAAGGCGGGCACGGTATCGGGAAGGTCGGCCCAGATCGCCGCCTGCCGCGCCGGATTCTGTCCCGTGCCGGCCGTCAGCACATGCCCCATGATCACTTCGTCGACGAGCTGCGGATCGAGGGTGGTGTCGGCAAGGCACTGGCGCACGACGACGCTTCCCAGGCGCGCGGCCTCGACTCCGGCAAGCCCGCCATTGAGGCGCCCGATCGCGGTGCGCCGCGCCGCGACGATATGGACGGCTCCCACGGCGCTCATTGCTTGAGCTCGCGGATCGCAGACGAACTGCGTCAGCGATTCCGGATTGGCGAGCGAATCCGCATTGCGCACCGGCTGGCCGTGGACGATATCGCGCACGGCCAGCTCCGCGAGCTTGCCGGAGCGCGTACGCGGCAGGTCGGACACCGCGACGATGCGCGCCGGGATGTGACGTGGGCTGGTCCGGCCGCGGATGGTGGCCTTGACGAGATCGCGCAGCGCATCGTCGAGGACAGCGCCCTCGCGGAGCTTGACGAACAGCACGACGCGGGTGTCGTCCTGCCAGTCCTGCCCGATGCAGAGCGCCCCCTCGATCTCGGCAAGCCCCTCGATGGCGGCGTAGATCTCGGCAGTGCCGATGCGCACGCCGCCCGGATTGAGCGTGGCGTCGGAGCGGCCGTGGATGACGATGCCGCCATGCGTCGTCCACTCGGCATAGTCCCCGTGCGTCCACACGCCCGGGAAACGACCGAAATAGGCAGCCCTGTAGCGGTCGCCATCAGGATCATCCCAAAAGCCGAGCGGCATCGACGGAAAGCTTCGCGTGCAGACGAGCTCGCCCTTGCCGGCCCGCAGCGGCCGGCCGGTCTCGTCGAAGACGTCGACCGCCATCCCGAGGCCCGGTGCCTGGATCTCGCCGGCGTAGACCGGCAAGGTCGGAACGCCGAGCACGAAGCACGACACGATATCCGTGCCTCCTGAGATCGACGCCAGGTGCACGTCCTCCTTGACCGACCGGTAGACGTATTCGAACGCGTCCGCGGATAAGGGCGAGCCGGTCGAGAGGATCATCCGAAGCGCCGCCAGGTCGAGCTCATGTCCGGGGTCGGCGGCCATTTTGCGGAGCCGTTCGAGGTAGGCCGCCGATGTCCCGAAATGCGTTACACGCTCGGCCGCGACGATATCGAACAGGCGCTGCGCCGCGGGATGGCCGGGCGAGCCGTCATAGAGGCAGAGCGTCGCGCCACTGGCGAGCGCCGAGGCCTGCCAGTTCCACATCATCCACCCCAGCGTCGTGAAGTAAAACAGCCGGCTTCCCGGCTGGATATCGCAGTGGAGCCGATGCTCCTTGAGGTGCTGGAGCAACGTGCCGCCAGCGCTGTGCACGATGCATTTGGGCTTACCGGTGGTGCCGGACGAAAACAGGATGAACAACGGATGCTGAAACGGAAAACGCGGGAACTCCGGTTCCGCTGGCTCGTAGGGCGCGACCAGCGCAGCAAATGAGCGGCCGCCCTCGACCGTCGCCGCGAGCGCTTCGGCGCCGCCGAGCAGGTCGACGACGATGGTGGCCGGAACCCCCAGCTTGCTGGCAACCGCCCGCACCGTGGCCGAGACGTCGAAGCGCTTGCCGGCATAGAGATAGCCGTCGACGGCGATGAGGAGTTTTGGCCGGATCTGGCCGATCCGATCGAGGATCGCGGCGGCGCCGAAGTCCGGCGAGCACGAACACCAGACCGCGCCAAGAGAAGTCACGGCGAGCATCAGCGCGATCGCCTCGGGGACATTGGGCAGGATCGCGGCAATCCGATCACCCGGGGCGACGCCGAGCTCCGCCAATGCCTGCTGCAGCCGCGAGACAATGGAGCGCAGTTCGTTCCACGACCATTCGCGGCGCTGGCCGTCCTCGCGGTGGAAGATGATGGCGGGATCGTCGCCCTGTCGCCGCAGCAGGTTCTGGGCAAAATTCAGCCGCGCCTGTGGAAAGTAGCGGTCGGACTGCATGTCGCCGCCCGCGGCGAGCGCCACCTCGCCGCGATCGCCGATCACGCCGCCGGCGTCCCACACGCTCGACCAAAACGCGGCTCTATCGCGAACGGACCAGGCGTGCAGCCCGGCATAATTGTCGGGCGTGCAGCCGTGCAGATGCCGCGTGTCTTCCGAAAAGCGCCACAGCAAACTCTGCCGCGCGCGAACGCTGTCTGGCTGCCAAAGAATGAACGTCTCTCCCCGCCAAGACGCTAGAGCTTGTGGGGGCCGCTTCCGGAGTCGTATTTATACTGCATGCCGCATCAGACCGACCGACCGCCTTATCTCTTTGCTCTGGGCGAGCTGCCGACGCCGATGGTGTTCGCCGCCTATCGCGTCATCCGCGACTGCAACCAGCCATTTGCGGAACTCTTCGGCTATGCGCGGGACGAGCTCGTCGGCCAGAGTTTCCGCCAACTGTACCAGAACGTCGCGGACTTCGTGGCGGTCGGCAAGCTTTGGCGCGCCCATCTCACGACCGGCGCGATCTACGCCGACGAGCGCGTCATGCGGCGCAAGGACGGAACGGCATTCTGGTGCCGAGCCCACGGCCGGTCCAATACGCCTGCCGATCCGTTTGCGGAAGCACTCTACTGCTTTGAACCGATGCAGCGCGGCGTGGTGCCGAGCGACCACAAGCTGACCTATCGCCAACGCGAAATCCTGATGCTGGTGAGCCGGGGGCTGTCGAACGAGCGCGTGGCAGTCGAACTAGGCCTGTCGCGGCGTACCGTCGAAGCGCACCGTGCGCGCCTGATGAAGTCCGTGGGAGTCCACAACGCTGCGGGACTTGTCGCCTGGTTCAGCGAGCGAGATGCAATCTTTTTCGAGTAACGCGCTGACCATGTGACTGGGGAGCCCTTGCAAGCGTGCTGACCAGACGAAAGAAGATCGGGAACGGAAGTAGCGAGACCAGAGCCAGAACCGAGCGCGTTAATCGGCGCATTGAAATCTGGGCCAAGCGCGAGCCAGCGCGCCAGCAGCATCGGTGGTGTGAGCAGGTTGGTGCGTCACGGCGACACGGCGCCGGCTAACGTGCGCATTCCTTACCCATGCCTGTCACTCGATGCGCTGCGTGATCGCCGGCTCTGAGCGGTTCGGCTCTTCGATCACATCGAGCGGGTCGCGCTTCTGCCTGGGATCACCCCCTTCGATGATGAGGTCCATTTCGGGATATCAAAGCCTGCCGTCTCGCCCAGATCGATGTCGGGGTTCGACAGCACGATCCGCTCCTGGCGGAGCTTTTCTTCATCCCAGCCGCTATTGGCCGCGATCTTGTTGTCGGCAAGCATGAGAGCACGCCTCTGCATCTCGCTGAGGTGATGAAGCTCGATGACCGGAATGCGATCAAGCTTCAGTTTGAGCGCTGCTAGCACGCGGCCGTGCCCGGCGATGATGACCCGGTTCTCATCGATCAGCACCGGAATCACGAAGCTGAAGGCGATGATGCTGTTGCAGATCTGGGATATCTGCTTCTGCGTGTGGATCTTGGCGTTGTTGGGGCTCGCGGCAAGCAGCTTGGATCGCGAAACTCGACGAGCAGGGGGAGGGAGGGTTCCATGGCAATGACTCGTGATTGTTTGCGGTAGGTGGCTATTGCGCCTACCCGCGTCTCGCGCCAGAGTCTGCCGCGAGGGATAAGCGATATGAGCGCGGATCATGTGCCGGAGGTCGAGGATCCGCAGCTCGTTCTCGAGCGGATGGACGAGGCCTTCTACGCTGTCGACCGCGAATTCCGGCTGCTGCTGATCAATCGCAGGGCGGAAGCCTTCTGGGGCCGGCCGCGCGAGGCCCTGCTCGGCCGTTCGCTGCTCGAGCTGTTTTCGGCCTTTGCGGGATCGGCACCGCACGCGGCGCATGTTGAGGCGCTGGCAAGCGGCAAGCCTGTCGCAGTCGAAACCGTTTCGACGGCGACCGGAACGCCCGTGTCGCTGCGCGTCTATCCCTCAGCCGCGGGGCTGTCGGTCTATTTCCAGGACATTGCCGGCCGGCAGGCGCTTGAGTTCGAGCTCAAGAGTCGCGAGGAGCTTCTGGGCCTCGCCGAACTCTCAGCCGGCATTGGTGTATGGGTGCAGGATTTGGAGACCGGCACCATGACCGGCACGCCGCAATACTTCCGGCTGCTCGGCGTCGAACCGGTGACGGCACCCGTAGCACAGGACTACGTGCGTGGATTCCGTCACCCGGAGGATCGTGAGCGGGTCGTGCAGTCGTTTCGAGAGGCGCTCGAGCGCGGCGCGGACACGTTCGAAAGCGAATACCGCATCATCCGTCCTTCCGGCGAAGTCCGCTGGATTTTCGGCCGTGGCCGTGTCAACCGCGACCGCGCGGGCGTGGCCGTCCGCTACAGCGGCGTCGATCTCGATGTTACCGAGCGCAAGCAGCAGGATGAACATTTGCACGTGGTGGTCGGCGAGTTGCTGCACCGCACCAACAACCTGCTCGCGGTGGTGCAGAGCCTGGCGCAGCAGACGGCGGGGCACAGCGAGAACCTCGCCGACTTCCTGCCAACCTTTTCGGCGCGGCTGCAGGGCCTCAGCCAATCGAGCATGCTGCTTGGACGCGAGGACTGGCGTGGTGCCGACCTCGCCGAGCTGATCCAGGCTCAGGTCACGCCCTTCGCCGATGAGAACCGCTTCGAGCTGGACGGTCCCGTCGTCCGGCTGTCGCCGAAGGCGGTGCAGAATGTCGGCCTCGCGCTCCACGAGCTTTGCACCAATGCCATCAAATATGGCGCGCTGAAGCACGCTGGTGGCGGCGTCAACGTGCATTGGGCAGTCACCGGCGACACGTTACACCTGACGTGGACGGAGCACGGTGGGCCGACGGTCAGGACGCCAACGCGGAAAGGGTTTGGCCGCATTGTCTCCGAGCAGGCGGTTGCCAGCGCCCTCAACGCCACGGTCAAAATGGACTTCGCACCGGCCGGCATCGTCTGGACGCTGAGCCTCGACACTCAACACTTCACGCTCCGCTCGGATCGGCCAGAGCCAAGGACCTAGTCTTTACCACGGCATCGCCACGCCGATCTCAAGCGGTGCCGGCCGGACCACGAGCGAAGCGCGCGCTCCCATCCGATCAGAGATACGTCCGGCCGCCGTTCACCGCGATATCCTGTCCGGTCAGATAGTCAGCGCCCTTGGAGGCGATGAACGCGACCGTCGCCGCTACGTCAGCCGGTATGCCCATCCGGTTGAGAGGGATGCCGGCCAGGTGCCGCTCGTACTCACCATCGGCGGTTCCGGCGTGGCGTTCGACCGGTATCCAGCCAGGTGACACGAGATTGACGGTAATGCCTTCCGGACCGAGCTCGCTGGCCCAGGATCGCGTGAGGCCCACCATCGCCGCTTTGGCCGCCACGTAGTGCGCGTCGAAGGGCGAGCCGATCTTGGCCACCTCGCTGCCGATATTGATCACCCGTCCGGTCTTCCGGACGCGCCAATCGGGGAGCAGGCCCTGGAGCAGGAGCAGCGGCGCCTTCACGAAGAATTCCAGGTGCTGCAGATAGAGTTCCCAGCTCTGCTCCATGATCGGCGCGCCACTTTGCGGACCCGTCGCATTGTTGACGAGGAGATCGATCGGGCCGAGTTCGCTCCGGGCGGTTTCGATGCCGCGGGATATTTGGTCGGAATCGGTGATGTCGAAGCGCGCCGCAAACGCCGTCCCCCCGGCCGCAGCGATGCGCGCGACGGTACGTTGAGCACCGGCGTCGTCGTGCGCGTAGTTGACGGCCACGGCCCAGCCGGCTTCGGCGAGACGGGCGGCAATCTCGGCCCCGAGGCCACGCGACGCTCCCGTGACGAGGGCTCCGCTCATGGCCGGAGCTTTCGTGCGACGCGTTTCTCCAGCGGCGGGTCGCTCTGGCCGGGAACGAGAGTGAGCGGCCAGGTCTGGTGCAGGGCTATATTTGGATAGTGCTCTTTCAGCGAGGCCATCTGCGACAGCAGGAGCTCGCCGAGCGCGAGGCCAAGATCGCGCAGCGACGTGGCAAAACTTGTGAGCTTGGGATCGAGATAGCGCGTTGATGGACTGTCCCGGAAACCGATGACGGCCATCCCCGAGCCCGGCGAAACCCCGGCCTCGTAGAGCCGTCGATAAAGCCCACCCGCGGTCAGCTCATAGCTGAGGATCACAGCGGTGGGCCGCGGGCTGCGCTCGAGCAGCCTGCTGCCGAGCGCGTAGCCGCCCAGCTCGCTCGATTCAATCCGCATGACGAGATCGGCGGCGAACGGGATCCTGTTGGCCCTGAGGCCCTTGCGGTATCCCGAGAGAAACAATTGGCCGAGATTGAGATCACTCGCGGGGAGGGCCACTGCGATCTCGCGGTGACCACGTTCTACAAGGCGCTGCACGGAGGCCCGCGCCACCCCTTCGAAGTCGAGTTCGATCCACGGATGTTCTTCGTTACCGGTGCGTCCGAGTGTCACGAACGGCATTCCAGCCTTCATCAGTAACGGCACACGGGTATCCGACTTGCGGGTCGCCGAAACGATCACCGCATCGACGAGGCCGCGCGCCACCATGCGGCCAAGGTATTCCGCCGGATCCTCATCGCTGGCGCAGGGCAGCACGATGAGGTCGAGATGATGGCGGCGAAATACCGTCTGCACACCGTCGAACACGGCCATGAAGAAATTGTCGCTGTCCGTGGGCGCGGCCTGTGCCGACTCGATCATGAAACCGACGGTGCGGGTCGCGCCCTGGCGCAGGCTACGGCCGGACTGGTTGGCGACGTAACCAAGCTCTGCAGCCGCTTCTAGAACGCGCTTCCGGGTTTCGGGATTGATGTCGAAGCGTCCATTGAGCGCTTTTGAAACGCTGCTGATCGAAATGTCGAGGTGGCGCGCGAGGGCCTTGATCCCCTTCATCTGGTTCCTGAGCTCCGACCGTTCGGTGTCCCTCTTGACACGAACTGAGCCGAATATATAGGTTTCGAAAACGTTTTCGAGAAGCTCATAAAAGCGAGCCTCGGAAACAAGGGAATGACCAGACGCGCCGAAATTCACCGCTTCTGCGGAGGGCGGAGCTTTGCCCGCATAACCGGCGCGTCGGGCCAGACAGGGTTCACAGGGAGAGGACAATGACCAACAAAGATCGGGCGCCCACAGCGATGTTCACGCCCAACCGCCGCGACGTCCTGGCAGGGCTCGCGGCAACAGCCATAGTGCTGCCGACGATCAAGGCCGCAGTGGCCGCGGTGCCAACCACCGGCAAGCTGACCATCACGGTGCTCGATTTTCTCGAGACGCCGCTGAAGCCGGTATTTGACGCCTATCGCAAGGTGCGTCCGGGCGTGACGCTCGACTATACCGTCGCGCCATCGCACGACACCGAGCTCATTCCGCTGATGCTGTCGCGGGCGCTTGCCGGCAAGCTCACCGACATCGTGTTCCTGTTCGACGAGCTCGCAGCGCTCTACGCCGATGCCAACATCACGGCAGACCTCAGGCCCTACTTTGCCTCGGGCGGTCCGGTCACGGCGTCATATTTCGCCAAGCCCTTCCTCGACCAGTACCTGATCACTTCGGGGGACAAGAAGGGCGGCTATTACGGCCTGCCCTACGGTGCCGACACGGTCGTGCAGTTCTACAACAAGAAGCATTTCGACGACGCCAAGATTCCGTACCCCAACGGAGACTGGACCTTCGACGAAATGATCGCGGTCGCCGACAAGCTGACCGTGCGCGACGGCGGCAAGACCACGCGCTACGGCCTCGCGGCGCAGATCCCGTGGCAGGCGACGTATGTGCCGGGCATCGAGGCGTGGGGCGGCAGCGTGCTGCGCGACGACGGCACGATCGACCTCACCAGCGATGCCGCGCTCAAGACCTTCAACATGTACTGGGATCAGGCCAAGAAGGGCATCATCGCGAGCTATACCCAGAGCCCCAATGGCGACATCTGGTCGGCATTCAGCTCGGGTCTCGCCTCGATGACGCAGACGGTGCGGGCGCTCGTCCCGAGCTTCCGCTCATCGATGAAGGACGACTGGGACGTGTGCTTCACGCCCAAGATCAATGGAGTCCACAAGACCGGGATGGGCTCGCTCGCCATGGATGCAACGCCCACCGGCGTCGCCAACAATGCCGACCTCGTCTATGACTTCATCACCTGGTTCTACTCCGGCGACGGCGCCATGGGCATCCTGGCCTCGACCTACGCCATCGTGCCGCCGGTCGAGAGTCTCTTCACCAGCCCGGTGTGGCGCAATCTGCCCGGACCGCCCTCCAACACCAGCGTGTTTTCGGACTCGATCGCGTTCGGTGCGATCAACCCCAATACGATCCCGCACGCGGTGCAGTCGGTGATCAACAAGGAGCTGCGCGACGCCGAGGACTCGGTCGTGCTCAACGGCGCCGATCCCAAGGAGCAGCTGACCAATGCCGAAGCGGCGGTGAACCAGGCGCTCAAGGACCAGATCGCCAAGAAGGGCTAAGCAATAGCGGGAGCCGGTTTCCTCCCTCCCGTGTCGGTGTCGGCTCGTTCCTGCGGGCCGACACCATCTTGTTTCGAGATCTGCCGATGGCCGAACTTTCAGCCCCTCCGAGGCCCCTCGACAAAGCCCGCGCCGTTCCGGCCGAGCTGCGCCGCGCCGCGAACAGGCAACGCCGCCTCCGGACGGTTCACTGGGGTTGGCTGGCGGTATTTCTTGCCCCCAACATCATCCTCTTTACGATCTTCATCATCGTGCCCACGGTGATCGCGCTCGGACTCAGCCTCTTCGACTGGGACATGATGTCGGCGCCACGCTTTGTGGGGCTGGCGAATTTCCTCGCCATTCCCCGCGACCCGCGCGCCATCAATTCGATCGTCAAGACCGCCTATCTCATCGCCATCGGGGTCATTCCGACGGTATTGATCAGCTTCCTCCTCGCGTCGCTGATCAATATGAAGTTCGCCGGCATCCGGATCATCCGCACGGTCTACCTGTTGCCGCTGGTGATCTCGTTCGTCGCATCCGCCGTATTGTGGCGGTTCATCTTCGACAATCATTTCGGCCCGATCAACGCCGTGCTTTCGTGGTTCGGGATTTCGGGGCCGGGCTGGCTGCAATCGACCGCCTGGTCGATGCCCGCGGTCGCGATCGTCGTGATCTGGCTCCGGCTGCCGCTTGGCTTGCTGCTCTATCTGGCGGCGCTGCAGTCCATCAATCCGTCGCTGATCGAAGCTGCGCAGGTCGATGGCGCCAATGCGTGGCAAAGGCTGCGCCACGTCGTCTGGCCGAATGTGCGCGCCGTGACCTTTCTCGTCACCATCATCACGCTCCGCGGCGTGCTGTTCGACAGCTTCGACGTCATCCAGGTGATGACGGGTGGCGGCCCGGTGGGCAGCACCGACATCCTGATCAAATACATTTTCGATGCGGCGTTCTCCGAGCTCGACATGGGCTACGCCAGCGCATTGGCGACCGTGCTCTTCCTGATGGTCGCGGTGCTGGCGCTGATCCTGGCGCCGCCGCGCGCGCGAGGCCGCGCATGATCGTCACCCCGCTCTGGCAGAAGCTGCTGCGCGTCTTGGGGATACTGGCCGCGGGCGCCGCGATCGGACTGCCGTTCTATTGGCTCGCGATCAGCGCCATCAAGACGCCGGTCGAAATCGCGGCCTATCCCCCGACCTGGTTCCCCGCCTCGCTGCGTCCCCAAAACGCCGGCGACGCGGTCGCGGTGCTGACGGTCAATGCGCTGATCAATTCGGCGATCTTTGCGATCAGCGTCACGGCGCTGCAGCTGATCGTCACCATCACCAGCGGCTTCGCATTGGCCAAGATGCCATTTCCCGGACGGCGGGCCCTGCTGTGGCTGTTCATCGTGACGCTCTTCCTGCCGTTCCAGGTGCTGCTGATCCCGACCTTCCTGATCGTCCGCGACCTTAACTGGATCGACACCTGGCCCGGTCTCGTGCTGCCGGTGGTGGCCCAGACCAGTTTCGGCGTATTCGTATTTCGCCAGTTCTACACCGACCTCTCGGACGAGCTGCTCGATGCCGCACGCATCGACGGCGCGAGCTGGGGCCAGCTCTTCGTGCTCATCGTGATCCCGATCTCGGGGCCGGCAATCGCTGCCTATACCTCGATCACCGTGCTGACCGCGTGGAACATGTACATCTGGCCGCTGGTCGCGACGACGACGATCGACCTGCGCGTGCTGCCCGTGGTGCTGTCGGCGATGATGACCGACCGCGCGCAGGTTACGCCGAATGTTGCGATGATGGCGGTGCTGCTGACGACGCTGCCCATCATCGTGATTTTCGTCGCCCTGCAGCGCTACTTCGTCAACGGACTGGTCGGCGGTATCAAGGAATAGGCCCACTGTCGCGAAGGCCTGGAGGCCCGCCGAGAGGCAGAATGCATGCCAGAATGACAACGATTGCATGCGATTGACTACACCCGATCAGCGTCTAGGCTCTCGCTGCACTTGGAACTCCGCGATGTCCCACTCCAATTCCGGCCGCAAGCCCGCGACGATCAAGACGATCGCGGCAACGCTTTCGCTGTCGCCGTCGACCGTCTCGAGGGCCCTGCAAGGAGATCCTTCGGTCACCGCCCGGACGCGCACCCGGATCCTGGAAGTCGCCGAGCAACAGGGCTATCGCCGGGATTTTCGGGGCGTCAATCTTCGGACCGGCAAGACGTTCACGCTTTGCGCCGTGCTGGGGGCTCCACCGAGCCAGGAGTTCGGCGACCCGGCGGCAATGCATTTGATCCAGGGACTGATCACCGGCGTCGAGGGCACCGATTTCAAGGTCGTGATGCGACCGGTTGAAACGTCGGACCAGCGCTTCGAGGCGGTCAAGGAGGCCGCTGCCAGCGGGCGTTTCGACGGCATTATCCTCGACCATTCGGAGCCGCAGGATCGCTGCGTTCTGTACCTGCTCGAAAAGCACGTGAAGTTCATCACCTTCGGTCGGACCGAGCTTTTTTCCGAGCACCCCTATTTCGATATCGACAATGAGGGCGCGGCCTACCAGGCGACGCGGCATCTTGTGCTGAAGGGGCACAGGCGCATCGCGCTGATCGATCCGCCTCCCCGTTTCCTCTTCACCCGCCAGCGGCTGCGGGGCTACCAGCGGGCGCTCGCCGAAGGCGGGATTGCATTTGACCCAGGATTGGTCGCCGAGCTCGGCATCGGCGCGCGGTGGGTGCGCGAGCGGGTTGCCCAGCTGCTCTCGGAGAAGGATCGGCCGACGGCCTTCGTCACCTCCAACGAGGTCGCCACGCTCGGCGCCATCAGCGCCGCCCGTGCGCTTCCGCCAGGGGAGTTCGCGGCGACAGCCTTTGTGTCGCGCGACGGCACGAACCTGTTCGACTATTTCGAGCCGCCGGTATCGAGCTGCTACTACCCGCTGCTCGACGCGGGCGAATATCTGGCTGCGGCGCTGGTCAAGGCGGTAGAGGGCGCCGGGGTGGAGACGCTTCAATGCGTCGAGCATACGACTCTCATCGAACGCCCGCATCTCACCCGCGGCGAGACGATCTAACTCCCGAAGGGGCCGTCTGCTCAAAATGCAAACGTTTGTATTGACGGAATACGGCGCCCGTAACTAAGCTCCGGCGTGCCTTGGGAGAGGCGCCCGGCGAGGCCGGATCATTGGGAGGATCATCATGAAGCGCCTTTTGGCGGCCGGCATCAGCCTGGTCGCAATGAGCTTTGCCGTCCCCGCGATGGCGCAGCAGACCGGTGTCGATCCGGCACAGGTGAAGGGTGACATCACCGTTTACACCCATTTCACCAACTACATCACGATGGGCTATTTCGATCGCTGGAAGAAAGAGTTCAAGGCGATCTACCCCAACGTCGGGAACATCGACGTTCAGGGCATCACCGACTATGCGGGCACCATGCCGACGCGCCTCACGACCGGCGACTATGGTGACGTGCTCGACGTGCCGACGACGGTGACGCGCGAGGAGCTGCCGGACTTCTTCCTGCCCCTCGACAATCTCGATCTCGCCAAGGACTTCTACTACGCCGCCAACTACACCCAGGCCGACCACGTCTACGCCTTTACCGATGGCGTCGCGGTCAACGGCATGGCCTACAACAAGGCGGCATTCACCAAGGCTGGCATCACTGGCATCCCCAAGACCTGGGACGAGCTGGTCGCCGACATGCAGAAGCTGAAGACGGCCGGGATCATCCCGATCATCCTCAACATGGGGGCCGGCTGGCCGCTCGCGACCTCGGACGATCTCGCCGTCGATATCTATGGCAAGCCGACGCTGCACGCCGACATGATGAAGGACCCCGCACCATTCTCGGCGGACAAGGCCTATGGCAAGGCGCTCGGCATCTACCACACCTGGATCAAGGACGGCCTGACCGAGCCCGACCTCACCGCCAACAACTGGGAAGATTCCAAGGGCTGGATCGCCAGCGGCAAGGGCGCCATGTGGTTCCTCGGCAGCTGGTCGATCAACCAGATCATCGATGACGGCAGCAAGAAGGCCGGCATTTCCAACTACGACCCGAAAAATATCGGCTACTTCCCGCTGCCCTACGACAACAGTGGCGGGCCGTACAACGTCGATTCCGGCCCCGACTACGCACTGGCGGTGGCCAAGAACTCGAAGAATCCGGTGACGGCGGAAGCGTGGCTGGCATTCATGCTGACCAAGTCCGATCTGAGCCAGATCGCGGGCTTCATCCCTGGCTACAAGCCGATGCCGCCGACTCTGGCGCAGATGAGCGAGTTCCAGAGCTATAAGCCCAACATCATCCAGACCGTGGCCGACCCGTCCGACTTCACCACGGCCTCCAACTCCATCAACTTCGGTGGCGGCAAGGGGGCGCAGGCCCTGATGCTGGCGGATGACTACGACGCAGCGGTCACCGACCTCAACAAGCAGTGGGCGGGCGCCACCGGACAATAGTCCCGGGTGTCCTCCTGGGTTCGACGGTGCGGCGCAGATCGATTTCTGTGCCGCACCGATATGGCTGGACCCTGTTCAGCGGAGACTCGCGCCGATGACGGATGCAACCGTCGGTCCCAGGCCACGCGCCAAAACGCCGTTCCGCTTCAACAATCGGACGAAGCGCAATATCGCCATTGTCGTCTTCCTGATCGTGCCGGTGGTCAGCCTGGTGCTGTTCAACATCTACCCGGTGCTGCAGCTGTTCTGGATCAGCCTCACCGATTTCAACTCGATCAGCTGGAGCCGCGCGAAGTTTGTCGGGCTCACCAATTTCATCAACCTGGTCGGGCGCGACCAACGGCTGCTGGAGCCGATCGTCAATAGCCTCTACTATCTGGGCGGCAGCCTGCTGCAGCTGGTACTGGCGACTTGGTTCGCGGTGACGCTCAACCAGAAACTGCCCGGCTCGCAGCTGTTCCGGACCATTTTGTTCCTGCCCTTCGTCCTCAACGCGGTGGCAGCTGCGCTGATCTTCCGGCACGTGTTGCAACTCGACGGCACGCTCAACGATCTGCTGGTCACGATCTTCGGGCCGGGGCAAAATTCCCCTGGCTCGATGCGTCCAAGAGCTACACCAATTTCTCGCTCGCGGCGGCGAGCGTCTGGCGCTACCTCGGCTTCAATCTCATCGTCACCTTCGGCGTGCTGCAGTCGATCCCGCAGGATCAGTACGACGCGGCGCGGATCGAAGGCGCCAATGGCTGGCAGAGCTTCTGGCGCATCACCTTCCCCTCGATCCGGCTGGTGCTGCTGCTGCAGCTGATGCTCTCGGCGGTCGGCTCGCTCGAAGTGTTCGAGGTGCCGCAGATCATCACCGGCGGCGCCGGCAAGACCGCAACCTTCGCCATCAACATGATCCAGACCGGCTTCCAGTTCCGCCGCGCCGGCGTCGCCGCGGCAATGGCGGTGGTGATGCTGATGATCGTCGCGATCTTCTACCTCCTGACGCGGATCATTTCGAAGAGCGCGGGCATGATGCGCGAGGAGACCCGGCCGTGACGCGCCGCAAGGTCAGGCGGCGGCCGCTGTCGCCGGGCAAGCTCGCCTTCCGCGTCTTCCAGTACGCGACCCTGATCCTGTTCTCGGTGATCGTGCTGTTGCCGCTGTGGAGCGTTTTGGCCGGCTCGTTCAAGACGGCGCTCGAATATACCAATACGCCGCATGCCGCGCCGCCCGCCAACTGGTTCAACTTCGCCAATTACCTCGATGTCATCTTCCCGGTGACGGGCTTGCCCATCGGCTGGGCCTTCCTCAATACAATCATGGTGATGGTCTGCTCGATTGCGCTGCTGGTGCTGTTCGGCAGCATGGCGGCGTTCGCCATCGACCGCTTCCGCTTTCCGGGCCGGTGGGTGCTGCTCGCCGCTTACGCAGCGATCGTCGCGGTACCTGGCATCCTGACGCCGGTCTCGACCTTTCAGGTGCTGCAGTTCCTTGGACTCGCCAATACGCGATGGGCCCTGGTGGCACTCTATTCGGGAGCCGACATCGTCTCGCTCCTGATCTTCATCCAGTTTCTCAAGGGCATTTCGACCGAGATCGACGACAGCGCACGAATCGAGGGCGCCAACTACTTCCAGATCTTCTTCCGGTTGATCCTGCCGATCATGGCGCCCGCGATCGCCACGGTGATCATCCTGCGCTCGGTCTATATCTACAACGACTTCGTCTTTCCCTACCTCTATGCGGCGCGCGAATCGGAGAACACCGTCTCGATGATGCTGTTCACCTTTTCCTCGGTCAATTCGACGGTGTCGCAGGCGGTGGTGATGGCGGCCGTCATTCTGGTCATCCTGCCGACGCTGATCGCCTTCTTCTTCCTGCAGCGGTTCATCTATGCCGGCATCACCAACGGCTCGGTCAAAGGCTAGTAGAATGTCGTTTCTTAAGCTCGAGCACGTGTCGAAGTATTTTGGCGCCTTCCAGGCGCTCAAGGACATCAGCTTCGAGGCCGAAGCGGGTGCCTTTGTCGTGTTGCTCGGGCCATCGGGCTGCGGCAAGTCCACGCTGCTGCGGCTCATCACCGGGCTCACCGAGGACCATGAGGGCGAGATTTATATCAACGACCGCCGCGTCACCGACCTCGACCCCAAGGACCGCAAGGTCGCCATGGTGTTCCAGTCCTACGCGCTCTACCCGCACCTGAGCGTGCGCAAGAACATCAGTTTCGGCATGGAGATCAACCATTTCGCCAGGGCCGAGCGCGAGCGGCGGGTGCTTGAGGCGGCGCGGGCGCTGCAGCTCGAGCCGCTCCTCGACCGGCTGCCCGCGCAACTGAGCGGCGGCCAGCGGCAGCGCGTCGCCATCGGCCGCTGCCTTGTGCGCGAGCCCGACCTGTTCCTCTTCGATGAGCCGCTCAGCAATCTCGACGCCAAGCTCCGGCACGACACCCGGGTCGAGCTCAAGCACCTGCACCAGCGGTTGAAGGCGACCACCCTCTACGTCACCCACGACCAGCACGAGGCGATGACGCTGGCGACGATGGTCGTCCTGCTCAAGGACGGTGAGATCGTCCAGACCGGCTCGCCGAGCGACCTCTACGCAAAACCGGTCAATCGCTTCGCCGCCACCTTCATCGGCTCGCCGGCGATCAACCTCGTCAAGGGCGAGTTGTCGTCGGGCGGGCGGTTTACCGGCGGCGGCCTCGATGTTCAGGTGCCTTCGACGGTAGCGGACGCCGCATCCGGCACACGTGCGGTCGAATTGGGGCTTCGCCCCGAGAATGCCAGGCTCACCGCCGCGGCCGACGCGCAGCAGATAGTCGAGGTGGACTACGTCGAACTCACGGGCGCCGACCTCTACGTCAACGGCCATGCCGGCGGCCAGGAGATCGTCGCCCGGCTCGAGCGCACCGCCAATGTGGCTGCAGGGGACAAGCTGCCGCTGCGCTGGCAGCTCGACCAGGCCCTCATTTTCGACGCTGCGACTGGAGCGCGCGTCGGATAGATCGAACGAGCGACACGACAAATTCTCACTGACAGGCGGGCCATGCTCAGACTAGCCGAATTCATCGATCCGACTCCCAATCGCGTCTGGAAGCTGGCGCAGCAGTGCGGCGTCACCAGCGCCGTTGGTGGGCTGCCGTTCAAAGATCTTCAGGGCGGCGAGCGAATTTCCGATCTCGCGCCACTGACGCGGATAAAGCAGCGCTACGAGGACGCGGGCTTTGCGCTCGAGGTGATCGAGTCCCGACCGCCACTCAACAAGGCCAAGCGCGGGCTTGCCGGGCGCGACGAGGAGATCGACGAGGTCTGCGCCCTGCTCGAGAACATGGGTCGGCTTGGCATTCCCGTCTGGTGCTACGAGTGGATGACCGATTTCAACTGGCTGCGCACCAACATGGCGACGCCGTCGCGCGGGGGCTCGCTGGTGACGAGCTTCGATGCTCGTGAGGTGCCGGCCGACCTGACCTCGAACCCGCCGATCGATGAAGATACGCTGTGGGCCAATCTCGACTACTTCCTGCGGCGTGTCCTGCCGGTCGCCGAGCGCGCCGGGGTGAAACTCTCGATGCACCCCGATGACCCGCCGACGACGCCGATCCGCGGCGTGAGCCGGATCATGCGGACGATTCCAAATTTCCACCGGCTCCTCGAGATGGTCCCGAGCCGCGCCAACACCGTGACGCTGTGCCAGGGGAACTTCACCCTGATGACGGACGATCTGCCGCGCGAGATCAGGCGGCTGGGGGAGAAGATCTCCTTCGTCCATTTCCGCGACGTCCGCGGCGTGCCGGAGAAGTTCGAGGAGACCTGGCACGATGCCGGGATGACCGACATGCTCGCCTGCATGCGCGCCTATCGCGACATCGGGTTCGATGGCGTGCTGCGGCCCGATCACGTCCCGACGGTCGAAGGCGACACCAACAGCGAGGCCGGCTACTCGGCATTCGGCCGCCTCTACGCGATCGGCTACATCCGCGGCCTGCAGCAGGCCGTCTATGCGGAGAGCCGCGCATGAGGCTGGCGGTCACCGGCGGCACGGGCGTCGTGGGCAGCGCCATCGTCGAACAGGCGCTGGCCCGCGGCGACCAGATCGTCAATGTCGACCGGGTCGTTCCGGCGGTACCGCGCGACGGCGTTGACTACCGCTGTGTCGATATCGCCGACTACGCTGCACTGCTGACGGCGTTTGCGGGGTGCGACGCGGTCATCCATATGGCGGCGTTCCCGTGGCCCTTTCGCGACCCCGATCACGTCGTGCACAGCAACAATGTCGTCGGCAGCTACAATGTCATGCGTGCCGCGATCGAAGTGGGGATCCGCCGCATCTGCCAGGCCTCGAGCGTCAACGCGATCGGGCTGTCCTACAGCCGCGAGGCGCATTTCGACTATTTCCCCCTCGATGAGGATCACCCCAATCACGCGGAAGAGCCCTACGGCCTGTCGAAATGGATCTGCGAACAGCAGGCCGACAGCCTGGCCCGCCGTTACGAGGACCTGCAGATCGCCAGCATTCGCTTCCACTGGGTGGTCGAGAGCAAGGCAATCGCCGCCAAGAACTTCAACATTGCCGACCAGCAGACGGCCCGGCATTTGTGGGGCTACACGCTGCGCGAACCGGCGGCAGAGGCGTGCCTCCTCGCCGTCGATGACCGGTTCAAGGGCCACGAGGTGTTCTACATCGTGGCGCCGGAGACGACCAACGACATCCCGAGCCTTGAGCTGGCCGCCACCTATCACCCCAACGTTCCGGTGCGCGGCGACCTCAGCGGTCATCGCAGTTTTTTCAACTCGGCCAAGGCAGAACGAATGCTTGGATGGCGCCATGGATGACCGCACGGCAGGCTTTCGACGCTTCCCCTCGCACTCGGTGGATGAACAACATGATCGCTGAAAAGACTGAGACGACTCCGATCCCGGATATCAAGCGGCCGCCGGCCGAGCTCGTGGACGCCATCCGCAAGGTCGGCGCTGCGACCGCCAGTGCGACGCTCGCGCACATGGGCATCCGCAATGCGCACATGCTGGGGCCGGTGACCTTCAACCAAGGCAAGGCGATTGCCGGACCGGCGCTGACGCTGCAATTCATGCCTAAGCGGGAAGACCTTTACGGCGAGGGCGAATATGCCGACGTCGAAAAGCAGCTGCACCGGCACGTGCTGTATTTCGTGCAGAAGGGCGACGTCGTCGTCGTGGATGCGCGTGGCGACATGACCTCCGGCGTGTTCGGCGACATGATGATGACCTACTTCCGCGGCCGCGGCGGTGCCGGCATGGTCATCGACGGGTGCGTGCGCGATTTCGTCAATGTGCAGAAGCTCGATGTGCCGCTCTGGCTGCGCGGCGTGACGCCCAATTTCCACGCCCAGACCGGCCTGATGCCCTTTGCCGTGAACGTGCCGATCGCCTGCGGCGGCGTGACGGTCATCCCGGGCGACATCATCGTTGCCGATGACGACGGCGCCGTGTGCGTGCCTGTTGCGCTGGCGCCGCAAGTGATCGAGCAGGCGGGCAAGCACCACGACTGGGAAGATTTCTCGCGCATGAAGCTGATGCAGGGCGCGCCGTTGCAGCGCTACTATCCCTTGCACGAGGACGCGCGCGCCGAGTACGAGGCCTGGCGAAAGGCGAACCCGCTGAAATAAAAGATCGTAGCGGAGGCCGAAAGCAACGCCGTCGGGGCGTGGGAAGTCCAGATTCCGTACCGCGCCAGGGCGGTCAGCTATGCTAGAGGACCGCATGGCGGCGGGATACGGACAGTTCTGCTCGATGGCGCGCGCCCACGAGGCATTGGGCGGTCGGTGGACGCTCTTGATCGTGAGAGAGATTCTCTCGGGCAGTCGTCGTTTCAATGACATCCGCAGGGGAATCCCCAGGGTCTCGCGCACCGTGCTTTCCGAACGGCTGCAGGCCTTGGTGCTTGCCGGCGCCATTGCGCGCGTGGATGCGGCGCACGGTCCCGAATACGCTCTCACTGAAGCGGGGCAGGAGTTGGAAACTCTAGTGAGTGCTCTCGGAACATGGGGACAGCGCTGGCTGGTGCGAGAGCCCGCTGCGGAGGACCTCGATGTGGAGCCGTTGCTGGTCGACATGCAACGGCGGGTGCGGTTTTCGGCGCTGCCCAAGAATCCCCTGGTCGTAAGGTTCGAGATTCGCGGCCATCCGCAGCGCTTTCTGCTCCTCACGAAAACCGAAGCCTCGCTTTGCCACCAGAACCCAGGGTTCCCCGAACCGGTGTGTGTGCGAGGACCGATCGCCGCCGCCGTCGCGTGGTGGCGTGGTGACGTGAGCTTCCTCGAGGCCCAAAGACTGGGGTTAGTGATCGAGGGACCCAGGGCTCTCACCCGCGTCTTTCCCAAGTGGTTCGATCTCTATCCATTCGCCCATGTCGGGCCGGCTGCTGAAACGGATCGACTGTGAAGCGAAGCGGACGGTCAGGATTCCGTACCCCTCCGGGACCTTCCAGCCGTCCATAACTCTCGTGAATTCACCCAAGACGAGAGGAACATCTCATGGCCGCCCATCTCCTCATTCTCTATCCGATTCCCAAGGACATCCCGGAATTTGACCGCGCCTATCGCGAACAGCATCTGCCCTACGCTGGACCCAAGCTCGTGGGTGCCACCGGCGTCACGACGCAGCGCGTCGTCGGTCCAGGCTTCGCGCCACCGCCGTACCACCTGATGTCCGACGTGAGTTTTCCGACGCTGGACGCGCTGAAGGCCTGCGCTGCTTCCGGCGGCGGCAAGCAAGCTCTGGCGCATGCCGCGTCGATCAGTTCCGGCGGCGCGCCTATGCTGATCGTCGTCACCGACGACGCCTAGCTGCATCATCGCTGCGGCTCCGGCTCGGGCATGGCCTCCCGCGTAAATTGGCCCTCTACGGAGCGGCGTGGATGGCATAGCCTTTAGACCCCATCCGGTTCCAATTCGGATTGGTCGAAAGGTGCAGGAATGAAGATCACTGGCCAGAAAATCTTCACCGCCAATGTCAGCCGCACGAACTTCGTGTTCGTGAAGCTCTCCACCGATGACGGCATCACCGGCGTCGGCGAGGCGACGCTCGAATGGAAGACGCTGACCATCGTTGCCGCGCTCGAAGAGCTCGAGCGCGTGCTCATCGGCCGCGATCCTTTCGCGGTCGATGCCATCATCGAACAGCTGCATCGCGATTCCTACTGGCGCAGCGGCGCGGTGTTCCGCACCGCGATCGGCGCCGTCGAAGCGGCCCTGCTCGACATCAAGGGCAAGGCCCTCGGCGTTCCAGTATTCGAGCTCCTCGGCGGAAAGTATCGCGATCGCGTCAAGTGCTATGCCAATCACTGGTTCCAGGACGCGACCAGCCCTGACGACTACGCGCGGAACGCCAGGCACGCCGTGAACGCGATGGGTTACCGCGCGCTCAAATGGGATCCGTTTGAGAATGCCAGCCTCGATATGGATCGCGCGCTGTTCAATCGCTCGGTGGACGTTGTTGCCGCGGTGCGCGACGCGGTCGGGCCGGATATCGACCTGATGCTCGACGTCCATGGCCGCTTCAACGTACCGACCGCGATCGCCGTGTGCAAAGCGATGGCGCCATTCAACCTTGCCTGGATCGAAGAGCCGGTGCCGCCGGACGCGATCGACGCGCTCGCCGACGTGCGCGCGCACTCGCCGGTACCCATCGCCGCCGGCGAGCGCGGCTACGAGCCCAAATGGTTCCTCGAGGCGTTCGAGAAGCGCGCGATCGATATCGCTCAACCCGACGTCTCGCATGCGGGCGGACTAAGCGAGACCAAACGCATCGCCCATCTGGCCCACTGGCATATGATCCCCGTCGCGCCGCACAACCCGGTCGGGCCGGTGATGAACGCCATGACGCTGCACACCGCCGTCGCGATCCCCAATTTCATGATCTTTGAGACGGTGAGCATCGACGTTCCGTGGCGGAAGGAGCTGGTCAAGGAAACACTGATCTTCGAGTCGGGGGACATTCTTGCGCCGACGGCGCCAGGCCTCGGCGTCGAGCTCAACGAGGAAGCATGTGCCAAATATCCGTACCAGCCGTTCGACGTGCCGCTGTTCGACGGGTCGATCAATGTCGCCGGCGTCGCCAAAGGCGATGCGGTGATGAGCCATCGCAAGCCAGAGCTTTGATTGACAGCGATAGGCTCCTGTCGCACTGTCGCCTATCGATGCTCCAGTTCATCAATGAACTGTACAGCGCCGGCTTGGATACTCCGGCGACCTGAGCAAGGCGGCAATGGCCGCACCAAGGGAGGATGACATGCAGCTGAAATCCACCGTATCGGCATTAACTCTTGTCTCAGCGCTAATATTCGCCACCGCGGCCTTTGCGGGCGACGTCGTCTGGTGGACGCCCAACTGGAGCCAGGCGCGCGCGCAAAAGCTCGCGGACGATTTCCACGCCGCCAATCCCGGCATCAACATCAAGCTGCAGATCACCACCTCCAACGGCCTGCCGCAGCAGGTGATGACGGCGCTGCAGTCGGGCTCCGGGCCCGACATCATCGAAGTGCAGCACGGCTGGGTGGCGGGCTACGCACAGAGCGATCTGGTGCTGCCGCTCGACGACACGATCCAGGACAAGGACGACTACAACAAGGCCGTGATTGCCGAGGACACCTATAACGGCCAGCTCTACGCGATCCCCTATCGCATCGAGTGCACGGCGCTCATCTACAACCTCGACGACTACACCAAGGCCGGGCTCGATCCGAACAATCCGCCGCAGACCTGGGACGACTGGGTGGCGGCCTCCAAGAAGATGACCGCCAACGGCGTCTTCGGCATGGCGATCACCGGCGGCGGCGAATTCGGCAACACCATCACCCGCGCGCTGCCGCTGGTCTGGATGAACGGCGGCGACATCATCTCGGCTGACGGCAAGAAGGCCGTGATCAACTCGCCCGAGGCGGTCGCTGCAATCAAGTTCTATACCGATTTCTACACGAACAAGATTTCACCCAACTCGACGCTGCAGAACGACGGCGTCGCCAACCGGCAGCTGTTCGTCGCCGGCAAGGTCGCGAGCTACCTGACCGGCCAGTACGACATCGCGCCGATCGCGCAGGCGGCGCCCAACCTCAAGATCGGTGCGTTCATGACGCCGCATCCGGCGGGCAAGCAGACCGCCGGCATCCTCAATGGCTGGAGCTACATCATCCCCAAGGACGCGCAGAACCCGACGGATGCCAAGAAGTTCCTGCAGTTCCTCAACACCAAGGACAACATGGGGTACTTCACCGACACGTTCCCGGCGCGCATCTCGGCGCTGAGCCTGCCGCGCTTCCAGGATCCGCTGCTGAAGCCGTTTGCCGGCATGCTGCAATATGGCCGGCCGACGCCGATCACGCCGCACTGGGTGCAGATCAGCCAGGCGATGTTCAACGGCATCCAGCGCATCCTCGCCGGCCAGCAGGATCCGCAGGCGGCGATGGATCAGGCGAACCAGGAAATCCAGGCGCTGCTCGACCAGGGCTGAGCGCGGGGCTTTCGGGGTGAGACTCCGGAAGCCCCCCACCGCGTGTCATCCCCGCGAAAGCGGGACCCATTTCTCACCTTGCGCCGGCGGCGGGCTGGGTCCCAGCTTTCGCTGGGATGACATCTTGGGGTGGATGAAATGCCGGTGCGATATCATGATGCCGCTTGAGGTTCGCGCATGAACAGCCGCGTCGGCCTGTTCTTCGTCCTGCCGGCGATCCTCGTGCTGCTCGCCGCTGATCGCCTATCCCATCGTCTACACGGTCTATCTGTCGACGGTCGACGCGCACGGCAATTTCACCGGCAAGAACTACGCCAATGTGCTCGCGCCTTATGTGACGCGGCAGGCCTTCTTCAACCTCATCTATTATGTCGGCGGCTCGATCGTGTTCCAGGTGATCCTCGGGACGCTCGTCGGCGATCCTGCTCAATCTCGATTTCTGGGGGCGCTCGGCGGTGCGCTCGATCGCGCTGATCCCGTGGGTGGTGCCGGGGATCGTCGCGGCGACCACCTGGGCGTGGATGTTCCACACCGAGTTCGGCATCATCAACTACATGCTGACCGGAGCGGGCATCATTCCCGCCCCCGTCGGCTGGCTGACCAACCCGTCAACGGTGATGCCGGTGCTCATCGCCATCAATGTGTGGAAGCTCTTTCCGTTCGTCGCGATCATGGTGCTGGCGGGGCTGCAGGCGATCCCCGCCGATCTCTACGAAGCCGCGAGGGTCGACGGCGCCTCGTTCTGGGAAGAGGTCTGGCACGTCACGCTGCCGCAGGTGCGGCCGGTGCTCGTCGCCGTGACGCTGCTGCTCGTCATCTGGGGTCTCAACGGCATCACGCTGATCTATGCCATCACGCAGGGCGGGCCGGCCGACCTCAGCCTGATCACGCCGATCCAGATCTACCAGCTCGCCTTCGTGAGCTTCCAGTTCAACGGCGCGGCGGCGCTGTCGGTGCTGTTCTTCATCGTCGCCGCGATCATCGTCGCCGTCTACATCCGGGTGATCCCGTCCAACCTCGAGGCCGCCAAGTGAGCGCCGCGGGCTCGCCATTGCGGCGGCGGCCCGAGGCCTCGGTGCTGATCGTCATCCTGGCGCTCGTGCTGGTCGCGGTCTGTCTCTTCCCGTTCGCGTGGATGGCGCTGAGCTCGATCAAGAAGCTCAACGAGCTGTTCACGGTGCCGCCGCACTGGCTGCCCAACGAGCCGACGCTCGCTCAACTACTGGACGGTGCTCTTCAACTCCAACATCCCGCGCTACTTCCTCAACAGCTGCATCATCGCGGGCGGGGCGACCGCGGTGGCGCTGGTGCTGGCGGTGTTTGCCGCTTACGGCTTCGCGCGGTTCGACTTTCGCGGCAAAGTGTACCTGCAGACCTTCGTGCTGATCGGCCAGTTGCTGCCGACCGCGGCGATCATCGTGCCGCTGTTCATCACGCTCAGGACCTTGCACCTGGTGAACACCTATTGGGGGCTGATCCTCGTCTATACGATCATCACCCTGCCGCTCAGCGTCTGGATGTTGACGAGCTACATGCGGAGCATTCCCGCCGAGCTCGAAGAGGCGGCGACCATCGACGGCGCGAGCCGGCTCGGGGTCTTGTTCCGCATCACGCTGCCGCTGGCGCTGCCCGGCGTCGTTGCGGTGGTGGTCTATTCGTTCGTCACCTGCTGGAACGAGTTCGTCTTCGCATTGGTGTTCGCGCAGGACCAGTCGGTCAAGACGCTGCCGATCGGGCTCGCCGAATTCTCGACCGAGTTCAATACCGACTGGGGCGGCGTGATGGCCGCCTCAATGGTGATGACGGTGCCGGTGGTGCTGCTCTTCCTTGCGTTCCAGCGGTTGTTCGTTGGCGGTCTCACGGCCGGGGCGACCAAGGGCTGAAGCCTGTCAGGGGTAGTGGTCGAAGAGGTTCCCGGCATCGGGAATGCGCGCCGACACCCGGTCGCTGATAGCGCCAACCTCGTCGAGCACAGAGGGCGCGATCGCCGGTTGCAGGACCTGCGCGTTGGCGTTGGACTGGCTGGCGTTGCGCGCCCCCATCACCACGCTGTCGACATCGGCCCGCGCCAGGACCCAGCGGACGCAGAGCGTCGCGAGCGTTACCCCCGCCCGCGCCGCGACGGCCTTCAGGTCTTCGACGGCTGCGTAGACGTCGGGCCAGAGGTCCGACCGGAACGGCAGGATCGTGTGGCGCTGATCGCCCGCCTCCAATTGCGGATCGCGACCGAATTTGCCGGTGAGGATGCCGTGCGCGAGCGCGCTATAGGCGACGACCGCGATGCCGCGCTGTCGGCAATACGGGATGACGTCCTCTCCGCGGTGTCGCCACAGCACGTTGAAGCCCAGCTGGTGCGCCGCGATCGCGGCGACCTCCTCGACCTGGCGCATCTGCGCCACGTTGAAATTGCTGACCCCGATCGCCCCGATCTTGCCAACTTGCCGGACGCGCTCGAGCCCCTCCATCGTCGGCCGCATGTCGCGGCCGGCGCGCGGCCAGTGGATGTAGTAAAGATCGATCCGCTCGACCGCGAGGCGGCGGAGGCTTCCCTCGACCTCGGCGACCATAGCCTCGGCTGTCATCTCCTGCGTGTCGGACTTCGAGCTCAAGAAAACGCTCTCGCGCTTGTCACGGATGAACTGCCCAATCAGTTCTTCGGAGTGCCCGCCGCCGTAGCGCGCGCCGGTGTCGAACTGGCGAATGCCGTTCGCGTAGGCGGCCTCCATCGCTGCTGTGAGGTCGCGGTCGCTGACGGACCTGTCGTACCAGGAGCCGCCGAGGACGAGCGGCAAGAGTTGCTGGCTGGGCGTGCCGAGGCGGCTGTACCGCACTGAAGCATCAGGCGTGGCGGGCACTTTCAGGTGCTGCCACGAATGATGAGCTCGGGATCGATCATGGTCACGCGCGGCTCGGGCAGCTGATCGCCCGCATTGATGAGGCGCATGAGCCGGTCGACAGCCATGCGCGACACGGCCTCGACGTCGTAGTTGACGGTCGAAAGCGGGGGCGAGGCGAACTCGCTATAGGGGATGTTGTCGAACCCCATCACGGCCAGATCCTGCGGCACGCGAACGTTGTGCTTGTGGCACCAGTGGAGTGCGCCCAGCGCGATGGAATCGTTGTCGCCGATCACGGCCGTCGGCGGAGCGGCGCCGCTCATCAGCGTATCGAGGGCAAAATAGCCATGCCGCGAATAGTCGCCATTGGTGCGGACCACGAGCCTCAGGTCGAACGGAATCCCGGCCTCGCTCAGCGCCTGCTGGTAGCCCTCGAGCTTCTCGTTGTTACCGTTGCGCGAGGACGCATCGAGAAAGCCGATCCGCTTGTGGCCGCGCCCGATCAAATAGCGCGTGCCCTGCAGCCCGCCGCTGCGATCGTTGACGCTGACGCCGTCGAGGCCGACGGTCGGATCTGCAATGAGCAGGACGATCGGGAAATTGGCGCGGCGCAGCGGCTTCAGGTGCTCGAGCTCGCGATGGCGGGCGGGATAGATGAGCATGCCGTCGACCTGGCGCGAACGGAACATCTCGATGACCTTGGCCTCCTCGGCGAAGTTGTTGTTGGAGGTCGCGAACAGGGTACCGTAGCCGCGCTCCGCCAGCGCCAGCTCGACGGCCTGCGCCGTGTGGGTGAGCACCGGGTTCATGACGTCGGTGAGGACCAGGCCGATGGTCCGCGTTTCGCGATTCACGAGTGACTTGGCAACGTGGTTGGGCAAATAGCCCAACTCGACCGCCACCGACTGGATCCGCGTTCTGGTCTCGAGGGGGATGCGCGCGCTCTCCCGCAACGCGAGCGAGACCGTATTGGTCGAGAAGCCGGTCTTTGCCGCAACGTCACTGAGACGGATCGTGCGCTTCGCCAAACCTGACCCCCTGAACCGCGGCCGTCCCGCGTCACGGGACGACCCGGCCTTTTCGACTAAGCGCCCGGCGTAGGCAAGCTCGCCGACGATTCCCCGCGATCAGGCCGGAACGCCCTCGGAACGCAGCCGCTTGATCGCCTTGTACTGCAGGCTGTCGGGCGCCATTTCCATGAGCTCGATGCGGTTGCCCTCAGGGTCCTCGAGCCACGCCTGCCGGTTGCCGTCGACCGCCGTCTTGAGCGGGAGCAGGAGGGTCAGGCCGGCAGCCTTCACCTGCGCGAGGACCGGATCGATGTTGTCGACCGTCAGGCAGACATGGTTGAGGCCGTTCGCGTCCCAGCCGGGGGCGCGGTCGCCGTCCGCTCCAGGGAACACCTCGAGATATTGCTCGTCGGTGATGCGCAGATAGACGAGCCAGACTGAACCGTCGTCCTTCTTGAGCCGCATCATCTCGGGAAATCCGAGCTTGTTGACGTAGTAGTCGAGGGAACGGTCGAGGTTCTTGACCTTGATCGCCACGTGCCCGATGCCGGTTATTCCCTTCATTACTTCCTCCCGCGTTCCTGCACTGCGTCCGCCGGCGCCCCACCGGGCTGTCGCCGCCCGCCTTGCCGGCGAACGTTAATACTGTGCCGTTCAAAGGCAAGCGTCCCGGTTTGTCAATCTCATCAGGGTGCGCTTGTCCCTGTCTCCGGCGGACAACCGGCGGTGCAGCGATGCTCTAGAACCATGTAATCACACATAAATCTGTGCCATCGACGGATCAGGTTGCGCAGCGCTGACCCGGATCGCTCGGCCGCCCCGGCCGCCCGTTTCCGCGATCTCTTCAATTCTAAAGATTGCCGATTGACGGGAGGCGCGGACCGCCTTTAGGTTATCGCTAATACATCCGCAAAAGGATGCGCGGGACCAGCTCGGCGTGGGTGGTCGCGCGGGGAGGGGAGCGCGCGCCATGGCTTTTCGTTGGAGCCGATTGTCGCCTCAGCTTGCGCTGACGCCAGCCCTGGCGGTCACGGCCGTGGCCTTTGCCGGCTCAGTCGAGCTGGACCATCTGGATGTCGCTGACGCGCAGCCGTCGCTTTGCGGACTACTCGATCAATTGGGCTGAGTGGGCGCGCCAGTATATCCGCCTCTTCAACGACGGCATCTTCCAGACGGCGCTCAAGAACATCGTCGTGCTGGGCATCGGCAGCCTGCTCGCCATCGTCTTCGGCTTCCTGCTGGCCGCGATGATCGATCGCGAGAAGCGCGGCGAGGGCCTGTTCCGCACCGTCTTCCTCTATCCGCTCGCGGTGTCGCTGATCGTCACTGGCCTCGCCTGGCGCTGGCTGTTCAACCCGACCCTGGGGGTCCAGAATTTCCTCGCACCAGATCGGCCTGCCCTGTGTCCATTTCGACTGGCTGAACTACCCGCAGACCGCGATGTACGGCATCATCCTCGGCCACGGTCTGGCAGGGCGCCGGTTTCTACATGGCGCTGATGCTGTCGGGCCTCAAGGCGCATCAACACCGAGATCTGGAGCGCCGCCAAGCTCGACGGCGTGCAGCTTCTGGCGGCTCTACATCGAGATCATCATCCCGATGATGAAGTTCACCTTCCTCACCTGCGCCATCCTGCTCTCGCTGGGCGTGGTGAAGGCCTACGACATGGTTGTACGCCATGACCAATGGCGGGCCGGGGCAATCGACCTGGGTGCCGGCCTACTACACGATCAACGCCTACTGGCAGAAGCAGAATCTCGGCTTCGCCTCGGCGGCGGCGGTGGTCATGCTGCTGATCACGCGTCGGCGATCTTCCTTCCGCTCGTCCTCGCTGACCGCCTGGCAGCAGCGCCGGCAGGAGGCGCGGGTGCAATGACCACGATCGCCGAAGCCTCGCTTGGGCGCGGCATGGTCGATGACGAGCCGGTCGCGTTTCCGGCGCCGCAAGAAGCGGGTGCAAGCGGCTCGACCGATCGCGATCCTGGTCTTCCTCACCATCTGCGCGCTGTTCTTTTGCGTGCCGCTCTACGTGATCGTCGTCACCTCGCTCAAGACGATGGACCAGATCCGGCAGGGCGAATCTTCTCGCTGCCCTGGAGCCTCGACTTTCGGCCTGGTGGACGGCCTGGGACAAGTCGTGCTCCGGCACGCGCTGCCAGGGCATCAAGGTCGGCTTCGTCAACTCGCTGCGAGATCCTGTTCCCGAGCCTGATCCTGTCGATCGGCGCTCTCCTCGGTCACCGGCTACGCGCTGGCGCTGTGGAACGTGACGCTGGGCCAACACCTTCCTCTTCGTGCTCTTCATGTGCGCGTTCGTGCCGTTCCAGATCATCATGGTGCCGCTGATCATCATCACCGGCTTCCTCAAGGTCTACGGCACGATCTGGGGCATCGCGGTCGTGCACGCCGTGCTCGCGATGCCGATCCTGACGCTGATCTTCCGCAATTACTACAAGGGCATCCCGCAGGAGATCATGAGCGCCGCGATGATGGACTCGGGTCAGCTTCTGGCGGATCTTCCGGGAAATCATCCTGCCGATGTAGCGGGAACATCATGATCGTGGTGCTGATCCTGCAGATCACCTCGATCTGGAACGACTTTCTGATCGGCCTGACCTATGGCGGCATCGGCACGCAGCCGATGACGGTGATCCTCGCCAACGTGGTGATCACGGCGCTCGGCGAGGCCAACTACAACGTCGACATGGCGTCGGCGCTGCTCACCGCCGTTCCCGCCGCTCGTCATCTACTTCGTCCTCGGCCGCTTCTTCGTCCAGGGCATCACCGCCGGCGCCATCAAGGGATAGCCGATGCCGCGCGTGCAATTCGAAAAGATCGTCAAGTCCTATGGCCGCGTCACGGTGCTCAAGAACCTCGACCTCGAGATCGAGGACGGCGAGTTCGTGGTGCTGCTCGGGCCCTCCGGCTGCGGCAAGACCACGCTGCTCAATCTCCTCGCCGGACTGCTCGAGGTGACGCTCGGGCGGATCCAGATCGGCGACCGCGACGTGACCGAGCTCGATCCCAAGGATCGCGGCCTCGCGATGGTGTTCCAGTCCTACGCGCTCTATCCGACCAAGACGGTGCGCGGCAACCTGAAGTTCGGGCTCGTCCGCGCTGCAAGCTCGACCGCGCCGAGCAGGAGCGGCGCATCGCCTGGGCGGCGCAAGCTGCTGCAGATCGAGCCGCTGCTCGACCGCAAGCCGTCGCAGCTCTCGGGCGGGCAGCGCCAGCGCGTCGCGATCGGCCGCGCGCTGGTCAAGCAGGTCGGTGTCTTCCTCTTCGACGAGCCGCTCTCCAACCTCGACGCCAAGCTCCGGACCGAGACGCGCATCGAGATCAAGCGGCTCCACGACGAGACCAAGTCCGACCGTCGTCTATGTCACGCACGACCAGATCGAGGCGATGACGATGGCGACCCGCATCGCCGTCATGAACGCGGGCGTCATCCAGCAGTTCGATACGCCCGACGTGGTCTACGAGCGTCCGGCCAACCTCTTCGTCGCCGGCTTCATCGGCGCGCCGGCGATGAACATCTACCCCGGCAACGATTTCCGTCGCCGCCGGCAAGCTGTCGGCGGCCATCAGTGGCGTCGACGCCATCGTTGATCTCGGCCAGCTATCCGTTTGCGACGCTCCCCGCGTGACGGCGACCAGATCATGGTCGGCTTGCGGCCCGAGCACTTCGCTCCCTCCGATCGGCGGACGGCGGAGTGCCCGCGGCCAGCTTCCGGCTGCCGGTGCAATACACCGAAAAGACCGGCGCCGACGCCACCGGCTATTTCAAGACCGATCGCGGGTTGCTCGCCGTCAGCTTACCGCCCGAACGGGTCGGGAGCCTGCGCCAGGGCGACCTCGTCGATCTGAGCTTTCCACACGGCAAGCTGCACGCCTTCGACGCGGCGACGGGCCAGCGCCTCTAGTCGCGGTTCGGGCGTCCGCGCCCGGCCAAAGATCAATGGGAGCACGGACCGAAACATCGGCCGGGCGCCACCGGATGAGGAACGGATCTCGCCGAGATCCACAAAGGAGGACTAGATGCTAACCAAGGGACTAGCCGGACTGAGCGCGGCCCTGATGCTCACAGCTTCGGCGTATGCCGCCGATCCGACCCCGCTGACGATCTATCACTCGTGGTCGACGCCCAGCGAGATGGCGGCGCTCAACGTGCTCAAGACCGATCTTGCCAGCAACAATATCGGCTGGACCGAGATCGCCATTCCGCACGACACGGGCGCGAACGTCTCGCTCACCAACATGGTGACCGGCGGCAACCCGCCGAACGTCTTCATGAACTCCGATCCGGGCATCATCCGCGACCTCGCCAAGCAGGGCGCCGATCATGGACCTCACGCAAGTTCTTCACCGACAACAACATCGCCCAGAACCTTCCCGCCGACGGTGCTGCAGGAGATCACGGTCGACGGCAAGATCTACAAGGCGCCGGCCGGCATCCACATCGACGGCATGGTCTACTGGAACATGGACGTCGCCAAGAAAGCCGGCGTCGATCCGACCAAATGGACTTCGCTCGACGACATGTTCGCCGACTTCGCCAAGGTCAAGGCCGCCGGCTTCCAGCCGCTCGCCGTCGGCAGCCAGGACTTCCAGGTGGGCTATCTGACCCACGCCCTGATCGCCGCCGTCGCCGGGCCCGACATCTACAATCGCTTCTACGGCCCGACGGTCGATCCGAAAGTGTTCGACGAGCCGGCGCTCAAGACGGCGATCGACTGGGTCCGCAAGTTCAGCCTCCAGGTCGATCCCGGCTCGGAGAACCGCGCCTGGAACGACACCACGAGCGCTCGTGATCACCGGCAAGGCCCTGATGCAGATTCACGGCGACTGGATGAAGGGCGAGTGGCGCAATGCCGGCAAGGTCGCCGGCAAGGATTTCGGCTGCGAAAACATCCCCGGCACCAAGGCGCTGGCGGTGACGGTCGACGCCTGGAACTTCCTCGATGGCCCGAACGTCGCCGACGCGCAGAAGCAGGCCGAGCTCGAATTCGCCAAGCTCGACACCGATCCGAAGGTGACGGCGGACTTCGCGGCCAAGAAGGGCTCGACCCCGGTGCGGACCGACGTCGATCCGGCCTCGCTCGACGTCTGCAACAAGCTCGTGCTCGACTCGCTCAAGAAGCCCGACATGTCGCGTGCAGAACCCCTTCAACATCTCCGACGCCGACTGGGTGCGCTCGGTCTGGAACGTGATGTTCAAGTTCTGGGGCGACCAGACCGAGACGTCGGACCAGGTGATCTCGGAACTCAAGGACCAGTACGATACGATCTTCGGATGATGCCGAGCGGGCGGGGTCAACCCCCGCCCGCCCTCTCGCTGCGGCCCCTGGACCGCGTTCTTCTCTGGATTCCTGGCCCCCCAAGATGCCGATCACCCCAACTCCCCGTTTCACCCGCAAGGGCCGGACCCTGCTGCCGGGCCAGACCTCGCAGCTCATCGTCATCGATCGCAACGGCAGCGACCGAAAAGTGCTGCTCGAGGCCGACGAAATCATCGAGGCGCCTAACTGGACCCCGGACGGCCGCGATCTCGTCTTCAACGCTGGCGGCGAACTCTGGCGCATCGCGATTGACGGATCGGCGTCGCCGGTGCGGATCGAGACGGGGGCCTTGCGCGACCTCAACAATGACCATGTGCTCTCGCCGGATGGAGCAACGATCTACTTCTCCGAGAACAACGGCCACCTCTACTGCCGTGCCGATCGGCGGGCGGCGAGCCGCGCAAGATCTCGAACGACCATGCCGCGCCGCATCACTACTATCTCCACGGCGTCTCTCCCGATGGCGCCACTCTCGCCTACGTGGCGGTCGAAGGGGTGGCGGGTCACAAGCGCATCAACGTCTTCACCATCCCGTCTGCCGGCGGCGCGGATACCCGTCTGACCGACGTCGCTTACCCCAATGACGGTCCCGAATACTCGCCGGACGGGCAATGGATCTATTTCAACTCGGAGCGCGCGGCGACGACGGCCGGACACGCGCAGTGCTTCAGGATGCGTGTCGACGGGAGCCACATCGAGCAGCTGACCTTCGACAACCGCGTCAACTGGTTTCCGCACCTCTCGCCGGACGGCAGCTGGATCGTCTACCTGAGCTTCCCGCCCGGCACGACCGGCCACCCCGCCAACAAGGACGTCATTCTCCGAATGATGAAACCGGACGGGACCGACAGTCGCGACGTCGTCGCCTTCTTCGGCGGACAAGGCACCATCAACGTCAACAGTTGGGCGCCGGGCAGCGATCGGTTCGCCTACGTCGCCTATCCCTTCAGCAGATGAGCGGCGCCGCCGCGTGGAGACCAGCGTGAAACCTTTCAATACCCTCGGGCACTTCAACCTCAAGGTCGCCGACCTTCAGGCCTCGATCGAGTTCTACGCCAAGATCGGTTTCCCCGAATTTCTGCGGCTGACCGAAGAGGACGGCAGTCCCTGGATCGTCTACATGCGGATCACCGATGAGCTGTATGTCGAGCTGTTGCCGGGGGAAAAGGGCGCGGCGGAGACCAGGCCGCGACGGGCCTCAATCATCTCTGCCTGACGACCAATGACATCGAGGCAACGGTGGCCGAATTGAAGCGCGCTGGGGTCCCGCTCACGGCGCCGTTTGATCCGGCCAGACGCGGCGTCGACGGCAATCGCGGCACTTGGATCGCCGATCCCGATGGCAATCGCATCGAGATCATGGAGATGTCAGCCGAGTGTGTGCAATACGCCGCGATCGCTGCACTGGCGAGGACCGGCAAAGCAACATCACTCGTCCGACCCCTGAAGCGGTAGAGTGAACCGGCGGAAGGCTGCCATCTTGAGCGCGACCTGCGCGTGGCTCCGCAGGTCGCCGCATTGCTCGGCAGAAACCCGAGAGGATCGGGGCCAGATGGGATCAAGGTGATCCCCGCATCTCTCTCCTTGAACCAACACGCGTGGATGGCGGCGAGTGCCCTCGGCACACCCCCTTGCGATCCGCAACCTAGATGATAACGTTTCAACTTACTTGACTGAGGACGGCCACAACGGTCGCGTCAAGGGGAGGAGACCTAAATGACCACTGAGAACTTTGGTGCGCTCGGTTCGGGGCTTGCCGGTAAGATCGGTCGTCGAGTTCTGCTGGCCGGCGCCAGCGTCGCGATGCTGGCGGCGATGGTGCCGCACAGCTTTGCCGCCGATGTCAGCGGCGATCTCGTGCTGCTCGACTGGGCGAGCGGCAGCGAGCAGGACATGATCAAGGCGCTCGAGGACGGCTTCATGAAGGCCAACCCGAACGTCCATTTCAAGGAGATCAACCTGACGGTGCAGGGCGATGCGCGCGGCGCCATCCGCGCGGCGCTGCAGTCGGGCGAAAAGGCCGACATCTTCATCAACACCTGGCCGGCCTTCCGCAAGGAACTCGCCGACGCCGGACTGCTCCGCGATCTCGGCCCGCTGTGGGACAGCGCCAAGCTGTCGGACAATCTGTCGGATGCGTGGAAGACCCTCGGCACCACGGACGGCAAGCTTTACGGCATCACCTACACGTTCGGTGATCGCAGCGCGATGTTCTACAAGACCGCGACGATGCAGAAGGCCGGCATCGCCACCCAGCCGACCAACTGGGCCGATTTCGTTGCCAACTTCACCAAGCTCAACGGCGCCGGCGTCATTCCGATCGCGGTGGGCGCGAAGGTCTGGTCGCACACGGAGTGGTTCGAAATCGATCTACGAGCACCTCAACGGCGTGCAGAAGGCGGCCGACCTTGCAGCGCACAAGATTCCGTGGACCGACGATACGGTCAAGGCGGCGCTCAAGAAGTGGGCCGAGCTGATCAAGGCTGGCTGCTGCGGCGACGCCAACACCATGCTCGCCATGGATTGGGACAACGCCTCCGACGCGCTGATGAAGGCCGGCACGTACGGCTACCAGATGATCGGCATGTGGAACAACGATCGCGCCGTGTCGACCGACGGGCTGAAGTCCGGCGTCGACTTCACGATCCAGCAGTTCCCGGCGATGGGCGCGGGCCATGATGACGTCTCGAGCGTCAACTCCAAGGAGTTCTCGGAGCTGACCTCGGGATCCAACCAGCCCGCGGCGGACGCCTTCCTCACCTGGATCACGACGGCCGATGCGGCCAACATCGTTGCCCAGCACGGCCTCGCCTCGCCGAGCAACAAGGTCGACGCCATCGCTTTACGGCACCGTGATAAAGGCCTCGGTCGATGCCGTCAGCAAGGACCAAGGTGCAATTCGTGCTGGGTGACCTGCTGCCGGGCGATCTGGTCGATGAGTACCGGGTCCAGTTGCAGAAGTTCCTGCAGAGACCCGAGCGACGACTACGATCGACGCGGTGACCGCGGCGATCGAAGCAAAGGCAAAGACGTTTGATTGATGACTCGACGTCGCGCTCACATCGCGCGGCGCCGAGCAAGGCAAGACCTCCCGGGTTGCGGGGGGTGAGCATCGGCTCACCCCCTTGCGCCGGTGGTTTGCCGACGCGCCGGCCGCCTATCTCCTGCTCCTGCCGGTGCTGGTCCTGTTTGCCTTTTCGGTGGTCTATCCCGCTGATCGAGACGATCGTCCTGAGCTTCTGGGACATCAAGGGGCTGGGCAAGCCGAAATTCACGGCTTCGGCAATTATGTAACTCTGTTCTACGACACGACATTCCGCACCAGCATCATCACGACCCTGCTCTGGACGGCGTGCACGACGATCCTGTCGGTCGGCGCAGGCTGGGGCATCGCGCTGCTCTGCGCGCTGGCGCCGCGCGAAACGCTGGTGTTCCGCTTCCTCATCTTTGCAGCGTTCGGCGTCTCCGAGGCGGTGACCGGTTATATCTGGCTGGGGATTTTCCGGCCCGATGCCGGCGGATTGCTCAATTCCGCTGCTTACGGGAATCGGGTTGCCGCAGCTCGCCCATCCGTGGCTCGGGGACATGAACACCGCGATCTGGTGTCTCATCATCGCCTATTCCTGGGCCCAGACCGGCCTGCCGCTGCTGCTCATCTATGCCGCAACGCAGACGGTCTCGCGCAATGTCCTCGAGGCCGCCTATGTCGATGGGGCGCGACCCCTGCAGATCATGCGCCACATCATTGCCCCGCTATCGATGCCGGGGGTGCGCGTTGCGCTCTTCATCAACCTGCTCGGCAGCCTCCGCGCGTTCGACACGATCTACGTGCTGACGGCGGCGGGCCGGTGCGCACTACCGAGACCATCGGCTTTTTCATGTACCGGGAGAGCTTCACCCAGTTCAAGCTGGGCTATGGCGCGGCGGCGACGCTCGTGCTGCTGGTCGCGGTGCTGATCGTCTCCCTTCCCGCCATCATCCAGCGCACGGCAGGTGCCCGATGATCGGCAAGGCGCCCCGCTGGATTCCGATCGTCGTCGGGCTGATCTCGATCGTCTGGGTCGTGCCGCTGATCGGCATCATCGTCACCTCGATACGGCCACCAGCCGGACACGGTGCTCGGCTGGTGGCGGCTCGACCATATCGAGCTGACCATCGATGCCTGGATCAAAGTCTGGCAGAAATATCAGCTCGGCCAGGGATTCTGGGTTTCGGCGCAGCTCGCCGGCTATCGCCACGATCGGCTCGATGGTGCTGACGCCCGCCGCGGCCTACGCGTTCCAGTTCCTGAAGTTTCCGTTCCGCCGCACACTGCTGATCATCATCATCAACGCCTTCGTGCTGCCGCAGCAGGTGGTGGTCATTCCGCTGTTCACGCTGTGGCGGCAGATGGGGCTGATCGACAACATCTGCTGGCGGTGCTCATCCCCTATGTGGGGCTGAGCTTTGCCTGGTCGATCTTCCTCGTGAAGAACTTCCTCGAGGACTTTCCCCGAGGAGCTGGTCGAGGCCGGCAAGATCGACGGGTGCGGGCCGATCGCGAATTTCTTCTACGTCGTGTTGCCCAACACGATGTCGTCGATCTTCGCCGTGGGCATCCTGCAATTTCTGTTCTGCTGGAACTCGCTGCTGATCCCCCTGCTGTTCCTGCAGAACGCAACTGCCGCTGCCCGTCGTCTTCGCGCAGATCGCCGGGCAGTACGATGCCAACTGGGACCTGCGCGCGGTGGCGGCGATCGTCACCACCATCGTTCCGCTCATCATCTTCCTCATCTTCCAACGCCAATTCGCCGGCGGCGCACTGACGTCGTCCGGCTCCAAGGAATAGTCATGCCTACGAAGACCAACAAGCCGCTGCGCTATCGCCAGATCCACCTCGATTTCCATACCTCGGAGCACATCCCCGGGATCGGAGCGGCATTCGACGCCAACGATTTCGTTGCGACCCTCAAGCGCTCGCACGTCGATTCGATCACCATCTTCGCCAAGTGCCATCACGGCTGGTCGTACTATCCAACCAAGGTCGGCAAGCCGCATCCGCATTTGTCGCGGCCCGACCTGCTGGGCGACATGGTGAGTGCGCTGGGCGCTGCCGACATTGAATGCCCGATCTATATCTCGGTGCAGTGGGACGAGCTTTCGGCCCGCGAGCATCCGGAGTGGCGCGTCGTCAGCGCGACGAACCGCTACCAGCATGCGCTGCCGGCCGACCCGTCCGAGCGGCAAGAACCTGAGTCCCGCCTGGCACACGATCTGTCTCAATCATCACTGCTTATCGGAAGTATGTCCTCGACCAGGCGCGCGAGGTCGCGGGCCGCTACGAGACGCAGGGCCTGTTCTTCGACATCATCCTGACCCCCGATTGCGTGTGCGCCGCCTGCATCGCGCGCATGCAGGCCAACGGCCTCGATCCGGAAAAGCCGGCGGATCGTCTCGTCAATGACGAGGCGGTCAATGAAGAGTTCCGCACGGAAGTCAGCGGCGCGCTGATGGCGGAATTTCCCGGCCTCCGCATCTTCTACAATTGCGGCCACATCCATAAGCAGGGGCCGCAGCGCTTTTCGACCTACACCCACCTCGAGCTCGAGAGCCTGCCGACCGGCGGCTGGGGCTATGACCATTTCCCCTCGAGCGCGCGCTACGCGGCGACGCTCGGCTTCGACATGGTCGGCCACACCGGCAAGTTCCACACCAGCTGGGGCGAGTTTGGCGGCTTCAAGCATCCCGATGCGCTCGACTACGAGTGCGCGCAGATGGTGGCGCTGGGCAGCAAGTGCCTGATCGGCGACCAGCTTCATCCCAATGGCGCCATCAATCCCGACACCTATGCGTCGGTGGCGCCTGCCTATGCCCGCATCGAAAAGCTCGAGCCCTATCTGGAAGGCGCCGAGCAGGTTTCGGAGGTCGCGATCCTGTCGGCCGAGCACTTCCATCCGGCCGGGGCGCGCAACCATCCCAGCGACGACGGCGCGGCGCAGATGCTGCTCGAACTGCACGTCCCGTTCGATGTGATCGACCGCTTTGCCGATTTCGGCAAATACAAGGTGCTGATCCTCCCCGACGAGATCGCGCTCGACGCGGAGACGGCCGGACGGCTCAAGAGCTTCACCGCAGGCGGCGGCAAGATCATCGCTTCCTGGCACGCGGGCCTCGGCACGCTCGAGATGGGTATCGTTCCCGGCCCCGAGCCGATCAGGTTCCGCCCGTCCTACGTGAAGGCGAGCCGGGGCCTCGACCCCGCGATGACGGAAACGCCTTTCGTCATGTACGACGACGCCGAGGCCGTCACGGCGAAGGGAGCCGACGTGCTGGCGGAAATCTACCCACCCTACTTCAACCGCAACTACGCACACTTCTCATCGCATCAGCACACGCCAGACGATCCATCCGCCCGGCCGCTTGGCGCGGCGGTGACGGTACATGGCGGCGTGGCCTACATCGCCTATCCCATCTTCCGGCTCTACCGGGCGATGGGTCAGCCGCTCTACAAATACATCGTGCGCGGCCTGCTCAATCGGCTGCTCCCCAGGCCTGCGCTGAGCACCAGCCTGCCGTCCTCCGGGCGAGCCAGCCTGGTCCGTCAGGCGAACGAGAAGCGCCATGTGATGCATCTGCTCTACGGTCCGCCGCAGGTCCGCGGCAAGGACGTGCGCCTCGACGACGGATCGTCGCGGGTCATGGAAATGATCGAGGACCTTCCTGCCATCGGTCCGGTCCACGCATCGGTCCGCTTGCCTTCGACGCCCACGCGCGTCTTCGACGCGCTCACCGGCAGTGCGGTCGCATGGACATCCGGGCCGGACGGCGCCATCGAGGTCACGATACCCTCGCTGCACATACACACGGCGATCGTGTTCGAAGGGGCCTAGCCAGCAAGGGGCCAGCTCGCTCTGGCCATCGAGTGCGACGGACGTTAGGAACACAGCGCGGGGCCGGACTGCGGATGATGGACACCAAGCTCGAAGAAGCGGCCCGGCCGCGCACGGCGACGATCGTCGACGTCGCCAACACAGCCGGCGTCGCCATCGGCACGGTGTCGCGCTATCTCAACGGCCTGCCGGTGCGCCAGGCCAATCGCGACCAGATCGAGGAAGCGATCGGCAAGCTCGGCTATCGCCGCAATGCGCTGGCGGCGGCGATGAAGTCCGAGCTCACCAACACCGTTGGGTTCCTCGTTCCGCAGCTGACCGAATTTCACGCGCCCGTGCTCGAGCATCTGAGCCGCCTCCTGCGCAAACAAGGTCGGGCGCTGCTGACCTATTGCCACAACGACAACTCGGCGTCAGTCCTCGACCTTCTGGATTTCTTCGATTCCCACCGGGTGGACTGCCTGGTGATGGATGGACGGCCCGAAGCTGTCGATCGGGTGCGCGAATTCGTGCGCAGCGGCACACCTGTGATCTTTTACGACAACGACGTGCAGGGTCCACCGGCCGATCGCGTGCTCGTCGAGAACCGGGCTGCGAGCTACCGTGCGGTGTGCCATCTGCTCGATATCGGCCACACCGCGATCGCCGTTCTAGCCGGGGACGTTCGCAACTGGGCCGGTCGCGAGCGGCTTGAGGGATACCGCCAGGCGATGCACGATCGGGGCGTGCCGATCGAGCCGCACTACGTCCTCGATACGCACTGGAATGAAGAAGAAGCCTATGGCGCCATGCTGCAGCTGTTGACGCTGTCCACGCCGCCGACGGCCCTGTTCTGCTGCAACTACAACATGACCGTCGGCGCGCTGCGCATGATCAAGGAGCACGGGCTAAAGATTTCCGAAGACATTTCGCTCGTCAGCTTCGATGATGTCCCGCTGTTCCGGCTGCTCGAAAGCGGCATCACGGCGGTGGCGCAGCCGATCTCCAAGATCGCCGAAACCATCGCAAGTATCATGTCGTCGCGCCTCACCGAACGCGGTGCGAGCCACGCCCCCCACACCATCGTTCTCGACTGCGACATCATCCTGCGCGGCTCGACCCGGGCGATCGACGGGACCAGGTCTGCGACCCGCAGATCCCGAAAATGAGCGACCTCGAACTCTGGTACGACGCGCCGGCTGCGGTTTGGACCGAGGCTTTGCCGATCGGCAATGGCCGGCTCGGGGCGATGGTCTTTGGAGGCGTTGGCCAGGAGCGGCTGCAACTGAACGAGGAGACGCTTTGGGCCGGTGGCCCCTATTCGCCGGCCAATCCTGAAGCCCTTCGGCACCTCGAAGACGTAAGGCAACTGCTTTTTGCGCAGCGCTATGCGGAGGCCGAGGCCCTGAGCGACCAGTACCTCATGGGCCGGCCATTCAAGCAGATGCCCTACCAGCCCGCGGCAGATTTGTGGATCGACAGCTCCCCCGCCGGTGCGATCGAGCCGGCGAGTTATCGCCGATCGCTCGACCTGGCTCAGGCGGTCGCGACAACGAGGTTCGGCGTAGATGGCGTGACGATCACCCGCGAGGCCTTTGCGACCGCCGTCGACGGTATCATTGCGGTTCGGTTGCGCGCCGACCGCGCCGGCGCCCTGGCGTTCAGATTGAGGCTGACGTCGCTCCAGCCTGGCGCGACGGGGGTTCCGGGTGAGGGGCGGTTGCGCTTCACCGGGCGCAACCGCCCGGCATACGGGGTCGAAGGCCAGCTGGCCTTTGCCGTCGAAGCCCGGCTCACGGGCGACGGCCAGATCAGGCACGCAGCGGACGCCATTAGCTTTGCGAACGGTACCGAGGCCCTGATCCTCATCGATGCCGCAACGAGCTTCCGCCGCTTCGACGATGTGAGCGGGGAGCCACTGCCGCTCATCACGGCGCGCCTCGACGCCGCGGGTCAACGCAGCTACGCGGCGCTTCGCGATCGTCACACCGCTGACTACGGGGCGCTGTTCGGGCGACTCTCCTTGCGGCTCGAACTCCACCCCGGCAACCGAGCTGTCGACCGACCGCCGGATCGCCGCCAATCCCGCGGCGCCGGAGCCGGCGCTGGCTGCATTGTTCGTACAGTATGGCCGCTACCTGATGCTCGCCTCGTCCCGGCCGGGGACCCAGCCTGCAACCCTGCAAGGCATCTGGAACGACCTCCTCGAGCCGCCGTGGGGCAGCAAGTATACCTGCAACATCAATCTGCAGATGAACTACTGGCTGCCCGACGTGGCCAATCTGGGCGAGTGCATGGAGCCCCTGCTGCGGCTGCTCGAGGACGTGGCGCAGACCGGCCAGGAGACGGCGCGCGTCCACTACGCCGCGCCCGGCTGGGTGCTCCATCACAACACCGACTTGTGGCGGGCCACGGCGCCCATCGACGGCGCCAAATGGGGTCTGTGGCCGACCGGAGGGGCGTGGCTCTGCTCCCAGCTTTGGGACCATGTGCGCTACGGCAACTGGGCCCTCGCCGAGCGCTTGTATCCCGTCATGGTGGGCGCCGCCGAATTCATTGCCCACATCCTCACGCCGCTTCCGGGAACCGATCTGCTCGTCACGGCGCCCTCGCTTTCCCCGGAAAACGTCCACCCGCATGGGGCCGCCCTCTGCTACGGGCCAGCCATGGACGCCCAGATCGTCCGAGACCTCTTCGACGCCGTCATCGAAGCGGGAGAACATCTCGGGCGCGATCCCGCATTGCGCGCCCGCCTCGCCGGACTCCGTGCCCGGCTCCCCGAGGACCGGATCGGCAAATCGGGACAATTGCAGGAATGGCTTGCGGACTGGGACATGGACGCGCCGGAACTCCATCACCGCCACGTTTCCCATCTCTACGCGCTTTATCCGAGCCAACAGATCTCGCTGGCGGCGACGCCGAAGCTTGCCGAGGCGGCGCGCCGTTCCCTCGATATTCGAGGCGACGACGCCACCGGGTGGGGCATTGGCTGGCGCATCAATCTGTGGGCCCGGCTGCGGGATGGCGAGCGCGCGCACCGCATCGTGCAGCGGCTGCTCTCGCCTGAGCGGACCTACCCCAATATGTTCGATGCCCATCCACCGTTCCAGATCGACGGCAATTTCGGAGGAGCTGCCGGCATTCTGGAGATGCTCGTCCAATCGGACAAGGACGACATTCTTTTGCTGCCGGCGCTGCCCTCGGCCTGGCCGCAGGGGAGACTGGCCGGGGTTCGAGCGCGGGGAGGCGCCGAGCTCACCATCGAATGGCGAGAGGGAAGGCTCGTTGCGGCAATCCTTGCAAGCACGACGGGGAGGACGGTCACCGTGCGATATGGCTCCGACCATACGGTCTGCCGACTCGAGCCCGGTCGCCTGACCAGGATCGTCATTCGTGATGGGAGGTTGGCGGAGACCGCACACATTGGCTGACCGGCACGGGCAGCTAGCTGCTGGAGATTTTAGCGAGCCAAGGGGGGCTTCAAACGCGTGCAACCAAAGGGCGAGCCTCATCGTTCTCGCGCGCGACACGGGTGGAGACAAGTCAGTGTCACAGCCTCTTCGGAGACCATCGCCTGGGTTGTTGGCGGACAGAACGGGTCGCGCCCTGGTCGCGCAGCTCCGCGAGCGCGTTTACGTATGGCAGGAGCAGTTGGCCCGATTCCAGGTCATTCAGGCCTCGGGCCGGCACCCGGAACGGCCGATTGCGCCGCTGCTGCACGACATGGAGACGGCGCGGCGCAAACTGCTGACCGAGCTGCAGGTTCACGGGCACGACGTGCGGGCGAGCGCGCCGGTGATAAACCTCAAACGCTCCCTGGAGCGTGCCATTGAGATCGCGCGCGGGCTACAGGGGGAAAGCGCGGTCCGCCGCTAAGGCCCTCGGTCCGGCGAACATGCCAGACGGTGGACGCCAATCGAGGTCGGATCCTCGCGGCCCCGGCGAGTGGTGTTCGGCGCGGCCAAATGATAGGATGAACCCTGGCGTCGCCCGCGCCACCGGAACAATCCCTTGCTCAGGAACATCTCCATCCGCCCCCGGTTCAACCGAGGGGGAATAGCCGCCCAGCCTGCGAAAGGCTCAGATGCGGAGCCAGTGGCGCCGCCTCCCGCATTGGCGCGCGAGGCGGGCGGTCTCGAACACAAGTTCCAGGCGGGCGACCGTTTGACGCTGGCCGGCGGTGCCGACCAGGTCCGTCGGAGGGGAGGGGAGTGCATGGTCGTGGCCGCGTTGCCCGTCGAGCGCTCCGGCAGTCTCCGATACCGCGTCAAATTGGAGAAGGAAGGCTTCGAAAGAATTGTGGTTGAGGCCGACCTGGCCCGCCCTCGGCCGTAAAACGACGCCATCAACCCCGAGCGCCGCGGCAGCGCCGGTCTCGATCGGGGCAGTGCTAAGGCTCAGAACGATCGCGCCGCGGGGCATATTCGAGAGCTCTTCGGGTTCCCGCAGGGATTCTGCGGTGAGACCCTCCCGCCCAAAAGCCATTCCCTTCGCCAAGGCTGCGACCGTTTCGCGCGGAATCTTCTTCCGCGCCCTCTTTCCCTTCCGATCAGACTGGGCTACTGACCTTCAGATATATCAGTGTGTCAGACTCGTCGATCAAAGTGCGCATCAAGTCCTACCAACTCACCCGCTTCCAATTCGCCCGCGATCGCGTCATCGGCGACAGCCAGGTGCGCATCGAAGACGCCAATATTGCAGCCCTGGAGCTCATCGACGAGGCCGGACATCGCGGGCTCGGCTTCGTCCAGTCATTGTTCGGGCCCCTGCCCGACGTCGAGGAGATCACCCGCGTCTTCGGTGCCGAGGCGTGGCCGAGCCTCGAAGGGCAGCATCCGCAGGCCCTCGTCCACCGTGTCAACCGGCCGCGCGGCGGCAACCAGCGGGCCTTTGGCCTGCCGTTCCACGAGGCGATCCAGGTGGCGCTGTGGGACCTCGCGGCCAAGCAGCAGGACCTGCCGCTCTTCAAGCTGCTCGGAGCACGGCGCGACAAGGTCCGCGCCTATGCTTCCGGGCTCGACTATCATCTCAGCGACGATGAGTTCGTCGCGTTCTTCGAGCACGCTGAAGCCGTGGGCTACTCGGCGTTCAAGATTAAGGTCGGCAACCCGGATTTCGACTGGGATCTGCATCGGCTGAAGCTGTTGAGCCAGGCGGTGCGGCCGGGCGCCAGGATCATGATCGATGCCAACGAGGCGTGGGGCGCCAAGGAGGCGATCGTCAAGCTCGAGACGATCCGTCGCGCCGGCTACGAGCTGATGTGGGTCGAGGACCCAATTCTGCGCAACGATTTCGAGGGTTTGAGACTGCTGCGCGAGAGCGTGCCATGGACCCTGATCAACTCGGGCGAATATCTCGACGCGTCGGGAAAGCGCGCGCTGATGCTGGCGGGCGGCACGGACATCCTCAACGTTCATGGCCAGGTCAGCGATGTGATGCGCATTGGCTGGCTCGCGGCTGAGCTCGGCATCCCGGTTTCGCTGGGCAACACCTTCCTCGAGGTCGGCGTGCACATGGCTTGCGCGCTCCCCGAGGTCGAATGGCTCGAATACTCGTTCCAGAACTTCGATCACCTGGTCGATGAGCCCATGCTCATCCGCGACGGATGGATCCAGGCTCCCGATCGCCCGGGACACGGCCTCGTCCTCTCCGATTCCGCGCGCCGCGAATGGTCGCGCCCAAAAGTTCTGCCACGGGCAGAGGTCGGCGCCCCGCCGCGCAATCCCACGGGTGAGACCCGCGCTTAACCTGGTCGGGGAGGCATGACGCCGCCAGGCTGACCAACAAGACTACACAAGGAGGAAACAATGAAACTATTGACGACCACCACTCTCGCACTCGCGGCGCTTGTCGTCGCGGCGCCCGCGATCGCCGCGGACACGCCCGATCACCATCTGGGTCGACGCCACCCGGCAGCCGGCGGTCGAGGCATTCGAAAAGGCCCACCCCGAGGTCAAGGTCAACATGGTCGTTGACGACGGCTCGTCGGGGGCCTCAGGCACCTTCCAGACCAAGATCGGTCTCGCCGACCAGGCCGGTTCGGGCTGGCCCGACGTCGTGTTCTCGACCCAGAACAACGACGCCGCCTGGGTCTCCAAGGAGACCAATGGCGTCCAGGCCTTCGCCCAGGAACTGAGCGGCGGCTTCCTCGATAAGGGCTTCCTCGACGGCTACACCAAGGGTGCCGAGGACCCGGTGACCATTGACGGCAAGGTCTATGGCCTCCGCAACGACCTCGCGCCGGTGCTGTTCTGGTACAACAAGGACCTGCTTGACCAAGTTCGGCTACGACGCGCCCAAGACCTGGGAAGACTACGAGGCCCTCGGCGACAAGCTCGCCAAGGACCACCCGGGCTACTTCCTGGGCTCGATCGGCGACAGCTTCGAAGGCCCCTACATCTACTATTGGGGCGGCGAGGCGCCGGTCTTTACCGTCAAGGGCGACACCTTCTCGTCGGACGTGACCGATCCCAATTCCAAGAAGGTGAGCGACCTGCTCGATCACATGCTGAAGAACGGCTCGCTCACCCAGGATTCCGTGTTCGGCGCGGCCTTCGTCGCGAAAGCCGACCATCTGGTCGCCATTCCGGGACCCGCCTGGTACTCTGGAGCGCTGTTCCAGAATCCGTCGGGCGTCAACGCCAAGCCGGGCACCTGGGCCGCGGCTGCCCCGCTCTACTGGGCCAAGGGTGACAAGGTCACGGGCAATGTGGGCGGCGGCGTCTGGTACGCCTCGAGCCACACCGCCAACCCCGCCGCGGTGAAGACCTTCCTCGCAGTTCGTCATCACCGATGACGCGACGGCCGGCACCGGCGGACTTCCCGCCTACCAGGCGGCCGCCGACAAGTGGCTGACCAAGCAGGCCTCGAGCGGCTTCTATGCCGGCGACTTCAAGGCGGCGGTGTCGACCGCTGCATCCAGTGTCTGGAATGGCTGGGCCTACCCCACCATCTCGCCCGAAACCGGCTGGGCCAAGATCGTCACGCCCGGCCTCGCCGCCGGCAAGTCGGTCTCCGACCTCGCCCCCGACTGGGCGCAGGAGATGAAGAACGAGGCCCAGGTCCAGGGCTATACGGTCAACTGATCGCCGTCATAAGCGAAGCTTGACGTGACCGCTGACGCAACCTCTGCTGCCCACCCTTCCAGGGGTGGGCAGCCTCCGCTTTCGGGCCGGCGCGCCAGCGTCGAGCGCGCCCAAAGCCGTATTGGCCTCGCCTTTGTGAGTCTTTACGGCGTGTTTCTCGCGGTGTTCGGCGTCCTGCCCTCGCTCTATGCGATCTATCTCGCCTTCACCAAGCGCAACGCCTTCGTCGGCATCGACAACTTTACCAAGGTCTTCAAGGACTACCGCTTCATTCCCGCCGTCGAGCATGTCGGGCTGTACCTGGTCGTGTGGCTGGTCGCGCTCGTGCTCCTGGTGGTGGTGCTCGCCATCATCATCCACGCGATCCGCTGTCCGATGGCTCTCGGGCGACCGTGCGGTTCCTCTACTACATCCCCGGCGCGGTGGCCGGTGCGTCGGCGGTGATGCTCTGGCTGTTCGTGCTCGACCCGACCGTGAGCCCGGTGGCGTTCCTGCTGCGGGCCCTCGGCTTCCAGGCGTTCGTCGAAACCATGCAGGTCGACCACCTGCCGGTGACGCTCGCGATCATCGCCTTCTGGACCGGCGCGGGCGGCTGGATTCTCGTGATGTACGGCGCGCTCAACAACATCAGCCGCGACGTCATGGAGGCGGCGCGCGTCGACGGCGCCGGGCCGGTCCGCACCGCCTGGTACATCCAGATTCCGCTGTTGCGTAAGTGGATCGCCTACATGGTGATCCTCTCCTTTGCCGGCGGCACGCAGCTGTTCGTCGAGCCGCGCGTGCTGTCGCAGGCGAGCCGCGGCGTGGTCCCGCAGGACTATTCGATGAACCAGCTCGCCTTCCTCTATGCCTTCAAGCAGAGCGATTTCAACGGCTCGGCCGCGATCTCGCTCGTGCTCCTCGCCGTCTCGCTGCTGCTCAGCGTCTACTTCGTCTTCCGGGGTGGCCTGTTTGAGCGCGCCTAGGCCAGTGACCGTCAACCGTCCGACCCTGTCCCCAGGTGCATGGCTCGGCTGGGTTGCGGCAGGGCTCGTGCTTCTCGTCTTCGTGCTGTTCTTCGTCGTGCCGCTGGTCTGGCTGCTGCTCGCGCCAACCAAGACCGACCGGCAACTGCTGCTGGACGCGCCGTTCGCCTTTGGCGATCTCGGAACGCTGGCGCAGAACTGGGCCACCCTCGTCTCGTTCCAGGGCGGTCTCATCTGGACCTGGATCACCAATGCGGCGTTCTACAGCGGGGTCGCACTGGTCATCACGCTCGTGACCTCGATCCCGGCAGGCTACGCGCTGGCGCTCACCGAGTTCCCGGGGCGCCGGGCCCTGCTGGCGATGACGCTGGTGGTCATGCTGGTCCCGGGCACGGCGCTGGTGCTCCCGATCTTTCTCGAGCTCAGCGCGGCGCACCTCATCGGCAACCCGCTCGCCGCCATCCTGCCGTTCTCGTTCTTCCCGTTCGGGGTCTATCTCACCTACATCTATTTCTCGACCGCCCTCTCCCGCGACCTGCTCGATGCGGCGCGCATCGACGGGGCGAGCGAACTGCAGGTTTTCGTGCGCATCGCCATGCCGCTCGCGGCACCGGTGATCGCGCTGGTCGCCTTCTTCAATTTCACCGGCAACTGGAACAATTACTTCCTGCCCTACGTGACGCTGCCCGGCAGCAAGTCGCCGATCCAGGTGGGGCTCGCCGAGCTCTTGTCGAACGTGCCGGCGTTCAACCCGACCAATGCGGGCTCGACCACCATTTCGCTCTCGGCCCTGGCCCTCGCGACGCTGGTCGCGATCGCGCCGGTGCTGATCGTTTTCATCTTCGCGCAGCGCTTCCTCGTCACCGGCCTCACCGCCGGCGGCATCAAGGAATAACGAAAGACACCCGATGGGCATCCAACGCATGGGCATGGTGATCGGCGTCCGGCCGGAGAAGCTGGCGCTCTACAAGGAGCTTCACGCCCGTCCGTGGCCGGAAATGGACGCGGCGCTGAATGCGGCGCACATCCACAACTACTCGATCTATCTGCGCGAGCCCGAGAACCTGCTCTTCGGCTACTGGGAATACACCGGCACCGACTATGCGGGCGACATGCAGGCGCTGGGCGAGCGCTCGATCAGCAAGAAGTGGCTCGCGCTCACCGACCCCTGCCAGCAAAAGCTCGCCAGCGCCGGAGCCGACGAGTGGTGGTCGTTCATGCCGGAAATCTACCACCTCGACTGACCCAGTCACAAAGCACCAGGTATCTCGCATCATGACCAGAGCAGCGTTTTACAAGCAGCACCACACTTTCGCCATCGAGGCCGTCGAGCCGCCGCCGCCCGGCGCCGGGGAGGTCGCGATCGACGTGGCCTATTGCGGCATCTGCGGCACGGACCTGCACGTCTTTCACGGCAACATGGATGCCCGTGTGGGCGATCATCGCATCATCGGCCACGAAATGTCCGGCCGCATCGCCGCGGTGGGCGCTGGGGTGGACGGGCTGAAAGCCGGCGACCCCGTGGTGGTGCGACCGCTCGTTCCTTGCGGCGAGTGCCCGGCGTGCAAGGCGGGCTACAGTCATATCTGCCATAAGCTCAAATTCCTCGGTCTCGACCGCGACGGCGCCATGCAGGGCCGCTGGAACGTGCCGGCTTACACGGTCCACCGCCTGCCATCCGGCATGAGTCTCAAGCACGCCGCGCTGATCGAGCCGCTGGCCGTCGCTTGCCACGACGTGCGCCGGGCCAGGCTCAAGGCCGGCGAGAAGGTGCTGGTGATCGGCGGCGGCCCGATCGGCGCCCTCATCGGCACGCTCGCCAAGCGCGGCGGCACCGAGGTCAGCGTCGCCGAGATCAACCCGTCGCGACGGGCCAAGCTCACCCAGATGGGACTCCACGTCCTCGATCCCAACGCCACCGATATTGCGAAATGGTACCAGGACCAGTGGGGCGGCGCGAATGTGGTGTTCGAGGTCTCGGGCTCCGATCCCGGAGCCGCGCTGATGACGGCAGCCGCCGCCACGCGCGGGCGGCTGATCGTCGTGGGCATCAATAGCCGCAAGCCGGCGATCGATCTCTTCCAGTTCTTCTGGCGCGAGCTCGAGCTCTATGGCGCGCGCGTTTACGAGCCCGAGGACTACGACCAGGCGATCAAGCTCGTCGCCGAGAAGGCCCTCGATTTCGACGGCTTCATCACCGAGGTGCTCGACCTCCGCGATATCCAGCGGGCGTTCACCACGCTCGACACCAGCCCCGATGCGATGAAGCTGATGATCCAGGTCGGGGACGGTCAGTGAGCATTCTCGACCAGTTCCGCCTCGAGGGGAAAACTGCTCTCGTCACCGGCGCCAAGCGTGGCATCGGCTACGCGATGGCGGTGGCGCTCGCCGAGGCCGGGGCGGACATCATCGGGGTGAGCGCCACGCTCGATCCCAGGGGCAGCGAGATCGGCAAGGCCGTCACCGCTCTGGGCCGCCGCTTTACCGGCTACCAATGCGATTTTTCGGACCGCGAGGCGGTCTATCGGCTGATCGCGGCGCTGAAGCCCGGCCCGCAGATCGACGTCCTCGTCAACAATGCCGGCACCATCCGCCGCGCCCCGGCCGTCGAGCATGGCGACGACATCTGGGATGAGGTGATCGAGACCAATCTCAGCGCGCCGTTCATCCTCGCGCGCGCCATCGGCGCGCCGATGGTCGCGCGCGGCGAGGGCAAGATCATCTTCACGGCGTCGCTGCTGTCGTTCCAGGGCGGCATCAACGTACCCGGCTATGCCGCGAGCAAGGGTGGCGTCGCGCAGATCGTGATGGCGCTTTCCAACGAGTGGGTCGGCAAGGGCGTCAATGTGAACGGCATCGCCCCCGGCTACATCGCGACCGACAACACGCAGGCGCTGCGCGAAGATCCGGAGCGCTCGAAGGCCATCCTCGGGCGCATTCCGGCTGGCCGCTGGGGGAAGGCGACCGACCTTGCGGGCGCGACGCTGTTCCTTGCTTCGCCTGCCTCGGACTATGTGAGCGGGCATGTCCTTGCGGTCGACGGCGGCTGGCTCGGGCGCTAGCCGACCAGTGCTGAATTTTTGGTCGGAAAGCCGTGCTTTCCGCCCCTCTAAAATGAAGCTTTAGGAGCTGCTGCCGGTTGACATGAAAACGTTTCCCGTTCAAAACTCTGGAAACGTTTTCCGGTCGCACTGTGACCCGCCACGAAGCGGGCACGCGCCAGGGGGGAGAATGGGCAGTTTTGACGTGTCGCGGGCGCGCCGCCTCGATGGAGCGCGCCGTGGCTCCTGGTACCGGGACGGCGCAAGTCGCGCCTCTTCATTTGGGACGGCAACGCGCTCGCCGACGAGCGTGCCGACGTCTCGAAAAGCGGCTCCCTTGTGCCGCTTGGGATGTGGCGCAGTTTCCTCCTCTGCCACATCCCCTTTTTCCCCGCGGCGGCTATGCGGCGGCGCCTGCCCTGCATCCGGGCCGGCCGACCCGGTTATCGGCCAGCCAGACAACGTCTCGCTGCATCGCGCGCAACCGTCAGGGCGCCAATGACGCGGTAACGGCCCGGGCCGTTCGATCCAGGAAGTTCAATCGCCGCCAAGCGGCACATAGGGAGGGTAGTATGAAACTGACGAGACGGGTTGTCGTATCCGCCGTGGCGCTCGTTGCGGTGCTTGCCGCAACGGGGGCCGCAGAGGCTCAATCGCTGCGCGACAAATGGTGCTCCAACGTCCACATCCGGTTCTTCGCCGGCGGCGCCGAGGGCGATGCCTTCGCCTCGATCGTCTACAACGGCGCCGTGCAGGCGGCCAAGGATACCGGCGCCCAGGTCGACTACGTGTTCTCCGGCTGGAAGGCGGAGACCATGGTGCAGCAGCTGCGCGAGGCGATCGCCGCCAAGCCCGATGGCATCGCCATGATGGGCCACCCCGGCAACGACGCGATCATGCCGCTGGCCGAGCAGGCCTCCAAGGCCGGCATCAAGATGATGTACCAGAACGTGCCGCTCGACGCGGTCGTCGCCAAGTTCGGCGGCGGCTATGTCGGCGCGCAGCAGGGCGCGCAGGGCAAGGCGCTGGGCGAAGAGGCGGTTCGCCGCTTCGGCCTCAAGAAGGGCGACACGGCGATCGTGCATCGGCCCCTTCGACCAGCAGCCCGAGCGCTATGTCCGCGAAGGCGCCACGGCCGACGCGCTCGAGGCCGCCGGCCTCAAGGTCATCAAGCATCCCCGGCCCGACCGAGTGGGCCGCCGATCCGAACCTCGCGATCCCGGTGATCACCGCGGCGTTCACCGCCAACCCCGACACCAAGGCGATCATCTATCCGGGCGGCCAGCTGCTCGGCAACGCCGGCGTCTACATGAAGGCGGCCGGCAAGAAGCCGGGCGAGGTCGTCAATATCGGCTTCGACACCAGCCCGCAGATCGTCCAGGGCTTCCAGGACGGCTGGGTGCAGCTCACCGCCGACCAGCAGCCGTTCCTGCAGGGCTATCATGCCGATCCTCAGCCTCTGCGAGCAGGTCGTTTACGGCCTCGCGCCGATCAACGTCGACACCGGCGCCGGGTTCGTGACGCCCGACAACTACAAGGCCGTCGCCGATCTCGCCAAGGAAGGCCTGCGCTAAGCAGCTTCCGTCTCGGCGCCGCCCTTCGCGGGCGGCGCCTTCTCTGTCGGGGACCTGGACGGGGACATGGCCGAGCACATCATCGAACTCAAGAACATCACCAAGTCGTTCGGCAGCGTCTATGCGCTGGGCGGCGTCAGCCTCCACGTCGATCCGGGCGAGGTCGTCGGACTGATCGGCGACAACGGCGCCGGCAAGTCGACGCTGATCAAGATTCTCGCCGGCGTCATCAAGCCGACCTCGGGCGAAATCCTCGTCAATGGCGAGCTGGTCAGCAACTGGAGCCCGGCGCGCTCGCGCGCCGCCGGCATCGAAACGGTGTTCCAGGACCGCGCGCTCGCGGTCCAGCAGTCGATCGTGCGCAACATCTTCATGGGCCGCGAGCTCGCCGGCCGATTCGGCTGGCTCGATATCGCGCAAGCAGGTGAGCGAGGCCGAGCGCCTGATGCGCGAGATCGGCTTCACCTCCAAGGTGTTTTCGCCCAACTCGATCGTCGGCCAGCTTGTCCGGCGGCGAGCGGCAGGGCGTCGCCATCGCCCGCGCCATCCTCAAGCAGGCCAATCTGATCGTGCTCGACGAGCCGACGACCGCGCTGTCGCTGACCGAGACCGCCAAGGTCTTCCACTTCGTGCGCCAGGTGCGTGCTTCCGGCCGCTCGATCGTCTTCATCGGCCACAACATCCACCACGTCTACGACATCGCCGAGCGCTTCGTGGTCATCGACCGCGGCCGGGTCGCGATGGAAAAGACCAAGGCCGAGATCGGCTCGGCGCAGGAACTGATCGAGTACATGGAAGACGTCGCGCGAGACCGACAGGGCGCCGCGATGGGGGAGATGGTCTGATGGCCGACATTGCGAAGACTGAACGTCGCCGGCGCCGGCCGATCGCGCACCCGACCGAGCGGCCGCTTGCGGAAGTTCCTGTTCGACAACCGCGCGGCGCTCGGCTCGCTGGCGGTCTTCGTCGTGATGCTGCTGATCTTCTTCGTCGCCAACCCGCGGGTGTTCTCGAGCTGGGGCCTCTATGCGCGCGGTGCTGACGACGCTGCCGGTGGCGCTGTTCATGACGGCGCCGCTGGTCTTCGTCGTCACCTCCGGCGAGATCGATCTGTCGTTTCCGGCGGTCATGGGCTTTGCCTCGCTGGCCTTCGCCTACGTCGTGCAGGCGGGCTACGATCCCTTCCTCGGGATCGCGGCCGCCGCTGGTCGTCGGCGCCCTGCTCGGGCTCGGCGTCGGCGCGCTCGTGGTCTATGGCGGCCTCTCGTCGCTGGTCGCGACGCTGGGCATGAACTTCATGCTGCGCGGGGTGATCCTGATCCTCACCAAGTCGAGGTCGATCGCCGTGCCGCAGCTCGGCGACAGCCTCGCGTTCCAGATCACCTCGACCGAAGTCTTCGGCATCCCGGTGCAGATCATCTGGGCCGTCGCGTTCGTGATCTTCTGCGCGCTGCTCTACAACCGGCACCGCTTCGGCGCCCAGGTGCATGTCGTCGGCGACAATCCCGACAGCGCCAACGAGATGGGCATCAACGTCAACCGGACGCGGGTGCAAGGTCTTTGCGCTTCATGGGCGTCGGCGCCGCGCTCGCCGGCGTGTTTTCGACGATGATCAACTTCACCTGGTGGCCGACCTCCGGCGACGGCTACCTGCTGCCGGTGATCGCCTCGGTGTTCGTCGGCGGCACGCCGCCCTGGGGCGGCATCGGCACGGTCATCGGCGGCGCCATCGGCGCGCTGACGGTGTCGTTCATCCAGACGGGCGTGGTCGGCGCGGGGCTATCGGGCTTTTACGTGCAGTTCTTCTACGGGCTGATCATCATCCTGTCGCTGCTCGGCCACCGCTTCAACCAGACCCGCTACCGCTGAGGCCACGGCCCGGCTCGAGAACGGCCCGCTGATACTCGGTCGCTGTCGCCGACTGACGAGACGGGTGGGGATGACGCGGCGAATCACGGCCCGCTGGTCGTCGCTGCGGTGCGCCGGCATCGCGGCAAGCAGCACCTCTCCGAGCGCCACGCCCAGGTCGTGCAGGTTGAGGTGAAAGCAGGTGAGTCGCGGATTGAGAAACTTGCGTGTTGGGACTGTCGCGGCCGATGATCGCCATCTCGCTGCCCGGGTGGCATTCCAGCCTCGATCAGCCCGCGATAGATCCCGGTGGTGATCGCCTCATTGGATATGGCGAGCGCCGTCGGGCGGTCTTCGAGGCGGACGAGGCGGCGGGCGATCGCATAGCCGGCGGCTTCGCTGGCCAGCGAACGGAACACATGCCGCGGGTTCAGGCGGAGGCCATGCTCGCGCAGCCGCGCCGCGGCGCTTTCCACGAAGATGTGCGAGAAGTTCAGATCGCGCGGCACCGCGATGCCGATCCTGCGGTGCCCTTGCGCCACGAAGCGATCGATCGAGCGGCGCGCGATGTCCTCAAAATCGAGATCGAGCCAGGAGTGGCCCGCGTCGGTATCGCTGCGACCCAGTGCGACGAACGGCAATTGCTGGTCGGCAAGAAAGCTGATCCGGTTATCGATGCGGCGGGTGTTGGAGATCACGATGGCATCGACGATGCGCCGCGATACCACCCGGTGCAGGTACTCGTCCCGATCCTCCGAAGAGGGACACAGCAGCGCGATCAGGTCGAGCCGGCGCTGCGAAAGGACGGTCTGCAGGCCGTCGAACACGCCCATGAAGAACGTGTCCCCCTGTCCGGTCACCGATGGGCCGGTCTGCATGACGAAGCCGACCGAGCCGCTGCTGCCGCTCCGCAGGCCGCGGCCAAAATGGTTGGCGTGGTAGCCCAACGCCTCGGCGGCATCCTCGACCTTTTGGCGGGTCTCCGCGCGCGTATGGGGGTAGCCGTTCAGCGACCGCGAAACGGTCGCGATCGACATGTTGAGGTGCCGCGCAACGTCCCTGATCCCGACTGTCTTGGATCGCATCGGCACTGGTCCTAGCCGCAATCGTTTTGCGAGGAAAGGGCGCCAGACCTTTTGGTGCCCGCCGGCCGCGAAAAACGACCAAATTCGTCGATCGCACTGGGTGCGAGTAGCTGGGCTTGACCCTACTATGCGCTGGCGGCTGGTGTGGGATAGCGTTGCGGGCATGCAGGACAGCCAGAGCTCATTCGGTCCGTTCGTGCTCGACCGGGAGCGGCAGGCGCTGCTCCGGGATGCTGAGGCCGTACCCATCGGCCACCGCGGCTATCTGATCCTCGCGGCGCTGCTCGATGCCAACGGCGAAACCGTCAGCAAGAGCACGCTGCTCGAACGGGGCTGGCCCGGCCTCGTCGTCGAGGACGCCAATCTGACGGTGCAGATCGGCAGCTTGCGCAAGGCGATGGGGGCGGACGGCGAGACGCTGATCGTCACCGTGCCGCGCAACGGCTATCGCCTCGTGCGACCCGCGCAGGCGCCAACTGGGATGCCGTCCGCGCCGGCGGCCGCGACCATCGCCGTCATGCCGTTCGCAAATCTCAGCGGGGAGCCTGAGCAGGAGTATTTCGCCGACGGCATGGCGGACGAGCTGATCACCGCCCTCAGCCGGTTCAAGTCGTTCGCCGTGGTCTCGCGCACCTCGACCTTCGCCTATAAGCACAAGTCCATCGACATCCGCGCGGCGGCGCAGGAGCTCGGCGTCCGCTACGTGCTCGAGGGCAGTGTCCGCCGCGCCGGGGAGCGGCTGCGCGTCACGGCCCAACTGGTCGACGCCGACACCGGCGCGCACCTATGGGCAGAGAAGTTCGAGGGCGCCACCAGCGACGTCTTCGACTTCCAGGACGCCATCACCGAAAGCGTCGTCGGGCTGGTCGAGCCGACAATCCGCAAGGCCGAGATCGAGCGGGCGCGCCGTAAGCGCCCCGAAAACCTCGACGCCTACGAACTCTTCCTCCAGGCGATTCCGGCCATGTACGGCATGGAACGCGAGGACTACACCGCCGCCATCGCGCTTCTCGAACGGGCCATAGCCATCGAGCCGGGCTTCGCCCTCGCGCTGGCCTTCACGGCCTGGGCGCACGAGAAGCGCCTGAGCCTTGCCAGTCATCCCGCTCTGCAGACCGCCGATGCCGCCCGTTGCCTCGAGCTGGCCGAGCGAGCCCTCGCCGCCGGCGCCGACGACCCGATGGTTCTGGGCATCTGCGGCTTCCTCGTCTTTCAGGTCGGCCGTGAGAACGCCAAGGGGCTCACTGCGTTGCGCCGCTCGCTGGCGGCAAACCCGAACAACCTGGTCGTCCTCAGCCTGGCGGGTTACGCCAGCGCGCACTCGGGAGACCTCGCCGAAGCTCGGAGCTATTTCACGCGGGCCCTCAAGATCAGTCCCGGATCCCCGGACGCCTTCCAGATCCTGACGGGGTGGGCCATGGTCGAAGTGGTGGACAACAACCCGATAAAAGCCGTCGCCCTGTGCCAGCAGGCGCTCTCGACCTTCAACGAATGGCCCTTCACCTACATGACGCTCGCCGCCGCATACGGCTACCTCGGCCGCGCGGAGGAAGCCCGGGCGGCGGTTGACCGCCTGCTGGAGCTGATTCCCGGCTTGACGGTCCCGGCCCTCATCGATGGTCCGACGAGCCGTTCGACCGGCCGTTGGCCGAAGCTCGTTGAAGGACTGAGACTCGCCGGCCTGCCCGCGGGGTAGCATCGCCGCGAGCGGCTGGATCACCCCGATCAAAATCGGACAGCATCCTAACGTTCCGGCGTTGCAGAATGCTCGTGGCGGAAGTCGAGTTGCCATGCTAGAAGGGGCGCCGTGGGGTTTGTGCTGGCGGGCACGGACATGGGCGGACGTTGGCAGGAGATGGCCATGGCGTCGCTTTATCGACTTCGCACAATCCGTCTGAACATTGGCGCTGCTGCGTTCGCAGGTACTCGGCGTCCTTGGCGGTTTGATGGTGCCGTCCCTCGCTGCCGATCCCATCCTCAAATCCGGCCAGCCGATCGTCACCGGGTTCTCCGGCGTGGTCTCGCCGACGTCGCCGCCGCCCGGCACCGATCCGCTCGACCGCACCTTCATCGATCCCAGCGGCAACTCCCTCGTCGTCGAAGCGCCGACGCCGGACGACGCGCCGCATGGCGAGCTGATCGATTCGACCGCTTCCTTCGCGGCGACGGCCAAGGACGTCGGCCAGGTCTTCGGCATCACGCTCGACAACGCGCCCGAGATGACCGGCGCCGCCGCGCCCGACATCTACGTCGCGGCGACCTCGGCCTACGGCCTCAACCTCGTCGTCGCCGGTCCCGACGGCAACCCCGTCCGCAGCAAAGTCGGCGCCCCCGGCGCGACCTTCATGCCCGGCCAGTGGGGCAGCGCCGGCGGCGCGACCGGCTCGCCCGGCAGTATCTGGAAGATCGACGGTGTAACCGGCGAAGTCTCGCTGTTCACCACCATCGCCGCCAACACCGGCGCCGGGCTCGGCGACATCGTCTTCGATGCCGCGAGCCAGCAATTCTTCGTCTCCGATCTCGACACCGGCCTCATCTACCGGCTTGCGAGCGACGGCACGATCATCGACAGCTTCGATCACGGCGTGACCGGCCGGCCGACGCACGGGCTCACCGCCGTCGCCGATGACGGCAGCGCGGTCGACGTCACCGATCCCGCGTTCAACACCGAAGACCCCACGACCTGGGGCTTCACGCCGCCCGAGCGCAAAGTCGACGGCCTCGCCGTCCATGGCGGGCGTCTCTACTACGCCGTCGCCGACGGCCCGGCGGTCTGGTCGGTCAAGATCAATCCCGACGGCAGCTTTGGCGACGCGCGCTGGGAGCTCGACGTCACCGGCCTGCCCTCGACCGACGAGATCACGCACATCGTCTTCGACAATTCCGGCCGGATGATCCTCGCGCAGCGCGGCGCGCAGGTCGGCAGCTACGACTATTCGAGCTTCGTGACCCCGGCACCTCCTCGGTCGTCCGCTACACGCACGAATTCCCCGACGATCCGTCGACCCCGAGCACCTGGGTCGAAACCCCCGACAGCTACGCCATTGGCTTCAAGCCCGACGGCAATAACGCCACGGGTGGAGTCGCGCTCGGCTATGCCTACGACGCCGCGAGCAACAGCTTTGACGGCGCCTGCAGCGCGACGCTCTGGGCCAGCGGGGACTCGCTCCGCGACAATCCGGCGGCGACGCCACCGCTCGGGCCGCCGGCGCAGGTCTCGGGGCTTCAGGGTATGGACGCCGGCGCGGTTCGGCCGGCCGACGATCCGCCCTACAAGGCGTTCTTCACCGATTTCGACGGCAATACCGACGCGGCCGAGGCCGCGAAGCTCGGCCATGTCGGCGGCGTCGCCATCTGGCAGGACTGCTCCGGCAAGCCCGCGGCTCCCCCGGTGTTCCTGCCGCCGCCACATTACACCCCGCCGACCGATTTCGATCTCAGCCTCTTCAAGTGGTCGAGTCCGCACGCCTGCATCGACGGCGGCGCCAATTGGTGGTGCAGCTTCACCATCCGCGTCGAGAACACTGGAACGACACCCTATTGGGGGCCGATCACGGTCAACGACACGCTGCCGGCGCACAATCCGGGGGCGTCACTGCATTTCTGGCCGCAACCGCCATGGGCCTGCTCGCCGGCCGGCCCCGGCTCGGCGCAGTGCACCACCGGGCCGGACCTGCTGTTCCCCGGCGATGGCGTCGACCTGCACGAGGTCGTGCAGCTGCCCAAGGCGCTGGTCAACTATTGCGACCTGCCCAATGCCGCCGCCATCGACTGGAGCTGGTGGGGTCACGACGACGATCCGTCCGACGATTTCGCGATCGCCAACGCCTTCATCGCGGCCGGCCCGTGTGCCGCGCCGCCCCCGCCCGGCGCAACGAACCTTTCGCTCACCAAGGCGGCGGTGCTGCCGATCTGCCTCGACGGCGGCGCGGACTGGCTCTGCACCTTCGGCGTGACGTGTCCAGAACACCGGGCCAGGACTGTTCTCGGGCCCGGTCAAGGTGACCGACACGCTCGGCGTCAATGCGCCGGCGACCGTCGTCGGCCCCTGGGCGTGCGCACAGGCCGGCCCGGTGCTGACCTGCAATCTCACGGTGCCGCCGGTCAACGCGCCGCCGGGCTGGACGTCCGGCTTCTTTGTGACGGCGCACGTCAAGAAGAACACCGGCGCGCCGCTCTGCGCGCTGCCCAACAAGGCCAACATCCAGAGCCCGCTGGGCGCTCCGCTCAACTTCTTTCCGGGCGACGATTTCGGCAGCGCGACGATCGCGATCCCCGATCCGGCGTGCTTCGCGCCGCAACCGCACACCGACATCAAGATCACCAAGTCGGGCACGAGCTGCGTGGCGTCGGTCTATATGGGGACCAACGGCTACACCTGCGGCTGGCTGGTGACGATCACCAATGTCGGGCCCAACACCTATACCGGCCCGATCAGCTTCAAGGACGCCACCGGCAGCGCCACGCATCAGCTCGCTGCAGTCGGCTCCGGTCTGCACCGGCTCGGCACAGGTCCAGACCTGCAGCGTTCCGAGCGTCACGCTGCTCTCCGGCGTGCCGCACCCGATCCCTGTATCGACGTTCTATCCAGGCGGCCCGAGCGTCTGCTCGGTCAGCAACAACGCGTCGATCCTGGCGCCGAACCCCGGCTCGCCGCAGAACCCGGCGGGCAACGACTCGGCCTCGGCTTCGCTGACCGTGCCGAATCCGCTCTGCAACCCGCTGGCGGCAAAGCTCAACATCACCAAGACCGGAACGGGCTGTGCGTCCGATCCCAAGAGCAGCGACTGGCTCTGCGACTTCACCATCAAGGTCAGCAACCTTGGTGCTGGTGTGCAGCCTGCGCCGATCGTCGTCACCGATACCAATACCCGGCCGACGACGTTCAGTGGTCCCGCGGCGTGCGTGCCGGCGGGCGTCAATACCTACAAATGTACGAGGTCGACGCCGCTCAATGGCGGAGCCTCGTGGATCTTCCAGGCGACCTCGCACGTCAACCCGAACGGCGTGACGCTCGCCGACTGCGATGTGGTCAACACCGTCCACATCACGACGCCGTCGTCGGCCGATCCGGGGTATGCCGCGCAAGCCTCGGAGAAGGTGCCGCAGCTCTTCATCAACATGGGTCCCGGTCCGGTCGCCGTCTATTGCGACCCGCCGAGTCTGAAGCTCGCCAAGATCGCCGGCCCGTGCCTGCCGACGGGCGGCGGCTATGACTGCGACTTCACCGTGGTTGCAACCTCGACGGGTCCCGACCCCTATCACGGCACCGTCGAGCTCGACGAATTGCTGCCGGCCGGCACGACCTACAAGGCCAGCGACTGGACCTGCGTGCCGACCACCGGCAACGACGTCCACTGTTCGTCGCCCTATCACGATATCGCGGTGGGCAGCAGCGTCAGCATGAAGATCGCGATCTTCGTGCCTACCGCGATCGGCGGTACGAAGCGACTGCCAGGTCACCAACACGGTCAACGCGTCGATCTCGGCGGCCGTGCTGCACTCGAGCAAGGGGGCGCAGTACACGGCGTCGGCGACCGCCAAGCTGCCGGCGGAAGCCTGCGCGCCGCCGATCGTGGTGAAGCCCTGCCCGCCGGACAGCTCGCGCAATTCCGACGGCGTGTGCGACTGCAACACTGGTACTCACGGCGATCCTGGTCATTGCCGGCCCGACCAGCAGGCCTGCCCGCCGGACAGTTCGCCGAACCTCGACGGCGTCTGCGATTGCAACACCGGCACGCACGGCGATCCGGGTCACTGCCGGCCCGACCAGCAGGCGTGTCCGCCCAACAGCATCTCGGCCGACGGACAGTGCGTCTGCCCGCCCAACACGCACGGCCGTCCCGGACGCTGCGTGCCCGACACCCCGCCGCCGCCTCCGCCGCCGACCTGTGCGCCGGACAGCACCGCGGTGAACGGCCAATGCGTCTGCAAGCCCGATACGCACGGCAAGCCTGGCCGCTGCATTCCCGACCAGCCGACCTGCGCTCAGGATAGCAATGACATCGACGGCAAGTGCGTCTGCAAGCCCGGCACGCATGGCGATCCCGGGCGATGCGCACCGGACACGCAGCAGCTCAGCTGCGCCAAGGATAGCCGCGATGTCGACGGCAAGTGCGTATGCCTGCCGGGGACGAATGGCGATCCGGGCAAGTGCGTGCCGGACAGCAGGACGCCGCCGGTTTGTGCGACGGACAGCATCTACGACCGGCGCACCAAGGAGTGCATCTGCAAGCCGCCGTTGGTTGGAACGCCAGGCAAGTGCGTGGCGCGGCTGACGTTGCGGATGCCGACGATCAATTAGGACGCGATCGCGTCCCCAAAGCCCACCGTTTGCGGCGGATGAGCCGCTGCAAACGGCCCCTTGCGAGACGTCGCGCTCGAGACGAGCCCTGCCTGTCCCCCTAGGCGGGGACCTCCGTTGTCGCCACGACCTTCGGCGTCGGCAGGTCCATGGCCTCGACGCGTTCGAGCAGCGACATGATGTTGTCGACGCGGGCGATGTGGCGTTCTTCCATCGAGAAGTTGAGGGTGATGTAGTCGCGGCCGGGGCAGAATGTGCAGATGTTCTGGCCGGGGTGCCACGCGCCGACATAGAGCGGCTCGATCATTCCCTGCGTCATGGGGCCATAGGTCCGATGCGGCGGGACGAGCGTCAGGGCCATCTCGATTCCCATGTTGAAGCGCCAGAAGCGTTTGCCGGGCAGCGTCTTCCACAGTCCGTTGAGACGGCGGATGTGGTGCATGGCCGAGGTCATCAGCCCCATGAACTTGGTGATCTCTTGCTTTTCGAGCTGGCCAACGGTCGCGTCGATTTCGCGGAGATAAGCGAGGAAGTCGTCCTGCACCTTGAACTTGGCGAGCAGCGCCCGGACGCGGAGGAAGTCATCGTCGATTTCGGTGCGGCGACCCTCCAGCAGGGTATAGGCGACGGCGATGACCGCCTTGCGCATCTGCGCGTCGCCGCTGACGTGCAGACCGTGTGTCACCAGCGCAAAGTAAAGCGAGCGCTGACGGACGCCGAGCCGGCCCGCCAAGGTTCGAAGGCGCTGCCGCTTGATCGCCAGCGTCCGGAAGCCCCACGGCTTCTCTTTGGCGGCAAACAGCTGCGCGAGCCCGATGTACGACCACGCCATCAGCTGGCCCCGTATTCCGGTGGCGAGGCGGAGCAGCGGGCTGACTTTGTCGCCGCTGACCTGCGCACCCCGCGCGGCCGACTGCGAACGGGTGAGCATGGCCGAGTCGGCGCCCTCGAGGAGAGCGTGGCTGGCGCGGACCTGGAGGATCGACGCGCGCCCCTCAGCATCAGGCCCGTCCCGCCGCACGGCAGCCTGCACGCGGAACAGCGGCAAGTCATTGCGGGCAAAGATGTCCCGCGACTGGGTGATCCATTTGTCCGGATAGCCGTCGAAGCTTTCGACCACGCTCACCTCGGTGATCGCGTCGAGCAGGTGTTTGGGGAACGGCTGGCCAGGGCGCGCGCCGACAAAGCCATGCGTCAGTTGCGGCGCGCGGGCGACCATTTCGGCGACGACGCCCTGCAGCGCTTCCTTGTCGAGCGCGAGCTCCGAAAACGCGGTGAAATAGACCGCGTCGCGCGCCTCGAACAGGAACCACTGGAAGTCCGAAAAGAGCGCCTGGGGATGCCGGTCGACGGCGGCCTGTGCCTGCTGCAGCCACGCGGCTTGTTCGCTTGCAACGCCCACGGGGGACACTGTCTTCATGATCCAACTCCCTCCCCAACAAAGGAAGACGATAGGAGCTTTAGCGATGGCCGGTCAATCAAAGGCTTGCCCACGCACTAGGCGCTGGCGGGTTGCGTGGGATAGCGTCGTCGGATGCAGGACAGCCAGAGGTCAGTTGGTCCGTTCGTGCTCGACCGGAGCGGCAGGCGCTGCTCCGGGATGGCGAGGCCGTACCCATCGGCCACCGCGGCTATCTGATCCTCGCGGCTGCTCGATGCCAACGGCGAAACCGTCAGCAAGAGCACGCTGCTCGAACGGGCTGGCCCGGCCTCGTCGTCGAGGACGCCAATCTGACGGTGCAGATCGGCAGCTTGCGCAAGGCGATGGGGGCCGATGGCGAGACGCTGATCGTGACGGTGCTGCGCACCGGCTATCGGCTGGTCCGCCCACACCCGACCGCGGCGGCGCCGGTCCTGGCGCCCGCCGCCGCAACCATTGCGGTGATGCCCTTTGCCAACATGAGCGGGGATACCGAGCAAGACTATTTCGCCGACGGCATCGTCGATGAACTGATCACCGCCCTCAGCCGGTTCAAGACCTTTGCCGTGGTCTCGCGCACCTCGACCTTTGCCTACAAGCACAAGGCGGTCGACATCCGCGAGGTGGCGCAGGAACTGGGGTGCGCTACCTGCTCGAGGGCAGCGTCCGCCGCGCCGGGCAGCGGCTGCGGGTTACCGCCCTCAGCGGCGAGCAAGAGAGGGCGAAAGACAAACTCGCCCGCCTGCGACGGATCGCGCCGCAATGGTCAACGGCGGTTCTGCTGAAAGGCCCGCAAGGCAAGGGCTGGGCGAGGCTGCGCCAGGGCCTGAGGCTCGCCGTCGGCGCCGACAGCTGATTTCGCGATTTTTTGGAATTCTTTGGAGCCGCGACCACGATCCAAAGCGCCACTTGCGCGAGGCTCCTCCCATCGCAATCACCGCGAACCGGGAGCAAGCAAATGTCCACCGTCTCGTTCACCACCGCGACCCAACACCTCGACACCCGCATGCTGCGCGACATCGGGGTCGAAGCTGATGGTGCCGTTATCGATTCTCGCGACCCGCGCTACCGGCCCGTCAGCCGCCGGGCGAGACTCGTCGACCGACTGCTGGCGGCGCTGACCCTGTCGGGCACAACGCTCATCCGGGCATGAGCGTTTTGCAGCTCACCGGGCACGAGAGCGCCCGCAGCCTGGTCGTGACCTACGACCTGAAGATCGCCTCGAGCAGCCGCCGCTCGATCGACGCGGCCTGCTGTTCGCCACGTTCGCGCGGACGCGGCACGGCCACCTCGACATCGAGGGCGATCTTGCCCTGGTCGAGCACGATGACGCGGTCGGCCAACGCCACGGCCTCGCCCACGTCGTGGGTGACGAACAGCGCGGTAAATCCCTGCTCGCGCCAGACGCGGCCGATGAGCGTCTGCATGGTGATGCGGGTGAGGGCGTCGAGTGCCCCCAGCGGCTCGTCGAGCGCGAGGAAGGACGGTCGGCTCACCAGCGCGCGCGCGAGCGCCACGCGCTGACGCTGACCGCCCGAGAGCCGTGCGGGCCATTCGCCGGCCTTTTCTCCCAACTGCACATCATCGAGAGCAGCACGGGCTTCCGCATCGCGCGCGGCGCGGTTCGTCGACCGTCCGAGGCCGACCGCGACGTTGGCCAGCACGCGCTCCCAGGGCAATAGGCGCGGCTCCTGGAACACGATCCTGGCATCGCCGCCACCGCGGAGGCCGCTCGCCGATCCCAACGAGAATTGTCCGGCAGTCGGGGTGTCGAGGCCCGCGAGGATGCGCAGCAGGGTACTCTTGCCGCAGCCGCTCTTGCCGACGACGGCGAGGAACTGTCCGGCCGGCACCTCGAGGTCGATGCCGCGCAGAACGGGCACGTCGCCGAAGGACTTTTCGAGCCCGCGGATCGAGAGTGCTTGACCGCCCTGGCGTTCGGCAGCGCGCTGGCGACGCGGCTCGAGATAGTCGGGCTCGATGTCCTTGCCCCAGGCATTGGTGCGCCGGGGCCCGTGAACGATCTGGGTCATCGGTCAGCTCCGCTGCGGTTTCTGGAAGGCCGGATGCCAGCTCAGCGTCAGGCGTTCGAGCGCCACGACGATGACGTCGGCGAGTTTGCCCAGGAGCGCATAGACGACGAGGGCCAGCACGACCACGTCGGTCAGCATGAACTCGCGCGCCTCCATCGCCATGTGGCCGATGCCGGAATTGGCGGACAGGGTTTCGGCGACGATCAGGGTCAGCCACATGATGCCGAGTGCGAAGCGCAGGCCGACGAAGATCGAGGGCAGGGCACCCGGCAGGATCACCCTTCGCAAGAGGGTCTGCCGGTCCATGCCGTAAACCCGCCCCATCTCGATGAGCTGCGGGTCGACGGTGCGCACGCCGTGCAGCGTGTTGAGATAGATCGGGAAGAACACGCCGAGCGAGGTCAGGAACAGCTTGGCCTCCTCGCCGATGCCGAACCACAGGATGACCAGCGGGATCAGCGCCAGGTTCGGGATCGTGCGGATCATCTGGAACGTGGTGTCGGTGAGCGTGAAGCTCGTCCGGCTCAAACCGTTGGCAAGGCCGAGGAGGAAGCCGATCGAGCCGCCGACGACGAGCCCAGAGATCGCCCGCAGGCCGCTGACCTCGATGTTGTCGAGGAGTTCCCCCGAGGCGATCTTGTCCCAGCCGGCCACCGCGACGCTCGTGGGTGCCGGCATCAGCCGGTTGCCGATGAGGCCGAGGCTCGAGGCGACCTGCCAGATCAGGATCAGGCCCACCGGCACAAGGTAGGGCAACGCAGCATCCAGCCTGGGGCCGCGCCACGGCCGCCGCGAGGTCGGACGGGTACCGGGAGCGATCGTTCCGAGTTCGGCTGCGATGGTCATGCGAGCCTCCTTGTGCGCGGTGGTCGGGGTCAGGCGGCCGGTGGGGTCCAGAACGCCGATTTGATGTCGAGCTGCTTCGGCACGATCTTGAGCTTGAAGAACGCATCCGCCAGGCCCTGCTGGTAGGCGAGGACCTTGTCATCGAGCGGCAGAACGCTGCCGAGATCGGAGCCCTTGCGTGTCAGGGTGATCTTCTCGATCGGCTCGGGAACGCCAATCAGATCCGCGATGGTCTTGGCGGTGTCGTCGAGGTGCGCCTGGGCGGTGTCGCCGGTCTGCTTCAGCGCTGCGAGGGCGTCGACGACCACCTTCGGGTTCGCCTTGGTGAACGCGCCGTTGGCAAGGTAGTAGCCGTAGGAGTCGACGATGCCCTCGGTGGTGACCAGGACCCGGGTATCGGCATTCTGCGCCTGCACCGCGTAGTACGGATCCCAGATCGCCCAGGCATCGATCTGGCCGCTCTCGAATGCCGCTGCGGCGTCGGGCGGGGCGAGGTCGAAGGGCGCGATGTCGTCGAGGGTGAGGCCGCCCTTTTCGAGGGCCTTGATGATGAAATTGTGCGCTGAAGAGCCGCGCTTGAAGGCGACGTTCTTGCCCTTGAGGTCGGCAAGGGTCTTGATCGGACTGTCCGCCTTGACGAGGATCGCCGAGCCGTCGAGCGCGCCGGCTTCGGCCGCGACATACAGCAGGTCGCCGCCGGCGGCCTGGGCGAACAGCGGCGGCACGTCGCCGGTCGAGCCGAAGTCGAGGGCGCCGGCCCCCAGGGCCTCGAGCAGCGGCGGCCCGGAGGTGAACTCGTTCCATTCGACGCCGATGCCGCGGTCCTTGAGCGCGGCTTCAATGGCGCCATTGGCCTTGGCCAGCGCAAGCACACCGCCCTTCTGGTAGCCGATGCGGAGGGATTTCGGTGCGTCGGCGCGCGAGACGCCGGCAAAGCCGAGCGCGGCGCCGGCGGCAAACAGGGCGAGCGTGGTACGACGGGTAACCATTGCAGAAACTCCAGGACAAAAAGGGTTGGGTCAGCTGGCGGCGAGGGCCTGGGCCGGCGCGGCATCTCTGCCGGCAGACGCGGCGGAGAGCCGCCAGCTGAGCTCGATCGCGGCGCGCTCGATGCGCGATACCAGTGCCGGACTCGACGGCTGGTAGTCGCGGAAATCGGGCTCGGTCGCGTAAACGCCGGTGGCGATGATGTCGGCCGAAAAGAATGCGAAGAGCGGGCGCAATCCGTGGTCGAGCACCAGCGCATGACGCTCGCTGCCGCCGGTCGCCGCGAGAACCACCGGCTTGTCCTTGAGCGCCCGCGGGTCGATCAGGTCGAACAGGTGCTTGAAGAGCCCGGTGTAAGTGCCCTTGTAGACCGGCGATCCAACCACGAGCGCGTCGGCGGTGACGATCGAGTGGATCAGGGTGGCGATGTCCGCCGGCGCCTCGGCGACGCTCAGCGTCGTTCCCAGCGAATAGACGAGATCGGTGAGGTCGTGGACTTCGGCCACGCCACCGATCCGCTGCGCGGCGGCCGTAGCCACGGCATCGACAAGGTTCCGGGTCCGCGACGGTCGCGACCAGCTTCCGGCGAAGCCGACGATCTTGAGCTTGCTCATCAGGCGCTCCTCTGGGTCTGGGCCTCGGCACGCAGCACGAAGCGATTGGCGGGGCGCTGGAGCCCGAGGTTTTCGCGCAGGGTCTTGCCGGTATAGGCGGTGCGGTAGAGCCCGCGCTTCTGCAGGATCGGCACCACCTGGTCGACAAAGTCGGTCAGCGCCGTCGGCAGGATCGGCGGCATGATGTTAAAGCCGTCGGCGGCGCCCTGGACGAACCAGTCCTCGATGGCGTCGGCCACCTGGTCGGGCGTGCCGACGACGGTGCGGTGGCCGCGCGCGGTCGCGAGCGAGAGATAAAGCTCGCGCAGGGTGAGGCCGCGGGCCGCGAGATCGGAGACCAGCTTCAGCCGGCTCTGGTTGAGCTCCGTATGAGCGGGGAGGGGCGGCGCCTTGTCGTCGAGCGAGTAGCTCGAGAGATCGACGCCGACGTAGTACTGCTTGAGGATCGACCAGGCGATGACCGGGTGCACCAGCGACTGGATATAGTCGTAGTTGGCCTTGGCTTCCGCCTCGGTGCCGCCAAGCACCGGGAAGATGCCCGGCATGATCACCAGCTCCTCGGGGCGCCGGCCGAAGCGCGGCAGGCGCGCCTTGAGGTCGGCGTAGAATTCCTGCGCGTCGCTCAGCGTCTGGTTGGCGGTGAAGATGACTTCCGCGGTGCGCGCCGCCAGCTGTCGCCCGGGCTCGGAGGCACCAGCCTGGACCACCACCGGTCGTCCTTGCGGTGAACGCGCCACGTTGAGCGGGCCGGCCACGCTGAACACCTGCCCATGGTGATTGACGGCATGCACCTTCTGGGGATCGAGGAAGGTGCCGCTCTGTTTGTCGATGACCAGGGCGTCGTCCTCATAGGAGTCCCAGAGGTCGAGCACGAGGTCGACGAATTCTTCGGCGCGCTCGTAACGGTTGGCGTGCGCCGGATGGCCGGAGATCGAGAAGTTCTTGCTGACGTCGGCGGCTGTTGTAACGACGTTCCAGGCGGCCCGTCCTGCGCTGATGTGGTCGAGCGAGGCGAACTTGCGCGCCAGCAGATAGGGGTCCTCGTAGGTCGTCGACGCCGTCGCGACGAACCCGATGCGTTCGGTCACCTGTGACAGCGCCGCCCAGAGCGTGATCGGCTCGAAATGCGCCGAGTGGCTGACGCGGGCGCGGATTTCGGGGTCGCGGTCGCCGTCCCAGCCCGCCGGGCTATCGGCGACGAACACCAGATCGAAGAGGCCGCGCTCGGCTTCCTGGGCCAGGCGACGGTAGTGGGCGATGTTGTGGCCGGCGGTTGCTTCGGCCTGTGGATGCCGCCACGCCGCGACGTGATGGCCGGTCGCCATGATGAAGGCCCCGAGCCGGATTTGCCGTTTCTCTTCGGTCATCTGAACGGTCTCCCGAATTCGTGCCCTCGCTGGACACGCCGCTTATCTAGACTTACTCTACAGAATTAGTCGACTAATCGATTTGCGGAGTTTGCCCGAATGGGAGCTTTCCGTTCTAGGCGCGACACGATTGGGGAAATTGGGGTGGCCCCGAATCCGGCAGATCCGGCGTCCCGGATCGTCATCATCGGGGGCGGCGCGAGCGGGACGCTGATGGCGCTGGCCCTGACCCGGCAGCGGCCGGAGCTCGCGGTGACGCTGATCGATCCCTCGCCGGTTCCGGGGCGCGGCCTCGCCTATGACGCGCCGCGCCCCGAGCATCGGCTCAACGTGCTGCCGCGACGCCTCAGCGCGTTCTCCGACCGGCCCGATGATTTCGCGGACTGGCTGAAGGACCGCGGCGTGATCGCCTCCATCGAGGACAAGGTCTTCGTGCGGCGCCGCCTTTTTGGCGACTATCTCAACGACCGCCTCGGCGCCGTCGGTCACCGACTCACCCTCATCCGCGGATCGGTGACGGGGATCGTCCCAGGCCCCGGGGAGGCGCGCATCCAGCTGGCAACGGGCGAGGCCGTGCGCGCTAACATGGTTATCCTCGCCACCGGCCACAGCTGGAGCCCGAGTCGCGATGTCGATCACAGCGTCCCCGCCGACGCGCCGGTCACGATCCTCGGGACCGGCCTCAGCATGGTCGATCGCTGGCTGACTTTGCGGGCAGAGGGCCACACGGGAGCGATCACCGCCGTGTCGCGCCACGGGCTGGTGCCGCTCGATCACGGCGACTGTCCCGCGCCGCTCGCGCTCCGTTCGGTGCCGCTCGGCCGGCCGGTGAGCCAGACGATGCGGTGGCTTCGCGAGCTCGCAGCGCAGGTCGCCGATTGGCGGGCAGCCGTGGATGCGATCAGGCCGCACACGCAGGCCATCTGGCAGTCCTGGTCAACCGTGGAGCGTCGCCGGTTCCTCCGCCACGCCCGCCGCTCCTGGGACGTTCACCGGCACCGCGTCGCGCCCGACATCGGCGAACGACTCGCCGGCGAACTCGCTGCCGGCACCCTGCGCGTCGTCCGCTCGCGCGAATTCAGGGCGGACGAACACGACTTCGATTGCCGGGGCTACCTGCCCGACTGGTCCGCGATCCGGAACCCGCTGGTCTGCCGGCTGATCGAGGCTGGCCTGGTTCGCGCCGATCCGCTGGGCATCGGTCTCGACGTATCAGCCGACTGCCATCTCATCGCGCAAGACGGTCGCGCCTGGCCGCATCTGCTGGCGATCGGACCCATCACCCGCGGCCAATTCTGGGAGATCGAAGCCATTCCCGACATTCGCTCGCAATGCGAGAGACTGGGATCGCAAATCCTCGCGAAGCGGGCCGTCGTGCGAGGATAGGGCCGCGGCGCCAGCCGGCCGCCTCCGACTGCCGTCTGTTCTTGTTGAGCTGCAGAATTTTCATGCAATACTGTGGCGTGCGCGCATCTGCATTTGCGATATAGCTCGCGGTGCCATGGTTGACCTGATTCATCCCAGATCGAGCAGCGCGCCCCCGCCGCGCGTGCAGATCCTCATGGCGACCTTCAATGGCGCGCGCTTCCTCGAGGAGCAGCTGGCCTCGATCGCGGCGCAGACCGTGCCGACCATCGACATGCTGGTCAGCGACGACGGCTCGACCGATGGCACCATGGGCATCCTCCGCGACTGGCAGGGCCGCTGGAGCAAAGGCGCCTTCGAGATCATCGCCGGCCCGCGGACCGGCTTTGCCGACAATTTCCGCCACCTGATCCTCAATGCGCCCGCACACGTCGAGCACGTCGCCTTCTCCGACCAGGACGATGTGTGGGACCCCGACAAGCTCGAGGTCGCGATCGCAACGCTGCGCGAGCTCCCCGCGGACCGGCCCGCGCTCTATGGCTCGCGAACGCGCCTCATCGACGCCGAAGGCCGCCATATCGGCTATTCGCCGCTGTTCAAGCGGCCGCCGGGGTTTGGTAATGCGCTGGTGCAGAGCCTGGTGGGTGGCAACACGATCGTCTTCAACCGCGCGGGCTTTGCGCTGATGCGGGAGTCGTCGCGGCGCACGACGTTCCTGATGCACGACTGGTGGGCGTATTTGATCGTCAGTGGGGCAGGGGGGACGGTGCACTACGATCCGGTGCCGCGTATCGGGTATCGGCAGCATGAGGGGAATGCGGTGGGGGGAGCGATCGGGTGGCTGGGGAGGCCGCGGCGGCTGATGGAGTTGCTGGGCGGAAAGTTCGCGCGGTGGACCGATCAAAATTTGCAGTCGATCCAACTGTGCAGAGACATGCTTTCAGATGAACCCCTCGCGAGGCTTCGTGACTTCAAGCTATTTCGCGATCCTCCATTAGACGGGGCGAAGCTCGCTCGCTTGCGGGGCGGGGGCACCTATAGGCAAAGCATCGCTGGAAGCGTAGCGGCAGCGATTGCCGCTGCCTTTCGACTGGTCTGAGAAAAGACTGTCACCTAGCCGGATCCGCTGCCGGATGGCGAGCACCCCCTCTATATCTTTTCTAGAAGCGTCCCCAGACGCACAGCGTAAGTATGCTCCGACATGATCCTCAAACGAGCGCGTTCTCCAATACGCATCAGCTCTTGCCGTCCCGTCGCAGTCTCCAGCAGGCCCTCTGAAATCACAGTCTCGCTTCCAATCGCCTCCTCGTCACGCTCGAGGTACTCGAATGCCTCCTCACAATCCGCGACAATTGGCGCCAGCGAGTGGCTGGCAATATCCCAAAATGCTTCTGGTGGCTACTTCTGCTGACTTGATATCTTTCGTTGAACGGCGAATCTCGCCTGTGCGCGTATAGAGCCGAATATGCAACTGGAAGGTCCATAATGGGAGAACACAGTGCGGCTAGGCCGTTGCGTCCCTTCCAGCCTGTGCTGATCCTCGGCAGATTTTCATTTAGCCAGACGACATTCAGTCGGGCCAGCCACCGACGGTGTGCCTCTGATCTATAGCCGAGGTGAAAATCTGGAACCACGATGTCGGGCCGTCGCAGGACGTGGTCGGGGACGCTGCCGGTTGGCCACGTTGCGGAGGGGAGATGCGTAGCTCCCACCCTACTAGGATAATGCTCCAGTGAGGAGCGGTCGGCAGTGAACACGCGATCCGCGCGCTCGAGTTGCGGAGGCAGAAAGTCGGTACCGGCGGGATCACTAACGTTCCAGACTTCAACGAAGTTCGCGTTCCTTCGGGCTCCTTCTATCAGGTCATCGTATGCGATTGCTGGCGTAACGCCTTCGACGATGATGAGGCAAACATCGACGCTCTCCGCGTCTCGGAGCCTCCCAAAAGGATACTGCTCAACGTGCTCTATTGATGGGTTGAACCGCGCGGCGGCGAAGAGCGCGTCGCTGGTGCGGCCACCCGTTGAGTGAAGGTGATCTCCGAGAGAGACAATTCTTACCCGCATTCTAACCGTCAATCAGCCATAGCGCGGATCGTCTCACGGTCTTCGGAAGGCCATGCCTTCTGTAATAAACTCCCGCCGCCCTAATCAGCGCCCCGTCAATGCGACGTCGGGCCTTACGGCGAGGGGGCAATCCGCCCGAGTCTGCCGGCAATGCCTTTGACTCCGTGAAGCGAGCTCCAAGGTAGTTTCTCGGTAGATTTGGGGACGCTGCTCCGAACTGAACATTGAGTAGAAATGAGTAATATCCGGCCTCGAACTTGTCTAGTTCGGCAAAAGATGGAAGCTCATTACTCATCAGATTTAGCGCCAACGGGTTATTCAGAAGCTTTGTCAGAGCATCCACCACTCCTTCCGTATCACCTGCTTCTACAAGAACGCCAAATTTTGTAGATATTCTTTCCACAAAGGCGCCTATAGCATAAGCAATAGGCACTAGTCCGATTTGCATCGCCTCGCTAAGCGACATGCAATATGTTTCAGGCCACTTCGAAAGAAATATTGCGCAATCGCATTTCGCTAGACGTCGCGCAATCGCGGGGTCCGCAGGGCGGTACGCACCAAGGAGGGTAACATTATCAAGGTTCCTCACCTTTGCTGCGTGTTCATCATAGTCGCCCACTTGAACAAAATCGATTGGCAGGTCCCTGTCCGCCACCATTGAAGCGATTTTGGCAAAGTCTTTTGAGCCCTTTTGCACGTGCAAATTTCCGATTACTGCCACCTGTAATCGGCCTCCCTCGAAACGCGGCCGTGCGTGCCCGTCCGCGTGTAGGGGCACCGGTGCCGGAACAATGGCTGGCCGAGGCAATTCACTTCCCAATATTTCTTCGATAGTTGCTACCATCCCATTGGTATTTGCCAGGACCGAACTAGCAGATCTAATAAATTGCCGCATAGCCTGTCTTCTTATATACTGCGCGTCTGGTGTCAAAGACAGCCTTTTTAGCGTGCACATCTCGCACTTTGTAAAATATGGTCCGTCAATTTTGCAGTACGCGCCTGCGTCGTCTAATAAATTGATACTGTCACACACTATAAAGAAATCATGTAATGCAAAAGAATAGCCAATACCAATGGCGCGAAGTACTAAACCTAGAGATGGCGTAAATCCAATCAGGTGATTAAATATAACAAATCCTATTTCTTCAGAGATTATAATACTTCGAAATATTTCCTCTAGCTCAACAGAACTTAGACTAGTAGTATCAATAGGGTTGTTTAGCTTCCAACGCTTCCACGGTGATCCCGTCGCCATCCTGGAGCGAATAGTTGCGACCATAGCCCTGATTCTGAGGTCTGGTAAGAACCATGACGTCGACACCAGCCGAGCGTGTCGATGAGATCATATGCTCAAGATATAACTCACTACCGCCTACTGCGCCAAATGTCGACCGATTGTGGCCGACAAATAGTATTTTGCGGTTTTCTGCGATTTAGTTCGTTTTATTGTCGTATAATTGCTAGTCGTTGTTTCGACAACGTCGCTGAATGACTCGAAAATAGTCGAAAGTCTTCTGTCAAACGTATGATCATTTACGACCGCCATGTAGCCAGCGTCAGCAATGAGCTGCGCAGTGAGCGTATCGCTGTTAAGCGTTGCGAGAAGCGTAGTCAGGGCTTCCATGTTGCCAAAGCTTAAGAAGTGTTCGCCGGCGCGAAGGCCTTGCCGTTCTACGGTTTGTGCTGTCCGGTCGTCGCAGAGGACGCAACAGCCGGCGGCCATCGCCTCGAACAATCGCGGGCCAGGCGTGTCACTCGCGAGAGCGCCGGATTCGAGCGAGAACTCCCTATCCAAAAGGAGACTGAACTTCGATTGGCCTAAGATGGAACGCAGTCTCCAAAGTCTAACGGCGCCGTGGCCCACATCTCCTCTACTGAGGCGCTGTGAAATTGCTCTAGCGCACGCATTGCTGACCAAGCGAAAGTAGTGCGGCGTCCGTTCGCTGAGAGCGATTTTTTCAAGCGCAACTACCCGGTTTGGCCAAGCGGAGCCGACAATCATCGCAACGCTGTAGCGTCGCTGCTCGATCGGAATAGTTCCAGTGCTAGCTAAGCGGCAAGGGGCAGATGACGAGCGCTCGGGCCATACTGCTTTACCGTCGAGGCGTCATTCGTAAAAATTACGTCGAAGATTTAAACTCGCCTGAAGGTTCGCGGTCCGCTCATACGGATCCTCCGTGAACCAGACCGCCGATACCCTACCGCAAGCCGCCAACAGTGCGACTGCGGCGTCATGGCATCCTTCGCCCCCGAATAACAAGACCAAATCCCAACTCTCACCTCTTTGGGGCGCCTCCAAAGGCGAGCCGGATGTCAACTTGCCTGACCAGTGGATTCCGTCGAGCGCCCGTCACAAGTGCACTTAACAGATACCCATTCCTGTTGTGAAATGCGCTCTCTACAATCAAGATGGTCTCTGGAACCACTTTACACTCCAAATAAGTAATTGTAGTCACCAAGATCAGCGATCTTCCTAAAAGATACAGAACTCTAGCAGCTTTCGTCCGGCCTCATATTCGGAGTCAAAAGCTCTATAAATACAGTAGGTCTGTGACGCAACAACGTCTCTCTCGCGCCTGCAACTACTCTTGGGGCCATGCCTTCTACGTCTATCTTTATAAAATCTACTGTTTCAAGATTTAAGGCGTCTATTGACGTAGCTGAAAAGTCACCATTTTCAGCCACCTCAAAGCTGGTGGCGCCAAGGTTGGAACTGACGAAACGGCTAATCGAAAGCGAATTTTGATTATCACTGAGCGCCTGAGGCATGATGTGGACCTGTGACGTCACGTGGTTCAACTAACATTCTTGCACGAAGATAGCTCGCGCGTAAGGATTCGGCTCAAACGAAAGGCAAGTTGCTACTTTAGCCACTTTCGAGAAGTAAACGGCGTGATTGCCTATATTTGCTCCAACGTCCAAAATATTAGCACTATTCAATTTAACTATTTCCAAAACGCGATCTAGAACCGCGACCTCGTAAAATGTTCTAGCCATCATGATAAAGTTCTGAAATTGGTCCGTGAAGAGCATCAGGAATGTATAAATATATTTCCTCACCTCTGTGATGGAACCTGATAGTGTTGTCAAAAAGAGAGCTATAAGATAATATAGCCGTTTGCCGTTCTAGCTCTTGGATTGCACGGCGCTCGAATTCGGTAAGTCGACCGCGAGTTAGTCCAAGGGCAGTACGGAAATTCTTTTAAAGTATCACTCTTGCCTCCCAGGGATATCTAACTAAGACACTATAGTACAAGCCAGGCGCGTGGCCGCCAAGCGGGATCGTCCGAGTATCCTTTGCCTTCGGAGCGACAGAACATTGTTCAACGTGGCTTTCATCTAGCCGCCGAGAAGCCCCGCCCATCCGGGTATTTCAAGCTGGCTCACCGTCGAGTTATCCACGCGCTTCCGCCGCCCGTATACTCCCCTCACCTCGTCCGCACGGACGGCAGTCGACGACGAACGACGCGAGACGGGGCGGGTAGGCGCGGGGGATCGTTACCCCGCGAGGTTCGGGCTTAACGCCAGGCTGAAAGAGTGCCTGGCCTGACCCCCGCTCCGAAATCCTGCCGCCCGCGAGGCGCTTGCGCCTCATACATAGTCCACGGGGCGCAAGCGTCTCGCGGGCGCCGTCTCTAATTTCGAGGCGGCGAAAATGCTGGCCAACTCCGGGCGCCGCGGCGCGCCGGACGCTTCTCCATCGCCCTCAGAACGCCATTCCAGCCGGAGTTTCGATGACCGTCCTTTTCTCCACGCTCTCCAGTCGCACAACCTTTCCGTGCTCCAGCTCCAGCCGCCGGTTGCAATATTGCCCGATCAGCGTCTCGCTGTGGCTCGCAAACAGCACGATGCTGGTTCGTGCGAACAGCCCTTCGATCCGCTTTTGCGCCTTGTCCTGAAAGCTCGCGTCGCCCGCCCCAATTCCCTCGTCGATCAGCAGGATATCGTGCTGTATCGCCGTGGAAATCCCGAAGGCGAGCCGCGCCGACATGCCGGCGGAATAGGTCCTCATCGGCAGCGCGAGGAAATCGCCGAGGTCGGTGAACTCGGCGATGTCGCCGATCGCCGCCTCGATCTCCGCGCGACGCATGCCGAGCAGCCGGCCACGGAGGAAGATGTTCTCGATCCCCGTGGCCTCGGGGTCCATGCCGGCCCGCGGATCGAGGATCGCGCCCAGCCGGCCCTCGATGGTGATGCGGCCGCTCGCGGGCTTATAGATTCCCGCGAGCACGCGCAGCAGCGTCGTCTTGCCCGAGCCGTTGTGGCCCACGAGCCCGATGCGGTCGCCGTCCTTGAGCTCGAGGCTGATGCCGTCGAGCGCGCGGACCGCCACCACGTCGCGCGCGCCGGCCATGATGCGGCCGCCGGTCGCCTGCGCGATGACGGCATTCTTCAGCGAACGCGCACGCGAGCCGTAGATGGCGAACTCGACGCTGAGGTTTTCGATCGAAATTCGCGCCACGCCTCAGACCCAGTAAGCGATGCGCGGCTGGGCGCGCCGATAGAGCCGCCCGGCCAGCAGCAGCCCGGCGAGCGCCAGCGCGATCGAAACGTACCAGCTGTCGGCCGGTGGCACTTCGCCCAGCAGCGGATCGCGGACGATTGTCAGCAGATGGTAGAGCGGATTGAAAGTCACGAAGGCCGGCCGGTTCGGCATGGTCGCCGTCGACCAGAAGACGGGGGTGAGGAAGAACACCACCTGGATGAGGCTGGCAATCACCTGCGGGATGTCGCGGAAGCGGGTCGAAAGGATGCCGGCGACGAGCCCCATCCACGCCGCGTTGATGAGGAAGATCGGGCCGCCCACGAGGAAGAGCAGCGCGCTCCAGCCGGGGTTGATCCGAACAGCAGCAGCACCACGACGTAGATCGCCATGTTGAACACCCAGATGATGAGGTTGCGCATCAGCATCTGGTAGAGGTGCACGCTCACCGGCAGCGGCACGTTGCGGATATAGCCCTCGCGCGAGATGAAGCAGTTGGCGCCCTCGTTGATGGCGCTCGTGAGGAACCCCCAGAAGATCACGCCCGTGGCGATGTAGGGCAGGGTGAGGTGCACGTCCTGTTTGAACAGCGTGGTCGAGATCAGCCCTAGCGCGCCCACGAAGACCCCCATGCTGGCGGTCAGCCAGAACGGTCCGAGCAGCGACCGGCGGAAGCGCTGGCGGATCTCGTGGAGCGCGAACGCCGTCCACAGATCATAGCGCTCGAGACCCAGCCAGAGATCGGCGAGGGCCTCATCGGCGAGGTGATCGGCCGTAATCGACCTGATCATCGTTGTCTTCGAACCGGTGGCAGTAAGTCCGGGCACGACGGCCGTCTCCATTGGCGCGCCTAACTATCACGCATGTGGGGGTCGGTCCACGAGAGCTAAGGCGGCAGCAGCGTGAAAAATGAGCCCCGTGAGGCGGATGATCGGCGCCGCAATCATGGACAGCACGAGCGCCGCTGAAACGAGATTCCAACACTGCTTGTATTCCAGCCATTCGATCTCGGGCAGTTCAAGGAAGAGGGTATGAGGTTTGTCACCCCGCCGATGCCCGTTGGCGCGATGGATGCGGGCCGCCGGCAGCCGCCCCGACAAGTCCGGCCCATGCCTACTCCTCCAATACCATTATGATCTGGTCCTGGGCTGGACGCGGGCGGAATAAGGTCTGGATAAAGCCCCGCCCCACCTGTCCGTCCTCGGCAACCAGCTTCAGCGCCGCTACATTCGTGCCATCGGCGCGAACTGGCTGGTCACCGATCACCCGAGCGTGTGGGCGAAACATGCATGTGGATCGATTAGACGTTCTTGTCTGATATATCAATGTGTCTGGTTAGACGATCAAAGCTTCGGAGGGGAAAAGCTTGGCTGGCAAAATTCCACGGAAACCCGTTGCCGCCTTGGGAGAAGGCTCGCGGCTGAGCGACCTCGCTTATCGAAGGATCCTCGAGGTGCTGCTGCAGCGCCGGCTGCCGATCGGATCGTTTGTCTCACAGGCGGAACTGGTCGCCTTGACCGGGGTGCCGGTCGGGCCCCTTCGCGACGCGCTGCGCATGGTCGAGGCCGAGGGGCTCGTCACCATTCATCCGCGCGCTGGTATTCAGTTCGTGAAGCCGGGGATGGAGCTGACGCGCTCGACCTATCAGTTTCGCAGCATCATCGAGTCGGCCGCGGTGGTGCATTTTGCCGAGAGCGCTTCGGACCTCGAGATCGAAGGCCTCGATCGCCGTCACCGCGCCGCAATCGCGCAGGTCGAGACTGCGGGTCTGTCGCCGCTCCTCCAGGAAGAGCTCGAAGCGCTCGAAGCGGTGCTTCATGGGGCCATCGTCGGCAGCCTCAACAATCCGCTCATCAACTCGAGCTATCGGCGCGTGCGCAACTATCTGGGCCTGATCCGCCTCGACCGGCGCATCACCGTTCCACTGGTTCTGCGTTCGCTGAAGGAACACATGGCCATCATCGAGGCGTGCCGCCGGCGCAGCCCGGCCGATGCCGTTGCCGCACTCCAGGCGCATTTCGCGGCGGCTCTTGAGCGCATGCTGGCGGTGTTTTAGTCGACAGAAGACGAGCGCCGATGCGACCCGACGAGGCAAGGACTGCCCGACGAAAATTGCGCCGCAAGCTTAACCCGTCGAATACACTCGCCGCCCTAGCGTCCCGCATCGCCGGGCTCGAGCATCGCACCCTGTTGATCATGCCATGACCAGTACCCGCACCCCGCTCGACCGAAATCTCTCCACCTATCTGGATCTTGTTCGCCTGGCCGCGGCGCTGGCGGTCTTTACCACCCACGCCCACGGCTTCCTGCTCCAAAGCGTCGATATTGCGCCATGGGGACGCGAGGCCGTGGCGGTGTTTTTCGTGCTTTCCGGCTTCGTCATCAGCTACGTCGCCGGATCGAAGGAAGCGGACTGGCGGGCCTACGCGACGGCGCGCGCCGCACGGATATTGCCGGTCTGCGTGCTGGCCGTTTTGGTCACCGCGATCGCCGATGCGATCGGCGTTGCTCACGCTCCGGCGCACTACGCCTACCTGCAGCAGCAGCTCCATTTCTATGTGCCGACCTCCATCGCCGGCGCGGCGTCCTATCTGAGCTTCACCAACCAGCTCTGGTACGGACACGCGATCTTCGGCACCGACGAGCCGTACTGGTCGCTGGGCTTCGAGGTGCAGTACTATCTGGTCTTCGGTCTCCTCGTCTTCGTCCGCCCGCTCTGGGCGAAGCTGGCTCTGATGCTGGTCTGGTGCGCCTTCGTCGGCCCGAAGATCTTGATGTACCTGCCGCTCTGGCTGATGGGCGTCGCGGCGCTGAAGCTCGTCGTCGCCCGCTATTTCAGAAGCATCTACGCGGCCATCCTGCTCAACGTGACCGCCATTGCTCTCGCCTACGCGGCGTATCGCTATCTGGGTGCCTACGCCACGACGATGTATCTGAGCTATGACCAAACGACCGAGCTCATCAACTTTCTCTACTTCAACGCGATCGGGCTTGCTGTCGGTCTCCACCTCATGGGTGCTGCGGTCTTTCTAGAACGGCTTCCTGATCTTCCCGAAACGATCGGCGGGCCGATCCAGTGGCTGGCTGGGGCGAGCTTCACCATCTATCTCGTCCACCAGCCGCTCCTCGTCGTGCTGTCGGCGTTCGAAGTCACCCCGGCGACCGCGAGCGCCGGCGCCGCTTTGACCGCCGCGGCGCTGGTGATCTGCATGGTACTCGCGGAGTTCGCCGAGCGGCGGAAGCGGGGCTATGCGGCGCTCATCGCGTCGCTGCTCCGGCCGGCGCGACCGGCGGTGAGTGTCGGCGGCGGTCCGGACCAACCCCGCCGTAAAGCTTAGATCGAGCCGCGCACGACGATCGGCATCGGCACCAGGTGCTCGCCCTTGGCGCGGCCCGAGAGCACCAGCTCTACGGCGAGCCGCCCCATGTCGTCGTGCGGCAGAGCGATGGTGGTGAGGCCCGGACGGAGGTAGGACGCGAGCTCGTCATTGTCGAACGAGACGAGCGCAATATCGTCCGGCACCCGCAGGCCAAGCTCGGCCATCGCCTGATAGGCGCCGAAGGCCAGGCGGTCGTTCATGCACAGCAGCGCGCGGATCGATTTTTCGCGGCGCAGCATCCTGCGAGCCAGCCGGTAGCCTTCGTCGGGCTCCCAGTTCCAGCACGATTCCTCGGCGACAAAGCTCAGCCGCCGGCGCTTCATTTCGGCGCGGATTCCTGCGACGCGCCGGGAAATGGGCGCGGAGCGAAAGAGGCCAATCTCGGCCGCATCGCTCTGGCCCAGCAGGCCGATGCCGGAGCGGATGCCGGCTTCGGCAAGCAGCCGCACAGCGTCGCGGCCGCCGCGTTCTTCGTCCGGCAGGATGGAAGTCGGGAAAGCGCGAGCTGGTCGCATTGAGCATCACCACCGGTCCGCCCAGCCGCACATCCGGCACGAAGATTTCGCGCGCGCGCATCGCGGCGAAGACGATGCCGTCCACCTGCCGATCGAGCGCCGCCTTGATCGCTTCGGTTTCGCGCGCCGGCTCGCCGCCAGTCTCGAGGACAAGCATCACGTGGGCCGCCTGCTCGGCGGCCTGCAGCGCTCCCCGGATCAGCCCGCTGGCAAAGCGCGTCGTCGCGACCACGTCCGAGATGAAGGCGATCGATTGCGTGCGCTCGGTGCGAAGGGTGCGCGCCGCGACATTGGGCCGGTAGTCGAGCTGCTCGGCGGCGGCCATCACCTTGGCGTGCGCTTCTGCCGACAGCCGCGTATCGGGGCGGCCGGTGAGGATCATCGAGGCGGCAGTCCTCGACAGGCCGGCGAGCCGGGCGACGTCGGCGAGCGTCGATCGCCTTGCGTGTTCTGGCCGGCCAGCCGATTTCGCCAATTCGCAGTCCCCGCAGTGGTGCCAATCTCTGGTCGCGCCTGCCGGTGAGGTCAAGCGTCCGGGCGGGGCGATTGACAATGCCTGCCCGGCCTCGGCTAAATGGATTTAGCACCGGGCCGACCGTCACTCCAAGGGCCGTGAGATACGAGCGATGACATTTGCCCTTCCAGACCACTGGGTCTGGGACTTCTGGCTGGCCGACGATGGCCGGCAATTTCACCTGTTCTTTCTCCACGCCCCCCGGTCGCTCGGCGATCCCGAGCTGCGCCATCGTCAATGCCTCCATCGGGCACGCGACCTCGTCCGACCTCAGAACCTGGCGCCATCACGGCGTGGTGCTGCGGGCCGGGGCGGCCGACGCGTTCGATGCCACCGCGACCTGGACCGGCAGCGTGGTGCGCGGGCCCGATGGCCTCTGGCGGATGTTCTACACCGGCTCGCGGTTCCTTTCGCCGGAGTCGGTCGCCAACGTCGAGACCATCGGGCTCGCCACCTCGCCCGATCTCTTCAGCTGGAGCAAGGCGCCGGCGGCCGTGCTGGCGGCCGATCCGCGCTGGTATGAAACGCTCGGAACGTCGAGCTGGCCCGAGGAGGCCTGGCGCGATCCCTGGGTCTTCCGCGACCCTGCGCGCGAGACCTGGCACATGCTGGTGACCGCCCGCGCCAACCACGGCAGCGACTTCGGACGCGGCGTCGTCGGGCACGCGATCTCGAACGATCTCGCGACCTGGCGGGCGTTACCGCCGATCAGCGCACCGCAGTCGGGCTTTGCGCATCTCGAGGTGCCGCAGATGCTCGAGCTCGAAGGCCGCTGGCTGCTGCTGTTCTGCTGCAACGCCGCGCGGCTGGCCAATCAGCGGCAGGGCAGCAGGGGCGGCGTCTGGATGGCGCCTGCAGAAGGCCCGGCGGGCCCCGTCGACGCCGCCGCGGCGCGCCTGGTTCTGCCGGAGCGCTACTACGCCGGACGTGCGGTGGAGGAGCGCGACGGCAGCTGGGCGCTCATGGCATTTGTCAATGAAGGGACCGCCGGCGGCTTTACCGGCACGATCACCGATCCGATGCCGCTGCGGCTCGATGCCGGCGGCGAGCCTGCCGTGCTCGATGCTGGAAGATCGCGATGACGTGCGCTTCAGGTATCGTCGGCTCAGCGCCGAACGATTTGGCTCATCGTGTAACTCTGTTCTATCGATCCGCGATCTGCGGCCGCCGCCCGGTGCATTGACCGCGTTGATCGGACGATGCTAAATGGATTTAGCAAGGCGCGGAAAGCGTCGAACAACCTGAGGAGGACATGTTGACCCCGACGAATCTCTTGAGATTGAGCCTTCTGGCCGCGCTGCTCTCGGCAACTGCCGAGGTCGCTGTCGCGGCGCCCAGCTGCGGCACCGGCCCGGTGGTGCTCAATTCCTATTTCGAGACCGGCTTCCCGCTGCCGACCAATCTCTCCCAGGAATTCACCAAGCAGTTCCCGAACGTCACCTTCAACATCAAGGAAGACCTGTTCGCGACGCTGATGGAGAACAGCCCGCGCGTGCTCGCCGGCGACGATGCGCCCGACCTCATCCGGCTGCCCTCGATCAGCGACCTCGTGAAGGACAATCTCCTCAAGAACCTCGACAGCTACGCCACGGCCTTCGGCTGGGACAAATACCCGCCGGCGCAGCTCGCCCAGAACCGTGTCGCCGATGGCGGCAGCCCGCGCGGCGAAGGCTCGCTCTACGCCATGGGCCTCAACTATTCGATGACCGGGGTGTTCTACAACAAGGCGCTGGCCGCCAAGATCGGCATGACCCAGCCGCCGCAGACCGTGGCCGAGTTCGAGGACCTGATGGCCAAGGCCAAGGCCGCCGAGCATCGCGCCGAACATCATGTGGAACAAGCCGGTGGTCGGTCTCACCTTCCCGCTGCAGAATCTGATGGGCTCGTTCGGCGATCCCGGCCCGGTCAATGACTGGATCTTCCAGCGCAAGGGCGCCGACATCAATACGCCCACGCAATTTGACCGCGTCGCAGCATCTCGAGCAGTGGGTCAAGTCGGGCTATTTCCAGGACGACATCAATGCCGTCGACTACGCCACGGCGATGAGCCGCTTCATCGGCGGGCAGGGGCTGTTCCTGTTCAACGGCGACTGGGAGTCGGGCAATCTCGACAAGCAGATGGCGGGCAATGTCGGCTTCTTCCTGATGCCCCCCGCCACCGCCGGCGGCAAGCACGCGGCGATGTCCGCGCCTTTGACCTACGGCATCGGCGCCAACGCCAAGAACGCCGATTGCGCGGCGTTCTTCTCAACTGGGTCGCGACCAATCCGGAAGCCCGCAGGATCGACGTCGCCATCGGCGGCTCCAATCCCGGCGGTCCGGTCGATCTGCCGATGCCGGCCGTAACCCCGGGCAGCGTCACCGAGCAGACGCTCAACGCCGGCACGACAATCGCCAAGGACAATGGTGCCATGGACTTCATCGCCAATGCCACCGGCGCCATCTATGCCGAGGCGCTGGACGCCCGAGCTGCAGAAGATGGTCGGCGGCCGCGAGGACTCGGCCGGCATGCTCAAGGCGGTGCAGGACGAGTACGTCAAGGAGCTGTCGCGATAGAGGGGAAACTGTGACAGCCTTCCGGGCATGTTGACGGCCCCTGGTGCCAACCCCAAGCGCGCCCGCGGTCCCCTTCGAAAGGGGGCCGCGGCACGTTGGTGGCGTGGGGCTTCATCGCGCCGGCATTGCTGTTTTACGCGACCTTCGTTCTCGTCCCCATCGTCATCTCGCTCTGGTATTCGCTGCTGCGCTGGGACGGCATCGGCAAGTGGCAGTTCAAGGGGCTGAGCAACTACCTCGTGGTGCTCAGCGAGTCTGACTTCCTCCAGATCCTCGGCAACGCCTTCCAGCTCGTCGCCTATTTCACCATCATTCCGGTGGTCATCGGGCTCGGGGTCGCGTCGGCCATCCGCAATCACCTCGATGGACGTTTCGGCACGGCCGCCCGCACCATTCTCTTCATCCCGCAGGTGATCCCGCTGGTTGCCGCCGGCATCGCCTGGACCTGGATGTTCGCGACCAACGGCGTCGTCAACCAGGCGCTGCAGCTGATCGGGCTCGGCGCGATTACGCGCGGCTGGCTCGGCGATTTCGATTTCGCGCTGCCGGCGGTGGGACTCATCGGCGCCTGGGTATTGCTCGGGCTTTGCACCATGCTGCTGGTCACCGGCATCGCCAAGATCGACCCCAGCCTCTACGAGGCAGCCGAGCTTGACGGCGCCAATGCGTGGGACGAATTCGTTTGGATCACGCTCCCGGGCCTGCGCCAGGAAATCGGGGTCTGCGTCACCGTGACGGTGATCGCGGCGCTCGCGAGCTTTGATATCGTCTATATCGCGACCGGCGGCGGCCCGGGCCTGCAGACCACCGTGCCGGGTCTCGAAATCTACCGACTGGCGTTTGCGCACCGGCAGGTCGGGCTCGCCTCGGCGCTGGCCGTGGTGCTGATGGTGCTCGTGATCGTCTGCGTCCTCCCCATCCAGTTGCTGACGAGGCAGTCGAAATGAGCCGGCGCGGCCGATGTGGCGCTGGCGCCGCCAGCCAGCGCAACGCCGGCCGCGCGCCGGCTGCGCATCGGCACGATCTCGGCGCGCATGATCCTGCCTCGGGCTGATGGCCGTCACCATCCTGCCGTTCGTCAGCATGCTCTCGGCGGCGCTGGCGCCTTCGGGCACCTATCCGGCCGGCATCGAATGGCCGCAGAACCCGCAATGGCAGAATTTCATCGACGCCTTCTGGGCGGCGCACATGGACAAGCTGCTGGTATCGAGCACGATCATCGCCGCCGGGGTGGTGCCGGTTTCAGTGCTCATCGGCACCATGGCCGGGTTCGGGATCGCCCGGCTCGCGCCGAAGGGCAGCCGCTGGATTTATCTGCTGTTCGTCCTCGGCCTGACGCTGCCCTTCGAGGGCATCATAACGCCGCTCTACTATGAAATCCGGACGATGGGTCTCTTAAACACCAAGCTCGCGATCATCCTGCCGCTGATCGGTCTCTATATGCCGTTCTCGGTGTTCTGGATGCGGGCGCATTTCGTCAACGTGCCCGAAGAGATGGGCGAGGCCGCCGAGATCGACGGCGCTTCGGCGTGGCAGCAGTTCTGGCTCGTGCAGGTGCCGATCGCGCGCCCCGCTATCGTCTCGCTCGCGATCCTCCAATTCCTGTGGACGTGGAACCAGTTCCTGCTGCCGATCGTGCTGGTCGAGACGCCGCTCGAGCGCACCATGGCCGGCGCGCTGGGGGCCTTTCAGGGGCAATGGGGCACAAATATCCCGCTGCTCTGCGCCGGCTCGCTGATCATCATTGCCCCCACGGTGGCCCTGTTCCTCCTGTTCCAGCGACAGTTCGTCGCCGCCCTGCTGCAGGGCGCCGTCAAAGGCTGACCCCGATCAAAAGGCCGGCCCCAGGCTCCGCAACCCTTCTCCTGGCACCCGCGCTCGCCTCCCGAGTCTTGAAAAGATGTAAGTTGCGCCCGGGGTGAGACGGTGACCCATTTGCGCCGTCGACTGGGGTCGACCGCTGGTCCGGATTCGGCGCCAGCGCAGCGCAAGAGGGGGTTACCTTATGCACAGACTGTTTGTTTCTCTCGTCATCGCCGCGTCTCTGAGCCTGCCCGTGGCCGGCCTGATCGCAGCGACCGGTGCCGAGGCCGCGGCGGCGGCTCCGATGGCGGCTCCCGCCGCGATGACCACCACCGGCAAGGTTCTCGCCGTCGATACCAAGCACGGCACCGTCACGCTCTCCAACAAGGGCGTCTTTGTGTTCGGCAAAGGCTCGAATCTTTCCAAGATCACCGTCGGCGAATGGGTGACCATTACCTGGACGCTGAGCGGCAGCACCCGCGACGCGAGCAAGATCGTCGCGTCCAAGTCCACCGGCATGATGATGTAAGACTGCTGGGGCGGCGCCAACCGCCGCCCCCTCTTGTCGCCACCCGTGGGCGACGTCATTGTCGCGACCGATGCTGGCGCCCTTAGCGCGCGCCGCCGAGGTTCGCGCCATGAAGATCACCGCCATCAAGCCGTACCCCGCCTGGATCGGCCATCGCAACCAGCTCATCGTCAAGGTCGAGACCGACGAAGGCATCTACGGTTGGGGCGAGAGCGGGCTTTCGGGCCGTGAGAAGGCGGTCAGTCGGCGCTCTCGAGCACTACCGCGAGTTCCTGATCGGCCGCGACCCGATGGCGATCGGGGCGATCTGGCAGGAGATGTATCGCAGCCAGTATTTCGAGGGCGGCCGCGTGCTGCAGGCGGCGATCTCGGCGATCGACATCGCGCTCCACGACATCAAGGGCAAGGCGCTCGGCGTGCCCGTCTACCAGCTGCTGGGCGGCAAGCAGCGCGACCGCATCCCGACCTTCGCCTCGACCTCGGCGGCGCCGGGACCAGCGATGCTGGAGCAGGCCAGGGAGCTCGTGGCGCGCGGCTGGAACGCCATTCGGTTCTTCCCGCAGGCCGACACCGACGGGATCATGGAGCCGCGCGAGTCGATCGCCGCGACCGCTCCGTGGATAGTCAAGGCGCGCGAAGCGCTTGGCGGCGCCATCGTCCTCGGCATCGACTATCACCACCGCCTGAGTGTCGCGGAGGCCGCGAGCTTCTGCCAGAAGCTGCCGGCGGGCACGCTCGATTTTCTCGAGGAGCCGATCCGCGACGAGACCCCGGAGGCCTATGAGTCGCTCCGCACGCTGACCGACATCCCGTTCGCGATCGGCGAGGAATTCGCCAGCAAGTGGCAGTTCCTGCCCTACATCGAGCGCGGCATCCACCAGTTCAACCGCATCGATGTCTGCAACGTCGGCGGCCTGACCGAGGCGATGAAGGTCGCCGGCTGGAGCGAGGCGCACTATGTCGACATGATGCCGCACAATCCGCTCGGGCCGATCTGCACGGCGGCGACGGTGCACTTCTCGGCGGCGGTCGCCAATTTCTGCCTGGCTCGAAACGCGCGCCTCGCCCGCCGAAAACTACATGGGTGTCTACGACACCTCGATCTTTTCGCAGCAACCGCGGCTCGACGGCGCGAGCTATGTGGTGAGCGACGCGCCCGGCCTCGGCATCGAGGTCGACGAGCAGGGGGTCGCCGCGCAAAGCTTCAAGTTCTGGGAAGCGCCGCACTGGAAGCGCCGCGATGGTTCGGTCACCAACTGGTAGCGCCGGTCACGCGGCGAGATAGCCACCGTCGACCGGCAGCACCGCGCCGGTGATGTATCGCGCCAGCGGCGAGCAGAGAAACAGCGCTGCCGGCGCGACGTCGGCGGGCGTCCCCCAGCGGCCGAGCGGCATGCGCGCCAGCAGTTCGGCGTTGCGCACCGGATTGGCGCGCGGCACTTCCGTCATCGCCGTTTCGATCCAGCCGGGTGCAAGCGCGTTGACGCGGATGTTCTCCTTGGCGAAGGCGACGGCCAGCGATTTGACGAGGCCGACGAGTCCCGCCTTCGAAGCCGTATAGGCGGGCGCGTGCGGCGCCCCAAAGAACGAAAACATCGAGCCGATGCCGAGAATGGCCCCGCCCGCGAGCTTCGGCCGGAAGGCGAGGGCGGCGCGCATCGCGCCGGTGAGATTGATGTCGAGCGCGGTCTCGAAGCCTTCGATCGTCCACTCGGCGGCGCGGAGGTTGGCGCCGGCCGCATCGACCAGCGCCGCCACCTGGCCGAATTGCGCGGCGTAGGCCGTCACCGCTCCGGCGTTGCGCACATCGAGCGCTGAGAACGCGATTCCAGCTCCGGCGGCCTTGGCGACCTCGGCCTCAGTCGCGCCCGTCGCGTGGACGATTGCGCCGGCATCGCGAAAAGCGCTCGCGATGGCCAGCCCGATGCCGGATGTCCCGCCGATCACCACCGCGGTCTTGCCGGCGAAGAATTCAGAGGCCCACATGGTCAGCGCACGAACTGGTCGACGAAATTCGCGCCCAGGTCGCACTGGATATAATGGCTGCGGCACATGTCGATCTTGGTGAACACGTCCTCGAACCCGATCTGCCGGTTGGCCTCGTCGAGATAGACCATGCAGCCCGAGATGTTGAAGAAGGTGATCATCTCGGCGCAGTCCGCCGGCACGGTGAGCGTGTGGATTTCGCCCGGCGGCTCGAACACGTAGGAGCCGGTTTCCGCGACCCAGTCGTGCTCGAGATAATGCCAGCGGCCTTTGATGACGTAGCCGTGGACCGGCGCGGGGTGGAGGTGCCGGCTGAGGATACCCGCCCGCCGCACGCGCAGCAGGTTGCACCATTGCCCCTGCACCGTATTGAGCAGCAGCGGCCGAAACCATACGCCGTCGGCCTGCGGTACCCAGACGCGCTCGTCGTCCGGCAGCGCCACGATCTGTGCTTCCTTCGCGGCCAGAGGATGGGCGGACCCATTGAGCGTTGCATACATGGCGGCGATATCCCTGCGGTCGTCAGTCCTTGTGCCACGCTTTTGTGCCGCCGAGATAGGTCGCCTGCACCTCGAGCGCATCGTCGAACACGGCAAAATCGGCGCGCCGGCCGGGCAGCAGCCGGCCGCGTTCGCCGGCGACGCCGAGCACCTCGGCGGGATAGAACGACGCCATCCGCAGGGCTTCCTCGAGCGGGGCTCCGACGGTTTCGTGGATGAAGCGGATCGCATCGGGCAGGGTCAAATCCGCGCCGGCGAGCGTGCCGTCGGCGAGGCGCAGGGCGCCATCCTTGCGATAGACCTTGCGTCCAGTCAGTACCGAAGTCCTGGAGCTCCGTTCCAGTCGGCGACATCGCGTCGGTGACGAGGAAAATGTGGCCGGGGCCGCGCTTGGCGCGCAGCGCGGCGCCGATCGCGGCGGGATGGACGTGGATGCCGTCGGCGATCAGTCCCGCCGACAGCGCGCCGAAATCGAGCGCCGCGCCCACCACGCCGGGCTCGCGATTGCCAAGCTGGCTCTGGGCGTTGAACAGATGCGTCACCATGGTGGCGCCAGCCTGAGCCGCCGCTTCGATCGCGGCATAGCCCGCGTCTGAATGGCCGATGCTGACGATGATGCCGGCGGCCGCGAGCCGCGCAATCTGGGCGGGGGTCACCGTCTCGGCGGCGACTGTCGTCAGCAGATGCGGCAGTTGCCGCCGTGCGGCGACCAGGGCATCGAGGTCGGCCTCGTCCATCGGCCGGATCAGCGCCGGGTCGTGCGCACCCTTCCGGGCGAGACTCAGATGCGGACCCTCGAGATGGAGACCGAGGAAACCGGGCACCCCGCGGCGCGTCGCCTCGACGCCGGCGGCGACGACTCTCGCTGTCTTTTCCGGCGTGTCGGTAATGAAGGTTGGCAGGCACCCCGTCGTGCCGTAGCGGATGTAGGTCGCGCAGATCGTTTCGATGGTCGCAACGTCGGGCGTAAGGTTGAGCTGCGCCCCGCCGCCGCCATTCACCTGGAGGTCGATCAGCCCCGGGGCGATCGTGCCGCCATCGAGGGGCACGCGCTTGACGTCGAGCGGCGCATCGGCTGCCGCGATCCCTTCGATGCGGTCACCGGCGACGACCAGCATCGAGCGGTCCCACCACAGCTCGCCGTCGAAGATGCGCGCACCGGTATAAGCGAGGCGGTCGGTCATAGGGTCTCGGTGACCTTGCTCAGATGCGGGGGATGGTCGGGATCAAAGCCGCGGCTGCGCGACAGCAGTTCCACGAAGCCATAGAAGCTTGCGATCAGCGGCAAGGCGTCGGTGATCGGGTGGCCCGTCCGGGCGACTGGCAGGATTTTGGCGCGCCGGGCACGATCTGTCGTGGCAAAGACCCGGGCGCCCTGGTCGGCGAGGTGGTCGGCGACCTCGGCGACGCTCGTTTCGGCCGCGTCCCGCGCGGCGAAAGCCAGCAGGGTAAATCCGGCTTCAACGATGCGCGCCGGGCCGTGCAGCACTTCTGCCGCGCTATAGGCCTCGGCGTGGATGCCGCAGGTCTCCTTGAACTTCAGCGCGGCTTCCTGCGCGATGGCGAACGCCGGGCCGCGACCGAGCACGAACAGCGATTGGTGCGGCTGCAGCGCCTCCATCAACGGCGACCAGTCGAGCCCGATCGCCTGTTCGAGCGCCTCGGGGAGACGGTCGAGCGCGGCGAGCAGGCCGGCGTCGCCGCGCCAGTGACCGACGATGCCCAGGCCGGCCGCCACCGAGCTCACGAAGCTCTTGGTCGCCGCAACCGAGCGCTCGGCGCCGGCCATGAGGTCGAGCGCGACGTCCGCCGCGGCGGCGAGCGGCGAGCCGGGCGTGTTGGTCAGCGCCAGCGTCAGCGCCCCGTTGCGGCGCGCCGACTGCGTCATGGCGACGATGTCGGGACTCTTGCCCGACTGCGAGATGGCGATGGCGGCGGCGCCCTTGAACCTCAGCTCGCGGCCGTAGATCGACATGATCGACGGCCCGATCGAAGCGACCGGCACCCCCGCGACCAGCTCGATCGCGTATTTGAGGTACGCCGCGGCGTGGTCGGACGAGCCGCGTGCGATGGTCGCCGAGCATCGTCGGATCGCGCTCGCGCAACGCCGCGCCTGCCGCCGCGAGCCGGTCGCGCGAGGATGACAGCAGCCGGGCGACGGCCGCCGGGATTTCCTCGATTTCGGCGCGCATCAGGGTCTTCGGCGCTGCCATCAGCGACCTCCGAGCCGCAGTTCGGCGACGAAATCGTAGGCGTCGCCGCGGTAGGTCGAGCGGGTGAATTCGACGACGCGACCCGACGCGAGGTACGAGGTGCGCTCGATGTGCAGTCCCGGTTCCCCCGTCGCCACGCCGAACAGTGTCGCATCATCGTCGCCGATGCTGACAGCGCGGATTCGTTGGATGGCACGCACCGGACGATGTCCGGAGCGCTCGAGATGGGTATAGAGCGATGTTTCAATGGCCTGCGGGTCGGGCAGCACGCTCGCCGCGAGCGTCGCCCGTTCGATGGCGAGCGGCAGATCGCCGGCGATGCGGAGGCGCGAAATGCGCGCGACATCTTCGCCCGCCGGCAGGCCCAGCGCCACCATCTCCTCGGGCGAGGGCGGATAGATGCCGCGGTCGAGCCAGCGCGATTGCACCGTCATGCCGCGCCGGGCCATGTCCTCGGTGAACGAGGTCAGGTGGCTCAGCGACTGCTCGACGCGGTGCGGGTGCGGCGCGACATAGGTCCCCGAGCCGTGGCGCTGCACCAGCACGCCGTCGCGCACCAGGTGCTGCACGGCCTTGCGCACGGTGACGCGCGACATCTCCACCCGCGTGGCGAGGTCGCGCTCCGAGGGCAGCGCGTCGCCCGGCTTGATGGCGCCGCGGCGCACGGCATTCTCGATCCAGCGCTTGAGGCGCAGGTAAAGCGGGCCGTCCTGCGAGCCGACGATCGCGTCGGCGCTGAACAAGGTTTCGAACCCGTCCGCCATCCTCTTTCCGCCCTCCCGCCGGTTCGCCCTGGCCCGTTGGCGGCAGTTTATAATACCAGTTCAATGCCATTGGCCATGCCAATCTTGCCGAAGCTCACATCCACCCTAAAGGCTTGTAGAACATGAGCACTATTGCTCACGCGCGACCCTGCGCTGGTCAAATCTCGCGCACCTGCTGGACAAGTGGTATTTTTTTGGCATTAATCCCTGGCAAGGAGACGCGGATGACGAACGCAAGGGCAAGGTTCGGCGTAGCGGGCCGGCTGCCGGGGCCGCGATCTCCTCGGCGCTACGGACGAAAAAACTGCTGACGCGCTGCTGGGTTGAGCGCCGCGCGCCCATCATGACTCAAATCCCGCTGGGAGCGGGGATGAACAGGAGAGGACTGCCAAAATGAAGTTCCAGAAGACCTTGTTGCTGTCGGGCGCCGCCCTGGCGTTCGCGGTCAGCGCGGGAGCGGCCTTCGCCGACCCGGTGACGCTGACGATCGAGAGCTGGCGCACGGACGATGCCTCCGTGTGGACCGACACGATCATCCCGCTGTTCGAGAAAGCCCATCCGGACATCAAGGTGGTTTACGCGCCGACCAACGCGCCAGACTACAACGCCGCGCTCAATGCCAAGCTCGCGGGCGGCACTGCCGGCGACATCATCATCTGCCGGCCGTTCGACCAATCGCTCGCAATGTTCAAGGCGGGCCAGCTTGCTCGACCTGACCAACCTGCCGGGAATGGAGAACTTCGCCGCCAGCACGAAGGTCGCCTGGCAGACCGATGACGGCAAGTCGACCTTCTGCCTGCCGATGGCCTCGGTGCTGCACGGCTTCATCTACAACACCGACGCCTTCGCCAAGGTCGGGATCACGACCCCGCCGGCCAAGACTGGTCGACGAGTTCTACGCCGACCTCGACAAGATCAAGGCCGACGGCACCTACATGCCGATCGACCTCGGCACCCACGATCAGTGGGAAGCCGCGACCATGGGCTGGGAGAACATCGGACCGAACTACTGGAAGGGCGAGGACGGCCGCAAGGCGCTGATCGCCGGCAAGCAAAAGCTGACCGACGCCGACTGGGTCGCCCCGTTCAAGGAGATGGCCAAGTGGATGCCCTACATGGGCGACGGCTACCAGTCGCAGACCTACTCGGACAGCCAGAACCTGTTCTCGCTGGGCAAGGCCGCGATCTATCCGGCCGGCTCGTGGGATATTCCGACCTTCGAGAAGGCCAATCCGGACCTCAAGTTCGCGGCTTTCCCGCCGCCGGTCCAGAAGGCCGGAGACAAGTGCTACATCTCCGACCAGCTCGACCACGCGCGTGGGCATCAACGCCGCGAGCAAGAACCTCGACGCCGCCAAGACCTTCGTGACCTGGATGGCCGGCGACGAGTTCGCCAGCTGCCTATGCCAACGCGCTGCCGGGCTTCTTCGCCCTCACCAGCCACGCGATCAAGGTCACCGATCCGGTGGCCGCGCAGTTCCTGAGCTGGCGCCAGACTGCGCCTCGACGATCCGCGCGACCTACCAGATCCTGAGCCGCGGCACGCCGAACCTCGAGAACGACACCTGGACCGAATCGGCCAACGTGCTCAACGGCACCGATACGCCGGACGCCGCGGCCAAGAAGCTCCAGGACGGCCTCGACAGCTGGTACAAGCCGGGCCAGTCGTAAGACCCGTTACCATCAAGGGCCGGACCGCGCTAAGCTCGCGGCCCGGCCTTTTCGCAACCCAAGGGGGCAGAGGTTGACCGACGTTCCGTCGCCGCCACCGCGCAAGGCCATGCGCTGGCACATCGCGGTGTTCCTTGCTCCCGCCGCGATCGTCTACACGATCCTGATGATCATCCCGCTGCTGTCGACGCTGCAGGCCTCGACCATGACGGGGGACGCCCAGCACCGGGCGTTCATCGGCCTCGGCAACTTCGTAACGCTGCTGACCGATCCGCGCTGGTCGGCGTCGTTCTGGAACGCGCTTTCGCAACAACGTCTATTTCTTCGTCATCAACATGCTGGTGCAGAATCCCGTGGGCATCCTGCTGGCGGCGCTCCTCAGCAACCCGGCGCTGCGGCTGCGGGGCTTTTATCGAACCGTGATTTTCATCCCGACGATCCTGAGCTTCGTGATCGTCGCCTTCGTGTGGAAGCTGCTGCTGTCGCCGCTCTGGGGCGTGGCGCCGACGATCATGAAGTTCCTGCACATCGGCCAGCTCTTCCAGCCGGTTCTGGGCAAGGAGCAGTTCGCGCTGACGACCCTCAGCCTGGTCTCGGTCTGGCAGTATGTCGGCGTGCCGATGATGCTGTGCTACGCCGCGCTCCTGTCGATCCCCGACGAGGTGTTGGAGGCCGCCGAATGCGACGGTATCACCGGCTGGAGCCAGTTCTGGAAAATCCAGCTGCCGCTGATCCTGCCGACGATCGGCATCATCTCGATCCTGACGTTCGTGGGGAACTTCAACGCCTTCGATCTCATCTATTCCGCGCAAGGCGCACTGGGCGGGCCGAACTACTCGACCGATCTGCTCGGTACCTTCCTGTTCCGAACCTTCTTCGGCAGCACGCTGCAGATGGGCGATCCGAACATGGGCTCGACGGTGGCGACGGCGATGTTCCTCATCATCCTTGCCGGCGTCTGCTTCTACCTGTTCCTCGTCCAGACGCGGCTCCGCCGCTACCAGTTCTGAGCGCGCGATGACCAAAGCCCGGCACTCCGTCTCCCGCTCGCGTCGCCTCGCACGCCATCCTGCTCGCCTACACGTTCATCGCCCTGGCGCCGGTGATCGTCATCGTCATGAACTCATTCAAGAAAAAGCTGGTGATCTTCAGCCAGCCATTGTTGCCGCCATTGCCCGGCAGTTTCGACCCGGTCGGCTATGTGACGGTGTTCTCGCGCGGCAACTTCCCGCTCTATTTCTTCAACTCGTTCGTGGTCACGGTGGGCACGGTGGCCCTCGTGCATCCTGTTCGGCGCAATGGCGGCCTTCGCGCTCAGCGAATACCGCTACCGGCTCAACACGCTCGTCGGCCTCTACATGGCGATCGGCATCATGATCCCGATCCGGCTCGGGCACCAACGCGATCCTGCAGATTCTCGTGGGCTCCGGACTCATCGGTGCGCTGCCTTGGGGGCCGTTGCTTGCGCTCGTGCTCGTCTACACGGCCGCGGGACTGCCGCTTTCGATCTTCATCCTCGCCGAGTTCATGCGGCAGGTCAGCAACGACCTCAAGAACGCCGCGCGCATCGACGGCATGAGCGAATACAAGATCTTCTTCCGCATCGTCTTTCCGCTGATCCGCCCGGCACTCGCGACGGTCGCGGTCTTCACCCTGATCCCGGTATGGAACGACCTCTGGTTCCCGCTGATCCTGGCGCCGTCGGAATCGACCAAGACCGTGACGCTCGGCGCGCAGATTTTCGTCGGCCAGTATCTGATCGACTGGAACGCCGTCCTTGCCGCGCTCAGTCTCGCGATTGTGCCCGTGCTCATCCTTTACCTAATCTTCTCGCGCCAGCTGATCCGCGGCCTCACCGCCGGAGCCGTCAAATGAGCCTTCGCGTCCTCGTCGCCGGCCTCGGCAATATGGGGCGGAGCCACGCCCTGGCCTATCACCGACACCCGGGGTTCGAGGTCGTCGGCATGGTCAACCGCTCGCGGCCGCGGCTTGCCGACGAGCTCACCGGCTACGCGATCGAGCCGGAGTTCGCGCCGGCCCTCAGGCGCCTGAAGCCGGATCTCGTCTCGATCAACACCTATTCCGACAGCCACGCCGATTTCGCCGTGATGGCGATGGAGCAGGGCGCGCACGTGTTCGTCGAAAAGCCGCTTGCGACCACGGTCAGGGACGCCGAGCGCGTTGTCGCCGCGGCGCGCGCCAACAACCGCAAGCTCGTCGTCGGCTATATCCTTCGCCACCATCCGAGCTGGGTTCGGCTCATCGCGGAAGCGCGCAAGCTCGGTGGGCCCTACGTCTTCCGCATGAACCTCAACCAGCAGTCGAGCGGCGCCAACTGGCAGACCCACAAGATGCTGATGGAAACGACGCCGCCGATCGTCGATTGCGGCGTCCACTATGTCGATGTGATGTGCCAGATCACCGATGCGAAAGCCGTCGAGGTGCGCGGCATGGGGCTTCGGCTCAGCGACGAGATCGCGCCGGACATGTACAATTACGGCGCCTTCCAGGTGCTGTTCGCCGACGGCTCGCTGGCCTGGTACGAGGCGGCGTGGGGGCCGATGATCTCGGACCAGGCATTCTTCGTCAAAGACATCATGACGCCGCGCGGCTCGGTGTCGATCGTCGTCAATCCGGGCGCCCGCTCCGAGGATCACGAGACCCACACCCGCACCGACAGCATCAAGGTGCACCGCGCGGCGCTCACCGCCGATGGCGGCGCCTTCGCCGAGCCCGACGAGATCATTTCGATGACCGGCGAGCCGGGGCACGATGCGCTCTGCGCGCGCGAGCAGGACTTCGTCTATCGCGCCATCGTCGAGGATCTCGATCTCAACCGGCATATGGACGACGCCGTCGCCTCGCTCCGCATCTGCCTTGCGGCGGACGAGAGCGTGCGCAGCGGCAAGCCGGTCAAACTGTGAAGGACGCGCGATGGGTTCGCTGACGCTCAGGCAAGTCGAGAAAAGCTTCGGGGCAACCAAGGTGCTTCACGGCATCGATCTCGAGGTCCAGGACGGCGAGTTCGTGATTTTCGTCGGTCCCTCGGGCTGCGGTAAGTCGACCCTGCTGCGCATCATCGGCGGGCTCGAAGATTCGAGCGGTGGCGAAGTGATTATCGACGGCGTACGGGTCGACGCGGTGCCGCCCGCCAAGCGCGGCATTGCAATGGTGTTCCAGACTTACGCGCTCTACCCGCACATGACGGTGTTCGGCAACATGGCCGCGGGCCTCCGCCAGATGGGCACGCCGCGCGAACAGGTCGATGCGCGCGTCGCCGAGGCGACCCGCATGCTGCACCTCGAGGACTACCTCAAGCGCCGCCCCGCCGAGCTCTCGGGCGGGCAGCGGCAACGCGTTGCCATCGGGCGCGCCGTGGTGCGCGAGCCGAAGCTCTTCCTGTTCGACGAGCCGCTCAGCAATCTCGACGCGGCGCTGCGCGTCAACACGCGCCTCGAGATCGCGCGTCTCCACCGCCAGCTCAGCGCCACCATGGTCTATGTCACGCACGACCAGGTCGAGGCGATGACCCTCGCCGACCGCATCGTGGTGATGAACGCGGGACGCATCGAGCAGATCGGCACGCCGATGCAGCTCTACAACAGCCCGGCCAACCTGTTCGTTGCGGGTTTCATCGGCTCACCGCAGATGAATTTCCTCGACGCGGCGGCGATGGGGGTGGGCGGCGCCAAGACCATCGGCGTCCGCCCCGAGCATCTGAGTGTCAGCCCCGATTCCGGCACCTGGAAGGGCACGCTGGTCCACGCCGAGCATCTCGGCGCCGACACCAACCTCTATCTCGACACCGAATCCGCCGGCACCATCACGGTCCGCGTCTTCGGTGAGGTCCGCTACCCGTACGATTCGACCCTCTACGTCTCGGCCGATCCCAAACACGTCTACCGGTTCGACGAGTCCGGGCGCGTGATGGCTTAGAGCTTCGTCAGCCGAACATGTCCTGCGCGATGAAGCTGCCTTCGCGCGGCGCGGGCGGCACGAAGAAGATCGCCGAGCCGATATGGGTGATGTATTCGTTGAGCGCGTCGGCGGCGCCGAGCTTGCCCTGCAGCGTTTCGAACTGCGCCGGGTCCTTCTGATAGGAGATGAACAGCAGCCCCGCGTCGAGGAACCCATACTGGTTGATCCCGTCGGTGTAGTTGTAGCCGCGCCTGAGGATCTTGATCCCGTCATTGGTCTCGTGCGCGGCGAGCCGGATATGCGCCGTCGCCGGAATCACGGGGCCGCCGGCGGCGGTCTTGGCAAAATCCGGCGGATCGAACTCGTCGGTGCCGGTCAGCGGCGCACCCGAGACCTTGTGGCGTCCGAAAACGTCGTTCTGGTGCGCCACGCGGTTGGTGTCCCAGTTCTCGATCCGCATCTGGATCTTGCGCGCCACCTGGTAGGTGCCGTGCCGCTGCCAGGCCGGGCTGTCGCCGATCCAGACGAACTGGTTGAAGTCGGCATCGGTCACCGACATTGCGCGTGCCGTCCTTGAAGCCCATGAGGTTGCGCGGCGTCGTCTGGCCACGGCCGGCCGAGGCGCGGCCGAAGCCGAGCACCGACCACTTCGTCGAGGCCGTGCCGGTTTGCTTGGCGATCCGGGCGAGGTCGCGGATCGCGTGATAGGCGACCTGCGGATCGTCGGCGCAGGCCTGCAGCGACAGGTCGCCGCCGACGAGGTGCGGATCGAAGGCGTCGCTCGGCAGCGGCTTCAGCTCGCGCAGCAGCGCCGGCCGCGCCGCCGCAAGGCCATAGGTGTCGGTGAAGACCTTCGGCCCGAGCCCAACCGTCACGGTGAGCGACGCCGGCTCGAGGTTGAGCGCCTCGCCGGTATCGAAGCCCACGGCGTCGGCGCGGTCGGGCTCGACCTGGCCGATGGTCTGGCCGGCCATCAATTGCGCGATCGCCCCCGACCAGCGCGCCAGCAGCACCTGCAGGTCCTGCCGCGCCGTCGAGGTCAGATCGAACGTCATGTAGAATACGTGCCGTTGCGGCGGCGTGCGGATGCCGGCCTGCTCGCCCATCCCGTAGAACGGATAGGCCCTCGTCAGGTCGATCGCGTCTTCCGGTTTGTCGGACGATGGCGGCGCGGCGAAAGCCGGCGCCGCGGCGGCGCCGATCGATCCCGCGGCGGCTCCGATGAGGAGGCCGCGACGCGACAGGCTGCCGCTGGGCGTGGTCTTTCCCATCAGGCTGCCGTCGCGACCTTCTCGGCGATCTTCGAGAGCGGCTCCTGCAGGGCCTGGATGGCCTTCGAAAGCTTGGTCGCGTCGGAGGCCTTCAGCGCGTCGGTGTAGGGCTTGAAGCCGCCGGGCACGCTCGGGTCGCGATAGGTGTCGAGCAGCGCGACGACGTTCGCAAAGCCGTCGCTCACGGTCTTGGCGAGATCGGGGTCGATGACCTTGAGGCCGGGCTCGAGGAAGGCGAAGGCCTGCTGGGCGCCTTCGACATTGCCGGCGAAATCGACGAGGTCGATATGGCTGAACTGCTCTTCCTCGCCGCTGATCTTGGTGCTCTGCACCTCTTCGAGCAGGTCGGCCGCACCGTTGGCGAGGTCCTCGGGCTTGTACGTCAGGCCCTCGGTGAGCGTATCGAGCTTGCCGACATTCTGCTGCAGCTCGGCGGCGGTCTGCTTGGTGGCGTCGGTGATCGCACCGGTTTCAAACAGATCGCGCTCGAGCGCGTGGAAGCCGTGCCAGCCCACCGCGTCATCGAGGTTCGAGGCGCGCATGTCGATCAGATAGTCGAGGTTGCCGGCATTGTCGGTGGCCTTGAAGCCGGGCAGCACGAAGCCGTCGACGTCGGACTCGATCTTTTCGTAGAACGGGCGGGCGATGGCGTAGTCGGCCTTGGCTTTGGCAAGATCGCCGGCGTCGATGTCGGCCTTAAGGGTCCCCACGGCGGTCACCATCGCGTCGACGACGCCGGTCACATAGCCGGCGTAGCCCTTGGTGCCGTCGGCGAGAAGATCGGCCGTGCTGCCCGAGGGTGCGGTCGTGGCGCCGGTTACGGTGAAAGCCTGCGTCTCCTCAGACGCGCCGGGGCAATAAAGCTGGTAGGCGCCACCCCCCAGCGTCAGCGTGAAGCTCACCGTCGGCAGACCCGGCGCGAGGTTTTCCTTCTCGCCGATGATGCGGTTGTCGAGCTCGAGCTCGACTTCGGTCAGCGAGGTCGCGGTCTTGTTGGTCACCAAGAAGGTGACGGGACCTGCAGGCGCGCTCGCATGGTCGAGCACGCAGCTGCCGCCCTTGTCGCTGGTCAGCGTGATCGCCACCTGCGCCGCGCCGTTGGCGACGGGCGCGATGGAAGCGTCGGCCAGGGCTGGCCCCGCGGCCGCGATGATCAGCGCGCCCGCGGCAAGAACGGGGCCGAAGGACTTATTGTGCAGCACGCGGAGTTCCTTTGGTAAGAGGCGCGGCCGGCTGGCCGCCCTTGGTTGACGACACGGCATCCGCTCTCGCGCGCCGCAGGATGCGGGAGGCGCTGAAAGCCAGAAAGACCGCGGCCAGGCCGAGCAGCATGGGCAGCTCGAACGCCCAGAATTGTCGTTCCGCGCGCGCCGCGCCCAGATTGCCGAGCGCTGCTGCGGCTGCGTCGCGATAGGCGGGATCGACGGTCCAGCCGCCCTGTGCGGCGTTGACGGTAATGGTGCGCGGAGTGGCGAGGCCGCCGCCGGTGAGGGTGACCACGGTTGAGCCGGTCGCGGCCGCATCGAGCAGGCTGCCGTCGACGGCCCAGATCTTGAGCCCGGCGGCCGACCAGGTCGCGGTGAACGGGCCGGGATCCTGATGCAGGTTGAGGCCGACGGGAATGCGCCCGCCCGCGAGGCTCATGACGTCGTCGATGCCCAGCGTCGCGGGAGCCGTCGTCGGCGCCGGAATCGAAAGCGTCCATGAGGCTGCCGCGACACCGGCATGGCTCTCGGTCACGCTTGCCGCATCGGGCAGCAGCAGCGTCTGGGATGCCGTTCCAGTGAGGCTGATCGTGGCGGCCGCGCCGCTGGCGTCGAGACCGATCGTTCCGATCGACTGGCCCGCCGCGCCCGCGGCGAAGATCGGCGCGTCTGCCGGCAGTCGTGGCTCGGCACTCGGGTAGAACACCACGAGCCCGAGCGCCACGACCACGAGCGCGGCGGCGCTCCACAGCCGGACCGGGGCAGCGGCGCGCGGGCCGGGCCGCCAGGCCTGCGGCCAATAAACGAAGATCGAAATCGGCACGATGAAGGCGAGCCAGCCGATGATTTCGATGCGGCGCGGGTCGGCGGGGATGCCGAGCACGCCGGTGATCAGCGCCGATTGCACCGTGCCCGGCGCCACGAGCCAGCTCAGATCGATCGTCGGCTGCTGGCCGGCGATGAGCCAGCCCGCTTCGTGCGCGGTGCGCGAGCGAGGTCACCACCAGCCCCGCGGCGACGAGGATCAGGAACGCGCCGGTGATACGGAAGAAGCGCGACAGGTTGAGCTTGACCCCGCCGATGTAGACGCCCCATCCGATGGCGACGGCAAGCACCAGCCCGATCGTCGCGCCCAGCGCCGCGAGCAGTGCCGACTGCGCCGCTGAAAATGTCGCCAGCAGGAACACGCTGGTCTCGAAGCCCTCGCGCAGCACGGCAAGGAACGCCATGCTGGCGAGTGCGTAGCCGCTGGCGCGACTCAGGGCGTCGGCGGCCTCGCTCTCGAGCTGCTTCTTCAGCCCGCGCGCATGGGCGTTCATCCAGAAGATCATGCCGGTGACGAACACCACGGCGATGGCGCCGATGATCGACTCCATCGCCTCCTGGCTCGCCTGCGGCAGCGACTGCTCGAGCAGGTCGAGCCCGACGCCGACGGCGACCGAGAGGGCGATGGCGAGGCCGACGCCGGTCCACATCGCGGCGAGGCTATGGCCGTTGCGCTTGAGGAAGGCGGCGATGATGCCGACGATCAGCGCGGCCTCAAGGCCTTCGCGCAGGCCGATGACGAGAGTTGCTAGCAAGAAAGCTCCCCCTTCATCGGAATCAGCCCGCACCTGCCGCCCAGAAAGACCACCGGAACCTCGAAAACTACCGGCCCCGCTCTAGCCCCAGGCGAAAAGATGCTGCAATAGCAATGATTTAGAACGATTCTAATATACCTGTGCGTCCCGATCAGGTTTTCGCCAGCGTTTTCCTCCACTTCCCCGGCAAAGGCGCGATAAACCCCGGGCTGCGGCAGGACGTCGCAGGTCCGGAGTGGCCGGATGGTCGCTTGTACCGCGCGTTCGTGCCCGCAGATGCGAGCGCGCCGCACATCAGCGGCCGGTCGTGTGGTTGGAGTGTCGATGGCAGGCACGGAACAGCAGTGCGCGGCACTCTTAAGAACGCGATTCTAGCGGGTGGCTCGTTCAACCGGCAGCGGCGTGAGGAGCAGGGCGCTATCGACTCCTCCATCGTCTCTCGCCCGCGCAGCTGGGCGCAACGATCAGTACACTAACAAATCATGGCCTGGGTAACCTCGGAACTCGAGGCGATTGTTCTGCCCCACACGGATTTATGTGGCTCGCGCGCACTGTTTCGCGACAATCGAACGCCTGTTGCTTGAGCAATTCGGGGGGACGTGATTGGGTCCGGCCATTGATATTGACGATACGACCGGCTTGACCTCGGTAGCGCCCACCGAATCTCAGGTCTCTTTTTGATTGATGTATTGCCGACCTTCGGGTCGCGACCGAGCGTCTGCCGGGAGGGCGGGATTAACGCGTTCAGAGGTTCGCCTTCGTTATTGGCCAATGGTTTGTGCTGGGTCATCCTGGGAGCGTTGCTCCTGGTGCCGCTGACGCACGGCAATGCGCTGGGTTATGTGGCGATGCTGGGTGCGGTCGGCGGGTTTTTCGTCGCGGATCGGCCCACGTACCGGGCTGTCCTGGCGATGCCGCAGACCCGGATCCTCATCGTGGCGTTTGTGCTTCTCGCCATTGCGATCGTTGCCGTGAGCGGTCCATTCTCCCACGATACCCTGGTCGCCTTCGACTTTACGCCGTTCCTCCTCGTCATCCCGGCAAACGCGGTCTTTCTCCACGCCCGCATCGGCCGGCCCGCGCTCGCCATCGCTGTCCTTTCGGCAGGTGGCGCGATCGTCGCCCTGCTCGTCGCGGGGTTCCAGTTTGTGGTACTCGACAACACCCGGCCGGGCGGCTGGGAGCTCAGTCCGATTCATTTTGCCGACCTCGGCGTCACGCTCGGTTTTCTCGGTCTGGGCGGGCTGCTGGTGGAGACGCCGCCGCGCTGGGCTGCACTGTTGTGGCTGGCGCCCCTGGCGGGACTGGTGGCGGCGATCCTCTCCGGTACGCGTACGGCGCTCCTCGTTGCCGTGGTGGAAGCCGTCCTTGCGGTGATCTATTTCGTCCGTCGCTACCGGCTCCCGCTCCGGACGACGCTTGGGGCGATCATCGCTCTCGTTGCGGCTGCCATCATCGTGTCCCTCCTCGCGCCGGTGCTGCACCTCGGACGCGCGTTCGACGTGATCGGCGTCTTCGAGCAGCTGTTCTCGGATCAGCGGGTGACCGACTACACCGCGGGCGTCCGCCTCGACCAATACCAGGCCGCCCTCAAGGCGATCGCCAACGCGCCGATCTTTGGCCATGGCTGGCGCGATCAGGTGCAGAGCGCGCTGCAATATATGTCGCCGGCGTCGCAGCGCGCCTACGCCATCGAGCACTGGGGCTACATCCACGACGAGTTTCTGAGCTTTTCGGTCGGCATGGGCTTTTTCGGTGCCCTGTCGTGGGTGCTGATGACGGCCTATCCGATCGTCGCCCTCGTGCGCGCTCCGCAAAGCTCCGAGCCGGCCGCCCGGAACTACATGACGCTCGCCGCATGGGCGGGGATACTGATCGGCGGCCTCTCCGACGTTCTGTTCAATACCGAGCTCACCAAGACATTTTACTGTTTCATCCCCGGCGCGATCGTGATTCTCTGCTCGACGCGGCCCTTATCCCTGCAGCACCCGGCGGTCCTTATGGACTCTGTCCACGCCAGCATTGGCGAAACGCCTTGACGACGCGCGGCCTCGCCATCGCCATCGAGCGCGGCGCCCGCCTCAGGCGCGGCCGTTTCTCGCGGCGATTCGCGACCATCGCGCTGCCCACCAGCATGATCGCCGTGCTCAACCTCCTGGCCTACTACGCCCTCGCCAACCGCACCGGCGCGCTGGATCTCGGCGACGCAGCCCCCACGCTGGTGGTGATGTTCTGCGTGCCCATCGTCGTCAGTCTCGCCATTGCCGGGCTGAACCGGGACCGGTTTCCGCTGTCGACGGTCATCCTCTGGTCCGTCGCGGTCTTCGTCATGGCGACCGCCGGGCTCTCCGCCGCGCGGCTGACCGTGAGCTACAGCTCGATCCTTTCCTGCTGCCTGATCTCGACGGTGGCGATGAGCTCGATCGCTGCGAGGCTCTGGGCCGGCTGGCAGGAGCGGGTGGCCATCCTCGCCTTCGATGGGGCGCGCGAGCTCGAGAAGCGCATCGGCCCGCAAGCGGAAATCGTTCGTGTTGCCTCGGCCAAGCTTGGCGACGCCGATGTCGTGCTGATCGATGTGCACGCGCATCACGGGACGGAGTGGGCCGACTTCCTCGCCCGCGCCTATACGCGCGGTGTCTCAGTGATGCCTTGGCGGAAGTACCTCGAGGTGCGGTTCGGCCGCACCGACGTCGACAGTTTTGACGTTGCCGAAATCGCCTACAGCTCCAGCCAGGCGAGCTACGCGCACGCCAAGCGCGTGTTCGACCTCGTCGTGGTCCTGCTTTTGGCGCCGCTCTGGCTGCCGCTGTTCGCCGCCATCGCCGCCTACGTCTTGGCGGTGGCGGGCGGTCCGATCATCTTCCGGCACGTGCGCCGGGGGCATGGCGAGGAGGATTTCACCCTCTACAAATTCCGGACCATGCAGCATGGCTGCGATCACGCCCCGGTGGCGTCGGGCGACCGGCGGATCATTCGGGCGCTGGCCTGGCTCCGCCGCACCCGGCTCGACGAGCTGCCGCAGCTGATCAATGTGCTGAGGGGCGAGATGAGCCTCGTGGGTCCGCGCCCCGAGTCGCTCGAGATCGCGCGCCGCTACGAGGCGGCGCTGCCGCAATATATCGATCGCCGCCTGGTGCTTCCGGGCATAACCGGCTGGGCGCAGGTCAATGTGCGCGCCTCGAGTTCGGTCGACGAAGCGCTCGAAAAACTCGCGTTCGACCTCTACTACGTCAAGCACCTGTCGGCCGACCTCGACCTGCTGATCCTTGCCAAGACGGTGAAGGCGCTGTTCACGCTGGCTCCCGCCGGCTGACCGGAGCGGCGCCGTCTCCGTCCGCAACTAGGTGCGCCGCACCAGACGGCCGCCCGAGCCTTCCGTCAGTCCGCCATCGGGCGCCGCCAGTGCGGCCTCGCTCGCCGCGATCAAATCGGTCTGCACGGCGAGGCTGTGTTCGCCGACCGTTTCTGGAGAGAGCACCGAGGCCTTGAGCAGGCGCGAGTAGGGGTGTTCCGGCGCATCGAGGATCGGCCGGGCCGGGCCCATCTCGACGATCCGGCCGCGTTGCATGATGATCAGGCGGTCGGAGATATAGTACGCCGTCGCCAGATCGTGCGTGATGTAGATGACGCAGACGCCGGTCTTGTCGCGGAGCTCGCGCAGCAGGTTGACGATCGCCATGCGCAGCGACGCGTCGACCATCGACACCGGCTCGTCGGCGATGAGCAGCGGCGGATTGGGGATCAGCGCGCGTGCGATCGCGACACGCTGCAACTGGCCGCCGGAAAGCTCATGGGGGTAGCGGCCGCGGATTTCGACGAGGCTCAGCCCGACCTTCTGCAAGGCGCCGTCCATCGACGCCTCGATCGCCGTGCGATCGCGCAGCCCAAGGAACTGCCGCGCCGTCGACGCGAGATAGCGGTCGACCTGTTTCAGCGGATTGAACGCTTCGAAGGGGTTCTGGAACACCGGCTGCACCTTGGCCATGAAGGCCAGCCGCTCGCGCCGGTTCGGGTGGGTCACCGGCTCGCCCTGAAAAACGATGTCCCCGCTGGTCGGCCGTTCGAGCCCCAGGATCATGCGGGCCAGGGTGGTCTTGCCGGAGCCGGACTCGCCGATGATGGTAAAAATCTCCGGTCCGGATTCGCCGACGCTGAAGCTTGCATCCGCGACGGCGCGAACCTCGCGTCCCGACAGCACGCCGCCGATCGGGAAGCTCTTGCTGACGTGGCGGACCTCGAGCAGCGCGCTCACTGGATGGTCTCCGCAATCCGCGTCGGGAGCGGCACGATTGGCTGCACGTCGCGCCAGCGCCAGCAGGCGCTGCGCTGGCCCGGTGCCACGGTCTCGAGCGGCGGCACCTCGGTCTTGCACTTGTCGATGACGAGGGGGCAGCGCGGATGGAACCGGCACCCCGCCGGCGGACTCGCGAGGCTCGGCGGGCGACCCTCGAGCGCCGGGCGCTGGCCGGTGTCGCCGATGCGCGGCAGGCTCGCCACCAGATGGGCGGTGTAGGGGTGCTTCGGCGCGGTGAACAGCGTGCGCGTCGGGGCTTCCTCGACCAGCCGCCCGGCATAGATGATGCCGACCCGGTCTGCGATGTTGGCGTGCACCGCCATGTCGTGCGTCACGAAGACGATCGAGGAGCCGAAGTCGGTCTGCAGCCGCTTGATCAGGCTCAGCACGTCCTTCTGCACCACGACGTCGAGCGCCGTCGTCGGTTCGTCGGCGATGACGAACTCCGGGTTGCACACCGTCGCGAGGCCAATGCTGACGCGCTGGCGCATGCCGCCGGACAGCTCGTGCGGATACGCATTGAGGATGCGCGGATCGAGCTTCAGGTGCTCGAGATGCGCCCGCACGCGCTCATCGAAGGCGCGGCCGCTGAGACCCAGTGGGCGCTTGGCGAAATCCTCGAAGATGCGCCCCACCTTGCGCAGCGGGTTCAAGACGCTCATCGAGCCCTGCATGATGTAGCTGAGGCTCTTCCAGCGCACTGCCTCGATCTCGGCGGGGCTGGCGCTCGCGACGTCGATATCGCCCCCCTTGAAGTGGTAGGTCGCGCTGCCGCCGAGGACGCGCAGGGGCGGCCGGACGGCGGCGGCCAGCACCTTGATGAAACTGGTCTTGCCGCTCGAGCTCTCGCCGGCGATGCCGTAGATCTCGTTGTGGCCGATCGACATGGTGATGCCGTCGACGGCGCGCACTTCGCGGCTGACGCCGAAATAGTTCATCAGATAGTAGGCCTTGAGGCCGTCGACGGTCAGAATGTCGCTCATGCCGTCAGGCCCCCATGCGGCGCAGACGGCTGCGCGGATCGATATATTCGTTGAGCGACACCGCGAGCAGGAAAAGCCCAACGAACAGCAGCACCACGATGATGACGGGGATGGCGATCCACCACCACACGCCCACGAGCAATGCCGAGTGGTTGTTGGCCCAGTAGAGCGTCGTTCCGACCGTCGGGATGTTGAGGTTGGTAAAGCCGAGCACCGCCAGCGTCACCTCGAGGCCGATCGACCAGATCATGTTGGCGAGCGCCGTCGAAAAGATGATCGGCATGACGTAGGGCAGGTGCTCCTCGAACATGATCTTCAGCGGCGACATGCCGGCAAACACGGCCTGCCGGCTGAATTCGCGATAGCGCAGGCCCAGCGCGACCGAGCGGATCAACCGTGCGTCGTAGGGCCAGCCGAAGCATGCCATCAGCAGCGCGAGGGCAAAGCCGTTGGCGCTGGTTTTCATGACGAAATAGAACAATATCAGGATCGGAAAGATCGGGATCGCGACGAAGATGTCGGTGACGAACATCGAGACGCGGTCGACCCAGCCGCCGAGATAGCCCGCGAGCAGCCCGATGCTGATGGCGATGATGCGCGACAGGAACGCGACCGTGAGGCCGAAGGTCAGGGTGTCGCGGAACGCGAAGGTCAGCTGCCAGAACATGTCCTGGCCGCGCGAATTGGTGCCGAAGACGTAGGTCAGGCTCGGCGGCAGGTCGGGGGCGACGCGGTAGACCGCCGTCGGATCGACCGGCGAGACGAAGCTCAGCAGCGAAAAGACGATAACGAGCCCGACCAGCACGAGCCCGATGGTGAACTCGGTGTTGTAGCGGATCAGGTCGCGGACAACGGAAAGCATCGGCTACTCCGACCGGACGCGTGGATCGATCAGCGGGTGCAGCAGATCGATGATGAAGATCGCTCCGGCCACCGAGATGATCGAGATGCAGGAAATCGCCAGCACGACGCCGGTGTCGCCGCCGTTGACGGCGCGGACGAGGAGCGAGCCCAGGCCCGGATAGGTGAACACCTGCTCGGTGATGACGGTGCCGGAAAACACGCTCCCCAGCGTCAGCGCCAGCGCCGTCAGCTGCGGCACCAGCGCGTTGCGGATGACGTAGGAGCCGACGATCCGGCTCTGCCGGACGCCGGCGAGCTCGGCATAGGTCACATAGTCCTCGGTGATGATGTTGGAGACCAGCGCCCGCATGCCGAGGAACCACGTTCCAATGCCGACGATCACGAGGGCGCCCGCGGGCAGGATCGGAATAGTAGATCACCGACAGGGCGAACTGGATGCTCCAGCTCGGCGTCACGTCCATGGCGAAGCCGCCTGAGATCGGCAGCACCGGCCAGAGGAAGCCGAAGATGATCACCAGCATGAAGGCGACGATGTAGTACGGGATCGGCTGGATGCCGATGGCGACGATGCCGAAGGCCTTGAGCAGCCGCGAGTTCTGGAAGTAGCCGGCCAGGCCGCCGGCGACGTTGCCGACGATCCAGGTGATCAGGATGGCGACCAGCAGCAGGCCCACGGTCCAGGGCAGCGCCAGCTCCACGAGGTCCATCGCGGGGGTCGGAAAGGCGATCAGCGCCGGCCCGAAATCCAGCACGAACAGGTGCTCGATGAAGTTGAAATATTGCTGCCAGAGCGGCACGTTGAGCCCGAATTCCTGGGTCAGCACGGCGCGCAGCGCCTTGATCGCCTCGGGATTGGAGGCGGAACGCCCGGTCACCTGCATGATGATGCTGTCGACCGGACTGAGCGGGGACAGATGCGCGATGAAGAAGGCGATTGAGCAGCCAAAGAAAATGACTGCGATGAGCTGGATGAAGCGCTTGAGGGCGAAGAGCAGATAGGCCTTCATCGTCGTCCCCGGAGTGAAGGGGCGCCCAGAGCGGGCGCCCCTCTGAAATGTTGCCCTAGTTACCCGTCGGCTTCAACTGGGTGAGCATGAACTTGGAGTTCGCCCAGTTGGGAACGGGATCGGTGTAGGGATCGGCCTCGGCCGACGGGAAGCCGGTCCAGTGCCGCTGATCATAGGCCGTGAACACGTTGAACGACATGATCGGGATCACCGGCATTTCGTCGATCATCAGCTTCAGGAACTGGATGCCGAGCGCCACGTTCGCGTCGTGATCATTGAAATCGGTCTTGCGGACCGTTTCGATAATCTTGTCGAGATCGGGGTTGCTCCAGCGCTGCCAGTTGCGGGCCGTCTGCACCTCGCCGGGCTTGGCGAGGAACTGGCTGTGCCAGCTGTCGAGGAAGAAGCTGAGGTCGGGATTGCCGCCCCAGGTCTCGATCGACCAGGCCGTTGCAGCCTCGTAGGTGCCGTTGGGCAGGTTCTGCGTATAGATGTTGGGGTCGGCAAAGGCCGTCACATCGATACCTGCCTGCGTCCACTGCTGGGCGATATCGGTGCCCAGGCGGTTGATCACGCCGTCGGTGAAGGTATTGAGCGTGAACTTGAACGGCTGGCCGTTCGGCATCATCCACTTGCCACCCTGCTGGGTGAAGCCGGCGGCGGTCAGCAGCTCGGCGGCGGCCTGTGGGTTCTTCTTCCACCAGCCAAAGCCGAACGACTTCTTGATCGCCGTTTCATCGGTCGGGATTGCAGCGCCGAACTGCGGCCGGACCTGGGCTGCGATCTGATCGCCGACGGTAGGATCGTACGGCTTGATCTTTTCTTTGCCCGTGTCGAGCGTGTAGTTCGTCAGATAGTCCTGCATCGGCACGAAGTAGTCGTCGAGGTGCGTGCCGGTGGGCGGCATGGCGATTGCCGACATGGTCGCGGCGCCACGATAGGACGACATCGACATTTCGACCGGATCAAGCAACAGCGCCAGGGCCCAGCGGACGCGCTTGTCCTGGAACATCGGGTTCTGGTTGTTGAAGATCACCATCGGCAGCGTCGGATCCGGATGGGCATAGGGGAAGCCCGGGAACCAGCCGCGTGCGTTGGAGTCCTGCTTGGCGAGGCTGAACATGCCTTCCGGCGACAGGTCGTGGATCACGTCGAGATTGCCATTGACCATCTCGATGAGGCGCTTGTCGTTGGACGGAATGGACCGGTAGATCACGTAGGTCGGCGCCGGCTTGCCAAACGAGGCCATCGCAGTCTTGTCCCAGTCGGAACGCAGCTGCCAGGTGTACCAGGCGCCGTTGGGATCGAACGACTTGAGCGTATAGGGCCCAAGGCTGACCGGCGGATTGAACTTGAACGACTTGATGTCGGCCTGCTTTTCGAAGACGTGCTTGGGCATGATCCAGGCGCCGTTCCAGCGCACCGAGAACAGCGCGTGGAAGCGGGCGTTTGCCGCCTTCAGCTTGAAGTGCACGGTGTAGGGATCGGGGCAGTCGACGCTGGCGACCGAGGCCTGGAACGGCGCGCTCCACACCATACCCGGCGTCGCGATCTGGGTATCGACGGTGTATTTCACGTCGTCGCAGGTGAACTCGACGCCGTCGCTCCACATGATGCCCTTGCGCAGGTGCGCGGTCATCTCGGTGAAGTCGGCATTGTATTCGGCGGGGCTTGCCGCGAGCTCGTTGTAGAACGAGCCCTTGTTCGCCTTCAGGCCGGCTTCCGGATCGATGAACCAGAGCGTGTCGAGCGCCAGCTGATGCAGGCCGTTCGACCAGCCCGAGCCGTTGCCGGCCACCCACATGTTGAAGTTGTCGGGCGAGGCTTCCGGGTTTTCCGGGTTGTTGATGATCAGGGTTTGATTGCGAGGCAGATCGGTAAGCGGTGGTGCGGCGGCATCCTGTGCGTACACACTGGTCGCAAGGCTGGCCGACGCAACCAGAACCGACGCTGCAAGCGTCTTCCAGTTGGCCATTGATGTCCTCCCAAGTGAAGGGGCGCCCTCCTGCGCCCTTTCACCTGGAATGCTATCCGAGCGACCCCGATTGTCAACGCACTTTGTGATACAAATCAGAGTATCGAATATTCAAGCTCCCCGCGCCCTCCACCGCCCGCGGGAGGCGAAGCGGCGGAGGGTCCGGGGGAGGAGGGGTTGGAGCCGGTCAGACGGCGACGCGGATCATCTGGTACGAGTAGGGCGCCAGCTTGAGCTTCAGCATGCCGTCGCCGACGCTCGCGCCGGTGCCCTTCTTCGGCACCACGGCGTTCGGCTCCTTGGCCGTGTTGACCGCGGCCAGGTTGGCATGGGTCATCACCTGGTGGTCGACGATTTTGCCCGCCGTGAAGCCGTTGAGCGCGACCTCGACGTCGATGGTCTCGGTGCCGTGGCGGTTGACCGCAAAGAAGGTCAGCGTCTTGCCGGCCTCGTCGTGGACGCCGGCGATGTCGGCATAGGGGACGTTGTCGGCGATGTCCGCGTCATAGCCCGGGCACGAGACCTGGAGATCGAGCGCCGTGCCGCGGCCGAAGCGCGAGGCGAGATAGTACGGGTAGTACGTCGTCTGCCGCCACGCCGCGCCCTTGGGGTCGGTCATGATCGGGGCGATGACGTTCACCAGCTGGGCGATGCAGGCGAGCTTCACCACGTCGGCGCGACGGATGAAGGTGTTGATGATGCAGCCGACCTGCAGCACGTCCTCGAAATTGTAGATGTCTTCGAGCAGGCGCGGGCGCGTGCGGCCAGCCGTCATTGCCGTCGAGGACTTTGCGGTCCTGGGTGTTCGAATGGTACCAGACGTTCCACTCGTCGAACGAGATATAGACCTGCTTCTTGGACCGCTTCTTGGCCCGCACGTAGTCGATGGTCGAGGCCACGGTGCCGATATAGGCGTCCAGTTTCGCGTTCAGCGCCAGATAGTTAGCGGTGTTCTTCTCGCGGTTGGCGAAGTACATGTGGAGCGAGATGTGGTCGACCACCTCGTAGGTGTGCTCGAGCACGATGCGCTCCCAGTCGGGATAGGTCGGCATGTTGGAGTGCGAGGAGCCGCAGACCACGAGCTCGAGCGACTTGTCAAACGAGCGCAGCGTCTTGGCCGTCTCGTTGGCGAGCCGGCCGTATTCGTCGGCGGTCTTGTGACCGACCTGCCAGGGGCCGTCCATCTCGTTGCCGAGGCACCAGAGCTTGACGTCGAACGGATCGGCGTGGCCGTTCTTCTTGCGCAGATCGCCCCAGTACGAGCCGGTCGGACCGTTGACGTATTCGACGAAGTTGCGCGCCTGATCGAGGCCGCGCGATCCGAGATTGATCGCCAGCATCATCTGCGTGCCGACGCTGTCGCACCAGGCCGCGAATTCGTGGACGCCGACGGCGTTGCTGTCGGAGGTATGCCAGGCGAGATCGAGCCGGGTCGGGCGCTGGTCGCGCGGGCCGATGCCGTCTTCCCAGTTGTAGGCCGAAACGAAATTGCCGCCGGGGTAGCGGACCATCGGGATGTCGAGGTCGCGCACCAGCTGCGCGACGTCGCCGCGCATCCCGTCCTTGTCGGCGGTCGGGTGGTCGGGCTCGTAGATGCCGGTGTAGATCGCCCGGCCCAGATGCTCGAGGAAGGCGCCGTAGACGCGGTCGTCGATCTTCGAAATCGTAAAGTCTTTGTGCGCCGTAACGGTCGCGCGCATAACCCCGCCCTCCCCGAGCCCTATACTGATTTATATCAGACTTTTTGATACATCAGGATACAGCCGTCAAGGCTTGACTCGCGGCTCCCGCTAGTCGGTCTCGAGCCGCAGCACGATGTCCTGGTCGTAGTTGCCGAAGCCGCGCCCGAAGATATTGATGCCGCCGGGGTGCCTGGCATCGTCCTTGACGCCGATCCGCAAGCGGATCGAGTGGTGGACGTCGAGATCGAGGTCCTTGAGCGAGACCGGCGGAAATCTTCACGCCGTCGACGAAGGTTCCGAGCGGGCTGACCCGGAAGGCCTTGAGCTTGCCGTACTGGCTGCCTTTGAGCTTCCACCAGTCCGGCGTGTAGACGCCGCGCTTGTCGCCGAAATCGCCGGGCGACATCCAGGTGCCGATGTCCTTGCCGTTGACCGAAATGGTGATGTCCGACGGCCAGTCGGCGCTGGTGCCCGGCACTTCCGAGCTGAGCTCGATGCGAAAACTCCATCGAGGTGATGGTGTGCTTGGCGAGCCGCGCATTGTTGGGGAACTGGTATTCCACATAGCCGCGCGTGAACCACATCAGCCCGGTCTTCATGCGGTCGGGATCGAGGAAGGTGTCGGGGACGTCGAGGAGGCCGATGATCCCGTCGACCGAGCAGAGGCCGCACGGCGCGCTCACCTGGCACGACGGTGTACAGCCCGAGCGGCATGGCGACTTCGACGGCGTTCGACTTGAGCGGCCGGATGTCCTCCTTGAACATCACCAACACTTCGTCGAACAGGGAATGGCAGATCTTCTGGTTGCCCTTCTTGGCCTTCTGCGTCTCGGTGCGCACCAATCCGGCATCGACCAGCACCTGCATGTTCGAGCTGATCGTCGATTGCGGCTGCTCGAGCCGGTTGGCGATTTCGTTGACGTTGAGCGGGCCGGCAACGTGCAGGAGCTTCAGGATCGCGACCCGCACATCGGACGCCAAAGCCCGCAAAACCTCGGGCTTTTCCGCCGGATCGACGACCAGGAAATTGCGCGGCATGAGGCTTCCTTTCGATGCAAACGGTTCTATCGATCAGAAAGTCTGATGCAAAGAGGCCGGCCGAAATATCGGTGAATGGAGCAAGGATCCCATCGGCCCCGCGTCAGCCGATGCGGATCGGCGACGGCTAAATCCCCGTTCTAACAGGGCCGGTCAGCGGTTCGTCGCGACGACCTGTCGGACGGTCGCCTTCGCGCCCCGGTTCAGGAGCTGGGTGAGATGGCCGACCAGCGTCGAGCGGAACGCCACGTGCCCGGGCAGGTCGTCGCCGAACACCTCGCGCACCTCCAGCATGCCGCCGACCAGCGCTTCGGGGGAGCCGCCGGCCGCCTCGCCGATGGTCCTGAGCCGCGCCGACAGCGGGTCCTGCACCTCGATGCGGTTGCCGGCCTCGTCGACGCCGGTCACGTAGCGCATCCAGGCCGCGACGCCGAGCGCGAGGCGCGTCACCGGCTGGCCCTGCCGCAGCCGGTCGCGGATCGTGCCGAGCAGCCGCTGCGGCAGCTTCTGGCTGCCGTCCATCGCGATCTGGTAGGTCCGGTGCTTGAGCCGCGGATTGGTGAAGCGCTCGAGCAGCCGGTCGCGATAGACCAGCAGCTCGTCGCGGGCGATCGAGAGGGTCGGGATCGCCTCATAGGTCATCAGCCCGCCGATCAACTGGTTGAGGTCGGGATCGGCGATCGCCTCGCTCACATACTGGTAGCCCGACAGGAACCCGAGATAGGCCAGCGTCGAATGGCTGCCGTTGAGCATGCGCAGCTTCATCAGCTCGAACGGCTCGACGTTGTCGACCAGCTGCGCGCCGACGCTCGCGAGGTCCGGCCGGCCGTGGCGGAAGCGGTCTTCGATCACCCATTGGGTGAAGGGCTCGGTCACCACCGGCCAGGCGTCCTCGCAGCCGATGGCGCTCGCGACCAGCGCCCGGTCGTCGTCGGTCGTCGCCGGCACGATGCGGTCGACCATGCTCGACGGGAAATCGACGTTGCGCTCGATATGCTCGGCGAGGGCAGGGGAACGGAGCGCAGCAAAACCGCGGATGATGCGCGATGTGGTGCGCCCGTTGGCCGGCAAATTATCGCAGCTCAGCACCGTGAATGGCGCGATGCCGGCGTCGCGCCGGAGCTCGAGCGCGCGGACGATGAGGCCGGGCGCGCTGCGCGGCGCTTCGGGGTGGGCGAGATCGTGGACGATATCGGGATGGTCGGGCCTCAGCGCACCCGTCGCCGGGTCGTGGCAATAGCCCTTTTCGGTGACGGTGAGCGAGACGATGCGCGTCCGCGCATCGGTCATCGCCGCGAGCAGCGCGTCGCGCTGCGTGCCGGCATCGAGCACGGAGAGGATCGAGCCAATGATGCGGGTGCGCACGCCATCGCGTGCCCGCGATCGCGAGCGTATAGAGGAAGTCCTGCGGCGCCAGCGCGTCGCGCACGTCCGGGTGGCGGAGCGAGGCGCCGATGATGCCCCAGCCCGGCTCGCGAGCAAGTAGCGCATCGACATAGGCCGCCATGTGCGCGCGGTGGAAAGCGCCGATGCCGAGATGAACAATTCCGGCGGTGACCCGCTGCCGATCGTAGGCGAGGGGCGCAGGCAGCGTGCTGGCACTGAGGCGGGGCGCCATTCTAGTCCCCGAGCATCACGAGAGCCTTGATCAGTCCGTGCTTCTGGGTCGCCCACACCGGAATGTTCTCGGCGGCTTTGGCGAGCGAGGTCCGGTGCGTGATGATGCGGTCGACCGGCACCTGCTTGTCGCGGATCGCCTGGATGACCCGGTCGAAATCGATCGAGGTGGCATTGCGGCTGCCGAACAGGGTCAGTTCCTTGCGGTGGAAGTCGGCGTCCTCGAAGCTGATCGGGCCCTTGCACCACGCTGACGAAGCACGTAGCGGCCGCCATGGGCGACGAAATCGAAGCCGGCGTTCATCGAGTTGCGGTTGCCGGTGGCGTCGAAGACGATGTCGAAGTCTTCGCCATTGGTCGCGGCCTTCACGCCGTTGGCGGCCTCGGGACCCGCGAGGATCGTGCCGACGCCGAGCAGCGATTTGGCGGCGGCGAGCCGCTCGGAGTCGATGTCCATGACGCTGACCCGCGCGCCCGAGAGCTTGGCAAAGAGCGCCGCGCCGAGCCCGATCGGGCCGGCGCCGATCACCAGCACGCGGTCGCGTTCGGTCACGAACGCCGCGGCGCACGGCATGCGCGCCGATGGCGAGGAACTCGACCGTCGCGCATTCGTCGGTGGTGAGGCCGTCGGCGGCGACGAGGTTCTTTTCGGGCAGCGCGAGCAGGTCGGTCATGCCGCCGTCCTGGTGGACGCCGAGCACCGAGATCGACATGCAGCAATTGGGCTTGCCGGCCCGGCAGGCGACGCACACGCCGCAGGAGAGATAGGGGTTCACCACGCAGACCTGCCCGCGGCTTGAGGCCGGAGGCCGGTGAGGCGTTCGACCACCTCGACCGCGAGCTCGTGGCCCATGACCCGCGGATAGTCTGAGGAACGGGTGGGTGCCTTCATAGATGTGGTAGTCGGTGCCGCAGATGCCGATGCGGCGGACGCGCACCAGGGCTTCGCCGGGCTTCGCGATCGGTTCGGCGCGCTTTTCAAGCTTGAGAGTGCCGGGCTCTTGGCAGACGAGGGCGTCGATCACTTGGCTGTTCGGTGGTTGGCTTCTTGGAGGGGTGGCTGGCCGAAAGTCATCGCTTCCGGCCAGCCCGCGGATCAGTTTCCGCCGCTCTTATAGTCGGCGCTGTCCATATTGTCAGGCGTCACCAGTCCGGCGCCCGAAGTCGAGCAGCGGACTCGACCTTTTCGCCCTTGATCGCCTTGAGCAGGGCGTCGACGCCGAGCTGGGCCATCTTGAACGGGAACTGGGCGACCGAGGCGATCTTCGATGCCGCGCCTTCATGGCGTCGCGCTCGCCACAGCACCAGTCGAAGCCGACCAGCATCACCTTGTGACCGAGGTTGGCGTTCTTGATCGCCTGTGCGGCACCGGCGGCCGGGGGACCACATGCCGAATAGATGGCGGTGATGTCCGGATTGGCCGTCAAGCAGATCCTGGGCGACGTTGATGCCCTTGGTCTCGGTGCAGTTGGTCTCGCCTTTGCCGGCGATCACGACCTTCGGATTGTCGAGTCCGGCCATCATGCCGTCCACGCGCTGATCGAGGGCGGGAACGCCCGGCACGCCCTGCAGGATGCCGAGCTTGTCGCCGTCCTTGAGCTGGGTCTTGAGGAAGTCGCCGGCGATCTTGCCGGCGTCGAGGTTGTTGGTGGTGGCGAGCGCGGACTGCGCCCGTCCAGTTCGGGATCGAATTGTCCATGAGGACAATCTTGATGCCCGCGGCCACGGCCTTGTCGAGGGTCTTGGCGACGGTCGGATCGACCGGCGTGATGGCGATGCCCTTGACGCCCTGGGTGATCATCGACTCGATCAGGGCGATCTGACCGTCGATGTCGGTGCGCCGATGGCCCTGGCCGTAGATGATGTCACGCCGGGATTGGCGGTGGCGTAGGCTTTGGCTCCGTCCGACCATGCTCGTGTAGAACGACACGGGGAATTTGGTGATGAAGCCGATGTTGACGTCGTCGGCAAGGGCGGGCCCCGCCATGGCGGCCGCGAGCGCGAGCCCGCCCGAGCAGTGATTCTAAGTTTCATACGTAACCTCCCATTACTGGACCGCTCTCACGGCGAAACGGCCCCTCTTCGCCTGCCCCCCGACACGGCGAATGGCTATGCCTCGGCGCCGACAATCAGCGACACGAGTTCTTGTTGGTTTGCCGCGGCTGGGCTTGAGCTCTCCGACCTTGCGTCCCTGGCGCAGCACTACGGCGCGGTCGGCGAGTTCGACGACATGTTCCATGTTGTGGGTGATGAGGATCACCGCGTTGCCCTCGGCCCTGCAGCTGGATGATGAGGTCGAGCACCTTGCGCGGCTTCCCTGAGGCCGAGCGCCGCGGTCGGCTCGTCGAGGATCACCACCTTGCGCGCGAACACCGTCGCGCGCGCCACCGCGATCGCCTGGCGCTGGCCGCCCGACATCAGCGCCACCGGCGCGTCGAACTTGGGCAGTCTCACCTTCAGCCGGTCGATGACGCGCGCCGCTTCGGCGTCCATGGCGCGCTTGTCGAGCAGGCGCATGCCGCGCGGCAGCCATGTGGGGAAGGCGATCTCGCGCCCGCAGTAGAAGTTCTGCGCCGGGGTCAGATTGTCGAACAGCGCGAGGTCCTGGTAGACCGTTTCAATGCCGGCGCGCCGGGCGCTCGCCGGTCCCGTGATATCGGCGCGCTCGCCGTCGAGCAGGATGTCGCCGGCGTCGAGCCCGTGCACGCCGCTGACGCATTTGATCAGCGTCGACTTGCCCGCGCCGTTGTCGCCGAGCAGCGCCAGCACCTCGCCGCGATAGGCGTCGAGGCTCACATTCTTGAGCGCGTGGACGGCGCCGAAATGCTTTTGCGCGCCGCGCACCGACAGGACCGGCTGGGGCGCGACCGCGGCGTTCATTGCGTCCTCGCCGCCTGCAGCACGCGCACCCGTCCCTCGAGGAAGTTGCGCAGCACGTCGGCCTCGACCGCGAGCACGATGATCGCGCCGATGGCGATCATCTGGAAGAACACGTCGACGTTGAGCAGGTTGAGGGCGTTGCGGATGACGCCGATCATGACCGCGCCGACCAGGGCGTGCCCGATATGGCCGCGGCCGCCGAGAAAGCTCGCGCCGCCGATGATCACCGCGGCGATGGTGTCGAGCTCGAGCAGATTGCCGTTGAGCGGTGAGGCCGCCGCGGTCCGTCCGGCGGTCAGAATTGCGCCGATCCCCACGCAGAGGCCGGAAATGATGTAGGTCGAAACCAGCACGGCGCGCACGGGAATGCCCATCTGCACGGCCGCTTCGGGCTTGCCGCCCACCGCGTAGATCCAGCGGCCCCAGACCATCGCCTTGGCCATCAGCAGGATCAGCAGGGCGACGCCGACCACGACGAAGAATGAGTTGGGGATGATGACGAGCCCGGGGATCGTCAAATGACGATTCGCCGCCGACCTGCTGGATCAGGTCCGGCATGCCGCGCATCGTGGTGTGATTGGGGGCGAGTTCGAGCGCGAGGCCGCGGCAGATGCTCAGGGTTGCCAGCGTGATGATGAACGGATGGGGCAGCCGTCCGAACACATAGACCGAGCCGTTGACGGCGCCGACGAGGGCGCCCGAGATCAGCATCGCCAGCGCGACGATGAGGGGGTTGTCGGTAACCTGGAACACCAGCCCGCCGACCACCGTCGCGAGCGCCAGGTTGGAGCCGACCGACAGGTCGATGCCGCGGGTCAGGATGACGAGGTGCTGGCCCATCGCGACGACGGCGATCACCGCCGTCTGGGCGAGGATGTTGCCGATATTGACGGGTTTGAGGAAACTCGGCGTCACCACGCCGCACGACCACCACCAGGATGATCAGGATCAGCAACGGGCCGATGCTCAGCAGCCGGAGACCCGCAGAGACGGGGGACATATCTCTGCGGGGGAGTCCGGACTGTGCTGTGCCGGCAGTCTCGGGATCTTTCACTTCGGTCACGTCCTGCAGCGTCCTCGGGCGTTCCTTATCGAGAAAAATCTCGATCCTTATCGAGAAAAACCAATAGACCCGCTTCTGGTCAACTTGTTTTTTGCCATGTAAGGAACAACCCCGTGAAAACGGACAGCGTCTTCAAACGGGCCTTCAACGACGCGCTGGACCTCGTGGACCGGCTCGCGGACGGGGACGAGCTGCCCTCAGAGAACCGCCTCGCGAGCCAGCTCGAGGTCAGCCGCACCACGGTCAGGAAGGTCCTGGCGATGCTGGCGGTCCGGGGTGCCGTCAGCGAGGGCGGCACACACCGGGTCAACCAGCTCGCCGCCCGGCAGGCCGTGCGCTATCCCGAGGCCGAGACGGTGCCGATGTCGGCCCATGTCGAGCAGCACTTCATGGAGTGGATGCTGCGCGACAATGCCCGGCCGGGCACCACCATCAACGAGCTCGACCTGGCGCGCCGGTTCGGCGTCGGCACCACCGGCATCCGCGAGTTCCTCAATCGCTTCCGGCGCTTCGGCCTGATCGACAAGCGACCGAACGCCGGCTGGGTGTTCAAGGGCTTCACGCAGGCCTTCGCGCTCGAGCTATTCGAGATTCGCGAAATGTTCGAGGTGCGCTCGGCGCGCGCCTTCGCGGCGCTGCCGACCGACGCCTCGCAATGGCGCGAGCTCGCCAACCTCAAGCGCGAGCACGCCGAGCTCCTGGGCGATATCGACGCCCGGTTTCACGATTTCTCCGATCTCGACAACCGCTTTCACCGGCTGGTCAACGCCGCGTCGCCGAACCGCTTCATCGACGATTTTTACGACATCATCTCGCTGATCTTCCACTACCACTACCAGTGGAACAAGCGCGACGAGCGGCAGCGCAACGAGGTCGCGATCCGCGAGCATCTCGCCTATATCGACGCTCTACTCCAGCGCGATGCGGCGACGGTCGAAGCGGCCTGCCGCTATCATCTGGCCTCGGCCAAGCACACGCTCGAAGCGGCGTTCCCGACGCCCTGAGCGGACGCCCGGCTTAAGCGCCCCGGCCGATGCCGTAGTAGCTAAGGCCCGCCTCGCGGGCCATTGCCGGGTCATAGATGTTCCGGCCGTCGAAGATCACCGGCTCCTTGAGGGCGGCGCGGACGGCGTCGAGATCGACTGACTGGAACGCCTTCCACTCGGTCGCGATGATCAGCCCGTCGGCGCCCGCAAGCGCCGCCTCCTTGGTCGGCGCCAGCGTCAGATCCGGCCGGTCGCCGTAGAGCTTGCGGCACTCGTCCATCGCCACCGGATCGTAGGCCCGCACGCTCGCGCCCGCCGCCCACAGCGCCTCCATGATGGCGCGCGCCGGCGCCTCGCGCATGTCGTCGGTGTTGGGCTTGAAGCTCAGGCCCCAGAGCGCGAAGCTGCGGCCGCGCAGCCCGGCGCTGAAATGCCGTTCCATCTTGCGCACCAGCGCCAGCTTCTGGCTGGCATTGCGGGCGCTCGACGCCATTGAGCAGCACCGGCTCGACGCCGCCGGCATCGGCCATGTGGATCAGGGCCGCGACGTCCTTGGGGAAGCACGAGCCGCCATAGCCGATGCCCGGGATAGATGAAGTGGTAGCCGATGCGCGGGTCGGCGCCGATGCCGCGGCGCACCTTCTCGACGTCGGCGCCCAGCGCCTCGGCGATATTGGCGATCTCGTTCATGAAACTGATCTTGGTCGCGAGCATGGCGTTCGCCGCGTATTTGGTGAGCTCGGCGCTGCGCCGGTCCATCACCACGATGGTCTCGTGATTGCGGTTGAACGGGGCGTAGAGCCGCCGCAGCACCTGCTCGGCCTCGGGGCTTTGCGTGCCGACGATGATGCGGTCGGGCTTCATGGAGTCGGCGACCGCCGAGCCCTCGCGCAGGAATTCGGGGTTGGAGACGACCTCGACGCCCTGGCTTGAAACCCCGCGGCCGGCGAGCGCCGTGCCGATCAGCGCGTCGACCGCGTCGCCGGTCCCGACCGGCACCGTCGACTTGATGACGATGGTGCGTGGCCCCTCGATCGCGTTGCCGACCGAGGCGGCGACGGCGTTCACGAAGGTGAGGTCGGCCGAGCCGTCTTCGCCTTGCGGAGTGCCGACCGCGATGAAGAGGATCGTGCCGTGCGCGATGCCGGCGTCCGCCGCGGTGGTGAACCGCAGCCGGCCTTCCTTGAGGTTCCTCCGCACGATGGGTTCGAGATCGGGCTCGAAGATCGGCACCGTGCCTGCCGACAGCAGTGCGACCCGCGCGCGCGTCGATATCGACGCAGACCACGTCGTGGCCGACCTCTGACAACGTTGCCGCCTGCACGAGGCCGACATAGCCGACGCCGAACACCGTGACCTTCACGCCTCTGCCTCCGCGGCTTAGGTGCCGGAACGCTTAGGGGCTTGTGCCCGAAGCGGCAAGCCTCCTAGAACGCGGGCCATGCGTGTTCTGGTCACCGGCGGCGCGGGGTTCATCGGCGCCAATCTCGTCGCCCATCTGCTCAAAAGCGGAGCCGAACGCGTCGTCGTCCTCGACGCGCTGACCTATGCCGGGAACCTCCAGAATCTCGCGACCCGTCGCGTCCGATCGCCGCTACCGCTTCGTCAAAGGCTCGATCCTCGACGGCGAGCTGGTCGGCCGCCTGCTGCGCGACGAGGGGCTCGATACGATCGCCAACCTCGCTGCCGAGAGCCACGTCGATCGGTCCATCCGCGGGCCCGAGGCGTTCGTCGAAACCAACATCATGGGCACCTTCCGGCTGCTCGAGGCGGCGCGCGCCCATATCGGCGAGCATCCGGCGCTCAGCGACAGCTTCCGCTATCTCCAGGTCTCGACCGACGAGGTGTTCGGCACGCTCGGCCCGTCCGATCCGCGCTTCTCGGAGACGACCGCCTACGCGCCCAACAGCCCCTATGCCGCGAGCAAGGCGGCGGCCGATCACCTGGTGCGCGCCTGGCACGAGACCTACGGGCTCACGACGCTCATTTCGAACTGCTCGAACAATTACGGGCCGTATCAGTTTCCCGAAAAGCTGATCCCGCTGGTCATCCACAACGCGCTCGGCGGCAAGCCGCTGCCGGTCTATGGCGACGGCCAGCAGGTGCGCGACTGGCTCTATGTCGAGGATCATTGCGCGGCGCTGGCGACCATTCTCGCGCGCGGCAAAGCCGGCGAGACCTACGCCGTCGGCGGCAGCGCCGAGCGCACCAATCTCGAGGTGGTCCGCACCATCTGCACGCTGCTCGACCGGCACCGGCCGCGCAATGCCGGCAGCTACGCCGACCAGATCGCGTTCGTTACCGACCGTCCGGGTCACGACCGGCGCTACGCCATCGATTCGAGCAAGCTCCAGCGCGAGCTCGGCTGGACTCCGGAACGAGATTTCAGCGCCGGGATCGAAGCCACCGTGCTCTGGTATCTCGACCACGGCGACTGGGTGCGCGACGTGACCTCGGGCGCCTATCGCGACTGGGTCGCCGAGCAGTATTCGTGACCATTCTGATCTTCGGCAGGGACGGACAGGTGGGCCGCGCGCTGCTCCGTCACTTCCCCGGACGCCGTGGCGCTCGGCCGGGCCGAGGCCGACTTCACGCATCCCGAGACGCTCGCCGCGATCATCGAGCAGCATCGCCCGGAGGTGATCATCAATGCCGCGGCCTACACCGCGGTCGATGCCGCCGAGGATGACCGGCAGACCGCGTGGACCGTCAACGCCGAGTCTGTCGAAGCCATCGGGCGCGCCGCGCAGAAGAACGGCGCTCTGGTCATCCACTATTCCACCGACTACGTCTTCGACGGCGCCGCGCTCGGCTTCCAGCCCGAAACGCAGCCGACGAGTCCGGTCTCGGTCTATGGCGCCAGCAAGCTCGCCGGCGAGGCGCTGCTCGAGCAGAGCGGCGCGCCGCACGTCATCCTCCGCACCAGCTGGGTCTACGCGCCCGAGGGCAAGAATTTCGCCCTCACCATCCTGCGGCTCGCGAAGGAGCGCGAAAGCCTCACCGTCGTCGCCGACCAGACCGGAGTCCCAACGCACGCCGACCTGATCGCCGAGGTGACCGCCAGGATCGTCGCCGATCCCGGAGCTCGGCCTCTACCACCTCGCGCCCGCCGGCGAGACCAGCTGGCACGGCTACGCCCGGTATCTCGTCGCCGAGGCGCTCGCCGCCGGGGCGCACCTCAAGCTTACGCCCGAGGCGATCGCGCCTATCCCGGCGAGCCAATATCCCGCCAAGGCGCCGCGCCCGGCCAATTCGCGGCTCGATACCACGAAGCTCCGCGCCGCGTACGACCTCACGCTGCCGCCTTGGCAAGAGGGCGTCCGGCAGTTGATAAGCACACTTCGGCAAGAGGGACGATTGTGAGCAGGAAGGGCATCATTCTCGCGGGCGGCTCGGGCACGCGGCTGCTGCCGGCGACGGCGCCGATCAGCAAGCAGCTCGTGCCGGTCTACGACAAGCCGATGATCTACTACCCGCTCGCGACGCTGATGGGCGGCGGCATCCGCGACATCCTCATCATCTCGACGCCGCACGATCTGCCGCTGTTCGAGCGGCTGTTCGCCGGCGCCTCGGCCTGGGGGCTCAACCTCAGCTTTGCGCCGCAGCCGAAGCCCGAAGGCATCGCGCAGGCCTTCCTCATCGGCGAGCGCTTCATCGGCGGTGCGCCCACGGCGCTGATCCTCGGCGACAACGTGTTTTTCGGTCACGACCTGCCGGCCATGCTCCGTCGCGCCGATGCGCGGCAGGACGGGGCGACGGTGTTCGCCCACCACGTCACCGATCCCGAGCGCTACGGCGTCGCGGAATTCGACGCCGGCGGCCGCGTCCTCTCGATCGAGGAAAAGCCCGCGGCGCCGAAGTCGAACTACGCTGTAACGGGACTCTACTTCTACGATACCGAAGTCGTCGCCCATGGCGCGGTCCCTCAAGCCGTCGCCGCGCGGCGAGCTCGAAATCACCGACCTCAACCGGCTCTATCTCGAACGCGGGATGCTCAACGTCGAAACCCTCGGCCGGGGCCATGCCTGGCTCGATACCGGCACCCACGATTCCCTGCTCGACGCCGCGCAGTTCGTCGCCACCATCGAAAAGCGCCAGGGCCTCAAGATCGCCTGTCCCGAGGAAGTCGCCTGGCGCAATGGCTGGATCGACGACGAGGCGCTGCTGCGAGCTTGCGGCGCCGCTCGAAGCCTCGGGCTATGGCCGCTATCTCAAGGGCATCGTCGCCGAGGGCCGGCGATGAAGGCGACGCCGCTCGCGCTGCCCGAGGTGCTGCTGCTCGAGCCGCGCGCCTTCGAGGACAGCCGCGGGCTGTTCTTCGAGAGCTTCAACGCGCGTGTTTTTCGTGAAACAGCCGGAGAGTCCCTGACATTTGTTCAGGACAATCAGTCGATTTCCCGCCGGGGCGTGGTGCGGGGGTTGCACTACCAGCTGCCCCCGCACGCGCAGGGCAAGCTGGTGCGTGCCGTCGCCGGCGAGATCTTCGATGTGGCGGTCGACATCCGCCGATCGTCGCCGCGCTTCGGGCTCTGGGTCGGGGAAGTGCTGAGCGCCGCGAACCGCCATCAGCTCTGGATTCCCGCCGGTTTCGCGCATGGCTTCATTGCGCTCACCGAGGGTGCGGAGGTCGTCTACAAGGCCACCGATTTCTACGACAAGGCCGCCGAGCGCGGCGATCCGCTGGGACGATCCGACGCTCGATATCGCCTGGCCCGCGACTGTCGCGCCGATCCTTTCGGACAAGGATGCGGTAGCACCGCTGTTCGCGGCCGCCGATCTCTTCGACTAGCCGCCAAAGCTTCGCGCTCCCGCCACCGCGCCGCCATTCTGCCTCCGGTTTGGGCGTGCTAGCGTCGTCGGCCATGAGGCAACGGCACTCACTCTGGCTCCGGATTGCCATCGCCGCGGCGGTGCTCTCGCCTGCGGGCGCCGCGCTTGCCGCGCACCCGACCGGTGCCATCCCCGCGCCACCCGCCGTCCGGCAATCGATCGCGCAGGCACCGGCGTTCCGCGATTTCCTGCCGGTTGCGGTGGACCTCTCCGCCTACATGCCGCCGGTCGGCGACCAGGGCCAGCAGGGCTCCTGCGTCGGCTGGGCCACCGCCTACGCGGCGCGTGCCTACTATGCCGAGCAGGTCGAGCACCGCGATACGAGCCTCGCCGCCAACCAGCCGAGCCCCGCCTTCATCTTCGACGTCATCCACCAGGGCGACGAGAGCTGCGACGGCGGCGCGATGATCCCTGACGCCATGAAAGTGCTGGAGCAGGGCGCCTATTCGCTGGCCGATTTCCCCTATGACGATACGAGCTGCAAGCGTCCGCCGACTGCGGCGCGCGTCGCGGCCGACCGACTTCCAGATCGCGGGCTACGAGCAGGTCTATGACGCGCAAGGCTCGCGCGAACTCGATACCATCAAGGGCGCCCTGAGCACGGGCGCGCCGGTGGTCTTCATCGCCTTCGTCGACCCGGCCTTTCAGCTGCTCGACGCCAGCAACGACGTCTGGGTCTCCGACGGCGAGCAGCCCAATGCCGGTGGCCACGCCATGACCTTGGTCGGCTACGACGATCGCAGCGGGACCTTCAAGTTCATCAATTCCTGGGGCACGGAATGGGGCTCCCATGGCTTCGGCGACATGACCTACGCGACCTTCCAGGCGCGCGTGTCGGAGGCCTATGTCATGCATCTGCCGGGCGATCCGGAGATCACGCTCGCGAGCGCCGACCTCGATCCGCCGCCGGTCAATGTTCCAGTCACGAAGCCGGCGGGGCCCCGCGCGCTCAAGCCCGCGACCATCCAGCTGCGCGACATCGGCGGCGACCAGGACGCCCCGCCGTCGATGTCGGCGCTCTGAGCTGCGGCAGCGTCTCGGTCGACACCGACGCTCACGGCAATCGCATCGCCAGGGGCTTCGTCGGTACCAGCGCCGATTTCGACCGGCTGACCGATCTGCTCAAGGACAAGGTCGACGAGAACGACATCGTCCTCGCGCCGTGGCCCGCCTGTGAACTACGGCTGACGCTGGCCGATGCCCTCGCCGACGCCGATCCGCCGCAGGCGGTCGTCGATCCCGCCGCGCCGAAGATCGGCGACGACCTCCACGTCGCGCTCACATCTCCCGGCTTTGCGAGCTATGTCTATACTGCCTATCTGGGCGCCGACGGCAGCGTCGAATCGCTGCTGCAGCCGGCTGCCGGCGCGTTGGCAGAAGCGCCGCATTCGGCCGTCAGCCTCGGTACCGGCGCGAGCGCTCCCGAGCTTGCCGTCGCGCCGCCCGCCGGCGACGAGACGCTGCTTGTGCTCGCATCGGAAAAGCCGCTCTTTGCGGCGCCGCTGCCGGCGACCCTCACGGCCCGGCAATATCTCTCGACCCTTCGCGCCGCGGTGCTCGGCGACAATGCCGGGCGGATTTCAGCCAGCATCGTCGCGGTGCCGACGCGGCCCTGAGCCGCCGGCACCTCCGCTCTTGATTTCGCCGGCAGTGCGACCAGATTGGGCTGACCCGCGCCGAGGAGTCCGCCCAGGATGCTGCACGACACCCCGCTGATCTCGACCGTGGTTGCCGGCCTCGTGCTCGCCTTCATCTTCGGCGCCATCGCCAATCGCTTCAAGATGCCGCCGCTGGTCGGCTATCTGCTGGCGGGCGTCGTCGTCGGGCCCTACACGCCGGGGTTCGTCGCCAATGGCGAGCTCGCGAACGAGCTCAGCGAAATCGGCGTCATCCTCCTGATGTTCGGCGTCGGGCTCAATTTCTCGCTCAAGGATCTGCTGTCGGTGCAGGCCGTCGCGGTGCCCGGCGCGCTGCTCAGGATCGCCGGCGGCACGGCGATGGGCATGGGCCTGGCCTGGGCCCTTGGCTGGTCGATCGGGGGCGGGCTGGTCTTCGGGCTTGCGCTCTCGGTCGCCTCGACCGTCGTGCTGCTGAAGGCGCTGCAGGATAGGCACCTCGTCGAGTCCGACCGCGGCCGCATCGCCATCGGCTGGGTGATCGTCGAGGACATCGCGATGGTCCTCGCGCTCGTCCTCATCCCGGCCTTTGCCGGCGTGCTCGGCGGCACGCCGCAGGCCATCCACGATCCCTTCGTCGACCTCGTCCAGCGGTTTTCCGGCATCGAGCTCAACATCTGGGGCGTCCTCGCCGTCACCGTGGTGAAGCTCGCGGCGTTCGTCGGCTTCATGCTGGTGGTTGGCCGCCGCGTCATCCCGTGGATTCTTCATCTCACCGCGCACACCGGCAGCCGCGAGCTGTTCCGCCTCGCCGTCCTGGCGATCGCGCTCGGCGTCGCGGCAGGCGCGGCGGCGCTGTTTGGGGTCAGCCTCGCGCTCGGCGCGTTCTTTGCCGGCATGATTCTCAGCGAAAGCGAGCTCTCCAATCGCGCCGCGCAGGAAAGCCTGCCGTTCCGCGACGCCTTCGCGGTGTTGTTCTTCGTTGCCGTTGGAATGCTGTTCAACCCGACGATCCTCTTTACCCACCCGCTCGAAGTGCTGGGCACGCTGTTCATCGTGGTCGTCGGCAAGTCGGTGCTCGGCTTCCTCCTCGTCATCGCGCTGCGGCGGCCGGCGAGCGCGGCAGTCTCGATCGCGGCCTCCCTGGCGCAGATCGGCGAATTCTCGTTCATCCTTGCCGCGCTCGGCATCTCGCTCGGGCTGATGCCGCCGGAGGGCCAGAGCTATATCCTTGCCGGTGCGATCCTTTCGATCATCCTCAATCCGCTGCTGATGTATCTCGCCGAGCGGGCGCGGCCCGGCCTCGAGGCGCGCGCGCTTGCCGCCGGTCCGGCTCCCGTCGCGCCGCTCCGCGTCGAGCCCTCGATGAGTCCCGCGGCGCCCCCGGCTGCCGCCCCGATCGATGACCGGGTACCGACGACGCTTCGCGGCCACGTCGTCCTCATCGGCTACGGCCGCGTCGGCAGTGTCGTCGCCGAGGGTCTCGGCCGTCAGCACCAGCCCTTCGTCGTCATCGAGGATTCCGAAAAGCGCATCGCCGCGGCCCACGCCGCGGGCGTCGAGGTGGTCGTCGGCAATGCGGCGAGCGGCAAGGCGCTGGGGCTCGCCAATGTCGGCGCGGCGCGGGCGCTGCTGGTCGCTATCCCAAATGCCTTCGAGGCCGGGCAGGCGGTCGAGCAGGCGCACAAGCTCAACCCGGACCTCCAGATCGTGGCGCGCGCCCACGCCGACGAGGAGATCGACTATCTGCGCGATCTCGGCGCGACGCAGGTGATCATGGGCGAGCGGGAGATCGGGCTCGGCATGCTCGGCTGGATCGAAGCCGCCTTGCCGGCGCAACCGGCTGCCCAAATGCCAGCGTCCGTCGTTGCCGAGGCACCCATCCGGACTGAGCCGGTGCCTGTCGTCACGACCGCGCCCGCGACTGCCGACCCCCGGCCGTCGCTGGCTGAACCCCAGGCCGTCGAGGCCGGCGCGGCTCTGATCGAGCCGCCTCCTGCACCGAAACCGCCGCCTCGCCCACGCCCGGCGGCCCCGGCGTCGCAGCCGGCGGTGCCGTTCACGCCGGCGAGCCGCGAGCCCAGCTGAGCAGCGCCTTTCGCAAGCGGCGCAAAACGCCTATATGCCGAGTCAACTGGTCGGCATTCGATGATTTCGCAGAAAGCCAAATACGCGCTTCGGGCTCTGGTCGCACTTTGCAAGGTGCCGCCGGAACGATCGCTGATGATCGCGGAAATCTCCAGGTCGCAGGCGATCCCGAAGAAATTTCTCGAGCAGATCCTGCTCGAGCTGAAGCGCGCCGGCATCGTCATGAGCCGCCGTGGCCGGCTCGGCGGCTACGTGCTGCTGCGTCCCGCCGAGAAGCTGACCTTCGGCGAGGTTCTGCGGCTGATCGACGGGCCGATCGCCCCGCTGCCGTGCCTGTCGAAGATCGCCTATCGCCGCTGCTCGGACTGCCAGGACGAGGCGACGTGCGAAATCCGCCACGTCTTTGAAGGGGTGGTTCGTGCCCAGCGCGAGGTGCTGGACCACACGACATTTGCCGAAGCGGTCAAGAAAGGCCGGGTTCCGGAGCTGGCCTAGCAGTCGGCGTCCTCCCTTGCATCGCAGATGCGGGGGAGGGGGACCATGCGCGGCATGATGGAGGGGGCGAGACCGGACTCGGTGCGTGCGGCCGCCCCATCCGACGCTTCGCGCCACCTTCCTCCGCTGACGCAGGGAAAGGGACCCACTCCACCCCATCCTGAACGAATCTTCCTCATCCGCGTTGTCGGTCGGGCACAGTTTTCTCCTCCCTTCAAATTCCAGGATTTGCCCGTGCCTTGAGATAGGCGACTAAACAGGTAGAGTTACGACAGTTACGCTTCACCACGGAGGTTCTGATGAAGACGACTGCCAAGCTACTGGCCTATGGGGCGCTGCTCGCCTCGATCGGCCTCGCGGGAGTGGTAACCGCCCGCGCCACCGACTTTCACCTGCTCAATGTGAGCTACGATCCGACGCGCGAGCTCTACCAGGCTTATGACGATGCGTTCGCCAAGCACTGGGCGAGCCTGCATCCGGGCGACACCGTCGAAGTCGACGTCTCCAACGGCGGCTCGGGAGCGCAGGCGACCGCCGTCATCAACGGCCTCGGCGCCGACGTCGTGACGCTCGCGGTCAAGAGCGATATCGACGCGATCGCGAAGAAAGGCCTGCTCGATACCGGCTGGGAAGCCAAATTCCCGCAGAAATCGCTGCCCTACACCTCGACCATCGTGTTCCTCGTCCGGCACGGCAATCCCAAGGGTATCAAGGACTGGCCCGACCTGATCAAGGATGGCGTCCAGGTGATCGCCCCCAATCCGAAGACCTCGGGCGGCGCGCGCTGGGCCTATTTGGCGGCGTGGGCCTATGCCTCGAAGGCCAATAATGGCGATCAGGCCAAGACCATCGACTACATCAAGGCCCTCTACCAGCACGTGCCGGTGCTTGACAGCGGCGCGCGCGGCTCGACCGTGACCTTCACGCAAAAGCAGATCGGCGACGTCGAACTCGCCTGGGAAAACGATGCCATCCAGGCTCAGCAGCAGATCGGCGCCGACCAGCTCGACATCGTCTATCCGCCGTCCTCGATCCTCGCCGAGCCGCCGGTCGCGCTGGTCGACAAGAACGTCGATGCACATGGCACGCGCGCCGTTGCCACCGAGTACATCAACTATCTCTACTCGGCGGACGGGCAGACGATCGCCGCACAGAACCACTATCGTCCGATCAACCCGGATCTGGTGACCGACAAGTCGCTGCTCGCCGCCTTCCCAAAGCTGAGCTTGGTCACTATTGATGACCCGATTTTCGGCGGCTGGGCAAAGGCGCAGCCATTCCACTTCGGCGACGGCGGTATTTTTGACCAGATCTACAAGCCCGCCCAGTAATGGGGTTTTGCCGGCCGCCCTCGCGCGGCCGGCCTGGCACTTCATGAAACCCAGCGTGATCCCCGGCTTCGGGATCACGCTGGGTCTCAGTTTGACGTACCTGACGTTGATCGTGCTGATTCCGCTGGCCGCGCTCGCGATCCGAGCCGCGGCCGTCGGGCCGTCCGAGTTCTGGAAACTGGCCTCGGACCAGCGGACGGTCGACGCGCTGTTGACCAGCTTCGGCTCATCGCTCATCGCAGCCCTGGTCAATGTCGTCTTCGGCCTTGTCGTCGCCTGGGTGCTGGTGCGCTACAGCTTTCGCGGCCGCCGCCTGCTCGATGCCATCGTCGATCTGCCCTTCGCGCTCCCCACCGCGGTCGCCGGCATCGCGCTTTCGACGCTCTACGGCCCCAAGGGATGGATCGGCGCGCCGCTCGACGCCTTTGGGATCAAGATCGCCTACACCCCGGCGGGCATCGTCATCGCGCTCATTTTCATCGGCCTGCCGTTCATGGTCCGCACGGTGCAGCCGATCCTCGAAGAGTTCGAGCAGGAGCTCGAGGAAGCCGCCGCGACGCTCGGCGCCAACCGGTTCCAGACGATCTCGCGGGTGATCCTGCCGAGGCTCGCGCCGGCGATTCTCACCGGCTTTTCGCTCGCCTTCGCCCGCGCCGTCGGCGAATACGGCTCGGTGATCTTCATTGCCTCCAATATCCCCTACAAGTCGGAGATCGCGCCGCTCCTGATCGTTATCCGGCTGCAGGAGTTCAACGAGCCGGCCGCGGCCGCCATCGGCATCATCATGCTGGTCATCGCGTTCGTGATGCTGCTCGTCATCAACCTCATCCAGGCTTGGGCCAGGAGGCGCTATGGCGATCTATGAGGAGGACATCGCCGTCTATGATAGCCGGCGGCCGTCCGAGCCCAGTTACGCGCATTCCCGCCCGACCAGCGAGCCGCGCTGGGTCAAGTGGACGCTGATCGCCATCGCGGTGGTGTTCCTGGTTGCCTTGCTGGTGCTGCCGCTGATCACGGTGCTCGTCGGTGCCGTCGCCAAGGGGTTCGGCACGTTCATCGCGGCCTTCGCCGATCCTGCGGGTGCTGCCGCCATCCGCCTCACGCTCCTCGTCGCCGTGATCGCCGTGCCGCTCAATCTGGTGTTCGGGGTGTGCGCCGCGTGGGCGATCGCCAAATACGAGTTCTGGGGCAAGTCGTTCCTCACCACGCTGATCGACGTGCCGTTCTCCGTCTCGCCGGTGATCTCGGGCATGGTCTATGTGGTGCTGTTCGGCGCGAACAGCGTTCTATATCCGTTCCTCGAGGCCGCGCATGTGCAGATCGTCTTTGCGGTGCCCGGCATCGTCCTCGCGACGATCTTCGTGACCTTTCCGTTCGTCGCGCGCGAGTTGATCCCGCTGATGCAGGATCAGGGAAGCGGCGACGAAGAAGCGGCGTTGTCGCTCGGAGCCGGCGGCTGGCAGATTTTCTGGCGGGTGACGCTGCCCAATATCAAATGGGGCCTGCTCTATGGCGTGCTGCTCTGCAATGCCCGCGCCATGGGCGAATTCGGGGCCGTGTCGGTGATCTCGGGCCATATCCGCGGCAAGACCAATACCATGCCGCTCCATATCGAACTGCTCTTCGACAGCTACAATTTCGCCGGCGCATTCGCTATGGCATCCCTGCTTGCACTGCTGGCGCTCGTCACGCTGGTGGTCAAGACCGTCCTCGAGATGCGCTATGGCGACGAACTCGCCGCGACGCGCAGGCACTGATCTCTCCACGCAACCGGGAACCTACTGGCTTGGATATTCGCGTTCAGAACCTGCGCAAGGAATTCTCGCGCTACCCGGCGCTCAACGATGTCTCGCTCGACATCAAGTCGGGCGAGCTGATCGCGCTGCTTGGGCCGTCGGGCTCGGGTAAGACGACGCTGCTCCGTCTCATCGCCGGGCTCGAGCGGCCGACGGCGGGCCACATCTTTTTCGGCGACGAGGACGCCTCGAGCAAGACCGTGCAGGAGCGCAATGTCGGCTTCGTGTTCCAGGCCTATGCGCTGTTTCGCAACATGACCGTGCTCGAGAACATCTCGTTCGGGCTCAAGGTGAGGCCGCGCGGCACCCGCCCGGCCGCTGCCGAGATCCGGAAGCGCGCGCTGGAGCTGCTCGATCTGGTGCAGCTTTCCGGCCTCCACGCCCGCTATCCGCAGCAGCTCTCGGGCGGCCAGCGGCAGCGCGTGGCGCTCGCCCGCGCGCTCGCCATCGAGCCGCGCGTGCTGCTCCTCGACGAGCCGTTCGGCGCGCTCGACGCCCAGGTGCGCAAGGAGCTGCGCAAATGGCTCCGTGAAATCCACGACCGGACCGGCCACACCACGGTGTTCGTAACCCACGACCAGGAGGAAGCGCTCGAGCTTGCCGACCGCCTGGTGGTGATGAGCCAGGGCAAGATCGAGCAGATCGGCACCTCCGACACCGTCTATGACGAGCCCTCCAATCCCTTCGTCTTCGGCTTCATCGGCGAGTCGTCGTCGCTGCCGGTCGAGATCGACAATGGCGAAGTCTGGGTCGGCGGCCGCGCCATCGGGCTGCCCGCGCCCTATACGCCGAACGGGCACGCGCAGCTCTATTTCCGTCCGCACGACGTCGAGCTTGCGAGCGAGGGCCCGGCGCTGGCCGGCGTCGTGGCCGCGACCCGTCGCGTCGGTGGCACCCGCCGCGTGGAGCTCGAGATCGGCGGCAATGCCGAGCGCGTCGAGATCGACCTGCCCTTCGACCATCCGGCCGGCGACAAAACCAGAATTGCGTTCAAGCCGAAGCGCTGGAAGCTTTATCCGGCGGCGGGGTAAGTCTTGGAGTCGGGTTCCTCTCCCGCGCGAAGCAGGGGGAGGGGGACCATGCGAAGCATGGTGGAGGGGGCGCGGACTCGGTGCGTGTGGCCGCCCCCATCCGTCGCTTCGCGCCACCTTCCCCCGCTGCGCGGAGGAAGGAACCCACTGCCTACCCAAACACCACCGTCTTCTTGCCGTTCAGCATCACCCGTGATTCCAGGTGCAGCTTCACCGCCCGCGCCAGCACGCGGCTCTCGATGTCGCGGCCCTGCGCGATCAGGTCGTCGGGGCTCATGGCGTGGTTCACGCGCGCCGTCTCCTGCTCGATGATCGGGCCTTCGTCGAGGTCGGGCGTCACGTAGTGCGCCGTGGCGCCGATGATCTTGACGCCCCGCTCGTGCGCCTGGTGGTAGGGCTTGGCGCCCTTGAAGCTGGGCAGGAACGAGTGGTGGATGTTGATGATCTGCCCGTAAAGGCGGGTCGCGAAACTGTTGCCGAGGATCTGCATGTAACGCGCGAGGACGACGAGCTCGGCGCCCGTCTCCTTCACCAGCGCCAGCACCTCTTGCTCCTGCTCGGCCTTGTTGCCGCTGTCGACCGGCAGCAGGTGGTAAGGGATACCCTCATAGTCGGCCGTTGCGCGCGAGTGCTCGTGGTTGGAGACGATCGCCGCGACCTCGGCGTCAAGCCAGCCGACGCGGATCTGGTAGAGCAGATGCAGCAGCGCGTGGTCGAACTTTGAGACCATCACCACGATCTTCTTCTTGCGGCCCTGGTCGACCAGCGCCGTGCGCATGCCGAAGCGCTCGATGGCGGGGCGCAGCGCTCGCTCGATCGCTTCGCGCCCGGTGCCGTCGGGGGCGGTGAAGGCGAGCCGCATGAAGAACGTGCCGGTCTCCCTGTCCCAGAACTGGTTGGACTCGGCGATGTTGGCGTTGAGCGCGGCGAGCTCGGTGGTCACCGCGGCGACGATGCCAGGGCGATCGGCGCAGCTCAGCGTCAAGACGAAATCGGCAGGCATCGGCGCTCCTTATCGGCCCGGCGTTCTATCGCGGGCGCGGTTGTTTGGGTCAAGGCCGCCTTCGCGCGACCCTTAAGAGCCTGCTAGGCTGCGGCCTTGAGGTGTACGGGGGAGACGTCATGGGCAGGCTCGAGGGCAAGGTCGCAATCATTTCGGGTGGCGCGACGGGCATGGGTGGCGCCGCCTCCAGGCTGTTCGCCCACGAGGGCGCGAAGGTCGCCATCATCGACCGCAACGAGGCGGCCTCCGCCGAGACCGCCAAGGCGATCCGCGACGCGGGTGGCATCGCGCAGCACTTCGTCGCCGATGTCTCCGACGAGCGACAGGTCGATCACGCGGTGAGGGCGGCCGCAGATGCCTTCGGTCCGGCCCGCGTGCTGTTCAACCACGCCGGCACCATCGTCATCAAACCCTTCCTTGAAACGACGCTTGCCGAATGGGACTGGCTGCATGCCGTCAATGTGCGCTCGATGTTCCTCATGACCCGTGCGGTGCTGCCGGCAATGATCGCGGCGGGCGGCGGCGCGATCGTCTGCACCTCGTCGATCTCGGCCGTCGCCGGCACGCCGATGGAGGTGCTCTACGATACCACCAAGGGCGCGGTGCACATGTTCGCGCGCGCCATCGCCGTCGAGTTCCGCGATCGCAACATCCGCTGCAATGCGGTCTGCCCCGGCTTCATCCGCACGCCGCACGGGCTGCGCGAAGTGGCGGAGCTCACCAAGCTCGGCGTCGATGCCTCGGAAGCGGCACTCGCGGCGCAGCAGGGGCGGATCGGGGAGCCCGAGGAAGTGGCGCAGGCCGCGCTGTTCCTTGCCTCGGACGAGGCGAGCTTCGTCAACGGCGCGCAGCTCTTTGTCGATAACGGCTTTACGGCTGCTTAGGCGGATCCGTCTCGGCGGGTGGGGCAACCGTGTCGGTCGCCGGCGCGGCTGTCGTCGCGACAGCCGGCACGTCCTTGGGCCATTTCCAGAAGTAGGTGTAGAGGCAATAGAGCACGCCGAAGCCGGTGATGCCGATCCAGAACTGATCGTGGCTCAAGATCACTTCGAGGCCGCACCAGACGCCGAGGACGGCCGTGACGGCCACGCGCCGCCACAGCGGCCGGAAGAACTGCACATCTCTGTCGTTGAGCGCCATGCCGCGACATATACCTCACCGTGGGGCGCGTGGAAGAGGCTTGCAGTCGCACAAGCGGCCCGCCAAACTTGGAGCGGAGGCCTCAATGACACTGTCCGACGATTATTCGCGCTTTACCGGCCGCATCGCCGTCGTCACCGGCGCCGCGCAGGGGATTGGCGAGGCGACGGCGCGGCTGCTCGCGCTCCGCGGCGCGGCCGGGCTGCTGCTCACCGACCGCAATGCCCAGAAGGGGCGGGCGGTCGCCGCCGATATCGCGAAGTCCGGCACGCCTGTCGAGTTCATCTCGGCCGAGCTCGACGACATCGTCCAGGTGCAGCAGATCATCCCGGCGGCCGACGCGCATTTTGGCCGGGTGGATGTGCTCGTCAACTGCGCCGGCCTCACCGATCGCGGCACGGTGCTGGACACCACGCCGGAGCTTTGGGACCGCATGTTCGCGGTCAATGTCCGCGCCCCGTTCTTCCTGATGCAGGCGGCGCTCAAGGTGATGGATCGCGAAAAGATCGAGGGCGCGATGGTCAACATCATTTCGGTCAATGCGCATGGCGGCACGAGCTTTTTGACGCCCTACAGCGCCAGCAAGGGCGCGCTGGTCATCCTCACCAAGAACTTTGCGCACTCGGTCAGCAACCGGCGCATCAAGGTCAACGGCCTCAATATCGGCTGGGTCGACACGCCCGGCGAGCACCAGACGCTGAAGCGCTTCCACGACGCGCCCGACGATTGGCTCGAAGTGGCCGAAAGCAGCCAGCCCTGGGGCCGGCTGATGAAGCCCGACGAGGTGGCGCGCGCCGTCGCCTACCTCGCGAGCGACGAGTCGGGCCTGATGACCGGCTCGATCATCGACTTCAACCAGAAGGTGCAGGGGCCGAACGAGAGTATCGGTCCGGCCGCCCGCGCTTAGGCTGCGGCGAGTTTTCGCGGCTGCGTGCCGCCCTCGGCGTAGAGGATGAACAGCGAGGCGGCGATGATCATCGCGGCGCCCAGCCAGAACCACGCCGACGGCACCTGCCCGAGCAGCACCCAGCCGAGCACCGCTGTCAGCGGCACCTTGAGGTCGCCGAAGGGCTGGAGGTAGGTCGCGTCCGCCCGCTTGTAGGCCGCCGCCAGCAGATATTGCGCGATTGCGGTGAGGATACCGAGCGCCAGCAGGATCCAGAGGCCGGCGCCGGCCGGCAGCTGGAACGGGAATCCGGTCGCGAGTCCCGCTCGGCACGAACCCCGGCAGCAGCGTCGCCCAGGCTGTCGCGACCAGCAGGATCAGCAGATGGTTGGGCGTGATCAGCACCAGCAGCGAGACGGTCAGCGTCTCCGGCGATTCTTCGCGCGACAGATATTTGGTCAGCACGTCGGTCGTGGCCCAGAGCGCCGAGGCGGCGATGGGGATGAGCGTCATCGGACTGAAGGCGCCGGTGCCGATGCCCGAGACAATGATCGCCCCGGCAAAGGCGACGAGGGCCGCGCCGATGCGAGCTGTCGAGGCCCGCTCGTGAAGGAACAGCGTCGAGCCGAGGATGATGAACAGCGGCCCGGTCGAGAGCAGGGTCACCATCTGCCACACCGGCACGCCGGCGGCGAAACCATAGACGAAGACATGGACGCCGAGCGCCGACACGAAGGCACGGATTTCATGCAGCGCCGGGTGACGCGTTCGGAGATTCTTGAACCCCGATGCGGAAGATCAGCGGCAGCACGCAGATCGTCGCGATCAGATACTGCCAGAACGCCATTCCGGTCGAGGCCATGCCGAAGCCGCCATATTGGCGGGGGTCGGCAGCAGCGATTGCGGAATGTTGCTGCCGGCGAGCGCGAGGCTCGCGAGCACCATCAACAGGGGCCCGAACAGCACGCCGCTGCGGGGAGACGAGGAAAGCTGGCTCATAGAATCGTCCTTTCACAACCAGTTTCCTCAGGGTTGCGAATGGAGTGCGGCACACCTCGCGCGCCGCGTGAGGCCTCATGCCGATCCTTCTCTTTCATCCGGACTTTGACCGTCGGCTCGGGGATCGCACCCAAATCTGCTGACCCGCGGGTCTTACCGCAGCGCTCGCGGGCTAGGCGTTTCCGCCATTACCGCCGGTGGGGACTTTCACCCCGCCCTGAGAGTGCCGGTCCATCGTGAACCGGCGATGGAGACATAGCGGTGTCGCGGCGCCGAATCAATCGGCGCCGGCGCAACGGATCGTTCGCCAATTGCGGGAAATGGAGCATCCCGGTTCGTTTCGGCGCAGCTTGCCCCTCCCCGGCCAGATCAGTTCTGGGGTTTGCTCTTGGCGGCCAGCTGGCTCAGATCGGCAGACGATACACAAACCACCAGCCGCCCATTGTCGCCCGTATCGAGGCTGGCCTTGACCTGCGAGGCTGCCGACACGCAGGCCTGCTGCGAAGGATAGTCGGCAAGGGCTGTGAGGTCCGGCGAGTTTCCCGACGCGACCGCGAACAGGATAAAGACGATGGCAGAACTCATGGCTAGTCTCCAGTTAGAACGTCGATTTATCGAGACGGCAATTCCGGCCGGATCAGCCGCTCGGCGATGAGCCGCAGCGCCGGCCCCAGCTCGGCGGGCGATTGCGCTTTCTGGCCGATGCCCGAGGCGCTCGCCAGCAGCAACTGCGCGAGAAATCGCGCCCGGGCGATCCCGGCATCATTGATTTCGGCCTCGAGCGCCGCCAGCAGCTCGTCGTCGTAGCGGCGGATCCGCGGCCCGAAGATGCGGTCGTTTCCGCCATAGAGTTCGGCGGCGTGGGGCGAGCCTGCAAGCAGCTGCATCGCGCCCTTGTATTTGGCGGTCAGCGCCGCGCCGACCCGCCCGATGATGTCGCCGTCGCCGCGCAGCACAGCCAGAAAATCCTGCGCGCCAACCGTGGATCAGTCGCTCGGCGAGCGCGGTGAATACCGCATCCTTGTCGGGGTAGTAGGCGTAAAGCGTGGGCTTGGCGATCCCGGCGGCGCGCGCGATGGCTTCCATCGAGGTGCCGCGCAGGCCATGCTTGAGGATCAGGCCGCCGGCGGCGTCGAGGATCATCTCGGGTTTACTCGTTGCCGGACGCATCAGGGCCTCATTGAACGGATTGAACGAATATCATATAATTCGTTCAATCGCTATGGAGATCAGGAATGGCCGACCTCGTGCTGCTCACCGGAATATCGGGTTTCCTTGGCGGTCACGTCGCCCTCGAGCTGCTGAAACAGGGCTATCGGGTCCGCGGCAGCGTTCGCGACCTCGGCAAGGCGGACAAGGTCAAGGCGACGCTGGCGCGGGCCGGCGGCGACCTCTCGCAGGTCGAGTTCGTGGCGCTTGATCTCAGCTGCCGATGCGGGCTGGCCGGAGGCCATGCGGGGGGCGCGCTACCTCCAGCACGTCGCCTCGCCCTTCGTCAGCAAGATGCCGCGCGACCGGATGGTGCTGATCCGCCCGGCGGTCGAGGGCACGCGCCGGGCGCTCGAGGCGGCGCTCGCGAACGGCGTCGAGCGGATCGTCGTCACCTCTTCGATGGCCGCCTCTGCCTATGGTCACGACAAGTCGCGCACCAAGCCCTTTGGCCCCGACGACTGGACCGATCTCAAGGGCCGCAGCCTCAGCGCCTATGTCGAATCGAAGACGCGCGCCGAGCGCGAAGCCTGGACCATCATGGACCGCGCCGGCCGCCACAACGACCTCGCGGTGATCAATCCCAACTACATTCTCGGGCCGCTGCTCGACGACGACCCGGGCACCTCGGCGGCGCTGATCGCCCGGCTCATGGATGGCAGCCTGCCGATGACGGCGCGCTTCTATTTCCCGGTCGTCGACGTGCGCGACGTCGCCGAGGCGCAGGTCAAGGCGATGACCTCGCCCGAGGCGGCCGGGCATCGTTTCCCGATGGGCAGCCGGCCGATCCCGTTCGTCGAAGTCGCGGATTATCTGCGAAAGGTGATGCCCGAATTCACCTCCCGCCTGCCCAAGCGCGAGGCACCGGACTGGCTGGTCAAGATGTTCGCCTTCGTCGATGCCGACATGCGCGGCAATGCGAGCGAAGTCGGCGTCATCCGCCCGACCGATGCGAGCGCCGCCGAGCAGCTTCTCGGTCACAAACTGATCCCGGCGGAAACGGCCATCCTCGCCACCGCAAAGGACCTCGTCGCCCACGGGATCGTGACGCCGCCCGCAGCGACAAAATAGGGCTAGGCCAAGCGCCGACGATTGGCTATGTAGCGCCTCGCCGGCGAACGGGGCTGTAGCTCAGTTGGGAGAGCGCATCGTTCGCAATGATGAGGTCAGCGGTTCGATCCCGCTCAGCTCCACCAGCCGCCGGCGAACCCCTCAGACGATACCGCCACCGCCGCCCGACACTGCGGGCCGCTCCAGCGCGACCTGCTTGCGGTAGCCCGCCGCACGATAGGTCGCGACCGGGTCGATGGCGCCGCCCGCTCGTCAGCCGCGCCATGGCGAGGATCGGCTCGACGTCGGTGCGGAACGCCGTCTTCAGCATTTCGGACGCGGCGAGCGCGTCGTTGCCGTCCTGCGCCGCCTCAAGGGCCTTGCGATCGACCAGCAGCGCGCTCGCATAGGCGCGGCGGATTTCGTTGGCCGAGCGCATCAGGCACTCGATCGGGTCGGTGACGTTGTGGCTCTGGTCAAGCATGTGCGCGGGGGCAAAGCCCTTGGCGCGGCGCAGCTCGGCGTCGACCAGTTCGTTGAAGACGAGGAACAGCCGGAACGGGTCGATCGAGCCGGCGTCGAGATCGTCGTCGCCATACTTGCAGTCGTTGAAATGGAAGCCGCCGAGCTTTCCGAACTGGATCAGCCGCGCCACGATCATCTCGATGTTGACGTTGGGCGCGTGGTGGCCGAGGTCGACGAGGCAATAGGCCTTGTCGCCGAGTTCGGTGGCGATGAGATAGTTGGTGCCCCAGTCCTGCACCACCGTCGAATAGAACGCCGGCTCATACATCTTGTGCTCGGTGTAGAGCCTCCAGTCGGCGGGGAGGGCCGCGTAGATCTCGTGCATCGCGCCGAGATAGCGCTCGAAGCTGCGCGTGAAATCGACCTGGCCGGGGAAGTTGGTGCCGTCGCCGATCCACACCGTCAGGGCTTTGCTGCCGATGGTCTGGCCGATCTCGATGCATTCGAGATTGTGCTCGATGGCCTGCTGGCGCGTTCCGGCGTCGGCGTGCGAGAGCGAGCCGAATTTGTAGGAATGAACCTGGCCCTCGGCGTCTGAGAAGGTGTTGGAGTTCATCGCGTCAAACGACAGTCCGAAGCGGCTCGCCGCCTGCTTCAGGCGATTGGGGTCGGCCTTGTCCCACGGGATGTGCAGCGACACGGTGGGCGTCGCCTGCGTCAGCTGGTTGATGACGGCGCAGTCCTCGATCTTGTCGAAGATGTCGCGCGGCTCGCCGGGACCGGGAAAGCGCGCAAAGCGCGTGCCGCCGGTGCCGACGCCCCAGGTCGGCACCGCGACGTGGAACGCCGCCACCTTGTCGCGGATCGCGTCGATCGCGACGCCGCGGCGGGCGAGCTGTTCGCCGAGATGCGCGTAGTCGGCATCGAGCGCCTTGCGCCGCGCATCGTTGGCCTTCGCGACGACATCGTCGGCGATCATCTGGTCAGGCATGGTTCCTCCAGTCCCGCCACGCCCTCAGCTGGCTTGCCACACGCCTCACCATGAGGCCGCTGAGGCATCTTGGCAGGACCTCATGCGTCGAGCCTGGTCGAACTACGAGGTCCGGCGCCTACCGCGTAAAGCTCTGCGCGTTGCCGGCGTCCACGTTGATGATGTTGCCGGTCGATTTTGCCGACATGTCGGAGGCAAAGAAATAGATCGCCTCGGCGATGTCCTCGGGAAACACCGAGCGCTTCAGCATCGAGCGCTGCGCGGTAGTGCTCCTCGAGGTCGTCGGTCGACATCTTGTAGGCGGCGGCGCGCTGCTCCTTCCACTCGCCGGTCCAGATCTTGGAGCCGCGCAGCACCGCGTCCGGATTGACGATGTTGACGCGGATCTGCGCCTCGGCGCCCTCGAGCGCGAGGCAGCGCGCGAGGTGGATCTCGGCGGCCTTGGCGGTGCAGTAGGCGGCGGCGTTAGGCGAGGCGGCAAGGCCGTTCTTGCTGGCGACGAACACCACATTGCCGCCGATCTTCTGCGCGCGGAACAGCCTGAACGCCTCGCGGCTCACGAGGAAATAGCCCGTCGCGAGGATGTCCATGTTCTTGTTCCACAGCGCCAGCGTCGTCTCCTCGATCGGCGCGGAGGAGGCGAGGCCGGCGTTGGAGACGAGGATGTCGATGCCGCCGAACTCGACCGCGGTCTCGGCGAAGGCCGGCGATCACCTCGTCTTCCTTGGTGACGTCGATCCTGCACCGGCCGCACGACGTCCTTGCCGAAGGCCTTGCCGAACTCGGCATTGGCCTCGGCCAGCGCCGTCGTCGTCGATGTCGGCGAGCACCACGCAGGCGCCTTCGCCCAGCAGCCGCCGCGCCGTGGCGCGGCCGATGCCGCCGGCGCCGCCGGTGACCAGCGCGATGTGGCCGGCGAGCGACTTCGGCTTGGGCATGCGCTGGAGCTTGGCTTCCTCGAGCAGCCAGTATTCGATGTCGAAGGCTTCCTGCTCGGGCAGGCCCTGATAGGTCGAGACCGTCGAGGCGCCGCGCATCACGTTGATGGCGTTGACGTAGAACTCGCCCGAGATCCGCGCCGTCGCCTTGTCCTTGGCGAAGGTGAGCATGCCGACGCCGGGCACGAGATAGACCACGGCATTGGCGTCGCGCATCGCCGGCGAGTCGGGGTGCTTGCGAGCGCTCGTAATAGGCCGGCATAGTCCTGCGCGATAGGCCTCGGTCGCGGCGGCCAGCCCCGCGACCACGGCGTCGATGTCGGGCTTGTCGGGATCGAACTCGACCACCAGCGGGCGGATCTTGGTGCGCAGGAAATGGTCGGGGCAGGAGGTGCCGAGCGCCGCGAGCGGTCGCAGGTTCTTGCTGTTGACGAACTCCAGCACCGCCGGCGAATCGTCGAAATGGCCGAGCTTCGGCGAGTCCTTGCCGATCAGCCCGCGGATCGCCGGCATCAGCCGCGCCGCGATGGCACGGCGTTCCGCCGCCGGCAGCGGCTGCACCGCCTCGCCGCCGAAGATCGGCTTGCCCTCGGTCTCTGGTCTCGAACCAGGCGATCGCCTTGTTGATGGTCGCGATCGTCTGTCTCGTAGCACTCCTTGGGGGTGTCGCCCCAGGTGAACAGGCCGTGGCTTTCGAGGATGACGCCCTTGGCCTCGGGGTGGTCCTCGGCAGAACTTTTCCAGCCACAGGCCGAGCTCGAAGCCCGGCCGCTTCCAGGGCAGCCAGCCGATCTCGTCGCCGAAAATCTCCTGCGTCAGCGCCTTGCGAATCCTTGCTCGCCGCGATCGCGATGATCGCATCGGGGTGCATGTGGTCGACGAAGGGATGCGGCACGAAGGCATGCAGCGGGGTATCGATCGAGGCCGCGCGCGGGTTGAGGTTGAAGGTCGCGTGCGGCAGATAGCCCACCATCTCGTCTTCGAACTGCGAGGCCGCGATAGAGCTTCTTCAGCGCCCGCAGCTTGTCCATGTAGAGCGTCGAAAAGCCGTCGAGCTTGATCGAGGCGCTGTCGCCGCCCGAGCCCTTCACCCAGAGCACCTCGACCGTCTCGCCGGTCAGCGGGTCCTTCTCCATGATCTTGGACGAGGTGTTGCCGCCGCCGTAATTGGTGACGCGCTTGTCCGAGCCGAGGATGTTGGAGCGATAGACCAGCCGCTCGGGCTCGGTCATGCCGGCCGCCTTGGCGTCATCCCAAAGGTCGAGGAGCCGCGCGGGCGCAGCGATCGGCCATTCGGATCCTCCCCGTAAAAGTCTTGTCGTTTGGCGCCGACATGAGCCCAAGCGTCTTGGGGCTGTCAATCAGAAACGCTCAACATCGGTCATGAGACTGCACGTATGAGCGGAACTGATCGAAAGCTGATTGACAATGATCGGATGCCATGGAACGACATGGTCAGCGGAGAAGGAAACTTGCACGAAACCGAGCGCCACAGGGTCATCCTGAGCGCCGTCCAGGCGCGTCCGGTTGCGACCGTCGGCGACCTCGTCGAGTTGACGGGGACGTCCGAGGCGACGATCCGCCGCGACATCGCGGCGCTGCACTGTCGGGCAAGCTCCGGCGCGTCCGCGGCGGCGCCGAGGCGGTCAATCCGCCCAGCCAGTCCGGCCTCGTCGGGCCGCCCCTTCTCGGTCAACGAGACCATCAACGTCGCGGCCAAGCGCGCCATCGCCAAGGCGGCGGCCGATCTCTGCGCGCGACGGCGAGCCGATCATCATCAATGGCGGCACCACGACCTACCAGATGGTCCATCACCTTGGCGCACCGGCGCATGCAGGTGTTCACCAACTCCTTCGCCATCGCCGAGCACCTGCTGCATCACTCGAAGAACGCCGTGATGCTGCCCGGCGGCACGATCTACCGCGAGCAGAACATCATTCTCTCGCCGTTCGACAACGACGTGTCCCGCAATTTTTACGCGCGCAAGATGTTCATGGGCGCGCAGGGCATCGGACCGCATCGGCATCATGGAGGCCGATCCGCTGCTGATCCAGGCCGAGCAGAAGCTGATCGGCCAGGCGGACGAACTGATCCTTCTGGTCGACTCGTCGAAATTCCGGCGCGCTCCAGCCTCATTCTGTGTCCGCTGGACCGTGCCCACACCGTCATCACCGATCGCGGCATCCGCGACGAGGACAGGCAGATGCTCGAAGCAGCCGGGCGTCGCCCTCGTCGTCGCGGCGGGCTGGTGAGACTCTCAACACGACTCGGCGTCGGTCGCCTGACGGCGGCCGGCAAACGTAACGGCTCAGGGAGGAAAACAATGAGCTTACTGAAGAAACTGGCCCTCGCCACCGCGTCGGTCGCGGTGATCTCGGCATGGCCGCGCCGGCCATGGCCGACAACATCAAGATCGCCTTGCTGGTCAAGAACCTCGGCAACGGCTATCTTCGATGCCGCCAACAAGGGCGCCCAGGAAGCCGCCAAGGAACTGGGCAACGTGGATATCATCTATACCGGCCCGACCAAGGCCACGCCCGAAGGCCAGATCGACATCATCAACCAGCTCGTCGCGCAGAAGGTCGACGCGATCGCCATCTCGGCCAACGACACGGACGCGCTGGTGCCGGCCCTGAAGAAGGCGATGGCAGCGCGGCATCACGGTCATCTCGTTCGACTCTGGCGTCGCCAAGGACGGCCGCAGACGTCAATCTCGACGCGTCGACGGCAACGCTCATCGGCGACCAGAACCTCAAGATGGCGTCCGACCTGCTCAACGGCCAGAAGGGCGACGTCGCCATCCTGTCGGCGACCTCGACGGCGACCAACCAGAACGCCTGGATCGACGTGATGAAGAAGGATGCGAGCAAGTATCCGAACGTCAATCTCACCAGCGTCGTCTATGGCGACGACAAGCAGGACAAGAGCTACACCGAGGCCAAGGGCCTGATCGACGGCGATCCGAACCTCAAGGTCATCATCGCCCCGACCACCGTCGGCATCGCGGCCGCGGCGCAGGTACGTCGAGGACCAGAAGCTCGTCGGCAAGGTGCTCGTCACCGGCCTCGGCCTGCCGTCCGAGATGATCAACCACGTCAAGTCCGGCGCGGCGCCGCGAGTTCGCCCTGTGGAACCCGATCGATCTCGGCTACGCCGCGGTGACGGTCGCCTACGACCTCGCGACCAAGAAGGAAACCGCCGCTGCCGGTGGCACGCTCTCGATGGGCCGCTTGGGCAAGGTCACGCTCGACGACGATCTGTCGGGCCCGATGGCCCCGCCCTTCGTGTTCGATGCCAAGCAACATCGACGAGTTCTCGAAGGTCTACTGAGCTATCCTCCAAGCAGCCCGGCGGCTTCGCGCCGCGGGCTGCGCTCTACCCGCGTGTCACGTGGCCTGGCCCACCCTCTCGGCCATCGGCACCTTCTCCGTCAAGGGCGAAGGCACACTGATGGCTCTCGGCTCGATGGCCTTCTCCCCTCGCGGGAGAAGGTGCCAACGGGCAGATGAGGCGGAGCCGCACGCACGGAACAATGACCAACCCCACGCTCACATTGTCGGGCATCTCCAAGAGCCTTCCCGGGCGTCAAGGCGCTGCAGGATGTCGGGCTCGAGCTCTATCCCGGCGAGGTCACGGCGCTGATCGGCGAAAACGGCGCCGGCAAGTCGACGCTGGTCAAGATCCTGACCGGCATCTACCGCCCGACGCCGGCGAGATCCGGCTCGACGGCCAGCCGGTCGCCGATCGCCAATGCCGAGCGCGGCGTTCCGCCTCGGCATCACCGGCATCCACCAGGAGACGGTGCTGTTCGACGATCTGAGCGTCGCCGAAAACATCTTCCTCGGCCATCCGATCACGCAGCCGCTTCGGGCTGCTCGACTGGCCGGCGATGCGCCGGCGCAGCACAGCAGATCCTCGACGAGCTCGAGGTCGATCTCGACCCCGACGCGCGGCTGCGCGACCTCGGCGATCGCCCGCAAGCATCTCGTCGCCATCGCCCGCGCGCTCTCGGTCGACGCCAAGATCGTCATCATGGACGAGCCGACCGCGGCGCTGTCCCACAAGGAGGTGGAGGAGCTCTACGCTCATCGTCGAAAAGCTGAAGGGGGAGGGCAAGGCCGTCCTCTTCATCAGCCACAAGTTCGAGGAGATCTTCCGCATCGCCGACCGCTACGCGGTGTTCCGCGACGGCAAGTCGGTCGGTGCCGGGCTGGTCAAGGACGCCACGCCGGGCAAGCTCATCACGCTGATGGTCGGGCGCAGCGTCGACACGGTGTTCCCCAAAGTCACCGTGCCGCTCGGCGACGTCGTGCTCAGCGGTTGACGGCTCGCGCACCCGACCGAGTTCGCCGACATCTCCTTCGATCTACGCCGCGGCGAAATCCTCGGCTTTTACGGCCTCGTCGGCGCGGGTCGCACCGAGCTGATGCAGGCGCTCTTCGGCGTAACCCGCACGAGCGCCGGCACGCTCACGCTCGAGGGCAAGCGCGATTGCCGTCACCGGTCCCTCCGACGCGGTCGAAGCCGGCATCGTCTACGTGCCCGAGGAGCGCCAGCGGCAGGGCGTCGTGCTGGCGCTGCCGATCTTCGAGAACGTCACGCTGCCGCTCGCTCGACAGCGCGAGCCGCAACGGCTTCCTCGATCTCGCGCGCGAGTTCGAGCTCGCCCGACAGCTACGCCGAGCGGCTCGACCTGCGCGCCTCGAGCCTCAGCCAGGAGGTCGGGCACGCTCTCGGGCGGCAACCAGCAGAAGGTGGTGATCGGCAAGTGGCTCGCCACCCAGCCGCGCGTCATCATCCTCGACGAGCCGACCAAGGGCATCGACGTCGGCTCGCAAGGCCGCCGTCCACGCCTTCATGGGCGAGCTGGTCGGCGCAGGGGCTCGCCGTCATCATGGTCTCGTCCGAACTGCCCGAAATCCTCGGCATGTCTGACCGCGTCATCGTCATGCGCGAAGGCCGCATCGCCGGCCGCTTCGACCGCGCGGGGCTGACCGCCGAGACGCTGGTCGCGCACCGCCACCGGCAACGTCGCGGCAGGAGGCGGCGTGATGCGGCTCAATCGCGACATCCTCCTCGCCATCATCGTGGTCGTGATGATCATCGCCGTCGGCCTGCTGACGCCGGCTTTCGTGTCGCCCGACAACCTCGTCGGCCTCTTCAACGACACCGCCATTCTCATCATGATGGCGCTGGCGCAGATGACGGTGATCCTCACCAAATGCATCGACCTGTCGGTCGCGGCCAATGTCGCCTTCACCGGCGTCGTCGTGGCGCTGATCAACGCCGCCTATCCCGGCCTGCCGATCCCGCTGCTGATGCGTCGTCGCGGCCGGCATCGGGCTCGCTGCTCGGCGCCTTCAACGGCGCGATGGTCTGGCTCGTCGGCATCCCCTCGATCGTCGTGACGCTCGGCACGCTGTCGATCTATCGCGGCCTCGCGTTCCTCGCCTCGGGCGGCACCTCGATCATCGGCCACCAGATGAGCCCCGACTTCATCGCCGTGCCGCGCGCCGAATTCCTCGGCCTGCCGGCGATGTCGTGGTTCGCGATCATCGTCGTCATCCTCTTCGCGGTGCTGTTCCGTCTGACGCCGCATCGGCCGCGCCTTCTTCGCCGCCGGCGGCAACCCGACCGCCGCGGTCTATGCCGGCATCAATGTCGGGCGCACGCAGTTCATCGCCTTCTGCATCTCCGGCACGGTCGTCGGGCTTCTGCGGCTACCTCTGGGCGTCGCGCTACACCATCGCCTATGTCGATATCGCCGGCGGCTTCGAGCTGTCGGTGATCGCCGCCTGCGTCATCGGCGGCATCTCGATTTCGGGCGGCATCGGCACGATGGCCGGCGCGGTGCTCGGCGCGCTGTTCCTCGGCGTCGTCAAGAATGCGCTGCCGGTGATTCACGTCTCGCCCTTCTGGCAGCTGGCGATTTCCGGCGCCGCCATCCTCGGCGCCGTGGTCATCAACGCCACGCGCGAGCGCACGCCCGGCCGGCTCATCCTGCGCGAGGCCGTGGCCAAATGAGCGACACCTCCGCACCCGCTCGCGTCATCCCCGATCGGCTGCCCGGCCGCGCGAAATTCTGGGCGCGTTGGGAGACGATCCTGCTCGTCGTCGCGGTCGTCATCTTCGTCCTCAACAGCTTTGCCTCGCCCTACTTCCTCGATCCGGCGAGCCTCTCGCTCGCGACCTTCAACTTCACCGAAAAGGCGATGATCGGCTTTGCCATGGCGCTGCTCGATCGTCGCCGGCGAGATCGATCTGTCGGTCGCCTCGATCATCGCGATCGCCTCGACCGCGATGGGCGCCGCCGCCACCGCCGGCGCGCCGACGCCGGTGCTGGTCGTCATCGGCCTCGGGGTCGGTGTCGTCGCGGGCGCGTTCAACGGCTTCATCGTCACGCGCTTCCGCGTGCCCTCGATCGTCGTCACCATCGGCACCATGAGCCTCTTCCGCGGCATCGCCTATGTCGTCCTCGGCGATCAGGTCTATCGCAACTACCCGCCGGACTTCGCCTGGTTCGGGCAGGGCTATGTGGTCTGGGTGGTCTCGTTCGAGTTCTTCCTGTTCCTCGTGATGGCGGCGATCTTCGGCGTCGTCCTCCACCTTACGACCTTCGGCCGCCGCATCTACGCCATCGGCAACAACCCGGTGGCGGCGCAGTTTCTCCGGCATTCACGTCGATCGCATCCAGCTTCCTGCTTTTCGTCCTCACCGGGCTCATGAGCGGCTTGCCTCCATCCTCCTCACCTCGCGGATCGGCTCGACACGCCCAACCATCGCCACCGGTTTCGAGCTCGAAGCGATCACCATGGTGGTGCTCGGCGGCGTCAACATCCTCGGCGGCTCGGGCACCATCCCCGGCGTCTTTATCGCCGCCTTCATCATGGGCCTCGTAACGTTCGGGCTCGGGCTGCTCAACGTGCCCGGCATCGTGCAGTCGATCGTCACCGGCCTGCTGCTGATCGTCGTCATCGCCCTGCCCATCATCTGGCGCAAGCTGCGGAGCGGCCGGCCATGAGCGAGCGCCACGCCTTCCGCTTGCCGCTCGATCCGATGATGCAGCGCTGGTGGGCCCAGATGGCCGACGTCATGGCGACCAAGCCCGACAATTCGCCGGTCGACGTGGCGCTCGCCTGCGTCTTCCACATGGCTTGAGCCGTGGCGATCGCGGTCATCGATATCGGCAAGACCAACGCCAAGGTGGCGCTGGTCGATCTCGACCGCGCCGTCGAGATCGAAACGCGCCGCACCGCCAATATAGTGCTCGCCTCCGGCCTCTACCCACACTACGACGACGAGCGGCTCTGGAATTTCATTCTGGATAGCCTGCAGGAACTCGCGGCGCTGGCGCCGATCGAGGCCATTTCCACCGCGACGCATGGCGCGACGGCTGCGTTGCTCGACAGTGAGGGGCGACTTGCGCTGCCCATCCTCGACTACGAGTTTGACGGTCCCCGGCGGACGCGGGCCGCTTATGACGAGCTTCGGCCGCCCTTTGAGGAGAGCGGCTCGCCGCGCCTGCCCAACGGTCTCAATCTCGGAGCGCAGCTCCACTGGCAGCAGGCGAGCTTTCCCGCCGAATTCGCGCGCGTCGAGCGCATCGTCACCTATCCGCAGTATTGGGGGTTCCGGCTGACTGGCATCGCCGCCAACGAAGCGACTTCGCTCGGCTGCCATACCGACCTCTGGTCGCCCGGCCGGCGCGATTTTTCCTCGATGGTCGACCGCTTCGGCTGGCGGCGCCTGTTCGCCCCAGTGGTGCACGCGAACTCGCGGCTCGGCGCCATCCTGCCGCAGATCGCGGAGCGCACCGGGCTCCCCGCGGACACCCCGGTCTATGCCGGCATCCACGATTCCAACGCCTCGCTGCTGCCGCACCTGTTGTCGCGACCGGCGCCGTTCTCGGTGCTCTCGACCGGCACCTGGGTCGTGGCGCTCGCCATCGGCGCCGCGCCTGTCGCGCTCGATCCCGCCCGCGACACGCTGGTCAATGTCGATGCCTTCGGCGATCCCGTGCCCTCGGCGCGCTTCATGGGCGGTCGCGAGAACCAGATGCTTGCCGAAGCTCTGCCGGCGGCCGACGCCGTCGATGTCGAGCGGGCACTGGCGCGGCGCGTTATGTACCTGCCCGCGGCGCAACAGGGGTCGGGGCCGTTCCCGACGTCCGAGGGGCGCTGGCAGAACGCGCCGGCCACCCCCGGCGAGCAACGCGCCGCGGTCTCGTTCTATCTTGCGCTGATGTCGGCGACCTGCCTCGAGCTCATCGGCGCGCGAGGTCCGACGGTCGTCGAGGGGCCGTTCGCTGCCAATGCCGAATTCGCCGCGATGCTCGGCGCGGCAACCGGGCGCCAGGTGATCGCCGCGCCCGCCGGCAGCGGTACCAGCATCGGCGCGGCGCTGCTTGCGGGCGGCCATGACCCCAAGCCGAACGGGCAAACAGTCGCGGCGGGCGGCCCCGCCTGGACGGCTTATGCCGCGGAGTGGCGCAGGCTCGCCGGGCGCTAGGTAATCCGCGACAGCACGTCGGCCAGCGGCCAGTGCACCCAGGCGTCGGTGACGAAATCGTTGTGGTCGGCGCCGTCGGGCGCCTCGATGAAGCAGACCGTCTCCGTCCCGATGCGTCTCGGGAGCGCGTCGAGCAGCGGCACGCCCTGGCTCCGGAGCTCGGATTTGAGGCTCTGGTTCAGGTCGCTCGAGGCCTCGGTGTAGCCGCTCGCAAAGAACGAATTCTTGATGTGCCGCTCGATCCAGCCGTCAAACTTGTCGCCCTCGCCGAACAGCGCGTCGAGCAGGATGACGCCGCGGATGCGCCGGCCCTCGTCGCCGTTGTCGAGCACGAACGCAGCGGGGTCGTAGCCGCCGCTATAGGCGGTCAAGAGGATCGTCGAGACGGCGAAAGCCCGCGCCGCGCGGCTGTCGCCGCCGACCAGCGTCGTCAACCGCTGCGCCGCCTCGGCCATGAAGGCGCTGAAGGCACCTGGCATCCAGAAATTGCCCGCGCTGGAATCGAGCGCATCGACGGCGAATTGCGGCGCGACCAGAACGGCGTTCAATTTCGAGGCCTCGATCTGGTCGGCCACCGCCTGCCGGTTCAGCACGTCGCGCTCGAGCTGGCCGCCATTGCCGTGGAAATAGACGACGATCGCGAACGGCTTCGCCGGATCGAACCCGGCCGGCGCCGCGAGCAGCACGCGGTTATCGCTGTAGGTCTCGTCCTCCCAATAGACGCCGCCGCGTTGCGAGGTGTGGCCGAGGCGGCCGTTGCGGTCGACGTCGAGGAAGTCGGTGTCGCTGTCCGGCATTTTGCCGTGGTAGGGGAACGGCGCGGTGCGGAATGGCACCAGCGCGATCTTGGCCTCGGACAGGGGCTTCGCGAACGCCGGCAGCGCCAGCCCTGCGGCCGCGCCGCCGGCCAACAGGTTGAAGCCGCGTCGCGAGATGCGGCTCACGGGCGCACCCGCTGCGTCAGGCGGCCGCCGGTGTAGGAATCGGCCGCAGGATCGCAAGGAAGGCCGGGATCGCGAGCGCATAAGCCGCCGCGCTCAGCACCAGCACGGCCGGCAGCCCGAAGGTCGTCGCGATGATCGGCACGGCCGCGGCGCCCACGACCGAAAAGCACCCATTGATGCCCCATGCCCATACGAACAGGCGATCCTTTCCAAGCCGCGTCAGCGACACCATGGCTGTGGGCATCGGAAAGCCCATCAGGAAGGCCGGCGGCGCGACGAGCAGGAAGCACAATAGCAGACGCACCGGAAACACAAAGCCACCGATCCAGTCGAGCACCGGATCGAGCAGCAATGTGTAGGCGAGCAGGACGATGCAGATCGCCGCCAGGATCAGCGGCAGGCCGACTTTTGCCCGGCTGAGGAGGCGTTCCGACACGAAGCTGCCGAGCCCCGAAAACACCAGCATGGCCGAAATCATGATGGCGGCAGAAATGGTTGGATTGGAAAGCGCGAGGTTAAAGCGGCTGATCAAGCCCACTTCCACGGTGATATAGCCGAGCCCGAGCGCCGCGAAATAGACCACCGTGCCGATCTTGCCCGGCATGCGCTGGAAGACGCTGCGCCAACCGACCGCCACCGGAACGATGATCAGCACCAGCGCGCAGAGCGCGGCAACGGCCACCGTCGCCCAGAGCACGAGATAGCCCCAGTCGTCCTGGAACAGGTCGAGCCGGTCGAGCGTGTGGGGCAGGTCGCCGACCTTCTCGTAAGCCGCGAAATAGGGTCGCGCATTGGTCAGCGGCACGGCCGAGAACACGTAACGGTCGGCGAAGTCCGAGCCGTCCTGCATCAGCGCGTGCCAGAACAGCTTGCCCAGCGTCGTCGCGGGCACGGTGTCGCCGGTCCCCGCGCTGCTGTCGGTGCCATCCCCGGTGCTCGCGTCATCGCCGGTGGGATCGGTGGCTCCCGCCGAGGGAGCTGCGGCATCGCCGCCGGTCGGGTCGGCCGCGCCCGCAGCGGTGCTGTCGCCCCCGGCGGGAGCGGCGTTACCGAAGATCGAGTCGTGATATTGCGCCAGCAGCGTGTCGGCCTTGGTCGTATCGACGGCGAGCCCGGGCGAATAGATCTCGTCCCACGACATCGAGGCCGCATATTTCCTGAGCTTGTCGACCTCGTCGGGCGTAAAGCCGCCGCGGCGGTAGAGCACGGTCGCCGTCGACAGATAGCTGGAGGCGACGAATAGCGCGTTCGCGGCGGTCGCAGGGTCCAACTGTTTGGCCGCGGCGGCGACGGTAGAATAGAGTTTCAGGATCGACTTGGGCGGCTCTTCCTTGTTCCATACCGTGATCGACAGGATGCCGTCGTCGCTGAGGGCGTGCATGTAGTCGAGCATCGCCTCGATCGTGTACGGATATTTCTCGGTGATGGCGAAGCCGCCGGGGTTCGACAGCCCCACCGAGTCGGCAAGGCTCAGATCGATCACGTCGAACCGGTCGGTCGTGTGCTTGAGGTAGAGCCGGCCCTCGTAGTTGATGGTCGTGACCCGCGGGTCGGCGAGAATGTCGCCGGAGCGCCCGCTGATCACCGGGTCGGCGAAGGCGCTGAGCACCGCCGGATTGCTTTCGGCCACCGTTACATGGCTCGAGCCCGAATGCAGCGCCACCATGGTCGAGATGCCGCCGCCGAACTGCTCGATGAAGGTCGAGGGGTGGGCGCGCAGCACGTAGGGGAAATACATCGGCAGGAAGCGGAAATAGTTCGCGTCTTCCTTGGGCGGCTCGCCCATGATGCCTTCGGGGCCCTCGCCATCGATATACATGCCGACGAACAGGTTCGCCGGCAGCTCGGGAATATTGAACGCGGCATTGTCCGAGAGCCCAGGCGAAAAGTGCATGTAGGAGCTCTGGTAGATCTGCAGATCCCCATAGGGCGACACCGAGCGGTAGATGCGGCTCGCGTCGGGGAAGTTGCGGGCATACGAGACGCCCTTGTACTGGGACGTCGCGATGTCGGGGACGCCGAGCATCGACGGCAGGAACAGGTAGGCGGCGACTGTCACAACCCCCAGCACGCCCGCCGCAATGCTCCACGCCGGCGACCGCGAGGCGCCGAACCAGAGGATCGCGGCCATTGTCCACAGCGTCAGCGGCACGACCATCAACTGCTCGGGCGGCAGGAAGTACATGCCGGCGAGGATCACCAGCCCGGCGAGGCCTGAGCCCGTCAGGTCGGCGAAATAGACGCGCCCGAACTGCCGCCTGACGCCCAGGAACACGATGCCGAGGAACATCGCGCAGGCGAGGAAGGGCAGGAGATAGAGGATGAAATTGGCGGCGAGCCGCCAGACCTGCGCCGGATCGGAGACGATGAAGATGGCGTTGAACGGCACGGTCTGCGCGAGGAGGTTGCTGGCCACAGCGAGCGGGCCGAACAGCACCAGAGCAACGCCGCCGAGGCCCCGCCAATGCCGCTCGAACCAGCCGCGGCCGATGAACACCGCAACGCTCGAAAGCCCGAAGCCGAGCAGCGCGAGGCTCACCACCAGCGAGCCGAAATGCGTCCAGCTGCCGACCGCGAAGACGCGCATGATGGCGATCTGCAGCGCGATCGCTGCGCCGGCCACCAGCCCGACGGAGAGATAGATGCGCGCGTCCGCGCCCGAGGGCGCCGGCGCCATCGCCGGCCCGTCCATTGCAATCGACATTCCGTCTGGGCCCTTTAAGCGCGCGTCCACGGTATATCAGCCGTTATGCGTGCCGACGATCTGGTCGCCTTCGAGCTTGGTAAATGGCACGAAGGGCACGATCTTGCCATCGTAGATATCGGAGCGGGCGACGGTGGTGTTGCCGGCCGCGTCGGTCGAGCGCGTCACCTTGAGCACATGCTGTGCGCCCGGCGGCCCCACGGGGATCACCATGATGCCGGCGGGCGTCAGCTGCTGCAGCAGCGGCGGTGGGATATGGTCGATGCCGCAGGTGACGATGATCTTGTCGAACGGCCCGGCATCCTGCCAGCCGTAGTAGCCGTCGTCGTTCTTCGTCGTGATCGACTTGAGCTCGGTGTAGCCGTCGGCGATCAGGCTGTCATAGGTGGCGCGGGTGCGCTCGGCGAGCGGCTTGATGATCTCGATCGACCAGACCTTGTCGGTGAGGTTGGACAGATACGCCGACTGGTAGCCCGAGCCGGTGCCGATCTCGAGCACCTTGTCGCCCTTCTGGACATTGAGCGAGGTGGTCATCCGGCCGACGAGGTGCGGTCCGGAAATCGTCACGCCATAGCCGATGTCGAGGAAGGCGCTGTCATAGGTGCGGGGCAGGTTCGGCGTCCGCACGAAGGCTTCGCGCGGCACCATCAGGAAGGCGCGCTTGTCCTTGTCGTCGACGATGTCCTTGTTGTCGACCATGTGGATGAAGCGGTCGAAGCGCTCGGCCAGATATTTGGGGTCCTCGCCGCGGTTCTTGACCATCCAGGCGATGAAATTGTCCTTGCTGTCCATCGGCGGCGTCGCCGTCCAGTCATAGGGGACGGGCACGTTGGCGAGCGCGGGGCGGGCCAGCAGCGCGCTCGCTGCCAGCGAAACCGAACCGGCAATCATCTCACGACGTCTCACGTCAATCCTCCGTGCCTGATCCGTTGCGGCCCTGTCGCCGGTGGCCGGCGTGCGTACCCGGCAACGAGGTCGCCTGGCAGTATCCACCGCGGCCGCGCGCGCCGGCGGGCTCGATCAGCGCCGATGTTGGATGAGGCGAGCGCCGCATCGGGGGAATCGCGCCGGCTAAGCCAGCCTTGAATTTAGCAGGCGACTCGCCCCGGCCAACTTACAAACGTGTATAGTTCGGGCCACCCCCGGTCGAGGTTCGGGGCCTAGCGTTCCTGCAGATACCAAGGAACATCCGATGCACCGTCGCGCCGTCGTCTCCGGACTTGCGAGCCTCGCGCTCACCGCTCCGCTTGCCGCAAATGTGGCGCGCGCCTCGGTGCCGGTGCTTTACGACTGGGCCGCGATCCCGCCGATGGATGACAAGGGTGCGTTCATCGACTGGATGGTCAAGAACCGCGGCGAGGATGCGGCCGAGCTCGGCCAGCGCTACGACCGCTTCCTGCAGCTGATTTCGCACCACGACATCTGGGACGACAAGGACAAGCGCGCCTATCTGCTGGTGCCGCGCGAGCGGTTCGTCACCGCCGCCAATGTCGCGAGCGCCTATGAGTGGCACTATCTCGACATCGGCTTCGGGGTCACCATCACCGGGCCGCACACCGTGGCGCGGATGACCAACACCATCGACGTGCAGCGCGGCGATCGCGTGCTCGAGATCGGCACCGGCTCGGGTTACCAGTCGGCGTACCTCTCCAACCTCACCGACCAGGTCTATTCGATCGAGATCATCAAGCCGCTGTTCGAGCGCACCGGGCAGGTGTTCGCGGGCCTCATCGCCGAAGGCTACAGCGAGTATGGCGCGATCAAGCGCCAGAATGCCGACGGCTATTATGGCTGGGAAGTGTTCGCGCCGTTCGACAAGATCATCGTCACCTGCGGCATCGACCACATCCCGCCACCGCTGCTGCAGCAGCTCAAGCCCAATGGCCTGATGGTCATTCCCGTCGGCCCGCCTGGCGCGCAGCACGTGCTCAAGGTCACCAAGACCACGGACGCGTCCGGTGCGGTGACGGTCGCGCGGTCGGACATCTACAATGGCGCGATCGTCAATTTCGTGCCGTTCACCAAGCTCGACGGCGACAAGGTCGTCGGCACGCATTCGGGATAGGGGCGTAGGTTCTCAGTCGCCCTCATGGTGAGCCTGTCGAACCACGAGGGCGTGGCACTTCGCCCGCTTCAGCCACCGCCTGTCATCCCTGCGAAAGCAGGGACCCAAGGCGCCGCCTCCGCGGGACGAGAAATGGGCCCCAGCTTGCGCTAGGGTGACATCCAGTGGGTAGAACCACCGGCTCTCGTACCACCAAGGCATGCCTCACGGCATCAGCTGCCCGCCATTGACCTCGATTACCTGCCCGATGATGTAACCCGAGAGCGCCTCCGAGGCGAGGAACAGATACGCCCCGACGCAGTCTTCGGCGACCCCCAGCCGGCCTTGCGGGATGGTCGTCAGCGCCGCAGCGCGCTGCGCGTCATTGGAATAGCGTTCGTGGAACTTCGTTTCGATGAAGCCCGGCGCGACGGCATTGACGCGGATGCCGAAGCCGATCAGCTCCTTGGCCATGCCGCGCGTGACGTTGGAGACGAACGCCTTCGAGGAGCCGTAAAGTCCGGCTCCGCCCGAGGCGCCGTTGCGCGCCGCGATCGAGGTCGTGTTGATGATGAAGCCGCCCTGCTGCTTCAAGAACGGAATCGCCGCCTTGCTGGCGAACACCACCGAACGGGCGTTGAGGTTCAGCACCTCGTCATAGTAGTCCGGCGTCACGTCGGCGTAGCTCATGCGGCCGACCATGAGTCCGGCATTGTTGACGAGCCCGTCGAGCCGGCCCAACTCCTTGGCGGCGCTCGTGACCAGCCGCTCGACCTCGTCGAGCCGCGTCACATCGGCCTTGAGCGCCACGGCCGTGCCACCGGCGGCGGTGATGGTCTTGACCACCTCTTCGGCGTCCGCCTGGCTCGAATTGTAGTGCACCGCAACCTTCATGCCCTGCGCCCCCATGGCGATGGCGAGCGCGGCGCCGATGCCGGTCGAGCCGCCGGTGACGAGCACGGCCTTGCCGGCGAGATCGGGGATGGTGAGCGTGGTCATGGTCTGTTCCTGGTGATCGGATGTGTCTGTTGCAACGCGAACCCGGCTATCCCGAGGCGTTCCGCCAGTAGCGGGAAAAGCGTTGCGCCACGGCCCGTGGCCGTTCGGCAAAAATCTGCCGGCCGAGAGCTTCGGCCCGCCCTTCGATCTCCTCGACGCGGGGGGCGATCGCGTCGTGCAGGGCCTGCCGGTCGGCGTCGTCGCCGAAGCGTTCCGGGGTCCCGCTGAGGGCGTCGGTCAGCACGGCGAGGTCGTGGTGATGGCCGAGGCCCGTGGCCAGCTCGTCGGTGACGCGCACATCGTCGGGCAGCAGATCGGGGGCGGACTTGCGCAGCAGGTCCAGATGGAACCCGTGCGCCTTGGTCGCCTTCCGCCATTCGTGGAAATCGGCAGGACGGCGCGTCCCGAGCGCCTGCTCCATCCGTTCCCGCGCCTTGCGGTAGCTCGCCTTGAGGCCCGTGAGCATCGCCTTCTCGCCGTCGCCCTCGAGCGACCAGTGGACGGCGCGCTCGCGGGTCGCCATCAGCATCGCGCGGAAGGCGGCGATCCGTTCGGCCGAACCGTGCTGTTCGGCGCGCCCGGCGCGTACCCGCTCGGCGATGTGCCGCAGCCGCTCGCCGTCGGCGCTTTCCGCTTCGGCGAGTCGAACGATGGTGTGGCTCAGCACGTCGGCATCGCGGAGGTGCGAGAGCGTCGAGGCGGCGTGGCGAAGCGCGGCGTTCTCCTCGGCAAAAGCCGGAAACCCCGGACGGACGAGCTGCAGCAGCCCGCGCAGCTTCTTGCAGCGCCGCCGGCCCTCATGCACCCGTTGCTCGGCATCGGACGACGGCGCGTCGAGGTCGGCCAGCGCGTCGTCGAGCTGGCTCAGCGCCACCGCCCGGAAGAGAGTCGGCGACCGAAGCGCCCCTGGGATCGAACTTGTACATCGCTACCCCACGATAAGGGTTCGGGCGCCGTCGGGAAAGCCGGAGCGGCGTGGCCGACAATCCGATCGTTATTTGCAAGCTGTCACCAGCTTTACCCAATTCCGCCGCAAACGTAGGGTGGCTTGGCGTCCGCGAGGGGTCGCGCTTGGGGAGAATTGGACATGCGTGGGCTCGGTCGGCTCGGACTGTGGCTGTGCGTCAGCCTGGTCGTGACGTTTGGTGCTGCCGTCTGCGGCGGACCGCAGCTCCAAGCAACTGCCCAACATGGATTTGCCCGGCTTCGACTATCAGGTCGACAAGGGAACGTCACCCTCAAGGCGTGCGACGCGGCCTGCATCGGCGACGATCTCTGCCGCGCCTACACCTACAACACCAAGACCAAATGGTGCTTCCTCAAGGGCGACGCCGGCACGCCCGCGCCGTTCGCGGCGCGACGTCCGGCACCATCACGATGTCGCCCAGCCGCCGACGAGATCGCCAAGCCAGCGCCTGTCCGATCTGCCGTTCCCGGCGCAGGACCTGATCGATTCCGCCAAGAGCTTTGCCGACGGCCTGCCGAATTCCGACGCGCCGCCCAAGGACGCGACCTATGCCGATCTCGTCAAGGCCGGCGACGACTGCCGCCAATCAGCCCCGGGCGCCGCGGCCTCGTACCGGCAGGCGCTCGCCATCAACCCCAACGATCCGGGCGCTCTGGCTCAAGCTCGCCAATGCCATGCTGGCGCAGGCCGACGACGCGTTCGCCAGCAGAACAACCAGTCCGACCAGACCGACGCAGCCGAGCACCGCAAGCTACGCCGCGCTCGAAGGCTTCCTCGAAGAGCGAGGACACGACGCTTCGCGCCAGCGCTGCTCGGCGCGCTCGGCCATGCGCTCGAGCGCCGCGAGATGTGGCGCGAATCGATCGTCACCTATCGCGCCAGCGTTGCGCTGGTCGACGATGCCGCGATCGAGAAGCGGCTCGACGACGATGTCGCGACAGCACGGCTTCCGCGTCGCCGTCCAACAACGTCGATGCCGAAGGCGGCCGACCCGCGCATCTGCGTCACCTTCTCCGATCCGCTGCCGGGCGGCGGCACCGATCTCTCCGAGCTATGTCGTCGTCGATGGCGCGCGCCAATATCGCGGTCGAGACCGAGGATACGCAGCTCTGCATCACCGGCGTCGAGCACGGCAAGCGCTACCAGGTGAAGGTGCGCGCCGGCCTGCCGTCCGCCGACAAGGAGACGCTGCGCGCCGACGTCGATCTCAACCTCTACGTGCCCGACCGCTCGCCCTTCGTGGGCTTTGCCAACAACGCCTATGTGCTGCCGGCCGGATCTCGGCGGCGGCCTGCCGATCACCTCGGTCAACGCCAAGACCGCCGATGTCGTCGATCTACCGGATCGGCGACCGCGCGATCGCCGACGCGGTGCGCACCGGCGTCTTCAAGGGCACGCTCAGCAGCTATTCCGCCGAGGATGTCGCCAACCAGTACCGGCGAGAAGGAGTGGAGGGCAAGGTCGATCTCGCCCAGGGCGCCGAGCCAACGCGCTGGTCACCACCGCGATCCCGATCGCGCGACGTGCTGCCCAAGATCCAGCCCGGCGCCTACGTCATCACCGCCAAGGTCGATGGCGTCACCAAGAGCGACGATGGCGACGACCTCGCGACGCAATGGTTCATCGTCACCGATCTCGGCCTTACCACCGTCTCGGGCGACGACGGCATCCACGGCTTCGTCCGCTCGCTGACCAGCGCCCAGCCGGTCGCCGGCGCCAATGTGCAGCTCGTCGCGCGTCAACAACGAGATTCTGGGCGAGACCACCACCGACGCCAATGGCGAGGTCGACTTCGCGCCGGGCCTCGCCCGCGGCGATGGCGGCCGCGCGCCGCAGCTCCTCGTCGCACAGACCAGGCCGGCGACTACGCCTTCCTCGATGTCAGCAAGCCGGGCTTCGATCTGACCGATCGCGGCGTCGACGGCCGGCCGTCGCCGGGACCGCTCGATCTCTTCGCGACCACCGAGCGCGGCGTCTACCGGCCGGGTGAAACGGTGTTCCTGACGGCGCTGCTGCGCGACACGCACGCCAATGCCGTCAACGCCCTGCCGCTGACCATGGAGGTCGAGCGGCCCGACGGCGTCGACGCAGACCACGCAGGTGCTCAACGACAAGGGCGCCGGCAGCTATTTCGACGCCATCGCGCTCGACAAGGGCGCCATGCGCGGCTCCTGGCAGATCAAGCTCTTCGCCGATCCCAAGGCCGACCGCTCGCCGACACTGACGCTTCCTGGTCGAGGATTTCGAGCCCGAGCGGCTGGCCTTCGACGTCACCGCGCCCGACGGCCCGGTGCAAGACCGGCGAGCGCGACCGACATCAACGTCGCCGCGAAATATCTCTACGGCGCCACCGCGCCCGGCCTTTCGATCGAGGCCGACTCGTCCTACGTCCGGTCACCACGCTCGACAAATATCCCGGCTACACCTTCGGGCGCACCGACGACACGATCGAGACCGACCGCGAGCCGCTTGGCGCCGTCGGCACCACCGACGACGACGGCAATGCCGTCGCCGAGGTGACGCTGCCCGAGCCGCCGGCGACCACCCGGCCGCTCGATGCCGGACATCATCATGCGGCTCGTCGACACCAATGGCCGCACCGTCGAGCGCACGCTCACCCGTCCGGTGCTGGCCACCGTCAACCGCATCGGCATCAAGCCGAGCTTCGACCGATGGCTCGAGGCCTCGCCGCAGGGCAGCCAGCGCCGGCTTCAACGTCGTCACCGTCGCCCCGACCGGCGAGCTCATCGCCGAGACCGGGCTCAAGTGGACGCTGTCGCGGATCGACACCACCTATCAGTGGTATCGCGACAACGGCACCTGGAAGTGGGAGGACGTCACCACCACGCACCAGATCGCCGACGGCACGCGTCGACACCACCGCCGCCGGCCCGGCGAGCATCGCGTCGCCCGGTCGACTGGGGCCGCTATCGGCTTGAAGTCACATCGACCGGCGACAACCCGACCTCGTCGAGCTACGAGTTCTACGCCGGCTACTACTACGCCTCGGCCGGCTCGGACACGCCCGACAAGCTGCAGGTCGCGCTCGACAAGCCCGCCTACACGTCCGGCGACACCGCGCATCTGAAGCTCGATCCGCAGTTCGCCGGCACCGCGCTGGTGATGGTCGTCGACGACCGCATCATCACCATGAAGGCGGTCGACGTGCCCGCCGGCGGCACCACGGTCGACCTGCCGGTCACCGACGACTGGGGCCCGGGCGCCTACGTCACCGCGACGCTCTACCGTCCGGCCAGCGCCGCCGAAAAGCGGATGCCGGCGCGCGCGCTGGGCCTCGCCTTCGCCGACGTCGATCCGGGCGATCGCGACCTCAAGGTCAATCTCGACCTGCCCAAGGACGCGCTGCCGCGCCAGGCCTTCAGCGTCAAGGTCAGCCTGCCCAACGCCAAGGCCGGCGACAAAGCCTATGTCGCGGTCGCCGCGGTCGATCTCGGCATCCTCAACCTCACCAATTTCAAGGTGCCCGATCCCGGATGGCTGGTACTACGGCCAGCGCCAGCTCGGCGTCGAGTTCCGCGACCTCTACGGCCAGTTGATCGATCCGACGCAGGGCATTCTCGGCGCCGTCCGCTCGGGCGGCGACGAGGCCGCGTCGCGGCTCGGCACGCCGCCGCCGACCTCGGTGCTCGTCGCGCTCCATTCGGGCGTCGTCGAAGTCGGCGCCGACGGCACCGCGACCGTCAGCTTCGACATGCCCGATTTCTCGGGCACGGTTCGCGATCATGGCGATGGCCTGGACGCCAGACGCCGTCGGCCATGGCTCGGCCGACGTCATCGTCCGCGATCCGGTGGTGACGACGCTGAGCCCGCCGCGGTTCCTGCATCTCGGCGACACCTCGCGGCTGCTGGTCGAGATCAACAACATCTCGGGCCCGGCCGGCACCTACAAGGTCGAGCTGACTGACCGGCGATGGGCCTCACGCACCGATGCCAAGGAGACGAGCGTCGATCTCGCGGCCGGCGCGCGGACCTCGCTCAATCTCGGGCCTCACCGGCACCGCGATCGGCGACCAGCACCTCAAGCTGACGCTCACCGAGCCGGACGGCACCGCGCAGGTCAAGGAGCTCGACCTCGGCGTCCGCGCCGCGAGCGCGCCGCAGACCACCAGCGAGCTGATCCCGCTCGACGCCGGGCAAGTCGGTGACGCTCGATACGTCGCGCTTCGCCGATCTCGTGCCGCACAGCGCGCGATCTGACGCTCGCCGATCGGCCCGATCGCCCGGCTCAACGTGCCCGAGCTGCTCGATGCGCTCGACCGCTACCCCTATGGCTGCGCCGAGCAGATCACCAGCCGCGCGCTGCCGCTGCTCTATCTCAACGACGTCGCCAAGATGCTCGGCATGGGCAACGACGACGCGCTCGACGCAGCGCATCAAGGACGCCATCACGAGCCTCTCTCGGCAACCAGACCTCGAGCGGCGGCTTCGGCCTCTGGGGTCCGTTCGACACCACCGACCTCTGGCTCGACTCCTACGTCACCGACTTCCTGCTCCGCGCCAAGGAGAAGGGCTACGTCGTGCCCGAGCAGGCGCTGAACAGCGCGCTCGACAATCTCGGCAACCAGGTCAGCGCCGCCGCCGACTTCGACAAGGGCGGCGAGGACATCGCCTACGCCCTCTACGACCTCGCCCGGGCGGGCCGGGCCGCGATCGGCGATCTCCGCTACTACCTCGAGGCGCGGCTCGACCATTTCGGCTCGCCGCTGGCCCAGGCGCAGCTCGGCGCGGCGCTCGCCCTCTACGGCGATCGCGCCCGGGCCGGCGAGGCCTTCACCGCCGCGCTCGACGGGCTCAAGACCCCCGACGATCCGAAGCGCTGGCGCGACGACTATGGCAGCCAGCTCCGCGACACCGCCGGCGTGCTGGCGCTCGCCGCCGAGTTCACGCCCGGCCGGGCGTCGATCTCGCGGCGCTTGCCAAGCAGCTCGCCGACCTGCGCGATCATGCCAAGATGGACCTCGACGCAGGAGGATGCCTGGACGCTCGTTGCGGCCGCCGCTGCGGCCAAGAGCGCCACGGCGGGCAGCGTGACGGTCGACGGCAAGGCGCTCACTGGAACGGTGTACCAGAAATACCAGCAGGAGCATTTCGACACTGCTCCCGGTGGTCATCGCCAACACCGGCAACCAGCCGACCGAGATCAAGGTCTCGGTGACCGGCATTCCGGCGACACCGCCCAAGGCCGCGAGCAAGGGCTTCACCATCGCGCGTGCCTACTACACGCCCGATGGCACCGAGACCGACATCAGCAAGGTCAAGCAGAACGACCGCTTCGTGGTCGTGCTGACGATCACGCCGAGCGAGATCGGCTCGGGCCAGTATGTGCATCGCCGATCCGCTGCCGGCCGGGTTCGAGATCGAGAATCCCGGATCTCAGCTCCGCCGACGGCGTGCGCGACCTCAGCTGGCTCGAGCGCTCGACACGCCGACGCACACCGAGGCCCGCACCGACCAGTACGTCGCGGCGTTCCGCTACGCCTCGGACGCCGACAATTCGGGTGGGCATCTCGACCGCCTACATGGTCCGCGCCGTCTCGCCCGGCAAGTTCGTGCAGCCGGGCGCCACGGTCGAGGACATGTATCGTCCGGACCTCCGCGCCAATACCGACGCGGCACGGTCGAGGTCGCCGCGCGCCGGGCCGTGAGCGCCAGCGCGCGGCACGCCGATCGCGCGACCGTCATCCGCGCGCGGATGGCTGTCCGCGCCGCCCCGTCGCGCCTGTCTGGCGATCGGCCTCGTCGCTCCTCGCGCCTGGGCTCGGCCTGGTGCTGTCGGCACTCAACGTCGCGGCCGCTGGGCCGCGCCATCGCCGATGTCGCGCGCACGCTGCCGCCGACGCCCGACGCGGCGACCATGCCGGTGTCGCTGGCGGTGGTCGACCGCAACGGCGCGCTGCTCCGGCCCTTCACCACCGCCGACGGCATCTGGCGGCTGCCGGTGACGCATCGACCAGGTCGATCCGCCATTTCCTCGAGATGCTGATCGCCTACGAGGACCAGCATTTCGAGACCCATGCCGGCATCGACTGGCAGAGCATGCTGCGCGCCGCGGGCCAGTTCGTGCTCGCCGGCGGCCACATCGTCTCGGGCGGCTCGACGCTCACCATGCAGGTCGCGCGGCTGATCGAAGGCAACGCCGACGCGCAGCTGGGACGCCAAGCTCAGGCAGATCGTCCACGCCGACGCGCTCGAGCACCAGCTCAGCAAGGACCAGATCCTGACGCTCTATCTCAACCTCGCGCCCTATGGCGGCAACATCGAGGGCATCCGTGCCGCGTCCCTCGCCTATTTCGGCAAGGAGCCGGCGCGGCTGACCACGGCCGAGGCGGCGCTGCTCGTGGCGCTGCCGCAATCGCCGGAGGCGCGGCGGCCCGACCACGATCCCAAGGCCGCGCTCGATGGGCGCAATCTCGTCCTCGACCGCATGGTCAGCGAAGGCATCATCACGCCCGACGAGGCCGCGGCCGCCAAGAGCGAGCCGATCCCCACCGCGCGGCGCGATTTCCCGATGCTCGCGGCGCACCTCGCCGACGAAGCGGCCAGCCGGCGCACCCCAATGCGCGGCAGGTCGACGCTCACCGTCGACAAGCGGCTGCAGGGCGCGCTCGAAAAGCTCGCCGTCCGATCGCGCCGCCGCCGATCGGCCCGAAGGTGTCGGTCGCGATCGTCGCCGCCGACGTCGCGACCGGCAACATCCTCGCCTCGGTCGGCTCGGCCGGCTACCTCAACGCCGACGAATGGCGGCTTCGTCGACATGACGACGGCGGTGCGCTCGCCGGGCTCGACGCTGAAGCCGCTGATCTACGGGCTCGCCTTCGAGCTCGGCCTCGCCCATCCGCAGTCGCTGATCGAGGACCGGCCCACCGCGTTCCACGGCTACGTGCCGGTCAATTTCGACGGGCTCAACCGCGGCACGGTGACGATCCACGACGCGCTGACGGAGTCGCTCAACGTGCCCGCGGTGATCGTCCTCGATGCGGTGGGCGTCGCGCGACTGGTGTCGCGGCTCAAGCGCGCCAACGCCAATCCGGTCCTGCCCGACGAGACCGCCGCGGGTCTTGCGGTCGGCCTCGGCGGCGTCGGCATCACGCTGCGCGATCTCGTCTCGGTCTATGCGGCCATCGCGCGCGGCGGCACCGAGGTGCATCTCAATGACGGCGTCACGCCGCCGATCGGCCGATGTCGGCCCGACCGCGCCGGTGCTCGATCCGGTCGCCGCCTGGTACGTCACCGACATCCTCCGCGACGTGCCGCCGCCGCTCAACGGCTCGCCGGGCCGCATCGCCTTCAAGACCGGCACGTCCTACGGCTATCGCGACGGCTGGTCGATCGGGTTCGACGGCAAGACGGTGATCGGCGTCTGGGTCGGCCGGCCCGACGGCGCGCCGGTGCCCGGGCTTGCCGGCATCACCGGCGCGGCGCCGATCCTGTTCGAAGCGTTCGACCGCCTCGGGCACGCCGTCAGCCGGCGTTCAAGCCGGCGCCGCCGGGCGTGCTGTTCGCCTCCAACGCCGAGCTGCCCGAGCCGCTGAAGCGCTTCCGCCATCCCGACGACGACAGGTGGTCGCCAAGGAAGCATGCGCCGGAGATCGCCTTCCCGGCCGACGGCGTCGATGTCGATCTCGGCGCCGCGAGCGGCGCAGACCTGCCGCTCACCATCAAGGTCCGCAACGGCGTGCCGCCCTTCACCTTCTTTGCCAACGGCGCGCCGTTCGGCCACTCCGATTTCGCCCGGCAGGACAACTGGACGCCGGACGGCCCCGGCTACGTGACGCTGTCGGTGGTCGACGCCAAGGGCCGCTCGGACGCGGTGAAGGTCTTCATCGAGTAGCCGAGTACACCCGTTCGGGCTGGCCACCGACCAGCGTCGACCGCAGTCGCTCCCGCCTCGATCGCCGGCCTTGAGACAGGCTTCCGTCGAGCTTTCGCCCCGGAGCTCCGCCGCCAGGAACGCCGCGGCGAACGCGTCGCCGGCGCCGGTCGTGTCGATGACCTCGCTCGTGCGAGCGCGGGCAAGTCGAGTCCCACGCCATTGCGTCCGCCCACCGCCGCACCGGCCGCGTCCGCGCTTGATGACGACACGGGGATAAAAGCGGCCCAGCGTCTGCATCTGCAGCGTCAGATCGACCGAGCCGGTCAGCTCCAGCGCCTCGTCGAGATTGGCGAACAGCGTGCGCGCTCCCGCTGGTCCATTTGAGGAAGGCCTCGGCGCCCGACTTCGCGCAGGAAGCCGACCGAGGCCGGCGTCGACCGCCGTCGGGATCTCGCGCGCCTTGCGCCGCCTTGAGCAGCCGCGATCACCGCGGCGCGCGGTCCCGGTGCGAAGAACGAGTAGCCCGAGCAGACGAGCGAGGCCGATGCCGTCGAGCAGGGTCGGCGGCAGGTCGGCGGCGCTGAGGTTGAGATTGGCGCCGCGGTCGGTGAGGAAGCTCCGCTCGCCGTCGGCATCGACGATCGAGATCAGCACGCCCGACGGCGCGCCTCGGGTCGCCGGCCAGCATCGGCGTCGACGCCGACGCGCGCGGAAATGCGCCGATGTGCCTGCGAGATCGGCCGCCGCCACGCGCGCTACGAACGCGCACCTTCGCGCCGAACCGCGCCAGCCACACCGCCTGGTTGGCGCCCGAGCCGCCCGGCCGCGAGCGGATCGTGGCGCGCCGGTCGGAGCCGCGAACCATCGGGCCCTCGGGCAGCACGATGATGTCGGTCATCACATCGCCGACGACGAGGACGCGCGCGTCGCTCATCTGCGCCGCTCCGCGCGGCGAGCGCGACGCGCGATGCGCGGTCGCGACCCGCGCATTGTTCTCGACCAGCGCGATGTTGGAGACGAGGCTCTTGCCGCCGGTCAGCTCGAAGATGCGCTGCAGCAGATATGGCGTCAGCGCCTTGCGCGTCGATCGCCCTGCCGGTCGGCGTCGCGCGATCGCCGCGCTCGATGGTGGCTGGCGATCATCGTCGGCGTCGAGCGCATCCTTCGCCGGGATCGGGTTGGCGACCAGCACGCCGCCGAGCCCGAGCGCGAACTGCGTCTCGATCAGCGCGGCCGCCGCCTCGGGCGTGTCCAGCCGGTGGTCGACCGGATAGCCGGAGCTGCGCGTCCAGAAGGCGGGGAATTCGTCGGTGCCGTAGCCGATCACCGGCACGCCCTTGGTCTCGAGCACTTCGAGCGTCTTGGGGATATCGAGGATGGCCTTGGCCCCGGCGCAGACCACCGCGACCGGGGTGCGCGCCAGCTCCTCGAGATCGGCGGAGATGTCGAAGCTCGAGCTCGGCGCCGCGATGCACGCCGCCGATGCCGCCCGTCGCGAAGACCCTGATGCCGGCCATGTCGGCCGCCTGCATCGTCGTCGCGACGGTCGTGCCGGCGATGGCCGCTCGAACTCAGCAGCGCCGCGACGTCGCGTCGCGAGGCCTTGGCGGCCGCCGTGCCCGGTCTCGGCCAGCCGTTCGAGATCGGCCGGCTCGAGCCCGACCCGGAAGTGCCCGTCCATGATCGCGATCGGTCGCGGGCGTCGCGCCGCCTGCGCGGATGATCGCTTCGACCCGCCGTCGCCATCTCGAGGTTCTGCGGGTAGCGGCATGCCGTGCGTGATGATGGTCGATTCGAGCGCGACGACGGCGCCGCCCGGCGCCGAGGGCGGCGCGCACCTCAGCGGAGATCGTCAGCGGAGTTCGACAGGGCACGCGGCGGCTCTCCGGGCTCATGGCCTCCTTAGACGGGCGCAGGCCGGACAGCGTCAAGGGCCGCGGACAATCGGGCCGGGCGAACGTCTTGTCCCCACCGGCGATTTGGCACTAGGGTCCGCTGCGATTCAACCGCTCGACCTCGCGGGACACTCCGCTGAGTACGATGGTTCCTGGTCCGGACCGACCGCCGGACCTCGACGGCGCCCCGCCGAGGGCACATCGCCGTGCCGCGCAGTTTCCCGGCGAGCCGACCCCGCCGCGTGCCGCCACCGCCATACTCCGATCCCCATTGCAAGCCGCCGCAGCATGACCCGCTGCGGCGGTTCCGCTTTTGTCCATCCCCGTGCGCCCGCGGGTGTCCCGCAACGACAAGGAGACGCATCATGATGAAGTCGCTCGCCATCTCGCTCTCGGCGCGCTGCTGCTGACGGGCACCGCCGCGCTGGCGCAGGAGGAGCCGGTCCTCAACCTCTTCAACTGGTCGGACTACCGGGCCGACGACACGCTCGACCAATTTCACCAAGGAGACCGGCATCAAGGTCGTCGAGTCCAACTACGACAGCAACGAGATGCTGGAAGGCAAGCTGGTCGCCGGCACATTCCGGCTATCGACGTGGTGGTGCCGTCCGGCTTCTTCCTCCAGCACCAGATCCCGCTCGGCATCTACCAGAAGCTCGACAAGTCGAAGCTGCCCGAACCTCGAGCAACATGGACCCGGCGATCATGAAGGCGACCGAAGCCTTCGATCCGGGCAACCAGTACGCCGTCGACTACATGTGGTGCACCACCGGCGCTCGGCTACAACGTCGACATGGTCAAGAAGCGCGATCCCGAACGCGCCGCTCGACAGCTGGGACCTGCTGTTCGATCCGGAGAACGCGCCAAGCTCTACGCCGATTGCGGCATCACGGTGCTCGACTGCGCCGCAGGAGGTGATGGCGCATCGCGCTGAACTATCTCGGCCTCGACCCCAACAGCGAGAAGCCGGAAGATCTGAAGAAGGCCGAGGACCTGCATGGACGCGCATCAAGCCCTATATCCGCAAGTTCGACTGCTCGGGCTACATCGACGACCTCGCCAATGGCGATGCCTGCCTGTCGCTGGGCTATTCGGGCGACGTCTACATCGCCAAGGATCGCGCCGACAGACGCCAAGAAGGCGTCAACATCCAGTACGTGATCCCCAAGGAAGGCACGCATCGAGTGGTTCGACATGCTGGCCATCCCCGCCGACGCGCCGCACCCGGAGAATGCCCTCAAGTTCATCAACTACATCATGGAGCCCAAGGTCACCGCCGACATCTCCAATGCGGTGTTCTACGCCAACGGCAACAAGGCGGCCTTCGCCGCTGATCGACCCGGCGATCACCGGCGATCCCGAACATCTATCCGCCGCCCGACATCGCAGGCCAAGCTGCGTGCCGTCTGCAGGCGCACTCGCAGGATTTCACGCGCTCGTGACCCGCACCTGGACGCGCATCAAGACCGGCGAGTGATCGCTATCCACGGGCGGGGCTTCGGCTCCGCCCGTCACTTCTGGACGAAAGACGATGGCTCAAGAAACCCCAGATCGCCGCCGACACGCGGCCGTGGCGCGACCCGAACGCCAGGCCGTTCGTCAGGATCCGCGACGTCACCAAGAAGTTCGGCGACGTCGCCGCGGTCAACGACGTCTCGCTCGACATCTTCAAGGGCGAGCTGTTCTGCCTGCTCGGCGGCTCGGGGTCCGGCAAGTCGACGCTGCTGCGCATGCTCGCCGGCTTCGAGGAGCTGACCGCCGGCTCGATCGAGATCGACGGGCAGGACATGGCGGGCGTGCCGCCCTACCGGCGGCCCGTCAACATGATGTTCCAGTCCTACGCGCTGTTCCCGCACATGACGGTGTGGAACAACATCGCCTATGGCCTGAAGCGCGACCACCTGCCGCGAGCCGAGATCGAGGCGCGCGTCGCCGAGCTGCTGAAGCTCGTCAAGCTCGAGGGCTACGAGCGCCGCCGGCCCAATCAGCTGTCGGGCGGCCAGCGCCAGCGCGTCGCGCTGGCCCGCTCGCTGGCGAAGCGGCCCAAGCTCCTGCTGCTCGACGAGCCGCTCGGCGCGCTCGACAAGAAGCTGCGCGAGGAAACCCAGTTCGAGCTGGTCAAGATCCAGGAGACGCTGGGCGTCACCTTCATCGTCGTCACCCACGACCAGGAAGAGGCGATGAGCCTCGCCACCCGCATCGGGGTGATGAACCAGGGCGAGATCGCCATGGTGGGCGAGCCGACCGAGATCTACGAGTTCCCCAATTCGCGCTTCGTCGCCAATTTCATCGGCTCGGCCAACATGGTCGAGGGCGTCGTCACCGAGGACGAGGCCGACCACGTCCGCATCCGCTCGGCCGAAGCGGGCACCGACATCTATGTCAGCCACGGCGTCGACTGCGCGCCCGACCAGATCCTGTGGTGGGCGATCCGGCCGGAAAAGATCATGCCTGACCGCGCGAACAGCCCGAGCCGAGCGGCATTCCGGCGGCGCCAACATCGCTCAAGGGCTTCGTCGAGGACATCGTCTATCTCGGCGACATGACGGTCTACCAGGTGCAGCTCGAGAACGGCCAGCTACATGCGCGTCACCAAGGCCAATTCGCTGCGCGGCGATCCCGATGCCATCGGCTGGGACGAGACGGTCTGGGCGAGCTGGGGCGGCAACGTCCGGCTCGGTGCTGGTCTCATGAGCGCCGAGGCGCTCGCCGCTGCGCCGGCAACGATCGGCCTGGCGGCCGTGGCGGTTGCTCGGCGACTGGCTCGTCATGGCTCGGCGTCAGCGGCGCGCTGGGTGGTCATCCTGCCGCCGCGCTGTGGCTGACGCTGTTCCTTGCTGATCCCGCTGGTCGGTGGTGTTCAAGATCTCGTTCAGCGAAGCGGTCGTCGGCGCAGCCGCCCTATCTGCCGCTGCTGACCATTCGGCGACGAGGGCGACGGTGCAGCTGACGCTGCACCTTTCGCAACTACCTCTATCCTGGGGCAGGACACCTCTACATCGACGGCCTATCTGAGCTCGCTCAAGATCGCCTTCATCTCGACGGTCCTGGCGCTGCTGGTCGGCTACCCGATCGCCTATTTCATCGCCCGCTCGTCCGACCGCTGGCGCAATATCCTCCTGATGCTGGTCATCCTGCCGTTCTGGAGCAGCTTCCTGTTGCGCGTCTATGCCTGGATCGGCTTCCTCAAGAACAACGGCGTCATCAACAATTTCCTCGGGCTGTTCGGCCTGCCGCAGATCACGATGCTCTACACCGATTTCGGCGTCTATGTCGGCATCGTCTACACCTACCTGCCGTTCATGATCCTGCCGCTCTACACCAACCTGGTGAAGCTCGACGACGCGCTGCTCGAGGCGTCGGCCGATCTCGGGGCGCGGCCGTTCCGCACCTTCCTGTCGGTGACGCTGCCGCTGTCGATGCCCGGCATCATCGCCGGCTCGATGCTGGTGTTCATTCCGGCGATCGGCGAGTACGTGATCCCGACGCTGCTCGGCGGCCCCATCACGCTGATGATCGGCCGCGTGCTCTGGGACGAGTTCTTCGCCAACCGCGACTGGCCGACTGGCCGCGGCGGTCGCCATCGCCATGCTGCTCGTCGTCGTGGTGCCGCTGATGTTGCTGCAGCAGCGCGCAGAACGCCGTGGTCGAGGCGCGCAAATGAAGCGCGGCCTGTTCATCGCCGATCGCGGCGACGCTCGGCTTCATCTTCCTCTACGCGCCGATCATCTCGCTCATCGTCTTCTCGTTCAACGAGAGCAAGCTGGTGACGGTGTGGGGCGGCTTCTCGACGCAAATGGTACGGCGAGCTCTTCGCCGATCCGCAGGTGCTCGACGCGGGCATGCTGTCGCTGCGCATCGCGGCGATCAGCGCCACGCATCGCGCTGGTCACTGGGCACGCTCTGCGCGCGTGGCGCTCACCCGCTTCCGCCGCTTCCGCGGCAAGACGCTGCTCGGCGCGCTGGTCTCGGCGCCGCTGGTGATGCCCGACGTCATCACCGGCCTCAGCCTGCTGCTGCTGTTCGTCTCGATGGGAGCGATCTTCGGCTGGCCCGCCGGCCGCGGCGAGCTCACCATCATCCTCGCGCATTCGACCTTCTGCATGGCCTATGTGACGGTGGTGGTCCGCTCGCGCCTCGCGCGATCTCGATCTCAGCCTCGAGGAGGCGGCGCAGGACCTCGGCGCCACTCCGGCGCGCGTGTTCTTCGACATCACGCTGCCGATCATCGCGCCGGCGCTGATCTCGGGCTGGCTGCTGAGCTTCACGCTGTCGCTCGACGACCTGGTGATCGCGAGCTTCGTCTCCGGCCCCGGCTCCATCGACGCTGCCGATGGTGATCTTCTCCAAGATGAAGCTCGGCGTCTCGCCCGACATCAATGCGCTGGCGAGCGTCATCATCGGCATCGTCGCGCTCGGCGTGGTCGTCGCGACGATCCTGCAACTGCGGCGGCCCCGGACCGCCGGGGCGTAGTCCTCGATCCAGCGGCCCAACTTCGCCCACCCTTGTCATCCCGGCGCAGGCCGGGATCCAGTATGCACAGAAGCTTCGGCGTCTACTGGACCCGGCCTGCGCCGGGGTGACACCGGGGTTGGAGGACGGCTTCGGCGGCGGAGCGACCGCGATGAGGTGCAGTCAGGTTCCTCCCCTGTGCGCAGCACGGGGGAAGGGGACCGGCGAAGCCGGTGGAGGGGGCGGCCACGAGCACCAACGATGTGGTCGCCCCCATCCGTCGCTGAGCCTGCCCTCGGGCGCTACGCGTCCCGTGGGGCGCCACCTTCCCCCGCTCGCGCAGGAGGAAGGAACCGACTGCGAGCCATGCTGCCCAACCGCCAGCAATCCCGCCTTCTCCGCCCCTCCCCCGCCAACTTATCCACGCGACTTCCGCCGCCCGTATATTCCCCTCACCTCGTCCGCACGGACGGCAGTCGACGACGAACGACGCGAGACGGGGCGGGTAGGCGCGGGGGATCGTTACCCCGCGAGGTTTGGCCTTAACGCCCGGCTGCAAGAGTGCCGGGCCTGACCGTCACTCCGAAATCCTGCCGCCCGCGAGGCGCATGCGCCTCACAAAACATACCTCGGGGCGTGCGCGTCTCGCGGGCGCCGTCTCCTTCAGGCCTGCGCCTGGACCGAGACGCAAAAGCCGGGGCCGCGGCACGATCCCGGCGCTCCCTTCATCGTCGCATCAAACCTCTTGCAAATGACTGACCAGTCAGTTAGTTTCTACATGACCTGCCGGTCAGCAATTGGAACCAGAGCCGCCGATGCAGCGCCACCGTCCGTCCGAAATTCCGCCGCCGGGCCGAAGCCCGTCCGGACGAAGTGCTCGACGCGGCGCTCGATGCTGTTCATCGAAAAGGGCTTCGCCGCAGACCCGCGTCGAGGACATCGCGGCGCGCGCCGGGCTCAGCAAGGGCGCGGTCTACCTCTACTTTCCGTCCAAGGAGGCGATCCTCGAAGGGCTGGTGAAGCGCGCCATCCTGCCCATCGCCAACAACGCGCTCGGCATGCTCGATGACTATGCCGGCGATCCGCGCCCGGTGATTTCGACGGCGCTGAAGATGGTCGCCGGCCGGCTGAGCGATCCCAAGATCGTCGCCATCCCGCGGCTGCTGATCCGCGAGATCATCAACTTTCCCGAGTTCGCGCAGATGTACCGCGCGCGAAGTGCTCGACCGGGTCATTCCGGTGCGTCGAGCGGCTGATCGCAGAACGGCATCGACGAGGGCTATTTCCGCGAAGTCGACCCCGAGCTGACCCTGCGCTCGATCATCGGGCCGCTGCATCGCGCACATGCTGATGGCCGAGCTCTTCGGCATCGCGCCGGCCGGCGGTCTCGCGATCGACCGGCTCGATCGACAACCACCTGACCATCCTGTTCGACGGGCTCAGCGCGCCGCAGCGCGAGCGCCGCTTCATGGCGACCTGAGGAGAGCGCGCGCATGCAGACACATCGTTCTAGCGCTGGTTCATGGGCGCTTGCTGGCCGCGGTCATTCCCGGCTTGGCGTCGGCCCGGCCGCGCCGAGCTGGAACGGCTATGTCGAGGCCGACTACGTCTACGCGGCCGCGGCGTCGGCCGGCACGATCGCCGTCGATCGCCGTCGCCGAAGGCCAGAGCGTCAAGCAGGGCGACGTGCTGTTCGTCCTCGATCAGAGCCAGCAGCAGGCGCAGTACGACGCGGCCGAGGCGCGGGCGCGATGCGGCGCTGGCGACGCTGCAGAACCTCCAGACCGGCAGCCGGCAGGACGAGATCGACGTGACGCAGGCCTCGCTCGACAAGGCGCAGGTCCGACCTCAGCTGGCCAACACCAATCTGGCGCGCACCCAGGACCTGTTCGATCGCGGGCCTCACGCCGATCTCGCAGCTCGATGCCGGCAAGGCCGCAGCCGAAGGCGGCGCAGGCGGCGGTCGACCAGCTGCAGGCGCAGCTCAAAGTGGCGCAGCTGCCGGCGCGCGATGCCCAGCAGATCGCGGCCGAAGCGAGCCTACACGGCCGCCGAGGCCGACGCCCAGACCGCCAAGGTCGCGCTCGACCACGCGCACCGTCACGGCGCCCGAGGACGGGCGGATCGAGCGGCTGTTCTTCAAGGCCGGCGAGGTCGCCGGTGCCGGCGTGCCGGTGCTCTCGATGCAGCGGCGGCGACGCGCTCAAGATCGAGTTCTACGTCAACGAGGCCGACCGCGAGCAGTTCGCGCTGGGCCAGACAGGTGAGCGTCACCTGCGACGGCTGCGCCGCCGGGCTCACGGCGACGATCAGCTATTTCGCCTCCGACCCGCAGTTCACGCCGCCGATCATCTATTCGCGCGACGAGCGCAAGCGGCTGGTGTTCCTCACCGAGGCGGTGATGGACCAGCAGAACGGCATTCTGCCGGGCCAGCCGGTGAGCGTCGAGCTTGCGCCATGAGCGACGCGCCGGTCATCGACGTCAAAGGACTGACCAAGCGCTTCGGCGAGCGTACCGTCGTCGACCATTTCGACATCCGCGTGCCGAAGGGCGCGATCTACGGCTTCCTCGGGCCGAACGGCTCGGGCAAGACCACGACCATCCGCATGCTCTGCGGCCTGCTGACGCCGGACGCGGGCGAGGGCACCTGCCTCGGCTTCGACGTGCGCCACGACGCGGCGCGGATCAAGGAACAAGTCGGCTACATGACGCAGAAGTTCTCGCTACTACGAGGACCTGACGATCCGCGAGAACCTCGATTTCGTCGCCCGCATGTACCGGCTCGATCGCCGCAAGGCAGCGGGTCGATCAGGCGCTCGCCGACCTCGGGCTCGCCGACCGGCAGAAGCAACTCGCCGGGCTCGCTGTCGGGCGGCTGGAAGCAGCGGCTGGCGCTCGACCGCGTGCCTGCTGCACGAGCCGCAATTGCTGCTGCTCGACGAGCCGACGGCCGGCGTCGATCCCAAGGCGCGCCGCGATTTCTGGGACGAGATCCGCCGGCTCAGCGCGCGCGGGCGTCACGGTGCTGGTCTCGACGCACTACATGGACGAGGCGGTGCAGTGCGATTTCATCACCTACATCGCCTACGGCAAGAAGCTGATCGACGGGCCGAGCGGCCGAGATCCCCAAGATGGTCGGGCTCGAGACCTGGCGCGTCGAAGGGCCGGATCTCGGCCAAGCTCGAGGAGCGGCTGAAGGACGAGCCGGGCGTCGAGCAGGTGGCGCGGTTCGGCGCGGTGCTGCACGTCTCGGGCACCGACAAGGCCGCGCTCGACGCGACGGTCGAACGGCTCAAGGCCGAAGGCACGCATCGCTGGACGCTGCAGGTGGCGGGGCTCGAGGAGGCCTTCATCTATCTGATGGCGGGCGCGCGCGACAATTTCGCGGCGACGCGGCGATGGCGGCATGAACGTTCAACCGCGCGATCGAGCGCCGACAGCCGACGCCGTCCGCTCGCAAGGGTCGGCGTCGACGCGGCTTCTCGTTCCGGCGCTTCGTGGCGGTGCTGGCCAAGGAATTCATCCAGATGCGGCGCGACCGCGTCACCTTCGCCATGATGATCGGGCTGCCGCTGATGCAGCTGTTTCTGTTCGGCTTTGCCATCAACGCCGACCCGCATCATCTGCCGACGCTGGTCGAGATGGGCGACAACGGGCCGCTGAGCCGCGCGGTGCATCGCCGGCATGCAGCAATCGGACTATTTCGACTTTCACGGGCCAGGTCGCGGGGACCGCGGCGGGCGAGGAGGCGCTGCGGCGCGGCACGGCCAATTTCGTCGTGGTCATTCCGCAGAATTTCGAGCGCGACGTGGTCCGCGGCCGCGCAGCCGGAGATGCTGATCGCCGCCGATGCCTCCGATCCGTCGGCGGTGGGCGGCGCGGCGGCCGCGCTGTCGGGGATCGTCAGCACGGCGGTCGAGCGAGACGCTGACCGGACCGCTCGCGGCGAGCGCCGGCGGCGCGCGCGCCGTTCTCGATCGTCGGTGCATCGCGAATACAACCCCGAGGGCAAGACCTCGACGAACATCGTTCCAGGGCTGCTCGCGATCATCCTCTCGATGACGATGGTCGATGATCACCGCGGTCGCCATCGTCAAGGAAACCGAGCGCGGCACGATGGAGATGCTGATCGCGACCCCGGTGCGGCCGCTCGAGGTGATGCTGGGCAAGATCCTGCCCTATGTCTTCGTCGGCTACGTGCAGACGCTGGTGTTCCTGCTCGCGGCCAAGCTGGTGTTCGACGTGCCGTTCGAGGGCAGCTGGTTCGCGTTCTTTCTCGGCTTCAATCTCTTCATCGTGGTCAATCTGGCGCTCGGCTTCCTGATCTCGACGGCGGCGCGCAACCAGATGCAGGCGATGCAGCTCAGCTTCTTCACCATCCTGCCCTCGATCCTGCTCTCGGGCTTCATGTTCCCGTTCGCCGGCATGCCGGGCTGGGCGCAGGTGCTCGGCACAGATCGTGCCGGCGACGCATTTCCTGCGCATCATCCGCGCGGTGATGCTGAAGGGCGGCGACGTCGCCGATGTCGGCGCCGAATGCTGGCGCTCGGCGATCATCCTCGTGGTGATCTCGCTGATCGCGATGCTGCGCTACCGGCAGACGCTGGATTGAGCCGGCTGCAGTCAGCCGGCCTGCCGCTGGGCAAGCGCGGCGAGCACCTCGTCGGTCGTCGCGGTCTCGCCGATCTTCAGCAGCTGCAGCTCGACCGCATGGCGATGCGCCTCGGCGTCGCTGTCGGCCATGGCGTCGACGATCGAGACGACGTTGTAGCCATGATCGTAAGCCGGCGCGCGCCGTCGCCTCGACGCCGCTCGAGGTCGCGACGCCGGTCAGCAGGATCTGCGTCACGCCGCGGCGGCGCAGCTGCATGTCGAGTCCCGTGCCGTGGAAGGCGCCGATATTGTATTTGGTGACGCGGATGTCGCTGGGTCGCGCGTCGAGCTCCGGCGCGAGCACGTGCCAGTCGGGCGGCGGGGTGAACGCCGGGCGGATTAGACCGGTGCGACCCGGCGCCCGGCCCGCGACATTGACCAGGGCCACCGGCAGGTTGGCCGCGCGGAAAGCGCGTGCGAGCCTGGCCGAGCGCTCGAGCACGATCAGCGGGCGGATGCGCCGGTCTTGAGGCCGAGGACGCCCTTCTGCAGGTCGATGACGACGAGCGCGGCGTGTGGATCGAGCTGCGAAAGGGGCATGGCTTAGTCCTTGATCATGGTGGGAGAATTGCCGCCATTGAAGCGGCCGAAGCGGCGTGCGGTACCCGAGAGCCAGCGCGGCGGCGCCAAGCCCGAGGGCGACGACATCGCCCGTATCGCGCAGGTCGAAATCGCCGACGCGGAAAACCAGCAGGTAGCCAATCACCAGATTGGCAAACGCCCAGCCGACATTGACGGTCGAGGACGAAAGCCCCTGTCCCGGCGGCCGAGCAAAAGGCGACTGGAACGGACGGCCGGATATTCCCGCGACAAAATGTGGAACCGCGTTCGCGAGCACGGCGCCGCCGAAGAAGTAGGCAACATAGACGAGCCAGACCATTTCACTCTCCTCCTGCCGACGTCTCGAATTTCGCGGCGCGGTACGACGATAGTGGCGAGCCGGCAAGCTGCCTCAGTCGCCGAGCGCCGCCTGCATCTGGCCGATGAGACGCGCGTCGTCCCAGCAATTGGTTCGCAGCGCCGCGTCCATTTGCGCGACCTCCTCGGCATCACGCGGTACCCAGCCGATGCGCAGTGCAACGCAGTGGCGGTCCGGTTTGCTGCTGTACATGTGGGCCATGGCTTCAAAGACGCGCTTGGAGTAGCCGTAGGCGTTGATGTTGTGGGCTGCCCAGCGGGTCTTGGGATCGGCCCAGTCGGACGAGGGAAGCACGACGCGGCGAATGTCGAAGCGGTCGCAGGCGGTGAGCAGTCGCGCGGCATCGGCGACCGCCTGCCAGTGCACCGCATCGGGATCGTTGACGTTGGCGCTGGTCGCGACATGGATCAGGCCGTCCGCGCTCTCGAACGCCGCCCTCACGACCGGCGCGTCGTAGTCGATTTCGGAGAGCGACGCGACGATGTCGGCGCCCTCCATCCGATCAATGCCGACGGCTCCGGGAAACGCCGGCATCAGGCGGCGGCCGATATTGCCCATCGCGCCGACGATGATGACGCTCATCCGGCCGCAGCTCCGATCCATCTGGTCCTGCCGCTGGCGCAGCGCATAGAGCCGCGTCGTCTGGTCGGGCGCGGCGTTGCGGCGGTGAGAAGCTCGCCCTTTTTGACCGGCGCGATGACCTTGCCGCCTTCGAGCAGCCCGACCGGCACCGCGCATTTGAGCGCGCGCGTCGGCCGCGGTCAGCACGAAGCTGCGGTAGCAGGTCTCGCCGATGGCATCGAAGGTTCTCGCCGGCCGCGAGGTCGCGTTTGGCGACGGCGCAGACTTCGGCCACCGGATGCGGCAGCGGCACCATGTCGGGCTTGCCGTAGAGCATGATTCTGGCGGCGGTCAGCGGCACTTCGAGCGAGGTCAGATGGTAGGGGCGGAAGAAGGCGTAGTACGGGCCCGTTGCCGACATGCAGATCGTCCATGCGCTCGATGATGCGCGGGTGCTCGGCCTCGACGATCACGAACACGCCGGGCGCGACGCCCTTGCCGACGGTGAAGTCGACGACGCCCTTCTTGTCGAGGATGCCGCCGTCCGCCTTGGGGATCAGCACCTTGACCATCTGGTCGCGGTCGGCGGCGGGGCCGTGCATGCCCGGAACGTCGGGCACGAGGCCGGTGGCGTTGGCGATGCAGCGCCATCTCGACCATGGTCTTCGAGCCGTCGACGAACTCGACCAGCATGCGCGGGTTCATGTTCCGGCGCGTCGGCTTCTTCGCGATAGTCGTCGGGCACGGCGTCGCGGTTGAAGGCGTTGTTCTTGCCCTTGCCGGCGGCGACGATGCGATAGCCGAGCGCGCGTGGCGAACTCGATCAGCTCCATGCAGGAGCTCGGCTCGTCGCCGGCGCCGACGGAATAGACGACGCCGAGCCGATCGGCCTCGCTGCTTGAGATAGGGGCCGATGGTGACGTCGGCCTCGACGTTCATCATCACCAGGTGCTTGCCGTGCTCCATGGCCAGCAGATCGAAGTCGGCGGCGACGCCCGGCTTGCCGGTGGCGTCGATCACGACGTCGATCTCGGGCGTGCGGACCAGCGTGTCGGCCGAGGTGATGGCGAGCTTCTTCTGCCCGATGGCGGCCGAGACCTTGCTCAGCGTGTCGGCCTCGACCGCGTGGCTGGTGTCGCCATAGGCAATGGCCGTCGCCTCGAGCGCGGTGTGCGGGCGGCGCGTGGCGATGGCGGCGACCTCGACGCCGCGCATCAGCATGCCCTGGGTCACGAGGTCGGTGCCCATCTCGCCCGAGCCGATGACGCCGATGCGGATCGGGCTGTTCCTCGTCGGCGCGCCTGCGCGAGATCGCGGGCAAGGCCGGTGAGGGCGACGTTGGTCGAGGGGGTGATAGGCGGGCATGCGCGGTGGGGATAGCACCGGCGCGGTGCACGCCGTCATTCGCGGGATGACCTTCGTGCATGCGCGCGGCTCCGGGCCAGAGGGGCATGACCGATCGAGACTCGAAATCCGCACCGACGGGCATCTCGGGCGCATCGCGCTCAACCGGCCGGCAGGCGATCAACGCGCTGAGCCTCGAGATGATCGAGGCGATCGCGGCGGCGCTCGCGGCGCTGGCGCGACGATCCGGCGATCGGGGCGGTGCTGTTCACCGGCAACGGCCCAAAGGGCTTCTGCTCCGGCGGCGACGTGCGGGCGGCGCGGGCGCTGGTGCTCGCGGGCACGCCGGAGGCAGGCCGATGCGTATTTCGCCGCCGAATACGCGCATGAACGGGCTGATCGCGGCCTATCCCAAGCCGCTCGTGGCGCTCGGCCACGGCATCGTCATGGGCGGCGGCATCGGCATTGCCGGCCATTGCCGCTTCCGCCTCACGCAGCCGGGCGCGCGGTTCGCGATGCCCGAGGCGGCGATCGGGTTTTTTTCCGATGTCGGGGTCAACGCGATCCTCGCGCAAGGCGCCGCTGCCAACCGGGCGCTGCTGTTCCTGATGTCGGGCGTCAGCGTCGGGGCGGCGGATGCGCTGGCGCTCGGGCTTGCCGATCGCGTCGTCGCCGCGGATCGCGTCGACGGCGATTCGCGGCCGCATCTGGCCGATGCGGCGGCCGCGAGCGACCCGCGACGGCGATCGTCCGTCTGCTGCAGGCCGAGGCGATCGAGGCAGGCGACGCACCGTTCTGCGCGCTGGCCGATCTGCTTGCCGCCGCGGCCTGCCAGAGTCGCCGGCCGGCGTTCGTCGCGAGCGTCGAGCGCGCAGTGCCGGCGCTCGCGCGAGATTGCAGCGCTGCTCGCTGCGCGCAGCCCGAGCGCGCTGACGGCGATCTTTTACGCGCCACCTCGCGGCGCGGCGGCTGATGGACGTACGGCAGACGCTGGCGATGGATCTGCGGCTGGCCCGGCTCATGGCGCGGCGGCCGGATTTCGCCGAAGGCGTGCGCGCCGTGCTGGTCGACAAGGACCAGGCAGCCGCGCTGGTCGCCGCAGCGTCTCGACGGAGGTCGACGCCGAGCGCGATGCTCGACGCGATCAAAGCGCCTCTGATCCCGCAGCTTATGCGCGTTCGCGACCCGCATTGGTTAGCACTTCTTAAACCGTTCCGTGGAGATTACTGCCGCGAGGCCGAACAGGGCCCGGGGGCGCATCATGTCCGACGGCGCGAGAAGTCATCGCACTGCCGGCGATCGTCGATCTCGACGCGCTCGACGTCGTGCGCGACGGGCTGATCGAGGCGGTCGAGCTCGGGCCGGTCGACGGTCGATGGACGCGACGGTCGAGCGCGTCGCGACCAATGCCCTGCTGATGCTGGTCAGCGCGGCGGAAACGGCGCGGCGCAACAGTTTCGCTTTCGCCATTTCCGGGGCCAGTGCCTCCATGCTGGCCGCGATCGACCGGCTCGGTCTGCAGCGAGCGCTTCGCCGGTTTGATGAAGGGGTAGTCGTCGCATGCGCGTTCTGACGGTCGATGATTCCCGCACCATCCTCGCCATGCTGCACCACACGCTGTCCAATGCCGGGTTCGAGGTGCTGCAGGCCGAGGACGGGCAGAAGGGCCTCGACGTGCTGGCGCACGAGAAGGTCGATGTGGTGATCACCGACATCAACATGCCGGTGATGGACGGCATCGAGTTCATCAAGCAGGTGCGCGCCTCGGGCAGCCACAACAGCCTGCCGATCCTCATCCTCACCACCGAGACCAGCCAGGACAAGCGCGACCAGGGCCGCGCTGCCGGCGGCACCGGCTGGATCGTCAAGCCGTTCGACCCCGAAAAGCTGATCTCGGTGATCCACCGCGTGGTGCACTGAACGCGCGGCCCGAGGAGCGCCGATGAGCGACCTCGACGACTTCAAAGCGACCTATTTCGACGAGTGCTCCGAGCTCCTGACCGAGCTCGAGGAGCAGTTTGCTGCCATCGAGGGCGGCGATCGCTCGCCGCGATCGGCTCAATGCCGTGTTCCGCGCCATCCATTCGATCAAGGGCGGCGGCGGAGCCTTCGGCTTCTCGGAGCTGGTGGCCTTCGCGCACGCCTACGAGACGCTGCTCGACCACGTGCGCGATGGCCGCATCGAGCTCGGCGCCCGGCGTCGTGGCGCTGTGCATCCGCGCCAACGACATCGTCGCCGATTTCGTCAACGCGGCCAAGAGCGGCGTCAAGCCTGGGCGCCGGCCTACGGCGACGATCGAGCGGGCGCAGTTCGACGCGCTGACCACCGGCCAGGCGGTCGAAGCCGCGGCCGGCAAGTCGGCCGAAGTGGCGCGGCGGCCGAAGATGAGTTCGACATCGATTTCACGCCCGTCGAGGTCGACATCGAGGCGCTGAGCGCTGCAGCCGACGCCGCAGGCGATGACAGCTTCGCCGATGCCGCCGCTGGCGGTCGAACGGGGCCAGTGGGAAATCCGCTTCGCGCCGCACAGCGAACTCTATGCGCGCGCCAACGATCCGCTGCTGTTGTTCCGCGAGCTCGCGAGCCTGGGCGAGCTGACGGTCGTCGCCAAGCTCAACGAAATCCCGCCGCTCGCCGATTTCGAGCCGTTCGGGGTCTATTGCACCTGGGAGCTGACGCTGGTGTCGCCGACCGCGACGGCCGAGTCGATCGGCGAAGTGTTCGAGTTCGTCGAGGGCAATTGCGATCTCACGATCATCGCCGCTGCTCGCGCGACATCCGGCCGAGCGGCGGCGCCGACGCTTGCCGATCTCGCTGATGTCGCCCGCCCGCCGGCACGCGGCTCGCCGATGCGAGCCTTGAAGCGCTGGCCGACGAGATCAAGCAGCAGAAGAAGGCAGCGGCGCTGGCCGCGGTGATCGCGGCCGAACCGCAAGCTCTGGTCGAGCAGCCGGTGGCGCTGCGGCGCCGATCGGCCGAGGACCCCGACGATCGCCGTGCCGGTCCGGATGATCGCCGCGGCGCGCGGCGTGCAGTCGATCCGCGTCGATCTCGACAAGGTCGACCGCGTCGTCAACATGGTCGGCGAGCTGGTGATCACCCAGTCGATGCTGACCCAGCAGATGGATGACACGCTGCGCGGCCCGCTACCAGGAGCTGGTGCGCGGGCTCGAAGTGCTGGCGCAGACGACGCGCGGCCTGCAGGACGCGGTGATGGCGATCCGCGCGCAACCGGTCAAATCGGTGTTCTCGCGCATGCCGCGCCTGGTGCGCGAGCTGGCGCAGAAGACCGGCAAGAAGATCCGGCTCGAGACCGATCGGCGAAGCGCACCGAGATCGACAAGACGGTGATCGAGCAGCTTTCCGATCCGCTGACCCACATGATCCGCAACTCGGCCGACCACGGCATCGAGACGCCGGAAAAGCGCCGCGCGGCCGGGCAAGCCCGAGATCGGGCACGATCCGGCTTTCTGCCGAGCAGGCCGGCGGCAATATCCTCATCGTCGGTCGAGGACGACGGCGCCGGCATCAACCGCGAGCGCGTGCTCGAGGTGGCGCGCGCAGCGAAGCTGGTCATCGGTCCCGACCAGCAGCTGACCGAAGAGCAGATCGACAATCTGATCTTCGCGCCGGGCTTCTCGACGGCGGAGGCGGTCAGCGACATCTCCGGGCGCGGCGTCGGCATGGACGTGGTGCTCTCCAACATCAAGAAGATCGGCGGCTCGGTGCATGTGCGGTCGCGGACCGGGCAGGGCACGCGCATGACGCTGCGCCTGCCGCTGACGCTCGCCGTGCTCGACGTGATGCTGGTCAAGGTCGGCGCCGCGCCCTACGTCGTCCCGCTGTCGCTCGATCGTTGAAACCATCCAGTGCGCGCGCGCCGATTTCGGGCGCACGCCGTCGGGCGCCAAGGTGCTGCGGGTGCGCGGCGAATATGTGCAGGTCGTCGATCTCGCCGAGCGCTTCGAGGTCACCATCGCGCGCCGAGATCGCCAACCGGTTCGTGGTGCTGTGCGAGGCCGAAGGCGGCGCCAAGGTCGCGCTGATCGTCGATGACATCATCGGCCAGCAGCAGGTCGTGATCAAAAGCCTCGAAGAGAACTTCGAGCACATCGACGGCATCGCCGGCGGCACCATCCTCGGCGACGGCAATGTCGCGCTCATCGTCGACGTGCAGGGGCTCAAGCGCCCCGCACGACATTCACAGGAACGCCGCCTAGAACGGGCGGCAGAAGGACCTCGAAAATGGACGCTCTCGCCTACAAGGACGACTACGGCGACAGCCACCAGGCCAAGCGCAGAATTCGCTGCAGCTCATCGCGTTTTCGATCGGCGAGCAGACCTATGGCGTCGAGATCACCACGGTGCGCGAGATCCGCGCCTGGAACGGCGCGACGCCGCTTCCCAACACGCGCGAATATGTGCGCGGCGTGATCAATCTGCGCGGCACGATCGTGCCGATCTTCGATCTGCGCGCCCGCTTCGGCGACGGCCAGACCTCGCCACCAAGAACCACGTCGTCGTGGTGATGTCGGTCGGCGACAAATGGGTCGGCATGCTGGTCGATGCGGTGAGCGACATTCTCACGGTCTCCAAGGACGACATCCACCCGGTGCCCGAGGGCAATTCGATGGACACCGAGCTGCTCAACGGCATCGTGACGCATGAGAGCCGGATGGTGGGGCTGATCGACCTCACGGCGGTGGTCAGCGGTGCGCGGACCGACGCTTGATCCGAGGACTGGGCGGGGCACGTTCCGCCACTTGGCTGCGAACGAAATGGCGGGCGCGACGCTGACCGGCGTCTGCGCCCTAGACTTCGGCGGCTTAGAACAGGTCGACGTCGCCGCGCGAGGGTGTCTTCGGCGATGCCCGAGAGCGCCGGCACGCGCAGTTCGTCGAGCACGAGGTTGGCCCAGATCTCGTCATAGTCGGAATCGGGGGCGGTCGCGGGCAGCAGGGCGAACTGGCGGACGGCGAGCGCCATGTTCTGGCAGCGCTGCTCGATGCGATCCTGGCCCTGCAGCGCGTTGACGATCATCGGCGACCGCTTCGCGCCGTACCTGGTCGCAATTCAGGGACTTGTCGGCCAGAACCTCGAGGGCGCCGGCAATGCCCTCGACCATCGCGGCTGTCTGGCGCGCGGTTTCGTCGAGTTCACGAGCGAGCTTCTGCAGCGACATAGATCGACGCACCCCCGAGACGGCATCACTAGCCCGACGACTGACGACTTCTCGGTGTCGGCGCGACATGCGCATGGTTGCTGAAACTGGTTAGAAGTTCACTAAGGAATGGCGCTCTATTGTCGATGATAACCTTGTCAGGAGCAAAAAGACGGAATGACTGCGCAGCAGGCTGCCGTGCGCACGCCCTTCGACCGGGGCGTGGTGACGACGATTCACCAGGGCGACTGCCTGGTCGGCGGTGAGGAGGACCTCACCTTCTCGACGATCCTGGGCTCGTGCGTTTCGGCCTGCGTCCGCGACGTCGAGGCCAGAGTGGGCGGCATGAACCATTTCCTCCTGGCCGAGCCGAGCCGGCAGCGCCGCGCGATCGATTCGGCGCTTCGGCGCGCTACGGCGCGTTCGCGATGGAGCAACTGATCAACAAGGTGCTGACGCGCGGCAGCGGCCGCAAAAGCAACCTCGAAATCAAGATCTTCGGCGGCGGGATGATCAACGCGGCGCTCTCCGACGTGGGCGCCAAGAACATCGAGTTCGTGCGGCAGTTCCTCGCGCGACGAAGGCTATCTGGTCGCCAGCGAGGATGTCGGGGGGCACGTTCGCCCGGCGGGTGCATGTTCAAGCCGCACTCCGGCCGGGCGTTGGTCAAGCGCCTGGACGCGCAACGCGGCGAACACCGTCGCCACTGAGGAATTGTCGATCGTTGTCGCGTCGCGCGGCACCGCAGCCGCGCTGCCGGCCGACGACATCGAGCTGTTCTAGACCGAAGCTGTCCCGTGCGGCAGTCTCACCAAAATCCTACCGGCGGGCGGCGCCAGTAAGGATTTGGTTAACCATTCGCATTTTAGGGTTCGGTGGGCCTTTCACCTCCGGTTCGGATGCGCCGCACCAGAGTCGCGCTTATCGTCGATGTCATCTGGCTGGCGGCGCTGGCCGCGGCTGGCGCAATCCTTTGGTTTCCGGAACCGGCTGGACTGGCGGAGTTGTCGCCGTTGCGGTCGCTTGCCGGCGCGATTGGCGTCTCGTGGGTCGTCGCGGCGCGCGATTGAGCGCGGGATGGAACGCAAGCTTGCCGAACTGGGCCGAGCGGTCGGTGCGACATCGGCGGCAAGGATCCGCGACCAGGCGATCAGCCTCGAAGCGATCGTCGCCAATCTCGCGGGCCGGCTGGAGCGGGCGAGCCAGTTCAAGGCAGGCTTTCTGCGGCCTCGCGGCAGCCGGCGCTGTTGGCGACCGCCGACGGCGAGATGCTCGGGCGTGAGCCGGGGGCTGGTCGCGCTCGAAGCCAAGGCGCGTCGAAGGCGCCAAGGTCGAGGTCGCTGCTCGGCCCGGGCTATGCCGCCGGCGGCATGGCGCAGGAAGAGCTGGTGGTGCTCGGCGGCTCGCGCTTCCGCGCCGTCGCAGCGGCCCGCCGGCAAGGCGCGGACCGTCGATCGAGTTCGTGCCGGCGGGAGCCTATATCTCCGACGACGATCTCGACGCCTTCGCGACAGCGCTGGCGGGCGGACATACCGGATTCCGCTTCGACGCCCAGGCGCTCGACGCGTCGCCGGGGCTGCGGGCGCTGACCGATGGGCTCGAAGCGCTCGATCTGGGGGTGTCGGCACTGGGACGCCTCGCGGCGGGCGAGAAGCTCTCGGCGGCGATGCGGGCCAGCAATTCCGGCATTACGCCGCAGGTGCGCGAGCTTGCGCGACCTGATCGCGCGCCGTCGAGGACGAGCGCGACGAGCAGGCCGAAGACGCGCGGCAGCTCGAGGAGAAAATGCAGGCGGTGCTGGTCGGCGATCGACAAATATCGCGCGGCGGTCGGCGCCATGTCTGACGCTCGCCGACGGCGCCCGCAGCGGCCTCACCGCGCCGGCGCACGCGGTGGAGCATGGCCGCGACAAGGTCCGCTCGGCGCGCGCCCTGAGCCGGGAGGCGCGGACCGTACTGGGTGAAGCCAACCTTGCCGCCGAGCGCGCCAACAGCAGCCGCGACGGGAGTCGACGGCACCGACGCTCGAGATCGACAAGCTGATGTCGGCCATCGAGGACGTGAGCTTCCGCACCAACCTGCTGGCGCTCAATGCGGCCGTCGAGGCGGCGCGCGCGGGCGAGAAGGGCGCGGGCTTTGCCGTGGTCGCCGACGAGGTTCGCCAACTGGCGCAGACGACGCAGCGGACGGCGCGCGAGATCCGCGCGCTCGTCGGCGCCGGGCCGGACGCAGTCCGGGGCGGGTCTCACCGAGGCGCGCGCGCTCAAGACTATCCTTTCGGGGCTCGGCACCCATCTCGACAATCTGGGCACTGAGACCGACGCCATCGCGAGCGCGATCGACGAGGGCGGCGCCGCGCTCGGCAAGATCGCTGGGCAAGTGACAACCATTGGCGAGCATGGCGGCGCGGGCGGCGGCGCTGCCGGCTCGCCGCAGTGCGGAAAGCAGCAGGGCATGATCATCGACGGGCGAAATTCCCCTGAATGACCGCGAGTTCGACCGCGTCCGCGCCGCGGCTCTACGAGCACGCCGGGATTTCGCTCAGCGATGCCAAGCGCACGCTGGTCATCACACGGCTGTCAAAGATTGTGCGGCAGCGGGGCTTGGCCACGTTCGATGCAGTATCTCGATTTTCTGGAGCGCGGGGCGACTGCTCGTCGAGGCGCAGGAGTTCGTCAACGCGCTGACGACCAATCTCACGCGGTTCTGGCGGGAAGAACATCATTTTACCCACCTCATCGACTATGTCGGCGGCCTGATGGCGACGCGCACGCGCGAGACCGAAAAGCGGCTGCGGATCTGGTCGGCCGGCTGCTCGACCGGACAGGAGCCCTACACCATCGCGCTTTGCCTGCTCGATGCGCTGCCCGAGCTCAAGCGCTGGGACCTGAGGATCCTCGCGACCGATATCGACACCTCGGTCATCGCCAAGGCCGCGACCGCCATCTATCCCGACAGCGAGCTCAACGGTTTGCCTGTTGCGCAGCGGCGCTTGTTCGAAAGGCGCGATGGCGGCCGCATCGCGGTGCCACGGGCCGCCGCGTCGCTGGTCTCATTCAAGCCGCTCAACCTGATGGTGGCGCCGTGGCCGATGAGGGGGCCATTCGATGCGATTTTCTGCCGGAACGTCACGATCTATTTCGACAAGCCGACGCAGGGTGAAGTGTTCAGCCGGCTGGGCCGCGATACTGGTGCCGGGCGGTTTTCTCTATATCGGGCATTCCGAAAGCCTGGGCACGGCGAGCGCCGGATTTCGGCTCGATGGGCAAGACGATTTATCAGTCGCGGGGCGAAGCGGGCCAGGAGCCTGCGCGGGCCCGCACAAGGGACGCAGCATGAGTATCAAGGTTCTGGTGGTCGACGATTCCGCGCTGATCCGCGAGGTGCTGAGCCGCACCCTCGGTCGCGACGGCGACATCGAGGTGATCGGCACGGCCGAGGACGCGCGAGGCGGCCCGGCAGCAAGATCAAGTCGCTCAGCCCCGACGTGGTGACGCTCGACATCGAGATGCCCAACATGAACGGGCTCGCCTTCCTCGACAAGTTGATGCGGCTCCATCCCCTGCCGGTGGTGATGGTCTCGACCCTGACCACGCAGCGGCGCCAGCGAGACCCTGCTGGCGCTCGAACTGGGCGCGGTCGATTTCGTCGCCAAGCCGTCCGCCGATCTGGCTGGCGGGATCGACGCGTTCGGCGGCCGATCTGCGCGAGAAGGTGCGCGCCGCGGCGATGTCGCGGCGTTCGCGCGCGGGTCGCCAAGACGACGCCGGCGATGACGATCACGACGGCCGCGGGTCCGGCGGGATGCGCTCATCGCCATCGGCGCGTCGACCGGCGGCGTCGATGCCATCCGGGTCGTGCTTGTCGCCGCTGCCGCGCGACTGTCCGCCGATCGTCATCGCCCAGCACATGCCCGCCGGCTTCACCAGCCGCTTCGCGGCGCGCCTCGACGAACTCAGCGAAATCGGCGTCGTCGAAGCCGAGGACCGCATGTCGCTCGAGCCGGGCACGCGCTACATCGCCCGTGGCGACTGGCACCTGCGCATCGAGCGAAGTTCCGGCCAGCTCAAGTGCCGGCTGGGCCAGGACGACGCGGTCTCCGGCCATCGGCCCAGCGTCGACGTGCTGTTCGAATCCGTCGCCAAGGTCGGCGGGACCGCTGGCCATCGGCGTCATCCTCACCGGGATGGGCCGTGACGGCGCGCGCGGTCTCAAGCAGATGCGTGACGCCGGCGCCTTTACCATCGGCCAGTCGCCGAATTCGGCGCTGGTCTATGGCATGCCGCGTGTCGCGTTCGAGGAAGGCGCGGTGGTCGAGCAGGTGCCGGTCGAGGCCGTTGCGAGCCGGCTCGCGGCGGTTTTTCACAGGTTGAAATCGGCAGCTTGAGCCGACGCGATTGAGAGAATGGTAACGGTTTTTGCCTAGCTTGCGATGTGGTGCCGGCAGTCGCGTTCAGGCGTCAAAAGGGTCGGCGTAATCATGCCCAAAGCCAGCGATGTCAGCGTTCTGATCGTGGACGACCAGCAGTCCATGCGCGGGCATCTGCAAGTACATCCTGACCCAGCTCGGTTTCAAGGATATCGTCGAGGCCAAGTCCGGCCGCGACGCGCTCGGCAAGCTCGAAAAATCAAACGTCCAGCTGATCATTTCGGACTGGAACATGGACGATATCGACGGGTTGACGCTGCTGCGGGTGATCCGCAAGCACCCCAAGACCGCCAGCATGCCCTTCATCATGGCGACGGGCCGCTCCGACAAGGAGCAGGTCAAGGAAGCCATCTCGTTCGGCGTCAACAACTACATCATCAAGCCGTTCGACGCGGGCACGATGAAAAAGCGCATCGAGGCGGTGATCGGCACGCTGAGCTAACCGCCGGCTTTTCTTCCTCGAGGGTCCGGCTTGAACCGTCCGCAACTGGATGGGGCACGCAATGGCGCGTATCGGGCTCGTCGCCCATGACGACAAGAAGGACGATCTGGTCGCCTGGGTGCAGCGCAACCGCGACGTTCTTGCACAGCATGAGCTCTGGGGCACCGGAACCACCGGCGGACGCATCGTCGAAGGCACTGGGCTCAAAGTGACGCGGCTCCTCAGCGGGCCGCTCGGTGGCGACGCGGAGCTCGGCGCGATGATCGCCGAGGGCCGGCTCGACGCGCTGATCTTTTTTCAGGATCCGCTGACCGCTTTGCCGCACGACGTCGACATCAAGGCGCTGATCCGGCTCGCGACACTTTACGACGTGCTGTTCGCCGTCAATCACGCCACGGCCGACGCGGTACTTGCGGCCTTGTGAGCGTTTGACCCTTTGGTCAACATGTGCGCAAAGTCCCGGGAACGGCCGAATTCGAAGAGCCGAAGGTCAGGCGGGGATCGGGGTGGCAGCCGACGTTGTTATCGACGTCCAGGACGTCAGTAAAAGCTTTGGCGGCCTGGTCGCGGTCCGGCACTGTTCGCTTTCGGTCAAGCGCGGCTCGATCACCGGCCTGATCGGTCCGAACGGGGCCGGCAAGTCCACCCTGTTCAACCTCGTCGCCGGCAACATCGTCCCCGACAGCGGCAAGATCGTCTTTGAGGGCGAGGACGTCACGGGCTTGCCGCCCTACGAGCTGTTCGGCCGCGGGGTGCTGCGCACGTTCCAGATCGCGCATGAATTCTCGAACATGACGGCGCTCGAGAACCTGATGGTCGTGCCCTCGGGCCAGGTCGGCGAAAATGTCCTCAGGGCCTGGTTCACCCCCGGCGCCGTGCGGTCGCGCGACATCGAGGTGCGGCAAAAGGCCAACGACGTCATCGATTTTCTGAAGCTGGGGCACGTCAAGAACGAGCTCGCGGGCAATCTCAGCGGCGGCCAGAAGAAGCTGCTCGAGCTCGGCCGCACCATGATGGTCGACGCCAAGGTGGTGCTGCTCGACGAGGTGGCGGCCGGCGTCAACCGCACGCTGCTGCAGGACCTCGCCGCCAACATCGAACGCATGAACCACGAGCTCGGCTATACCTTCTTCGTCATCGAGCACGACATGGACCTGATCGGCCGGCTCTGCGACCCCGTCATCGTCATGGCGCAGGGCGAAAAGATCGCCGAGGGCCCGATGAGCGAAATCCGCGCCAATCCCGCGATCATCGAAGCCTATTTCGGCGCGCCGGTGGATGCATGAGGGGCGTCCGGCTCATGCCGCTGATCGAGGTGAAGGGCGTCGTCGGCGGCTATGGCGGCGCGCCCATTCTCAATGGCGTCAATATCGCGATCGATCCGGCCGATATCGGGGTGATCGTTGGTCCCAACGGTGCCGGAAAGTCGACGACGCTCAAGGCGATCTTCGGGCTCCTGCATGTGAGTGCGGGGAGCATCGCCTTCGACGGGCAGCGACATCACCAATGCGCTGCCCGACAAGCTCGTGCCGCTCGGCCTGAGCTTCGTGCCGCAGGAAAAGAACGTCTTCACCTCGATGACGGTCGAGGAAAATCTCGAGATGGGCGCCTTCATCCGCCGCGACGATTTTTCCGACACGCTCGAGGAAGTCTACGGCATGTTCCCGATCCTCGCGGAGAAGCGCCGGCAGCCGGCGGGAGAACTCAGCGGCGGCCAGCGCGCAGATGGTCGCGATGGGCCGGGCGCTGATGAGCAAGCCCAAGCTGCTGATGCTCGACGAGCCGTCGGCGGGCCTGTCGCCGCGCTACGTCCTCGAGATCTTCGAGAAGATCGTCTCGGTCAACAAAGGCGGCGTCGGCATCCTGATGGTCGAGCAGAACGCGCGGCAGGCACTGGCTTTTGCGACGCGGGGATTCGTTCTGGCCCAGGGCGCAAAACCGCTTCACGGGCACCGGGCCGGAGCTCATCGCCGACCCCGACGTCGCCAAGAGTTTCCTGGGGGGATGAAAGTGCGCGTGCCACGTCCGCAGATGCGGTTTGTCCCCCAGACTTTTATCGTTGCGCTTTGCGCGCCGCTGGGAGGCTAGGCGTGGATATCATCGTCTTCATCCTCAACAAGGTGGTGATCACCGGTCTCGTCATCGGCTCCGTCTATGCCCTTGGCGCGGTCGGCGTGACGCTGATCTGCGGGGATCCTCCGGTTCTCGCATTTCGCGCATGGCGACGTCATGACCATGGGCGCCTTCATCAGCTATGTGCTCGCCGCGATGTTCGCGAGCCTGGGGCTGCACCTGCCGGTCGCCTCCGGCATCATCGTGCTGCCGGTCGCGATGATCATCACGGCGATCATCCTCTATGGCTTCGATCTCGCCTTCTATCGGCCGCTGCGGCGACGCGGCGCGCGCCCGATCACGCTGCTCATCGCCTCGATCGGGGTGACGATGATGCTGCAGGGCGTCTTGCGGCTCTTCGCCGGCACGGACAGCTACAGCTTCTTCGAGAACGAGCCCAAGGTGCTCTATCGCGTCGACCTCGGCTGGCTGGGCGCGACACGGCCGCTGATCATGACGCAGCCGCAGGCCTTCATGATCGGCCTTACGGTCATCTCCTGCGTGGCGCTGGCGCTGTTTCTCACCCGCTCGCGCCTCGGCAAGGCGATGCGGGCCATGTCCGACAATCCGAGCCTCGCGCAGGTCTCGGGCATCAATACGCAGCTCGTGGTGCGCGTCACCTGGCTGATCGCGGGCGTGCTCGCGTGCCTCGCGGGCACCATGCTGGCGCTCGACGTGCAGTTGAAGCCCGACCTCGCCTTCAACATCATCCTGCCGATCTTCGCGGCGGCCGTGGTGGGCGGGCTGGGCCAGCCCTATGGCGCGATCGTTGGCGGCTTCCTCGTGGGCTTTGCCGAGACGCTGGCGGTGTTCGACTGGTCGGTGATCACCAAGCCGTTCAACGCCTTCTTGCCGTCCTTCATCACCGGCGCGCCAAACCTCGCGCTGGTGCCGACCGAATACAAGCTGGTGGTCTCGTTCGTCATCCTCGTCGCCGTGCTGCTGTCGCGACCGACCGGTATCTTCAAGGGGGTCTCGACATGACCCGCCGCGCGCTCATCATGTTTGCCGGCCTGTTCGTGCTCATCGTCGTTGTCGGGTTCGTCAACGGGGCTCGCCAACATCTTCCTGCTGCTGGTCTCGGCGCTTGCCTATGGGCTGGTGGCGCTCGGGCTCAATTTGCAGTTCGGCTATGGCGGGCTCTTCAACCTCGCCATCATGGGCCTGATGATGGTCGGCGCCATGGGGGTGACCTCGATCTCGATGCCCATCAACGGGGCGTTCTGGAGTTCCGACGGGCCGTTCCTGCTGCTGAAGGCGCTCGGCGCCGCGGCGTTCGGCGTCGTGCTGGTGATGCTCGCGCGGCAGGTAAAGCGGCTCGGCGCCTCCGGCACCCTGCAGTTCTGGGTGTCGCTGATCGCCTGGTTCGTCGCCTACCTCGTCTATCGCACGCAGATCGATCCGGCGGCCGACTATATCGAGCACCATAGTCCCGGCTGGATCGGTGGGCTGGGTCTCCCGATCTGGGTCGGCTGGGCGGCCGGTGCGGCCCTCGCAGGCGTCGCGGCCTTCGTCATCGGCCGCATTTCGCTCGGGCTGCGCAGCGACTATCTGGCGATCGCCACCATCGGCATGTCCGAGATCATCCGCGCCTTCATCAAGAACATGGATTGGTTGACCCGCGGGACCCTCACGGTCTCGCCGATCCCCTGGCCGGTCACCACCGTGCAGTCCTATCTCACGGCGGGCGACGACACGACCACCGCTTTTACCCTCGCCCGCGGCGGGTTCCTCGCGCTGATGATCGTCATCCTCGCGGTCGTGATCTTCGGCATCGAGCGCGCCTACGGCGGGCCCTGGGGCCGCATGATGCGGGCGATCCGCGACAACTACATCGCCGCCAGCTCGATGGGCAAGAACGTCACCGAGCGCCAGCTCCAGCTCTTCGTCCTCGGTTCGGTGCTGATCGGGCTGGGCGGCGCGATCCTCGCGACCTTCACGCAGCTGTTCGATCCGTCCGGCTACACCCCGATCAACCACACCTTCCTGATCTGGGTGATGGTCATCGTGGGCGGGGCGGGCAACAGCTATGGCGCCCTGTTCGGTGCGGTCTTCATCTATCTGGTGTGGTCGCTGTCAGACCCGGTGAGCCACGAGGCCTTCGATCAAGTCAGCGCGCTGCTCAAGCATTTTGGCTGGCCCGCCATTCCTGACGTCGACTCGCGCGCCAGCCAGATGCGCGTGTTCGTCCTTGGGCTCGTGATCACGCTGGCGCTGCGCTACGCCCCGCGCGGGGTGATCCCGGAAGTGATCCGGCGTTCGAAGTAGGGCGTCCGTCCTCAACCCGGCGGCCGCGAAAAAGGCCCGGGATCGCTCCCGGGCCTTTTCAATTCGAAGGTTCGAACGATCAGGGAGCGGCCGGGCCGACTTCGACCCACTTGCCGCCCTGGGCGACCATCTGGATCACGACGCCGGCGACATCGCCGGCCTTGTCGAACTCCGCCGGGCCCGAAGCACCCTCGTAGTTGATGTCCTTGCCGGCCTTGATGTCGGCGACGGCCTTGGCCCATTCGCCGGGCAGGATCACGTCGCCCGGAGCGGTCGCGACATCGCGCAGCGCCTGCGACAGGCCATCCTTCTTGCCGCCGGTCTTTTCGAGCGCGAGGGAGAGGAGGAACGCCGCATCATAGGCTTGCGGCACATAGGTCGAGGTCGGATCGACGCTGCCGGCCTTGGCAAGCGCGGCGAAGGCGGCAATGCCGGGGCTGTCGGGCGAGCCGGGCTTCATGGCGAGCATGCCTTCGAGCGCCTTCGGGTCGATACCGGCAAACAGCGAGTTGTCGACGACGCCGTCGCCGCCCGCATAGGTCGAGAAGTCACCGCTCTCGATGGCCTGCTGCAGGATGGTGTGACCCGAACCCTGCGCGTAAGCGACAACCACGAGATTCTTGGTGCCGCTCGCGGCGATCTGGCCGAGCTCGGCACGGTAGTCGGCCTTGCCTTCTTCATGGGCGATGTTGGCCGTCACCTTGCCGCCGTCGGCGGTAAAGGAGTCGGAGATCGCGCCGGCGAGGCCCTTGCCGTAATCGGTGTTCACGTAGGTGATGCCGATGTCCTTGTAGCCCTTGTTCCAAAGGAGCTTGGCGAGGACCTGGCCGTTGTAGGCGTCCGACGGTGCGGTGCGGAACACGAGGTCCTTGTCGTCGAGGGTGGTGATCGCCGGCGAGGTGGCCGAGGGAGACACCATCACGACGCCGGCGGGAATGGCGACGCTGTTGGCAACGGCGATGGTCACGCCCGAGCAGAGGCCGCCGACGATGGCGAGAACCTTGTCGGTGTTGACCAGCGGTATCGGCGGCAGTGACGGCGGCGTCGGCGGTGGTGCAGGTATCGTCACCCGTCACTTCGGTGATGTTGCTGCCGTTGATGCCGCCCGCGGCGTTGACTTCGCTGAAGGCGAGCTTGGCGCCGGCTTCCATCGGCGGCGACATGGCTTCGAGCGGGCCGGTGAAGCCGAGCAGCACGCCGATCTTGATGTCGTCGGCGAACGCCGGCGCGGCAGCCAGAAGCGCTGCGGCGGCGGCAAAACCGACGAGTTTGTTCACTCTATTCATGATGTCCCTCTGTCCAGGTTGCCCCGAATTCCCGGCCTTTGGCAGCCTTGTTGGAATGGGGCAACATGATTGACGGGAGCCCCGGTTAGGCGCTCCGCTGGCGGCGATATTGCACAAATCGCAAGGCCGAGTCACCGGGATTTGATCGGATGGTCAAGGACGCTCGGCGGTTGCGGAGGCGGCGTCCGAACGCATAGGGTCGGGCCGGTTACGGCGAGCGGCGGACGGCAATTGGTTCGGTTTATTCTGCCTTATCGGAGCGCTCTGGGCGCTCTGTTCCCCGGCTTTTGCGCAGGACGTCGTTTCGCTGCCGCCGCCGGGCGCGGTCAGCGCACCGCAGGCCGACACGTCGTCGGCGGCGAGCGAAGAGCCCGCAGGCCCCGCGCCTTGCGGGGGCGAGACGATCACGATCGCCCGCATGCAATGGCCCTCGGCGCAGCTCCTGGCCGAGATCCACGCCCGGCTGATCAAGCTCAATTTCGGCTGCGACGTCCAGGTCGTGCCAGGCGATCTCGCCGCCACCGCCGCCTCGATGGGGGCCAATGGCCAGCCCGCGGTGGCGCCCGAGCTCTGGATCACGCGCGTCGCGGACGCCTGGAACGCCGCTCTCAAGGGCCAGGACGTGCGGCAGGCCGGCGTGACCTATTCAGACCCGGTGTTCGAGGGCTGGTTCATCCCGGACTACGTCGCCGCGGCGCATCCCGAGATCAAAACGGTCGCCGACCTCAAGGCGGACTGGCGGGTGTTTGCCGGCAGCGGGCGCAAGGGCCGGTTCATTTCGTGCCCGCCGGACTGGGGCTGCGCCGTCGTCAATCGCAACCTGCATGCAAGCGCCAACGGCCTCTCGGATCTCTTCGAGGTGGTCGAGCCGGCCAACCGCTTCGAACTCGACACGCTGATCTCGGAGGCCGAGAGCCGCAAGGAGCCGATTCTGTTCTACTACTGGCAGCCCAACGCGGTGCTGGCGCAGTTCGACTTCAAGCAGATCGATCTCGGGCCGTTCAACAAGGACGCCTTCAACTGCCTCGGGCAACGTCGCCTGCGCCGATCCGCAGCCCATCGGGCTTTGCCGCGGACCCGGTGATCGTTGCGCTGGCGCAGTGGGTCTATCTCGACGCGCCGGATGTCGCCGCCTATTTCCAGCGCGCCCATATGCCGTTTGCCGAGATGAACACGCTGCTGCAGGACCTCAACGAGCCGGGCGCGACGGTCGAGAGCGTCGCCGACAGCTTCGTTGCCGCCCGAGCGTCGGTCTGGCGGCCCTGGGTCGGCAAGCCTGCTGCCGCGGCCAACTAACTGCGATCGGCCACGGACCTGACCCGGAGCGTTCGGCGGCTTTCGCAGGGCCGATCGGCGGGTTGCAGGCGCAATGCCCATCTCCGGCCAAAGGGCGCAGTTGCGTGCGGCTCGGCGGCCCGTCTATAACCGCTGCCGGGAAGCCATCAGCGCATATTATCCGGAGCCGCTATTGTTGGACGTCAAGCGGATCAACGAGCACGTCAGCGTGTCGCCGCAGATCAAGCCCGAGGACATCCCGGCCCTCAAAGCCATGGGCTTCACGACCATCGTCAACAACCGTCCCGACGGCGAGGCGCCGGACCAGCCCTCGTCGGCCGTGATGCAGGCCGCGGCGGAGGCAGCCGGACTCGCCTATCACTACATTCCGCTCGGCCGGGACGGGGTTTCGCCCGAACTGGTCGAGCAAACCCGGGTCGCGCTCGAGGGGAGCGATCGGCCCGGTCTTCTGCTACTGCCGGTCGGGCACGCGCTCGACGACGCTCTGGGCGCTGTCGCCAGGCCGGCGAGATGCCGGCCGAGGAGATCGTCGAGGCAGCGGCGAATGCGGGCTACGACATGTCCCACCTCCTGGGGCATCTGAGCCAGAAATGAACCGTCGGGTCGGGGAGCCGCGGGCTCCCGTCTTGTTTGACGACCGCCTGATCCCCTCTCTCCCGGACGCCAACGATGCCGATCAAGAAAATCCTCGTCGCCAACCGCAGCGAAATCGCCATCCGCGTGTTCCGCGCGGCCAACGAGCTCAGCATCAAGACCGTCGCGGCTCTATGCCGAGGAGGACAAGCTCGCGCTGCACCGCTTCAAGGCCGACGAGGCCTATCTGATCGGCAAGGGCAAGGGCCCGGTCGAGGCGTACCTGCAGATCGACGAGTATATCCGCGTCGCGCGCGGTCAGCGGGGCCGACGCGATCCATCCCGGCTACGGGCTGCTGTCGGAAGTCCCGGAATTCGCCGAGGCCTGCGAGGAGGCCGGCATCATCTTCATCGGCCCGCAGGCCGCAGACCATGCGCGACCTCGGCAACAAGGTCGCGGCGCGCAACATGGCGATCGCCGTCGGCGTGCCGGTGGTGCCGGCGACCGACGCGCTGCCCGACGACATGGACGAGGTGCAAGCGGCAGGCCGCGGCGATCGGCTATCCGCTGATGCTGAAGGCGAGCTGGGGCGGCGGCGGGCGCGGCATGCGCCGGATCATGGACGAGGCGCATCTCATCTCGGAAGTCTCGGAGGGCAAGCGCGAGGCCAAGGCGGCGTTCGGCAAGGACGAGATGTATCTCGAAAAGCTGATCGAGCGGGCGCGCCATGTCGAGGTGCAGCTGCTCGGCGACGATCACGGCAATCTGGTCCATCTGTTCGAGCGCGACTGCTCGGTCCAGCGCCGCAACCAGAAGGTGGTGGAGCGCGCGCCGGCGCCCTATCTCGAGCCAGGCGACGCGCGACGCGCTGACCGGCGCGGCGCTGAAGCTCGGGCAGCGCCGCCAACTATCGCGGCGCCGGCACCGTCGAGTTCCTGATCGATGCCGACACCGACAAATTCTACTTCATCGAGGTCAATCCGCGCATCCAGGTCGAGCACACGGTGACCGAGGTCGTCACCGGCATCGACATCGTCAAGGCGCAGATCCGCATCATCGAGGGCGCGGTGATCGGCACGCCGGAATCGGGCGTGCCGCAGCAGGCGGATATCCGCCTCAACGGCAACGCCATCCAGTGCCGCATCACCACCGAGGATCCGGAAGAGAACTTCATTCCGGACTATGGCCGCATCACCGCCTATCGCGAGGCGACCGGCTTCGGCGTGCGGCTCGACGGCGGCACCGCCTATGCCGGGCGCGGTGATCACGCGGTTCTACGATCCGCTGCTCGAGAAGGTCACCTGCCTGGGCGCCGACGCCCGAGGAGGCGATCGCCCGCATGCATCGCGCGCTGCGCGAGTTCCGCATCCGCGGCGTCGCGACCAATCTGCCTTCCTCGAAAACATCATCACGCACCCCGATTTCGTCACCAACCGCTACACCACGCGGTTCATCGACACGACGCCGGAGCTGTTCGAGTTCCGCCGCCGCAAGGACCGCGCGACCAAGCTCCTGACCTACATCGCCGACGTCACCGTCAACGGCCATCCGGAGGTGCGCGACCGGCCGCGGCCGCCGGCCAGACGCCATCGAGCCGATCGTGCCGCTCTACGAGCCGCTGATCGTCATCGAAGGCTCGCGGCAGGTGCTCGACCGCGACGGGCCGAGGGGTCTCGCGCGCTGGATGAAGGCGCAGAAGCGCGTGCTGTTCACCGACACCACCATGCGCGACGCGCACCAGTCGCTGCTCGCGACGCGCATGCGCAGCTACGACATCACGCGCATCGCCGAGGCCTATTCGCGCGGGCTGCCGGAGCTGTTCTCGCTCGAATGCTGGGGCGGCGCGACCTTCGACGTGGCGATGCGCTTCCTCAACGAAGACCCGTGGGAGCGGCTGGCGGCGGTGCGCGAGCGGCGCGCCCAACATCCTGACGCAGATGCTGCTGCGCGGCAGCCAACGGCGTCGGCTACACCAACTATCCCGACAATGTGGTGCAAGTTCTTCGTCCGCCAGGCGGCGGCGGGCGGCGTCGACGTGTTCCGCATCTTCGACTGCCTCAACTGGGTCGAGAACATGCGCGTCTCGATCGACGCGGTGGCCGAGGCGGACAAGGTCGCCGAAGGCGCCATCTGCTACACCGGCGACCTGCTCGATCCCGACCGCGCCAAATACGACCTCAAATATTACGTCGGCCTGGCCAAGGAGCTCGAGGCGGCGGGCGCGCACGTCCTCGGCCTCAAGGACATGGCCGGCCTGCTTGAAGCCGGCGGCGGCGACGAAGCTGATCGCGACGCTGAAGCAGGAGGTCGGCCTGCCGATCCACCTCCACACCCACGACACATCGGGCGCCGTCGGCGGCGACCATCCTGGCGGCGGTGGAGGCCGGCGTCGACGCGGTCGATGCGGCGATGGACGCGATCTCGGGCACCACCAGCCAGCCGACCTTCGGCTCGCTGGTCGCGGCGCTGCGCCGACACCGATCGCGATCCGGGATTCGATGCCGAAGGTCGATCCGCGAAATCTCGTTCTACTGGGAGGCGGTGCGGACGCAGTATCGCGCCTTCGAGAGCGACCTCAAGGGCGGCGCGTCGGAAGTCTATCTCCACGAAATGCCGGGCGGGCAGTTCACCAATCTCAAGGAGCAGGCGCGCTCGCTCGGCCTCGAGAGCGCGCTGGCACGAGGTCGCCCAGACCTATGCCGACGTCAACCAGATGTTCGGCGACATCGTGAAGGTGACGCCGTCGTCGAAGGTCGTCGGCGACATGGCGCTGGCGATGGTGTCGCTCGGGTCTGACCCGCGCCGATGTCGAGGATCCGGACAAGGACGTGTCGTTCCCGGATTCGGTGGTCGGCTTCTTTGCGCGGCGATCTCGGCCAGCCGCCGGGCGGCTTCCCGAAGGCGCTGCAGAAGAAGGTGCTGAAGGGCCGCACGCCGCTGACCGCAGCGGCCCGGCTCCTACCTCAAGGACGTCGATCTCGAGGCCGAGCGCGCCAAGCGTCGAGAAGGAGACCGGCGAGACGATCGACGATTTGCGGCTTGCCTCGCTACCTCATGTATCCGAAGGTCTTCGCCGATTATCTGAAGACGCAGGACAAGTACGGCCCGACCGCCGTGCTGCCGACGCCGGTCTATTTCTACGGGCTCGACCAGGGCGAGGAAATCTTCGTCGAGATCGAGCGCGGCAAGACCATGGTGATCAATTACCTCGGCCGCGCCGAGACCAACGAGAAGGGCCAGGTCCGCGTCTTCTTCGACCTCAACGGCCAGCCGCGCACCATCACCGTGCCCGACCGGCTGAAGGTCGGCGAGGTCGTGGTCCGCGCCAAGGCGGCGCTGGGCGACGCCAAGCAGGTCGGCGCGCCGATGCCGGGCGTGATCTCGGGGCTGCAGATCAAGGTCGGCGACAAGGTGACGCGCCGGCGACGTGCTGCTCTCGATCGAGGCGATGAAGATGGAAACCGCCATCCACGCCGAGGCCGATGGCGTGGTCGCCGAAGTGCGGTCAAGCCGGGCGACCAGATCGACGCCAAGGATTTGCTGGTCAGGTTCGAGTAGGCCGGCGCATCAGAGCCGCCGATAGTCGCCGTCGATGATCCGACCCTCCGCATTCCGCGTCGCGCGAATGTCGGCCGTGCGCGGCAGGCGCGAGACGATGAACTGCACCAGCAGCCAGATCACCACGGCGTCGTCGACCCAGCCGAGCACCGGGATGAAGTCTGGGATCAGGTCGATCGGACTGATGAGATAGGCCGGGATCAGGAGCATTAGGCCCTTGAGCCAAACGGGCGTCTCCGGCGCGAAAAACGCGCGCCAGACGATCATCAATTCAGTGCGGAACTGCCAGAGACGGCGCATGGGCGATCCTCCCGGCACCAAATGTGGGAGCGGACGTTCGCGTTTCAAGACCTCAGAGACCGCGGAGCAGCGCGGTGATGGCGTAGGCCGCGAACACCAAGAAAATCAGGAGGTCCGAGACCATCGCCCAGGTCTCGACGCGGTTGCGCTGGCCGTTGACGACATGCTTGGCGCCCGCGAGACCATAGTAGAGGCCGGCGATGAGCGCGGCGGGGAGCACCCAGTCGGGGCGCACGATCGAGGCGAGGCTCACGAGGCCAAGCGAGAGATTGGCAAAGCCCAGCTCGGTCACCACCTTGTTCACCGCTGGATCGGCGATTTCGAAGATGGTTTTCGCAGTGAACGCCGGGTTGATGATCTGCCGCCCACCGGCGAGCGTCAGACGCACCCCCGCTGCCCAGAACACGAACCAGCGGCCGGCGATCAAGACAAGGTCGGCGGTCGGCGCTACGAAATGCTCGACCGCAATCGAAACGATCGGAAGCACGGCCATGAGCAGGATGATCGTCGCATAGTACATCGTCGGGATCCTCGTTGGTTCGCGGTTGTCCGTTGAAGAGGTCATTCCCTCGGCATTGTTCCAGCGCGGTCTAGCCTGGAGGGAGAGGCCCAAGTTCGGGCCAACCGTCTGCCGACCAGCCGAGCGGAGCAACCTGTAGCTTCGGCGCTCCTCCGGCGCCGGCATCGTAATAGTGGAAAGCCAGCCAGGGGGTCCCGTTCGCGTCAAAAGCCTCGGCACCCCCGGGACCGCGATAGCGGCCGCTCCCGGCGAGCAGCTCGGTGCCGCCGCCTTCGAGCATCTGGTGCCCTTCGCGGTCGAGATAGGGCCCGGCAATGGCATCGGCTCGACCCACCATGATGCGGTAGGTGCTGGCGATGCCGCGACAGCAGAAATCGAAGGAGACGAACAGGTAGAACCGGCCCTCGTGTTCGAGGATGGAGGGTGCCTCGATCGGGCCGCCCTGACGCGAGGCGATACGGACCATCGGGGCGCCGTCGCGCACAAGTCCGCTCGTGGGATCGAGCTCAACGAGGCGAATGCCGTCCCAGAATGAGCCGAATATCAGCCAGGCCTTGCCATCGGACGTATCGACGCGGAAGGGATCAATGGCGTTGAAGTCGTCGCCCGCGCGCGAGCGCAGGACCATGCCGCGGTCGACCCAGCCCATGGCGGGCTGGGTCGGATCGAAGCGCGCATTGATAGCCAGGCCGATGACGCTGTTGTTGCTGCCGAAGCTCGACGCCGCATAATAGAGAAATGCGAAGTCGCCGTGTCGGCTGATCGAAGGAGCCCAGATATTCCGAGGCGTCATGCCCAACTCGGCGGCAATCCAGGCGGGCTGGCCACCGGGAATCGCGCCCGCGTCCCGCCACACCAGCCCATCCAGCGACGTCTTGGTTCGCGGCATGCCGCCATCGGCTGCGTTCTCGACGCCGGTCGCGAAGGACGCCCACCCCACCGATGAGGCGATGACCGAGGGGTCGTGGATGGCCAAATCGCCGCTCAGGGACGGCATCGGTTCGGCGCCAAGGGCGGCCGTTGCGAACACCGCGGCGAGCGTCAGAAACACGGCTTTCATCAGGCTTCTCCGCCGGATTGCGCTTGTCACGGGGGGAGCATATGTCTCACCGTGAAGGGTAGTTATGGCATGACGGAGCGCCTTTCGCGCAAGCACACGGTCGGGGTCGATGTCGGCGGCGTCATGGTCGGCGGCGGCGCACCGGTTGTCGTGCAATCGATGACCAACACCGACACCGCCGACATCGAGGCGACGGTCAAGCAGGTGGGCCAGCTTTGGCGCGCCGGCTCTGAGCTCGTCCGCATCACCGTCGATCGCGACGAGAGCGCCGCGGCGGTGCCGCATATCCGCGACCGGCTGCGGGCGCGGGGCATCACTGTCCCGCTGATCGGGGACTTCCACTATATCGGCCACAAGCTGCTGACCGACCATCCGGCGTGCGCCGAAGCGCTCGACAAATACCGGATCAACCCGGGCAATGTGGGCTTCCGCGAAAAGCGCGACGTGCAGTTCTCAACGCTCATCGAGTTCGCGCTCAAATACAACAAGCCAGTCCGCATCGGGGTCAACTGGGGCTCCCTCGACCAGGAGCTGTTGACCAGGCTGATGGATGAGAACGCGGTTTCAGCAGCGCCAGTCTCCGCCGCTGCCGTGCAGCGCGAGGCGATCATCCAGTCGGCATTGCTGAGTGCTGAGCGCGCCGAGGCGATCGGGCTCGGTCGGAACCGCATCATCCTCTCGACCAAGGTCTCGGACGTCCAGAACCTCATCGCGGTTTATGAGGCGCTCAGCGCCCGCTGCGACTACGCGCTGCATCTTGGCCTCACCGAGGCCGGCATGGGGAGCAAGGGCATCGTCGCCTCGTCCGCGGCGATGGGCATCCTGCTGCAGCAGGGGATCGGCGACACCGTGCGCATCTCGCTGACGCCGGAGCCCGGCGGTGATCGGACCCAGGAAGTCCGCGTCGCGCAGGAGCTGTTGCAGACCATGGGGTTCCGCCAGTTCCTGCCGGTGGTTGCGGCCTGTCCCGGCTGCGGGCGCACGACCAGCGAGACCTTCCAGGTGCTGGCCAAGGACATCCAGGATCATCTCTCGACCTCGATGCCGGAGTGGCGCGAGCGCTATCCGGGCGTCGAGGCGCTCTCGGTCGCGGTGATGGGCTGCATCGTCAACGGACCCGGCGAATCCAAGCACGCCGATATCGGCATTTCGTTGCCGGGCACGGGCGAGATGCCGGCGGCGCCGGTGTTCATCGAGGGCAAGAAGGTCGCAACGCTCCGCGGCGCGGATGTCGCCGACCAGTTCAAGGTGATGGTCGCCGATTATATCGAGCAGCGCTTCGGTGACGGTCGGAAGACGGCAGCAGAATAGATGCCGGCCACCGATCCCAAAGTCATGGGTGCTTTCGAGCTGATGATCCAGGGGGTCGAGGGCGTCGAACGGCTGGGTGCGACGATGCCGTATGTCGCGCTCAACGGCAACCTGTACGCGACGATCTCGCGGACCGGCGTCATCGGCGTCCTGGTCGACGAGGAGGAGTGGAGGCCGTTCACGATGGCTGGTGGAACGCCGTTCGAGATGGTCCGCGGCATTCCGCTCAGGGGCTTCGGCGCGATCCCGGAATCGATGCATCGCGATCGTCTGCAGATCCAGAGCTGGTTCCGTCGGGCGCACGCGGCCGCTGAAAAGCTGCCGCCAAAAATGCCGAGCCATCGGCCCCGGCTGGTCGCGGACGCCGCCGACTCGAAGCTCTAGATCGTCGGGCTTCCGCCCTGGCCTCAGGCTTCCGGCACATCGCAGGCGTCGGCCCAGCGGCCGCCACAAAGCTCCACCAGCCGCTCCGTCGGTAAGCGCACCGAGGCGTGCGTCGAGCCGCCCGCCGGGATCACCTCATCGTAGATTTTGAGCGACACGTCGCAATAGATCGTCAGCGGCGTCGGCAGGCCGAACGGGCAGACGCCGCCGACGGCGTGACTGGTCAGCCGGAGCACGTCCTCCGGCCCGAGCATCCGCGGCCTGCCGCCAAATGCGGCCTTTGCCTTCTGGTTCGATAGCCGCGCATCGCCGCGCGTCACCAGCAGGAATTCGCGGTCCTCGACGCGGATGGCAAGGGTCTTGGCGATCTGCCCCGGCGCAACACCGTGCACGGCGGCCGCGAGGCCGACGGTCGCGGTCGAGTCCGGTGTCACGATGACATGAAGGTCGGGCGCGCGGACCGCGAGATCCGCCTGCACGGTTTCGAGGCTCATTCAGTTTCCCCTGGTGGCGAAATAGCGGGCGGCGTCGCGGAGCGTGTCGGCTTCGGGGCCAAACGGGGTGAGTGCGGTGATCGCATCATGGACGACATCGCCCAGATGCCGGCGCGCCGCCTCGACCCCGATGGCGCCGACCAATGTCTGCTTGTTGCGTCCGGCATCCTTGCCGGTGGCCTTGCCCATGCTTTGCGCCGACGCGGTGACGTCGAGCAGGTCGTCGGCGATCTGGAAGGCTCGGCCTGCGGCCTCGGCGTAGGCGGTGAGGTGACCCAGGGCGTCGCGGCTCGCGCCGCCGAGAATGGCGCCCATGCGCACCGCCGCGCGGATCAGCGCGCCCGTCTTCATCGCCTGCATGGTTGCGATGTCGATCTCGTTCAGCGTCGTCGTCTCGCCGGCGATGTCGCGCGCCTGGCCGCCAACCATGCCGCCTGTGCCGGCGCCCGCCGCAAGCTCGACCACCAGCCGCGCGCGGACTGCGGGATCGGTCGCGCCATGCTCGCCCAGATGCGCAAAGGCGAGGGTGAGGAGCGCGTCACCGGCCAGGATCGCCGTCGCCTCGTCGAATGCCTTGTGCACGGTCGGCCGACCGCGGCGCAGATCGTCGTCGTCCATGGCCGGCAGGTCGTCATGGATCAGCGAATAGCAGTGGACCAGCTCGACCGCCGTCGCCGCGGCGAGGCTCAGTTCGGGCGCCGTCCCAACGACCCGCGCGGTCTCGATCAACAGGAAGGGCCGTAGCCGCTTGCCGCCATCGAGGGTGCCATGGCGCATGGCGGCGACCAGCCGCTCCGGCGCCGCGCCCGGCCCGTTGAGGCGCTCGGCGCTCAGCAGCACGTCGAGCGCCCGCTCGACGGCAGTAGCGGTTTGGGCAAGAGCGGTCTCGAAGGCAGGCATGAGGGCGCCCCTTACACTAGGTGTCACCCCCGCGAAAGCGGGGACCCAACTCGCGTTTTTGGGCCGAAGTTGGCTTGGGTCCCCGCTTTCGCGGGGGGTGACGGCCGGATATGGAGGCGCTTGGTCGAAGAATAGCCTGGAGAGTCCCGCCCCCTAGCCAAACCCGGCTTTCTTCTCTATAGACCCGCCAAATTCCGGCAGACCCCGATCTGTCGCCGCCGAACCCCTCGGCGATCCTGAGAAATTACGGAGTTCGAAATGGCCGTTCCAAAGCGCAAGACCTCGCCGATGAAGCGCGGTTTCCGCCGCTCCGCCGATGCGCTGACCGCCCCGGCCTATGTCGAGGACAAGGATTCGGGCGAGCTGCGCCGCCCGCACCACGTCGACCTCAAGACCGGCATGTATCGCGGCCGGCAGATCATGGCACCCAAGAAGAGCTGAGCCAGCCTATTGTCGGCTTGAACTCATTCGCGGCCAGCCCCACAAGGGCTGGCCGTTTGCTTTGGCGGAGCGATCACATGGCCAAGACCCGGACCGAAACCGACTCGATGGGCGCCATCGAGGTGCCTGCCGACAAGTACTATGGCGCGCAGACGGCCGCGGTCGCTCGCCAATTTCGAGATCGGCGGCCAGACCATGCCGGCCGAGATCATCCACGCCTTCGGCATCCTCAAGAAGGCCGCGGCCAACGCCAATTTCAAGCTCAAGCTGATCGACAAGCAGAAGCGCGACCTCATCATCGCAGCCGCTGATGAGGTGATCGCCGGCAAGCTGAGCGATCACTTCCCGCTCGTCGTCTGGCAGACCGGGTCGGGCACGCAGTCCAACATGAACGTCAACGAGGTCATCTCGAACCGTGCGATCGAAATGGCCGGCGGCGCGATGGGGTCGAAGAAGCCGATCCATCCCAACGACCACGTCAATATGAGCCAGTCGAGCAACGATACGTTCCCGACCGCGATGCACATCGCCGCGGTCGAGGCGATCGAGGGCTATCTGCTGCCGCGGATCAAGCCCCTGCGCGACACGCTCGAGAAGAAGTCGAAGCGCTTTATGTCGATCGTCAAGATCGGCCGCACCCACCTGATGGACGCAACGCCGCTGACCCTCGGCCAGGAAATGAGCGGCTGGGTCAGCCAGATTGATCACGCCGTCGCGGCGATCGAGGCGAGCCTGCCGCAACTCTACGAGCTGGCGCTCGGCGGCACCGCGGTCGGCACCGGGCTCAACGCGCACCCGAAATATGGCGAGACGGTCGCGGCGGAGATCGCAAGGCTCACCAAGCGGCCGTTCGTCACTGCGCCGAACAAATACGCGGTGATGGCGGGGCACGACGCATTCGTTTTTGCCTCCGGCGCGCTGAAGCAGTTAGCAGTCGCGCTGATGAAAATCGCCAACGACGTGCGCTGGATGGCGAGCGGGCCGCGCTCAGGGCTTGGGGAGATCTCGATTCCGGAGAACGAGCCGGGCTCCTCGATCATGCCGGGCAAGGTCAACCCGACGCAGTCCGAGGCGTTGACCATGGTCGTCGCGCAGGTGATGGGGAACGACGCCGCGATCGGTTTTGCGGCGAGCCAGGGCAATTTCGAGCTCAACGTCTTCAAGCCCGTCATCGCCTACAATTTCCTGATGTCGGCGCGGTTGCTCGCCGATGCCGCCAAGAGCTTCAACGATCACTGCGCGGTCGGGATCGAGCCCAACAAGGCGCGGATCAAGGAGCTGGTCGAGTCCTCGCTGATGCTGGTCACCGCGCTCAACCGCAGGATCGGCTACGACAACGCGGCGAAGATCGCCAAGAATGCGCACAAGAAGGGCACAACGCTCCGGGAAAGCGCCATCGAGCTCGGGCTGCTGACCGGCGAAGAGTTCGATGCCGAGGTGCGGCCCGAGCAGATGGTCGGGCCGCTGAGGCTCTAGCCCATTGTGACCGGTGCTACGCCCTCGTGGTTCGACGAGCTCACCATGAGGGCTCCTGGGACTTCGCGGGGCCCGCCGGTTTATTTGAGGACCTCATGGTGAGCCTGTCGAACCACGAGGTTCGGGCGCACCCCAAGGCCGGCCTTAGCGCCACGGCCGACGGACGATCACCGCGATGCCCACCGCGATCAAGACCACGGGCCAGAACAGTCCCCAGTTGAGGCCGAGCAGGATCGCGAGCGCGATCACCAGCAGCACGACGCCGCCGATCGCCGGGCCCATGGCCGGTCCCCGCATGCCCATGCGGTAGAACCGAGCTGCGGTCACCAGCAGTCCCGCTGCCGGAATAAGGATCAGCACCGCCCACCAGTTGTGCGGCAGGTGGTAGCCGAAATTGTCGGCGAGAAAGACCAGGCCGATGGCGACGATGATAAGACCGCCGATCGGCAGGCCGGCGCCCCAGCCGGGATGGCCGCCACCGTTGCGCCAGGCCGCGTGACGCGCCTCGCGGTCGGCGCGCCGCTGGTCGCGCCAGTCGCCGGACGGTGGGGTCGGAGTTCGGGCTGCTGCTCGTCGATGTGTTGGGATCGGACATGGGCTGCTCCTTGGACTGTTGCCGCATATCGTCATGGCCTCGGCTATGCGCAAGGCGGGACTGGCCACGGCCGCGACACTTTGCCATTGTCGGCGCGCCATGTCTTGAGGGGTCCCGAAAATGTCCGACACCGTCGTCTTGCCCGCCGGCGCTCGCCGCCGCCGCAAAGGGCCGTTCATCCCGCCGCTGCTGGTGATTCCGTTTATCGTCTACAACGTGCTCGGTTTTACGCTGTTCGGCGGCAGCCCGGACGGCTGGAGCAAGCTGCCGGGGATCATCGACATCCCGATGGTTTCGGGCGTCACCTGGTCGATGACCTGGGGCGATTTGCTGCTCGTTGTCGGGCTCGTGTGCCTCTTCTTTGAGATGCTCAAATCGACCAATACCGGCCGCAGCTCGCTGCCCGAACATATGCTGTCGACGCTGCTGCTGATCGTCTTCATCATCGAGTTCATCCTGCTCAAGGTGGCGGCGAACTCGGTGTTCTTCCTGTTGACGATCATGAGCCTCGTCGACGTCGTCGCAGGCTTTTCAATCGCGATTACGGGCGCCGAACGCGACGTGTCGATGGACTAGGGCGGACGGCGCTTCAGGCGTCGAGGCGCATCCGATACCCCGGCGGCATGCGGCGCACCGTCATGCGCTCGCCGGCACCGTAGCGGTTCAGGGCCTCCACCACCGGCGCCTGTCGGCGCGCACGTTGCGTCGCGAGGTGATAGCGTTCGGCGATGAGCTGGCTGAGAAACGCGGCCTTGGGCGCGGCACGCGGCATCGTCCGCGGCGCCGGACCGGAGAGCGGGACGGGCAGGCCGCCGCTGGGCAGATCGAAGTCCTTCATGCCGGCCTCCTGTTACAGTCGGCGCGATCGATCGCGCTCTCGTTGTTCCGGTAAGACTCGCAGGCGCGGGTTCCGGTTGCAACAATTCGTTAACGGATCAGGTCGGCATTTTCGCGGAGGCGGTTAACGTGGAGCCCTCGAAAAGGGCGTCTAGAGGTCGAGCCGCATGACGTGGCGGCGCGACCCGGCAGTGGCGACCTCGGTAAAACCGAGCCGCTCGAACGCCGGCGTAAACCCCATGAAGCGATAGCTCGGCGAGTCTGGATCGACGGGATAGGCCTCGAGCACTGTCGCGCCCCCGTTGCGCGCAAACTCAACTGCTGCCTCCAGCATCGCCACCCCATAGCTGCGATTGCGCAACTCGCGCTTCAAGAAGAAGCAAGCGAGCGACCACACCCGTTCGCCCTTGACCGGGGGCGGGCCGCCGAGTTCGCGATAGGTCTCGCGCGGCGCGATCGAGACCCAGGCGACCGGCTTGCCGTCGAGCGAACCAACGAGCCCGATGGTTTCGCCGCGATCGACGCGCGCCTTGATCAGCGGCCGGCGCGTGCGGCCCTGCGGATGCTCGCGCAATTCTTCGGGGCTGCGCCGCCACACCATGCACCAGCAGTGCTTCGGGCCGCCCGGCGCCTTGAACAGGGCGTCGAATTCCGGCCAGGTTGCCTCGGTGACCGGCCTGAAGGTCAGCGCTGGTGCGGGCTCAGGTGAAGTCATCCTTGGCCTGCCGGAGAGCGGCGAACACCACCGAGGGGTCCATACCGGGATCGAGTCCCATAGCACGGGCAAGCATCGGGGTATCGGCGCGGAGGAAGGGGTTCGTCGCTTTTTCGAGCGCCATGCTCACCGGAATGGTGAAGCGGCCGCCCTGACGCATCCGTCCGACTTCCGCGGCACGGATGTTGAGTGCGGCGTTGTGCGGGTCGACGTTCAGCGCAAAGCGCGCGTTCTCGGCGGTGTATTCATGGCCGCAATAGAGCAGCGTTTCATCGGGCAGGCGGCGGAGCGCCATCAGCCCGTCCCACATCGGCCCGGGCTTGCCCTCGAACATCCGTCCGCAGCCGAGCGAGAACAGCGCATCGCCCGAAAACAGGTGCTTGTCGACCGGATTGAAGTAGGCGACGTGGCCCAGCGTGTGCCCAGGCGTGCCGATCACCGTGAACGCCGTTGCGCCCAGCATCAGCACGTCGCCCGGCGCGACGGTCGCATCGAGTCCCGCGATCTTGTCGGCTTCCATGCGCGGGCCGGTGACGGTCAGGTCGAAATCCGACTTCAGCACCGAGATGCCCTCGACGTGGTCGCGGTGATGGTGCGTCACGAAGATGTCGGTGAGGGTCCAGCCGCGATGGTTGAGCGCCGAGACGATGGTGCCGGCGTCCGGCGCGTCGATGGCTGCGGTGCGGCGGCTTTCGACGTCGTGAACGAGCACGCCGTAATTGTCGGTACGGCAGAGAAAAAGGTCGACAAGGACGGGCATGGTGAAATTGTTCCGCAGGACGCAACGCGCTATCACGCAGTTCTTAGTCGCTCTGGGTCGCCGACGCCAATGACTCCCGACGTCAATCGCCTCATCGGATTTTACAAGTCGCCGCTCGGCAAGATTGCGCGGATGCTGGTGCGCGAGCAGATCGTCCGGCTCGCGGGCCCGACCGACAAGCGCCGCGTGCTCGGGCTGGGCTTTGCCTCGCCCTATCTGCGCTTCGCCATGGCGGACGCCGAGCGCGTCCTCTGCTTCATGCCGGCGCGGCAGGGGGCCGACGCCTGGCCGCTCGAGGGGCCCTCGCACACCGCGATGTGCGATCCGCTCGAAATGCCGCTGACCGACGCGGCGGTGGACCTCATCATCGCGGTCCACGCCTTCGAGCATATCGGGGACGCCGAGGAGCTGATGCGCGAGCTCTGGCGCATCGCGGCACCCAATGCCCGGCTGGTCCTCGTTGTCCCGCGGCGGCGCGGCTTCTGGGCCGCGGCCGACAATACGCCCTTCGGCGACGGCAACCCGTTCAGCCGCCGCCAGGTCGAGCGGCTGCTGCGAGCCCACAGTTTCGTTCCCGAGACGTGGCGCGAGGCGCTCTACCTGCCACCGGTCGACCATCGGGTGGTGCTGCGGTTCGCGCGGTTCTTCGAGCGGTTCGGGCGGCTGTTCGGGCCGGTGGGCGCCGGGGTGATCGTCGTGGTGGCGCGCAAGGAGCTGTTTCCGGCGGTACCGCGGCGCAAGAAAATAGAGCGTTACGTCCGCGTGCCCGACCTGGCGCCGCAGACGGCGATGCAGGGGTTCGACCGGTAAGGCTTTGCCTTCCACGGCCCGCTTCTTTATGGTCCGCGCGTTTTCGAGCCCGGCCATGTCCAGACGCCCCACGCCGCAACCCGGCATCCTCAAGATCGCCCCCTACACGCCAGGAAAATCCCAGGCGGCGCCAGGGGTTACGGCGATCAAGCTCAGCGCCAACGAGTCCCCGCTCGGGGCCTCGCCGAAGGCACTGGCCGCGCTTGCCGAGGCCGGCAAGACCCCCGAGATTTACCCCGAGGGGTCCTCGCGGGTGCTGCGGGAGGCCCTCGGCGAGGTGCACGGGCTCGATCCGGCGCGGATCGTCTGCGGCAATGGCTCGGACGACCTGCTGCACCTCTTGGCGCAATGCTATCTCGGCGAGGGGACGAGCGCGGTGATGAGCCGGCACGGCTTCAACATTTATCCGATCGTCACCATGGGCGCCTCGGCCGAAATCATCATGGCCGCCGAGACCGACTATCGCGCCGATGTCGATGCGATGCTCGGGGCGGTGCGTGACGACACCAGGATGGTGTTCCTCGCCAACCCCAACAATCCGACTGGCACCTATCTCAGCACGCGCGAGGTCGAGCGGCTGCATGCAGGGCTGAGGCCTGACATCCTGTTCGTGCTCGACAGCGCCTATGCGGAGTACGTCACGGCGCGCGACTACGATGTCGGCATCGGGCTGGTGAATGGCGCCGAGAACGTTGTGATGGTGCGCACCTTCTCGAAGATGGGGCTTGCGGCCGCGCGCATCGGCTGGATGTACGCGCCGGCGCACGTCGTCGATGTGGTCAACCGCATCCGCGGGCCGTTCAACGTCAACCGGCCGGCGCAGTTCGCCGGTGCGGCGGCGGCGCGGGACACCGCGTTCACCGCAGCAGCTTCGCGACTACAACGCGAAATGGCGCGACTGGATCACCGCAGCGCTAAACGGCAATGCGATCCGCGTCATCCCGAGCCAGGGCAACTTTATTCTGGCGCTGTTCGAGGATGCGGCGACGGCGTACGCGGCGTTCGAGGCGCTGCTCGCGAAGGGCCTGATCGTGCGCGAGATCGGGGTTTACGGCATCGATAACGGGCTCAGGATCTCGATCGGCCCCGAAGCCGCCATGCGGCTGCTGGTCGAGACACTCAAGGCATTTGGCGCGCCGGGCGCGAGGGACTGAAAACGATGTTCAACAAACTCGCCCTGATCGGCATCGGCCTTATCGGTTCCTCGATCGCGCGCGGCGCTCGGCTCAAGGGGCTGGCGAAGACCATCGCGATCTCGACGCGGCGTTCCGAGACGCTCGACGAGGCGCGGGCGCTCGGGCTCGGCGACAGCTACAGCCTCGACCCGGTGGAAGCCGTCAAAGGCGCGGACCTCGTGATCCTCTGTATCCCGGTGCAGTCCTACGGCGCGGTCATGGAACAGATCGGGCCGCATCTCACTGAGGGCGCGATCCTCTCCGATGTCGGCTCGGTCAAGCAGAGCGTCATCAAGCAGATGGCGCCGCATGTGCCCGAGGGCGTCCATCTCATCCCGGGCCATCCGATCGCCGGCACCGAGCATTCGGGTCCGGCCGCCGGGTTCGCGGAGCTCTTCATCAACCGCTGGTGCGTGCTTACACCAGGCAAAGACGTGCCAGCCGAGGCGATCGCGCGGCTCACGGCCTTCTGGTCGACGCTCGGCAGCAATGTCGAAGTCATGGAAGCCGCGCACCACGACATGGTGCTGGCGATCACCAGCCACATCCCGCACCTCGTCGCCTACAACATCGTCGGCACCGTCGCCGACCTCGAGCAGGACACGCAGTCCGAGGTCATAAAATTCTCGGCGTCCGGCTTCCGCGACTTCACGCGCATTGCCGCGAGCGACCCGGTGATGTGGCGCGACGTGTTCCTCACCAATCGCGAGGCCGTGCTCGAAATGCTCGGCCGCTTCCTCGAAGACCTCAGCAAGCTGCAGCGCATGGTGCGCGTCGGCGATGGAGCAGGCATGGAGGCGCTGTTCACGCGCACCCGCAAAGTCCGCCGCTCGATCATCACCGCCGGGCAGGAAACCGCCGCCGCCGATTTCGGCCGCCCGCACGGCGAGAGCAATACCATCAGCGGTCCCTCGGGCAGCGCGGCGCTCGATGGCGCGGCGGCGCCGGTGGTCGAGGTCAATGTCGAAGCCGACCGCCCGGTGCGTGAGCACGGCGGCGGCGACGACGCCTAGTTGCCGGCGCGGCTGTGGCGCTCTCGGACCTCGTGGTTCGACAAGCTCACCATGAGGTCCTCATGGGCTCAGCGCCAGCAGTAGCCCTCATGGTGAGCCTGTCGAACCACGAGGGCGTGGCACTGGTACCCGCATCGTTCTAAATCGCCTTCAGCGCCTCGATTACCCGCTTGCCATCGGGCGTGTCCCACGCCGCTGGACCCTGCAGCACCGCGATCTCGCAGCCCTTCTTGTCGAGCAGCACCGTCGCGGGCAGTCCCGCAGACACCGCGGTGGTCTTCAGCCGTTCGATCGCCGTGAAATTGGGGTCGATGTAGAGCGGCAGATGGCTCCAGCCCCCCGCCGTGAAGAACGCCTTGCCCTTGCTCGGATCCGCTTCGCCGGTATTGATGGGGAGCACCATGAAGTTGGCGTCGTTCTCCTCGGCCGCCAGCTTGTCGAGCGCCGGCATCTCGGCACGGCAGGGCACGCACCAGCTCGCCCAGAAATTGACCAGCAGCGTCTTGCCGACGAAATCCTTGAGCGTGTGCGGCTTGCCGTCGGCGTCGGTGAAGGCGAGGTCGGTGTAGGAGCGGCCGGTGCCGGTGCCATTGAGCGCCGCCAGTTCGCCCGTGGCCGCGGCATCCAGCGCCTTGGCCGCCACCGGTTGCGGGTCGCAGGGCAGGGCCTGCGCGGGGCTCACCAGCCCGGCATTGCTCCACCATAGGCTTGCCGCTATAGCTAGCGCCGCGACGCCGAGGGCCGCCAGCGCAAGGCGGATGGGTGTCTGTCTCGGTCGCGGATTTTCGGGTTCAGACACTCGGGAACTCCAGGGATTTCGGCGATGAGCAATCGCATGTGGGGCGGCCGGTTCTCGTCCGGCCCCGACGCCATCATGGAAGAGATCAACGCCTCGATCGGCTTTGATCAGCGGCTTTACCGGCAAGACATCGCCGGATCAATCGCCCACGCCACCATGCTCGCCGAAGCCGGCATCCTGACGCAGGCCGATCGCGATGCGATCGTCAGCGGTCTAAACGCCGTCCTCGCCGAGATCGAGGCACAGAAGTTCAACTTTTCGCGCGGCCTCGAAGACATCCACATGAACGTCGAGAGCCGGCTCAAGGAGCTGATCGGCGACCCCGCCGGGCGGCTGCACACGGCCCGCTCGCGCAACGACCAGGTGGCGACCGACTTCAAGCTCTATGTCCGCGACGCGATCGATACGCTGCTGGCGCAGATCAAGGTGCTGCAGCTCGCGCTGGTCGAGCGTGCCGAAGCCGAGGCCGAAACGATCATGCCGGGCTTCACGCATCTGCAGTCGCGCAGCCGGTGACGTTCGGCCATCACCTCCTCGCCTACGTCGAGATGCTGGGTCGCGACTCTGGCCGGCTGACCGACGCGCGCAAGCGGCTCAATGAATCGCCGCTCGGCTCCGCCGCGCTTGCCGGCACGCCGTATCCGATCGATCGCGACATGACCGCCAAGGCCCTCGGCTTCGATCGGCCGACGGCCAATTCGCTCGACGCGGTCTCCGATCGCGACTTCATCCTCGAAACGCTGGCGGCCGGCGCGATCCTCGCGATGCACCTCTCGCGCTTCGCCGAGGAGCTGGTGATCTGGAGTTCGGCGCAGTTCAACTTCGTGCGGCTGAGCGACAAGTTCACCACCGGCTCGTCGATCATGCCGCAAAAGCGCAACCCGGACGCCGCCGAGCTGGTGCGCGCCAAGGTCGGCCGCGTCATCGGCGCGCTCACCTCGCTGCTGGTGGTGATGAAGGGCCTGCCGCTCGCCTATTCCAAGGACATGCAGGAAGACAAGGAAGTCGCGTTTGACGCGCTCGACGCGCTGAGCCTGTCGCTCGCAGCGATGACCGGCATGGTCGGCGACCTCACGGTCAATCGCGAGCGGATGCGCGCCGCCGCCGCGATGGGCTTTTCGACCGCCACCGACGTTGCCGACTGGCTGGTGACCAAGGCCAACATCCCGTTCCGCGAGGCACACCACATCACCGGGCAGATCGTCGCGCTGGCCGAGCAGAAGGGCATTCCGCTCGACGGCCTCACCATCGAGGACTTCAAGTTCATCGATCCGCGGATCGACAGCCGCATCCACAAGGTGCTGAGCGTCGAGGCGTCGGTGCGGGCCCGCAAGTCCTATGGCGGCACGGCCCCTGAGAACGTGCTGGCGCAGGCGGCGCGTTGGACGTCAGCGCTTACCGGGCAGGCGGTCGAGCCGCGCAAGCCAAAGGTTTCGCTTGGCGGTGCCGGCGGGCACGGGCACGGCGACGGCGGCATCGAGTAATCCATGTCGCGCGCGCCCAGACAGATGCAGCTCACCGAGCGGCATGTTGCGCTGATGAAGCGCGACATCCCCGAGCTGCCCGGATTGCCGGCGGATGGCGTGGAGAAAACGACCGAGGAGGATTACGCGCGGGTCACGGCCGAGCTGCTCGGCGGCGTCGGCGAGGGGTCGGCGATCTGGATTCTCGCCTATGGCTCACTGATCTGGAAGCCGGCCTGCGAGTTCGTCGAAATGCGGGTGGGCCTGTTGCGCGGCTGGCACCGCTCCTTTTGCCTCGGCTGGAATACGCGCTGGCGCGGTTCCGAGGAGGCGCCGGGGCTGATGCTGGCGCTCGCGCCCGGGGGCGCCTGCAGGGGCGTGCTCTACCGCCTGCCGCCGGACGCGGTGCAGCCCAACCTCAGGAAGCTCCTTGAGCGCGAGATGGGCTTCAAGCCCTCGCCGTTTCCGCCGCGCTGGGTGAAGGTCGAGACCGAAGAGGGCATCGTCTCCGCCATCACCTTCTGCATCGATCGCAACTCGCCGCGCTACATCACCGGCCTCACCGACGAGCAGGTGGCGACCGTCTTGTCGCGGGCCACCGGCAGTCGCGGCTCGATGGCCGAATATCTCTATGCCACCGTCGATCATCTCGAGCGCCTTGGCATCCACGACGCGCATCTGTGGCGGCTCCAGGCGCTCGTCGCCGAGCGGATCGACGCCGCCTATCCTCCGGAGTCCTAGGGTGCATCACTTCCAGTATCGCGACAGCGCGCTGTTTGTTGAAGACGTCGACGTCACGGCTCTGGCGGGGACCGTCGGAACTCCGTTCTACGTGTATTCGGCGGCGACGCTGCGGCGGCACGTGCGCGTTCTCCGCGAGGCGTTGGATGGGCTGCCCACCCTCATCGCTTATGCGATGAAAGCCAATTCCAACCAGGCGGTGCTCAAGGTCATCGCCGGCGAAGGGGCGGGCGCCGACGTGGTCTCGGGCGGCGAGCTCGAGCGCGCCATCGCCGCGGGCATTCCGGCCAACAAGATCGTCTTTTCGGGTGTCGGCAAGACCGTCGCCGAGATGCGCCGCGGGCTCGAGCTCGGCATCAAGTGCTTCAACCTCGAGAGCGAGCCCGAGCTCGAGCGGCTGGCCGAGATCGCCGCCTCGATGGGCAAGGTCGCGCCGGTCTCCGTGCGGATCAATCCGGACGTCAGCGCCGGCGGGCACGCCAAGATTTCGACCGGCAAGAAGGACAACAAGTTCGGTATTCCCCACGCCCGGGCGCGCGAGGTCTATCCAGCGCATCGCCGAGCTCAAGGGCGTCGAGGCGGTCGGCATCGACATGCATATCGGCAGCCAGATCATCGATATGGCGCCCTTCGACAGCGCTTATCGCCTGCTCGCCGAGCTCGTCGTCTCGCTGCGCGCGGCTGGCCACCAGATCAGGCACGTCGACGTTGGCGGCGGCCTTGGCATCCCGTATCACGCCGATCGCGACGCGCCGCCTTTGCCGGTCGAATATGCCGGGATCATCAGGCGGCATCTGGGCAGTCTTGGCGCCGAGATCGTGCTGGAGCCGGGCCGGCTCATCGTCGGCAATGCCGGCATCCTCGTCACCCGCGTCGAATATGTGAAGGAAGGCGACAAGACCTTCGTCATCGTCGATGCCGGGATGAACGATCTGATCCGGCCGACGCTCTACGAAGCCCATCACGAGATCCAGCCGGTGCGGCACTCGAACCTGCCGCCGATCACCGCCGATATCGTCGGCCCGGTCTGCGAAACCGGCGACTACATCGCGCTCGGCCGCAAGATGCCGGGCGTCGCGCGAGGGCGACCTGCTCGCGGTGATGACCAGCGGCGCCTACGGCGCGGTGATGGCCTCGACCTACAATTCCCGCCCGTTGATCCCGGAAGTGCTGGTCGATGGTGCGCGTTGGCATGTGATCCGGTCACGCAGGTCGATCGAGGAGTTGATTGCGCTCGACAGCGTGCCGGAGTGGCTGAAGTAGCGCCGTCATCGTGCATGGCTGTCGATCCTAACCGCAGATGTCATCCCCGCGAAGGCGGGAATCCAGCGGTGCGCGCACCGGATGCATCCCGATTTGGATCCCTGACTTTCGCAGGGAATGACACCGGTAATAGCTGCAGGCTCCTGACAGCGTTTGTCACGTCATCTGCTAACCTCCGCCCATGCCCCATCCCATCCTCACAAATCGTGCCCTCAACCGCGCCACCCTCGCGCGCCAGATGCTGCTCGAGCGGGCCGACATCGGGCTGGTCGAGGCGGTCCATTTTCTCGTCGGCCTGCAAGGCCAGGTCAGCGACGGCCCGTATCAGGCGCTCTGGTCGCGGCTTCGCAATTTCCGCCACACCGACCTCACCTCGCTCATCGTCGACAAGAAGTTGGTCCGCGGCACGAGCCTCCGCGCGACGCTCCACCTCCATACCGTCGACGATCTCATCGGCCTGCGGCCACTGGTGCAGCCGGTGCTCGACCGGACGTGGCAGAGCGCCTTCGGCAATCGGCGCTTCGGCGACAACAGCATCGCCGCGGTTCACAAGGCTGGGGTCAAGCTGCTCGACAAGGGCCCGATGACCGGTGGCGCGCTCGGCAAGGCGCTGCAGGCGAAGTTTCCATCGGGCGAGGCGCTCGCCAAGTCGATCCTGGTGCAGGTCAAGGAAATCCTCGTCCAAATTCCGCCGACGCGCATCTGGGGCTCCGGGCACGCGCCACTGCAGACACGAATCGAGAACTGGGTGCCGCCTCCGCACAAACGGGTGCTGCACCTCGATGATCTCGTGACCCGCTATCTTGCGGCGTTCGGTCCGGCCTCAATCCTCGACATGCAGGCGTGGAGCGGGCTCTCGAAGCTCGCACCGGTCTTCAAGCGGCTGGACGCAACACTCATGGCATTTGAGAGCGAGGATGGCCGCGTGCTCTACGATCTTCCGGATGCGCCGCGTCCCGATCCCGGTACGCCCGCGCCGGTGCGCTTCCTGCCCGACTACGACAACGTTCTATTGGGCTATGCGGATCGCAGCCGCATGGTGAGCGAGCCCGACCTTAAGCGCCTTGTGGCGCTGAGCCGCTCGTTCCGCTCGGTGCTCGTCGATGGCACCGTCGCCGGCTCGTGGTCGATCACCCGGTCAAAGGGGAAGGCGCAGCTCGCCGTCACTCCGTTCCGCAAGCTCCTGAAGCGCGAAATCCGCGACATCGAGCGCGAGGGTGCGGCCTTCCTCGCCTTCATGGACGAGGATATTGCCGGGACCGTCGAGATCGGCGCCGTGCCTTGACCATTCTCAATGTCATTCCCGCGAAGGCGGGAATCCAGGGACGGCAAGCGCTGGTGTTCGTGAACTCTCGGATTCCCGCCTTCGCGGGAATGACATTGAGATTTTATTCGGCCAGACTGGTGTGCCCGGACCACGAGAGCGTGGCACCAGGGCGGGACAAGGCTTCACCCCATCGCCGCGCGGGTGATGCTGGGTAGCTCCACCGGCTTGCCGGCCAACGCGTCGGCGACCTTTTCCAGCAGCGCCTGCAGCGAGAACGGCTTGGGCACGACATCATAGATCAGCGCCTCAAGCCCGTGCGCGCGCTCGCGCTGGTCGGCAAAGCCCGTCATCAGCAAAATGGTGAGCTCGGGATAGGCGCGCCGCGACATTGAGCGCGAGCGCGATGCCGTCCATCACCGGCATCTTGATATCGGACAGCAGCAGGTCGAATGCACCGGCCTGCTCCTCGCAGATTTCGGCAGCGATGCCGCCATCCTCCGCTTCGGTCACCACATGTCCGGCATGGGTCAGCGCGCGCACCACGAAGGTGCGCACCACGTCGTCGTCCTCGGCAACCAGAATGCGGGCCATCAGGGGTCCTTCGCTGCGGGCGGGGTGGAAAGACCACCGCCGGGGTTGGTGAAACTCAGTTGGACGGTCACCGCAGTGTCCGGCGGCGCATTCACTTCAGAAACGAAATCGATGAGGTCGCCAGGGTCCATGCTGTGCGTCTGGGGTGCCACGGTCCAGGCGTACACCGACGCCCCGTTGGCGTCGAGCAGGGTCACGAGGACCGGCGGCACGTCCACCGTGTGGCTGGCGATCGAGCGAATGCGGGCGCTCACCTGCATCACGGTCTTGCCGTCGCGCAGGCTGGTCAGCGTCTTGGCGTCCTCGAACTGGAGGCCGACGACGTTCACCGGCAGGCCGATCGCTCCGTAGAGCCCGGCGAGTTGCGGGAACCAGGTCACAAAATAAGCCCGGAGCGAAAAGCCGAAGACGAGAACGGCCAACAGTGCGCCGAGCGCACCGAGCCGGGCGCTGCGCCGCAGCCGGGCAATCGGCAACCGCGCCGCCAGACCCAGCTGCCGCCGCGCAAAGGCGGTCTCGGTCTTCTTGAGCTCGGCGGGATCGATGGCGTTGACGTTGCCGGGCTTCGGCTTCGGCGCGATGGCCGCGCGGATTTCGGCCAGTGTCCGCTCGTAGTTGGGATCGGTCGCGACCGATTGCGGCGGCGCCGCCGCGGGTTTGGGAGGGCTGACGCTCGCCGCCTCTGTCTCGAAGGCGTCGTCGAGCGCGCTTTCGTCGGCGTCGGAAAACAGCTTGTCGGAATCGGGGCGCGCCGCCGCGGGCGCTACGGCCGCCGAAGCGGGAGCCGGCGGTGGCGGCGGGTCGGCCTTGGCGCGCCAGGAATTGCCGCACTGCGCGCATTGCACGTCGCGGCCCGCCGCGCCCAGCGCGCCATAGGGCACCTGGTAGCGCGTGCCACAGGTCGGGCAGGCGATGATGACCGTTGCGAGGTCGGCCGAGCTCATGGCCGACCCTAGTCGGCTCAGGGTTAAGTTTCCTCAAACCTGCCGGTATTTCGGGCGATTTGCGTGGGGTCTGGGGGCCCGGCTGCTATCATTGCGGCCGCTGATTCGGAGACAATGCCGGCGTGATCGAATTCACCAGTGTCGGGCTGCGCTACGGCAACGGGCCGGAAATCCTGCGCGACCTGACGTTCAACATCGAGCCGGGCTCGTTCCACTTCCTGACCGGTCCCTCCGGATCGGGGAAGACGTCGCTGCTGCGCCTGCTTCTGCTGTCGCTGAAGCCCAGCCGCGGTCGGCTGACCATGTTCGGCCGCAACGTCAGCGCGCTCGACCAGGATTCGCTGCTCGAAATGCGCCGCCACATCGGCATCGTATTCCAGGAATTCCGCCTGCTCGACCACCTCACGACGTTCGAGAACGTGGCGCTGCCGCTGCGCGTCCTCGGCCAGCCGGAGTCGATGTATCGCGACAACGTCACCGAGCTGCTCGAATGGGTCGGGCTCGGCAACCGCATGGACGCTCACCCAGCCCTGCTATCCGGCGGCGAAAAGCAGCGCGCTGCCATCGCCCGCGCCGTCATCGGGCGGCCGGACATCCTCCTCGCCGACGAGCCCACCGGCAATGTCGATCCCGAGCTCTCGCTGCGGCTCGTGCGGCTCTTTGCCGAGCTCAACAAGCTCGGCACCACCATCATCCTTGCAACGCACGAATTGCCGCTGCTCGATGCCTTCGATTTCCCCCGCATGGCGCTCAGCGAAGGCCTGGTGACCCTCGATGGCTGAAATGGTGCTCGAAGCGGCAGCAGCTGACCGCGCGGAACAAGTCCCGCGCCGCACCGCCGCGGTGGTGCCGGAGCGGTCAGTTGCCGGGCGCACGCTGGTGCTGCTGATCGCCATCATGACGTTCCTCTCGGGCGTGACGCTCGGCGCCGTCGTTCTGGTCCAGAAATCGGCGATCGCCTGGTCGACCGATGTCGGCCGCGAGGTCACCATCCAGATCCGCCCGGTCGAGGGCGAGGTGATGGACAGCAATATCCGGACCGCCATCGCCGTGGCCGAGGCCGTTCCGGGGGTCGGGGAGGCTCATGCGCTCAGCCTTGCGGACAGCCAGAAGCTGCTCGAGCCGTGGCTCGGCGCGGGGCTTGATCTCAGCCAGCTCGAAATTCCGCGGCTGGTGGTGGTCGAACTGTCCGACCCCAAAAACGTCGATCTTGGCCTCCTGAGCAAAGACCTGACCTCGATCAAGGGCGCGACGCTCGAAACGCACGCCGCCTGGCGACAACAGCTCAACACCATGGCCGGCACGGTCGTCCTCTCGGGCGTTCTGGTGCTGGCGTTGATCGTCCTCGCCACCGTGCTCGCCGTGGTGTTCGCCACCCGCGGCACCATGGCGACCAACCGCGAAATCGTCGATGTGCTGCACTTTATCGGCGCCTCCAACACGTTCATTGCCGGTGAATTCCAGGGCCGATTCCTGTCGCTCGGCTTCCGCGGCGGGCTGATCGGCGGCCTCGGGGCCATCGCGTTTTTCTTTCTTGTTGCGGGCGCCGCGGGGTCGATCGTTCCGGATCAGGCGAGCGCCGAGCTCGGCTTCCTGTTCGGCCGCTTCTCGCTCGGGCTCGATGGAATCGCGGGCATCGCCGCCGTCGTGCCGGTGATCGCGGCGCTGACGGCGATCACCTCGCGGATTACGGTGCGGCGCTTCCTGCTGCAGACCTCGGGGCTATAGCCGGCACGAGATACCGCCGCGAACAACCGGTTGGGGGGAGCTTGTGATCGTCATCCAGGCGCTGCGCACCGCGCTGTTCTACCTCGTCTATATGAGCCAGACGGTGCTGCTTGCCATCGTCGTCGGCACGATCGCCATCCTGTGGCGGCGTAGAACCGCGTTCTCATGGGCCATCGCCACCTACTGGCGTAACTCGAACATCTGGCTGCTCCGCGTGATCGTCGGCATCCGTAGTCAGGTCGATGGCGCCGAGAACATTCCGGCCGGGCCACTGATCTTTGCGAGCAAGCATCAGAGCAATTGGGACGTCTATGCCATCCTGCCCTTCTGCGATGGCAAGCCGGCGTTCATCGCCAAGCGCGAGCTCATGGACATCCCGTTCTTCGGCTGGGCGGCGCGCTCGATCCACACGATCTCGGTCGACCGGCGACTCGGCGCCGAGGCTATCCCGCGCATGCTTGATGACGCGCGCGCGGCTATCGCGACCGGCTGCCGCATCATCATCTTCCCCGAAGGCACGCGGAAGGCTCCGCTCGCGCCTCCAGACTACCGGCAGGGGATTGTCCGGCTCTATGAGGCGCTGGGGGTGCCCGTCGTGCCGGTGGCGCTCAATTCCGGCCTCTATTGGGGCCGGCACGCGATGATGTGGCCGGGGATGGCGCGGGCGCGATTCCTCCCAGCCATCCCGCCGGGCCTGTCCGGGGCAGACTTTGCCGCCCGGCTCGAGGCGGATATCGAGGTGGAAACCACCGCGCTGATCGGTGACGCGGTCGATTCCGGGGTCTCGCGACCGCTCGATGAGGCCTTTTTGGCGCGCCTGGCCGAACATCGCGGCGTCGCAGCTCGCCACTAGATATTGACGCCCAAAGCGAACCATCCCATACCTATAGATGTTAGGGCGAATTTGATTGACTTTCGTCGGGCATTTGTTCTAGTTTTGTTCCTCTTCGGGGAGTTGAGGGATGCAGCTCATGGCGTCGCTTGCAGAACGGCGGACGGGCGGGGCACCGATGCGGCAGGTCAACTGGCGCGGCCGGTCCGGGCGCTTCTATGCGCTGATGCCGGAGCGTCTCGACAGCTTCGCATTCGACACGACCAGCCTTTATCTCCTCGCCCGCGGCGGCGTGCCGCTCTGGGTCGGCTCGGCCCACGATGTCATCCACGATGCCCAGAGCCGCTCGCGCCTGCGCCTCGCGCTCGAGGCGGCGGATCGGGTGTTCACGGTTGCCGGCGGCGACGACGAACTCGCCCGCGCCACCGTGGTCTGGGATCTCGAGGGCGCCGAACCGGTGACCAGCCTCAGCGCGGCGTGACCGCCCTCGTGGTTCGTCCTTCGACAAGCTCAGGATGAGGAACCACGACGGCTACTGAGAATCTCTGAGGACCTCATGGTGAGCTCGTCGAAGCACGAGGTCCGGGCTCACAGGCTTTGGTCATCCCTCATCATCAGCGCCCAACGCTTCTACGATCTCCATCAACGCCTTGTCGTGAATACCCAGCGCCAGGAGGTGCTGCGCCGTGTTGCGCACGTAATCGACGTTGCCGCCAAATTCGCCGCTGCCGGCGCGCACCAGCCGCAATGTCTCCGCCAGCCCGAGCCGGCCGGCGAACTGCACGTGCGCTTCATTGACCAAATAGGCGAGCGCCTTGACCGTCGTGCCATCGTCCAGAACAACGTTCCGCCACGCTTCGCGATAGACGCCGCGGTCCTGTTCGCGCGCCTGCAGATAGTCGAAGATTGCCGGCCAGCGCGCCGCCTCAACTTCGAACGCCACCCCGAGGCACGAACCGCCACGACTCAGCCCGAACACCAGCCCCGGCCGTTCGGGCGTGCCGCGATGGCGGTGCGAATAGATCGACAGCGCACGGTGGGCGCCGTAAAGCCGCGCCGTCGCCGATCGGAGGAACGCGAAGCCCGGATTCCAGATCAGCGAGCCATAGCCGAAGACCCAGGGGTTGCTCACGGGCGCCTCCTCGCCGGTGCTGATAGCCGCCGCCTCTATCCGCCGCAAGCGCGGGTGACGAGCCACAATTGCCCGGCTAGAAGCGGCCCATGAGAAGAATCATCGGGCTCGCCATCGTCGTCGTGCTGGTCGCCGCGCTCTGGACCGGCGCTTGGCTCTGGGGGGCAAGCCAGATCGGCGCCGTGCAACAGCAACTCGCCGCAGCCGACGGGGTCACCTCGCCCAAGGTGACCTGCGCCAGCTTTGCGGTCAGCGGCTTCCCGTTCGGCTTCGATGTGACCTGCGCCAACGTCTCGGTCACGCTATGGCGACACGACGGTCACGGCCGCTGGCCTCAAGGCGCAAGCCGAAGTCTACAACCCGTTCTTCGTGCTGGTGTCGGCAAAATCTCCCGCGACGGTCGCCGATGCGTTCTCGGGCAGCCAGAGCCGCGTCGATTTCGGCGCCGCCAATGCCAGCGTCCGCCTCGACCCCTGGCGTATCGCGCGCGTCTCGGTCGTCGTCGACCAGCCGGTCTGGACTGACACCGTGGTCGAGGATCAGCTCATCGCCAAGGCCACTCATCTCGAAGCCCATCTCATTGACGAGCCCGACAAGCACGACGCCAAGGCCGGCCTCGCGAGCCTCGCGCAATATGCTGAGATCGACGGCCTCAGCATGCCGGCCAACGCCATCGGCAACGGCAAGCTGACCTACCAGGGCGAGGTCAGCAATCTCAGCGACGATGTCCGGACCTATGGCAATCCGGACGTCTTGAAGCGCTGGCAGGCAGCCGGCGGTGTGTTCACGTTGAAATCGCTGACCGGCACCGATGGCGACAAGACGTTCGTTGCGTCCGGCGATGCCAAGCTCGACGCCGCCGGCCATGTCGATGGCCATCTCAAGATCACGTCAAAAGGCGTCGTCGAGGTGATCGGTCCGTTGATCCCCGATGCCTATCGCGGCCTGCTCACGGGATCGCCGGCGGCCGATGGCTCCTATTCGCAGACGATCAATATCGCCGCCGGGCTGGTTTTCGTGGGACTGGTGCCGGTGGGCTCGCTGCCGCCGCTGTTCTAGGCGGTCTTGTCGACGCTCTGGCCTTGCCCGGCGGGTGCGAGGGCCGGCGCGGGATCGAGGATCTTCAGCACGTCCTGCTGCATCTGCAACGACTTGCGCAGTACCGCATACTGCGCCAGCGTCTGGTTGCGGGCGGAGAGCATCGAAACGGCCATGGCGGCGAGATCCATCCGCCCAGTCTAGTCCGATGACGTAAACGATTGCTTGCCGGCGGCCGCTTGATGCGGCCCTCCGCCTATTGCTGGGCCTGACCGAAGCGTCCCGGCTCCCACAGAACATCGTTCTTGCCGTTGGCGTTGGCGACCCGCGCCAAGACGAACAGCAGGTCCGAGAGCCGGTTGAGATAGACCATCGCCTGGCTGTTGGTGCCGGTGTCCGAAACCACCAGCTCCACCACCAGCCGCTCCGCCCGCCGCACCACGGTGCGCGAAACATGCAGCGCGGCGGCGAGCGTCGTGCCGCCGGGCAGCACGAAACTCGAGAGGGGGGCGAGGCCGTCGTTGTAGATGTCGATCATCTGTTCGAGCCAGGCGACCTGCGCCGGGGTGACGCGCAGCGACGGCGTCGAGCCCTCGGGGTCGGCCCCGGGCGTTGCGAGGTCCGAGCCCAGGTCGAACAAGTCGTTCTGGATGCGGCCGAGCAGGCTGTCGATCTTGGGCATCGAGACGGTCGACAGCCGCGCCACACCGATGGTGGCGTTGGCCTCGTCCACCGTGCCGAAGCAGTTGATCCGCAGATCATGCTTCAGCCGCCGTGGGCCGCGGACCAGCCCGGTCGTGCCGTCGTCGCCGGTCTTGGTGTAGATCTTGTTGAGCTTGACCATCAGCTGCCGGCGTGTCCCTGGCCGAAGAAATAGAGCGCACCGAGGATCACGATCAGCGCGACGAACTGTGCCACCACGCGGGCGCGCATCAGCATCTGGCTGCGATTGGCGTCGCCGCCGCGGAACATGTTCCACAGCCCGAGGAACAGGATCACCGCGACGGCACCCACGGCGATGATGCTGACGATCGTGACGATCACTGGTTCAGGGTGTCCCCGTTCGCTGCCGCCGATGCGCTGAAGATAGCCGGCGAGACCGGCCGCGAGGCGGTCATAGATGGCACGAATTCGCGGGCTGAGAAACAGTTCCCGGTGGGTGGTGAGCCAGACCTCGAGCGGCGGAATCTTCAGCATCGGCAGCAGTTCGCGCATGCCCGGGGTGTCGCGGACCATGCCGAGCTGGGCAAAGCCGACGCCGAGGCCGGCCTTCAGCAGTTCCCAGACCGCCGTCTGGCTGTCGGTGCGGAGCGCGAAATCGGCGCGCTTGACGATGACGCCAAGCGCCTTGGCGCCGCGGATCAGCTGGATCGTCGCGGTCGAAGCCGATCAGCGCATGCCCCGCAAGGTCTTCCGGCCGCTGCGGGGTGCCGTGCGCGCCGAGATAGCTTGCATGTGCGGTTGCCGTCAGGGGCAGGTCGCCGATTTTCCTGGCGATCAGCTCGAGCTGGGTCGGCCGCACCATGCGCAGCGCAATGTCGGCCTCGCGCAGCAGCAGGTTTTCGATCGAATCGGACGGCACGAGCTCGATCGCGATACCCGGAAACTCCTGGCGGATGCCGCGCAGCAGCGGCGGCAGCACGTAGTGCGAGACGACGGTGCTGGCGGTGATCCGCACCGTGCCTTCGAGCGCGCCGGTCGCCCCTTCCGCCACGAGCGCCGCCTCGGCCAGCCGCTCCTGCGCTTCCGATACCGGCTGGTAAAGCCGCAGCGCGGTTTCGGTGGGTTTCAGTCCCTGCAGCGTGCGGTCAAAGAGCGTAATCCCGAGCTGCTCTTCCAGCGTCTCGATGTGCCGCCCGAGGGTCGGCTGGCTGTAGCCGATCTTGCGGGCGGCGGCCGACAGTGAGCCTTCGGCGACCACCGCGGCAAAGCTTCTCCACAAGGCCCAGTCGGGTTCGGCACTTGCCACGCTATTCAATCCTGAATGGCTATTCCTCAATCATCGCCAATTTCGCATCGCCTGTGAATGGCCGATCTTCCTCGTCATCCACAGCCAAGGAGATATGCGATGGCCAAGGGAAAAATTGCGGTTCTGGGCGTGAATGGCCATATCGGCCGGGTCGTCGCGGCGGCGTTCGTCGCCGCGGGCTGGGACGTTACCGGAATGGCGCGGAGCGATAAGCACACGATTCCGGGTGTCGGCTTCGTTCAAGGCGATTCCGACAGCGTCGAGGACATGCGGCGCGCGATCGGCGATGCCGAGATCGTCTTCAGCGGCCTCAACCTACGCTACGACAAATGGTTCAACGGCCGGCTCGAAGCCCAGCTCGGCCGGGTGCTCGCGGCGATGGGAAGCAGCGGCAAGACGCTGCTGTTTCCGGCCAGCATCTATAATTTCGCGGCGACCGACCGGGTCCTGACGCCCGATCTGCCGCAGCATCCCGAAAAACCGCGCGGCGAAATCCGCATGCGGATCGAGCAGATGATCGAAGCGGCCGCGGCGCGCGGCGATATCCAGGCGATCATCGTCCGCGCCGGGGATTTCTACGGGCCCGGTGCCACGGGCGACTGGTTCGACCAGGTGATGCTGCGCGATGCCAAAAAGGGCCGCGTCGAAACGGTCGGCACGTCCGGCGTCGGCCACGCCTGGGCGTATCTGCCCGATCTCGCCGAGACCTTCGCCGCCCTCGCGGCGCTGCGCAGTAGCCTCGGGAGCTTCGAGCGCTTCCATTTTGCCGGGCATTTCGTCACGCCCGAACAGATGGGTGCCGCGATCACCCACGCTGCGCCGATACCGGTGCGGGTCGGCCGCTTCCCGTTCGCGATGCTGCGGCTGCTTGGCCTCGTCGACCCAGTAATGCGCGAGATCGGCAAGATGGGCTATTTGTGGCGCAACCCCATGCAGCTGCGCGACGACAGGCTCGACGCGCTGCTCGGGCCAGGATTTGGAACGCCGTTCGAGTCGGCCGTTGCCGCGACCGTGCGGCCGTTCTTTGAGGGCCGCCCGTTCCAGGCCGGATTGGCGGGGACAGCGACGGCGTGAGCCGACCCACGAGCTGTCATCCCTGCGCAAGCAGGGACCCAACTCTCCTCCGGCGTGGCCGGCGAGTTGGGTCCCGGGTCACGCCCGGGATGACACCCGTGGGTGGCTTCATGCTGGTTCAAATCCCAGCTCCCGCTGCACGTCGTTTGCGGTCCAACCCGTCGCTCGCAAATCGCGCAAGCTCGTCGACCCCTTGGATTTGCTTAGCTTTTCCGCGCGCGTGTCGCGGATCAGCCCGTGATGCGCATAGACGGGCGACGGCACGCCGAGCAGCGCCTGCAGCAGTACATGGAGGTCGGTCGCCGCCTCGAGGTCCTGACCACGGGTGACGTGCGTTATTCCCTGCGCCGCATCGTCGACCACCACCGCAAGGTGGTAGCTCGTGGGCACATCCTTCCGCACCAGCACCGCATCGCCCCAGCGGCCCGGATCGGCCGGTCGCGTTGCCGGGTGGTCGAGATCGACATCGATGCCGTGCACCGGCAGCACGGCAATGCTCAGTGGTCCGATCGCGGCGAGCGCCTTCGGCCATGTCGATCCGCCACTGCACCGGCCGTCCGCCGGCGAGCCCGTGGCGGCGGCATTTGCCGTCATAGAGCGGCGTTCCATCCGGGTCGGCCGGTCCGCCTGCCGTCCGCTCGGCGATTTCGGCTCGCGTGCAGTCGCAGGGGTATATCAGCTTCCCCAACTGCCGGGCCGCCGTCCGATAGACGTCCATCCGCTCGGACTGCCGCAGCACAGGTTCGGGCCAGCCGAGGCCGAGCCAGCGGAGGTCGTCGCGCAGGTCTGCGTCATATTCGGGTTTGCATCGGGCCGGATCGATGTCTTCGATCCTGAGCAGCGCGCTGCCCCCGAGCGCCTTTGCGGCGCGCCATGTGAACAACGCCGAAAACGCGTGGCCGAGGTGCAGGTGGCCGTTGGGGCTTGGCGCGAAGCGCAGGATGGCCGACATAGTGCGTCTCTCTAGCGCGTTTTTCGAACCAGGGAACCGCGCTCACATCTCTCTGAAACCTCGCGATGGCACCCAGACCTCTCCCAGACCGGCTAACCTCGACCGAAATCCTCGGCCGGCATTTGAAGAGCCTGCTGCGTCGCGATCCGCGCCTCAAGCCGATCGCCAAGGCCGCAGGAGTCTTCGAGGTCCGGTTGAGCCAAGCGGGGTTCGCGGGCCTCGCCCGCGTCGTCACCGGCCAGCAGCTGTCGGTCGCGAGCGCACGCGCCATCTGGTCGCGGGTCGAAGCGCTGCCCGGCGCCACCGATCCCAAGCGGTTCCTCAAGCTGAGCGATGCGAGACTCCGGGCAGCCGGGCTCTCGGCAGGCAAGGTCCGCACCCTCCGGGCGATTGCCGAAGCCGCCGCCGACGGCGTCCTCGACTTCGACGCTGGTCGAGCGGCTGGGGGCGGACGAGGCCGTGGCGCACCTCACCGCGCACAAGGGCATCGGCCCCTGGACCGCCGAGATCTACCTGATGTTCGCGACCGGCCATCCGGACATCTTCCCGGTTGGCGACCTCGCCCTTCGCAAGGCGGTCGGCCATGGCCTCAACCTCGTCGGAACTGCCGACACCGCTCGAGCTCGCCGAGATCGCGCAACTCTGGGCGCCGCATCGGCATGCCGCGGCGTTGCTGTTCTGGCGTTACTACGGCAGCCTCAAGAACGAGGCCGGGGGCACTGCATTGTGACGCCGACGCTTTCAGGTCCCATGCTGCCGCCAAAGTCCGGCGGCGCGCCCAGGCAGCTGATGCTGTTGCTCCACGGCTATGGCGCCGACGGCGCCGATCTCATCGGGCTCGGCGAGGAGTGGCGCGAGCTCTGGCCCGATATGCTGTTCGTCGCGCCCAACGCGCCTGACAGATGCGACGTCAATGCCGCGGGCTATCAGTGGTTTCCGCTGTCGTCCGCGCCGATCAGCGGGCGCATCGAGGGCGCCGCACAGGCCCGGCCGGTGCTCATCAATTTCCTCATCGATCTCTGGGCCCAGACCAAGCTCAGCGCCCGCGACACGGTGATCGTCGGGTTCAGCCAGGGCGCGATGATGGCGCTTCATCTCGGCACCTCGCTCGACAGCGCGCTCATCGGCATCGTCGCCTTTTCCGGCGCGCTGATCCCGCCCGAGGGGTTTGGCGACGGGCGCTATGCAAGGCCGCCGGTGGCGCTCGTCCACGGCGAGTTCGACCGGGTGGTCGACCCCGATCTCAGCCGTGACTCCGCACAAGTCCTGGCCGATGCGGGCTTCGAGGTTCGCCTTCACATCTCGCCGGGGGTCGGGCACGGCATCGCCCCGGATGGACTGGCGTTCGCGACGCAGTTTCTCGCCCTGCAGCCGGCGCTCAAGCCATAGAATCGTTTGGCTTTTGGCGCTTCACAGCGGCGTCACGGACCATATAGTATAGGTCCGATATGAGTGCTGACGATTCCCAAAGGGGGAGTGTCAGGTGACCGTCCATGTGTCACCGGAGTCCTGCCCCGCGCTGGTGCTGAACGCCGACTACCGGCCGCTCAGCTACTATCCGCTGTCGCTCTGGTCGTGGCAGGATGCGATCAAGGCGGTGTTCCTCGATCGCGTGTCGATCGTGTCGAGCTACGACCGGATCATCAAATCTCCCAGCCTCGAGATGTTCCTGCCGAGCGTGGTGTCGCTCAAGGAGTACGTAAAGCCGGCGCGCCATCCGGCGTTCACGCGGTTCAACGTGTTCCTGCGCGATCGCTTCCAGTGCCAGTATTGCGGCTCGCGGGACGATCTCACCTTCGACCACGTGATCCCGCGCTCGAAAGGCGGCCGCACGACGTGGGACAATGTCGTTGCCGCCTGCGCGCCGTGCAATCTCAGGAAAGCCAACCGGCTGCCGCGCGAGATCAAGATGTTCCCGCAGCAGGCGCCGTATCAGCCCACGGTGCATGACCTCCACAACAATGGCCGGGCGTTCCCGCCCAACCATCTGCACCAGAGCTGGCTCGATTACCTTTACTGGGACATCGAGCTCGAGCCTTAGGCTGGACTTTCGGGCTGCAATAACTATTATTGGCCTCTCGAAGACGGAGGCTCCCCATGCCGATCAGCGCAGATCTCGGTGAAAAGCTCGAAGCGGTGGTCAACGACCTCGTCGCCAACGGTCGCTACAATTCCAAAAGCGAAGTGCTGCGGGAAGGCGTGCGGCTCGTGCAGGAGCGCGAGGCTGCGCTGGCGCGATTGATCGAAGACCTGACGCCGGGTGTCGAAGACATTTTGGCCGGCCGGACGGTGCCGATCGAAGATGTCGCTGCCGAGCTCACAGCGAAATATCGCGCGATGGGCAAGAAGCGCGCTTGATGCAAGTCCAGCTCTCCGCGAGCGCCCGTAACGATCTGACTGAAATCGGCGACTTTCATTGCCGAGGACAACCCGGTCAGAGCCGAAAGCTTCGTCAGCGAGTTGCTGGAGCGTTGTCAGGGGCTTGCAGCGCACGCTCAGCGCTACCCCGTCGTCGTTGAGATCAAGGGAGTTGCTTTGCGACGCTGCCCGTTTGGAAGATATCTGATTTTCTACGCCGCAACCGATGACGGGTAGAGATTGCCCATATCTTCCACTCCGCGCGTGACTACATGCGCCTGCTCTATCCCGAGGACTAGCCGCGCTTCCGCGCAGCGCCTGCACCACCATAGCGGCGAGCAGCAGCACCACCACGCCGGCCGAGATCAGCGCATTATAGCCGGCGAGGCTGAGCTTCAGGATCGGGTCGCGCCACTGCACCTGATCGCAGGGCACCGTCCGCGCGATCGTGCCAGCCTGGAGGTCGGAGAAGCTGAGGGTGATCCCGGTGCCCGTGCATGCGGTCGGGCCGGGCCACCAGCCCCATTCGACACCGGCATGGTAGGTCCCCATATAGGTCGACCAGACGAAAATCGCAGCGGCGACCGCGACCACGACATACCACACCACAATTGGAAGGCGGTTCCAGAGGACGAGGATCAGCGCCAGCACGGGCACGCCCCAATAGTAGGCTTGCCGCTGGGCCAGGCAGAGCTCGCACGGAATGAGCCCGCCCCAGATCTGGCTGCCCCAGGCCCCGGCGATTGTGCCGAGCGCGACGAGGAACGCGAGCCCGACGAGGATCTTGTCGACGGGCAGGGCGCGGGGAGGGCTGGCGGTGGTGACGGTGGCGGTCATCATTGGTCTCGACTATTTGACGCGGGATTGAGGCCAGTCCTTGGCCAAGATCAAGCCTGATCGCTCCGATGTGACGGTCAGCCGGCTGCCGGCGCGATCCCGAGCCGCTGCTGGATCGCCATGGCGTTTCCGGGCGCGTTGCCTTTGTCCATCGAGACGAAATAGGCGAACACGTCGCGCGGCGGCGGCTTGGCGGCCGCCGGAACGATGGTCTCGCCGGCGAATGCCCTGGCCTCCGCCAGCGCCTTGAGGCGACTGGCCCAAAGGTCGAGTCCGGCGCCGTCATAATGATCGCCGCCGGGCGGCCCCTGCAGGCGGCCATAGGCGAAGTCGGCCGTCTGGTCGAGATAGGGCCAGTCCGCGGTATCGGCCATCACCAGCGCGACATTGTGAGCCCGGAGCAAATCGACGAATTCAGGCGTCGCAAAGGCCTTGCTGCGCACCTCGATCGCCTGCCGGATCGTCTTGGGCAACAGCGCGAAGAATTTTTCGATCCGCTCGAGATCCGGCTTGAAGTTCGGCGGCAATTGCCAGCACACGGCGCCGAGCCGCGGTCCGAGCGCCGTCACCGATTTGAAGAAGAACTCCACCGGCTCCGCCACCTCCTTCAGCCGCTTGATGTGCGTGACGGTCTGGTTGCCCTTCACCGTGAAGACGAAATTCTCCGGCGTCTGGGCCGCCCAGGCTTCGAACAATTCGCGCTTCTGGTTGCGGTAGAAGGTGGCGTTGATCTCGATAGCGGTGACATGGCGCGAGGCAAAATGCAGTTCCTCTTTCTGCTTCAGCCCCTCGGGGTAAAACTTGCCTTTGCGCCAATCTTCGAAAATCCAGCCGGCCATGCCGGTGCGGATGGTGCCGCTCATCACTCGTCCCTCATGCCGGGACAGTAGAGCCCGAACTGGCGTTCGCGGCAACGCCGAGCCGCTGCATGAGCCCGCGGGCGTTGCCGGGAGCCTCGAGCTTGTCGGTATTGTCGAAGAAGACGTAGACGTCGCGCGGCCGATGGTCGTCACGTGGCCGCAGCACGAAATTGCCATCGCTCATCGCCGCGCCGGAACTCCAGTCGCTGATCCGCGCGGCCCAGCGATCGAGCTCGGCCTCGCTGTAGCGCGAGTTGTAGAGTTCGGTCGATCCATGGAGACGGCAATAGATGAAGTCCGCCGTCACATCCATCAGCAGCGGCCAGCGCGGTGTGTCGGCGCAGACGAGCGCGACGCCGTGCCGCCGCAGCAGCGCGATAAAGCGCGCATCGCGGAAGCTCTCATTCCGGATCTCGATGGCGTGGCGGATCGGACCATCGCGATCGTCGCCGAAATGCGCCGGCGCGCGGAGCCGATGGTCGTGACGCTGAGCGAGCGCCGCGGCCTGCCGTCGAGTTCGCGGCAGCATCTCGAAAAAGGCATCGAGGCGCGCCTCGTCAAAGGCAAATCGCTCGGGGAATTGCCAGAGGATCGGCCCGAGCTTTGCGCCTAGCGCGAGCGGGCCCGAGGCGAAGAAATTGGCGAGCGGCGCCTCGGGCCGGGTGAGCTTCAGCATGTGCGTGAGGTAGCGCGGGCCCTTCACCGCGAAGATGAAACCGGGCGGTGCCGCCGCGGCCCAGCCGGCAAAGCTCTGCGGCACCTGCATGCCATAGAAGGTGCCGTTGATCTCGAGCGCGTTGAACTGCGCGGCCGCATAGCCGAGCTCGCGCTTTTGCGGCAATCCCTTGGGATAGAAGGCGCCACGCCAGGGCGAATAGGTCCAGCCCGAAACCCCGATCCGGATATCGCCGCGTTCGCGCATCCCGATGCAACTGGCGTTCGCGCGCCGGGGTTCCGATTGACGCCCCAGCGCCTTTTGCTTAAGTCCGCGGGGTTTCCGCGACAGCCCCTGTGGTGGAATTGGTAGACGCGCCGGACTCAAAATCCGGTTCCGAAAGGAGTGTCGGTTCGATCCCGACCGGGGGCACCAGCGCAAAGCAAAGGGCGCGACCGAAGTCACGCCCTCGCTGTTGGGAAGCGCTCAGCCGACTACGCGCGGTCGTCGACATAAATCCAGATGGTGCCGCCGACATTGTTCTGGGAGTTGCTGGTGGCCACGGCCCCGTCGCTCTGCACGCCGACGATCTGGCGGTCGTTGTAGCCTTTGACGACCAGCGCGGCTTCGACCACGGTACTGTCATGAACGGCCTTGCGGAGTGAACCGAGACGCCCGCTGGCGTGAGTTTCGGCGCCGGCGAGGGCGTTCGTGTCGAGGCCGGCATCGGCCGTCATCGAAGATACCGGCACGATGATGATGGTCGATTTGGCGTTCGCGGCGCCAATAGCCGTCAGTGCAGTGCCGTCGTCGCCGCTGCCGTTCAGATTGGTGACGAGAGCGCCCATGCCGAGCGTGCCGCCCACTGCAGCCGAGTCGGTCACGTCGGGGACCAGGCTCGACGAACTGGAGCGACTGTCGTTCTGGCCGGCGAGGTTGCCGGTGGCGGCGGTTGACACATTGGCCGCGAGCACGATCGACGGGGCCAAAGCGAGTGCGCTCACCAGCGCGAGTGTTGAAAGTCTGCTCATTTGTGGGGTCCTTACGTTGGGGTTCAAACCCTCGGGCCGGACAACGGGACGCGGTGGGGGCAGTTGCAAAATGGCGGGAAAAAGATCGCTCGGGGCAGGGGAACCCCCTGGTGCCTACGGAGTTACCGCTGGCTACTAATACGTCGTTCTAACCAGGTCACGGCGGAGGTCACAATTTCGTGCGCGGGCACGTGCACCGATGGCGCGCTCCCGATCGTGCCGCGGCGACCTCTGCCGCTTGCGAGGAACTCCTCGACGATCGCGGCGAAATAATCCTCGTCCAGCCCGTCGACCACCGGATGCGAGGTGTCGAATTCCTCGAACGTGCGCCACACCGTCTTGCCGCCGATCAGGATCGGTGCCTCGTAGCGCTTGACGCGCTTGCCGGGAATACGCGCGAGATGCTCGGCGTGATGCAGCAGGGTGATGGTGTCGAGCGGCGCACCAAGCATCAGCACCTTGCCGTTCGCTTCGACCAGCTTGGCGAGCGGCGAGCCCGGGCCATAGCCATAGTCGAGCGGATGGTCGGCGGTGAACCAGGCGGCCTTGCCGCCGAGCGCCGTGACCGACGCACCGGGATTGCCGCTCCGCAAGGCGCCCGGTGTCGTTCGCAGCGCCTCGGGAAACCAGCCATTGTCGCGATTGGCGCGCGAGGTCAGCAGATCGAACGGCGCGATGTCGGCCCGGTCGATGCCGGCGTCGACCTCGTCCTGCCCCTGCCAGTCGGCATAGCCAAGGATCGTGCCCTCCGGGCCCACCACGTCGCAGAGCGCCGCGATCAGCGCATCGGGTCCGCCGACGATCGGGCCGATCGTGCGCAGCGCGGCATGCACCATCACCGCATCGCCCTCGGCGATGCCGATGGCCCTGAGGTCAGCTGCCAGCGAGCGGTGCGTCGCTGCCGTCAGCTGGCGGCTCCGGCGTAGCGCCGCTCCGGTCCAGGCGCGGCCTCGACGGCGTGCACGCGGTCGTAGGTTTCGCGGGCCACGCGCACGTCGCCGCCGTGGCGGGCGGCCCAGTTCCAGAGCGTATCGAGCGGATCGGTCAGGGTGCGGCCGAGCTCGGTCAGCTGATACTCGACGCGCGGCGGGATTTCGGGGAACACCGTGCGGATGACGAGCCCATCGCGCTCGAGATTGCGCAGCGTCAGGGTCAGCATGCGCTGGCTGATGCCGCCGATGGCGTGACGCAGTTCATTGAAGCGCATGGTCTTTTTGGTCAGGTGTCCGACCACCATGACGCTCCATTTGTCGCCGATGCGGTTGAGGATATCGCCCATGGCCCCGCAAACGACCGACTTCTCTGCACCTGCTTCGCGCATCTCGAACTCCATTGCCGCCCGAGCATATAGGCGAGGTTACTGTCTGTGCCTAGGGCTCAAACGAGCAGTGTCGATCAAAATCCAGTCAGCACGGCGTACGCTTGCTTGAATGGTGCCACGAACCGCGGGTAGGTATCGCTTCCCGTCCTGATCGAGTCTGGTGTGATGCAGGCTGCGCGATTCGCCCGCTTACTGGTTTTTTGCCTCGCGCTCCTGGCCTCGTTCACTGGTTCCGCTTCGGCGATCCCGATGCTCCTGATCGAATTCGACGTCGTTCCAGGTGCTCTACGCTGAAGATGCCGGCCAGCCCTGGCACCCGGCCTCGGTTACCAAGCTGATGACGGCCTACCTGACCTTCGCCTCGATCAAGGCCGGGCGGGTGACCCTCGATACCCCGGTGACGATCAGCCAGCACGCCTGGAACCAGGAGCCGGCCAAGTCGGGGCTCGCCGTGGGCCAGAGCGTCAGCCTCAAGGACGCGCTCTACATCATGCTGGTGAAGTCGGCGAACGACATGGCCGTAGCCGTCGCCGAGACCGTCGGCGGCAGCGAGCCGGCGTTCGTCCAGCAGATGAATCTCATGGCGCAGCAGATGGGGCTCAAGGCCACGCACTACGACAATGCCAACGGCCTCAAGAGCCCCGGCCAGATCAGCTCGGCGCGCGACCTTGCGATCATCGCCCTCTACATCCGGCGCGACTATCCGCAATACATGCCGATTTTCGACACGCAATCAGTCGAGTTGGGCGGCCATAAGCTCGAGACCTCCAACGGCCTGCTGGAGCACCTCTCCGGCGTCACCGGAATGAAGACCGGCTTCATCTGCGAGTCCGGGCTCAATATCGTCGCAACGCTCGATCGCGACGGCCACTCGCTGATGGCGGTGGTGCTCGGCGCCTCCTCGGTGCGCGAGCGTAACGAGCTTGCGGCGCAGCTCTTTCTGCGCGGGCTCAGCGGCGCGCTGAAGCCGACCGGCCAGACCATCCTCGACGTGCCCGATCTCGCCACCGATCCGGTCGATATGAGCCCGCTCATCTGCGGCAAGAAGGCGCGGGCCTACGTCAAGCAGCGCGAGGCGGTGTTCCCGATGGGGCTCAGGGGCCAGCCGAGCTATCTGACCGACCACATCGACGGGCCGAGCTATGTGGCGACCGAGCTCGGCGGCGTGCCGGGTATTCCGCTGCCCCGGCCGCGTCCGGGAAGCGGCGGCACGCCGGCCGTCCCCGTGGCGCCCGCCGCGCCCGCCGAAGGCGAGACGCCACCCGACGCGGACGCCGCGGCCGACTAGCGCCTGACGATCGTGAAGCGAAGCACCTCGCCTTCGGCGTCAAGGCTGTAGGCGATGCCCATGCTGCGTGCAATAGAGTGGAATGTCGATCTTGGCGATCGGGTCGGTCGCGAGCACGATCAGCGTCGCGCCCGCCGGTAACGTCTCGACGCGCTTTTCGAGCTTCAGGACCGGCAGCGGGCAGCGCAGGCCGCGTGCGTCAAGAACGTCATTCAAGCAGCAGCACCCAATAGACGCCGTATCCTGAATTGGGGTCGTAGATCGCGGCAACGCCCGCCTTGGTCGCAGCCTTGTCGGTGAGGGCCGGCGCATCGGTCGGCGAGTTGCGCCAGCCCGAGAAGGTTTCGGCGAAGGTGAAATAGCCAGCCGAGTAGCGGATATCGAGGACGCCCGCGGGCTTTGGCGGCTGCGTGCCGCTCTTTGAATATTGGGCCACCAGCTGGTCGGCAGTGGCGTCGAGTCCCGCGTCTTCGGTCAGCGCGCCGGCGCCCACCGAGGCGCGATACTGGTTGACCACGCCCAGCGCCGTCGAGCGGTCGAGCTTGGCGCCCTGCGTATCCATCCGTTGGCTGAGGCCCGCCGAGAGGCCGAGCCCGCCGGTCGAACAGGCGGCGAGCAGCAGGGTCAGGACGATCGGCGAAAGGGCGCGAAGGAAACGAGGCATCAGGACTCTATGCGGTTGATGGCGATCATGGTGACCCCGATGAGATTCGAACTCATGGCCTCAGGATTAGGAATCCTGCGCTCTATCCTGCTGAGCTACGGGGTCGGCGGCGCGGACCCTAGACGAAGCCTGCGGACGAACCAAGTCCTCGGCCGTCCGGTTTCCGGGCCACTCCGAGGCGCCCCCGGGATTTTCGCCGTATTTTGCTGCATGCTGACGGCGTGCTTTTCGGGGGGCAGGATTTGCGCGCAAGCCAGCTGGCGGTTGCGGCGGCACCGGATGCGGCGGCGAGCGCGGTTGGCGCATTGCCGTTGCGCGACGGCCCGCGCGGCACTGTCACGGCGATCGTCGATGGCGACACGCTGCTGCTCGACACGGAACTCGTCGTCCGGCTGGTCGGCATCCAGGCGCCGCATTTGGCGCTCGACCGTCCCGGCCTCGCCGACTGGCCGATGGCCACGGAGGCGCGTGCCGCGCTCGAAGACATCGTTCTCGGTCGGCACGTCCGCCTGCGTCACGGCGGCGCTGAGACCGACCGGCATGGCCGTACGCTCGCGCATGTCTTTGTCGAGAACGGTGCCGAGCTTTGGGTACAGCGCGCCATGCTCGTGCGCGGCATGGCGCGGGTCTATTCGTTCCCCGACAATCGTGCGGTTTTGCCGCCACTGTTTGCGTCAGAAGCTGCGGCACGGGCCGAGAGGGTTGGCATCTGGGCCGATCCCGATTACAGGGTGCGGCTGGCCGCGCGGCGCGCCGATTTTGTCGGTCGCGCCGGGCGTTACGAGCTGGTCGAGGGCCGCGTTTTTGCCGCGGAACGGGCAGCCGGCGGCCTGACCTTCAGTTTTGGCCGCGGGAGCAGAGAGGATTTTGCTGCGGTGATGGACATGCGGGCTCTTCGCCTCGTTGCCGAAGACGGTCGTGATCCCTCGCGGCTCGTCGGCATGCTCGTCCGCCTGCGCGGCTGGATCGAGGGCGAGGATGCGCCGCGCCTGCGGCTCACCCATCCCGAGCAGATCGAGGTTCTCGCCTCGCCATGACCCTGCGGCTCGCTCGACTCGCCGGCAGTCTTGCGCTCGCGCTCCTCCTTGCGAGCTGCGCCGGCGTCATGGGCCCGGGCGTCCAGGTCACGACGACCGACGGCCAGATGGCGCCGCTCGTCTCCGACACGGGCGATCCGAGCGACGACGATCTCGGGGCGCGCGAAGCCCCCAAGATCATCGCCCAGTATGGCGGCATCTATTCCGATCGGCCGGCCGAGATCATGCTGGCGCAGATCGTCTCGCGCCTGCTCGCCGCGGCCAACCAGGGCGATGCGCGCTTCACGGTCACCATCCTCGATACCCCCGATGTCAACGCCTTCGCGCTGCCGGGCGGCTATATCTTCGTGACGCGCGGGGTTTTGGCGCTCGCCAATGACGAGAGCGAGCTCGCCGCTATCCTCGCGCACGAGATCTCGCACGTCATCCTCCATCACTCGCAGGCGCGCACCGAGCGCGCGCGCACCACCGATCTCGTCGATAAGGTGGTGACGGGCGTGTTCGGTGCCGACGCCTCGACCGACCAGAGCGCCAACAAGGCCAAGCTCAGCTTTGCCGCCTTCAGCCAGGCGCAGGAGCTGGCGGCCGACAAGTCGGGCATTGAGATCGCCGGCCGCGCCGGGTTCGACCCCTATGCCGCGGCGCGCTTCCTCGGCGCGATGGGCCGCTTCGCGCAGTACACGCAGGGCGATGCGGCGACCGAGGGCGACGATTTCCTCAGCTCGCATCCCTCGACCCCGGACCGCATCGAGAAGGCGACCGACATTGCGCGCACGACCTTCGGACCGCCGGGCACCGGCGACACGGATCGTGCCGACTACATGGCGGCGATTGGCGGCCTCGTCTTCGGCGACAGCCCGAGCCAGGGCGCGATCGCCGGGCAGCACTTCATTCAGCCGAACCTCAAATTCACCTTCACTGTGCCGCCGGGCTACAAGCTGCAGATGGCGCAAGGCGCGGTGGTGGGCGTTGCCAGCGACGGCGAGGCGGTGCGCTTCGACAGCGCCGACGTGCCCGACAGCATGGCGCTCACCGACTATCTCAAATCAGGCTGGATCGCGGGGCTGCAGCCGACGACGGTCAACGGGCAGAGCCTCAATGGCAACGATACGGCGTCCGGTGTCGCGGCGACCAATCAATGGAACTTCCGCGTGCAGGTCGTCCGCTTCGGGGGCAAGGTCTATCGGTTCATCTTCGCGGCGCGGATCGACAGCGAGCTCTTCGCCCGCGGCGCCGACGACACGATCAAGAGCTTCCGCGCCGCCACTGGCAGCGACCTGCGCCAGGTCCACGCCGTGACCCTCAAGGCCGTCACCGCCGGCCCGGTCGATTCCGCCGATTCCATTGCGCGCAAGATGGGCCCGGTGAACGACGCGACCAACCTCTTCTACGTGCTCAACAACCTTTATCCGGGCGACCCGGTGACGCCGGGGTCGGCGTATAAGGTCGTTGCGGTCAACTGACCGACGGGTGCCCGAACCTCCTGGTTCGTCCGCTCGAGGCGTGGCGCTGAACCAATCATCCCCACCGGTTGTCATCCCCGCGAAAGCGGGGACCCAACTCTCGTTTCGCTCCTGCTGCGGAATGGCTCCCCGCTTTCGCGGGGATGACATCTAATGGACGGAAAGAGGTGCTGCTCAACAAAAAGGCCGGCATCCCTGCCGGCCTTTTTCGTCCCGAAAGATACACTTTGCTCGTCTTAAGCCGCAGCCTCCTCGGCATCGGGCTCGGTCTTCGGGCCGCGGCGCGGCGACTTGGCGAGCTGCTTTTCGATGAGCTGCACGGCCTCGGTCAGGGTCAGCTTGTTGACGGCACCGATCTCGCGGCTCATCCGGTCCATCGCCTGCTCGAACAGCTGGCGCTCGGAATAGCTCTGCTCCGGCTGGTCGTCCGACCGGTAAAGGTCTCGCACCACTTCGGAGATCGCGATCAGGTCGCCCGAGTTGATCTTGGCTTCATATTCCTGCGCGCGGCGGCTCCACATGGTGCGCTTGACGCGTGCCCGGCCGGTGACCGTCTCGAGGGCCTTCTTGACGACCGCTTCCTCGGCGAGCTTGCGCATGCCGACCGACTTGATCTTGGCCGTCGGGACGCGCAGCGTCAGTTTGTCCTGCTCGAACGAAATCACGAAGAGTTCGAGCTTCAAACCCGCGACCTCCTGTTCGTCGATCGATGTAATCATGCCGACGCCGTGCGAGGGATACACGATATACTCGCCGGTCTTGAATCCGAGGCGCTGCATAGTCTTTTTGGCTACCATGATGTTACTCCGTTGACGCCGCCGCCGGACCGGTTCTTTGCGGAAGACCGTCCTGTTTTGTTATCTAAACAACGCTTTACCTCGTCCGGCCCCGCTCGGCCGTCCGTTGGGTCACCCGCTTATCGCTGTCAAAAAAAGAGTGCCTTTCGGCACAGGGCTGGGTTCAGCATCGATTTTCTGACCGTAGCACAATTTTCCGGCAAAATCAAAGTTGCCGAATCAGTCGGGTTAACGGCCAGGGCTCCGGAAGCGGCAAATGTTGGCGACTGCCCCCTAGATGGGCAGTGTCAGTCCCCTTCGCCAGGGGCCTCGGAGAAGTGCTTTTCGAACTTGCCCTCGACGCCGTCCCACTCCTTGGCGTCGGCGGGCGCGTCCTTCTTCTCGCTGATATTGGGCCAGGCGGAAGCGTATTTGGCGTTGATCTCGAGCCATTTCTCGAGGCCGGGCTCGGTGTCCGGCTTGATCGCCTCGGCGGGGCATTCCGGCTCGCAGACGCCGCAATCGATGCACTCGTCGGGGTGGATGACGAGCATATTTTCGCCCTCATAGAAGCAGTCGACGGGGCAAACCTCGACGCAGTCCATGTATTTGCACTTAATGCAGTTGTCGGTGACGATGTAGGTCATCTGCGGAGGGGGCTACCCAAAAGGCGAGGTGAGCCGGCGGAGGGCCCGGCGTCCGGTCGCGTGCTAACGCGTTTTCCCAAGGGTCGCAAGCGAGCTTGCGGGCACTGTTTTGCAGCAAACGGCGGCTTTAGGGGACGCGTTTGCGGTCGATGGCGAGGTTCGGCGACAAATCCTCGTAGAGCGCCTGCGCCTCGGCCGGCGGACCCCGCCGCTCGCCCTCCGCGCGGATGCGCCAGACGAGGATGCGGGCTCCGAGCATGATGGTCAGCACGTCGCCTTCGCCGACCGCATAGTCTGTCCGCACCGTGCGCGCGGAATTGACGCGGACGGCACCGGCTTCGATCAGCTTTTGCGCGAGCGTGCGCGATTTGGTCGCGCGGGCGAAGAACAGCCAGCGATCGAGACGCTGCTTCAGGGCCCGTCCGGCTTGGGGTTGCGGAGTGCCGCCAGCGCCGCCCACGGTGAATCCGGATCGAGCGCGACGTCGCGCTTCTCGCGCGGCCGGTGCTCTTTCCAATCGCTGGCCTGTTCGCGGTCGCGCTTGCCGCCGTACTTCTTGCCCTCGAACGGCTTCTTGTCGCCGCCGCCGAAGCTCTTGCGCGGCTTGTCGAAGCGCGGGCGCGCCGTCGCGGGTGGCGCGGCGTCGGGTGCGGCCGCCGCAGCCGGCGTTCCATCTGCGGCTGCACCGTTCGGAGCCGGTTTGTGGTCGCGGTGGAAACGGCGCGGCGGGCGAGCCCCCTCGGCCGGCGCTTCGCCATTGGCGGCGGCGCGTGGCGGACGCTTGCTGCCGTGACGCGGACCCTCGGGCCGGCGACCCGCCGGGAACCAGACTTCGTCGAATTGCGGCTCCGGCGGGGTCGCAGGCACCGCATCGGCTGTATCGGCCGCAGCCGGTGCGGGCGCGCCGAGATCAGCCGCGGCGGTTTCGACAGCCGCCGCCTCGACTTCCTTGGCCGGTTCGGCAACGGACGCGCCCTCGACGACGGCCGTCGCGGCCTCCGTCGCAGCGGCGTCGACGACCTGGTCGATCTGCGCCTCGGTCTCGATTGGCGCCGTGATGGCCGCGGGCTCCGCAACCTTCGGCGTGCGGCGCACGCGATAGCCGAGCGAGGTCAGGATCGAGGCGAAATCCTCGCCGGCGGTGCCGAGCAGCGACGTCATCTCGACGGTCACGCGGAAGCCATTGGCCTCCGCGGCGCCGGCCGGCAGCTCGCCCTGATGCGTCTTGGCGTCGAGCGCGATGAGCGGGCGGATCAGATCGGCAAGGCGCTCGAGGATGTCGACGCGCACCGCGCGCCGGCCAGCGACCTTGAAGCCCGCCAGTTCATAGAGCTTGGTCGAGATCTCCGGGTTAACCTGGAACGACGTTCTTCCCGAGAGCACGGTGTGCGGCAATTCGCTGACGCCGGGCTGGCGCACGCCGCCGTTCTTCAACGCATAGAGGATCAGCGCCAGCTCGCGCGGCGCGGGCTTCAGCGCCAGCGGCACGTAGATGTGGTAGGCGCCGAACTTGATGCCGAGCTTGCGCATCTTGGCGCGCACGTCCTGGTCGAGGCCCTTGACCTCGTCGGAGACGGGGCCGCGCGGCATCAGCCCGAGGTTTTCGTAAAGCCGGAAGGCGAGCCCGCGGGCCGCGCCTTCGAGATCGGCGGGCGCTTCGAGCGCCAGCACCGGCTCGAGCACGGTGTTGATGTGATGGCGCAGCCAGAGGTTCAGCCGGTCCTGCACGCGCTCGAGATCGGGCGCCGGTCAGCGCCTCGTCGGCGAGCACGATGATGCGCGGGGCAAAGAGGCTGTCGCCTTCGCCGAGCGCCGCGACCACCTCGCCGCGCCAGCGCAACTGGCCATCGGTCGAGAGCACGAACTCTTCGTTCGGCCCGCCGGCGAGCCGCTCGGCGCGGCGCAGGATTTCGGGTGCCACCACCTGCGCCGCGGCGCTGCCGAGCGCCTTGGCGTCGGTCTCGCCGTCGGAGCGGGCGAGGGTGAAGCGGAAGCCCTGGATCGAGCCGATGAGATGGCCCTCGAGGCTGATCTCGCCGCGATCGTTGATGTCAGGTGTGGCCATTGATCGGTCTTTCAAGTGACGCATCAATACGCTGGTGCGCCGGTCCACAAAACGCTGGGTCAGCCGCTCATGCAGCGCGTCGCTCAGCCGGTCCTCGATGTCCCGCGTCTTTTCGCGCCAATGGACCGGGTCTTCAAGCCAGTTTTTCCGATTGGCGACATAGGTCCAGGTGCGGATCTGGCGGATGCGGTTGGAAAGCGTGTCGATATCGCCCACCGCGTTGTCGCAGAAGCGCACCTGTTCGGCGATCCAGTCGGTCGCCACCGCGCCATGCCGGCGGAGGTCGGTATAGATGCGGGTGATGATCTCGCCATGTTGCGCCGGCGAGATGTCGCGATAGTCGGGCAGCGCGCAGCACTGCCAGAGCAGCTCCACATTCTCCCGTCCGATCGCGAGGTCGCCCGCTTCATTGCGCGCCAGAAACTCCAGCGCCTGCTGATCGGTTGCGATGGGCACGCGGGTGAGGGCTCGATTGTCGGGCGTGACTTCGAGGCTCCTGCGCAGCGCTTCGAGCGAAGCGAAATCGAGCTCGGGGTTGCGCCACTGCACCTGCCGCACGGGCTCGAAGTCGTGGCCTTCGAGCTGGACCACGAGCTCGGTCTCGAACGGCGCGGCATTGCCGGTGACGCCGAACGTGCCGTTGTGCATGTGGCGCCCGGCGCGGCCGGCGATCTGGCCGAACTCGGCCGGGGTGAGCGGCCGCGTCTGGTGGCCGTCGAACTTGGTATCGTCGGCGAAGGCGACGTGGTGCACGTCGAGATTGAGCCCCATGCCGATGGCGTCAGTCGCGACGAGGAAGTCGACGTCGCCATTCTGGTACATGTCGACCTGGGCATTGCGGGTGCGGGGTGACAGCGCCCCCATCACCACCGCAGCGCCGCCGCGTTCGCGCCGGATCAGCTCAGCGATGGCGTAGACTTCGCGCGCCGAGAACGCGACGATCGCCGAGCGCGCCGGCTGGCGGCTGATCTTCTTGCTGCCGGCATAGAGCAGCGTCGAAAAGCGCGGCCGGTGGATGATCTCGGCGTCGGGCAGCAGCGCACGGATCAACGGCGCCATGGTCGCGGCGCCGAGCAGCAGCGTCTCGCTCAGTCCGCGGGCGTGGAGGATGCGGTTGGTGAAGACGTGGCCACGATCGAAGTCGGTCGCGACCTGGATTTCGTCGACGGCGACGCACTCGACCGGGATCTCAAGCGGCATCGCCTCGACGGTTGCCACCCAATAGCGCGGCTTGGGCGGCACGATGCGCTCTTCGCCGGTCACCAGCGCCACGGCATCAGCGCCGATGTGATTGGCGATGCGGCCATAGACCTCGCGCGCGAGGAGTCGGAGCGGCAGGCCGATCATGCCCGAGCGGTGCGCCAGCATGCGCTCGATGGCGAAATAGGTCTTGCCGGTATTGGTGGGCCCGAGGATGGCCTTGAGGGCGGAGGAGGTCATCTGTCGAACTATCTAAGCATCGAGTGTGGCGAAGGCGAGTGTGTCAGAACTGCACGGATTGGCCGCTGCGAGGCCGCAGGTTTTAACGCTCAGCACGAAGCGGGAACAAAGCCGGGTCGAATTCGGCGGCGACTCGGAAATGCCGGTTTGTTCACCCCCAGATGTGGTGCGGAGGTACGGGCCGAAGCGCTAGCGACCCGGCCGCCGAACCGGCATGGCTGAATCCGTTCGGCGCGGCGTTCACACTGGTTTCGATTACGTTGATTTCGGCGCCCCGGGCCTGCGACTCGGCCGTTCGTGAAGCGAATATGAGTCGCGTGCGCCCAAACAATCTTCGCACGTTTACGATTGGTCCGCGGCGGCACGGCGGTCTCGTGCCACCGCATTGGCAATAAAGTCTTTGACCGTGCCGGAATGGGACAAGCGGCTCTAGCTTCCTCCACCCGCGAAGCGGGGGAGGGGGACCATGCGAAGCATGGTGGAGGGGCGGCCAAAGACACCGCTCCCGGTTCGTTGGATGCGTCTGTTCGTGGTGCGCCGCCCTCCACCAGCCTGCGGCTGGTCCCCTCCCCCGTGGCTTCGCTACAGGTGAGGAAGCCGACCGAGAGCTCAGTTCAGCGTCGTCAGCACCAGGCTGATCTCACCCGCCGAGGTGTCCATCAGCACGCGATAGGGGATGAAGTAGCCGGTGTCGTGGAGCGGCGCGTACCAGATCAGGATGCGGTCACCCTGCGCCAGCTCGTTGGTGAGCTTGCTCGTGGTGTAGTGGCCGGAGATCGGCACGTATTTGACGCGGCACAGCACCACCGGACCCTGGTAGCCGGTGCGCGGGCTCGTCGCGGTGTCGTCCTTCTCGTAGCTCAGATCGAGATCGAAGCGCTCGACGCCGGTGAACAGGTGCATGTGCTGGGCGCAGAGCGCCTTGTCGAGCTTCGGCCCGCGCAGGATGAACGTCGCCATCATGTCGTTGACGCCGGTCAACTGGCTCCGCTCGATCGGCACCCGGTTGATGTCGTTGGTAATGGGCGGGTCGATGATGAAGGCGCTGACGTCGCCGCCCTGGTACTGCACGGTGTCGGAAAAGCTCTCGCCTCCCGACTTGGTGGTGAGGTCGAAGCTGTTGGAGCGCAACCCGCCCGCGACGTCGCTGCCGGTCGAGGAGGCCGCGGCGGTTCCACTCGCGACGAGCTGCGCCACGCCCGAGACGCTGGCGTTGAGCTTCAGGTCGTAATTGCCGCCCGCATCGGCAAAGGTGAAGGTCGCGTTGGCGATGATGGTGCCGCCGAGGTCGACCACGTAGCTGGCGGTCGCGGAGGTGTCGGCGGCCATCGCGGGCAGGGTAAAGAGGCTCAGAGCGGCGAGCGGCGCGAGCAGGCGGGAAACAGGCAAGGCAAATAACCCCCGGGGGCGTGGCGCCGCTCCGACGCCGAATCGCGGCAGGTCAAAATGCCCGGCGTGAGCGGGCCGCGCAAGGAGCCCGCAAACCCTGCGGCTTGACGGCAAACCGTCGTTTCTCTATGGAAGCGCCTCGATCAACTTGAGCTTTGGCCCGATGCGGGGAATCGCCCGCCGCCGGGCCGTTTTGACGGGATTTCTCGACATGGCGCGCCGCTGCGAACTGACTGGCAAGGGTGTGATGGTAGGCAACAATGTGAGCCACGCCGTCAATCGCACCAAGCGCCGGTTCCTGCCCAACCTCCTGAACGTGACGCTGATTTCGGATGCGCTCGGCCGCTCGGTGAAGCTGCGCATCTCGGCCAACGCGCTGCGCTCGGTCGAGCATCGCGGCGGGCTCGACGAGTTCCTGCTCAAGGCCAGCGACGGCGATCTGTCGGCCCGCGCGCTGCTGATCAAGAACGAGCTGCGCGCCAAAGCCGCGGCCTGATCTTTTTCGCTTCGAGGTTCTGACGATGGCCGCCGCGTGCGGCCATTTTCGTTGTCTACCCCGGGAATGACATTGCGGCGGACCGTCAGGCGTAACGGCTCTTCCGCACTTCCGCCGGCGGCTGCTCGTCGAACAGCGCCGCGAGCTCGTCGGTCAGGGCGCCCCCCAGCTCCTCGGCATCGAGCAGGGTCACGGCGCGGCGATAGTAGCGCGTCACGTCGTGGCCGATGCCGACGGCGACGAGCTGGATCGGCGAGCGCAGCTCGATGTCCTCGATCACCTGGCGCAAATGCGCCTCGAGATAGTTGCCGGCATTGACGCTCTGGGTCGAGTCGTCGACCGGCGCGCCGTCGGAGATCACCATCAGGATGCGGCGGTTCTCCTGCCGCGCCATCAGGCGCCTGCGGGCCCAGTCGAGCGCCTCGCCGTCGATGTTTTCCTTGAGCAGGCCCTCGCGCATCATCAGCCCGAGATTGCGCCGCGCGTGCCGCCACGGCTCGTCGGCGCCCTTGTAGATGATGTGGCGGATATCGTTGACGCGGCCGGGATTGGCGGGCCGGCCGGCTTCGAGCCAGGCCTCGCGGCTCTTGCCGCCCTTCCAGGCGCGGGTGGTGAAGCCCAAAATCTCGACCTTCACGCCGCAGCGCTCGAGGGTGCGCGCGAGGATGTCGCCGCAGATCGCCGCGATGGTGATCGGCCGGCCGCGCATCGAGCCCGAATTGTCGATCAGCAGCGTCACGACGGTGTCGCGGAAATCGGTGTCGCGCTCGACCTTGAAGCTCAGCGCGCCGAGTGGATCGGTGACGACGCGGGTCAGCCGCGCGGTATCGAGCAGGCCTTCCTCGAGGTCGAACTCCCAGCTGCGATTCTGCTGCGCCATCAGCCGCCGCTGCAGCTTGTTGGCGAGCCGCGCCACGGCGCCCGCAAGGCTTTCAAGCTGCTTGTCGAGCAGCGCGCGGAGCTGGTCGAGCTCGTCGGGCGGACAGAGCTCGGCCGCCTTGACGATCTCGTCGAACTTCTGGGTGAAGATCTTGTAGACGAAGGCGTTCGAAAGCTCGCGCGCCTCGGCACCGGGCGGCGGCAGGGGCGCTTCGTCGCCGGCGTCGCCGGGCTGGTCGTCCTCGGTCTCGGTGAATTCCTGGTCGGCGCCCTCGGTCTCGCCGGTCTCGTCGCTGTCGCCGGGCGCTTGATCCTCTTCGGCGGTCGACTCTTCGCTCTCGCCTTCGCCCTGCTCGGGGGTCTTGTCGGCGTCGTCGCCGGACTTCGAGCTCTGAGTCGTCGCCCTGATCCTCGTCCTCGCCGTCAGCGTCGTCGAGTTCGCCTTCTGGAACGAGATTCAGGTCGCGCAGCAGCAGCTTGGCGGCGCGGGCAAACAGGTCCTGGTCCTCGAAGCGGGTGAGCAGCGTCGTCAGCGAGAACCCGGCCTTCTGCTCGATCTCGGTACGCCAGAGCTCGACCAGCGCATTGCCCGAGGGCGGGATGGGCACGCCCGCGAGCTTTTCGCGGAGGATCAGCCCCAGCGCCTCGGCGATCGGCGCGTCGTCCTTCTTGGTGACTTCGGCGAGGTTCGAGCGGAACAGCCGGTCGTCGAGCATCTCGCGGATATTGCCGCCCATGCCCGGCATGCGCAGCACGCCGAGCGCCTCGACCCGCGCCTGCTCGAGCGCGTCGAACGCGGCGCGCGCCTCGGCTTCGGCCGGCGAGCGGCGGCGGTGGATGTCGGGGTCGTGGCTCGCGAGCCGCATCGCCATCGCATCGCCCTGGCCGCGCGCCACGGCGATATCGCGCAGCGTCGGCAGCCGGGGCAGGTTGGCGAGCCGCGCCTTGTCGGAGGTGAGCAGCGGCCGGTCGGCGGAGAACGCCACTTCGAGCTCCGGCTTGCCCGCAACGGCGCGCACCGCCGCGCCCATCGCCGTCTTGAACGGCGGCGGTCGTGTCGGGCTTGTTGGGCTTGCGCGGTGCGGTGGCCATGGTCGTCCGGGTGGTGCCACGCCCTCGTGGTTCGACAAGCTCACCATGAGGGCTATTGATGAACTGAGGACCTCATCCTGAGCTTGTCGAACCACGAGGGCCGGGGTTGTATCAGGCCGTAATCGCCAAATTCGCAGCGCTCTCCGGCAAATCCTCGCCGAACACGCGCTGATAGAATTCCGCGACCACCGGCCGTTCGAGCTCGTCGCATTTGTTGAGGAAGGTCAGCCGGAAGGCAAAGCCGAGATCGCCGAAGATCTGCGGCGTTCTCGGCCCAGGTGATCACGGTGCGCGGGCTCATCACCGTCGACAGGTCGCCATTGATGAAGGCCGAGCGCGTGAGATCGGCGAGCCGCACCATGTTGGCGACGGTCTTGCGCCCTTTCTCGTTGCGATACTCCTTGGCCTTGGCGAGGACGATGCCGGCTTCCTTGTCGTGCGGCAGATAGTTGAGCGTCGTGACGATCGACCAGCGGTCCATCTGGCCCTGATTGATCTGCTGGGTGCCGTGATAGAGCCCGGAGGTGTCGCCGAGCCCGATGGTGTTGGTCGTCGAGAACAGCCGGAAGGCCGGGTGCGGGGTGATGACGCGGTTCTGGTCGAGCAGCGTCAGCCGGCCCGACGAATTCGAGCACGCGCTGGATCACGAACATCACGTCCGGGCGGCCGGCGTCGTATTCGTCGAACACCAGCGCGATGTTGTTCTGCACCGCCCACGGCAAAATGCCGTCGCGGAATTCGGTGATCTGCTTGCCGTCCTTGAGCACGATCGCGTCCTTGCCGACGAGATCGATGCGGCTCACATGCGCGTCGAGGTTGACGCGGACCAGCGGCCAGTTGAGGCGCGCCGCGACCTGCTCGATATGGGTCGATTTGCCGGTGCCGTGATAGCCCTGCACCATGACGCGGCGATTGAAGGCAAAGCCCGCGAGGATCGCGAGCGTGGTGTTGCGGTCGAAGAGATAGTCGGGGTCAACCGGCGGCACGTGCGGATCGGGCTTCGGCGTAGCCCTTGATCTTCATGTCGCTGTCGATGCCGAACGTCTCGCGGACGGCAAAATCCTTATTGGGCAGGTTGCTGTAGTCGGCCATTTCCTGGGGTCTCAAAAGGCGTTGAGCCGGCACGAGCCGGCCCAAGGGGTTATCGGCTCTATAGCAGCAACGTTTCGGCGGGGCAAAGAGGCCGAATTCGGCCGCGGCGGCGATCGATTTCGGGCTTCAGTGCCGGGTCGCGAGCCAGATCGTGTGGCGCGCGCCGCGGCCGTTGCTGCGCTCGCGCACCATCTTCTCCTCGACCGTGAAGCCTGCGGCCGACGAGCCGCCGGGTGAATGCCGGCATCGGGCGCGGTGGACCAGACGGCGAGCACGCCGCCGGGCCTCAGCGCCGTGCGGGCCGCCGCCAGCCCGGCAGCGGAATAGAGCCGGTCATTGCCGGGCCGGCTCAGGCCGTCGGGACCATTGTCGACATCGAGCAGGATGGCGTCGAAGGCCGAGTTGCCGGCCTTGATCGCCGCTCCGACGTCGGCGGTCTCGAGCTGCACGCGCGGATCGTCGAGGCAGTCGCCGAAGATCGGGGCGAGCGGGCCGCGCGCCCAGGCGACGATCTCGGGGACGAGCTCGACGACGCGGATGCGCGCTCGCGGGCGTTGCGACTGCCAGCAGCGCGCGCAGGGTGAACCCCATGCCGAGGCCGCCGATCAGGATGTGCGGCTGCGGGCGTGCCGCGATGCGCGTCCCAGCCCAGCGTCGCGAGCGCTTCCTCCGAGCCGCTCATCCGGCTGTTCATCAGCGGCACTGGTCCGGCCATGATGACGAACTCGGTGCCGCGCTGCATCAGCCGCAGCTCGCCGCCTCCGCCGGGAACGATGGCCGTCCCCAGATGCACCCAGGGCAGCATGGCGCGGCTCCTCGGTTCGGCTAGTTGACCACGAAGCCCTTAAGCTTCAGGTGCGAATAGGCGGCGATGATCGAGCGCAGCCGCTCCTCGCGAGCCTTGTCGCCGCCATTGGCGTCGGGGTGGTGGATTTTCACCAGCGCCTTATAGGCGCGCTTGATCTCGTCCGACTTGGCGCCGGTCTTGAAGCCCAGCGTCTCGAAGGCGCGGCGGTCGGGCTCGCCGCAGCTTGATCTCGCGCTCGGCTGCCGGCCCGCGCTTGTTGGCGCGGGCATAGCGGGCCCAGATATGGAGCGGGTCGGAGAAGCGCTTGCCGCCGTCGCGTAGCGGGATCCTTCTTGGGCATGCGCGGGCCGTTATAGGCGCCCGGCTTGCTGCCCAGGCCCCAGCTCGGCCGGCCGTCGGTCTCGCTCGTCGGTAGAGGTGGCGCTCGCGTTCCTTCTCGTCCATGCCGGCAAAGAAGTTGAACACCTGGTTGTAGTGGCGCACGTGCTCAAGGCAGAAATGGTGGTACTCGCCCTCGAAGCGATGGCCCTTGGGGGCGCGGTAAAGGCCGGGCTGGTCGCAGCCCTCCCACGCGCAATCGGGAACTTCGGGTGCGGGTCTCGGCCGTCGCGTGCCGCGGGTGAATGCGGATCCGGTCGAAAAGCTTGGAATCCAGCTTCATCAGTCCTAGTTACGCATGCGGCCATCATTCAGAGCGCGGCCAAAGAGGCTAACACATATGCCTGGTTCGCGACGCGATTGTTGCAAAACTTTCGGCCAAATTCGCCCCGACCAGCTCTTGAAGTCATCGACGAGAGCGCACGACATCAAGGTCACGCGGGGTCGCGTCCCGACGGCGAAACGCACTTCCGCATCCGAATCGTTGCCGATTCGCTCAGCGGCAAATCGCGGGTCGCTCAGCATCGCGCCATCATGGAGACGCTCGCCGACGAACTTGCGATCGGGTGTGCATGCCCTCGCGATCGAGGTGCGCTCCGCCGTCTGAGGGTTATCCCCAGCCTACGCGCCGACTCGCTTGCGCGAGTTATTTTCGGAGCGCCTCGGCATTTTGCGGCATTGCTGTGGCGGCCGACTATCATGTGACGCGCTTCAAGGCGAATTTCCGCCGCAAGCGTGACCGCATTCCCACAATGGGGCGGAACTCGGCAGAAAGCGTGTTCGGCCTGCCACGGCGCGCGGCGAAGTTTCGCCCGGCTCGCGTACCTAGCACTTTTCATGCAGACAGCTTCAGGAGGGCGCAATGAACTGGTCGCGAATAGCGACAGCCATGGCCGCTGCATGCATCGCCGCGTATCCGGCGAGTGTTATGGCCGCAGACAGCACCGTCGTGCTGGTAATGGGGGGTGAGGCCACGACGGTCCACCCACATTCGAAGTCGACTTCGATGGCAAGTCCCTTGGGGCAGGGCACCGTCGCAGCCGCAATCGATACCGCAAGCGCCGGGCGGTTTGCCGACGCAGCCGACAAGACGCAATACGTCCAGACCTTCACCTTTACCGTTCCCGAGGCACTGTTCAGTCCCGCGGGCAAGGTACGGTCCAGCCTGCTCAACGGCGCCGAGGGGGGCGCAGCCGGGCAGCGTTACGCTCTACCTCGCCTCGGTGAGCGTGAACGGCCGTGCAGTGACGGCATCGGGTCTCACCACCGAGACGGGCGGGGGCGTGTCCCCCAACCAACTGCTCGGCGAGTTCCTGGTGCTCCCCGGCACGGACCGACTGGGAGTGTCGCCCGCGCCCGCGGGAGGCTGGCCCCAACCGCAGCTGATCCCAAGCTCAGGCGGGTGTCCCCGCCGCTGCCGTGGCCCCGGCCGTCGATCCGCTCACTACGGGCAGCATCGGCAAGGCCGGCGAGAGCCGAGGAATCCGCTCGCGACCGCCTCGCTCGATCCAGACCCCGAAGGGGGGATGGCGCGCTGCGATCTCGACCAGGTCTACAACGTCGTCGGCTTCAACGAGAACTCCAACGCGCTGACGCCTCGGCTGACGCATCGGCTCGACCAGGTCGTCGCCGATATCGGCGACCGGCAATGCAAAGTGCAGGTTACCGGCTATTCGAGCACGCAGGGCGGCGATCGCGTCAAACGCCCTGTTTGCCGTCGAGCGGGCGCAGAACTCGCTGCAGTATCTGACAGGAGCATGGTGTTCGCTTCGTCCATGCCATCGCCACTGGCGCTGGTGCGACCGACCAGTTCGGCCCCGACTATCACCTCAACCAGCAGGGTGGTGATCACCGTCACCCCCTAGACTCATGCCCAGAATTCCCTCCCCCTCGCCAGGGAGGGACGGATGGGCCGGTGCTCCGGCCTATCCCTCCGGCGTCGTTCAGCTCCCGCAAGAGCAGCACCCAGTGGTTGAGTGTAGTTGTTGAGTCGATCTGGATCCCGGTTGGAGGCAATATTCGTCGTGTCGAACGCGAGGCCGGGGTGACGCCGGACCTTGGGCGGGCAACTGCCCCAGGTCGAATCCCCTCAAAAGGGGACTCTACCGCATTTCGTTCAAATAGTCGCGCACCGCGACCGGATCGACGTTGCTTTCTCGATGAACGCCTGGCCGATGCCGCGCGTCAGGATGAAGGTGAGCGCCCCGCGCACCACCTTCTTGTCCTGGGCGATCAGCGTCCATCAGCATTTCGGTCGGCGGCAGCGTCGCCCGGGATGTCGCGCGATCCGCGTCGGCAGGCCGGCGCGCTTGAGATGCGCCGCGATCGCGCCCGGTATCCTGGCTCGGGGCGAGGCCGAGCTTCGCCGAAAATCCGTGCGCCAGCACCATGCCGATGGCCACGCCCTCGCCATGCAGCAGCCGGTCGGAATAGCCGGTGGCCGCTTCGAGCGCGTGGCCGAAGGTGTGGCCGAGATTGAGCAGCGCGCGCACCCCGGTTTCCTTCTCGTCGGCGATCACGAACCGGGTCTTGGCCACGCAGGCGCGGGCCACGGCTTCGGCGCGGGCCGGACCGCCGGCAAAGATTTCCGGCTGAGTGCGCCTCGAGCCAGAAGAAGAACGCCTCGTCGTCGATCAGCCCGTATTTCACCGTCTCGGCATAGCCGGCGGCGAACTGGCGCGGCGGCAGCGTTGCGAGCGCGTCGAGGTCGGCGAGCACGAGTTTGGGCTGATGGAACGCGCCGATCAGGTTCTTGCCGTGCGGCGAGTTGATGCCCGGTCTTGCCGCCGACGGAGCTGTCGACCTGCGCCAAGAGGCTCGTCGGGATCTGCACGAAATCCATGCCGCGCCGCGTGACTGCCGCGGCAAAGCCGGCGAGGTCGCCGATCACCCCGCCGCCGAGCGCCAGCACGATATCGCCGCGCTCGAGCCGCGCTTCGAGCAGACCCTCGACCACCTCGTTCAGCCGGCCGATGGACTTGCTCGCCTCGCCATTGGGCACCACCACCGCCGCGTGACTGCAGCCCGGCCGCGTCGAGCGATCGCGTCAGCCGCGGCAACTGCGCCTTTGCCACCTCGGTGTCGGTGACGATGCCGAAGCGGCGGCCGGGGAACATCGCCTTCAGCCGCTCGCCGGCGCTCTCGAGCAGATCGTCGCCGATGACGATGTCGTAGGCGCGCTCGCCGAGCGGCACGTGGACGATGGTGCTCAGCCATGACCGGCCCCGAAATGGGCCACGCAGCGCCTCGATCACTTCGCTCGCGACCTGGTCCTGCGGCACGTCCTGGCTGACTCACCGTCACGTCGGCCTCGGCATAGATCGGGTAGCGCACCGTCGATCAGCTCCTGCAGCGTCTGGCGCGGATTGGCGGTCTTCAGCAGCGGCCGGTTGGAACGGCGTTGCACGCGCTGGAACAGCAGTTCAAAATCGGCCTTGATCCACACCGAAACGGCCGCGGTCTTGATCAGCGCGCGGGTCTCGGGATTGATGAAGGCGCCGCCGCCGGTGCCGAGCACGAGGTCGCGGTCCTTGAGCAGGCGGGCGATGACGCGCGCTTCGCCGGCGCGGAAATCGGCCTCGCCGCGGCGTCGCAAAGATGTCCTCGATGGTCATGCCGGCGGCCTTTTCCACCTCCTCGTCGCTGTCGACGAAGTGCCGGCCGAGCCGCGCCGCAAGGCGGCGGCCCGACCGTGGTCTTGCCGGCCCCCATCATGCCGACGAGCACGATCGGTCGGCCGGCGAGCGCGGCCGCCAGCTCGTCCTTCTGCGTCTCCCGCGATGGCGTGGCCGCGGCGGTCATTCGGGCCCCTCAAAGGTCGCGGGCGTTGAACCGTTAGGGGAGGGTAAAGTCAATCCCGCTAGCCTGTCCGGCTTGCGGCGCATCTTGATCGCGCCACACAATGGCGGCACGAGATTCGACGCCGCGCCGTGGAACTTCATGCCGACCCTCATCCGACTGTTCGTCGTTCCTGCTCGTCATCGCCGGGCTCGGCTTTGCCGGCATGCATCGCGCTCACCGTCATGGTCGATCCGGGCGAGAAGGACATCACCATCAAGATTCCGACGCGCGAGCTGGCGCCGGCGCAGCCAGCCGATCGACCTCAACAATCTGCCGGCACCGGTCAATGTCGTGCCCAAGGACTCGTCCTCCGGCGCCGCGAGCGCGGCCTCGGCCGCTGCGCCCGCCGTCACCGCGGCGAGCGACGAGCCCTCGATCGACACCGAGCGATTCGGCAGCCAGCGCTCCGGGCGTCAAGACGGTCGACACCGGCGCCGAATGATGGCGGCAGGCGGCGGGATCATCTGATCGAGGCCTTCCTCGAAATGATGAGCGCCGAGCGCGGCGCGGCCAGCAACACGCTCGAGGCCTATCGCCGCGATCTCAGCGACTATGCCGGGTTCCTCGCCGGCAAGGGCAGTCGCTCGAGACGGCGCGGCGCGAGCAGGTGGTTGCGTATCTGGCAACGCTCGACGCGCAGGGTCTGGCGGCCTCGTCGGCCGCGCGTCGCCTCTCGGCGCTCCGCCAGTTCCACAAATTCCTCTGCGCCGACCAGATCCGGCCGGACGATCCGACCCGCATCGTCGCGAGCCCGCGCGCCCGCCGGCCGCTGCCGCAATGTGCTGTCGGTCGCCGAGGTGGACACGCTGCTCGGCGACCGCCGAGGCCGAAGCCAATGCCGAGGCCTCGCCGCAAAAGCAGCGAGGCGGCGCTCCGGCTCTACGTCCTGCTCGAACTGCTCTACGCCACCGGCATGCGGGTCAGCGAACTGGTGAGCCTCACGCCGCGCGGCGGTGATGCGCGATGCCTCGTTCCTCACGGTCATCGGCAAGGGCAACAAGGAGCGCATCGTGCCGGTCAACGATCGGGCGCGCGATGCGATCAAGGCGCTGGGCCGCGACGCTCGAAGCCGGGCCCGTGGCTGTTTCCCGCCGGCGGCGAGGACGGTTATTTCAGCCGCCAGGTGTTCGCGCGGGACCTCAAGGGTCTTGCCGGCCGCGCCGGAATTGCCTCAGCGCGGGTCGCGCCGCACGTCCTGCGCCACGCCTTCGCCAGCCACCTGCTGCAGGGCGGCGCCGATCTGCGCGTCGTGCAGATGCTGCTCGGCCACGCCGATATCTCGACCACGCAGATCTACACCCACGTGCTCGACGAAAAGCTGCGCATTTTGGTCGAGACCCACCACCCGCTGGCGAGCAAGGACTAGCGCCGCCAGACCGTCAGCGTCGCTTCGGCGTCGAGCCCGACGGTCTGCACCACGCGCAGTCCCTCGGCGGTCAGCACCTGGCGCGGATCGCCGGCGGAAAAGCACGGGATGCCGTCGGGCATGGTGAAGCCCGCGACGCGCACCAGATCGAACCCGGTAAAGAGCGGCAGGAACAGGTCGAAGACGCGCGTGCCGCCGGTGACCGCGACCGTGCCCTCGGTGATGCCGAGCTCGCCGATGATCGCCTCAGGGTCGACGGCGGCGGGATTCCACAGGATGGCGCGCGGATCGGCCGGGTCGACCTCGATCCGGGCCACGCGCCCGGTCGCCACCAGTCGCAGGCGATTGCGTCCGGGGTGCACCTCGTGGCCCAGCCGGCCGAGCACGACCAGGCGGGAGCGGTCGAGCGCCGCCTGGAAGCGGATGTAGTCGGCCTCGTGCCGCAGCTCGGGCGGCATGCGGCGGTCGGCGTCGGCAATCATGCCGTCCGCCGAGACAATTGCATGGCCGACGATCTCGCGTGGCACGGCCCGAACCTCCTTCAGACGCTATTCAGGCGCACCGGACCATAAAGGCTGCGATAGAATTGCGCGCAATTGTTCAGGCATTTGCCACAAAACTTGGTCTGTTGCGGGCAGAGTTCCCGCCGATTTCCCGGCTCAACGATAGAAAAACGAGGGTGCCCATCGTGCTGAAACCGTCTCTGGCGGCGCTTGCCGCCGCTGCTTGGCCTCGCCGCGTTCTCGCGTCGCTTCCGGTCCTCGGCGACGATGCCGCCTCCGCCGCGACGCCGAGCACAGCCGACGCGTCGGCGGCCAGTTCCGACGCTTCGGCGCCGGAGACCACGACAGGCGGCGTTTCGGTCTCGCTGACGATCCCGACGATCACCACTGTCGATTCCAGCATGGATGAAGATGCCATCCGCGACGCGCTGACCGGCAATTTCGCCGCGCACGTCAAGGAGCTGCAGACGCTCAACGCGACCTCGATCAAGATTCCCGAGATCGACCTCAACGTCGTCGTCACCGGCGACGACGCCCTCGACGATGAAGACCGTCTACAAGGACATCGAGCTCGACAACGTCAAGAACGGCATCGCTGGCGGGGTCAGCATCGGTTCGAGTTCATCCGACGGCGCGCAAGGGACGTCGACCTTCGGGCGCATTGCCGCCGACTACCTCGATGTGGGGGCGCTGCTCGGCGTGTATTTCGGCGGTGCCAATGGTGCGGCTGGCACCGACATGGTGCCGGTCCAGAAGAACGTCACGTCCGAGGGCGGTACGTTCGCCGGCCCGACGTTCAAGTGCACCCTCGGCAAGGAAACGATCGCCGAATACGACATGAAGCCGGTGAAGATGCCGCTCGGCCAGGTCATCACCGCGGTGCAGGGCATGAAGGGGGCGGACGGCCAGCTCACGCCCGAAGGCACGAAGATCGTCGTGCCGTTCCTGATCGATCTCTTCGAGTTCGATCAAATCGACGCCGATCAGCTTTGACGGTTTCAGCTGCTCGGGCACCTCGAGCGACACCAATGAACCGTTCGCGATGTCGACCGGCGTCACCAGCATCGACGGTTTCACGCCGGGCAAGCTTCCCCGGCATGACCTTTAAGGACATCAAGATCAATGGCAGCGGCGTCTCGGTCGGGCTCGGCAGCGCGACGATCAAGCCGACCGATCTCAGCGGTCCCTTCGCGGCACTGCAGGCCGCCGGCGACAATCTTTCCGAGCGACTGGTTCGACGCCAATGCGCGGAAGCTCATCCCGGCCTGGGGCGGGTTTTCGCTCTCGGGCCTCGACGTCACCGGCCCCGATCCGACCTCTCCCGGCAACCAGGCGAACGTCAAAATCGGCAGCTTCGATCTGAGCCTCGATCACTACCTCAATGGTATCCCGACGACGATTTCGACGACCGCGTCGGCCATCGAAGTGCCGGTGCCGAACGATCCGACCGATGACGCGGCACAGTTGCTGCGGCAGGCGGGGATCACCACGGCGCAGCTGGCGTTCGATTTTTCTGCAAGCTGGGACAAGCCCACCAAGACCATCGCCGTCGAAAAGCTCTCGCTCGCGCGACGAACTCATTTGCTGAGCGCGTCGATGTCGATGGTGCTCGGCAATGCGCAGGAGCAGCTGTTCGATGCCGACAACGATACCGCGTCTGCGGCGGCGCAGGCGCTGACGCTCAATTCGATCCACGTCACGCTGACCGATCGCGGCGCGGGCGACGAGGTCGTCCCGCTGCTCGCCGCGCAGCAGAACACCGATGCCAAGACCTATCGGGCACAAGTCGCCGGCCAGCTGGAGGCGGCGGTATTGGCCACGATGGGCGCGACGGACGACACCACGCAAGATCGCCACGGCGATCGGCGCGTTCGTCAATGGCACCGCGAAGACGATCGACATCACGGTCGCCTCCAAGGATCCGGCAGGCATTCCGCTGCAGATGCTCGAGCAGGCGCAGGGCGATCCGAGCGGGCTGATGGGCGCTTATCCAGATCAGCGCCAGCGCCGAATAGCTTGCGACTCGCACTGCCCCCGCCCGCCACCTTTGCGCCACGATGCGCGGCCAGTTCCGCGCACCGATCAAGGACCATAGGCGGGCGGGGATGCAGTCTTATCTCGATTTCGAAAAGCCGGTGGCCGATCTCGAAGGCAAGATCGCCGAGCTGCAGATCGCTGTCGGGCGCCGACAAGGCGGTTTCGATCGACGACGAAGTTGCATGCGCTCACCGCGCGCGCCGACGCAGGCCCTTGCCGACATCTACAAGAAGCTCACGCCCTGGCAGCGCACGCAGGTGGCGCGCCATCCGCAGCGGCCGCATTTTTCCGACTACGTCAAGGCGCTGATCACCGACTGGACGCCGCTCGCCGGCGACCGCAAATATGGCGAGGACCCGGCGGTGCAGGCGGGCTTCGGCCGCTTCAAGGGCGAGCCGATCGCCGATCCTCGGCCAGGAGAAGGGCTCGGACACCGCCTCCCGCCTCGCGCACAATTTCGGCATGGCCAATCCCGAGGGCTATCGCAAGGCGGTGCGCATCATGGACATGGCCGACCGCTTCAACATTCCGGTCGTCGCCTTCATCGATACCGCGGGCGCCTTCCCCGGCATCGAGGCCGAGGAGCGCGGCCAGGCCGAGGCCATCGCCCGCTGCACCGAGAAATGCCTCGAGATCGGCGTGCCGAACCTTGCCATCATCATCGGCGAGGGCGGCTCGGGCGGCGCCATCGCGATCGCCACGGCCAACCGCGTGCTGATGCTGGAAAACGCCATCTACAGCGTGACCTCGCCGGAAGCTCGGCGCCTCGATCCTGTGGAAGGACGCGGCGCGCGCGACCGAAATGCCGCCAACAACATGAAAATCACCGCGCAGGACCTGCTTGGCTTCGGCGTCATCGACGGCATCGTCGCCGAGCCGCCGGGCGGCGCGCACCGCCATCCCGCGGCGGTCATGGCCTCGACCAGCGACGCGATCAGCGAGTTCCTCGCCAGTTTCCCCCCGACCAAGGGCAAGCTCGAAATGCGCGAGCAGCGCCGGGAGAAGTTCATGGCGATCGGATCGGCGCTCAACTGATCGCGCCGTGGTGTTGCCCGCCGGTGATGGTGCGGTAACGGTTGAGCGTGTAGCAGTTACGCCGTTGGGTCGGATTCGGGCATGGCCGCGCGACTACTGAAACTGACCGGAATGGTGCTGGCGCTCACCGTCGCCATGGCGGTCGGCGCGTGTTCGGACCTGTTGCCGCGCAACAGCACGGCGCGCGCCGTCCAGCCGCTCAAGGATTCGCTGGTCCACGCGCTCGCCGACATCGGCTCGTCGCCCGGCGCGCCGATGATGATCCGCATCTTCAAGCAATCGAGCGAGTTCGAGGTCTGGAAGGCGACGACCGCCACCGGCGAGTTCAAGCTGCTCAAGACCTACAAGATCTGCGCGTGGTCGGGCGTGCTCGGCCCCAAGATCACCGAAGGCGACATGCAGGCGCCCGAGGGCTTCTACATGATCACGCCGGCCCTGATGAACCCGAACTCCAACTACTATCTCGCCTTCAACACCGGCTTTCCCAACAAGTTCGACACCGCCTGGGGCCGCACCGGCGCCAACCTGATGGTGCACGGCGATGTGCTCGTCGGCCGGCTGCTACTCGATGACGGACGAATCGGTGAACGAGATTTACGCGCTGGCGCGCGAAACCTTCGACGGCGGCAATTCTGTCATCCAGATGCAGATCTTCCCGTTCCGGATGACGCCGCACAATCTCGCGCTGGTCGCACGACAATCCCAACATGCCGTTCTGGATGGACATCAAGGAAGGCTACGACCGCTTCGAGCTCAGCCAGACGCCGCCCAAGGTGGGACGTCTGCGACAAGAAATACGTCTTCGACCTGAGCAGTCCCGACGGCTCGGCGCTCGACGCGACCGGCGCTTGTCCGGCGCGCAGCAATGATCCGCTGGCGGCGCAGCTCGCGACGCGCGAGGCGGCCAACGCCACTGCCTACGGCACCGAAGTCGCGCAGCTCGAAACGCAGGACGCCAAGCTCGCCGCCGACAAGCAGAACGCGGCCGCAACACTCGCCGCCGAAAAGTCGCGCGGCCAGTCGATCGGCGGCTTTTTTTCCGGGATTTTCGGCGGCGGCAACGCGCAGGGCACGGCGCCCGCCTCGCCGCCCGACACCACCATCGTCGCGCCGACGCCGTTCCCGGAGCCCAATTGGGGCTGAACGCGCCGGGGGTTTTGCCGCAGGCCTCGTCTCGGCGGCGGCAAGCCGCTAGACTGGCACAGAAGCGACGGAGCCAGAGTGACCCCCACCGCAGACCTTTGCTGCCAGGCCCCAGAGCCCGCGCGAGTTGGCGTGGTTGGCCCGCGCGTGGGCACGGGGCGCAGCTGATGGATCGCGTCATCTCGCTGCTCGCGGCGCTGGTCGGGCTGATCGCGCTAGGCGGGGCGATCCTCGTTCACGTCAATGCCGACGCCGAGCGCCAGGACCTCGCGGCGCAGATCGCCCAATCCGCACGTCGCTGAAAACGGGCGTGATGCCCGCCGCCGAGCCGTCGATGGTCGCGAGCGCGTCGATCGCCGCCGTCCCCGCGGCCCCGAGCCTCGAGATGTCGGCAATGGCGGAAGCGTCGGTATCCGAGCCGTCGGTGGAGGCGGCCGGTTCGCCCTCGCCATCGTCCCTCGATGCATCCGGCCAGATCAGCGCGCTCGAGGCGCAAATTGCCGAGCTCGAACAGCAAAACGCGTCCCAGGCGTCGGCGCTGGCCGATGCCCAGGTCCGGCTTGCGGCAGCGTCATCGTCCGCCCCGGCCATTGCCATCGAGGGCACCGAGGCGCTTTCGCCCTCGGCACTAGCGCCACCGCCGGCGCCCTCTAGCGCATCAGCGCCAAGCAGCGACGCCGTCATCGCAAGCGGGCCCAGCACCGACTGCATTCCCCTCGGCACGCGCTTTGTCGGCAAGGCCGGCGACAAGTTCCCGATCTGCCACTCGAAGGTGGTGGTGAAGATCCTCGGCGTGTCGGACGGCCAGGCGGTCATCGACGGCGCCGGCCCCATCGCCACCGGCGGCTTCGGCAATCTGTCGACCGCGCAGGCTGCACCGTGATGGTGTTCACCGCCGACGTCACCGGCTACGCCGACCTGCGCGTCACGTGCCAGTGATCGCCTAGTCGCCGCTGTTGTCGCCGCCACCCAGGTCGGGGTCGAAATTGCGCTCCGGCAGAGCAGGCGTGCCGTCGCAGCAGGCGTAATTGGCCGGGTCATTGTCGTCGTTGCCCCCACCGCCACCGCCGGCGTCGATCGCTCCGCCACTACCGCCGCTGTTGGTCGTTGGGTAGGTCCCGGTCGAACCATTTCCGGTCGTCGGATAAGTGCCCGTCGAGCCTGTGTTCGTGCCGGGAGAGAAGGGGGTCGTATCGCCGGACTGGCCGCCGCTCCCGACAAGCCCCCCGGTCGTGGTCGTCGGCGGCGAGACGAAGCCGACGGTCCCCGTCGGCTCGGTCGGCGCAGGAGACGGGGTGTAGGTGTAAGTCGGCGCGCTCAGGGATTGCGTGATCTGCGCCTGTTGATACGCGAGCCGCTGCTGTTCGGCCGCCCGCGCCTCGGCGTTTGCCTGTTCCTGTGCGACTTCCTGCTGCTGCGCGGCGGCGGAAAAACCTTGCGCCAGTCCGCCGAGGAATGCCGAGAACGCCTGTGCAGCCTCCTGGTCGTCGGCCTGCTGCTGGGCATCCTCTTCGTCCTGTTCTTGCTGTTGCTGGGCCCGGGCGCGGATCACGCGCCTCGACGTAGCCCTGCACCCATCGCTGGGTGTCGTTGGTCCAATTCTGTGTCGCCTGCTGGTTGGCGGTTTGGTAGGCGCTGTTGGCATCCGTCCCGGCGTTGCTTGCGGCGTCGGCCAACGCTGCGTCGAGATCGCCGCTGAGCTTCAGCCGATCGAGGTCGGCGGGATTCGGCGTTAACGAAACGGCTGGAACCGGCGCTGCTGATGGCGCGGCAGCAGCCACGCCAGCGGCCTTAAGGCGGCTCAGCTCCGAGCGCTGCTCGGCAATCGCCAGCCCGTCCCAGCGCAACGGCAGGACGCTCGCGCCATCGCCGAGCGCCGAGCGCAGGTTTGCGTCGATCTGCGTTGCCCGCTGATGCGCCGTGTCGGGAGCGGCAGGAACGTAGAGTACCCAGTCGCCGTCGGGATTGACCTGCACGAATTGACCGTCATTGGTCAGCATCTTGCCGGTACCGATCAGGTCGCCTTCGATCTCCGGTTGCCGTTCGGCAAAGACGCATTCGACAAACGCCGCGTTGGAGCGACCGACGTCCTCGAGCCGCGCCTGCGGTTTGGTTGCGCCATACTTCTGGGCGATGGCGATCAGGTTCGCGGCATAGGATTTGCTGCAGCTCTGACCGGTGTCGGCACGGGCTTCGGCGACGGCGAAGGAAGGCGAAGGTCAGCGCGAAGAGACCGAGAGGCACCAGCAGGCGAGTGTGTGACAAGCGGCTCATTGGTCGGCAATCGCGATGAGCGTGTTGATCGCAAGAACGGCGTTCTTGATCTCGTCCGGGCAGAGGTCGTCGATTTCGTAGCTCGCGATGGGCCCCGAAGGCTGCGGTGTGTAGGCGACGCGGTCACCACCGGTCTTGCTACCATCCTGGTATTGGACGCAGGGCGACGCACCGCCGAGGAACAGCCAGCAGTATTTCTCGCTGTCCATGTGCACGTCGATGCAGCGCTTGCTGTCCTTGCAGGCGAGCGTCACCGTCGTGTCGGTCTGCGTTACGTTGTCGAGGTCAGCGTAATGCACGTTGATCGTGCCGAGCAGATCGCGGAACGATCCGACAAAGCTCTTGGCGTTCGCGCCGTTTGCGAGCCCCTCGGATGCATCGTAGAGCGTGCGGCTGCCGAATTTCAGCAGCAGTGAATCGGCGTCGCCGCTGCTGCGCACCCAGCCAATTTCCGAGACCGCGGTGTTGCCGTTCTGGGTTTCGAAATTGCCCTGCGACTGGCAGTAGAACGCCTTGGCGAGTAGGGCCACTGCCTTGTCGGTCAGCGATTGCGCATCGATGGCGCTGAACGAGAGGGTGGTGGCGTCCGCGGTTCCTGCTGCCGCCGCTTGCTTGATGGCGGCGATATAGGGGCCCAGCTGGTCGATGCACTGATCACTGCTGCTGATGTCCGGGCATGGCCCCTGCGGCGCGGGCAGCGTTCCCTTTGGCGGGTCTTGGTACATCTGCATCGTACCCTTGGCGAGGTCGGGTTTGATGAGGGCGTAGAGGGCCCCGTCCTTTGCCGCACCGCTCCAGACCTGCAGGAGGACATAGCCGTCGCCGGCGTCCATCATGTCGACGATGAGGTTCTTGCTCTGGGCATCGTTCGCGACCAGCACGTAGTGCTGGCCAGTCCGCACCAGGTTCATCGGCTTGGAGGAATTGTCGCCCGTCCAGTTAGCGCTCAGAGTTTGCGCCGGGAAAAGATAGGCCTGCGGCGGGACCAGCAGATGGGCACTCTCGACGCACCCGGTCAGCGCAAAAAACACTCCCGCCAGCGTTCCGAGATGGAACGCCGCTCTGGCCAGAAAACGCGTCAACGACCCTCGAAACTGCATACGCCTCAGCCCGACTGGATGCCCCCCATCGCGCGTGCCGAGGGGCGATCCTATCGTCTGGTCAGGCGGCGAGCAACCGTGGGTAGATCGCGAAACGGCTTGCGCCGCCCCTAGAAGCTGCCGTGGCAGTGCTTGAACTTCTTGCCCGAGCCGCAGGGGCAGGGGGCGTTGCGCGACACGCCGACCAGCAGCTTCGGGTCGATCGGGCGGAGCCGCGGGTCGGCTTCGGCGACGTCGCCGCCGAGGCCCGCCAGCGCGCCGGCCGCCGCGAAGCGCGCCGCCGATGGTGCCCGGGACTCTGCGTCACGGCGTCGTTCTCGCCGAGGTCGGGATCGATGTGGATTTCGCTGAGCCGGCGAGGTCGGGCTGCGGCGGCTCGGGGCGGCTGGAACTGGATTTCAACGTGGCTGAGCTGGCCGATCACCATCTCGCGCAGGTCGGCGAGCAGCTTCTGGAACAGCTCATAGGCTTCCTGCTTGTACTCGTTCAGCGGGTCGCGCTGCGCGAGGCCGCGCCAGCCGACCACCTTGCTCAGATGGTCGAGCGTCACCAGGTGCTCGCGCCAGAGATTGTCGATCGACTGCAGCAGCACCGACTTTTCGATCTCGCGCATCACGGTCGGGTTGGGCCGGCCGTTGTCGGCCATCGGTCTTGACGAAGCGCGCCTCCTTCGTCGGCGCCGCGTCGTCGGCCATCGATCAGGCGCTCGCGCACCGTCTCGGCGTCGATGCCTTCTTCGTCGCGCCCAGTGCTTGGTCGCGACGCTCGAGGTTGAGGATCTGCTTGAGCGTCGGCCTCGAGCAGTCCTCCATCTTCCACTGCTCGGGATAGGAGCGCTCGGGGATGGCGCTGGCGACCAGCGTGTCGACGACGTCGTGGCGCATGTCGGCGATGGTCTCGGAGACGTCCTCGTTGTCCATCAGCTCGAGGCGCTGCTCGAAGATGACCTTGCGCTGGTCATTCATCACGTCGTCGTATTTGAGGATGTTCTTGCGGATGTCGAAGTTGCGCGCTTCGACCCGGCTCTGCGCGCGCTCGATGGCCTTGGTGACCCACGGATGGGTGATCGACTCGCCCTGTTCGAGGCCGAGCTTGAGCATCGAGTCCATGCGCTCGACCGGGAAGATGCGCATCAGATCGTCCTGCAGCGACAGGAAGAACTTGCGAGTGCCCCGGGTCGCCCTGGCGGCCCGAGCGGCCGCGCAGCTGGTTGTCGATGCGGCGGCTCTCGTGCCGCTCGGTGCCGATCACCATCAGGCCGCCGGCGTCGAGCGCCTTGCGCTTGTCGCGGGCGATCTGCTCCTTGATGCGCGAGATCTTGATGTCGCGCTCGACCCCTTCGAGGCCCGCCGCTTCCGTCGTCGATCGCGCATGTCGAGATTGCCGCCGAGCTGGATGTCGGTGCCGCGGCCGGCCATGTTGGTGGCGATGGTCACCGCGCCCGGCACGCCGGCGTCGGCGATGATCTGCGGCTTCCTGCTCGTGGTAGCGGGCGTTGAGCACCTGCATGTCGCCGATGCCCTTGCTGCGCAGCAGCTCGGCCAGCATTTCGGACTTTTCGATCGAGGTCGTGCCGACCAGCACCGGCTGGCCGCGCTTCTTGGCATCGAGGATCACCTCGGTGATCGCGTCGAACTTTTCCTCGGCGGTGCGGAAGATCTGCGTCGTCGTCGTCGCTGCGGATCACCGGCACGTTGGTCGGCACGGTGATGACGTCGAGATTGTAGATGTTGGCGAATTCCTCGGCTTCCGTCGCCGCCGTGCCGGTCATGCCGGCGAGCTTCTTGTAGAGGCGGAAGTAGTTCTGGAAGGTGATCGAGGCCAGCGTCTGGTTCTCGGGCTGGATCTTGACGTGTTCCTTGGCCTCGAGCGCCTGGTGCAGGCCTTCCGAATAGCGGCGGCCCGGCATCATGCGGCCGGTGAACTCGTCGATGATCACCACTTCGTCGTTGCGGACGATGTAGTCCTTGTCCTTGGTGAACATCTTGTGCGCGCGCAGCGCCGAGTTGGCGTGGTGCACGAGTGTTGACGTTCTCGATGTCGTAGAGGCTCTCGCCCTTGAGCATGTCGGCGTCGCGCAGCAGGCCCTCGAGCTTTTCGGTGCCGCTTTCGGTGAAGGTCACCGAGCGCTGCTTCTCGTCGTGGTCGAAATCGCCTTCGCCGATCTGGAGCATGATCTCGTCGACCTTGATGTAGAGGTCGGAGCGGTCCTCGGTCGGGCCGGAGATGATCAGCGGGGTGCGCGCCTCGTCGATGAGGATCGAGTCCACTTCGTCGACGATGGCGTAGGCATGGCCGCGCTGCACCATCTGGTCGCGCGAGTACTTCATGTTGTCGCGCAGATAGTCGAAGCCGAACTCGTTGTTGGTGCCGTAGGTGACGTCGGCGGCGTAGGCTGCCTTGCGCTGCGTCGTCGGTCAGGCCGTGGACGATGACGCCGACGGTGAGGCCCGAGGAAGTTGTAGATCTGGCCCATCCACTCGGCTGTCGCGCTTGGCGAGGTAGTCGTTGACGGTGACGACGTGGACGCCCTTGCCGGTCAGCGCGTTGAGATAGACCGGCAGCGTCGCGACCAGCGTCTTGCCTTCGCCGGTGCGCATCTCGGCGATCGAGCGGTCGTTGAGCACCATGCCGCCGACCAGCTGCACGTCGAAGTGCCGCATGCCGAGGGTGCGCTTGCTGGCCTCGCGCACCACCGCAAAAGCGGGCACGAGCAGATCGTCGAGCGTCTTGCCGTCCTTGTAGGCCTGCGCGGAATTCGTCGGTCTTGGCCCGGAGCTCGGCGTCGGAGAGCTTGGCCATCTCCGGCTTCGAGCGCGTTGATGGCGTCGACCTTGGGCTGGTACTTGCTTGACCTGGCGGTCATTGGCGGAGCCGAAAATCGCCTTGGCGATTGCGGCGAGGACCATGGGGCTGTTCCTTGTCTTGATGGCGCCGCATTTGGGGCGCGGCGGCGGTCTTTCCTGAGGCACCCGGTAAATGGGCCGAAAACCGCCGTTTTTCGGGCGTTTAGAAGCGTTGCGGGTATGTAAGAGCGGGGGTCCGTCTTGTCAACGGAGGCGAAATCGGCCAAACCACGCGCCCGCGCGCCGAGAGGGCCCGGCGCCCCCCACGGAGCCATAGCACCATCATGACGTCCTACATTGCGCCGGCGCAAGCTGCCCGGCTTCCTCGAAGCTCCTGGTCCTGGCGCTCATCGCGCTGACCCTCGGCGGCCTGCCGATGGCCGCCAGCGCCGATGACGCCAGTTCCTCTGCCGCGGCCGCCGATGCTCGGCGAGCGCCGCGCCGCGCCGCCCGCGCCGCCGCCGATCGATCCCAAGGCGGTCGTCGCCACGGTCGGCGGCGAGCAGATCACCGAGGCCGATCTCGGCTTTGCCGCCGAGGAGCTCGGGCAGCAGCTGCAGCAGATCCCGCCGGACCAGGTCCGCGCGGTGCTCCTCGCGCAGGTGATCGACACTCAAGCTCATGGCGCAGGCCGGCCACGCCGCCAAAGCTCGACCAGACCGACGACTACAAGCTGCGCCTCGCCTACCTCGCAGGACCGCGCGCTGCGCCGCGCCTACACCGAGCAGCAGTCGCCACCGCCGTGACGCCCGACCGACGATCAAGGCCGAGTACGACAAGGAAATCGCGGCGATGCCGGCCGCAGGACGAAGTGCACGCCGCGTCACATCCTGGTCGACCACGAGGACGACGCCAAGGCGATCAAGAAGCAGCTCGACGGCGGCGCCGAGTTTCGAGGACCTCGCCAAGGCGAAGTCGATCGAACCGGGCGCCAAGCGCAATGGCGGCGACCTCGGCTATTTCACGGCCAGGACAAGATGGTGAAGCCGTTCGCCGACGCCGCCTTCGCGCTCAAGGTCGGGCGAGATGTCGCGAGCCGGTGCAGAGCGCAGTTCGGCTGGCACATCATCAAGGTGCTCGACCGCCGTCCGGCCGCCAAGCCGACCATCGACCAGCTGGCGCCCGCAGATCTGCGCAGAAGCTCGCGCACCAGAAGTTCCAGGCAGCTGTTCGAGCAGCTGCTCAAGGCCGCAACGATCGACATCCCGGATGCGGCGCTCAAGCAGCAGGTCGACACCCAGCTCGGCGCCGACGCCAGTAAGGCTCGACAGCCGCGAAGTGCAGGGCCGGGAGCGATCCCGGCCTTTGCGTTTCCGGCCCGCCTTGCACCCGTCGATCAACATCGGGCATCACGCGGCCGAAGCCCCGAGGCACCGCTGATGGCCCACTCCGTCTCTCCGCTCGCTCCCAAGACCTATCCCGAGCTGCCCGATGATCGCCGGCGTGCGCTTTGCCACGGCGGAGGCCGGGCATCAAGTACAAGAGGCCGCACCGACGTGCTGCTCGCGGCGTTCGATCCGGGCACGACGGTCGCCGGCGTGCTTCACCTCGTCGCAGATGCCCGTCGGCGCCGGTCGACTGGTGCCGCGACAAGCTCAAGCCCGGCGTCGGCGCGCGGGGCTGCTGGTCAATTCGGGCAACGCCAATGCCTTCACCGGCATGAAGGGCCGGCACACGGTCGAGGTCTCGGCCGGCCATGCCGCCGACAGCGCTCGGCATCGATCGCCGGCGAGATCTTCCTCGCCTCGACCGGCGTCATCGGCGAGCCGCTCGATCCCGAAAAGTTCGCGGCGGTCACCAGCGACATGGCGGGCCGGCTGCAGTCCGGGCCGTGGATGGATGCCGCCAAGCGCCATCATGACCACCGACACCTACCCCAAGGTCGCGACCGCGACGGTCGAGTTCGACGGCGTGCCGGTTTCGATCGCCGGCATCGCCAAGGGCTCGGGCATGATCGCGCCGGCGATGGCGACGATGCTGAGCTTCGTGTTCACCGACGCGCCGATCGCGAGCGGCGTGCTGCAGGGGCTGCTGCAGCCGCTGATCGACACGAGCTTCAACGCCGTCACCGTCGACAGCGACACCTCGACCTCCGACACCTGCCTGGTCTTCGCCACCGGCAAGGCGCCGATCGACGCGCTCAACGCCGCCGACGATCCGCGCGTCGCGGTGTTCGCCGAGGCGCTCGGCGACGTGCTGCACGAGCTCGCGATGCTCGTCGTCCGCGACGGCGAGGGCGCGACCAAGCTGGTGACCGTCACCGTCGAGGGCGCGACGAGCGACCAGAGCGCCGCGCGCATCGCCCGCTCGATCGCCAATTCGCCGCTGGTCAAGACCGCCATCGCCGGCGAGGACGCCAATTGGGGCCGCGTCGTGATGGCGGTCGGCAAGGCCGGCGAGCCCGCCGACCGCGACCGGCTGACGATCGCCTTCGGCGACATCACCGTCGCCGAACAGGGCGAGCGCGCGCCGGGCTACGACGAGGCCGCCGCCTCCGCCTACATGAAGGGCCAGGAGCTCGAGCTCACCGTCGGGCTCGGCCTCGGCTCGCGGGCGCGCGACGGTTTACACCTGCGACCTCACGCACGGCTACATCGACATCAACGGCAGCTACCGGAGCTGAGATGGCGCTCCCGGGTCCTGCCCTGATCGAGGATGTCGGGCTCTATTGCTGGCCGGGCATCGAGACCGAATACGACGGATCGTGGATGCGGCGCGCCGCCAACGGCTACACCAAGCGCGCCAATTCCGTGCAGAGTCTCGATCCGGCCGATGACGGCGACGCTGCCGCGCGGATCGACGCGTCGGTCGGCTGGTTCGAGGCACGCGGCCTGCGCCCGGTATTCCGGGTCACCCCGCTCGCCGGTCCGGGCATCCTCGCCGCGCTCGACGCCGCCGGCTGGGGCGCGATCGACCACAGCCGCCTGTTCGCAATGGAACTCGGTTCCAAACGCGTCGATCCCCGCGTCGAGCTCTACGACCCGCTCGATCCGCGCTTTCTCGCGGCGCAACAACGCCTGCAGGGCTATAGCGACGAGACCGCCGCCAAGCTCAAGGCGGTGCTGCGGGTGCTCGAGGTCAATGCGCGCGGCGTCGTGCTCCATGCCGACGACGGCCGGGCGGTCGCCTCGGCGCTGATGGCGGTCAATCGCGGCATCGTCATCACCGGCAATGTGGTCACCGATGCGAGCGAGCGCCGCAAGGGCTATGGCGCGGCGATGATGCGCAGCGGTCTCAACTGGGCCTGGTCGACCGGCGCACGCATCGCGGCCCTCAACGTGCAGGCGGACAATGCCGCGGGCCAGGCGCTCTACGCGAGCCTCGGCTACGCGCCGCAGTACGACTACCTCTATCGGATACCCCCGCCAGAGTGAGCGGCGCCCTGCTTCTCGTCGTCGCCTGCGCGCTGGTCGATGCCGACCGGCGCGTGCTGATCGCGCAGCGGCCCGCGGGCAAGGCGATGGCGGGGCTCTGGGAATTCCCCGGCGGCAAGGTCGAGCCGGGCGAAACGCCGGAGGCGGCGCTGATCCGCGAGCTCGACGAAGAGCTCGGGATTTCGACCCAAACGGCGTGCCTCGCGCCGTTAACTTTTGCAGTCCCACTCTTACGAAAGCTTTCATCTTCTGATGCCACTTTTCGTCTGCCGGAAGTGGCAAGGGGTGCCGCAGCCGCGCGAGCACGCTGCGCTCAAATGGGTGCGTCCGCAGGCGCTCCGCGACTACCCGATGCCGCCGGCCGACGAGCCGCTGATCGCGCCCTTGTGCGATCTGCTGTGAACGGAGGGGCGCGATGGCAGACCTGGTTCGGCGCTTTGCTGCCGGCGAAGACGGCGCGACGGCCATCGAATACGGCCTGATCGCGGCGTTGCTCGCCGTCGGCCTGATCGCTCGCCTTCACCACCTTCGGCAGCAGCCTCGTCGGGCTGTTCGGCCACGTGCAAAGCACGGCGGGCCGCGGCGATCGACTCCGCCGAGCTAGTTTCTTGGTCTTCAGCACTTTCGTCAGGCTGACCTCGGCGCTGCCGGGCTTCAGCGGCTTCTGCTGGCTTTCGTGCGGGGCCCAGCCGCTCATCCAGACGATCTCGAGCGTCGCGCGCACCCGGCCGTCGGGGTCGCCGGCGAGCTGCTGGTAAGCGGCGGAGGCGCGGCGACAGCCTCCGCGTCGCCGGCGTTGCCCGGCCGTTCGGCGAGCGGGTTCGAGGCGCCGAGCGCCTTCAGCTCGCGCATCAGCGCCAGCGGGCTCTCATAGCGCACCGTGTGGGTCTCGACATCGCTCACCGGCAGCGCAAGACCGGCACGCTGCAGCAGCCCCGCCGCGTCGCTCAGCGCGAATGAACGGCGCGACGCGCAGATAAGCGCCGCCGCCGATCTCCGCATCCGCCGCAAGGAACGCCTCGCGCAATTCGGTGAGGCTGTCGCCGCCGATCGCCGCGGCGAGGAACAGCCCGTCGCCCCGCAGATGGGCGCGAACCCGTGCGAGAAATCCAGGGACGTCGTCGACGATGTCGAGGTCGAAGATCGAGACGATGAGATCATAGTCCCGCCGCGGCAGGTCAAGCGCTTCGGGATCGACGAGCACCGCGCCCGGGCGTCGCCAGCACCGTCGCCGCCCGGTCGAAGACGAAAGCGGCCATTGGCGCTTGTGCCACGTGACGGCAGCGGCGTTGCGTCCGGCGCCATGATCAGCGCCTGCTCGAAAGTCCGCGTCACGGTCGCGAGCCGCTCGCTGAGGTCGGCGAGCACGAGCCGCGTGACGAAATCGTCGTGGCCGGCTTGGCCGCCGCCGCAGGTGGCTGCGCGATCAGCGCGCGATCGAAGACCCTGGGCAGGCGATTTGAGTCGGGCATTGGCGGCAGCGCCGGTCGCGGTGGCAGGATGCCGGCGTTATGGAGAGCGCGAGCGCCGCTTGTCAAAAGCGCCGTCGCGCTGCGCCGCTGCAGCGGTTGGGCGGCCTGCTGCTCGACACGCTCTATCCGCCGGTCTGCCTCAGTTGCGACGCGCCGGTCGCGACCGCCGACACGCTCTGCGCCACCTGCTTTCGCCGGCCTCCGGCCGATCACCGCGCCACTTTGTCCGGTGCTCGGCCTGCCGTTCGAGATCTCGCTCGGCCCGGACGCGCGCTCGGCCGAAGCCATCGCCGATCCGCCGCCCTTCGACCGCGCCCGTTCGGCGGTGGTCTACAATGACGTCGCGCGCGCCCTGGTCAGCCGGCTCAAATACGGCGACCGGCCGGAGCTCGCGCGCTTCTGTGCGCGGCTGATGGCCCAGGCCGGCCACGAGCTGTTGGATCAGGACGCCGTTCTGGTGCCGGTGCCGCTGCATCGCACGCGGCAGTTCTCCCGGCGCTACAACCAGTCGGCGGAACTGGCGCGGGCGCTCGGCCGGCTTACGGGCGTCGCCGTCGATCCCGGCCTCGTCGTCCGCCGCAAGAAGACGCGCCAGCAGGTCGGCCTCTCGGGCGATGCGCGCCGCCGCAACGTCGCCGGGGCCTTCCGCCATCGCGGGACGTGGCACGCGCTTGCCGGCCGCCACGCCGGTGATCGTCGATGACGTCGTGACCACCGGCTCGACCGTCAAGGCGGTGACCCGGGCGTTGACAGGTGCCGGCGTCGCGCATGTCGATGTCCTGAGCTTCGCCCGGGTGGTCGCCAGCGCGGCGGAGGCGAGCGTCTGATGGGCGACCTCCGCATCAATCGCCGCGTCGGCCGCAATGCCGCAGCCTGCCGAAATCATGGCCGCGCCCGGCCTCGGCCACAATGGCGGGCCGCCGCTCGACGAGCACATGCCCGAATGGGGCGTCGGCGGCATCGGCAACTATTTCGTCTGGCGCGCGGCGTCGGAAGCGGCGTTCAAGACGGTGCCGGTCGAAACCGCCATCCGCCGGGCCAAAAAGGCCGAGGCGCTGGGCCTCACCTACCGCGAATATCAGCTCGAAATCCTGGAGCGCGGCCGTTACCTCCAGGCCGAGGACGTGGCGCGGATCGCCGAGATCAAGGCCAGGCGCCGGCGCTGAGGCCGTTGTCAGCGTGCCATGCGCCGTCCCCATATAGATGGAAACAGCCATTCCGGTCCGACCATGACCAAAGTTCAGATCTACACCACCGACTGGTGCCCCTATTGCAACGCCGCCAAGTCGCTGCTCGACGAAAAGGGCGTCGCCTTATGAAGAGATCGACGTCACCGAGCCCGCCCTCCGCATGGCGATGGTGCGAGCGCGCCCACGGGCGGCGCACCGTGCCGCAGATCTTCATCGGCGAGACGGCATGTGGGCGGCTATGACGACATGGCGGCGCTCGAGCGGCGCGGCCAGCTCGACCGCTGCTGGCGCACCACGCCCGTGACGGTGCGCGTCGCGGCGCTGCAGATGAATTCGGGCACCGAGCCCGAGCCCAATCTCGATGCGCTCGAAGCGCTCGCCAAGGAAGCGGCCGCAGCAGGGCGCGCAGCTATGCGCTCAGCCCCGAAGTCACCGTCGTCTTCGCCGAGAACCGCGAAGGCCTCGCGCGGCGTCGCCGGACCGTGCGAGAACAATCCCGACATCGCCCGCGTGTCGCGGCATCGCCCGCGACACGAGGCTCTGGTCTGCATCTCGGCTCGCTCGCGGTAGCGCTGCCCGACGGGCGCTTCGCCAATCGCTCGGTGCTGTTCGGACCCGACGGGCGCGATCGCCGCGACCTACGACAAGATCCATCTGTTCGACGCGACGCTGCCGGGCCTCAAGGAATATCGCGAAAGCGCGACCTATGCGGGCGGCGACAGCGGCGGTCGTCACCGAGGCCGCCGGGCTCAAGCTCGGGCTCACGATCTGCTACGACGTGCGCTTTCCCGCGCTGTATCGCGCGCTGGCGCGACGCCGGCGCCGAAGCTGATCGCGGTGCCGGCGGCGTTCACCGTGCCGACCGGCGAGGCGCATTGGGAAGTGCTGCTGCGGGCCCGCGCCATCGAGACCGGCGGCTACGTCATCGCCGCGGCGCAGGCGGGCCAGCATCAGAACGGCCGCGCGACCTGGGGGCACTCGATGATCGTCGATCCGTGGGGCAAAATCCTCGGGCAGTTCGACGGCCACGCGCCGGGCGTGCTGGTCGCCGATATCGATCCCGCCGCTGTCGCCGACGCGCGCGCGCGCGGTGCCGGCGCTTGCGAACGCCCGGCCATTTTCGCTATCCGTTAACCCTACGGGCGCAAGCTGACCGCGTCGGAAAGGTTTTCCCGCGTGATCCACTACTCGCTGGTCTGCGACAAGTCGCACAAGTTCGACGGCTGGTTCGCAAGCGCCGCCGCCTATGACGGCCAGAAGTCGCGCGGCCTCGTCACCTGCCCGATCTGCCTCACGCAGCACCGTCGACAAGGCGCTGATGGCGCCGTCGGTCAGCCGTAGCCGGCTCGAAAAGGTGTCGCTGTCGATCGGCCACCCGCAGCACGCGCAATTGCGCGAAGCGATGCTGGCGCTCCGCAACAAGGTCACCAGCGAAGCCGACTATGTCGGCGACAAGTTCGCCGAAGAAGCGCGCAAGATCCACTTCAAGGAAGTCGATGCGCGCGGCATCTATGGCGAGGCGACGCGCGAGGAAGTCGCCGCGCTGGTCGAGGACGGCGTCGATTTCATGCCGCTGCCCAGCCTTCCCGAAGAGCAGAACTAGGCCCGAGCCGCCGGCAGGGCTTCGCCGCTCTCTCCGTCCACCAGATGTCATCCCAGCGAAAGCCGGGACCCATCTTCACCCCTTGCAGAGCCGCGAGTTGGGCCCCAGCTTCCGCTGGGGTGACATCGGTGTGTGGAGGGCGCCCTCTTTCACACCACCCAAGCGACTTCAGCCCTTTAGCCGTTCCGCCAGCACCATGTAGTTGATGCCCATGTCGGGGTTCTGCCGCCATTCGTCGGCGAGCGGGTGGAAGACGACGCCAGTCTCGTCGATCGACCTTCAGACCGTTGCGCGTGATGAACGCCTTCAGCTCGTCCGGCGTCAGGAACTTGTTCCAGTCATGCGTGCCGCGCGGCAGCCAGCGCAGCACGTTTTCGGCGGCGAACATGGCGAGCGCGCGGGCCCGCGAGCGTGCGGTTGATGCGTGGCTGAAAACAGCAGCCCGCCGGGGGCCACGAGGTCGGCGCAGCTCTTCATGTAGAGCGGCACGTTATCGACGTGCTCGACCACTTCCATGTTGAGCACGATGTCGAAACTTCTGCGCCCTCGGCCGCCAGTGCCTCTGAGGTCGTCTCGCGATAGTCGATCGCGAGCCCCAACTGCTCGGCGTGGAGCTTGGCCACGCGCGATGTTCTTGCCGCCGGCGTCGATGCCGGTGACGGTCGCGCCGAGCCGGGTCAGCGGTTCGCACAGCAGGCCGCCGCCGCAGCCGATATCGAGCACGCTGCAGGCCCTTCAGCGGCCGGCGCTCGCTCGTCGGCGCGGTCGAAATGCCGCAGCGGCCCAGTCGCGGATATAGGTCAGGCGGACCGGGTTGAACTTGTGCAGCGGCTTGAACTTGCCCGTCGGGGTCCCACCACTCGTCGGCCATGGCCGAAAACTTGGCGATTTCCTCGGAATTGATCGTGCGTTTCGGTCACGTGCTTGCCTCGTGTTGGGCCGCTTTATGGCATGTCGCCGCGAAATCGAAAGCGTACCGGCGGGTTCGGAAGGCCCGGTCCGGTGGGGGTATCTTGGCCCGTATCGTGATGAAATTCGGCGGCACGTCGGTCGCCAATGTCGAGCGCATCCGGCAGGCGGCGCGGCACGTCAAGCGCGAGGTCGACGCCGGCAACCAGGTGACGCGTCGTGGTCTCGGCCATGTCGGGCAAGACCAACGAGCTGGTCGGCTGGGTCAATGAAGGCTCAAAGCTCCACGATGCGCGCGAATATGATGCGGTCGTCGCCTCGGGCGAGCAGGTGACCGCCGGGCTGATGGCGATCGTGCTGAGCGAAATGGGCATCCCGTCGCGCTCGTTCCAGGGCTGGCAGGTGCCGATCCACACCGACGACGCGCATGGCGCGGCGCGGATCGCCGAGATCATTCCGGACGAGCTCGAACAAGCGGATGGAAGACGGCTGGTGCCGGTCGTCACCGGCTTCCAGGGCATCGTGCCGGCGACCGGCCGGGTCACGACGCTCGGCCGCGGCGGCTCGGATACCTCGGCGGTCGCGATCGCCGCGGCGGTCCAGGCCGACCGCTGCGACATCTATACCGACGTCGACGGGGTCTACACCACCGACCCGCGCATCGACCCCAAGGCCAAGCGGCTCAACCGGGTCGCCTTCGAGGAAATGCTCGAAATGGCCTCGCTCGGCGCCAAGGTGCTGATGATCCGCTCGGTCGAGATGGCGATGGCGCTACAAGGTGCGGCTCGTCGTGCGCTCGACTTTCGACGACCCCGACGCGCCGCAGATCGCGCCGGACGGCAACGCCGGGCGTGCCCGGCACGCTGGTATGCGATGAGGACGAGATCATGGAAAAGCAGATCGTTTCGGGCGTCACGCTCGCCAAGGCCGAGGCCAAGATCACCCTGCGCGACGTCAAGGACAAGCCGGGCGTCGCCGCCGCGGTGTTCGGGGCGCTGGCCGACGAATCGATCGTCGTCGACATGATCGTCCAGAACATCTCCGAGGACGGCTCGGTCACCGACATCACCTTCACGGTGCCCGACGACGAATACGACAAGTCGCGTGCGGGTGCTCGAGGCGGCGCGGGCCGTCGGGCACGTCGAATACGCCCGGATCACCGGTTCGAAGGGCGGCGCGAAAGTCTCGGTGGTCGGCGTCGGCATGCGCAACCATGCGGGCGTCGCGGCCTCGATGTTCAAGGCGCTGGCCGACAAGGGCATCAATATCCAGCTGATCACCACCTCGGAAATCAAGACCTCGGTGCTGATCGACGACGCATATGCCGAGCTTGCGGTGCGGGCGCTCCATACGTATTACGGACTGGACAAGCCGGGCGCCTGAGCCTCAGAGCCGCCGGACTGTCGGGACGCATCGCCGGAGGGGAATCGGGGATGCTCTGAGGGAGGCGGTGCGGCCGCAGCGTGCGAATGGCGACAGCGATCGGCGGTCCGCGCGTCCTGCTCCGGCAGTTGCGCGAAACCATGGCGGAGCCGCTGGCGTCGCAGGATCGCCTCGACAAGATCGTCACCCTCATCGCCGACCAACATGCGGGCCGACGTCTGCTCGTTCTACGTGCTGCGCGACGACAACGCGCTCGAGCTGTTCGCCACCTACGGCCTCAAGCGCGAATCGGTGCACCTGACGACGCTCAGGCTGGGCGAGGGCCTCGTCGGCCTCATCGCCGCGCAGGCCGAGCCGCTGAGCCTCGAAAATGCCCCCGCCCACCCGGCTTTCGCCTATCGCCCCGAGACCGGCGAGGATCCGTTCAACGCCTTCCTCGGCGTGCCGGTGCTGCGCGCCGGCCAGATGCTTGGCGTGCTCGTCGTCCAGAACCGCGAGGCACGCGCCTATGGCGAGGACGAGATCGAGGCCATGCTGACGACGGCGACAATCCTCGCCGAGATGCTGGTCACCTCCGATTTCGAGGTATTGATCCGTCCCGGCCAGGACATCGACCTGCGGCGGCCGCGCACCATCACCGGCGCGAGCTTCACCGATGGCATCGCGCTCGGCCACGTCGTGCTGCACGATCCGCGCGTCGTCGTCACCAATTTCATCGCCGAAGACACAGAAAATGAAGTGGCCCGGCTCGATGCCGCCCTCGCCACCATGCGGCTCTCGATCGACGACATGCTGAGCCATGGCGACATGCGCGATGGCACCGAGCACCGCGACATCCTCGAGACCTACCGGATGTTCGCCAATGATCGCGGCTGGGTCGACCGGCTTGGCGAGGCGATCGCCAATGGCCTTACCGCCGAGGCGGCCGTCGAGCGCGTGCAGAACGACACCCGCGCCCGCATGCTGCGCTCGACCGATCCCTATATCCGCGACCGGCTGCACGATTTCGACGATCTCGCCAATCGGCTGCTGCGGGTGCTGACCGGCGACGGCACGGTATCGCCGCGTCGCGAGCTGCCCGAGAACGCCGTTCTCGTCGCGCGCAACATGGGCCCCGCCGAACTGCTCGAATACGACCGCACGCGGCTGCGCGCCATCGTCCTCGAAGAGGGCGGCCCGACGGCGCATGTGGCCATCGTCGCGCGCTCGCTCGGGCTCGTCGCGGTGGGCCAGTGCGAGAACATCGTCTCGGTCAGCGAGAATGGCGACGACATCATCGTCGACGGCGCGGGTGGCACTATACACCTGAGGCCCAGCCGCGAGCTGCAGCAGACCTACGTCGACAAGGTGCGGCTGGTCTCCAAGCGCCGCGCCCATTATCTCGAGCTCAAGGACAAGCCGTCGGTCACCCGTGACGGGGTGGCGATCACGCTGCTCCACAATTCGGGGCTCGTTGCTGACCTGCCGATGCTCGACGATACCGGGGCGGAAGGCGTCGGCCTGTTCCGCACGGAACTGCAATTCATGATCGCCTCGCGCCTGCCCAAGCTCACCGAGCAGGTCACCCTCTATCGCGAGGCCAATCGGCTCAGCGCCGGCCGGCCGATCGTTTTCCGCCTGCTCGATATCGGCGGCGACAAGGTGATCCCGTATCTGCGCGCGGTGCCCGAAGAGAACCCGGCGATGGGCTTTCGTTCGCTCCGTCTGGCGCTCGATCGGCCCGGCTTGTTGCGCACGCAGGTCCGCGCGCTGCTGACCGCCGCCGATGGCGGACCGCTGAAGATTCTCGTGCCGATGGTCACCGAGACCTGGGAGTTTGTCGAGACCAAGCACGTCATCCGGCGCGAACTCGAGCGACTGACCCGCAATGGCGGCAAGGCGCCGAGCCGGCTCGAGATCGGCGCCATGATCGAGGTGCCCTCGCTGCTCTGGGAGCTCGACCGCGTGCTGCCCGAGGCCGATTTCGTCTCGATCGGATCGAACGACCTGATCATGTTCCTCAATGCCGCAGACCGCGCCAATCCGCGCGTCTCCAAGGCCTACGATCCGATCGCGCTGCCGCGGCTCAGGGCGCTGCGCCACATCGTCGATATGGCCGGCCGCTACGGCGTGCCGATCACCATGTGCGGCGAGCTCGCCGGCCGCCCGGTCGAGGCGCTGGCGCTGATGGCGATCGGGCTCACGCGTCTGTCGATGTCGCCGCCCGCCATCGGCCCGATCAAGGAAATGCTGCTCGGCCTCGAGCTCGGGCCCTTGCGCACGGCGGTCGCCGCCGCGCTCACCGAAGGCCAGGTCGGCGCCGGCATCCGCGAGCTGCTGCTGGATCTGGCGGACAAGCAGGGGCTCGTACTTTGAGGCCGCTGGTCGTTCGCTGTGTCATTCCCGCGAAGGCGGGAATCCAGGGCACAGTCATCCGGTGCTGGTGGCCCCTGGATTCCCGCCTTCGCGGGAATGACATTGTGGGCTATTAGCCCGCCTCATTATGCCGTCGCTCCCCGAAGATAAGCTCGCCCAGCTCCAGAAGCGTTTCGACAGCGTCGAGGCAGCGCTCGCGTCCGGCCCGTCGGCCGAACAACACGTCAAGCTCAGCAAGGAATATGCGGAACTTGAGCCCGTGGTGCGGCCGATCCTCGCCTGGCGGAAGGTTGCCGACGAGCTCAAGGCGGCCGAGGAGCTGCTGGGATCGGGCGACAAGGAAATGGCGGCGATGGCGAGCGCCGAAATCGCCGAGCTGAAGCCCCGGATCGCCGAGATGGAGGACGAGATCCGCATCCTCCTCCTGCCCAAGGACGCGGCCGACGACAAGAACGTCATTCTGGAAGTGCGCGCCGGCACCGGTGGCGACGAGGCGGCGCTTGTTCGCCGGCGATCTGCTGCGCATGTATCAGCGTTATGCCGACCTCCAGGGCTGGTCGATGACGCTGCTCGAAGAGAGCGACGGCGATGCCGGCGGCTACAAGGAGGTCATCGCCAAAATCTCCGGCAAGGGCGCCTATGCGCGGCTCAAATACGAGTCCGGCGTGCACCGCGTGCAGCGCGTGCCCGCCACCGAGGCGCAGGGCCGCATCCATACCTCGGCAGCGACGGTCGCGGTGCTGCCCGAGGTCGAGGACATCGACATCGAGATCCGCAACGAGGACATCCGCATCGACACCTATCGGTCGACCGGTGCCGGCGGCCAGCACGTCAACACCACCGATTCCGCGGTGCGCATCACGCATCTGCCGACGGGCATCGTCGTCACCTCGTCGCTCAAGAGCCAGCACCAGAACCGGGCGCAGGCGATGGTCGTGCTCCGCGCCCGGCTCTACGAAGAGCAGCGCAACGCGCGCGACACGGCCCGCTCGGACACACGGCGCGAGCAGGTTGGCTCCGGTGACCGCTCCGAGCGCATCCGGACCTACAATTTCCCGCAAGGGCGGGTCACCGACCACCGCATCAACCTGACGCTCTACAAGCTCGACAAGGTCATTGCCGGCGACGCGCTCGATGAGCTGATCGAGGCGCTCATCACCGAGCATCAGGCGTCACAGCTCGCGGCGATGGAGGGGGTCAACTGAGCGGCCGAGGCGATCGGTCTGGTCTGGCGCAAGGCGCGCGACCGGCTGCGCGCCGCCGGCATCGAGACGGCCGATCTCGATGCCCGGCTGCTGGCGCAGAAGCGCCTTCGGCATCGATGCGATGGCGCTGGTCCGCCGCGAGCGCGATCCCGCCGATCCGACGCAGGCGCGGCTGCTCGAGATCTACGCGCAGCGCCGGCTGGGTGGGGAGCCCGTCAGCCGGATCGTCGGCGAGAAGGAATTCTGGAGCCTCCGCTTTACCGTCAACGAGGCGACGCTCGTGCCGCGGCCCGAGACCGAGATGCTGGTCTCGGAAGCCATCGGGTTCCTCGAAGCGCGCAAGAGCCAGAAGTTCGTCGATCTCGGCACCGGCTCGGGCGCCATCGCGGTTTCGATCGCCGCCGGCCTGCCGCGCGCGCAGGGCTGGGCCACCGACATTTCGCAGGCGGCGCTCGAGGCGGCGCGGATCAATGCCGAGCGGCATCGGCGTCAGCGAGCGCGGCTGACGTTCCGGCAGGGGAGCTGGTGGCAGGCGGTGCCGCACACCGAGCTCTTCGATCTCATCGTCGCCAACCCGCCCTACATCGCGACCGAGCGCATCGACGATCTCGCCCGGAGGTGCGCATTTTCGATCCGCGGCTGGCTCTTGATGGCGGCTGGGACGGGCTCGACGCCTATCGCGCCATCGCGTCGCAGGCGGCTCGGCGGCTCGGGCCGGGCGGCATCGCGCTGCTCGAAATCGGCTACAATCAGGGCGATGTGGTGCAAAAAATGTTCCTCAGGGCCGGTTTCCGGGCTGCCGAGGTGCTGAAAGATCTGGCGGGGCTTGATCGGGTGGTGCTGGCTTCCCATTCTTGAGGATAAGGAAACCAGACGGCGAGTTCCGGTATTTTCCCCTTGGAAAATCAGTGGCAACCCGCTAGTTTCCCGATGCTGTCAGCGGCGCCGGTTGTGCGCCCAGGTGACGGCACCCCGCTCATCGGCGATGCTGGATTTACCAGCGAGGGTATCCTGGAACGGACCCCGGCCTGACGTGATGAGTGTGACGGTGGCCCTCGCCTAACAGCTCTCGGACAGTTCCCGCCAACATGGCCGTCCCACGGGCGCCAACGGCTAGGGCGGGCACACCCCTGCAACCGCTTTTTCAATCAAGGCGACCTGCGACCCATGAGACCAAACCAGAACAATAACAACAACAAGAACCGGCAGCGCGGACGGAACAACAATGGCGGGCGCAAGCACGTCAATCCGCTGAGCCGGAACTTCGAATCCAACGGCCCTGACGTGAAGGTGCGCGGCAACGCCGCCCACGTCGCCGAGAAATACCTGCAGCTGGCGCGCGACGCGCAGTCCTCGGGTGATCCAGTGCTCGCCGAGAATTATCTGCAGCACGCCGAACACTATTTCCGCATCGTCGCCTCGGCGCAGCCGCAGAACCAGCAGCGCGACCAGTTCGGCCAGGTGATCGAGCAGGACGACGACGACGATTTTCCGCCGATCAACGACCGCTTCGCCTCGCCCGAGCCGCCGCAGCCGCGGTTCCAGCCGCAACCCGCGCCGCAGTCCGAGCAGGGCTTTGCCGGCGAAGGCGAGGAGAGTGGCGAAGGTCCGGTGCAGGCCGCTGCGCCCAATGGCGAGCCCGCCTTCAACGAAGAAGGCCAGACCTACGCCGCGCAGCAGCAGGGCGACGGGATGGGCAGTGAAGGCCGCCGGCATCGCGACCGCAATCGCCGCCGCCGTGGCCGTGGCAATGGCGAGAACGGCGCCGGCCCCAACGGCAACGATCCGGCCGGCTCCCCGCAGCCCGAAATCGGCGAGCTGCCGGCGTTCCTCACCGTCGGCGGACCGGTCACGACCTCGGAGTAAGTTCGGCCTCTCGCGTGCTCCTTCGCGAAACTCGCCGCCGACGGCTTTGATGCCGTCGAGCAGCGTCCGGCCTCTTTTCGGCTCGGCAACACTCCCTATATCTTGCCTCGAAGTCACCGGAGTCGCGCCGCCTCGCGGGCGATCGCCGGAAAATCAACGCTTCGAGCGACATGGTCCGCGCCCATCGAGGGCGGATTTGTCGTGGCAAAAGGAGAGTTGCCGTGAATATCGAGAAATACACCGAGCGGGCGCGCGGGTTCATCCAATCCGCGCAGCAGATGGCCCTGGGGCGCGGCCATCAGCAATTCACCCCGGCGCACCTGCTGAAAGTCCTGATGGATGACGACCAGGGGCTCGGCTCCGGGCTGATCGACCGCTCGGGCGGCGACAGCAAGGCGGTGCGCGCCGGCGTCGAGGCCGCCCTCAAGAAAATTCCCGTCGATCTCGGGTGACAACAGCCAGGTCTATCTGAGCCGCGAAATGGCGCGCGTCTTCGACACCGCCGAAAGCGCGGCGCAGAAGGCGGGCGATTCGTTCGTGACCGTCGAGCGTCTGCTGCTTGCGCTCACCGTCGAGAAGGACACCGACGCCGGCAGGATTCTCTCGTCTGCGGGGGTCACCGCCAATGCGCTGAACCAGGCGATCGAGGCCATCCGCAAGGGTCGCACCGCGGATTCGGCGTCGGCCGAGTCGCAGTACGACGCGCTCAAGAAATATGCCCGCGACCTCACCCAGGCGGTCCGCGACGGCAAGCTCGATCCGGTCATCGGCCGCGACGAGGAAATCCGCCGCACCATCCAGGTGCTGAGCCGGCGCACCAAGAACAATCCCGTCCTCATCGGCGAGCCCGGCGTCGGCAAGACCGCGATCGCCGAAGGCCTCGCCATCCGCATCGTCAATGGCGACGTGCCGGAATCGCTCAAGGGCAAGTCGCTGATGGCGCTCGATCTCGGGGCGCTGATCGCGGGCGCCAAGTATCGCGGCGAGTTCGAGGAGCGGCTGAAGGCCGTGCTGTCGGAAATCACCGCCGCCGAGGGCAAGATCATCCTCTTCATCGACGAGATGCACACGCTCGTCGGCGCCGGCAAGGCGGACGGGGCGATGGACGCCTCGAACCTGTTGAAGCCCGCATTGGCGCGCGGCGAGCTCCACTGCGTTGGCGCAACGACGCTCGACGAGTATCGCAAGCACGTCGAAAAGGACGCGGCGCTGGCGCGCCGCTTTCAGCCGGTGTTCGTCTCCGAGCCCACGGTCGAGGACACCATCTCGATCCTCCGCGGGCTCAAGGAAAAGTACGAGCTCCATCACGGCATCCGAATTTCGGATTCCGCGATCGTCGCCGCCGCGACGCTCAGCAGCCGCTACATCGCCGATCGCTTCCTGCCCGACAAGGCCATCGATCTGATGGACGAGGCGGCAGCGCGGCTGCGCATGGCGGTCGACAGCAAGCCCGAGGCGCTGGATGAGCTCGATCGGCGCGTCATGCAATTGAAGATCGAGCGCGAGGCGTTGAAGAAGGAGCCCGACGACGCCAGCAAGCAGCGGCTCGACAAGCTCGAGCACGAGCTGGCCGGCCTCGAGGACGAGGCGCAGGCGTTGTCGGCCAAGTGGCTGGCGGAAAAAGAGCGCGTGCAGGGATCGCAAAAGCTCAAGGAAGCCCTCGACGCGGCCCGCAGCCAGCTCGAAATCGCCCAGCGCTCCGGCGATTTCGCCAAGGCAGGTGAGCTCGCCTATTCGGTGATCCCGGGCCTCGAAAAGAAGATCAACGAGGCTGCCGAAGCCGGCGAAACGCGGTCCGAGATGGTCTCGGAGACGGTGACCGCATCCGATATCGCGCAGGTCGTGTCCCGCTGGACCGGCATTCCAGTCGACAAGATGCTCGAGGGCGAGCGCGAAAAGCTCGTCCAGATGGAAGGCTCGCTCGGCAAGCGCGTCATCGGCCAGGAGGAGGCGGTGGCTGCCGTTTCCCGTGCCGTCCGCCGCTCGCGCGCCGGCCTCCAGGATCCGAACCGCCCGATCGGCTCGTTCATGTTCCTCGGCCCCACCGGCGTCGGCAAGACCGAGCTCACCAAGGCGCTCGCGGAGTTCCTCTTCGACGACGAGCACGCCATGGTGCGCATGGACATGTCCGAGTTCATGGAAAAGCATTCCGTGGCCCGGCTGATCGGCGCGCCTCCAGGCTATGTCGGCTATGACGAGGGTGGCATGCTCACCGAGGCGGTGCGGCGCCGGCCGTATCAGGTGGTCCTCTTCGACGAGATCGAGAAGGCGCATCCGGATGTGTTCAACGTGCTGCTGCAGGTGCTCGACGACGGGCGGCTGACGGACGGGCAGGGGCGCACGGTCGACTTCCGCAACACCATCATCATCATGACCTCGAACCTCGGCGCCGAGTGGCTGGTCAATCTCAAGGAGAACGAGTCGGTCGAGCTGGTGCGCGGCAAGGTGCTCGATGCCGTGAAGGCGGCGTTCCGGCCGGAATTCCTCAACCGGATCGACGACATCATCCTGTTCCACCGGCTGCAGCGCATTCACATGGGCGACATCGTTTCGATCCAGCTCAAGCGGCTCGGGGCGCTGCTCAAGGACCGCGACATCACGCTGAACCTGACGGAAAAAGGCCAGGAGTGGCTGGCTCGCGAAGGCTATGATCCGGCCTATGGGGCGCGTCCGCTGAAGCGCGTGATCCAGCGCGAAGTGCAGGACCGGCTGGCCGAAGCGATCCTTGCCGGCGACATCCAGGACGGCCAGACCGTCAACGTCGATGCGGGGGATGCCGGGCTGATGCTGGTGCCTGAGCTCGAGGGCGAGGTGATCTCGCCGGCCGCGGCAGCGTAACGGACGGAATATGTCTCATGCGAGGGCGGCCGGTGGCCGCCCTCTTTCGTTCAGGGGACGCTGTGCTACCGTCGATCCGGGCAGGGGCACGATCATGGTACGTTTTGCGCTGGCAGTCCTGGCATTGCTGATGCTCTGTGGCGCGGCACAACCATCGCTGGCCGACCAGACCTACATGGTGCCTGCGGACGTCTCCGGCGGCTCGGTGCCGATGCGTGCGGGCCCCGGCGTGACGTTCGACGATGTGGTCGACATTCCGGCCGGCGCGACCGGGCTGAAGATCGGCCAGTGCATGCCGCCGCAGGACAATGGCGCCTCGCACAAGGACTGGTGCATCGTCAGCTGGAACGGACATCAGGGGTTCACGTCGTCCTGCTGCATCGCGCCGGAAACCGCCGCGTCGCCTCCGGCGCCGACGCAGCGACCGAACCGCGAACCGTCAGGTGCGACCGAGAGCGTAGGCATCGAGGTCGGCGAATCCGACGGCCTCGCATTCCAGTGCGATCCGACCTTCAAGAACTGCTCGTTTCTCAGGCTCGTCACGAACAGCGGAGATGACAACATCGCCAGCGGTCCGGGTCGGGGCGAGGTGACGTGGACCCAGTACACGCCGAGCGGGCCGGTCGAGTTGCGTTGCAGCAGCACGGGCGAGTCGGGCCGGGTCGGCAACACGCCTTACACGTGCCGGGTGAACACCATACGAGGCAAGCTCTTCATCATCTCCGACCTCCAATACTCGAGCGGCGAGACGCTTGGCGTCCTGTCGATTGACCTCAAGACGCTCAACTGTGGCTTTGCGACCCGTGTGCCGGCGCAGCATGTCGAAACGCACTACGCCATGTCCTGCTCGCCCGCCATGAAGGCGACGGAGTAGCGCCCGCGGCGACCAGCGAGCGCTAGTTGCCCGGATCGCTTTCATAGACGGACGTGTTGAAGTGGCTCTGCTCGAGATCCGTCGCGTCTGCGTTGGGGTCATCTGGACGCTGCAGGCAGACGCCCTTGTCGACCCATTGATCGTCGTCGCAAGAATAGCCCTCGCCCTGGAAGCAGACGAAGGCGTCGTTGGCATAGCGATTGATGCGCATGTTGCCTTCGTCCTCAAGCGGTCGGGTGAAGAAGCCGCACGATGAGGGAATTTGACTCTGCGGCAGGGGCTGAATGTTCGGGGCAGCATTGAGGGCCGAAAAGGTGCTCTGGGCTGCGGTGAAATTCGACTGGGTTGCCAGCTGCGCGGCCTGATTGGCGCAGTCGGACGATTGTGGATCGCCCTGCGCGCAGACCGTGTTGGCGAACTGCTGCAGCTGCGGGTCGACAGCGCCGGGAGTGTCCGCCTGCGGTTTCGGCGGCGTTGGCGCGGATGTTGGCGTTGGCGTCGGCCCGGGCGTCGGTTCTGGTGTTGACGTTGGCTCGGGCGCTGATGATGGCGCCGATGCGGCGTTCTGCTGATCGAAGGGTCGCTCCGGAAAAACCGGCGCGGCGCCAGTGCACGCCTGGGTATAGGTCTCGCTGTCGCTGGCGATCTTGGCACTGAGGTTCTGCAGGTCTGTCTGCATAGTCGGTTCCGCACACTGGCGGACCACGCCCAGCGTCCAGTATTCGATGCGCAGGAGGTAGCTGATCTGCTCGCAGGGGTCCGTTGCGCTTTGCGCCATGGCCGCCCAAGGCGCCGTTTCCTGCATCGCCTGGGGCTCGATGGCGCATTCCTGCGCTGCCCCGCGGAGATGGTCCCGACGATCACCATGAGCGCACTCGCGACCGCGCACGACAATCCGCATGTCTGAATATTTGCCCCATAGTCTCCGACGGCCCCCGCTTCGGCGAGCGCGATGCTATCCGCGAGCCGCGAGGCCGGTCTAGCCCAACTCGTTGAGCAGCGTCGACTTCGGAGTTGGGTCGGAGACGGGCGGCCGCAGCGGACCGCCCCGTCCGATCAGATCACCACTCGACCCACTGGCCCGCCGGCTTCTTCCATACCGACGTGTCGGGGCGGGAGGTGAACAGATTGGCGAGCGGCGCCATCTCGGCAGGATCGGCGTAGACCTCCTGCATGCCCTGGGCGTCGAACCACAAATCGTAGCCGATGGCCTCGAGCGAGGGCGCCTCGCCAGGGCCGGTCAGGCGGAAATACCACTCGCGAGCCATCAGGCCCTTGGCGCGATTGCTGTTGAGGGCCTTGCGCGTGGCCTCGACAAGGATCTGCTCGGCGCCGGCGCGCGACGCGACCGTGCCGCGGACCAGACCGACGAAGCGCTCGTTGCGGCCCTCCGGGGCCGGCAGGCTGACATGAGGCAGGCCTGGCGTGTTGGCCCAGAGCACATAGTCGCGCTGGCTGAACACCAGCGAGCCGCCCTGTTGCACCTGCGGATCGGAGAAGAACTTCATCAGTCCTTCGGCGCTGTTCCAATAGTCGATGAACAGCATTTCCTTGGGCGCGCCCGTCGTGTGGTCGGCGGGGAAGTAAACAGCGTGGCTGAGATCGCCGAACGAGCGAGCCATGGCGACGGCCTGGTCGGAGCCCGCGACCTGGTTATGGGCTGCCCGGATGGCGTCCTGGTCCTTGGCCGCTGGCGTGCCGCGGACGGTGAAGAGAAACTGCATCGGCTTGGGGTCGATCGCGAGCTTGAAGGGCAGGGTGGTCATCGAAACCTCCGGTTTGCCCGGCGTCGTGCCGGGCTTGAGGTTCGCCAATCAAAACCCATTGAGAAGATGTTCAAGAACATCTTTTGAGGCTTTGCTAGCAGGGCGGCAGAAGGAGATCGCCATGCCCTACACGCCCGCTCACAAGCAGACCACCCGCACCCGCATCGTCCAGGCGGCGCGGCAGGCTGTTCAATGTCCGCGGCTTTGCCGACGTATCGATCACCGAGATCATGGGCGAGGCGGGGCTCACGCATGGCGGCTTTTACAAGCACTTCGCGCGCAAGGAGGACCTCTACCAGGAGGCCGTTCTAGAATTTATCTGCCAGGAGATGCCCGAGGCCTGGCAGCGCAAATATGTCGATCCGTCGCAGGCCGGGCCGGCGCTGGCGCGGATGATCCTCGATGCCTATCTGAGCGACGAGCACGCCGATGATCGCGCCGCGTCGTGCCCGATGATCGCGCTTCCCTCCGACGTGCAGCGCGGCAATCCGGCGTGCAGGACGCCTTCCGCCAGGTGATGGAAATGATGGCCGGCGCCTTTGCCGCGAACCTCGAGCCGTCGACGCGGCCGGCCCGGCAGCGCGCGCTGGCGCTCACCGCGATGGCGGTGGGCGCGATGGTGCTGGCGCGCGCCGTCGGCGATCCGGCGCTCGGCAAGGAGATCCGCGATGCATCGCGCAACGAGGCCTATGCGCGGCCCGGCTGGGGTCTCCGCGAAGCCGTCGCGAGCGCCGCGGAGTGACTTGACGCGCGGCCGTCGGCATGGGAACTTCGCCACGAACAAAGCAAGAACAAAGGAGTGACTCGATGGCCTACGTTCTCGACTATCTCGAGCTGCCCTCCGCCGACGCGACGAAGAGCCGGACGTTCTTCGGCAAGGCGTTTGGCTGGGGCTTTGCGACTATGGCGGCACCTACGCGGAGATCCGCGACGCCGGGCTGCTGTTCGGCGTCAACGCGGACACCAAGGACAGGAGCACGGCGCCCATTGCCGTGATCCGCGCCGACGAATCTGGGCAAGGCCGAGCGCGACGTGGTCGCGGCCGGCGGGGTCATCACGCGGCCGGCCTATGATTTTCCGGGTGGACGGCGGTTCTTCTTCCGCGAGCCGGGCGGCGCCGAGCTCGCCGTCTACGTCACCGACGACTAGCCGTTACCGGTCGAGGCCGACGCAGGCGTTGCCGTCGCCGGCGTACCGCCGCGGCAACC
>CAWKEC010000007.1:312500-1105943 GCA_963848625.1 uncultured Alphaproteobacteria bacterium
CGAAAGGGAGCTAACCCAGGGAACTGAAACATCTAAGTACCTGGAGGAAAGGACATCAAAAGAGACTCCGTTAGTAGTGGCGAGCGAACGCGGACCAGGCCAGTGGCCTGAGGGTAAGAACGGGAAGGACTTGGAAAGGTCCGCCATAGTGGGTGATAGCCCCGTACCGGTAGAAAGCCCTCAGGTCCTCGAGTAAGGCGGGACACGTGAAATCCTGTTTGAACGTGGGGGGACCACCCTCCAAGCCTAAGTACTCGCATGCGACCGATAGCGAACAAGTACCGTGAGGGAAAGGTGAAAAGCACCCCGACGAGGGGAGTGAAACAGTTCCTGAAACTGGATGCTTACAAACAGTAGGAGCCCAAGGTTCGTCCTGGGTGACTGCGTACCTCTTGTATAATGGGTCATCGACTTAGTCTAACTAGCAAGCTTAAGCCGTTAGGTGTAGGCGCAGCGAAAGCGAGTCTGAATAGGGCGCAAAGTTAGTTGGATTAGACCCGAAACCGAGTGATCTAGCCATGAGCAGGTTGAAGGTAAGGTAACACTTACTGGAGGACCGAACCCATTGAGGTTGAAAACTCTTCGGGATGACTTGTGGCTAGGGGTGAAAGGCTAATCAAACTCGGAAATAGCTGGTTCTCCGCGAAAGATATTTAGGTATCGCCTCGAGCGAATACTGCAGGGGGTAGAGCACTGGATGGGCTAGGGGGTCTCACCGACTTACCAAACCTAACCAAACTCCGAATACCTGCAAGTACTACTCGGGAGACAGACGGTGGGTGCTAACGTCCATCGTCAAGAGGGAAACAACCCTGACCTACAGCTAAGGTCCCCAAATCGTGGTTAAGTTGGAAAGCATGTGGGAATGCTTAGACAACCAGGAGGTTGGCTTAGAAGCAGCCATCCTTTAAAGATAGCGTAACAGCTCACTGGTCAAGCGTTCCTGCGGCGAAGATGTAACGGGGATTAAACCACGTACCGAAGCTTAGGGTTTGCACGCTTATAGTGCAAGCGGTAGCGGAGCGTTCCGTAAGCCTGTGAAGGGATACTCGTGAGAGATCCTGGAGGTATCGGAAGTGCGAATGATGACATGAGTAGCGACAAAGAGTGTGAGAGACACTCTCGCCGAAAGTCCAAGGGTTCCTGCGCAATGCTAATCAGCGCAGGGTTAGCCGGCCCCTAAGTCGAGGCAGACATGCGTAGACGATGGGAACCACGTTAATATTCGTGGGCCTGGCGGTAGTGACGGATCATGCAGGTCTGTATCCCCTTATCGGATTGGGGGTGCAGTGAGCTGGTTCCAGGAAATAGCTCCGCCAACATAGACCGTACCCTAAACCGACACAGGTGGACTGGTAGAGCATACCAAGGCGCTTGAGAGAACTATACTGAAGGAACTCGGCAAATTGCATGCGTAACTTCGGGATAAGCATGACTTCATCATTGGGCAACCAGTGATGAAGTGGCACAGAATTGGGGGTGGCGACTGTTTACTAAAAACACAGGGCTCTGCGAAGATGCAAATCGACGTATAGGGTCTGACGCCTGCCCGGTGCCGGAAGGTTAAAAGGAGAGGTGCAAGCCTTGAATTGAAGCCCCGGTAAACGGCGGCCGTAACTATAACGGTCCTAAGGTAGCGAAATTCCTTGTCGGGTAAGTTCCGACCTGCACGAATGGCGTAACGATCTCCCCACTGTCTCCAGTATAGACTCAGCGAAATTGAATTCCTCGTGAAGATGCGAGGTTCCTGCGGTCAGACGGAAAGACCCCATGCACCTTTACTATAGCTTTACGCTGGCATTTGTGTCGGCATGTGCAGGATAGGTGGTAGGCTTTGAAGCAGGGACGCTAGTTCTTGTGGAGCCGCAAGATGAGATACCACCCTTATCAACATAGATGTCTAACCGCGGCATTCACAGCGTCCGGGACAGCGTATGGTGGGTAGTTTGACTGGGGCGGTCGCCTCCCAAAGAGTAACGGAGGCGCGCGATGGTGGGCTCAGAACGGTCGGAAATCGTTCGCTGAGTGCAATGGCATAAGCCTGCCTGACTGCGAGACTGACAAGTCGAGCAGAGACGAAAGTCGGTCATAGTGATCCGGTGGTCCCGCGTGGAAGGGCCATCGCTCAACGAATAAAAGGTACGCTGGGGATAACAGGCTGATACTGCCCAAGAGTCCATATCGACGGCAGTGTTTGGCACCTCGATGTCGGCTCATCACATCCTGGGGCTGGAGCAGGTCCCAAGGGTATGGCTGTTCGCCATTTAAAGTGGTACGTGAGCTGGGTTTAAAACGTCGTGAGACAGTTTGGTCCCTATCTGCCGTGGGTGTTGGAATGTTGAGGAGAGCTGACCCTAGTACGAGAGGACCGGGTTGGACGAATCTCTGGTGGACCTGTTGTGGCGCCAGCCGCATTGCAGGGTAGCTATATTCGGACGGGATAACTGCTGAAAGCATCTAAGCAGGAAGCCTCCTCCAAAACGAGCATTCCCTTGAGAGCCGTGGAAGACCACCACGTTGATAGGCCGGATGTGGAAGCGCAGCGATGTGTGAAGCTGACCGGTACTAATAGCTCGATTGGCTTGATCGTTCTCATTAATCCATGCCCGTGAATGTCACAGGGCTGGAACGAAACGATCGGCTCAGACACCTCTCTCCGTAGCAAACTGCATGGGTTGCACGGAGCCCTAGAGCAATGCTCTAGAAGAACCAGAATTCACTCAGATGTTTTTCGCCGATCTGGTGGTTATTGCGCAGGGCCCAGAACCCGATCCCATCCCGAACTCGACCGTTAAACCCTGTTGCGCCAATGGTACTAAGTCTCAAGACTTGGGAGAGTAGGTCGCTGCCAGGTCTGCCAAAAACATCTGATCTCCAAACGATATCGAAAACTCAAACGCCGCTCCCAAAAGGGGCGGCGTTTTTGTTTGCCGAGCCAGCGTCGCGCGGCAACACCGGCTCCCCCGGCGCACAGCAATGTGCCTCGTTGCGCGCGAGCCGGCCTTTCGTATTGTCGGCGCTCAGCAAGAACAGGATTTTGCCGCATGAAAGCTGCCCGTCTTCAGGCCTATGGCGATGCCGATCAGTTCCGCTACGAAGACGCTCCGAATCCGGTTGCTGCACGCGGGGAAGTGGTGATCACGGTCGCAGCCTCGGGGTTGAATCCGGTCGACGCCTACATTCGCCAGGGCTACCTCGCCAAAATGGTGCCGATGCAGCTGCCGGCGATCATGGGCATCGATGCGGCGGGCACCATCGCCGCTGTCGGGCCGGGCGTTGGCGGCTTCAAGATCGGGGATCGCGTCATCGCGCATCTTCCCATCAACGGCCACGGTGGCCACGCGGAACTGGCGCCCGGTGCCGCTGGCCGGTCTTGCCAAGCTACCCGACGGTGTGAGCTTTGCGGCCGGCGCGACGCTGCCGCTCGCTGGACTGACCGCTCGCCAAGCGGTTGATGCGCTTGGGCCGCTGCCGGCCGGTGTCCGGGTGCTGGTCTCGGGTGCGCTCGGCGCCGTCGGTCGAGCGGCCGTGCAATACCTCCGCGAGCTCGGGGCGACCCCGGTCGCCGGTGTGCGGGGCGCGCGGCTCGAGGAGGGCAAAGCCCTCGCCGGTGAAGCGCTCGATATCGACAAGGACCCGCCAGCGGGCGACTTCGATTTCGCCGTTGCCACCGCTGGTCCGGCGACTGCCGCGACCGTCGAACACGTGCGCAATGGCGGCGTGCTCGCCAGCGTCGTGCAGTTGCCCGAGGGCGCCAATGCCGGCGGGCGTATCCGCATCGCCAGCATCTCGACCGGCGACAATCCCGTGCAGCTGCAGGCGATCGCCGATGCCGCCGGCCGCGGCGAGCTGGTGATCCCGATCGCCGCGACGTTCGCGCTGAGGGATCTGGGGGCGGCGCACAAGCGGCTCGCCGAGCCGGGCGTCGGCGGCAAGATCATCCTTACGCCGTAGCCCCGCAAGGCCGCCGCTAACCACCGTCCAACCCGTAACGAAACGAATTGGCAGCGCAAGGCGTTAGCCTGTGATGCGCTTCGCCCACATCTCCGACCTGCATTTCGGGCACCATGACGTCGAGGTCGCGGCGGGACTCGCGGCCGATCTGGCGGCCCAGGCGCCGGACTTGGTAATTGCGTCGGGCGACTTTACGCAGCGCGGCACAAAATCCGAGTTCGCCGCGGCGCACGCCTTCCTCGCCGAGATCAAGGCGCCCGTGTTCGCGGTGCCCGGCAATCACGATCTCGGGCGCAATCTCGTCCGCCGCTTCCTCGATCCCTATCGGCTCTACCGGCGCGCCATCGCGCCCGAGATCGAGCCTTTCCTCGAGCTCGGGCCGCCTGGCGCCCGCGTCGCGCTCGCGGGGGTCAACACCACGCGCCGCGCCTTTCTCGATCGCGACTGGTCGAGCGGCTCGATCAATCCCGCCCAGCTCACCGACGCTCGCCGAAACCTTCGCGCGCGCCGATCCCAAGGCGCTCCGCATCGTCGTCGCCCATCACCCGCTGATGCAGCCCGAGGGCGCGACGCTGAAACCCACGCACGCGGCGCATCGTTCGGGCCTCGCGCTCGAGGCCTTCGCCGCCCTCGGCGTCCGGCTCGTGCTGTCGGGCCATTTCCATCTGAGCTTTGTGCGCCGCTACGAGAAGAACGCCGTTCGCGAGGGCATCCCGCCCGGCCCGCGCGAGGCGGCCGCCGCGCCCATCCTCGTCTGCCAGGCGTCCTCGGTGATCTCGACGCGGCTCCGCGGTGAGCCCAACGCCTACAACCTCATCGACATCGAGGCGGGCGAGATCGAGATCCGCGTGCGCGAATGGCACGAGGGCCACTGGATGACGCGCGAGCGCGCCCTCGTCCCGCCGCCTGCCGTAGCCGCAGCCTCAGCCTCAGCCCACCGCGCGCTTCACCAGCGCCGCGATCTTGGCTTCATCGGCCGCCGTCAGCTTCCCCACCGCATAAGAGGTCGGCCATACATTGCCGTCGTCGAGCCTGGCCTTGTCGGAAAAGCCCAGCGTCGAAAAGCGCGCTTTGAACTTGCCGGCGTTCTGGAAGAAACAGATCGTCTTGTCGTCGATCGCGTAGGCCGGCATGCCATACCAGGTCTTGGGCACAGCGCCGGCGCCGCCGCCATCACGATGTCATGGATTTTCTGCGCCAGCTTGCCGTCCTCCGCCGACATCTTGGCGATCGCCGCCTTCACCTCGCCCAGCCCGTCGACCTTGCCGCCCTTCTTGGCCCGGCCGCGCGTCTCGGCGACGTACTCCGCCATGGCCTTGCGCTCTTCCTCGGTGAAGGTGGTCTTGGCCGTGGGGGCGCGCTTGGCGGCGGGTTTTTTGGCTGGGGCGTTGGTGATCGTTGGCATTGGAGGTCTCCTACTGCCGCTTTCCTAGCCAGGTTTTTCCGTCTCGTCGATGATCCGCAGGTTTAGGAATTCCCATTCGCGCTGACCGCTAGATACCCAACCCGCGGCCCGCGAGCGGGCCAAGGATCATACGTCGACCAGTCCAGTCACGCCCCCCGCGTTCTCGCGAATGAGCTCTGAAGTAAGCATTCGCAACTGAGCTGCTCTTCATCTGGTAGCTGATCAGAACCTTGATGGGAACTTCTGTCTTCAGCGCGATCTCGCCGATGGGAACGGATCGTCTGCTTTTTCACGGAGTTCCGGTTCCTGTCAGAGTGATGTGCAGCTTCTCAGACGGCAGATGGCTGGACGGTATGAAACGCGCGCGCCTAGACAATCGACTTAAGACGCTTGACGGGCTCGCAGCCTAGCGGTCCACTCCACTTACCCACCACGCCCAGAAGCCTGCCGCTTGGAGCGGCAAGAAGTCCTTATCGTAGTTCAAACCTAGGAGCCGGAGGAAGTCGGAGCGAAACGCGCTCTGGCTATCTTCTCTGAACGTAATTCATCCCAGGCCTCGACGTATTTGACTTCTCCTCGCCATGCTCATCAAAAAAGAAGTCGATGCGATCGCCTGCCTGAGACCGATGCTCATTGACCATGTCCGCTCGTCGATGTAGGTGAAACATGTCCCATCAGGACCCGAACACACACGAAGTACGGGGTTCTTCCAGAGACCCCAATCCAACTAGTGGCGTAAGGAACGCGAATGCGCTCAAACACATGCCTAAGGTGGTTCTGATGTATCGACGCAGAGAGCCCAAACGAAACAGTGGTTCTCGATCGCTCGGAAAGTAAGGCAGCCCCCCCCTCAGGTAAAAGGGTGCTCTTCATTTCTGCCATGTGCAAGTGCCCACCGACCCTTCTCGTCTACCCGGCCAAAGCGCCGCAGCGAGCTATTTGCCATTCGAGCGAAAATTCGCGCCATGCCTGCACTCGGATGGCCACATATCCGGCAAGGACGAACCGCCATTCGGGTCGACGCTGTCGTCCATGTAAGCTTGAAGCATCTATTGGTCGCGATCTGCTCAGGATTGCCAAGCGCCTGCCACATACGGCATCACGCCAACCTCAGCTGATTACCACCAGGCCATGTGGAACGGCAAAGGGCGCGAGAGCGTCTTGGTGAGCGAGGGCGCGCGTCGGTCCAAACTGCGGATCACTTGGCCTAGTTCTAAGGCAGCACTCCTCAACATGTTGTCATCCCTTCGCAATCACCCCCGCCGGCCGATATGTATTGATCAGCACGCCCGTCGGCGTGCTCCACGTTTCCACCAGGCTCAGCCCGCGCGGCGGCGCGCCGGTCTTCGAACAAGCGCTTGCCGCTGCCCAGCACCACCGGGAACACCCACAGGCGATATTCGTCGATGAGGTCGGCGGCGATCAGCGCCTGCAGCGCTTCGCTGCTGCCCCAGAGATGCAGCTCCGGCCCGTCCGTCGCCTTGAGCGCGCGAACCCCCTCGGCGCCGTCGATCCGCTGCGATGTCGCCCAGCTCAGGCCCTCGGGCCGGTGCGTCACGACAAATTTCTTTGCCTTGCCGAACGCCGCTCCAATCGGGTCGTCGGTGTGGAGCGGCCAGTAGTTGATCCAGATGTCGTAGGTCTTGCGCCCCAGCAGCAGGTCGAATTCGCCGGCGATAATCTCGGCGATGGCGCTGCGTCCGGGCGCGCGCCCGTAGGGCATGGCCCAGCCGCCCTCCGTGAAGCCGCCGCTCCGATCCTCTTCCTTGCCGCCCGGCCCCTGCACGACGCCATCGAGGCTGACCTGCATGATGACGATGAGTTTGCGCATGGGTTTCCTCCGAGCTTTTCCGGCCAAGTCCGGCGCCAGCCTAGAACTTATCCGTGTGCCTTCGCACCCCTCATGCCTGAACTCCGAGGCCGATGGCCGCCGGATGCTCTCGCGCTTGCACCCTGTGCCCAAATCGCTAGGTTCCGGGCCGTGCCGCAAAGCCTCGACGACCAATACCGCGCCGCCATGCGCCTTCACCAGCAGGGCAATGCCCGCGAGGCGCGGCGGGCCTATGATCGCATCCTCGCGGTGCGGCCCGACCACGCCGGCGTCATTCATTTGAAGGGCGTGCTGGCGCTCCAGGCGCACGACTACGACACCGCGATCGACCTGATCTCGCGCTCGCTCCGCATCCAGCCCCGGCACGAGCTGGCGTGGTCGAATCTGTCGGTGGCGCTGCGGGCCAAAGGCCGGCTCTACGAGTCGATCGCCGCGCTCGAAAAGGCCATCGCCATCAACCCCACCGCCGAGTCGCTGACCAACCTGGCGCAGACGCAGAGCGAATCCGGCCGCATCCGCGAGTTCGATCGCGAGCGCCCGGCAGGCCATCGCGCTCAACAAGGACCGGCCGGGCGCGCGGCAGTTCATGATCTTCGGCACCAACTACCTCGCCGAGATGGACCCCCTCGCGCTGCGCGAAGACGCGCGCGAATTCGGCGCAGCTGGTCGAGCGCCTGATGCCGCCGCGCCGGCACCACCCCAACGATCGCGATCCTGAGCGGAAGCTGCGCGTCGGGCTCGTCTCCGCCGATTTCCAGTCGCACCCGGTGGGCCGGTTCACGGTCGCGGTCCTGCCGCTGCTCGATCGCGAAAAGATCGAGCTCTACGCCTATTCCGAGACCATCCGTCCCGATGAGATCACGACGCGGATCAAGTCCGCCGTGGCGGTTTGGCACGAGACGACCGGGCTCGATCACAAGGCGCTGGTCCAGCTCATCACCGATGACCACATCGACATCCTCGTCGATCTCGGGGGCCACACCTCGCCCCGCATGCAGGTGTTCGCGGCCAAACCCGCGCCGGTGTCGTTCAGCTGGATCGGCTATTTCGCCACCACCGGCCTCACCTCCATCGACTACGTGCTTGCCAATCGCTGGGTGGTGCCCGAGAGCGAGGAGAACCAGTGGATCGAAAAAGTCTGGCGGCTCCCCGACACCTATCTCTGCTTCGCGGAACCTGCCGGCGCCGGTGAGCCGACACCGCTTCCGGCGCTCAAACGTGGCAGCGTGACGTTCGGCTCGTTCAACAACTTCCCCAAGCTCAGCGATGCAACGCTGCGCACCTGGGCCAAGGTGCTCGAGGCGGTTCCCGACTCGCGGCTCATCCTCCGCTCCTCCGGCCGAAGCCAGGAGGGGGTCAATGAAGAGCTGACCCGGCGGCTCACGGAGTTCGGCTTTGATCTCTCCCGTGTGCGCCTCGATCCCACGATCAAGGACTATGCGGCGCATCTCCGCTCCTATGGCGAGATCGACATCGCGCTGGACCCGTTCCCCTATAATGGGGGCACCACCACCGTCGAAGCGCTCTACATGGGCGTGCCGGTGCTGGTGCGGGCCGGCGACCGCTATGTCGCGCACATGGGCGAAAGCATTCTCCACAATGCGGGCCTCTCCGACTGGATCGCGGCAAGCGAAGCGGACTATCCGCTGCTGGCGGCAACAAAGGCCGGGGACCTCGTCGCCCTCGCCGAGCTGAGGGCCGGGATGCGCGCGCGCATGCTGGCCTCTCCCCTCTTCGATGCGCCGCGCTTCGCCCGCAATTTCGAGGACGCGCTCCGCGGCATGTGGCGCGCGTGGTGCGCGGAGCAGCCGCGGTGAGTCCAGGTCCTGCCGACCAGGTCAGCTGGCTCTTTCGAGCTGGAGCGGACCTCCATCAGAAGGGCGATTTCGAGCGCGCGCAGATAGCCTTCGAGCGCCTGCTTACGTTGGCACCGCATCACACTGCGGCCGCCCATTCGCTTGGTTTCATCGCGATGCAAAAGGGCGAGCTCGAAAAGGCGCTGGTCTGGTACGACCGCGCCGCAGCTGACGGGCTCGACAGCGCCGAGCTCTATAACAATCGCGGGGTGGCGTTGCGTCATTTCGGTCGCGAGGCGAGCGCTGCCGAGAACTTCCGGAAGGCGGTCGACCGCAGTCCGGGCTTTGCCCAGGCCTGGGGAAATCTCGGGGCCTGCCTGATGGCTTTCGGCGACGTGCAACCGGCCCTGTCGGCGCTCAGGAAAGGACTCGATCTTGATCCGAGCCTCGTGCCGGCTCGATCGGTCCTGATCTTTGCGCAGAACTATCTGCCCGAGGTCAGCGCCGCCGAGTTGCGCGCCGACGCGGACGCGTTCGATACGGCTCTGTCGCGAGGTCTCAGCACGCCACAGGCGTATCGGAACGCTCCCGACCCCGCCCGGGCCATGAAAGTGGGATTGGTTTCGGGCGATTTCCGCAATCACGCGGTTGCACGATTCCTGATGGCCGCGCTCGCGGCGGACCGGAAGGCTATCGAGTTTCACGCCTATTCGACGGGACGTCGCAACGATGCCGTGACGGAGCGGCTCAAGGGCATGATCCCGGCATGGACCGACGCGAGTCACCTGAGCGATGAGGACTTGGCTCGGCAGGTTGCCGCTGACGAGATCGATATCCTCGTCGACCTGTCCGGCTACACCGAGGGCGGTCGCTTGCCGCTCTTTGCGCGCAAGCCGGCGCCGATCGCCGTCACCTGGCTGGGGTATTCGGGCACCACGGGATTGAAGGCGATCGACTACGTGCTGGCCGACCCCGTCGTACTTCCCCCGACGGAGGAACCGTTCTTCTCGGAGAAGCCGTGGCGCCTGCCCGACAGCTACCTTTGCTATACGCCGGCGGCCGACGTGCCCGAGGTCGCGCCGCTTCCGGCAATGGCAAACGGCTATGTGACCTTCGGCAGCTTCAACAATCTCAACAAGGTCAGCGACCGGACCGTCGCCCTCTGGGTTGAAGTATTGCGAGCCGTTCCCCATTCGCGGCTTGCCCTGAAGGGGAGCGCGCTCTCGAACGCTCAGACCCGGTCTCGCCTCGCGGCTCAGTTTGCGGCAGCTGGCGTAGATCCAGATCGATTGGTGCTGCTCGACTATGAGCAGGATGAACGCGCGCACCTTGCGGCCTACGGCAAGCTCGACATTGCCCTCGATCCCTTCCCGTACAACGGCACCACGACGACCTGCGAAGCGTTGCTGATGGGGGTTCCCGTGGTTGGCCTACGGGGAAATCGGTTCATCGCCCATGTCGGCGAAAGCATCCTGCAGACGGCTGAGCTCGGCGGCTGGGTTGCGGCTGACCGAGAAGCCTATGTCGAGATCGCACAGCGTGCAGCGGCGGACCTTGATGCGCTTGAAAGCCTGCGCAGCCGGCTGCGGATGCAGTTCCTGTCATCGCCGATGTGTGATGCGCCGCGCTTCGCCCGCCACTTCGAGGATGCGCTGCGCGGCATGTGGCACATCTGGTGCGCGGCGCAGCGACGCAGCTGAAGGCCACAAAATCTTCAGCATTGGCGGCAACACAACCGGGCATGCGATTTGCCCTCATCCTGATTGCCGTCCTGCTCTCGGTCGTTCCGGCCGCGGCGCAGAACCTCACCGATCCCTTCAACATCGGCGTCGCGATGGACGATGCGCGCGTGCTGGGGCAGGGCGTGCCGTTCGGCGACGGTGACCGGATGAAGCTCGACATCTACGGCCCGAAGACGCCGACGAGCCAGGCGCCGGTCGTCATGTTCATCTATGGCGGCGCGTGGAAAGCCGGCAATCGCGCCGACTACCAGTTCGTCGGCCGGGCCTTTGCCGCGCAGGGGTTCATCGCGGTCATTCCCGACTATCGGCTCTATCCGGAAGTCACCTATCCCGCGTTTCTCGAAGACAATGCCGCGGCGGTCAAATGGATCGAGGACCATATCGAGAGCTATGGCGGGGACACGTCGCGCTTCTTTATCGCGGGTCATTCGGCGGGCGCCTACGATGCAGTCATGCTCGGTCTCGAGCACTCGTTCCTCGACGACTACAAAGTCACCATGCCGATCAAGGCGATCGCCGCGATCTCGGGGCCCTATGACTTCTATCCGTTCGAATATGACGAGGTCCGCAACACCTTCGGGCATACCGACAATCCGCAGGGCACGCAGCCGATCAACCTCGTCGCTCCCGGCGATCCACCGATGCTGCTGATGCAGGGCAAGATGGACCCGATCGTTCGGCTCGAAAATGCCCAGCACATGACCGATAAGTTGAAAGCCGCCGGCGACTGGGTGACCACGAAGTACTACGACAACATCGGCCACATGGAGCCGCTGTTTGCGTTGGGGGCGATGTGGCGCTGGCGCGCGCCGGTGCTCCAGGACATCGTATCGTTCTTTACGCAGTTCGGGGCATTTCCAAGCGGCGCGCCGCAGCCGGTCGTCACTGCGGCGCCGCCAGAGGGGCAGAGCAGCATGGAGGCAACGATCGCCAAGATCGACGCGCTGCTCCCGCCAATCGACGCGCCCGGAAGACGGAGCGGGCGCTGGATCGTTGGAGCCCGCGGCAGAATCGGCAGCATCGTCGGCACCATCCCCGAGTTCAGAGGCGCATTGACGGCGCCTGATCGCGGGTCATACGCTTCACAACCCCAGCGACATGGATGTCTGAAATGCAGTACACGCGCCTCGGCCGCAGCGGCCTCGAAGTTTCGCGCATTTGCCTCGGCATGATGTCGTTCGGCGACAGCAGCAAGGGCCGGCAGTGGACACTGGGCATCGACGCCGCCCGTCCCATCGTCCGGGCGGCATGGGAAGCCGGCATCAATTTCTACGACACCGCCAACGTCTATGCGGCGGGCACCAGCGAGGAGATCACCGGCACGGTGCTGTGGGAGCTCGCGCCGCGCGACGAGATCGTCCTCGCCACCAAGGTCAATGGCGAGATGCGCAAGGGACCCAACGGCAAGGGCCAGTCGCGCAAGGCCATCATGGCTGAGATCGACAATTCGCTGCGACGGCTCAAGACCGACTATGTCGACCTCTACCAGATCCATCGCTTCGATTACGAGACGCCGATCGAGGAGACGCTCGAGGCGCTGCATGACGTCGTGAAAGCCGGCAAGGCTCGCTACATTGGCGCGTCATCGATGTGGGCCTGGCAGTTCATGAAGATGCTCGCGACGCAGGAGGCCAATGGCTGGTCGCGCTTTGTCTCGATGCAGAACCAGCTCAACCTCATCTATCGCGAAGAGGAGCGGGAGATGTTGCCGCTCTGCGTCGACCAGGGGATCGGCGTCATTCCATGGTCGCCGCTGGCGCGTGGCCGCGTCGCGCGGCCGTGGGGCGAAGTGACCGCCCGCTCTGCAAGCGATCCATTCGGCAGCCAGATGTACGATCCGAATGCCGGCGACGATGAGAAGATCAGCAACGCTATCGGCGCCGTCGCCAAAGCCAAGGGCAAGACGATGGCGCAGATCGCCCTGGCCTGGGTGATGCAGAAGCAGCCGGTCACCGCGCCGATCATCGGGGTCACCAAACTCGAGCAGCTCACCGATGCGCTGGGCGCCATCGACGTGGCGCTGACGCCCGATGAGGTCAAGGCGGTCGAAGCGCCTTATGGACCGCGGCGCACCGCGGGGTTCCAGTAGCGGCGGATTCCGTCTATTCGGGGCGCTGGTTTGGGATCGAACCAATGACCGCGCCGGGGGCGGAAATCACTACTGATGCGGCACAGGCGCGGCCAGGTCGTGCCGCGCTGCCCTTGCGCGTCCTCCAGGCGATCGCGCTGCTGTTTCTTGGCGCGAAGCTCGTTCTGCTCGCGGTGCAGCAGCCCTTCATGGACGAGACCTACTATTTCCTCTGGGGGCAGCACCCCGCGCTCTCCTACTATGACCATCCCGGGCTGATCGGCTGGACCGAGGGCATCTCTGGAGCGCTGTTCGGCTGGAACGTCGTCGCACTGCGATTCCCGGTCTTCCTGACGCTTCTGGGCGATCTGCGGGTTCCTCTACCTGTTCGCGCGGCGGATTTCGGCGGATCGGCTGGCAGAGAGCTATTCTGGCTTTCGGCCGCACTCTTTCTCTCCATGCCGGTGGTTGCGGCGGTGAGCGGCACGGCGCTGCCGGACCACCTGCTGATCTTCGCATGCCTGGGCGCGCTGTACTTCTTTCACGGCTTCCTGACGCGCCTCGACGAAGGTGCGCCGCGCTGGCGCTGGCTTTACGCCGGGGCCGCGATGGTTGGGCTGGCCATCCTGTCGAAATACTATGGAGCACTGATCGGCGCAGGATTTCTCGCCGCGCTGATCGTCACGCCGCGCTACAGAACGCTGTTCCGCTCGCCGCATCTCTACCTCGCAATTGCGCTGGCGCTGGTGCTGCAGACACCGACCGTGATCTGGAACGCCGCAAACCATTTTGCCTCGTTCGGCTTCATCTTTGCGAGCCGACAGGGCGGTGCGCGGTGGGACGCGCAGAGCGGCGTTCCGGGATATCTGCTGGGCGTCGTTTTGGGGCTGTCGCCCTTCCTGGTCTGGCCGGTCATCAGGTTCGTGATTGATCGACGCGATCCGCCGGCACGCATCGGGCAGGCGGTTACGGCGATCTCGACGCTCCTGTTCCTCGCGGCATCCACCGTCACGAACACGATCATCCACTGGAATGCGCTGGCCTATGTTGCGCCGGTGCCATTTCTGAACCGCTTCATCCGATCGCGCGGCCTGTTGATCGCGCACTTCATCTATGCCGCCGCGCTCTACGCGCTGATCTTCTGCAACTACGCCGTGTTGCCACTGGTCAATCTGATCGGGCAGGGCAGCGATCCGGCGAGCGCCAACGGGTATGGTGTGGATCAGGTGGCGGAGCGGGTCGCCGCGCTCCGGATGACGGCCGGCGCTGATTTCGTGGCCGGGACCGACTACACGGTCACCAGCGAGCTCGGCTTTGCGCTCCACGACCGCGATGTCGTCAGTCTCGCTGGCAAGACCGAGGCCTTCGACTTCTGGACCGACTATGCGACGCTCAAAGGCAAGACCGCCGTCCTCGTGACCGACCAGTGGCGGTCGCTGACGGAGGACGTCCATGCGGAGTTCTCATCGATCGAACCCGCCGGAACCATCGACGTGACACGCTTCGGCAAGCTGATCGATCGCTACACGCTCTACGTCGCGCGGGGCTTCATCGGCGTGGTTCAGCCCTGACTCTGGTCGCTGAGGGCCTGCATCAGGTCGATGGCGCGCTGGGCCGAGGTGTCCATCTGGCAGTATGAGACATCGATGTCGACGGAGGCGACTTTGGCCTCACTCTGCTTGACCAGATCGCAGCGCGCACTTCGCCAGGGTGTCCACGCTTTCTGGTTGCGCTTGAGCGTCGCGAGCGCGTCGCCCTTCAGCGCCGTTTGCAGCTCGCCATATTCGAAGTCGATCAGCGAATCCCAGAAGGCCTGCTCCTCGCCGTCACAACGGACCACGATGGGGTTTGAGGTGCCGCCGCCGGCATCGTTCTGGCAGGCGACGGAGCCGACGGAAATGCAGTCCGTGATGTTGGGGCCGGCCTCCTCGCCGGGCGTGGCGGGGGCGAGGGCGGCGCGGATGCATTGCTCGAGCGCGGGTTCGAGTGCGGTGCTTGTCGGCGGGTTGGACGGCGGTGCCGCGGCCATCGCGGGCGCGATGAAGGCGAGCATCGAGGCAACGGCAATGATGCGGATCATGTCTGGCGTTCCTGTTCCCGCCGGCTCGCGATGAGGGCGACCGACGCGGCGAGGCGATGCGCGGACGAGAGGAACTCGCGATGCACGATGAAGCCGAGCGTGATCACCGTCGCCAGGATCGCGAGCCAGTCGCCGGCAAACCAGGCGACCGCCGGTACGGCGAAATAATAGGCGCGGATGCCGTTGTTGAAATTCTTGGCAGCGAGGGTGTTCAGCATGGCGATGGCGTCGATCTCCTGCTCGGTCGCGTTGCCGTCGTGCTCCAGCGCGCCGAGCATGATGCAGAAGTGATTGAACTGGCGAAGCGACAAAGTGAAGGCAAAGAAGCTGGCGACGAAAATGCCGAGCACGACAACCAGGTGGATCTGCATCGCCGCTTCGCTGACGTCGCGATCGAGCCCCAGCGTAGCGAGCGTCGCCATTACTGCCTTCACCTGCCCGAAGCGCTGCAAAGATCGCCAGGATAAGGATCACCGAGGTCGACGCGAGGAGGCTCACGGACTGCATCAGATTGCCGGCGAGGATCGCATCGAGCGGGGTTTCGCGCCGCGTTGCCGCCACGACCCAGCGGCGGCGCTGCATGCTCATGATCGCCGAGAGTGAGGGCCAGCGACGTTCGACGACCGGCACGAGGCCGTAGCTGTAGGCGAGCCAGCAGGCGACCGGAAACAGCGAAGCAAACAGCGACATCGGGCGATCCCTCGCGCGACGCGGGCCCGTTATAGCTCGCCCTCCCCGAAAGGCGATGCGGAGCGGCCCAGCGAGCTGTCAAAAAACTGTCGCCCGGGCGACGTATTCGCCTTGAGATCGCGCAGCGCGAGCCTCTATATACGCCGCTGCGCCTTGGCGGTGGCCGTGAAATATCTCGGCACAAGCAAGGCATTGGCGCGGGGTGGAGCAGCCCGGTAGCTCGTCAGGCTCATAACCTGAAGGTCACAGGTTCAAATCCTGTCCCCGCAACCAATTTCCCCTTAAGACATCATGGCGCCGAAGTGGCGCCGGTCACCCGGCGCCGTGATGCGGGAGAAGGGCAAGAATGAGCGCCGACGAATTCTACGAAGTCATCGATCCGCAGTTCGCGCAAGCTGTTCAACGGCAGCGGGCGCGGTGCACAAGCTGTTCACCGGATGCCAGTGGGCCGAGGGGCCGGCCTGGTTCGGGGGCGGTCGCTATCTGGTGTGGTCGGATATTCCCGCCAACCGGATGATGCGGTTACGACGAGACCGACGGCAGCGTTCAGCGTGTTCCGTCAGCCCATCGGCAATTCCAACGGCAATACCGTCGATCGGCAGGGCCGGCTGGTCACCTGCGAGCACGGCGGGCGTCGCGTCAGCCGCACCGAGCACGACGGCACCGTGACGACGCTTGCCGACCGGTTCGAGGGCAAGCGGCTCAATTCGCCCAATGACGCGGTGGTCAAATCGGACGGCTCGATCTGGTTCACCGATCCCAGCTACGGCATCGACACCGACTACGAGGGCAACAAGGCCGAGAGCGAGATCGGCCGCTGCAACGTCTATCGCATCGATCCGCAGATCGGGCGCGATCACGGCCGTCATCACCGATATGGAGCGGCCCAACGGGCTCGCCTTCTCGCCCGACGAGAGCCTGCTCTACGTCGCCGACACCGGCGTGACGCACAAGGCGGGACATCCGGCAGAGATGCGGGTGTTCAAGGTCAACGGCGACCGCGTCTCCGGCGGCAGGCAGTTTGCGGTCTGCGACAACGGCTTGTTCGACGGCTTCCGCCTCGATAACGACGGGCGTATCTGGACGAGCGCCGGCGACGGCGTCCACTGCATCGCGCCGGACGGGACGTTGCTGGGCAAGATCAAGGTTCCAGAAGGCGTCGCCAATTGCTGCTTTGGCGGCAACAAGTTCAATGTGCTCTACATCTGCGCGCACGACATCGCTCTATGCCGTGCGGCTTGATGGTCAACGGGCTGCGCACGCATTAAGCGGCTGAGCAGCTAGGGAAGATGCGATGACCAACACCGATCTCGCGGGCCGCGTTTACAACCACACCTGGAAGCTCGATCCGATCGTGCGCTCGCTGCTCGATACGGATTTCTACAAGCTCCTGATGCTGCAGATGATCTGGGGCCTCTATCCGCGGGTCGAGGCGACCTTCTCGCTGATCAACCGCACGGCAGTCGGTGCGGCTGGCCGAGGAGATCGACATCGAGGAGCTTGCGGGCGCAGCTCGACCATGCGCGAACGCTGCGCTTTTCCAAGAAGGAGATGATCTGGCTCGCGGGCAACAGCTTTTACGGCAGCAAGCAGATCTTTTCGCCCGAGTTCCTGCGCTGGCTCGAAGATTTCGCGCTGCCCGACTACGAGCTCAGCAAGGAGGACGGCCAGTTCGTCCTCAACTTCCCGGGCCCGTGGACGCACACCAGCATGTGGGAAATCCCGGCGCTGGCGATCATCAACGAGCTGCGCTCGCGCTCGGCGCTCAGGAACTACGGGCCGTTCACGCTGGACGTGACCTATGCCCGCGCCAAGGCGAAGACCTGGGAGAAGGTCGAGCGGCTGAAGAAGCTCGGCAGCCTTCGCATCTCCGATTTCGGCACGCGGCGGCGCCATTCGTTCCTCTGGCAGCGCTGGTGCGTCGAGGCGCTGAAGGAAGGGCTCGGGCGAGAAATTTACCGGCACCTCGAACGTGCTCCTCGCGATGGACGGCGACCTTGAGGCGCTGGGCACCAATGCGCACGAGCTGCCGATGGTGCTGGCCGCGATCGCGCCCAACGACAAAGCGCTGAAGCTTTCGCAGTACCAGGTGCTCGAGGACTGGCGCTGCGTACTATGGCGGCAATCTGCTGATCGTCTTGCCTGACACGTTCGGGACGGATGCGTTCCTCCGCGAGGCGCCGGACTGGGTCGCGGACTGGACGGGATTCCGGCCGGACAGCGCGCCGGCGATCGAGGGCGGCGAGAAGATCATCGCCTGGTGGAAGGCACGCGGCCGCGATCCGCGCGAGAAGCTGCTGATCTTTTCGGACGGGCTCGACATCGACATGATCGAGGAGGCCTATCACCACTTCAAGGGACGGGTCCGGATGAGCTACGGCTGGGGTACCAACCTCACCAACGATTTCGCCGGGTGCTCGCCCTATCGTGAACCACCGGCTCGATGCGATCTCGCTGGTCTGCAAGGTCAGCTCCGCCGACGGGCATCCGGCCGTGAAGCTCTCCGACAACCCCGAGAAGGCGACGGGCGATCCTGAGGAGATCGCGCGCTACGTCCGCCTGTTCGGCAACAAAGGCCGCGTCGCGCACGAGGTGGTTGTGTGACGCGCTACTCGGCCTGCATCGAGTGGCTGTTCGCCGATGCCGATACGTTGCCAGCGCTGCCGGGAACGCCGGAGGCGTCGCAACCGGCCCCCGCTGAGGTGAGCTTCCCCGCTCGCATCCGCGCGGCCAAGGCGGCGGGGCTCGATGCGATCGAGTTCTGGCACTGGTCGAACAAGGACCTCGATGCGGTCAAGGCCGCGCTCGACGAAACGGGCCTCCCCATTGCCGGCATTCTCTGCGAGCCGATCGCGCGGATCACCGATCCTCTGGCGCACGCGGCTTTCCTTGAAGGGGTTGAAGCGTCGCTGGCGGCGGCGCGCAAACTCGGTGCACCCGTGATGATCGCGCAGGCTGGCGACGACCGGGCGGGCGTGCCGCGCGAGGCCCAGCATGCCGCGCTGGTGAAGGTGCTGCGCGAGGCGGCGGATTTGCTGCAGGGGTCGGGCGTGGTCCTCGCGCTGGAGCCGCTCAACGATCGTGTCGATCATCCGGGCTATTACCTGACCTCGACCATCGAGGGTCTCGACATCATCGACGAGGTGGATCGGCCGGAGGTGCGGCTGCTCTATGACATCTATCATTCAGCGATGATGGGCGAGCATATCGAGGATGTGCTCGAAGGCCGGCTTGACCGAGTTGTCCATGTGCATCTGGCCGACACGCAGGGCCGGCACGAGCCGGGCAGCGGGACGATGGACTGGCAGGCGCGTCTCGGCTGGCTCGATGAGCACGGTTATTCCGGCTATGTCGGCCTCGAATACCGGCCGACCGGCTCGACCATCGACAGCCTCGGTTTTCGCGGATGATCGTTCGCTAAACCGCGACGGTCCTGTGTCTCCGCGGTCGTTTCCTGCGGCGCCGGCCACGCCATATCTAGCGGCAGCGAACGGCGCCCGATCGGCGCCAGGGAGATGACCATGCTGGACCAGATCAAGGGGCTTCATCACGTAACCGCCATGGCGAGCGGCGCCGCCCGGAACAATGCGTTCTGGACGCACACGCTTGGCCTGAGGCGGGTGAAGCAGACGGTCAATTTCGATGAGCCGAGCGTCTATCACCTCTACTATGGCGACGAGGTCGGCACGCCCGGCTCGGTGATGACCTACTTCCCGTTCCCGAGGATGGGGCGTGGCCGGCCGGGTAGCGGTGAAGTCGGCACCACGGTGTTCTCGGTGCCCGAAGGCTCGCTCGACTGGTGGCGGGACCGGCTGGTGGCGGCCGGCGTCGCCGATATTTCGTTGGGCGAGAGCTTCGGCGAGAAGCGGCTGAGCTTTGCCGGGCCCGATGGCGACGGACTGGCGCTGGTCGAGGACAAGAACGATGTTCGGCGGCCCTGGACGCGGGACGGCGTTGCTGCCGACCGGGCGATCCGGGGCTTTCATTCCGCCTCGCTCAGGCTGCGTGATGCCGGCGCAACCGAGGAGCTGCTGAAGTTCATGGGCTACGAGGCTGCCGGCACGCATGGCGGCATTCACCGGCTGGTGCGGTCCGGCGGCAACGGCGCGGACTTCATCGACGTCGAGACCCTGCCCGGCGCGGCCCAGTCGCAGCTGGGGGCAGGGTCGGTTCATCACATCGCGTTTGCGGTACCCACCAAGGCCGACCAGCTCGTCGTCCGCAAGGCGTTGAGCGACACCGGCTACCAGCTGACGCCGGTGATCGACCGTGACTATTTCTTCTCGGTCTATTTTCGCACGCCGGGCGGGGTGCTGTTCGAGATCGCGACCAACGAGCCCGGCTTCAATCGCGACGAGGACACCGTTCATCTGGGCGAGGCGTTGAAGCTTCCCAAGCAGCACGAGCATTTGCGCGCCGTGCTGGAAAAGAGCCTCGAGCCGCTGGGGCCGGCCTGATGGACGAGTACATCCATGCCGAGGAGAGTGGCGGAGCCCGGCGCACCGCTGCTCATCCTGTTGCACGGGACCGGCGGCGATGAACGCGACCTGCTCGATCTCGGTCGCTTGCTGATGCCCGGCGCTCGGCTGATCGCGCCGCGCGGCGACGTCAGCGAGAACGGCATGCCGCGGTTCTTCAGGCGGCTCGGGATGGGCGTTTACGACATGGCCGATTTCGAGCGGGCGACGCGGAAGCTCACGGCGTTCATCGCGACGCAGAAGGAGCGCCACGCGTCGGCCAGCGTCGCGGCGCTTGGCTATTCGAACGGCGCGAACATTCTTGCTTCGGTGCTGTTCAGCGCGCCCGAGATGGTCGACCGCGCGGTGCTGCTCCATCCGCTGATCCCGTTCGCGCCGCCGGCGCAACCGGGTCTCGCCGGCAAGCGCCTGTTGATCGGGGCAGGCCGGCGCGATCCGATCGCAACAGTTGGCACGACCGAGGCACTGCTTGCCTATTTCGAGGCGCAGGGCGCGAATGTCGAGATCGCGTGGCACGATGGGGGACACGAGGTGCGGCCGGAAGAGGTCGCGGCGGCCGCGGCGTTCCTCAAAGCATGAAGCCGGACACTACGGGGGAAGCGTCCGGCTCCACGTGGTTCCGTCGCCAGAACCTGCGACGGCTGAGGTGCAAGGACGGCCACGGCAGGAGAGGAGACCACAGGAAGAGGGAGACGGTCGGCCTTGCTGACATGACAACTGCCAGCCGACGGGGGCGGTTGCGTGGCGGCGCCGGAGAAGCGGCGGACGTGGTGAAGATTTTGCTAAAATGCCGTGAACTTCGGTCAGGCGAGCAGGTCGGCCCAGTCGGGATGCCGGCGGAACTGAACCACGGCGTAGCTGCAGATCGGCTCGATCCGGGTGCCCTCGCGCCGCGCGTCGGCAATCGACTGCAGCATCAGGCGCGCGGCGATATTCTGGCCGCGGAATTCGGGCGGCGTGTAGGTGTGGTCGATGGCAATGACGCCCGGGGCGACCCGGCGATAGGTCAGCTCGGCTTCCAGATCGCCGGGCAGCCGGATCACGTAGCGGCCGCGGTCCTGGGCATCTTCGCGCTCGACGGGCGGTTCATCGGTCATTGGCGGCTCAAATGTCGATCGAGTTCATGAGCTCGGGGAAGAGTTCCTTGCCCTGCAAATAAGGATCGATGGCGAGCGCCGCAACCATGTCCTTGAGGGCATCGGCGTGATCGCCCTGGTTGAGCTCGATCATCACCCGGCCGGAGAGCGCACCGAAATGGCGCGGTTCGATCGCCAGGACCTTGGCGATGTCGGCGAGGGAAGCGGTGTAATCGTTGATCTCGTATTCGAGCGTCGCGCGGCGGTTCCAGCCCTCGGCATAGTCGGGCCATTTGGCGACGATCGCATCGTAGGTGTCCATGGCGGTCTGCACGTCGGCCGAGCCGAGCGCGGCGGCGGCCTTGTCCATTTGCGCCGCCAGGTCGGGGTCGCTCGGGGTCAGCCAGGCCTTCCAGATCTGCTGCTCGATCGCACTCGCGTGCTGCGCGTCGGGGGCGGTCTTGAGCTGGACGAAAAGCGCGTCGAGCGCGGCCGGGTCGGTATAGTCGGCGGCCAAAGCGGCGAGCGGCGCTGCAACGGCGAGCAGCACGACAGCCAAGCGCATTGCTGGGAGCATCGAGCGCATGGGCGAGTCTCGCGCCGCGCCGCACCCGAGTCCAGCATAGAGATTTTTTGTGATGCGGGGATTAAACCCCGCCCGCGTCCGTTTTGGGTTTCCGCCAGCGGGCTTCGAGCGACTTGCCGTAGGGGCCCAGGAATGGCGTGAACAGCAGCAGGATCGGCTTCCAGTAGTGGAGCAGCACTGCCGCCACGATGATGATGACGGTGCCGACGAGCAGGATCGTATCGAGGCCGAGGCCGACCAATTCCAGCCAGCGGCCGAGCAGCATGCCGGCGAGGAGATGGGCGGCGGCCCAGATGATGGACGAGATCACGTTGACGATAGTGAAGCGCCCCCAGGGCATGCCGAGCATGCCGGCGATCCCCGGGATCACGGCTTTGACGCCGGTGAGGAACCGCCCGATGAGGATGGCAAGGGTGCCGTGCTTCTTGAAATACGCCTCGCCCTGGGCGATCAGCGGCAGGTAGTTGCGGAAGGGCCAGACGGTCTTGATCAACTCCTTGAAGGCGTGGCCGATCCAGTACGAGATGGCATCGCCGGCGACGGCGCCCGCCACCGCGGCGAGCAGGATCGGCCAGAACGGCAGCTTGCCGAGTGCGATGAGGCCGCCGGTGACCAGGAGGATCGGCAATGACGGGACCAGAAGGCCGAGGATGAACACCGCCTCGCCCAGGCAGACGATGAAGATGAAGGCGACAGACAGCCAGAGGTTGCCGGCGATGCCGTTGAGGATCTGCTCAAGGTAGTGGGTGATCCAGCTCAGCAGTCCCATCGGTGCTCCTTGGCGGCGGTAGTGCCTTGTGTGCGAGCGTCTGCCGGATGTCAAATTCTCGCGAGGCGGGGTTGGGCCCCGGCTTTTCGCGCCTTCGCGACTGAGGCTGCGGAAGCGATGCATCTCCATCACCGGCGTCACCCCGGCGGAGGCCGGGGCTCAGGCTACACGGAGAGCGACCGGCGATACTGGGTCACCGGCCTGCGCCGGGACGACATGGTGTGGGTGGCGCGACCGGGACGACACACGTCCCTCTCCTCGCAGGGTCTTGATATATGATCGCGCCCACGCCGGTCGCGATGCCAAACCCAGGGAGACCTCATGCCGCTTCCGCTTCGCCATCAGATTCCGGGTGCGCCCCGTGCCCCGGCGCCGTATTCGCCGGCGGTCGAGGTCGACGGCCTGGTGTTCGTCACCGGGCAGATGCCCAACGATCCGGCGGCGCCGGACGCGCCGCTGCCCGCGGGCATCGACGCCCAGACCCGGCAGGTCTTTGCCAATCTGAGGCTCGTCCTCGGTGCGCTGGGTCTCGGATTCGAGCACGTCGTGATGGCGCGGATCTACCTCAGCGATTTCAAGCGCGACTACGCCGGGCTCAATCGCATCTGGTCCGAGTTCTGGCCGGCAGGGCTGCCGGCACGAACGACGATCGGGGTCTCGGCGCTGGCGCTCGATGCTTTGGTCGAGATCGACCTCGTCGCCAAGCGGCCGTAAGGCGGGCCACGATGATCCGGTGGGTCAACCCCCCCCGACCCTCCCCCTTTCTGGGGGAGGGAGCGATGGCGCGGTGCAGACACCCTCAGCCCTTGTAGGCGACGGTGCGCTGGGTCTGCTCGCCGAGGCCCTCGATGCCAAGGTGCATGGTCTCGCCGCCATGCAGGAACACGGAGGCCGGCTTGACGCCCTCGCCGACGCCGGGCGGCGTGCCCGTCGAGATGACATCGCCGGGCTGCAGCGACATGAACTGGCTGATGTAGCTGACGAGTGTCCGCACGCCAAAAATCATCGTCTTGGTCGAGCCGTTCTGGTAGCGATGGCCGTTCACTTCGAGCCACATCTTCAAATTCTGCGGATCGGCGACGTCGTCCGGGGTCACGAGCCAGGGGCCGATGGGGCCGAAGGTATCGGCGGACTTGCCCTTGACCCACTGGCCGCCGCGCTCCTTCTGGAAGGCACGCTCGCTGAGGTCGTTGACGACGCAATAGCCCGCGACATGGTCGAGCGCGTCCTTCTCGTCGACGTAGCGCGCTTCCTTGCCGATGACGACGCCGAGCTCGACTTCCCAATCGGCCTTGGTGGAGTTTTTCGGGATCGTCACCTGGTCGTTGGGGCCGATGATGGCGCTGGTGGCCTTCATGAACAGGATCGGCTCGCTCGGGACCGGCAGGTTCGATTCCGCGGCGTGGTCGGCGTAGTTGAGGCCAACGCAGATGAATTTTCCGACATTGCCGACGCACGGGCCGATGCGCAGCTGGCTGTCGAGCACGGGCAGCTTGCCCGCGTCGGCGGCGCGGATTTTTGCGAGGCCCGCGGCCGTGATGGTCGCGCCGGTGATGTCGGGGATCACCGCGCTCAGGTCGCGATAGCTACCGTCGGTGTGGAGGAGGGCGGGCTTTTCCTGGCCCTTGGGGCCAACGCGCAGCAGTTTCATGATTAGAACTCCGGTCCAGTCAGGGTCCCCTGCCCGTGGCCGCCGAGAAGGCGGCAACGAGGCGAGGGCAGCGGTTCAGTGCGTCGCGCGGGCGCGCGGATCAGTCGGGGCGGATGACGCCCTTTTTCAGGATGATGTTGCCGTAGAGGCGCTGCTCGCCGGTCTGCACCATGGCGTAGCCGGCATTGGCGCGCTTGTAGAAGGCGAAGCGCTCCAGCGAGGTCAGCCCCATTTTCGGTTCGTGCTTTTTGACGATGCGCTCGTACTCGTCGACCACCGGCGGACGGGCGCCCGCGTCACCGACGACCTGCATGACGATCGCCGGATCGGGCACGAAATCGTCGAGCGGCATGAGACCGAGGATGGCCTCGAGCAGCTCGGGGCCGCTGTGGCCGTCGGCGCGGATGAGGCGCGGGCCGGCGCTGGTGCCGGGATAATTGCCGTCGACGATGGTGATCTCGTCGCCGTGCCCCATCGCCTGCAGCGCGTGCAGCAGGTCGGGGCGAGAGGATGTGCGGGATGCCTTTGAGCATGTGTTCTCCGTTAGCCGAAGATCGGCGTGCTGGTGGCGAAGCTCTCGCCATCGGCGAAGATTTCCGGCGCCTCGCGCGCGAAGGCGAGAAGCTCGCCGGTGACCTTGTTGATGTGGGCGCGCATCGAGGCCGCGGCGCCGTCGGCGTCGCCGGCGGCGATGGCGTCGACCACCGCCTTGTGCTCGCCCTGGCTCAGGGTGAGGCGGCGCGGATCGAGGATCAGGCGGCGGGCGCGGTCGAGATTGGCGCGGGCCTGCTCGATGACGGCGCGCACGCGGTCGAACGCATGGCGTCGAACAACATGTCGTGAAAGGCGAGGTCGTGGGCGTGGAAGGCTTCGCGATCGCCGCGCTTGGCGGCCCGCGCCTGGTCGGCGAGATTGCGCTCGAGCCGCTCGATCAGCTCGGGGTCGTGGCGCGAGGCGAGGGCGCGCACCGCCTCGCTCTCGAGAGCGCGGCGAATGAGCATGTATTCGATGACGTCGCCGATGCGGACGCGGCTCACCATCGAGCCGCGCTGCGGCATGATCTCGACGAGGCCTTCGGCCTGGAGACGCGCCAGCGCCTCGGAGACCGGGAAGCGCGAGACGCCGAGGCGCTCGCAGATCAGGCCCTTGTCGAGGCTTTCGCCGGGCTTGAGCTCGAGGGTGACGATGGCGCGGCGCAACTGGTCGGTCACGGCGGTGGTGACGCTGCCGCGCTGCGGGGCGGCATCCGATACCAGAAATTTGTAGCGGACTTCGGCTGCCGTCATGCTAACATGTTAGTGGTTCATCGGAGAGATTGCAAATGTCGCGACGTGATGTCGCGGCCCGTCCGCCAAGACACTGGTGCTCAACCCCGCCGACAACGTGGCGGTCGCGTTGGTCACGCTCGATGTCGGGGCGATGACGCCGCAGGGGGTCAAGACGCTAAAGCGGGTGCCCAAGGGGCACAAGTTTGCGAGTGCGCGCCATCGGCAGCGGCGAGCCGGTGGTCAAGTTCGGCCAGATCATCGGCTTTGCCAAGCAGGACATTCCGCCGGGCGAATGGGTGCACGAGCACAATTGCGGGGTGGGCGAGAACCACGGCGCGTTCGAGCGCGACTATGCTTTCGGCGAGGGCGTGGTGCCGACGCGCTTCGTGCCGGAGGCGGAGCGCGCGACGTTCGAGGGTTTTCGCCGCGCCAACGGCAAGGTCGGCACGCGAAACTATCTTGGCATCCTGACCTCGGTGAACTGCTCGGCGACGGTCGCCAAGTTCATGGCGCAGGAGATCAACCGGTCGGGCATTCTCGACGATTATCCGACGATCGACGGCGTCGTTCCGTTCATCCATGGCTCGGGCTGCGCGCTCGACGATCACGGCGAGGGACTTCGAAATCCTGATGCGGACCGAATGGGGTTATGCGGGCAACCCGAATTTGGGCGGCGTCGCTCATGGTGGGTCTCGGCTGCGAGACGTTCCAGATCGGGCGGATGAAGGAGCGCTACGGGCTCAACGAGAGCGACACGTTCCGCACCATGACGATCCAGGAGATCGGCGGGCACCAAGAAGATCGTCGACTGGGGCGTCGAGCGGATCAAGGAAATGCTGCCGACGGTGGCCAAGGCGAAGCGCGAAACCATTCCGGCGAGCGAATTGATCCTGGCGCTGCAATGTGGCGGCTCGGACGGCTATTCGGGCATCACCGCCAATCCGGCGCTTGGCTATCGCGGCGGACACGCTGGTGCGCCACGGTGGAACGGCGATCTTGTCGGAGACGCCCGAGATTTACGGGGCCGAGCATCTGCTGACGCGGCGCGCGATCAGCCGCGAGGTCGGCGACAAACTGATCGAGCGGATCAAGTGGTGGGAGGATTACACGGCGCGCAACCGCGGCGAGATGAACAACAATCCCTCGGCGGGCAACAAGCTCGGTGGGCTGACGACCATCCTCGAGAAATCGCTGGGCGCCACGGCCAAGGGCGGCAGCGAGCCGCTGATGGCGGTCTATGAATATGCCGAGCCGGTGACCGAGAAGGGCTTCGTGTTCATGGACACGCCCGGCTTCGATCCGGTGTCGGCGACGGGGCAGGTGGCGGGCGGCGCCAATATCCTCTGCTTCACCACCGGGCGCGGTTCGGCCTATGGCTGCAAGCCGGTGCCCTCGATCAAGATCGCCACCAATTCCGACATGTATCAGCGGATGCAGGACGACATGGACATCAATGGCGGCGATGTGCTCGACGGCAAATCGCTCGAAGACGAAGGGCCGCGAAATCTTCGACAAGATACTGGCGGTGGCGTCGGGCGAAAAGAGCAAGTCCGAGGCGCTGGGCTATGGCGACAATGAATTCGTGCCCTGGCAGGTGGGAGCGGTGATGTAAGATGCAAGCTCAGGCGGCTTGGCAATTCGCGGCGCGATCGTTTCGGCGTGGTGCCTCGGGACGATGACGTTCGGCGACGAGGCGGACGAGGCGACCTCGTTTGCGATGATGGACCTCTACGCCAAGGCCGGCGGCAATCTGCTCGACACCGCCAATGTCTATTCGCGCGGCAAGTCGGAGGAGATCGTCGGGCGCTGGCTGAAGGCCCACCCGACCGAGGCCCGGCAGATGCTGGTCGCGACGAAGGGTCGCTTCACGATGGGGGATGGGCCCAACGATCTCGGCGTGTCGCGCCGGCATCTCGGGCTCGCGCTCGATGCCTCGCTCAAGCGGCTCGGGGTCGAGCGGATCGACCTCTACCAGATGCATGCGTGGGACGCGCTGACGCCGCTCGAGGAGACGCTGCGCTTTCTCGACGACGCGGTGCGGGCGGGCAAGATCGCCTATTACGGGTTCTCGAACTATCTCGGCTGGCAGGTGGCGAAGGCGGTGCAGGTCGCGAAGGCTGCGGGCTTTACCGCGCCGGTGACGTTGCAGCCGCACTACAACCTCATCGTGCGCGACATCGAGTTCGAGATCGTGCCGGCCTGCCTCGATGCGGGGATGGGCCTCTTGCCGTGGTCGCCGCTCGGCGGCGGGCTGGCTCACCGGCAAATACAAGCGCGACACGGCGCCGACCGGCAAGACGCGGCTCGGGGTCAATCCCAATCGCGGGCAGGAGGCGTATGGGCCGCGCAACGCGTCCGACCGGGTGTGGGCGATTGTCGACGCGCTCGCGGCGATCGGCAAGGCACGCGGGGTCAGCATGGCGGAAGTCGCGCTCGCCTGGACGTGCGGACGTCCGGCGGTGACGTCGGTGATCCTCGGGGCGCGGACGGTCGAGCAGCTGGCGGAGAACCTCAAGGCCGACGCGCTGATGCTGACGGCGGCCGAAATCGAGCAGCTCGATGCGGCGAGCGCGCCGGTGATGGGCGACTACCCGTATGGGTCGGGTGGGACAAGCCAGCGCAACCGGACGCTCTCGGGGAAGGCTCAGTAGCGGCGCCGTCCCAAATGACCAGAACGCTGCTCTTGCGGATCAGCGGGGTGGTGCAGGGCGTGGGCTATCGCGCGTGGGCCGAAGATCAGGCGAAAGCGCTCGGCCTCGCCGGCTGGGTGCGCAATCGCCGCGACGGCAGCGTCGAAGCGCTGGTCTCGGGTGAGACCGCTGCCGTCGAGCAGATGGTGGGACTCTGCTGGCAGGGCTCGCATGCGGCCAAGGTCGAGCGGGTCGAGTCCGAAATCGGCGCCCGCTCCGATGCAGGTCGGCTTCCGCACGTTGCCCACTGCCTGACCACAGATTTTCGTAGCTTCTGCAAAGACTTGGGCTGTCACAATTGTGTCCGCGCAAGGTCACTGCACTGCCAAGGCTTATGGTTAACAGGATGTGACCGAAGCTTCGGAGGATCAGCGATGCGCACCTATCTCGTGCCGACCGACGCGACCGCCCGGCTCACCAGCGGCCAGCGCCTCGATATCCGCTACGACCCGCAGACCAATCGGATGCTGTTCGTTGAAGACGACTGGTCGGCCGATGGACGCGGCCGTGCCACGCCGCGCTCGGCCTTCAGCGAACGGCTCGAGAGCCTCAAGGTCGCCCGATTGCCACGGCGCAACGCCGCCTGACACGATTGTCTGGGTCGCGAGTCTCGCGATCGTGACTCCTGGATTCCCACCTTCGCGGGAATGACAGGCAGTTGTCCCGCACTTGAATTTTGAGCGCAGTCGGCGCTTGGGAATGGAGCAAGGAGATTGCCCATGCCCATCGCCGACGCGCTCACCAAGCATCTCAAGCTCAAGGATTTGATCCCCGCTGCCGGATACATCGACGGGAAATGGATCGAGACCGCCGGGGGACGGCAAGACCTTCACGGTGAGCAACCCCTCAACCGGTGAACTGCTCGCGACCCTGCCGGATTTTGGCGTTGCAGAGACGAAGCGAGCGATTGCCGCGGCGGAGGCGGCGCAGGGGCCGTGGGCGGCCAAGACCGGCAAGGCGCGCGCGGCGGTGCTGCGTAAGCTCTACGAGCTGATGATGGCGCACCAGGACGACCTCGCGGCGATCATGACGGCCGAGCAGGGCAAGCCGCTCAGCGAAGCCAAGGGCGAGATCGCCTATGGCGCCAGCTACGTCGAGTGGTTCGGCGAGGAAGCCAAGCGGGTCTATGGCGATACCATCCCCGGCCACCAGGAGGACAAGCGCATCATCGTGCTGAAGCAGCCGGTGGGCGTGGTGGCGACGATCACGCCGTGGAACTTCCCAAATTCGATGCTGGCGCGAAAGATGGCGCCGGCGCTGGCGGCGGGCTGCGCGGTGGTGAGCAAGCCGGCCGAGGAGACGCCGCTGTCAGCGATCGCGCTGGCGCGGCTGGCTGAGATGGCGGGGCTGCCGGCCGGGCTGTTCAATCTCTTGCCCTCGACGCAGGCGCCGGCGATCGGCGTGGAATTCTGTTCCAACGAGACGGTGCGCAAGCTGAGCTTCACCGGCTCGACGGAGGTCGGCCGGATCCTGATGCGGCAGGGCGCGGACCAGATCAAAGGGCTTGGCCTCGAGCTCGGCGGCAATGCGCCGTTCATCGTCTTCGACGATGCCGATCTCGACGCCGCGGTCGAGGGCGCGCTGGTCAGCAAATATCGCAACAACGGCCAGACCTGCGTGTGCGCCAACCGGCTCTACGTACAGGCGGGTGTGTATGACGCGTTCGCCGAAAAGCTGGTGGCGGCGACGAAGAAGCTGAAGGTGGGCGACGGGTTTGCGGCGGAGACAAATCTGGGGCCGCTGATCGACCGGCGCGCGGTGGAAAAGGTCGAGCGGCACATCGCCGATGCGAGGGCGAAGGGCGCGAGGCTGCTGCTGGGCGGCAAGCCGATGTCCGGGCTGTTCTTCGAGCCCACCGTGCTTGCCGGCGCGACGCAGGAGATGGCGCTGGCGCGCGAGGAGACGTTCGGGCCGGTGGCGCCGCTGTTCAAATTCGACACGGTGGACGAGGTGATCGCGATGGCGAACGCCACGGAGTTCGGGCTCGCGTCGTATTTCTACGCGCGCGATCTGAGCCGCGTGTTCAAGGTGGCCGAGGCGCTCGACTACGGAATTGTCGGGGTCAACACCGGGCTGATCTCGACCGAGGTCGCGCCGTTCGGCGGGGTGAAGCAGTCGGGTTTTGGACGCGAGGGCAGCAAGTACGGGATCGAGGACTATCTGGATATCAAGTATGTCTGCCTGGGGGTTTGAGCTGCAGTCGGGTCCTTCCCCTGCGTCAGCGGGGGAAGGTGGCGCGAAGCGACGGATGGGGGCGGCCACGAGCACCGGGTCCAGTCCCGCCCCCTCCACCGGCTTCGCTGGTCCCTCTCCCCCGCTGCGCAGGGGAGGAACCCGACTGCCAGTCAGAGTGCGAGCCGGAACACGACCTTGTCGTCGCCGGGCTCGTAGAAATCGGCGAAGCGGGCCGCCTCGTCGAAGCCGGTCTTGAGGTAGAAGGCGCGGGCGGGGGCGTAGGCGTCGCGCGAGGAGGTTTCGGCAAAGATCCAGAGGCCGCGCTTGGACTTTGGCGAGTTTCGCGGTGCGCGCCATCAAGTCCGTCGCGAGTCCCGAGCCGCGCTGCTCGGGAAGAACAGCGATCCAATAGAGATCGAAGCTGACCTTGCTCAGCGGGATGCGATCGAAGCAGGTGTAGCCGAGGAGTTCGCCGTCGGCTTCGGCGAGCAGCCAACGATAGGTCTCGGAGCCGTCGAGCGTGGTTTGTGCGAGCTCGGCGGCGACGCGCGACTCTTCGGCGGAGAACACGCCGGTCGCGTTCGTCAGGGCGCGAATGCGGTCGACGTCGCGCGGCGTCAAGCACATGGCGGAACCTGGTTCTAGCCATCGGCAGCTGCGAGGAGGCGGGCGACGACATCGGCCTGGCTGAGGCCGCGCCGGGCGGCGGCGGCGCAGAAGCCGGCGTCGGCGGCGAGGCAGGGGTTGGCGTTGATTTCGAGGATATAGGGCCGGCCATCGCGATCAACGCGGAAATCGACGCGGGCGTAGCCGGTGAGGGCGAAGGCGTCCCAGGCCGCGACGGCGAGGCGTTCGAGCTCGGGGAACAGCGGCTCTTCGCGCGGCGGGAAGCTGCGCGGGCGTCGCGGCGTAGGCGTGGCTTTCGGTCGCCCATTTCTCGGCGTAGCCGACGATGCGCGGGGCGTCGCCGACGTGGTCGGCGAAGAGGATTTCGGCGATGGGCAGGACGATCGGGGTCGGCGCCGTCCTCGAGCAGCGCGACGTTGAACTCGCGGCCGTCGATATAGGCTTCGGCGAACCACTCGCCGCCAAGCGCATGTTCGCGCTCGGCGATCTTGAGCAGGGCTGCGCCGGCGCCGGTCACGACGTTGTCGGCGCTGAGGCCGACGCTGGCGTGCTCGGTTGCCGATTTGACGATGAAGCGCGCGTTGGGCGGCGGCCTCGCCGAGGCCGGGGGCGACGGGCAAGCTCGGCTCGCGCAGGCGGGCTTTCATCAGCGGCTTGTTGCCGAGGCGGCGCAGCGCCTTGGTGGAGGCGCCGGTGAAGGGGATGCCGCGCTGGTCCAGGAATTCGGTAGCGCGATAGACCTCGTCGGGTCCCTCCGGCACGTCCTCGACGAGGTTGAAGACGAGCTGCGGATCGATGCCGTCGAGGGCGGCGATGAGGCGGTTGAGCTGGAACGGGACGATCGCCGGCTCGTGGCCGAGGCGCGCGGAGGCAGGTGGCGATTTCTTCGGCCTGGATCAGGGTGTCGTCGGTGTCGGGGCGGGCTTCGGTGGTCGTCGGGCGAGGTGAGGACCAGCACCCTCATGCCGAGCGCCCGCTGCGGCTCCGCGGGCAGGCGGGCGATGGCTTCGCCGAGGATGTCGCCGATCAGCGTCTCGTAGGTCATGCCGACGAGGCCGGCGAGCTGGGTGAGCTCGCTCCATTTCGGGCCGGAGGCCGGCGAGCGGGTTGCACTCGATGAAGCTGGGGCGGCCTTCGGCGTCGCAGCGGATGTCGATGCGGCCGGCATCGCGGCAGCCGAGCGCCCGCCAGGCGGCGAGGGCGACGGCGGCGGCTTCGTCGGCGAGCGGGCCGGTGGCAAGCGTCAGCTCGTCGAAGGCTTCCATCTTGTTGCGGTAGGAATAGGCGGAGGGGTCGCCGCCGGGCAGGAAGCGGATTTCGCTGACGCCGATGACGCGCGCGTCGGCGCCGGCGCCGAGGAGGCCGACGGTGAATTCGCGGCCGGGCAGGAAGGTTTCGACCAGCGCCGGCTGGCGATAGCGTGCTTCAGCACCTCGAGGCATTTGCGCGGTGAGGCCGGCGCGGTCGGCGACGCTTGCTGGTTTCCTGCACGCCCTTGCTGGTGCCTTCGGCGAGCGGCTTGACGAACAGCGGGTAGGGAAGCTTCACCGCCTGCAGGTCGCGCGCCGAGCGGACGACGGCAAAGGGCGGCGTGGGCACGCCGGCTGTCGGCGACGATGCAGCTTGGCGAGCGCCTTGTCCATCGCGACGACCAGCACGTCGGCGGAAGAAAAGACGAAGGGGATGGCGTAGGCTTCGAGCAGCGCCGGCACCTGCGCCTCGCGGGCGATGCCGCTGACGCCCTCGCACATGTTCCAGACCAGCGGCCAGGAGCGGCCGGCGGCGAGGGCGGGGACCAGCGCCCTGATGCCGCCGATGCGCTCGACCTCATGGCCGTGGCGAGCGGATGGCGGCCTCGACGCGCGTCGATGGTCTCGATGACGTCGAACTCACCGGCCTGCTCGTCGGAGAACCCATGCGCAGATAGTCTTCGCGCAGGTCGTAGGTGAGCCCGATGCGCATCGGCTACTCCGCGACCTCGAACCAGGGGTCGATGCCGTAGTTCCAGGTGAGCTCGTCGCCCGCCGGGATGTTTCTCAGCGCGTAGATGCAGAGCACCTCGCCCTCGATGTCGGCCTCGATCTTGCAGTTGGGCGCTGCCGGAATGATTGAGCAGGCCAGCAAAGCCGAGCGGGAAGGCCTGCACGTAGGGCGGCGTCGTCCCAATCGAAGGGATAGTGGCTGAGCACCGTCGAGCGATCGAGCCGGTCGCGCTTTTTCATGCGGATGACCGGCGAGGCTTCCACCAGCTTACCCCGCCGGATGGGTTTGGTGGTGACGACGCCGCGGCCTTTGCCGTCGACGGGAACGAGCTTCAGCAGGCCTGGTTCGGCCAGAACGATCTTTGCAGTCACTTGACATAGACACCGTTGGAATTTGCGACGAAGCCCTCGGCGCGCAAGGCGTTCTGGGCGTGGCCGGTGTTACCCAAGGGATCGTGGTAGCGATAGGTGCCGCCCTCGAAATTGGTGAGGATAAGGTCATCGCCGTCGCGGCCCTGGATGTAGTCGGGGACGAGCGGCACCTTGCCGCCACCGCCGGGCGCGTCGATGACGAACTGCGGAATGGCGTAGCCCGTGGTGTGGCCGCGCAGCCCCTTGATGATCTCGAGGCCCGGTTTCGACCGGCGTTCGGAAATGCGCGGAGCCGGAAACCGGATCGCACTGGAAGAGGTAGTAGGGTTTTACCCGCGCCTTGAGCAGGCCGTGCATCAGCGGCTTGATAACCTCGATCGAGTCGTTGATGCCTTTGAGCAGCACGGTCTGGCTGCCGAGGGGAATGCCGGCATCGGCGAGGCGGCCGCAGGCTTCGACGGTCTCGGGAGTCAGCTCCTCGGGATGGGTGAAGTGGAGCGACAGCCACAGCGGGTGGAAGCGCTTCAGCATGCGGGTGAGCTTCAGCGTGATGCGCTGCGGCATGACCACGGGGATCTTGGTGCCGATGCGAATGAACTCGAGGTGCTTGATCGAGCGCAGCCGATTGAGCAGCCATTCGAGCTTGTCATCGCCGATCGAGAGCGGATCGCCGCCCGAGAGCAGACAGTCGCGAACCTCCGGGTGGGCCTCGATGTATTGCGCGGCCTTCTCCCACTGGCTGACCGAGAAGGAGTACTCGCCATTGGTCTCGCCGACCATGCGGGAGCGCGTGCAGTAGCGGCAATAGGTGGAGCAGAAGCCGGTAGTGAGGAACAGCACGCGATCGGGGTAGCGGTGGACGAGGCCGGGCACGGCCATGTCGTGCTCTTCGCCGAGCGGATCGGGGTCCTCGCCGGGGTGTCGGATGAACTCGCTGCCGACGGGAATGTGGGTCTTGCGCAGCGGCTGGTTCGGATCGTCGGGCGAGAGCAGCGAGAGGTAGTAGGGGGTGATGGCGATCGGCAGATTGCCGGTGCGCTTTTCGACGCTGGCGCGCTCGTCGTCGGTGAGCGCGATCATCTTTTCGAGCACGTCGAGGCGGCGGACGCGATTGCGCACCTGCCACTTCCAGTCGTTCCAGTCGTGGACGGAGATGCCGGGATAGTGCTTGTGCGAGAAATTGCCGCGAGCGCTCGCTGACCGTGGCGCGGTTGATCGGCTCTATTTTGCGGGGGGTTGAAAGTCTGGCGCGGGGCTTGGGGGATGACTCGCCGCGAGGCGCCTGAAGCGGGATGGATGCGGAGACGGAAGGAAGGCTCGAATTAGTTGGAAGGTCTATCGGAGGTTCTTCGGGTCGCGCGTCGCCGGCGCGCTCCATACTTGAAGGCTCGGGCGCCGGCGCCCGCTCGTCTTGAATCGACATCAGATGATTTCCCCCGTTCCATTTGCGCCCGCGCAGTTTCCGCCGAGTCGCGCGCCGAGATTACACTAGATCGGGCAAGCTTGTCTTGTCCGCCGCAATCACGCGCCATCGGCGGCTAAGAAGAAGGCGAATCTGTGAGGGGCCGTGCGCCGGCTCACATGAGTCTCGCCGGACTTGCGCCGGAGGCCGGCATTGTTCGCGAGGCGGGGAGCGCCTAGGTAGCGGCGATGGACGCACCCGCAAAAACCGCGATCGATCCGGTCTGTGGAATGACGGTCGAGCCGGCGACCGCGCTGTCGGCGGAGGTCGGCGGCGCGGTGTACTATTTCTGCTCGGAAGGATGCCGCACGAAGTTCGTGGCGGATCCCAAGCGGTATCTCGAAGCGAAGCCGTTCGAGTTGGGGCATGCACATGCACACGCGGCGCACGGGGCTGCCCCTCACCCGGCTGCTGCGCAGCCACCCTCTCCCCAGGGGGGAGAGGGGAAGCCGTTCGGGCGGCGCGACATACACCTGCCCGATGCATCCCGAAATCGTGCGCGACGCGCCGGGCGCGTGCCCGATCTGCGGCATGGCGCTCGAACCGATGGTCGCGCGGCTCGACGAGGCCCCCAACCCGGAGCTCGCCGATTTCACGCGGCGGCTGATCGTCAGTGCGACGCTGAGCGTGCCGATCCTGCTGCTGTCGATGGGCGCGGTGGTGGGGCTCAACTTCGATGACTGGCTCGGGGCGAGCGTGGTGCGCTGGATCGAGCTGGCGCTCGCAACGCCCGTGGTGCTGTGGGCGGCGCTGCCGTTCTTCCAGCGGTTCTGGAGCTCGCTCGTCAACCGTTCGCCGAATATGTGGACGCTGATCGGGCTTGGGGTTGGGGCAGCGTATCTGTTTTCGCTCGCGGCGGTGCTCGCGCCGGGGCTGCTGCCGCAAGGCGCGATGGGGCCGCCGGTGTATTTCGAGGCGGCCAGCGTGATCGTGGCGCTGGTGTTCGTCGGGCAGGTGCTGGAGCTCAGGGCTCGGGAGTCGACCGGCAGGGCAATCCGCGCGCTGCTCAAGCTTGCGCCGAAAACGGCGCACCGGATCGCGGACGGGCACGAAAGCGAGGTGCCGCTGGACACGGTGGCGGTCGGCGATCTGCTGCGGGTGCGGCCCGGCGAGGCGGTGCCGGTCGATGGCACGCTGACCGAGGGCGAGAGCGAAATCGACGAGGCGATGCTGACGGGCGAGCCGATGCCCGCCGCCAAGGCGGTCGGCGCGACGGTCATCGGCGGCACGCTCAACGGCTCGGGCAGCTTCGTGATGCGCGCCACGGCGGTGGGGGCCGCGACACGGCTCAGCCAGATCGTGGCGCTCGTCGGCAAGGCGCAGCGCAGCCGCGCGCCAATCCAGGCGCTGGCCGACCGGGTGGCGCGCTGGTTCGTGCCGCTGGTGATCGTGATCGCGCTCGTGAGCTTTGCGGCCTGGCTGCTCGCGACGCACGATCTGTCGCAGGCGCTGGTCGCGGCGATCTCGGTGCTGATCATCGCTTGCCCATGCGCCCTCGGCCTCGCGACGCCGATGTCGGTGATGGTTGCGACCGGGCGCGGCGCGCATGCGGGGATCTTGGTCAAGGAGGCGCGAGCCCTCGAGGCGCTGGCGCGGGCGGACACGCTCGTCATCGACAAGACCGGGACGCTGACCGAAGGACATCCGGTGCTCGACCAGGTCGTGCCGGACAAGGGGATCGACGAAGGTTGGGTGCTGGCGATCGCGGCGGCACTGGAGCGGCGCTCGGCGCATCCGCTGGCCCGGGCGATCACCGAGGGCGCGGCGGCGCGCAACGCGAAAGCCATCGAGGTCATCGGGTTCCGATCGGTGACCGGCAAAGGGGTCACGGGGGTGCTGCGCGGCAGCCGCGTCGCGCTCGGCAATTCAGCGATGATGGAGGAGCTGTCGGTGCCGGTGAACGCGGCGTTCGCGGGGCTCGCGGCCGATCATGCCGCAAAGGGCCGCACGGCGATGTTCGTCGCAGAGGGCGGCAAGGTCATCGGGGTGGTCACCGTGACCGATCCAATTAAGGTGAGCGCCAGGGCGGCGCTCGACACGCTGCGCGCCGAAGGACTGGAGCTCGTGATGGCGACCGGCGACGCGCCGGGCACCGCCGAGGCGGTGGGACGGGCGCTCGGGCTCGACCGGATCGAGGCCGGCATGACGCCCGAGGGCAAGCACGATCTGGTGGCGCGGCTGCGCGGCGAGGGGCGGCGGGTGGCCTTCGCCGGCGACGGCATCAATGACGGGCCGGCGCTCGCCGCCGCCGATGTGGGCATCGCGATGGGCACCGGGTCGGACGTCGCGATCGAATCCGCCGGCATCACGCTGCTCAAGGGCGATCTCGCGGGCGCCGTGAAGGCGCGGCGGCTGGCCCGGGCGACACTCGGCAATATAAGGCAGAATCTCTGGCTGGCGTTCGGCTACAATGCGATCTGCATTCCGGTGGCGGCCGGCGTGCTCTACCCGCTGACCGGCTGGCTGCTGTCGCCGATGATCGCCGCGGCGGCGATGAGCCTCAGCTCGGTCAGCGTCATCGGCAACGCCTTGCGACTGGGGCGAACGCCGCTCTAATCCGCCGTGTCGGCGAACGCGGTGCGATGCGCCTTGAGCGCGGCGCGGTTCGGCATAAAGACCGGGTCAGCAGGAGAAAACAGATGTCCGGCCGGATTCAGCCGCTCCAGCAGCTCGGGCGCGACGCGGTCGAGCGCGACCAGGAAGGCACCGTTCGCGCCAAGGGCCAGATGATAGTTCTCATAGGCGTAGATGGCGTCGGTCGCGGCTGGAATCAGCTGTCCCGGCCCGTCGCCGGGGCCGATTCGGAGGAGCCAGCCCAGCGGATCGGCGGCGGCTTCGCGGCGGAGGTCCTCCCCGGTAAAAGCGCAGCAATAGTCCCAGGCGGCATAGATCGCGTCGAGCTCGGTCGCCGCAGCCACGAATGGCGACCGCGCTTCCTCGAACTCTCGGTGACGACGCCTGCGGGCCATAGTCGCGACCCCGTAAGGATACTCCCCTACGTAGGCTAGGCAGTTTCCCGGGGTGCGGCAATCATCGGTGCAGAGTCGGAGATCGCAGTTGACCACTAACATGTTAGTGGTAGTGATGGTCTGCCTGAGACTGGAGTGAGCCATGTCTGCTCTCGATCGCGCCCTGACCATCGAGGATCTGAAGCGGCTGGCACGTCGGCGCGTGCCCCGGCAGTTCTTCGACTACATCGACTCGGGCGCCTACACCGAGGGGACCTATTCGTCCAACGAGGCGGACTACAACAAGATCACCTTCCGGCAGCGCGTGGCGGTGAACCTCGAGAACCGCAACCTCGGCTCGACGCTGCTCGGCCAGCCCGTGAGCCTGCCGCTCGCCATCGCGCCGGTCGGCTCGACCGGCATGACCGACGCCGACGGGGAGATCAAGGCGGCGCGGGCGGCCGAAAAATTCGGCATCCCGTTCACGCTCTCGACGATGGGCATCTGCTCCATCGAGGACGTCGCCGAGGCGACCACCAAGCCGTTCTGGTTCCAGCTCTACGTGATGCGCGATCGCGATTTCATCTACCGGCTGATCGACCGCGCCAAAGCCGCGAAATGCTCGGCGCTGGTGCTCACGATGGACCTCCAGATCCTCGGGCAGCGGCACAAGGACATCCGCAACGGGCTGACCGCGCCGCCGAAGATCACGCCGAGATTTGTCGCCGAGATGGTGGTGAAGCCGGGCTGGGCGATGCGGATGCTCGGCACCCCGCGCCGCACCTTCCGCAATATCGCCGGCCACGTCTCGGACGCGGTGAACCTCGCTTCACTCAGCGAGTGGACACGGACGCAGTTCGACCTGACGCTCAGCTGGACGGACATCGCCTGGATCAAGAAGCGGTTCGGCGGCCCGGTGATCGTCAAGGGCATCCTCGATGCCGAGGACGCCCAGCTTGCGATCGACAATGGCGCCGACGCGATCGTCGTTTCCAACCACGGCGGCCGGCAGCTCGACGGCGCGCCATCCTCGATCCGCGCGCTGCCACGGATCGTCGATGCGGTGGGGCACAAGACCGAGGTGCTGATGGATGGCGGCATCCGGTCGGGCCAGGATTTGTTGAAGGCATTGGCGCTCGGGGCAAAGGGCGCCCTGATCGGGCGCATCATGGCCTACGGGCTGGGCGCCGGCGGCGAAGCCGGCGTGACGCGGGCGCTCGAGATCGTCCGCAAAGAGACCGACACGACCATGGCGCTGATGGGCGAGCGCGACATCCGCAATATCGGCGAGCACAACATCTTCGCCAACGATTTGGAGCGGCGGCAGGGGTACTAGCCGTCGCCTCCGACCTGGGAGGGAATGATGATCGGCCTGCAATCGGTGTTGACCATCTATGCCTCGGCGCGGACGGCGAGGCTGGCGTAACGCGGGCTCTCGAAATCATCCGCAAGGAGGTCGATACAACGCTCGCTCTGCTGGGCGAGCGCGACATCCGCGATGTCGGCCGGCACAATCTCTATGGCAACGGCACGGAGCGGCGACAGGGCACCTAGCCCTTCTTCATGAGCGCGCGCAGCTCCGCGAGGCGCTGGGTCTGACGGGTATCGTCGCGCCGGAGGGCGCGGAACAGGGAGTCCGGCTGGACTTCGGCGATAGCGCGTGTGGTCGCTGCGGGGCGGGCAAGCGAAATCCTCGGAATTCTGCGCTTTTCCGCTTCGATGGCGAGGAAAACATCGTCCATATCGCCATCCGGCCAGGTCCGCGGATCGATGCGAAACGCCTCGGAGTAGAATGCGAGCGTGCCGCCTCCGAGTTCATCCACGCGTTCGTCCAACAGCAGCCGATGTGCGAAATGCCGAACCTTCGCGGATCGCAAATAGCCGGCGTGCCGCAATGTGTGGTTGGTTGCATGCAGCCCAACGAGAGCCAGACCGCCATAACGTAGGACTCCCGCGCGGAGACGAGCTACGTATCCGGACAGATAGAGGATGTCGTCGTCGAGGCCGAAATAGATGCATGGCCCTTCCCGGCTCAGGCCATAGAACTTTCCGGATGCGCGATACGGGTCGGTTGCAGGGGCAAGGTGAACGTTGACCCCGGGTCGCTCCACTCCCGGTGGCACCGCAGCATAGCCGTGCAGAAACAAGTGGAGCCGATCGAGTTGCGGTAAGGCATGGTCGATAACCAGCGGAAGGCTTGCGGCGCGCGAGGGAATGCTAGCCATGCCGCCGACCAGGGGCAATGCAGAGAGGGATGGGCGCGCAGCCCTGATGCGCGCGTGATTGGCGAGCCGGAAGGCGAGCGGCGAAAGCATGCGATGCAGCAGCAAGGCGTTGCCCAATCCCGGCTGAACCGGTTCCCCTGACAAATCGGCGCGGCGGTGTTTCACTCGCCAACTGTTCAACTGACTGAGAACTAAGTCTTGCGCAATATCTACCTGTCCCCTCACCTCGATGACGTCGCCTTCTCGCTCGGAGCGCGAGCTTTGGATGAGCCGGGTGGCGTGCTGGTGAACGCCTGCTCAGTCTCCGGCTATGTCGCAGGCGCGCCGCTGGATCAGCGGCCAAGTCCCGATGTGGTCGAACGGACCAGCGCAACCAGAAACGACGAAGATGCCCACTTCGCAAAACTCGCGGGTCTCGAGCGCATCGCGCTGGGTTTGGCGGAACCGAACGTGCATGGGTTGTCGCCATTCGGGAGTCGCGACCTCGCGGCGCGGATCGCGGCCATCGGGGAACCTCTCCGCGCGGCGCTGGACCGGTTGCAGCTCGAGGGCGGGCCAGCGCGCCTGTTCGTGCCGGCCGGGATCGGGCGGCATGTCGATCACCTCGCGGTGCGCGATATCGCCATCGACTGGTACCGGGCTAAACCGGATCGCGCGACGCTGGCCTTTTACGAAGACCTGCCGTATGCGGCCGACTGGCGAAAAAGGGTCCAGGGCATCCTTGATCTGCTGCGGGTCACCCGTGGCTTCCGGCTCACACGGAAAAGCTGGCCGACGAGCCCGCAGAAACTGAGGGCCATCAACTTATACGCGAGCCAACACGCCCAGCCGGTCACGGTGCCAGCGACTTTTTCACCTGCCGCTCTCTGGCCGCGCGGCGCGCACGAGGCGATCTGGGAGGTCGTTGCCCGCTAGCCAGGCCGCTGCCGATCGCCGGCTAGCCCTTCGGGTTCCAGCTCGAGTCGGCGTGGCGGGTGAGCTGCTCGAAGATGTTCTTGCCCAGCTAGCCGCACGTCGGTTTCCGACAGGTCGGAGACGATCGTGCAGGTTACGAACGCGTTGGACCAGTAGTAGGCCTCGAGCCCGTCATGGCTCTCGAACTGCCAGACTTCCTTTTTGTCGGGCAGCGCGGCGGTGATGTAGAGCGTCACGCGTTCGGCCGAGGCGTTCTGGTACATGAGCTCTGCCGCCGGGCTCGGATCCTTGCCGTCATAGTCGCCGGGCAGAAGGCGCGCGCCGATGAAGGTGAAGCCCTGCGCCGTGAGATCGGGCGCGTCGATGGGCGTCGTGATGCGGTTCGAGAGCCAGCGCATGAGGTTGGGCGAATTCGCGGCCGCCTCGACGGCGTGGGTCTGTTCCTTGACGTAGAGTGTGTGCGCGGCGACGGCTTCGTCGATCAGCCGGTCGCTCGCCGCTTCGGCGGGGATCGAATAGTCGTGGCCGGCCCAGCCCACGGCGCCGCCGATAACGAGCAGGATGGCGGCCGCCGCAATGTTGCGCAAGTTCTGCGCGCGCGCGGTGCGAACGCCATCGGCGATATTGCGCGGATTGAGCGCCTCGGGCACCGGCTCGCCAACGGGGGCCGGAAACAGCGCATGGATCGCGTCGTTCTGGCGCTGCCAGCCGGCGATCTCGGCGGCGGCATCGGGATGAGCGGCGAGATAGCGCTCGACTTCGGCGCGCTCGGCATCGCCCAGCTGGCCGTCGACATAGGCGTGAAGCGCGTCCGCGGTGATTTCAAACTTTGCGTTCGTCATTTCACGGTCCTCAGTCGCGGCTCCTCGACGGCGCCGGTCAGTTTGCGGAGGGCTGCCCGGGCGCGGCCGAGGCGCGACATCAGCGTGCCCATCGGAATATCCAGCGCCGCGGCGGCCTCGGAATAGCTGAGGCCTTCCAGCACCACCAACAGCAGGGCTTCGCGCTGTTCCTCAACGAGGGTCGCGATGGCGCGCGACAGTTCGTTGAGCGCGATGCGGCCCGGTTGCGACGGTAGCACCGAGGGCTCGATGACGAGCGTATCGACCGGAACGTGGTCGCCGCGCCGGCGGGCGACGCGCAGCTCGTTGCGGTAGAGGTTGAGCAGGATGCGGAACAACCAGGCCTTGAGGGGCCCGGTGGGCTTCCACAAGGACTGCTTGCGAATAGCCCGCTCGATGCAGTCCTGGACGAGGTCGTCGGCGCGGTCGGCGTTTCGGGTCAATGCCCGGGCGTAGCGGCGGAGAGCCGGCACGCACGCTTCAATCTCATCCAGGAAGTTTTGCATCGGTGGTCGCCCGCGAAGCCCGCGAGCGGAACTCCTTAGTCAGCGTCGTAGGCGATGTGCCAGTTCTTGACGGCGCCACCGGTGGCGTCGCCGGGCTTGGTGTCCTTGAACCAGAAATAGAGCGGCATGCCCTTATAGGCGACCTGCTTCATGCCCGCGGCAGCGCCGGTGGCGTCCTTGCGGTCGATCAGGGTCCAGTCGCCGGAGACGGCGGTCGAAGCCGGCACCCAGAGCGGCGGCCAGGCGACGGCGCACTTGTCGAAGCAGTTGGAAACGCCGGCGGTGTCGTTGTCGAAGGTGTAGAGGGTCATGCCCTTGGCGTCGGTGAGGCCGTTCGGCTTGCCGTCGAGGGTGGCCGTCTTGACGAGGCCGCCCAGTTCGTCGGCGAGCGCCATTCCGGTCGTCGCGAGCACGCCGACCGCGGCGATGCTCAGCAGCAAATTCCTGATTTTCATGACAGTCTCCCTATTGGTCCGTTGCGCACCCGTTGCGGCACCGGCTGCCCGCTCCAACAGCGGGGTTGGGCATTTATTCCACTTGCGGGGAAATAACTTCAACTGTGGCCGGACCGCCGCAATGGACACGGGTCGAGCCATTTGCTTCAAGATTTCCGGGAGAGCTTGAGGGAGATCGCCATGAAGAGACGTGCATTTTTCGGCGCTGCGAGCGCTGTCGCCGCATCGAGCCTGGCGCTGCCGGCCATCGCGCAGGCAACGCCCAAAGTCAGCTGGCGGATGACCTCGGCGTTCCCCAATTCGCTCGACACGCTCTACGGCGCGGCGAAACTGCTGGCGCAGACGGTCTCGGACGCAACGGATGGCAATTTCACCATCGACGTGTTTGCGGCCGGCGAGATCGTGCCGACGGCGCAGGCGGCCGACGCCGTGATGTCAGGCACGGTCGAGGCGGCGCACACGGCGTCCTACTATTATTGGGGGAAGGACCCGACCTGGCAGCTGCCGACGACGCTGCCGTTCGGGCTCGACGTGCGCGGCATGAACGCGTGGTTCTACTATGGCGGCGGGAACGATCTCTGCAACGCGTTCTTCAACAAGCAGGGGATCGTGGCCTATCCCGCCGGCAATACCGGCGCGCAGATGGGCGGCTGGTTCCGCAAGGAGATCAATTCGGTCGCGGACCTGCAGGGCCTCAAGTTCCGCATGGGGGGATTCGTCGGCAAGATCCTGCAGACGCTCGGCGTGATCCCGCAGAGCCAGCCACCGGCGGAAATCTACGAGGCGCTCGAGAAGGGCACGATCGATGCCGCCGAATTCGTCGGCCCCTATGACGACGAAAAGCTCGGCTTCGTGAAGATCGCGCCGTACTACTATTACCCCGGCTGGTGGGAAGGCTCGGCGGCGCTGCACGCCATGTTCAACAAAGCCAAGTTCGACGCGCTGCCGCCGGCCTACCAGGCGATCCTCAAAGCGGCCTGCGAGGCAGTCAACATGGACATGCTGGCGCACTACGACCTGGTGAACACCACGGCGATCAAATCCGTGGTGGCGTCGGGCGCCAAGCTCCGGCCATTCAATGCCGACATCATGAAGGCGTGCTTCGATGCGACCAACAAGGTGCTGGCCGACTACAGCGCCAGCAATGCCGACTTCAAGACGATCCTCGATTCCATGCTGGGCTTCCGCAAGGACTACTATTTGTGGACGCAGATCGCGGAGTATCCGTTCGACACGTTCATGATGCAGCAGCAGCGCGGCGGGATGCTGTAGGGGCGGCAAGGGACAAGCAGTGTGGGCCGTTGCGGGTGAAAAGCTACCTCATCAATCTGGCAAGCGCGACGGACCGGCTACAACGGATGGCGGAGATTTTCGCCGCGCTTGGCATCGACTTTGAACGTTTCGATGCCGTTCAGGCGGCCAGTGTGCATCTGCACCCGGTCTATGCCCTCTTGCCTCCACCAAAGTTTCAACCTTGGACGACGGCGCAGCTTGCGACTGTGCTCTCTCACTTCACTGTGTGGATGCGTATCGCTGAAGGAGAGGAACCGTTCGGAGCGATCTTCGAGGACGACATCCATGTCTCGCCGCTCGTGAAGGAATTCTTGTCGAGCATTTATCCGTCGCAGATCGATATCCTGCGGTTCGAGACTTATGCGCGGTTTTCGACGACGTATCGCACCAAGCCTATCGAACAGCGGCACGGTGTAGGATTGCATCAACTGTTCAAGATGCACTCGGGTACGGCCGGCTACATCGTCTCCAAGAAAGCGGCGGCCATCCTGGTCTCGCGGCCGCAATTTCTGAGCGGGCCGATCGACAATCTGTTGTTCGAGCCGCAGCAACCTCTCTCCAGGGGCCTGCACGCCTACCAGTGCGTACCTGGCCTTGTCGTGCAGGATGACGCCCTGCCACCCGAGCTGCGGCGGGGCGGCTACCTCGCGTCCAACATGCCAAATGGACCTCCGTCGCAGGTCATCCCGCGGCGCCTTCCGGAGCGGTTGTCACGGTTCCCGCGTAGCGGCGCGCGCCGGCTTGAACGGCTGCTTATTCCCATGACAACCGGTAGGATTCCATTCGCAGGACCGCTGGATTCGGCCGGGTCGGGCCTCGCCAGGCCAGCGTAGGGCAATTCACCCTCGCCGCGGCAATCAGTTAAAGCTCGGTGGCGTGTTCAGGTCGAATTGCGGGGGGCCGGATAGATTGGTGTTCTGGTCGGACGGCAGGGTGATCTGGATTTTGCTGAGGTCCGGCCCGCCCGCCGGCGCGAGGAAACCGGTGACCAGCCCCGGCCAGAGGATCAGCACGGCGACGAGGATCAGCTGCAGCACCACCCAGGGGATGGCGCCCCAGTAGATGTCGGCGGTGCTCACCTGTTCGCGGGGGACGATGCCGCGCAGGTAGAACAGTGCGAAGCCGAAGGGCGGGTGCATGAAGCTCGTCTGCATGTTGGCGCAGATCATGACGCCGAACCAGACGAGGTCGATGTTGAGGGCGGCGGCGGCCGGCGTCAGCAGCGGGATGATGATGAAGGCGATCTCGAAGAAATCGAGGAAGAACGCCATGACGAAAATGAAGAGATTGACGAAGACGAGGAAGCCGACCTGGCCGCCGGGCAGCGAGGTCAGCATGTGCTCGATCCAGTGGCTGCCCCCGACGCCCTGAAAGACCAGCGAGAAGACGCGGCTGCCGAGGAGGATGAAGACCACCATCGCGGTGAGCTTCATGGTCGAGACCATGCCCTCCCAGAGCAGCGGCCAGGTGAGGCGGCGGTTGATCGCAGCGAGCAGCAGCGCGCCGACGACGCCCATGGCGCCAGCTTCGGTGGGGGTCACGAGGCCGAGAAAGATCGTGCCGAGGACGATGAAGATCAGCGCTAAGGACGGCACCATGCCGCGGATGAGCTTCTTCCAGAGGGCCCAGCCGTGGAGCGTGCGCGCTTCGGGCGGCAGCGCCGGCACGTCCTTGGGGCGGACCAGCGACAGGATGAACACCCAGCCGGCAAACAGCGCGACCTGGACGATCGAGGCGCCGGTCGCGCCGATATACATATCGCCCACCGACCGCCCGAGTTGGTTGGCGAGAACGATCAGCACCAGCGACGGCGGGATCAACTGCGTGATGGTGCCCGAAGCGGCGATGACGCCGGTGGCGTGGCGCACCGAATAGCCGTAGCGCTGCATCACCGGCAGGGAGATGAGCCCCATCGCGATGACCGAGGCGGCGACCGTGCCGGTGATGGCGCCGAGCACGGCGCCGACGATGATCACCGCGTAGCTCAGTCCGCCGCGGAGGCCGCCGAAGAGCTGGCCAAACCCTTCGAGCAGATCCTCGGCGAGGCCACAGCGCTCGAGGATCGCGCCCATCAGGGTGAAGAACGGGATGGCGAGCAGCAGGTCGTTCGATAGGACGCCATAGAGCTGGAAGGCGAGGTTGCCGAGAAAGTCCGGGGCGATCAGTCCGAGGCTGATGCCGATGATGCCGAAGAACAGCCCAACCGCGCTCAGCGAGAAGGCGGCCGGATAGCCGATCAGCATGAAGACGATGAGGCCGCCAAACATCAGGGCGGAGAGATTGTCCTTGATGAAGCCGATCATTGCACCGGCTTCTCGTAGGCGAACTCACGCACGTAGCTGGTGGTGAGTGCGAGGACGCATTTCATGAGCTCGGAGATGCCCTGGAGCCCGACGAAGCCGAAGCCCACCGGCAACAGCATCTTGCCGGGCCAGACGGGAAGGCCGCCGGCATTTTCCGAGGCCTCGCCGGTGATGAGCGAAGACCAGGCCCAGCCCCAGGTCACGTAGATCAGCAGCGCGCAGAGCGGCAGGAGGAAGAAGATCGCCCCGAGCAGGTCGATCCAGGTGCGCGTCTTCTCGCCCACCATGCCGTAGAGCAGATCGACGCGGACGTGGGCGTTGACCTTGAGCGTCCAGGCGCCGCCGAGCATGACGGTCGCCGCGAACATGTACCAGATGGCGTCGGAGAAGCCGTTGGCACTGCCGGAATAGAACGAATAGAGGGTGCCGAACGCCCCGATGCCGGTCTTGCTCTCGAGCCAGAGCAGGCCGCCGCTCGAGTAGCGCAGGATGGCGTTGAGCGCGCTCAGCAGCGCGCAGAGCAGGGTGAGCCAGATCGCCACGAGGCCGATCCAGCGGCTCACGGCGTCGATCGCCCCGATGATCGTCAGCGTCCACGCTGGCGGCTGGCGCACGGATCATCCCCCCGGTCGCGACCCTGGCCCTTCATGCCAGAGGCGGCTGGTTTTGCAAGCGCGCTTGAAGGCTTGTGCGTGCCCACTATAACGGGAGCCGACGGAGGGCGGCGCGATGTACGTGGTGGGCGGCGAGAGCCTGATCGATTTGATCAAGAAGCCGGAGGGTCAGCCCGGCGAGTTCGTCGCCAAGGCGGGCGGCTCGCCGATGAACTGCGCCATCGCGCTCGCCAGGCTCGGCACGCCATCGGGCTTTCTCTGCCCGATCAGCCGCGACAGTTTTGGCGACGTCATCCTTGCCCCGCTGCAGGCGGCCGGGGTCAACGTGCTGCTCGGGCGAACGGGTGCGCGAGCCGACGACGCTGGCGGTCGTCACTGACGATGGCAAAGGCAACCCGCGCTATGCCTTTTACCGCGAGGCGGACCGCGCCTTTTCGCGCGCCGGGTTGATTGCGGCGCTGCCGCAGCAGATCGAGCTGTTCGAGATCGGCGGGTTCTGCACGATCCTCGGCGAGGACATGGCGGTGTGGCTCGATGTGGCGGCGGAAGCGCGGCGGCGCGGCGCGACGATTTCCACCGACCCGAATTTGCGGCCGTCGCTGATCGCCGACATGGATGCCTATCGCGAGCGCGTGCGCGCCTCGCTCGAGGTCGCGAACCTCATCAAGTTCTCGGAAGAAGATCTTGAGACGCTGAGGCCCGGCCAGTCGATCGAGGCGCAGGCAGCGGGGTTCCTGAAGCTGCCGCACTGCAGGCTGGTGGTGGTGACGCTGGGCGCCAAGGGCTCGATGGCGTTCACCCGGGGCGCCAGCGTGCGTTCGCCGATTTTTCCGGCGACGCCGGGCGGCGACAATGTCGGCGCAGGCGATACGCTGATGGCGGGCATCCTCACCTGGCTCGGCGACAACAATGCTTTGAAGCCTGAGGCGATGGGCGCGCTCAACGACGAGCAGCTGAGGCAGATGCTGTGGTTCGGCGCGGTTGCGGCCGGGATCAACTGCAGCCGCGTGGGCGCCAATCCGCCGACCCGGGCGGAGGTCGAGGCGGCACTGTAGGGGCGCTGCGCCGTGGGGCACGGTGGCCCAGCATCACCGATGTCATTCCAGCGCAAGCTGGAACCCGAGTCGCGCTCCGCGCAGGGGCAAGATGGGTCCCTGCTTTCGCAGGGATGACAGCCGGGAGCTTAGGCGGTCGCGGAGTCGCGAGGTTAATCCCATCCCGCCGAAATATTGATTCGTTGCCGGCCCGTTCGCCCTCTGCTTACCTCACCGCATGCGGGTCCTCGGAACCATCATCGTCATCATTGTCATCGTCGGCCTCGGCGTCGGCGCCTACATGCTGACGCCGGTGCGCGGACCGGCGCGCGACCTGACGCTCGTCGGCGATGTGACGCGCGGCAATTACCTGATCCGGCTGGGCGGATGTGTCACCTGCCACACCGACCCCAACAACAAGGACGCGGTTCTGGCGGGCTCGCCGTCCGCGGGCCTGAAGACGCCGTTTGGCACCTTCTATCCGCCGAACATCACGTCGTCGAAAACCAACGGCATCGGCACCTGGACGCTTGCCGAATTCTCCGACGCGCTGAGCAATGGCGAGGGGCCGCAGGGCCATCTCTATCCGGCGTTCCCGTTCGACGCCTATACGCGACTCACCGACCAGGACCTCGTCGATCTCTACACGGCGCTCGAGGCCGGACCGGCGATCGAGGTCCCGTCGCGACCGCATGATGTGAGCTTTCCGTTCAACCAGCGCATCCTGCTGGCGGGGTGGAAGCATCTGTTCTTCCATCCCGGTCCGCTGACGCCGGATGCGAGCAAGTCGGCGCAGTGGAACCGCGGTCGCTACATCGTGATGGGGCCGGGCCACTGCGTGACCTGCCACAGCCCGCGCAATATCCTTGGCGCGATCCAGCCCGGCACCGAGCTCCAGGGCAATCCCGACAAGGGCGGCCCCGGCGGCCGCACCCCGACGCTGACGCAGGCGGCGCTCGCGAAGGACGGCTACGATGCCCAGAGCCTCGCGCAGACGCTGCAGGACGGGTTCACGCCGGATTCGGACGCGCTCGGCGGGGCGATGGGCGAGGTGGTCGACGACGAGACCTCGCAATGGACGGATGACGATCGCGCGGCGGTGGCGGCGTATTTGATGAGCGGGAGCTAGCCGACGCGGCGGGACGGTGGCGTCATCTTGGGCGGGCCAGGATCGCAGAGGTACGGCCATTGCCGAGGCCGCATCGAAACGTTAGGCTTCCATCAGCGTCGTTTTGGTAGAGCTAGGTCATCTGCGGCACGAAATTGAACGAACACTCCAAGGCCGATGCAGCTGCGGACATGATTGCCGACCATCATATTGGCAATTTGCTGCGGATGCCGATGACGTTTCATCGCGACGAGCACCGCCACGGTTTCTACGAGACCGGTCCAAGGCCGCCGATTTTCGATCGGCGCACGGGCCTCTGGCTTGTCACCGACCCGATGGATTGCGTCGCGATTCTCACAACGATGCCCGTCGCCTTACCGCAGGGGGATCCCGGCAAGCTTCAGCAGCGAACCGAGCTCGACCTCAGCCTCTTTGTATCTCTTCGACAAGCAAACTCCGCTTCAACCTGGTTGGCGCACGAACATCAGTTGGCTCGCCGCCGCATCGCGGAGTTCATTGCGAGCCGACGCAAGCAAATACGCGCTTGGTTCGAGAGCGGTCGTGGCTGGAACGCTTTTCGTTGCTCGGGCGGCCCGGTCGCGTCGATGTCATGGCGGAAATCATGCGGCCTATGATCCTTGATTTCCTAACGGCGTCTTCTCGGCGTCGACATGCAGCGGATTAATATCGGGCTAGTCATCCAAGCTGATCGACAACTCAATGCGCCTGAAGACGCGACTTGAAGGGATCGAGACAGCTCATCGACGTCATCCACTATCTCCAGCAGGAGACTCGGACTAGAACTCGATAGCAGCCAGCTCAATCTCATGGCCCTCATGACGATATTCGCGAAGGATTCGCTTACCTACACCTTTGCCGAAAGCTTGCGATGGGAGCTTCTTCGGGCGCCAGGAAAGCCCTTTAGCGACATCATGTTCAAGGAGTCACCAGCGGTGAGCGGGGTGCCATTCACAGAGCGAGTGGTGACGGCGTCTTTCCGCGTTGGCCGCGCAGAGTTCTTGCCGGGGCAACATCTGCGGATGTTCATCCAAGCCTTTCAGTATTACGACGATATGATGCAGACACACCGTTACTTCGGGGCGGGCGCGCATGTCTGTCCAGGGCGCGCACCCTGGCAGTCGAGTTCTGGCGAAGCATCACCTCTGCTCTCAACATCGGCTCGGCGACCACCGCGAATATCGTCTTCCTACGAGGCCGATGACTACAACCAACTTTTTCCTCGGCCCCAAGGTATTGCTGCTCGAGCTGCGAGCCAGCTGATGATGACGACTGAGTGAGGTTCGCAGAGATATTGGTCCGAACGCTGGGTGAAGTCGCCGGCGTTTTCGATAATGGCGACATCGGTCCCGAGGTTCGCGCGTGGAGAGAGATTTGCGGATAGAGGAGCTAGAGATTGAAAGCCTCGGCTGTCCTCGACTGGGGGCTGGCGATCGAACGCGAAACCGGCCTCGAGGTCGACACCGATCGAACTCAAGGCGTTTAACACGCTAGACGAACTCGCGGCTCACCTCGCGAAGCGAACCTCGTGATTGATGACTTCATGGCTGCGCTGGCCACAGAGAGGTGGCAGCTCAATCTTGAACGCATATTCCGCGAGATGGAACACCAACTGACCCCATTGGAACTCAAGGCCCTGTTGCCGGCGTTGGAAAAGCAGAGCGGCTTTCTGGGCAAGCTCGTGGCTAGTTCGGTTGTCCTCAGCCGGTTGCGTGAGGAAGATGCCGAGACATTTTTTGCCAACGATCCGTGCCCCGGAATCCGTCTTTTCGCCGACCCGTCTGTGCGCAAGGAGGACAAGGCTTTACTGGTCGGCTTCTGCGATAGTTCAGCGCGGCTTCTGATACCCGTCGGGCAGTTCCTTCAGCACATTCCGGCCAAGAAGTTCGACGTCCTCACACTGGCCGATGCGGGGAGTACGTCGTTCGAAATCGGCGCGGGCACGGTGCGCGGCACGATGCCCTCATGGGTGGGCCAGCTCTCTCGGAAGTTCGAGGTGCAGCGGTATCACACCCTCTATTGTGTGGGAGCGAGCGTCGGCGGATTCCCAGCACTGCGCAGCGCTTCGATGTTTGGCGCGAAACGCTCCGTTTCGCTGGCCGGCACATTCGCCTGGCCGATCAAGCGGCTGCGCGCGGGTGAGCGTGTGGAGGCCTTCGACCCGCTGTGCGCATGCAGGCCGCAGAGCGGCGAACTGGTCGTTGCCTTCAGCTCGGGGCATGTCCGGGACGCGGCTCACGCCCAACAGATGCAGAGGCGCGTTGGCGCGACGCTGATGCCCGCAGAAGGCAAGAGCCACAATGTCATTCAGGAGCTAGTCCTGGCCGGCAAGCTCGACGCCTTTCTCGGCTCGATTTTCGAATTCGATCCCAAACAACCCGACGACGGCTCGAGGTTGCCTCCTCCACCTAAACCGAAGCGGGATTTGCGGTATCATGTAGAACGGTTGTTGCACAGGATGGGACGGGAGCCCAGCGAACCGAAGGCCTTCGTTCGCCCGCGTCCGAAGCACCATGACTCCGGACCCTAGGGCCGGTGGGCTGAACTTGCTGCCACCCCGGGTCTCCCCGTAAGCTTGTCTTTGTTACGATGGTTCAGGGTCGCTCGCATGAAGCAAAACGAGGCACGCGGCCTCTCCCATCTGCGCGTCACTTTTACCGACGGCTTCTACCTCGGCCCGGGTCGAGCCGATCTGCTCGAGGGGATTGGCGAGACCGGCTCGATCGCGGCGGCCGGCCAGCGGATGGGGATGAGCTACAAGCGCGCCTGGAGCCTCGTGCAGGCGCTCAATGAGGGCTGGGGCGGCCCGCTGGTTATCGCCTCACGCGGCGGCGCCGCGCAGGGCGGCGCGACGGCTCACCACCGACGGGACATTCGTGCTCGAGCGCTACCGGGCCATGGAGGCCGGGGCGCGCGCGGCGATCGCGCCGCATGTGGCAGCGGTGAAGCGGCGGCTCGACCGGTCCGGACGGAAATAACGCTTGCCCGTGACCGGCGGCCTTGCGAAGCTCGATATAGTCTTCAAGCTATATCGGGGCCGTCATGCGTCTTTCACGTCGTGTTGTACTGGGTTTTGTTTTCGCGGCGGGGCTCGCCGCATCGCTGCCGTCGGGCGCGAGCGCTGCGGACGTCAACGCCGCCGTTGCCGCGAACTTCACGCAGGTCGCGACCGACCTCGCCGCGGCGTTCGAGACGACGACCGGCAATCATGTGAACCTCAGCTTCGGGGCGACCGGCGCGCTCTACGCCCAGATCACGCAGGGTGGACCGTTCGACGTGTTCCTCAGCGCCGACGACAAGCGCACGGGCACCGCGATCAAGGACGGCGTCGGGGTCGCGGGCACCGACTTCACCTATGCGGTGGGGAAGGTCGCGCTCTATTCGCCGACGATCGACGTGACCGACGGCGCGGCGGTGCTGAAAGCCAATGCGTTCCAGCACATCGCCGTCGCGGACCCAAAGGCCGCGCCCTATGGCGCCGCGGGCATGGCGGTGCTCGACAAGCTCGGGCTGACCGCGGCGGTGACGCCCAAGATCGTCACCGGCGAGAACATCACGCAGACGCAGCAATTCGTCGATAGCGGCAATGCCGAACTCGGCTTTGTTGCCCTGAGCCAGGTGATCGGCAAACCCGCGACTGAGGTCTGGCTGCCGCCGCAGGAGGATTACCCGGCGATCAAGCAGAACGCGGTGCTCTTGACGCACGGCGCCGACAACCAGGCGGCGAAGGATTTCCTGGCGTTCCTCAAGTCGGATACGGGCGTGGCGGCAATCAAGGCCGCGGGCTATGCGCTGGAGTGAGGGTTCTGGGGCGTCCAGCTACGCTACGAGTCATTCCCGCGAAGGCGAGAATCCAGACCGGGCGCACGGATGTCCGAAAGCGTCGCCTGGATTCCCGCCTTCGCGGGAATGACACGGTGGTGTAAGCGGGATCGTGCCCGTAACCGCAGACATCGCATCGCCGATCGCCCTCACCGCGGCGCTCGCGGCGACAACGACGCTCCTCCTGCTCCTGATCGGTACGCCGATCGCCTGGTGGCTGGCGCGGACCAGGAGCCGGTGGCGTGAGCCGGTCGCGGCGCTGGTCGCCATGCCGCTGGTGCTGCCGCCGACGGTGATCGGCTTTTATCTCCTGATCGTCCTTGGGCCGAACGGGCCGGGTGGGGCGCTCGCGGGCCTCTGGGGTGCGCGCACGCTCGCCTTCTCGTTCGGCGGGCTGGTGATCGGCTCGATCCTCTATTCATTGCCGTTCATGGTGCAGCCGGTTCGCCTGGCACTCGAAGGGGTGGGGGAGGAGCCGCTGGAGGCGGCGATGACGCTTGGCGCGCACCGGCTGCAGACGTTTTTCCGCGTGGCGGCGCCGCTGGCGCGGTCGGGGTTCCTGACCGGGCTGATCCTGACCTTCGCGCATACGGTCGGCGAGTTCGGCGTGGTGCTGATGATCGGCGGCAATATCCCCGGCCAGACGCGCGTGCTGTCGATCTCGATCTACGATTTCGTCGAGCGCGGCGAATGGGCGAGTGCGCACTGGCTGTCGCTCGGGATGGTGGTGTTCGCGTTCGTCGTGGTGACGGCGACGATGCTGGCGGACCGGCGGTTTGGCAGGGTGACGGGGTAGTTGCAGTGGGGTTTTCCTCACCTGCGCGAAGCATGGTGGAGGGGGCTGCCACGGACCGGCGCGAGCGGCCGCCCCCTTCCGTCGCTTCGCGCCACCTTCCCCGCGCAGGGGAAGAGCGAGTGCACGCGGCTGGACGTCGAACAACCGCCTATCACTGTCGCCATGCCGCAAGACCTCGCCCGCATTCGTGCCTTTGTGCAGGTGTTCGACGCGGGCGGGTTTTCGGCGGCGGCGCGGCTGCACGGGCGGTCGAAGGCGCTGCTCAGCAAGTACGTGACCGATCTCGAGGACCATCTGGGCGTGCGGCTGATGAACCGCACGACGCGGCAGCTCAGCCTGACCGAGGCGGGCGAGGCCTATTATCGCGAGGCGAGCCAATTGCTCGCCCAGCTCGACGAGCTCGATGCCTCGATCCTCGACCAGACGGCCGCGCCGCGCGGGCTGCTCAGGGTCTCGGCGCCGCGCAATTTCGGCGAGATGATCCTCGCGCCGGCGATCTTTGCCTTTCTCGCGGCGCACCCGGAGGTGAGCCTCGACCTTCGCCTCGAGGATCGCTTCGTCGATCTGGTCGAGGAGGGGATCGACCTGGCGCTGAGGATTTCGGCGGCGCAGGATTCCTCGCTGATCGCGCGCAAGATCGCCGACATGGCGCATTCCGCGGTGGCCTCGCCGCGCTACATCGCGGCGCATGGCGCCCCCGAGCGGCCCGAAAATCTGCGGCAGCACGCGGCAATCGTCGACACCAACCTCCAGGGCCAGGCGAACTGGCACTTTGTCGAGGCGGGCGAGACGATCTCGGTGCGGGTTGCGGGGCAGGTGCGGGTCAATTCACCCCTGTCGGCGCGGGATGCGGCATTGGCGGGTCTTGGCATTGCCTTATTGCCCGGCTATCTCGCCGATCCACTGATTGCATCGGGGGCGCTCACCCGTGTGCTTTCCGGGTTCATGTCGACCGGCTCGTCGCTGCAGGCGGTGTATCCGCATCGCCGGCACCTGGCGGGCAAGGTCAGGGCATTGATCGATCATCTGGTGGCCTGGTTCGAGGCGCACCCGATGGGCTAGAACGGCGCTCCGGCGGGGGCGCGGGGCGGGTTGGAATGCGTCGCATCATCGCCGTGCTGGCGGGGCTAGTGGTCCTCGCGCCGCTGCCCGCGCTTGCCCATCCGCACATCTTCATCGACGCCAAGGCGGCGGTCACCTTCAACGATGCCGGGCAGGTGGTGTCGGTCCACAACACCTGGACGTTTGACGAGGCCTATTCGGCCTGGAGCGTGCAGGGGCTCGACACCAACCATGACGGCAAGCTGACCCGCGCCGAGCTGCAGCCGCTTGCCGACGACAACATGGATGGGCTCGCGGACTACGAGTACTACACCTTCGCCGGCGAGGGCAAAGACCCCAACCTCAAATTCGGCCACGGCAGCAATCCGACGATCGACATGGGTGCCGACGGCAAGACGACGCTGAATTTCGACGTGGCGCTGGCGCAGCCCTACATGATCCGCAAGGCGCTCGAGCTGTCGGTCGACGATCCCGAATATTACGTCGCCATCACCTTTGCCGATGCGAGCGCGGTCACGCTGATCAATGCGCCGAAGACCTGCGCGGTGCAGATGGAAAATCCCAAGGAGATGCCGACGGCGCTCGCCGATGCACTCTACGCGCTGCCGCCCGACGTCACCAAGCTGCCGCCCGAGCTCGAGCAGGCGATGCGCGGCATGCAGGGCGCGATCGTGATCAACTGCCCCGGCGGCAGCGCCACCGGCAAGACGCCGGTTGCGACCACCGCCTCGGTGACAGCTACGGCCGCCCCTGCCGCGCCGACGGATGCGCTCGATGCCGCCAACGCCATGGCGGACGGCACGGCGCAAGCCAATGCAGACGACGTGCCGTCCATCCCGCCCGACCAGGCGGCTCTCGCCTCCGCCCCGCCGCCGCGGCAGGGCCTGACGGTGCCGATCTTTACCGGCAACATCCCGTTCGGGGCCGCGCCGAACGAACCCGGGCTGGTCTTGCCGCGCACCGGGTTTCTCGGCTGGATCGGGCAGGCGCAGCAGGATTTCTACCTCGCGCTCGAAAAGTCGCTGTCGGGCCTCAAGAGCGACTGGACCGGCTTCTGGGTGCTGGGGCTCCTGAGCTTTCTCTACGGCATCTTCCACGCGGCGGGGCCTGGCCACGGCAAGGTGGTGATCTCATCCTATGTGCTCGCCAATGAGGCACAGGTGCGGCGCGGGATTCTCCTCAGCTTTCTCAGCGCGATGATGCAGTCGGTCGTCGCCATCGCCTTCGTGCTGATCGCGGCGAGCCTGCTCGGCATGACGGCGATGGCGATGAGCGACGCCGCCAACTGGATCGGCATTCTATCGTATGGGATGATCGCGCTGCTCGGGCTGTGGCTGATCCTCCGCAAGATTTTTGGCTGGGGACACAAGCACGGCCACGGGCATCATCATCATGGCCAGGATCATGACGACGAGGAGCCCACGCCGGAGCTGCACCTGCAGATCGGTCGCCACATGAAGCAAGCGCGGGCGCATGCGCTGCTGCACCCGGAGCCATCGTTAGTGGCGTTTGCCCTGACCGGCGGGGATGCCTATGGCCGGCTGCCGAACGACCCGCATTATGGGCATAGTCATCCGCCGCCGCTGCCCGGTCGCTCGCCGGCGCATCGGCACGATGACGAGCCCGGTCACGCCCATGTGGTGACGGCCGACCAGATTCGCGGCGGCTGGCGCGAGCAATTGAGCGTGGTAGCGGCGGTCGGCATCCGGCCGTGCTCGGGCGCGCTGATCGTCCTCGCCTTCGCCCTCAGCCAGAACCTGCTGATCGCGGGGATGGCGGCCGTGATGATGATGGGGCTCGGCACCGCGATCACCACGGGAGCGCTCGCAACGCTCGCCGTCGGCTTCAAGGGCGCTGCCAGGGGCCTTGCCGGTGCCGACAACAAATTCACGGCAACGCTGGTGTGGTGGGCCGAACTGCTCGCCGCGTTCGGCGTGCTGGCCTTCGGCATCGTGCTGGTGCTCGCCTCGATCTAGGCGGCGCGATCCGAACTCGTCGGGCATCATCAGGTCGTCCTCATCCCCGTTCAGCGCGCCCTGGAAGACGGCGATCTCGTCGTTCATGGCAGCGTCGCGGGCGCGGAACAGCTCGCGGATCAGCCAGGCGCCGATCAGCCGCGACCGGCTGGTGACGGTCCTGAACTCAAGCTCGCGGTCAAGCCGGATGGCGTAGGCTTCGGCGTCTTCGGGCGTCTGGCGCAGATGTTCGGGCAGCTGGTACCAGCGGCGGATGGCTTCGGCCTCGGCTTGGTCTTTGGTCAGCTCCATTCCCAGTCTCCGGGCAGGACGGCTCCGCCCAGAATCCGCCAATTGTGGTTAGCGCAACGTTAACCGGCCGCGGCGATCTCCTTGACCAGCCACGCCTCGATGATCCGGCGGCGATTGCCCATGGTGCGAAAGTCGAGGTCATCGACGAGGCCGGCGGCGAAAACCCGGGCGTGCATCTCGGTGCGGCGCTCGCTGGCGGGAAGCGTATGCCAGCGGCGGATCGCCTCGCGATGCGCGTCTTCCTTGGAGAGTTCAGTCAAATTCACCCCTTCTGAGCCCCGCTTCGGGAATCCGCGTCGTATCCATTGGTTCCCGGCGCGGGCAATGCCGTCTCATGTCGCACTTGCAAATAATTCGCATCTATCGTAGTTCTTGCGAATGATTTGCAATCGCAACGAGACCGGGCCAGGCGCGACCAGCACGTGGCAGGCCCGTTGATGGACGCCACGCCCTCGCGCCCCGCCGGCTGGCTCCGCGACAGTGCGACCCCGCCGCTGGTCGAAGTTTTCCGCTCGGTGCGGCTGCCGCAGGGCGCATCGACCTGGCGCAAGTTCCTGACCTTCGCCGGACCCGGCTATCTGGTCGCGGTCGGCTACATGGATCCCGGCAATTGGGCGACCTCGCTCGCCGGCGGCAGCCGCTTTGGCTACGCGCTGCTGAGCGTTGCGCTCCTCTCCAACCTCATGGCGATCATCCTCCAGTCGCTCTGCGCGCGTCTCGCCATCGGCAGCGGCAAGGACCTCGCGCAGGCCTGCCGCGACGCCTTCCCGGGGTTCGTCGCCTGGCCGCTCTGGGCGCTGGCGGAGATCGCCATCGTGGCGACCGATCTGGCAGAAGTGATCGGCACCGCGATCGGGCTCAACCTCATCTTCCACATTCCGCTCGAGCTTGGCATTTTGATCACGACGCTCGACGTGTTCCTGATCCTGTTCCTGCAGAACAAGGGCTTTCGCTGGATCGAGGCGTTCATCGTGACGCTCCTAGGCGTCATCGCGGTCTGCTTCGTGGTGCAGATCGTGCTCGCCAATCCCGACTGGGGCGGGGTGCTGCGTGGACTCGCGCCCACCACCGATCTCGCGACCAAGCCCGGCATGCTCTACCTCGCACTCGGGATCATCGGCGCGACGGTGATGCCGCACAATCTCTACCTCCACTCGGGGATCGTGCAGACGCGCGCCTATGGGACGAGCGAGACCGACAAGCGCGAGGCGCTGAAGTTCTCGATCTGGGATTCGGTGCTGGCGCTGAGCTTTGCGTTCCTCGTCAATGCGTCGCTGCTGGTGCTGGCGGGCGCGGCGTTCTTTCCCCGCCACCAGGTGGTGACCGATATCGGCCGCGCCTCCGACCTGTTGACGCCGATCCTCGGCACGACGCTGGCGCCGACGCTGTTCGGCATCGCGCTCATCTGCTGCGGGCTCAACTCCACGGTGACGGCGACGATGGCGGGGCAGATCGTGATGGAGGGCTTCATCCGGCTGCGCATCTCGGCCTGGGCGCGGCGGCTCATAACGCGGGGCGTCGCGATCGTGCCGGCGCTGATCGTCACCTACCTCTTCGGCGCGGCGCAGACGGGAAAACTGCTGATCCTCAGCCAGGTAGTGCTGAGCTTCCAGCTGCCGTTCGCGGTGGTACCGCTGGTGCTGTTCACCGCCAGCAGGGCCAAGCTCGGGCCGCTGGTCGCGCCGCGCTGGCTGACGGCGATTGCGGTGGTGGTCGCGGTGCTGATCATCGGGCTCAACGTGAAGCTGGTGTGGGACTTCTTCACAGGCAATCTGGGATAAGCCGATCATCCACAGTGTCATTCCCGCGAAGGCGGGAATCCAAGGGCGGCAAACTCCAATGCCCGTGGCTCTGGATTCCCGCCTTCGCGGGAATGACATCTGGGCAAGATGCGACACCGTGGTTGTAGACGGCGCCGCCGCTTGCACCAATCGGCGTCCCCGATATGGTGCGCGCCATGATCCCTGGCCGAAAGCCACCCGACCATCCGACCGTCACGTCCGACAAGATCGGCGTGCTGTTGCTCAATCTCGGCACGCCGGATTCGCCGGACTACTGGCCGATGCGGCGGTATCTCGGCGAATTCCTCTCCGACCGCCGGGTGATCGAGACCAACCCGGTGCTGTGGCAGCTCATCCTCCAGGGCATCATCCTCAATGTGCGGCCGCAAAAGAGCGGCGCGAACTATCGCAAGATCTGGGACAAGGACGCCGACGACAGCCCGCTGCGGGTGATCAGCGCGCGGCAGGCACAGAAGCTGCAGGCGGCGCTCGGCGATAGGGTCATCGTCGATTTCGCCATGCGCTACGGCAACCCCTCGACCGAGAGCCGGCTCGCGGCGCTGATGCAGCAGGGATGCTACCGCATCCTCGTCTGTCCGCTCTATCCGCAATATTCGGCGACGACGACGGCGACGGCCAATGATGCGGTATTCGCGGCGCTGAAGCGGCTGCGCTGGCAACCGGCGATCCGTACCCTGCCGCCGTATTTCAATTCAGTGCCCTACGTCGCGGCGCTGAGCGACAGCATCGCGGCCGGCGTTGCGGCGCTGCCCTTCAAGCCGGACCTGGTGCTGACCTCGTACCACGGCATGCCCGTCGAGTACCTGATCAGCGGCGATCCCTATTATTGCGACTGCCTCAAGACGACGCGGCTGGTGCGCGAACGCCTGGGCTGGAGCGAGGATTTTCTCAGAGTGACGTTCCAGAGCCGGTTCGGCCCGGCCGAGTGGCTGAAGCCCTATACGGCGGAGACGCTGATGGAACTGGGTGCCGCGAAAAAGAAGGTGGCGATCGTCGCTCCGGCGTTTTCCGTCGATTGCATCGAGACGCTCGACGAGCTCGCGATCCTCGGACGTGAGCAGTACGTGCACGCCGGCGGCCACCATGACGACTACGCCTACATCCCCTGCCTCAACGACAGCCCGGGCGGCATGACGATGCTCGAGGCGGTGGTGCGACAGGAACTGGGTGGCTGGGTTTAGGTCCTCCAGGACCACCCATCCGGGGGCGTTGCCAAGCGTGAAACGCTGCGTTTTCGTGCCGGACGCGGGCGGGGTCGCCTCCCGCTTCGGCCTCGCGCATTGCACCCCGACCACCGGGCACATATGTCTTTGTGTAGGGCGCGTCGGGTTTCCGGCGATCGTGCGCCGAGGGAGAGTGCGATGAAATTTGAGCTCGACGGCGGCAGCATCACCCTGATTGTCCTGGGCGTGCTGGCCATCCTGGTGCTGATGGCCGCGGTCAAGACGGTGCCGCAGGGCTACAATTACACGATCGAGCGCTTCGGCCGCTACATCCGCACGATGAAGCCCGGCCTCAGCTTGATTGTGCCGTTCGTCGACGGCATCGGGCGCAAGATCAACATGATGGAGCAGGTGCTGGAGGTGCCGCAGCAGGAGGTGATCACCAAGGACAATGCGTCGGTGACCGCCAATGCCGTCACCTTCTACCAGATCCTCGATGCCGCCGCCGCGGCGTACGAAGTCACCAATCTCCAGAACGCCGTCCTCAATCTGACGATGACCAACATCCGAACGGTAATGGGTTCGATGGACCTCGACGAATTGCTGAGCCATCGCGACGAGATCAACTCGCGGCTGCTGCGGGTGGTCGATGCGGCGGTCTCGCCGTGGGGCATCAAGATCACCCGTATCGAGATCAAGGACATCGATCCGCCGCGCGATCTCGTCGAAGCGATGGGCCGGCAGATGAAAGCCGAGCGCGAAAAGCGCGCCACCATCCTCGAGGCCGAGGGCAAGCGGCAGTCGGCGATTCTCACCGCGGAAGGCCTGAAGCAGTCGCAGATCCTCGAAGCCGAGGGCCGGCGCGAGGCGGCGTTCCGCGACGCCGAGGCGCGCGAGCGTTCGGCCGAGGCCGAGGCCAAGGCGACGCAGGTCGTTTCGGACGCGATCGCCTCGGGCAGCGTGCAGGCGATCAACTACTTCGTCGCCAACAACTACATCAAGGCGCTCGAGAGCCTGGCGCGCTCGCCCAACCAGAAGGTGCTGATGCTGCCGGTCGAGGCGGCCAGCGTCATCGGTGCGCTCGGCGGCATCGCCGAGATCGCGCGCGAGACCTTCGGTGGCGAAAAGCCGGCGGTCCGTCCGACCAGCGGGTCGAGCGGCCGGCCGCCATCGACCAACACGTGACCGAATAGAGGAGCATTCCAATGGTTCTGCTCGATCTGTTTAACACCTACGGGCCCTGGGCCTGGTTCGTCGCCGGCCTCGTGCTGCTGGCGTTGGAGCTGGTGGTTCCCGGCGGCTATTTCCTCTGGCTCGGCGCGGCCGGGCTGGTCACGGGCCTGCTGTCCTTCATTCCCGGGCTCAGCTGGCCGTGGCAGGTGACGATCTTCGGCGTTCTCGCTATCGCGATCGTGGTGGTCTGGACGCTGGTGACGCGCAATCGCGTGCAGAAGACCGACAACCCGTTTCTCAACCGCCGCGCGGAACGCTTCGTCGGCCATGAAGGGGTGATTGACGAGCCGATCCGCGACGGCTCCGGGCGGCTGAAGCTCGGCAACTCGGTCTGGCGCATTTCCGGCCCCGATCTCGCGGCCGGACAGAAGGTGCGGGTAATCGGCGCCGACGGTCCGGTGCTGAAGGTGGAAGCGGCTTGATTTTGTAGCCCAATTGGGCTACAACGGGCGCGGAGTAGATGATGATGAGCGAGAATGCAGTCGTTCGCGCGCGAGTGAGCGAAGAGGTCAAGCAGGAAGCGGCCGAGGTTTTGGCCGAGATGGGTCTGACCGTGTCCGATCTCATGCGCATGACGCTCAAGAAGGTGGCCCGCGACAAGGCGTTGCCGTTTCATCCCGAGCACATTCCCAACGAGGAGACGGCAGAGACACTGCGCAAAAGTCGTCGCGGGGAAGATGTGCATGAGTTTTCGAGCATGGACAAGATGTTCAAGAATCTCGGGATCTAGGTGCGGCGGCCACGCACAACCTCGCGCTTCGAGCGTGACCTCAAACTGGTGCAGCGACGCGGCAAGGACTTACGCAAGCTGCACGTCGTGATGGTTCTGCTGGCCGAAGAGGCCGTTCTCACTGGAGCCTATCGGGACCACGCACTCAAGGGCGAATGAGCCGGTTCACGTGACGTGCATGTCGAGCCAGAGTGGATATTGATTTATCGTCTCGAAGGCGACGACGTGATCGTCTTCGAGCGTACCGGCTCCCACAGCGATCTTTTCAACAACTGAGCCCTACGGCTTCAAATCCACCGGCACCGGCGGCTTCTCGTAAACCAGCAGGATCGACACGCGCTGGTTGGCGCTGAGGTACGGATCGTTCGGAAAGAACGGATCGGAATCGCCGCGGCCGACGACGCTCTCGACGCGGTCGTCGGAGACGCCGAATTCCTCGAGCGTCTGCCGGGTGACGTTGGCGCGGTCGAAGCTCAGCTCCCACGGGCCGTAGCGCGGGTTGTCGTAGGTGCCGCCGGCGGCCGTGTAGCCCGAGATGCGGATGCGGTTGGGAAGCTTGGCGAGCGAGGGCGCCATCGCGGCGATCGCCTTGCGGGTGGCTTCGAACGGATACTTGCTGCCCTCGGGGAACATCGGCCGGCCGTCTTCGTCGGAGATCACGATGTTGAGGCCGTTGGGCGTGTCCTCGACATTGATATGGTCGGCTACAGCGGTGATGTCGGGGAGATCCTGCCAGGCCTGCTTCAGGCTCGCGGCGGCGAGCGAATATTGCGCCTGCCGCTCGATGTCGGTCTTTTCCTTGGCGTAGGTATTGGCTTCCTGGCCCTGGCTCTCGTGGTCGGGGTTGTCCTCGGTGGCGAACTCGGTCGACGCTTTGATCGGGCTCGGCGACATGTCCTTGAGGAAGTCGCGCTTGGGGTTGCCGTCGCGCTCGATCATGCCGGTCATGTCGGAGTAAGGCTGGATGCCGAAGGCGTTCTGCACCGAGCCAGCCGCCATGTTGAGCTTTTCCTGGTCCTGCACGGAAAAGCTCAGCAGCATGACGAAGAACGCCATGAGCAGGCTCATCAGGTCGGCGAAGGAAATGACCCAGGCGCCACCGTGACCGCCGCCGCCGTGGCCGGTTTTCTTCTTGAGGGCCGCCATTTACGCCGCTTCTTCCTCGATCAGCTTGTGCCGGGTGTGGAGCGGCAGATAGCTCGCGAGCTCGTCCTTGATCGTCGCGGGGTTCTTGCCCTCGCGGATCATCACCAGCGCTTCGATGATGAGGCTGCGGTTGGTGCCCTCTTCCTCAGCGCGATTGGCAAGCTTGTCGGCGATGGGCAGCATCACGACGTTGGCGAGCACGGCGCCGTAGAGCGTCGTCAGCAGCGCGATGGCCATGCCCGGGCCGATCTTTTTGGGGTCGTCCATGTGGCCGAACATCGAGACGAGGCCGATCAGCGTGCCGACCATGCCCATGCCGGGCGCGGCTTCGCCGAAGGCCTTGAAGATCACGTGGCCGTGGTGGATGCGCTCGTAATCGAGGTCGCGTTCGCGCTCGAGGGAGGCGCGCAGCGCGTCGGCCGAAAAGCCGTCGGCGATCATGCGCACGCCGCGCTTCATGAACTCGTCGTCGACCTCGACCTGCTCGAGGGCGATCGGGCCCTGCCGGCGCATGGTCTCGGCGATCTCGGAGAGCTGGTCGATGAGCTTTACGGCCGAGACCGATTTGTGGAACAGCACTCCTTTGAAGCCATTGCCGACGCCGTGGAGGAACCCGCTCAGCGTATAGCGGCCCATCACCGCCATGGTGCCTCCGCCCACCACCACGCAGGTGGCGAGGATGTTGAGGAAGCTCATCGGGTTCGAGCCTTCGATGAGGATGGCGCCGAACAGCATGCCGAAGCCGCCGAAGAGGCCGATGATAGTGGCGATGTCCACGAAGGGAGTCCTTGGTCCAAAGGCCGAAAAAGCGACCGTCCGCAGCTTCGCGCGGGAATGGATAAATCGGCTTTAAGCGCCGTGGTTAACGAGCCGTGAAACGCACCAATTCTCGGCCTCTGCAAAGCTTCATTAACCATAAAGCTGCAAGGCTTGGCTCACGCAGTTCGACCGCGTAGCCGGAGTGTTTGGGTTTGCGCCGCCTGGTCCCATTCGTGTCTGTTGGTGTGTCCGCGTTGCTGTTGGCGGCGCCGGCGCTTGCCGGTGGCAGCAGGACGGCCGCGCCGTCTCCGCTGACGTGGGATCTCGGGCTGCGCGGCCAGTACACTGTCGATTCGACTGGCGGGCACTACGAGACGATCCTCGCGCCCGACGTGAATATCGACATGAGCGGCTTTGGCGGCGACAGCGCGGTGAGCGCGGGCGCCCAGGTGCATTATGACGATACCGGTGCCTTCGGCGTCGACAGCGCCGAGCTCAGTGCCAGGGGCTCCGGCAATCTCGATCCAGACACCACGCTCACTCAGTCGCTCGATCTGAGCCTCGTGCAATTGCTGGCCACCGATCCGTCGCTGCCACCGAACACGCTGGTCGGGCCGCTCGAATTCACCGGCGACCTCGAGGGCTCGGCGATGCGCAAATTCGGCGACTTTTCCGGCACCGCCAATCTCGGGCTTACGCGATTTATCGAAGGGCCGACGACGCTGAGCGGGGGCACCACCGTCGATGACACATCGAAGAACTACTGGCAGGCGTCGGCGGGCTTGCGCGCCGGCTACGAGTTCGTGCCCGATGCGACGGCCTTCATCGAGGGCGACGTCGCCTACCAGAAGTTCGACGTGCCCGATCCGACGCTGCACGTCTTGCTCGACGGGACGCTGGCGAGCCTGCGAGGCGGACTGAGCTACGACGACCATGGGACACTCGCCGCCGAGATTTCCTCCGGCCCGGCGTGGCGTGTCTATACCGACGGCTCGCTCACCAACCAGATGGGCTGGCTCTACGACGGCAGCCTCACCTTCACGCCGGACGATCATCTCACGCTGCAGGGCGGACTGACGACGACGCTGGTGCCCTCGACGCTGGTTGCGGGCGACACCGACTTCGATACCGACGTCAACGCCAAGGCCAGCATCGCAATGGGTGCAGGGTTGACGCTGCGCGGCACGGCCGACTGGAACCAGGCCGTAACGATCGGGGCGGGCGAAACCTCGACCGGCTACAGCTACGGGGCGGGCGTCGATTTCGTGCCGGCGGCCGGCACCACCTGGTCGGCGGACTACCTGCTCACCCACAGCTTCGAGCCACCCGGGCCGGCGGCGGACTCGCAGGCCGTGACGCTGGGCGTCAAGGTCTCGGGGTAGATGGGACCGCGACGGTTGCCCGGACCTCGTGGTTCGACAGGCTCACCATGAGGTCCTCACAGACGCGGACTTCCCAGTAGCCCTCATGGTGAGCCTGTCGAACTACGAGGGCGTGGCATCGAAGCCCAGCCTCACCCGAGGTTCATCTTCCTCAGTTCGGCGAGGAACGGCCCGGCGATGTCCGGCCGGTCGAGCGCGTAGGCGACATTGGCGAGGAGGAAGCCCACCTTGCCGCCGCAGTCGAAGCTCTTGCCCTGATATTTGACGCCGGTGAAGTTTTGCGACCGCATCAGCGACTGCATCGCGTCGGTGATCTGGATTTCGCCGCCGGCGCCGCGCGGCTGCTCGGCGATGAGCGAGAAGATTTCGGGCTGGAGGATGTAGCGGCCGGAGATGATGAGGTTCGACGGCGCGTCCTTCTGCTTGGGCTTTTCGACCATGGCGGTGACGGCAAAGCCCTCGTCGGGGCCCTTGCCGCGGGCGACGACGCCGTAGGACGAGACCTCCGACATCGGCACTTCCTCGACGGCGATGACGTTGCCGCCGGTCTCCTCATAGGCTTCCATCATCTGCTTGAGGACGCCGGGCGAGGCCTTGAACAGCATGTCGGGCAGCAGCAGAGCGAAGGGCTGGTGGCCCACCAGCTCGCGCGCGCACCAGACCGCGTGGCCGAGGCCCAGCGGCTCCTGCTGGCGGGTGAAGCTCACCTGGCCGGCCTGCGGCAGATCGCGTTCGAGCTCGGCGAGGGCCGTCGACTTGCCGCGCAGCTCGAGCGTGTGCTCGAGCTCGTACTGCTTGTCGAAATGGTCCTCGATGACCGATTTGTTGCGCCCGGTGACAAAGACGAAATGCTCGATGCCGGCCTCGCGCGCTTCGTCGACCGCGTACTGGATCAGCGGCCGGTCGACGACCGTCAGCATTTCCTTGGGCATCGCCTTGGTGGCCGGCAGGAAGCGCGTGCCGAGGCCGGCGACGGGAAAAACCGCGGTGCGGACGCGTTCAGACACGGCTGATCCTCTTGGAGCGACGCTGTAAGGCTATCTTCAGGACTGCGACCCTAGCATTTTGCCATTAATCGGAGATTGCCGGCATGACCGTGCTTGTAACAGGCGGCGCAGGATATATCGGCGGCCATATGGCGCTGCGGCTCGGGGATGCGGGCGAGCCGCCGGTGATCCTCGACAACCTCGTCACCGGCTTCGACTGGGCGGTCGACCATCGGGCGACTTTCGTCCTCGGTGACGCGGGCGACATGGACCTCGTCGGCCGGCTGATCCGCGAGCATGCCATCACCGAGATCATCCATTTCGCCGGCTCCGCCATCGTGCCGGAATCGGTCAGCGACCCGCTCAAATACTACCGCAACAACACCGCGACCTCGCGCAATCTGATCGAGGCGGCGGTGAAGGGCGGGGTCAAGGCCTTCATCTTTTCCTCGACCGCGGCGGTTTACGGCATGACCGGGCTCGAGCCGGTGGTCGAGGAAACCCCGCTCCTGCCCGTGTCGCCCTATGGCCGCAGCAAGCTGATGACCGAATGGATGCTCCATGACGTCGCGGCGGCGCACCCGATCAGGTTCGGCGCGCTGCGCTATTTCAACGTCGCGGGCGCCGATCCGCAGCAGCGGGCCGGCCAGTCCTCGGCCACCGCGACGCACCTCATCAAGGTCGCGGTGCAGACCGCGATCGGGCAGCGCCCGAAGATGGATATCTTCGGCACCGACTATCCGACGCCGGACGGCACGTGCGTCCGCGACTACATCCACGTCACCGACCTCGTCGACGCGCACAAGCTGCTGCTCGACTATCTGCGCGACGGCGGCCCGTCGGTGACCCTCAACTGCGCCTACGGGCAGGGGTTCTCGGTGCGGCAGGTGATCGACACGGTGAAGTCGGTGTCGGGCGTCGATTTCGGCGTCACCGAAGGGCCGCGGCGCCCGGGCGATCCGGCGGCGGTCACCGCCACCGGCGAGAAGATCCGGAAGCTCCTGGGCTGGACGCCGCAGCACGACGATCTGCGCGAGATGGTGTCGACGGCGCTGGCATGGGAGAGGTATCTAGTGACGCGCAACAGGTGAAGCGGGACGCCGGGCGTCCGACAATCCGTGGTGTCATTCCCGCGAAGGCGGGAATCCAGAGCGCGAGACACAGTTCGTGCGTGTGGCCCCTGGATCCCCGCCTTCGCGGGGATGACATTTGCGATGAACGTATGCGGTCGTTGCTTTCGATAGCTCGTTCGCTGCCGTGGTGTTCGCGCTCGTCTCCCCCGCCCAAGCCGACTCCTTCAGCGAGTTTCTGCATGCCTTCGAGCCGACGGCGGTGGCGGCGGGGGTCAGCCCGACGGTTTATGAGAGCGCGATCCGCGGCCTGACGCTCGATACGACGATCCCGAAGCTCGTCGACACGCAGCCGGAGTTCACGACGCCGATCTGGGACTACCTCGACAAGCGCGTGAGCGACGAGCGGGTCGCGGCCGGGATGAAGGCGATGGCGGCCAATGCAAAGCTCTTTCGCGGCCACGGCGAAGCGCTTCGGCGTCGATCCGTACCTGCTGGGCGCCATCTGGGGCATCGAGACCAGCTACGGATCGGTGCTCGGCAACCCCAAATACTTCAAGCCGGTGGTGCGCTCGCTCGCAACGCTCGTCTATCAGCACCGCGGGCGCTACGAGCTCGACAAGGCGGACTTCATCGCCGCGCTCATGCTGGTGCAGCGCGGCCCGCTCGACGCGCGGCATCTGATGGGGTCGTGGGCCGGCGCGATCGGGCACCTCCAGGTCAATCCGAGCAATGTGCTGAAGCACGGCACCGATGGCGACGGCGACGGCAAGGTCGACCTGCAGGATTCGCTCGCCGACGCGCTCGCGACCAGCGCGCAGTTCCTGCTCGATCTCGGCTACGTGCCGGGGGTCGACTGGGGCTATGAAGTGAGCGTGCCCAAGGGGTTCGACTGGCTGCTCGCCGATCGCAATAATCTCAGGCCCATCGCGTTCTTTTCGGCGCTCGGCGTGAAGCGCGCCAGTGGCAACCCGTTCGGCGATCCGCAGGTCAAGGTGTTCCTCTACGCGCCGGCCGGGTGCGAGCGGGCCGGTGTTCCTGATGACCGGCAATTATCTCGTGCTCAAGGGCTACAATTTCTCCGACAGCTATGCGCTGGCGGTGGCGCATCTGAGCGACCGGCTGAAGGGCGCGGGCGAGTTCGTGACGAGCTGGCCGCGCGACGCAAAACTCCCCAATCTCGGCCAGCGCATCGCGATCCAGTCGGCGCTCGCCAAGCTTGGCTTTTACGACGGCCCGGCCGATGGGCGGATCGGACCCATCGCGACGCTTGCCTATGCGAAATTCCAGGCGAGCCGCGGCGAGGTGGCGGATGGATTTCTGACCAGCGACGGCTACGACGAGCTGATGGCCGCAACCCGCTAGCTGCCTTCTTTTCTGCCAGAAACAAAGGCATAGTCCCGGCCGTGCTCCGCCGCCTGATCCTCATTGCCGTGCTCGCGACGCTCGCCGTGTGCGAAGTGCAGCCGATGCTCGCCTACGCGCAGGACAGCGGCCAGGGCCAGCAGCAGCCACAGCGCAAATCGATCTTCGACATGCTGTTCGGCGGCTTCGGCAACAATGCCGACCAGACGCCGACGCCGCCGCCACGCACCCGTCGTGGTCAAGCCCAAGAAGGGCGTGCTGCCGCCGGTGCCCAAGCCGCCGGTCGCAAAATCGGCGACGGCGACGCGGCTCGCGGTGTTCGGCGACACCATGGCGTCCGACCTCGCCGCGGCGCTCGACCGGTTCTATTCGGACGATCCCAACATCGTCGTCATCAACCAGGGCGTGGGCGGCTCGAGTTTTGCGCGCCCCGATTTCTTCGACTGGAACAAGACCGTCGTCGACCAGGTCACCAAGAACAGCTTCGATATCGCGGTGATGATCATCGGGCATCAACGACCGGCAGTCGATCAAGGGGACGGCCGGTACGCTCAAGTTCGGCACCGACGACTGGAACGACGCCTACAAGAAGCGACGTGGCGCGATTTCGTGCAGGCGGTGCGCGGCGCCAACAAGCCGATCATCTGGGTCGGCCTGCCGGCAATGGCCAAGGACGACGTGTCGACCGCGGTGAGCGCGGTGAGCGCCATCCAGCGGCTCGCGGTGTTCGCGGGCAGCGGCGATTTCGTCGACATCTACGATCGCTTCGTCGACGACAATGGCGACTACACCGATACCGGCCCCGACCTCAACGGCAACCAGGTGCAGATGCGCCGCTCGGACGGCGTCCGCTTCACCAGCGCCGGCGCCGACAAGCTCGCCTATTATGTGAGCCAGACGATCAAGCTCTACTATCGCGGCGGCGGCGATGCCGGGCTCGAGGTCGCCGATGCGCTGGCCGGAACCGACGCGGCGCTGATGGTGCGACCGCCCTATCAGGGGCTCGGCCAGACGCGGCTGCTCGAAGTCGCGGGCGCGGTGATCCCGCTGAGCCAGAAGCCGAAGCCGGCGCTCGATTTGGTGACCGCCGCGCCGCCCTCGAGCGATGCGGCCTCGAGCGCGTCGGGGTTCGACGTGACGCAGATGCTCGACGCGCCGACAGGGCGGGTCGATGCGTTCGGCGTGGGCAAGGTGTCGAGCGAGCCGGCGGACGAGAGCAAGACCGCCGCTCCGACCGGCGCGGCCGCGGCGCCGCAGCCGCCGCCGAGCGCCGCAGCTTCGGCGGCGGCCGCGCAGTGAACGCGGCGCGCGACAGCGTTTTCGACACGCTGCTCGCGCGGATCGCGGATGTGCGCAGCGAGACCCTGACCATGGTCGCGATCGACGGTGTCGACGGCGCGGGCAAGACGCGCTTCGCCGATGACCTCGCGGCGCGGCTCGAGGCGGCAGAGCAGATCGTGCTCCGGGTGGGGATCGACGGCTTCCACAATCCGCGGGCGATCCGCATGGCGCGCGGCAAGGACTCGCCCGAGGGCTACTACCGCGATACCTACAATCTCGAGGAGCTGCGCTCGCGGCTACTGTTTCCGGCGCGCATCGGAATGCCGTTCCGTACGGCGGTGTTCGACGAACGCCGCGACCAGCCGATCTCGGTCAACCCGCTGACCATCCAGCTGCCGGCAGTGCTGATCTTCGACGGGCTGTTCCTCAATCGCGAGGAGCTGCGGGACGAATGGGATCTGTCGGTGTTCCTCGACGTGCCGTTCGACGTGGCGTTTGCCCGGCTGGCGCGGCGCGATGGCAGTGATCCGAACCCCGCGGCGCCTGCGAACCGGCGCCGATACGAGGGCCAGAAGCTCTATTTCAAGGAGAGCCGGCCGCAGAGGAGCGCCGATGTGGTGATCGACTATGCGGATGTGGACGAGCCGCGGGTTGTGAGAGCGTAGGACGCAGTGCCCACCTCCCCCTTCACGGGGGAGGTACCGCAGCTAGGACCGCAGGTCCGTAGCGAAGGTTGGAGGGGGTGAGAGGCGGTCTCGATGCTGACTGCTCCCCCTCCCTAGCTTCGCTACGAGGCTTCGCCTCTAGCTGCGCTACCCTCCCCGCGAGGGGGAGGGTGAAGCGCGGAGCCTACCGCGGCAGCGTCGTCTCTCCCATCAAGCTCAGGTCGATCGCGCGGGCGCACTGGCGGCCTTCGCGGATCGCCCAGACGACCAGCGACTGGCCGCGGCGCATGTCGCCGCAGGAAAACACCTTCGGCTTCGCTGGTCTGGTACTTGACGCATGTCGGCGAGCACGTTGCCGCGCTTGTCGAGCTCGACGCCGAGATCCTTGATCATGCCGTCCTGCACCGGGCCGAGAAAGCCCATGGCGAGCAGCACGAGATCGGCCTTGCAGCTCGAACTCCGTTCCAGGGATCGGCTGGAACTTTGCATCGGCGCGGGCGCAGACGAGCTTCTTGACCACGCCGTTCTCGCCCTCGAAGCGCACGGTCGCGACGGCGAAGTCGCGCGTCACGCCTTCTTCCTGCGAGGAGGAGGTGCGCATCTTCATCGGCCAGAGCGGCCAGGTCAGCGCCTTGTTTTCCTTCTCGGGCGGCGCCGGCATGATCTCGATCTGGGTGACCGAAAGCGCACCCTGACGGTTGGAGGTGCCGATGCAGTCGGAGCCGGTATCGCCGCCGCCGATCACCACCACGTGCTTGCCGCCCGCGAGGATGGGCTTGACGTTGTTGAGCGGCTCGTCGGAGACGCGACGGTTCTGCTGCGGCAGGAAATCCATGGCGAAATGGATGCCGTCGAGCTCGCGGCCCGGGGATCGGCAGGTCGCGCGGCTTCTCGGCGCCGCCGGCGAGCGCCACGGCGTCGTATTGCGCTTCGAGGTCGTCGACGTTCACGTCGCGGCCGACATGCACGCCGTAGTGGAAGGTGACGCCCTCGGCTTCCATCTGCGTCGACGCGCCGGTCGAGGTGGTGCTTTTCCATCTTGAAGTCGGGGATGCCGTAGCGCATCAGGCCGCCGGCCTTGCGGTTCTTCTCGTAGAGATGCACGTCGTGGCCGGCGCGCGCGAGCTGCTGCGCGCAGGCGAGGCCCGAGGGGCCCGAGCCGATGACGGCGACGCGCTTGCCGGTCTTGTTCGGGTTGAGCTCGGCGACGATCCAGCCTTCTTCCCAGCCCTTGTCGACGATGGCGCATTCGATGGTCTTGATCGATCACCGGCTCGTCGCGGATGTTGAGCGTGCACGCCGCCTCGCACGGGCGCGGGGCAGATGCGGCCGGTGAACTCCGGGAAGTTGTTGGTCGAGTGCAGGTTCTTGCAGCGCCTTCAGCCAGTCGCCGCGATAGACGAGGTCGTTCCAGTCGGGGATCTGGTTGTTGACCGGGCAGCCGTTGTGACAATAGGGCACGCCGCAATCCATGCAGCGCGCCGCCTGGTCGCGGGTCTCCTTGTCGCCGAGCGGGATGGTGAACTCGTAATAGGTCTTCAGCCGCTCGGCGACCGGCGCGTAATCGCGGTCGTCCTGGTCGAGCTCGAGGAAGCCGGTGATCTTGCCCATGGCCTTATCCTAGTTGGTCGAGTTCTTGAGGGTCACAGACGCGGCCGCGGCGTCTGAGCCTGTGCTAATCAGTGCGGGGCGCGGCATTCGGCGCTCACATAGGTCCAGCTCGCATACAGTGGGTACTGTTTTTGAAGGGCCTTGGCGATCAGCGCGATCTTGGCCTGATCGCAGCTGAACAGACCCGGTACCGCCTGCGGGATGCGGAAGTCGGCGCCGTGGCCATCGGTGAAATGGAAGTAGACGTTCGGCGGATACGCCTGCGCCGCAAACGCCGACGCAGGCGACAAGAAAGCAAGAGCGGTGAGTCCGCCGGCAAGGATCGCACTAAGCTTGCTCATTCCGCCGCCACCTGCATTGCCGCCTGCTCCTTTTCGAGCTCGGCGAGCGCCCGGCGATATTCGACCGGCATGACCTTCTTGAACTTGGGCAGATAGGCTCGCCCAGTTGTCGAGGATGTTCGCGGCGACGGTCGAGCCGGTGAAGCCTTGTGCCGCGGCGATCAGCGCGCGCAGGCGCTCGGCGTCGCCATTGGCGAGGTTGCCGATGATCTCGACGAGGCCATGGGTTTCGAGGTCGCCGTCAGTGGCCGTAGTCGCGCTCGGAGATGACCTCCTCCTCGACCACCGGCTCGAGCGAGACCATCGACATGTTGCAGTGGCTCTCGAAGCGTGCCGTCCTCGTCGAGCACGTAGGCGATGCCGCCCGACATGCCCGCCGCGAAGTTGCGGCCGGTCTTGCCGAGCACGACGACGACGCCGCCGGTCATGTATTCGCAGCCATGGTCGCCGGTGCCCTCGATCACCGCGACGGCGCCGGAGTTGCGCACGGCGAAGCGTTCGCCGGCGATGCCGCGGAAGTAGCACTCGCCTTCGGTGGCGCCATAGAGCGCGGTGTTGCCGATGACGATCGAGTCTTCGGGCTTGGCGCCGCCGACTTCTCGGACGGGCGGACGACCAGGCGGCCGCCGCTCAGGCCCTTGCCGACATAGTCGTTGGCCTCGCCGACGAGGTCGAAGCGAGACGCCCGCGCGCGAGGAAGGCGCCAAAGCTCTGGCCGCCGGTGCCGGTGAGCGACACCGCGATGGTGTCCTCGGGCAGGCCCGTCGTGGCCGTAGCGCTTGGCGACCTCGCCCGAGATCATGGCGCCGGCCGTGCGATCGGTGGAGGCGATGGTCTCGCTGATCTGGACCGGCGTTCCGGTCTCGAGCGCGGCCTGCGCCTTTTCGATCAGCCGGCGATCGAGGATCTTGTCGATCGGGTGGTTCTGCTTTTCGGTGTGCGAGATGGCGACGCCCTCGACCGTCGGCGGCTTGTGGAAGAGCTTGCGAGAAATCGAGGCCCTTGGCCTTCCAGTGGGCGACGGCCTCGGTCCTGTCGAGCATCTGCATCTGGCCGACCATCTCGTCGAAGTGCCGGTAGCCGAGCGCGGCCATCAGCTCGCGCACTTCCTCGGCGACGAAGAACAGGTAGTTGATGACGTGCTCGGGCTTGCCGGTGAAGCGCGCGCGCAGCACCGGGTCCTGCGTGGCGATGCCGACGGGGCAGGTGTTGAGGTGGCACTTGCGCATCATCACGCAGCCCGCCGCGATCAGCGGCGCGGTGGCGATGCCGAACTCGTCGGCGCCGAGCAGGGCGCCGATCACCACGTCGCGGCCGGTGCGGATGCCGCCATCGACCTGCACGGCGATGCGGCCGCGCAGCTTGTTGGCGACGAGCGTCTGGTGCGTCTCGGCGAGGCCGATCTCCCAGGGCGAGCCGGCATGCTTGAGCGAGGTCAGCGGCGCCGCGCCGGTGCCGCCTTCATAGCCGGAGATGGTCACGTGGTCGGCGCGCGCCTTGGAGACGCCGGCGGCGACGGTGCCGACGCCGACTTCCGAGACGAGCTTCACCGACACCATGCCGGCTGGATTGACGTTCTTCAGATCGAAGATCAGCTGCGCCAGATCCTCGATCGAATAGATGTCGTGGTGCGGCGGCGGCGAGATCAGGCCGACGCCGGGCGTCGACTTGCGGACCGCCGCGATGGTCTCGTCGACCTTGTGGCCGGGCAGCTGGCCGCCCTCGCCGGGCTTGGCGCCCTGCGCCATCTTGATCTGCATCATGTCGGAGTTGACGAGATACTCCGCGGTCACGCCGAAGCGGCCCGAGGCCACCTGCTTGATGGCCGAGCGCATGGAATCGCCATTGGGCAGCGGCTTGAAGCGGTCGGCTTCCTCGCCGCCTTCGCCGGTGTTCGACTTGCCGCCGATGCGGTTCATGGCGATGGCGAGCGTGGTGTGCGCCTCGCGGCTGATCGAGCCGTAGCACATCGCGCCGGTCGAGAAGCGCTTGACGATCTCGGCCGCCGGCTCGACTTCCTCGAGCGGGATGGCGGCGCGGCCGTCCTCGGTCGGCGGCCTTGAGCCGGAACAGCGAGCGGATGGTGACGTAGCGGTCTTCGACCTCGTTCACCAGCCGCGCGAACTCGCGGTACTTGTCGCGGGCGTTGCCGCGCGCGGCGTGCTGCAGATTGGCGACGGTCTCGCGAGCGCCAGACATGCGCCTCGCCGCGGAAGCGGAACGGCGTAGTCGCCGCCGACATCGAGCGCGTCCTCGAGCACGGGCTCGTCGCCGAAGGCGTCGCTGTGGCGGCGCACGGTTTCTTCGGCGATCTCGTCGAGGCCGACGCCCTCGATGGTGGTCGCGGTGCCGGTGAAGTAGGTCGTCGACGAACTCCGAGGTCAGGCCCGACGGCGTCGAAGATCTGCGCGCCGCAATAGGACTGGTAGGTCGAGATGCCCATCTTGGCGGTGACCTTGAGGATGCCCTTGCCGATCGCCTTGATGTAGCGATAGACGAGCTCGTGCTCGTCGACCTCCTCGGGCAGGTCCGGCCTTCATGGCGAGCAGCGTATCGAATGCGAGATACGGGTTGATCGCCTCGGCGCCATAGCCGGCGAGGGCACAGAAATGATGCACCTCGCGCGCTTCGCCGGTCTCGACGACGAGGCCGACCGAGGTGCGGAGGCCCTTGCGGATCAGGTGATGGTGCACGCCCGCGGTCGCCAGCAGCGCCGGGATCGCGACGCGGTCCGGCCCGACCATGCGGTCGGACAGAATGATGATGTTGTCGCCCGAATGCACGGCGATCTCGGCGTCCGAGAACAGCTGGTCGAGCGCCGCCGCCATGCCCGCCGCGCCTTCGGAGGCGGGATAGGTGATGTCGAGCGTCTTCGAGCGGAACGGATTGTCCTCCATCGCGCCGATGGCGCGGATCTTTTCGAGATCGGCGTTGGTCAGGATCGGCTGGTGCACCTCGAGGCGCTTGCGCGTGCCCTGGCCCTCGAGGTCGAGGATGTTGGGGCGCGGGCCGATGAAGCTCACGAGGCTCATCACCAATTCCTCGCGGATCGAGTCGATCGGCGGGTTGGTGACCTGCGCGAAGTTCTGCTTGAAGTAGGTGTAGAGGAGCTTCGACTTGTCGCGAGAGCGCCGAGATCGGCGTGTCGGTGCCCATCGAGCCCACGGCTTCCTGGCCGGTGGTCGCCATCGGCGGCAGGATGAGCTTCAGGTCTTCCTGCGTGTAGCCGAAGGCCTGCTGCAGATCGAGCAGTGAAACGTCGTTCCGGCGCGGCTGCGGCCGGCACCTCCGGCAGCTCCTCGAGCTGGATCTGGGTGCGCGCCAGCCACTGCTTGTAGGGATTGGCCTTGGCGAGCTCGGCCTTGATCTCCTCGTCGGAGACGATGGCGCCCTTCTTCAGGTCGATGAGCAGCATCTTGCCCGGCTGCAGGCGCCACTTGCGGACGATCTTCTCGGGCGGCACGGGCAGGGTGCCCATCTCCGAGGCCATGATGACGCGATCGTCGTCGGTGACGATGTAGCGGGCGGGCCGCAGGCCGTTGCGGTCGAGCGTCGCGCCGATATAGACGCCGTCGGAGAAGGCCATGGCGGCCGGCCCGTCCCAGGGCTCCATCAGCGCCGCGTGGTATTCGTAGAAGGCGCGCCGATCCTCATCCATCAGCGGGTTGCCGGCCCAGGCTTCGGGGATCAGCATCATCGCCGCGTGCGGCAGCGAGTAGCCGCCGCGCGTCAGGAATTCGAGCGCGTTGTCGAAGCAGGCGGTGTCCGACTGGCCGGGATAGGAGATCGGCCAGAGCTTCTGGATATCGGCGCCGAACAGCGTCGGAGCTGACCGACGCCTGGCGCGCCGCCATCCAGTTGACGTTGCCGCGCACGGTGTTGATCTCGCCATTGTGGCAGACGAAGCGATAGGGGTGCGCCAGCCGCCAGCTCGGGAAGGTGTTGGTCGAAAAGCGCTGGTGGACGAGCGCCAGCGCCGAGGCGAAATCGGGATCGCGCAGATCGGCGTAGTAGGCGCGCAGCTGGGCGGCGAGGAACATGCCCTTGTAGATCAGCGTGCGGCAGCTCATCGAGACGACGTAGAAGTCGTTGGGCTTGCCCTCGAAGGCCGAGAAGATCTTGGCCGAGCACACCTTGCGGATGATGTAGAGCTTGCGCTCGAACGCCTCGTCGTCGGCAACGCGCGTGCCGCGGCCGATCACCACCTGGCGGTGGAAGGGCTCGGTCGCGACGATCTCGGGCGCCTTGCTGAGCGAGGAATTGTCGGAGCGGCACGTCGCGCCAGCCGAGCACGGTCTGGCCTTCGTCCTCGATGACCTTTTCGACCACCTTCTCCATCTTGACGCGGAGCGCGGCGTCCTGCGGCATGAAGATGAAGCGCGACGGCATAGGCGCCGGGTGCGGGCAGGGTGACGCCCTCCCTGGCCCATCTCGCGCACGAAGAAGGCGTGCGGGATCTGCACCATGATGCCGGCGCCGTCGCCCATCAGCGGATCGGCGCCCACGGCGCCGCGATGCTCGAGGTTTTCGAGGATATCGAGGCCGTTGCTGACGATCTTGTGGCGAGGCGCGGTTCTTCAGATCGACGATGAAGCCGACGCCGCAGGCATCGTGCTCGCGCGTGGGGTCGAACAGGCCGAACGCCTCGGGACGGACCGATTTGCGAATGGCCAGGTCCGAGGCGGGGAGTGATCCGTTCCTTGTCTCTGCCATTTGCTTTGTCCTTCTCTCGAGGGGTCGTCGATCCGGCGAGCCGGTGTGCATTCCTTTCGACGCGCCTTGCGTCCCGGGCCGCACATGGTACGGCTCAGGCCGCGCGGCGCAATGCTTTATTCGGGGGAGCGGCTCTGCATCCAAATGGCCGCTCGTTCGGGCTTATCGCCCCGCCTCCCGTTTCCGCTTTCGACAAGCGGGCCAGCCGGTCCGGCGTGCGAGCCGATTCCGGGGAGACCGGGCGTCCGCTTTTTAAGACAGCAAAGCTGTCCTATTGGGATACAATCTCACAAGTGCGAGAGGGGCGCAAGCGGGAATGCGGCGAGCCAGCCTTTGCATCACCGTGGCCCGTACTTTGCCCGGCGGAGTGCGCGAATGCCGTGACCGATGGCTCGAACCCGCATCATCGCTGCGACAGCGTTACCGATCACCGCTCGCGGGCGGCTCTCGCAGAAATGCATCTCCAGGTTCGGGTTGATATACCCCACCGCAGTCGCGATGTTGCTCGTGACGTGCACGAGGGCGTCGCATCGGGCGAGGAGCAGCGCGTCGGTCAGGACCTGCAGCGCTCGTTGCTCCGAAGCCGCCGAGTCGTGATGGACCTGGGTGGTCCCACGCGTACGCTCAACATCGGCTTGCAACACAAGGCGGTCGCCAAAGGCTCTTCGAAAATTTGGCGGTCGCTGCAGTGTCGGTGGCGAGAAAGACCCTCGCGCCAGGGTCCGGGCCCATGAGCCGGCGGGTGCTCGCGACGAACGCTGGGGCGGCGGAACATCAAAGAGGTTTTCCGATCGAGATTCCCGGGTGGCGAGCGTGAACCCCGATCACTTTCGCACCGCCGAAGCTCGATTTGGCGATGCTGTCCACGCGCGCTTTGACGTGCGGGAGTGGCCTCACAAACCGATCGAACACCTCATGCAGCCGCCGTCGCCACAGCCGGTCCCGCTTGTACAGCCGATACGCGTAGATGTTGCTGATTGAGTAGTCGGGAAATATGGGTGCGTCGGTTTCGGCGGCGGGGAGTTCGTCAAATCGAAGGGGCTCGAAAAAGCGAGCCCATACGTTGGTGCCGACGTCGCCGTAGGTGAAGTCCGTCATGTTCGGACGGACGGTCCAATCAACCTTGGCGGCGCGGGCTCCGTCTTTCCCCAACGACGTGCTCAGCACGCTGATGACATTGTTGAAATTGGCGAAAAAGCCGGCATCCAGAGCGGCGATGCGCAGGGTATGGTCCACCGCAGGTCAGTATCACAGGCGGGCGCCCTGGTGACAGGCGGAGAAATCTGCGGGCGGAGTTACTCCAGATGGCTCTTCAGGAACCACAGATTCTTGTCGAGCATGCGCGAGTAGGCGGTGAAGATATCGGCGGTGTCGGCGTCGCCGGCGTCGTCGGCCTTGTCGATCGCGTCGCGGGCGGTCTTGCTGACTTTGCCGAAGTGATCGACCAGGGCCTTGAGATGATCCTCGACCTTGCGGATGTCGGTGGGATAGGCCGGCAGGGTCGTCGCCTTGGCGACCGCCTGGATCGTGCCGAGGGCGATGCCGTCGAGCTGCGCGGCGCGTTCGGCGATGATGTCGACCTGCTTGTCGACGTCCTTGCGCACATCGTCGAGGAATTCGTGCACGGCGATGAACGTCGGGCCCTTGAGGTTCCAGTGCGCCTGCTTGGTGATCAGGGCAAGATCGATCGCCTCCGCCAGGCGCGCGTTGATCAGCGCGATCATTTCCGTCTTGGTGTTGGACTTGATGCCGATATCGGGGGATTTCATGCGACGCTCCTGGTTGACGCTTGGGATTACGCCAGAAACCCGCTGATGCTGATGACGGTTCCCTGCGGCAGGGCAGCTTCGGGGGCGCAAACAAAAGCGCGGGCCCAAGGTGGACCCGCGCCTGTACTTCCGTTTGCCTGTTCCGACCTCGATCGAGGCTATTCACGCGGCCGAAACGGGCCGTTCGTGACCGGAACTGGTCAGTTCACCTGCTCGAGGGTTTTGGGCGCCGCGCCGTTGATGGCGATGGTGCGGGCCTTCTTGCTCTCGGGGAGCTCGCGCTTGAGCTCGACATGGAGCAGGCCGTTCTCGAGCGCGGCGCCGGTGACTTCGACGTACTCGGCGAGCTGGAAGCGGAGCTCGAAGGAGCGCTCGGCGATGCCGCGATGGAGGAACTCGCGGCCCTTCTCGTCCGACGGGGGCGCCTTGGCGCCTTTGACGACGAGACTGTTTTCCTTGGACTCGATCACGAGGTCGGACAGGGCGAAACCTGCCACCGCGATCGAGATGCGGTAGGCGTCCTCGCCCACTTTCTCGATATTGTAGGGCGGGTAGGTCTTGGGCTCCTGGCCGACCAGGCCATCAAGCCGGTTGAACAGCCTGTCGAAGCCGACAGTCGAGCGATAGAACGGGGTGAAATCGTAGGTCTGCATGACACATTCTCCATGAGCAACGTGGGTGAAGTTCGGGTGTCCCACGCGCCCTCCCACGATGGGCGAGAGCGCATTCCCGGGTGGCCCGGTCCCCGGCGCGAAACCGGCGGACAGGCTTGAGATAGGGGCGGTTTTTGGCGGTTCAAGAGGTGTGAACGGCGGGCGCGATGATCGTCGCCCGTGGCACCGCGTTCCGCACATGAACGCTATCTGAATGGACACCTCAGGGTCCCTTCAGTCCCGCGCTCTTAAAACCAGCACTGTGCTCGCTGTCTGCTGCAAGGGCACAAACACGAAGGGTCGCCGTCACCCGCCCCCCGCACGGCGATCAATTCTGAGGAAAGCCAGTGTCCCACCCGGGACGCTGGCTTTTCCGCATTCCACCGCTCCGTCATTCCCGCGACGGCGGGAATCCAGTAAGCGGGAAGCCATGATGGTGAGGAGTCGGCGGGTGGGGCGAGGTCTGGATTGCCGCCGTCGCGGGAGATACGACGCTTTCGCGGAGACCCCGGCATGAGCGTCAGTGTCGATCCCAGCGGACCCAGCCTTGCGATCCTGCCCACCAATCCTGCCCCCGACGGGCTGCGGGCGGGGTACTTCAGCACGCCCGACAAGGTGCAGGCTGCGCTATGCGACTTTTCCCAAGACCAGCGGGGCGGCGAAGGGCACGGTGTGCCTCGTTCACGGGCGCACCGAGTTCATCGAGAAATATTTCGAGACGATCACCGATTTCCAGAAGCGGGGCTTTGCGGTCGCGACCTTCGACTGGCGCGGGCAGGGCGGCTCCGACCGGCTGACCGGCGATCCGCGCGCCGGTCACGTCCGCAGCTTCGAGGACTACTGGGTGGACCTCCGGACCTTCCACGCCAATATCCTCCTGCCCGACTGCCCGGCGCCGTACTATCTCGTCGGCCACTCGATGGGGGGGCTGGTCTGCCTGATCGCCGAGCACGCGCGACCGCATGATGTTCGACCGCGTGTTCGTCAGCGCGCCGATGGTCGGCCTCGACCGGCAGCCGCTGAGCGCCGCGGGCATGGCGGCGGTTGGCGATGCGCTGTCGCTGGTCGGACTCGGGCGGATGACGGTGGGCCGCAGCCAGGACGAGCTGCCGAGCGAGGCCTTGTTTCCCGGCAACGCCGTGACCTCCGATGCCGTGCGCTACATGCGCGTCGTCAACACCTGGCGCGAGCGGCCCGACCTGATTGTCGGCAAGCCAACGATCAAATGGGGCGCCGCGGCGATGCACGCGATGGCGCGCGCGCAGGGCGACAAGTTCCCGCCCTCGATCAAGGTGCCGGTGCTGATGCTTGCGGCGGCGCTCGACGAGGTGGTCTCGACCAGCGCGATCGAGCAGCTGGGACTGCGGTTGCGCACCGGCCGGCACGCCGTGGTGCCGGCGGCGCGGCACGAGCTGTTCATGGAAAATGACGCGATCCGCGCGCAGGTGTTCGCGGCGTTCGACGCGTTTATTACCGAGCAGAGCCCGCGGTAGGTGGCCCGATTATCTCGTGTCGCCCGGCGAAGGCCGGGGCCCAGTATTCCCAGGTTCACCTTGTGACGGAATTGCGCGGTCGGCGTTTACTGGGTCCCGGCCTTCGCCGGGATGACAGCCGCAGGATTTGGTCCCATAGGCGACCTCACCTTCCCTCTGTGTCGCCCCGGCGAAGGCCGGGGTCTAGTACTCCTAGGTTTGCATCTTGTGCTGGAACCGCGCCGCTGGCCTTTACTGGGTCCCGGTTTCGCCGGGAACGACAGCCGCAGGATTTGGTCCCATTGGCGACCTCCGCTTCCCCCCGTGTCGCCCCGGCGAAGGCCGGGGCCCGGTATTCCTAGGTTCACCTTGTGCTGGAACCGCGCCGCTGGCGCTTATTGGGTCCCGGCCTTCGCCGGGACGACAGCGGTGGGTTGGCTAGTATTTGAGGCCAGGAAACAGGTCGTCCCAATTCGGGTTCAGCTCCTGGATCAGCCTCACCTTCCAAGCCCGCTTCCATTCCTTCATCTGCTTCTCGCGCTGGATCGCAGCGGTCACGTCGTCGAACGCTTCGAACCACACTAGGCGATGGACGCCATAGCGTCGCGTGAAGCCGCCTACAACGTCGTTCTGGTGTTCCCAGACCCGCTGTCTCAACCGGCCGGTCACGCCGATGTAGATTGTCCCGCCGATGCGGCTCGCCATCATGTAGACGAAGTAGGGCTCACTCACCCCCGCAGCAGCGTCATCGCGGCCTCGTGCAACTCAGCCGTTGCCGCTGCGACGCAGTTGCCGCCGGCTTCGGCGGGGCCGCCGTCCCAGGTGGTGACCACGCCGCCGGCGTTTTCGATGATCGGGATCAGCGGGGCGATGTCGACATTCTTGAGCGCCGATTCCACGACGAGGTCGATATGCCCGGCGGCGAGCAGGCAGTAGCCGTAGCAGTCGAGGCCCCAGCGCAGTCTGCAGCACGGCGGCGCGCAGGCGGGCGAGCGCGGCCGTGGTGCCGGCCTGCTCGAAGATGTCGGGCGAGGTGGCGGTGGCCTTGGCGCGGCTGAGCTCGGTGACTGCCGGACGTGTGGAGCGGCCGATCGCTCGCCATGGCGCGTATAGAACGCCGTCTCCAGGCAGGCCGATGATAGGTCTCGCCGGTGAACGGCTGCGCCATCAGGCCGGCGACCGCCCGGCCGCGGTGCGAGCAGGCCGATCAGCGTGCCCCAGACCGGCACGCCGGAAATGAAGGCGCGGGTGCCGTCGATGGGGTCGACGATCCAGTCGAAGGCGCCGGTCGAGGCTTTTGGGTCCCATTCCTCGCCGATGATGCCGTGCTCGGGAAAAGCGCGTACCCAGCACGGCGCGGATGGCGATCTCGGCATCGCTTGTCGGCGGCGGTAACCGGATCGAAGCCCGTCTGTCCACTTGTTCTCGACCAGCGAGCGGCGTGCGGAAGCCCGCGAGAGTCAGCTTCGCAGCGGCGTCGGCGGCGGCCAGCAGCGTCGTCCGCACCAGATCGGCGTCGAGGCCGCCCAGCCGGTCATCGGTCATTGGCATCAACGTCTCCAAACAAGATTGTCGTTCTGGTGCAACGCCGTAGCAGCCGCGGGCGTCACCGGAGCGTCATTTTAGCGACGCAGAAGTGATTCATTTATGCAACAGAGCCGGCACTGCCGCTGTTGAAGACATTGCGCCCAACTTGTGGGCACGGGCAAATCAGTTCACCCCAGATCGTGCATGATGGATGGGCGGATTGCGGTTCTGCCCCAGGTTTGGGCAGCATTTCTTTCCGCCGATCGTTTCCTCCCTTGACTAGGGCCGCCGTCCTTGCGTGCGGCCCTTTTCTTATGGCGCGACTATTCGGCGGCCTTGGGCTGGTGAGCGCGGGCGGTCGCAGCGCCGCGGTGTCGAAGCCGATCAGCGCCAGCGTCAGCCGCTCGATCAGCTGCCGCATGGCGTTGAAGCCCTCGTTTTTCTCGAGGGTCACCTCGTCCATGTAGAGGTGGCGGGAGATTTCGATCTGCAGCGCGTGGATGCGGTGCTGCGGGCGGCCATAGGTGCGGGCGATGAAGCCGCCGGCATAGGGGCGGTTGCGCGCGACGCGCAGTCCCGCGCCGGCAAAGACCATCTCGCAGAGATCGACGATCGCGGGCGTGCGCAGGTGGTGCCGTAGCGGTCGCCCAGCACGATATCGGGCGCCAGCCGGTCGCCGGTGCGGGCGATGCGCGGCATCGAGTGCGCGTCGATCAGCACGCGCCGACGCCGAAGCGTCGAGCGCGCGTCGCTCAGCAGCCGCTGCAGCGTCGCGTGATAGGGCAGGTAGATGCCCTCGATCCGCATGCGCGCGTCCTCGAGGGTCAGCCGCTCGCGATAGATCGGCTTGTTCTCGGCGACGACGCGGGCGAGCGTGCCCAGCCCGGCCGCGACGCGGGGGCTCGTGGTGTTGAAGCGGTCCGACAGCGGCTCCTCGAACATTTGCGGGTCGAGCTCCCACGGCTCGCGGTTGACGTCGAGATAGGCGCGCGGGAAGTGCGCGCCGCAGCAGCGGGGTGCCGAGGTGCGGCGCGCGGCCGAAGAGCTCGTCGACATAGGCGTCTTCGGACTGCCGGATCGACAGCTCGTCGAGCCGCGTCATGTCGAGGAAGCGGTCGGGATAGTCGCGGCCGGAATGGGCGGAATTGAAGACGATCGGCGCGGTCAGCCGGCGCGGCCTGACGGTCTCGAAAGCCGGCCTATCCCAATAGTCGGACCGCACGAGATGTCCCCGGATACGCTGTTGACAATGATCCTGCATCCGGCCCCGAGGCTTTGTCCAGCAGCGCCCGCGGCCGCCGCTGGGTCATTGCCAATCAGCAAAACTCGACTAAACATGCGGCCGGGCCGGCCATGGGCCGAGCGGGGACGGGCGGCATGAAGCGAATTCTTCTGGCGGAAGACGACAACGACATGCGCCAGTTCCTGACGCGGGCGCTGAAGAACGCCGGCTATGACGTGGTGTCGCTTCGACAACGGCAAGTCCGCCTATGAGCGGCTGCGCGAGGAGCCGTTCTCGCTGCTGCTCAGCGATATCGTGATGCCGGAGATGGACGGCATCGAGCTGGCGCGGCGCGCCACCGAGCTCGATCCCGACCTCAAGGTGATGTTCATCACCGGCTTTGCGGCGGTGGCGCTCAATCCCGACAGCGAGGCGCCCAAGGATGCGTCGGTGCTGAGCAAGCCCTTCCATCTCAAGGACCTCGTCAACGAGGTCGAGCGGCTGCTGGCCGCCTGAAACCGGTTCCGCGGGCGGCCTAGCCGGGGCGGCGCAGTGCTTGACCCTCGGCCGGCTTTTATGGTCTATCCGCGGCCGCGGCGATCCCCGGATGCCGCATGGAGATGGGTGTATAGCTCAGCGGGAGAGCACTACCTTGACATGGTAGGGGTCACAGGTTCAATCCCTGTTACACCCACCATCTCCTTGTAAAGCCAGCGATTTTCGGCCTGGCAGGATGGGTGCGTAGCTCAGCGGGAGAGCATCGCCTTCACACGGCGGGGGTCACAGGTTCAATCCCTGTCGCACCCACCATCCTTCGATCGCGGGGCCGAGGTTAGTGACCGCCGCCTCCGGCCGCCGCCGCGGGCTTCTTCATCAGCACCGTGCCGAAGGCGAGAAGGCCGAAGAGGCCGGTCAGCAACCAGAACACGTCGCCGAAGCTCAGCACGTAGGCCTGCTGCTGCACGATCTGGCCCAGCTGCCGGATCGCTGCCGTCGCGCCGTCGATGCCGGCGGCGTTGTCGTTGGCGGTCATGGCGTTGAGCTGTGAGAGGGCCTGCGGATTGCTCCAGCTCACGTGCTCGCTCAGCCGCTCGACGTGGAGCGCGGTGCGGTCAGTCAGCAGCGTGTTGATGATTGCGAGCCCGACCGCGCCGCCGAGATTGCGGGTCAGGTTGAACAGGCCCGAGGCGCCCTTGAGCTTCTGCTTATCGAGCGTGCCGAGCGCGACATTGTTGATCGGCACCATGCAGAACATCAGCCCGACGCCGCGGAAGATCTGCGGGATCAGGAGCTCGCCAAAGGTCCACTGGTCGGTGAGCTGGGTCGAGCTGAAGGTGCCGAAGGCAAAGATCAAAAAGCCGATGGTCAGCATCCAGCGCAGATCCATCCGGGCGCTCAGGGCGCCCGCGATCGGTGCGGTGAGGAACATGCAGAGGCCGGACACGAACAGCGTCTCGCCGATCTGCATCGAGTCGTAGTGCTGGATGCGCCCGAGATAGAGCGGATAGAGGTAGGTAAGGCCATAGAGCCCGATGCCGAGGACGAACGAGAACAGCGAGCCGAAGCTGAAATTGACGTTGCCGAAGGCGCTGAGATCGACCACCGGGAATTCGGCCCGGACGGCGCGCCAGAAGAACAAAATCCCACCCAGCACCATCACGATGGCGAAGGTGAAGACGTACTGGTCGTTGAGCCAGTCGTGCCCGGGCCCCTCCTCGAGGACGTACTCCATCGAGCCGAGGAACGCCGCGAGGCCGAGCAGTCCCCACCAGTCGAACTTGGCGAAGAGGCCCCGCTCGGGCTTGTCGAAGTCGATCAGCATCCAGGCCGCCGCGACGACGATGATGCCGGGAAAGACGTTGATCAGGAACAACCAGTGCCAGCTCAGCGTGCTCGTCAGATAGCCGCCGACGGTCGGCCCGATGGTGGGCGCCAGCGTCGCGGTGAGCCCGATGATCGGCGACACGATGGCGCGCTGCCTGGGCGGAAAGATCGTGAAAGCGACCGCGAACACGGACGGGATCATGCCGCCGCCGATAAAACCCTGCAGCGCGCGATAGACGATCATCTGGTCGATATTGGTCGCGGTGGCGCAGAGCGCGCTGGCAAGCGTGAAGCCCGCCGCCGAAATGGTGAACAGCACGCGGGTCGACAGGATGCGTGCCAGCATGCCCGACAGCGGGATCATGATGACTTCGGCGATGAGGTAGGCCGTCTGCACCCAGGCGATCTCGTCCGAACCGGCGCTGAGGCCGGCCTGGATCTCGCTCAGCGAGCTCGACACCACCTGGATGTCGAGGATCGCCATGAACATGCCGACGACCATGAAGAAGAAGGCGACGATGCGACGCAGCGGCAGCGCTTCCTCGTTCGCCGCCTGGACCGGCATTCCACTTGCAACCGCAGCCTGGGCCATCGGTCTCTCCCTCGTCCGATCCCGCGCCTTAGTTCTGCGGCGCCGTCCGCGTGTCGGCGTCGACCGTCACCGACAGCCCGGCCTGCAGCACGCCGCTGTCGAGCACGTCCTGCGGCAGGGCGATCCGCACCGGCACGCGCTGCACGACCTTGGTGAAGTTGCCGGTCGCGTTTTCCGGCGGCAGCAGGGAGAATACCGAGCCCGAAGCCGGCGCCAGCGAAACAACGGTGCCGGTGATCGGGTCCTTCAGCGCATCGACGTGGATGGTGACCGTCTCGCCCGGCTTCAGCGCGCTGAGCTGGGTCTCCTTGAAATTGGCATCGATGTAGAGCGCGCTGGTCGGCACCAGCGCCGCGAGCCGCGAGCCGGCCGAAACCAGATCGCCGGTCTGCACCGCGAGGTTGCCGACGACGCCGTCATAGGGTGCCCTGAGCACGGTGAAGCTCAGATCGCGGTTGGCCTTGTCGAGCGCGACCTGCAACGTCTTGAGCTGGCCGCCGGCTTCGGCGCGCTGGCCCTCGAGGACCGCGATATTGGCTTTGGCCGAGGCGATCTGCGCGTCGCCGGCGACGACCTGCGCGTTGGCCTGGTCGAGCGCGGCATTGGCCGTGTCGAGGGTCGATTGCGAGCCGACGGACTGCTGCGCGAGCGACGCCGCGCGCTGCTGCGCCAGAGCGGCGTTCTTCTGGGTCGCGACCAGCGCCTGCTTGTTGGCGTTGGCCTGGTCGACCGCCGCCTGACCCCCGGTGATCTGCGCGTCGATGCGCTGGAGCGTCAAATTCTGCGTGTCGATCTGCGCCTGCGCCTGGTCGCGGGCGAGGCGATAGTCGCCGTCGTCCAGGGTCACGAGCGGGTCGCCCTGCTTGACCTTCTGGTTGGCGACGACATTCACGGTGGCGACGTAGCCCGAGAGCTTTGAGGAGATCGTCGCGATGTCGCCTTCGACGTAGGCATCGTCGGTCGACACCATGAAGCGCCCGACGAGGAAATACTGGCTGCCGTACCAGGCGCCGGCGGCGAGGGCGATGAGCCCGATCCCCAGAAAGACCAGCGGGCGGCGCGAGCGGTTTTTGGCCGGAGCTGCGGCCTTGGGGGCAATATCGTTCGCCGGAGCCTCGGGGGCGATGATCGGCGCTTCGTCCGCGGATGGAATCGCGACATTGTCTTCGGAGATCGGCGGGACTTCACGAAGCTTCCGCGAATTGCTGGACTGGGCCATTGACGCCTCCATGGCGCGAAGAATGTTGAACTGAACCGTTCGGTTCGATTGACATAGCGCGGCCGGAAGGCCATATCAAGCGAAATCGAACCGAACGGTTCAGTTTATTTTGGAGCATGAGCCATGCAGATTTCGGAAGAGGGCGAGGGTGATGCCAAGCCGGGGCGCCGGGTTGCCGGCCAGGATCCGGCGAAGCGAAACCAGATCCTCGACGGCGCCAAGCGCTGCTTCATGGGCGCCGGCTTCGAGGCGTCGAGCATGAACGACATCACCGCCGAGGCGGGCGTCAGTAAGGGCACCCTCTACGTTTACTTCAAGGACAAGGAGGATCTGTTCGGCGCGATCATCGACCGCGAGAAATCTGCGGTCATGGGAGCGGCACGCAAGGAAATCGAGAGGCGGGGAACGATCGCCGAGCAGCTGCATCGCTTCGGCAGCTATGTTACGTCGCGCCTGACCTCCGACGAGGTCATCCGGGCGCAGCGCATGGTCCTCGGCATCTCCGAGCGCATGCCCGACGTGGCGACGCGGTTTTTCGGCAGCGACGCATTTTCCGCGCACCTGATCCTCAAGGAGTACCTGGATCGCGGGATCGCTGCCGGTGACTTTGTGATCGAGGACACCGACCTTGCGGCGCGCCAGTTCCTCGAACTCAGCATGGCGTCAATCTATAAGCGCCGATTGTTCGGGAATCTGCCGAACCCGGTGCCGCTTCCCGAGATCGAACGTGTGGTCCACAAGGCCGTCGACATGTTCCTCCACTATTACGGCGTTCCACCGCGCAAGTTGTGAGCTGAGCGGCTGGTCGGCGTCAGCTCCGCCAGACCAGCGCCGACCAGGGCCAGACCTTCACCTTGCCGTTGTGGAATTCGAAGCGGCCGGTCGAGGCGGCGGGGTCGTGCAGCGACACCTCCATCATCACCGCCTCGCTCGTCGGGTTGAGGACCATGTTGTAGGTGCCGGCTTCGTATTGCCAGGTGATCACCAGCCCGTTGCCCTGCCGCGCCGACCACGAGGCGATGCACTTGGTGGCGCTGAGCGGCCAGATCAGCTCGCGACGCAGCGCGGTCAGCTCGCGGAAGCGCTCGAGCGCTTCCCGGTGCGGGCGTTCGTCATAGGCAGCCCAATCGAGCTTCGAGCCCTCGAACGTCGCGGGGTCCTGCGGATCGGGCAGGCTGCCGGGCTCGACCGGCGCGTGAAATACGTTCTCCATTTGCCAGTAGCGGTTGTCGCGCAGTTTCGACGCGGTGGGCTCGGGCAGGTCGAAGAAGAACATGAAGGGGCGGCGCAGATGCGCCTCCTCGCCCATGAAGAACATCGGGACTTGCGGGCTGAGCAGGGTCACGAAGTGACCGAAATCGAGCCGTTTCGCATCAACCCGGTCGACGATGCGCTTGTTATCGGGGCGGTTGCCGATCTGGTCGTGGTTCTGCAGATAGCCGATGAAGGCTTCGGTCGGCAGCCGGCTCGCCGGTTCGTTCCTGGTGCGCCCGTCGCTGTCGGGGCCGGCGTCGCCATCATGCACGAAGCCGTCGGCGAGCGATTTTTCGAGATCGGCGACCGGATCGCGGTCTGCCTCCTCGTAGCCGCCGAGGCGTTCGCCGGTGACGAGGAACTGCAGCACGTGGTGGTAGTCGTCGTTCCATTGCGCCGTGTAGTCGATCGGCCTGCCGTCCTCGTCGCGGGTCAGCCAGTGCATCTGGTTGTTGACGTTCTCGACGATCAGCTTGGCGTCCGGCTTGATCGAGCGGCAGGCGCGCGCCAGCTCGCCGAGGAAGAGGTCGCGGGCTTCGGTTCCGATCTCGTGGATGGCGTCGAAGCGGAGGCCGTCGAAATCGTATTCGCCGAGCCACCAGCAGGCGTTCTCGTAATAGAACTGCCGCACCGGCGCCTCGCGCATATTGATCGCCGGACCCCACGGGGTCTTGATCGAGTCGTCGAACCAGCGTGGGGCGTAGCGCGGCAGGTAGTTCTGCACTTCGCCGAAATGGTTGTAGACGACGTCGAGCACCATGCAGAGGCCGAGGTCGTGGGCACGGTCGATGAGCGCCCGCAACTCCTCGGGCGTGCCGTAGCTGGATTGCGCCGCAAAGATCAGCGTGCCGTCATAGCCCCAGCCGCGCTCGCCGGGGAAGTGGTTGAGCGGCATGATCTCGAGGCCGGTGTAGCCGGCGGTCCTGAAGTGCTCGAGTCGATCCATCAATCCTTTGAAGGTTCCTTCCGGCGAGACCGTGCCGACATGCACTTCGCAAAGGATGGTCTCGTGCCAGGGCCGCAGCGGACCCGGATGCGGGGGTCGGTTCCATGAGCCGCGCACCACGCTCCAGCCGTCCGCGCCGCCGTCCTGCTGGCGCGAGGCGGGATCGGGGAAATCGTAGCCGTCGACCTTGAACCTATAGCGCGCACCTGGAGCAACGCCTGGAACATGCAGCGTCCAGAAGTCGGTGTCTTGGTGCTGCATGGGCAGCGGCGGGCGATTTTCGAGGATAAGGCTGACGTCGGGCTGGTCGGGCGCCCAAAGGCGAAAGAGCGTTCCGGAGGGGTCGGGAACGGGGCCGTAGGTGTAGTCCATTTTCTCCACGCTGAACGATACTTACCTACCGGTTCGAACGACGAAGACGGTACGCAGTTCCCGGACGTCGCGGGGACCGGCAGGATCGCAAACAGACGGGCGCGGCTAGGGTGTGAACGCGTCGCGGAACCGGCTCAGCGCCAGCTCATCGTCGCCCGAGGGCCAGGCCTCGAGCCCGATCGTGCCGCGATAGCCCATCTCGACGAGCGCCCGCGCGATGGCCGGATAGTTGATCTCGCCGGTCCCCGGCTCCCGCCGTCCGGGCACATCGGCGACCTGGATTTCGCCGATGAAGGGCAGGGCCCTGCGGCAAAGCTCGATCAAATTCCCTTCCCCGATCTGTGCGTGGTACAGATCGAGATTGAGCCTGAGCGACGGCCGATTGACCGAGCTGACCAATGCCAGCGTATCGGCGGCCTTGGCGAAGGGCGTCTTGGGGTGATCGACCGCCTCGTTGAGATTTTCGAGGACGAAAGTCACGCCTTCGCGCTCGCCGAGATCGGCGATGCGGTTGAGCGTGTCGCGGGCCTTGAGCCACATCGGGCCGGTGACGATTTCGGATTTGACCACCGGGAGGCCCGCGCCGTCGAGGCCGGTGCCGTGGAGGTTGAGCCTTGGGCAGTTGAGCTGTTTGGCCACGGGGATCGATTGGCTGGCAGTCGCGAGCAATTCGTCGGCACCGGCATCGTCGGCCAGCGTGCCGCGGATATAGCCGGTCATCGAGGAGAAGGTGGCGCCGGATTTGGCCAGGGCGTTGATGTCGTGCCTGGTCCAGTCCCAGAGCTCGACCTCGAAGCCGAGCGCCGTCAGCCGCTTGACCCGGTCGAGCACCGGCAAGGTCGTGAACAGCATCTCGGCGCAGGCGGCGAGAGTGAACGGCGAGGCTTTGGACGCTGGCATCATTGGTTCCCCGAGGACAGCGGAACGCTAGCCGATGCGAACCCCGACGGAAATGACGGCGTGCTCTCGCCTGGCATTAACGCCTTATAAGCCATGCAATTGCGTGGAAGCTGGTACGCTCCGAACGCGGTTGACGTCGTAAGTAGGCTTATTATATGTGCGCTTATTGTAAGCACACGTAGCAAGCTGATGTCCCCCGCCTCCCCGAGTTTCGCCAAAGCCGCACCGCTGGGCTATCTGGTCTCCGAAGTGGCCAAGCTGATGAAGCGCCGCTTCGAAGAGGAAGCCCGCGTGCACGGCATCACGCTGCCGCAGTGGCGGGCGCTGGCCGAGCTCTCGTTGAACCACGGCATGAGCCAGGTCGAGCTCGCCGGCTGCATCGATACCGATCCGATGACGTTAAGCGGCATCCTGGATCGGCTCGAAAAGCGCGGTCTCATCGAGCGGTCGGCCGACCCCAACGACAGCCGTGCCAAGCGCTCTGTCGCGACCCCGGCGGGACAGGAGCTGGTGCAAGAGGTCCGCCGCGTCGGGCACAGCCTTTACGAACACGCCCTCGATGGGCTCTCGAACGCCGAGCGCAAGCAATTGATCGATGTGCTGGGCCGGATGAAAGACAATCTTTTGGCCATGAATGCCGAGCAGAAGGAATTTGCAGAATGAATGCCCGCGCTACCGAACCAAAGCCCGGCGAGGCGACCGTCGTGAATATCCCGCGCGCCGAAAAGAGCATGCCCAGGGCAGAAGCTCCGCAATCTCCACCATCGCCGCAGGCGCCCCAGCAGGCTGCCGCAGCGCCCGTAGCCGCGCCCAAGAAGCGCGGGTCGCGCCGGCTGATCCTGATGATCGTCGTGCCGCTGGTGCTGGTCGTCGCCGGGGCCTGGTTCTACCTGACCGGCGGCCGCTACGAGGACACCGACAACGCCTATGTCAACCAGGCCAAGGTGCTCGCTGAGCGCCGACGTTGCCGGCCGCATCACCGCTGTCAACGTCGCCGAGAACCAGTCGGTCAAGACCGGGCGACGTGCTGTTCACCATCGATCCGCAGCCCTACCAGATCGCGCTCGACCAGGCGAACGCCGCGCTGGCCGGCGCCCGCGTCAATGTCGCAGCAGCTCAAGGTCGCCTACGGCACCGCGCAGGTGCAGCTCAAGTCGGCGCAGGCGACCCTCGCCATCCAGCAGGCGACCTATCGACCGGCAGCAGGCACTGGTGAAGCCAGGCGGTGGCCTCGAGCTCGACGCTCGACGCAGCCCAAGCTGGCGCTGCAGCAGGCGCAGACGGCGGTCGATCGCGGCAACCCAGCAGGTCGCCGCGCGACTGCGGCGCTCGGGGGCGATCCGAACATCGCGATCGACAAGCATCCGGCGGTGCTGGCCGCGCAGGCCGCAGGTCGAAGCGGCGCAGCGCAACCTCAGCAAGACCAAGGTGGTGTCGCCGGCCGACGGCATCGTCGCGAACGTCTCGAGCCTCAATGCCGGCCAGTTCGTCGCCGCGGGCACGACCATCGCGCTCGCTGGTCGAGACCGACGGCACCTGGATCGAAGCCAACTTCAAGGAAACGCAGCTCACCGACCTCGCACGTCGGCCAGCCGGCCGAGGTCAGCGTCGACGCCTATCCGGGCACGCTCGACTGCAAGGTCGCGAGCCTCGGCGCCGCGACCGGCGCGGAGTTCTCGCTGATCCCGGCGCAGAACGCGACCGGCAACTGGGTCAAGGTCGTGCAGCGCGTGCCGGTGCGCATCGAGTGCCGCGAACTCGCCCGAGCTCGGCCAGCTCAAGACCGGCATGAGCGCCACCGTCACGGTCGACACCGGCCGCTCGACGCTCGACAAGATGCTCGGCAAGTAATCGCCAAGGGCGCGGGCGCCAAACCCCGCGCCCAGAATTCCGTTCCGGAGGCCGGCATGGCCAAGGCACCGATAGTTCAACATCTCACGCCGCCGACCATCGTCGTCAAGCACAAGGGCCTGCTGACCGTTGCCCTGATGCTCGGCACGGTCATGCAGGTGCTCGACACCACCATCGCCAATGTCGCGCTGCCGCACATGGCGGCGTCGCTCGGCGCGGCGCAGAACGAGATCGTCTGGGTGCTCACCTCCTATATCGTCGCGGCCGCCATCGCGACGCCGCTCACCGGCTGGGTCTCGCGACCGGATCGGGCAGAAGCGGCTGTTCCTGTTGTCGGTCATCGGCTTTACCGTCGCCTCGGCGCTCTGCGGCATCGCGACGAGCCTGCCCGAAATGGTGCTCTTCCGCATCATCGCAGGGCCTCTGCGGCGCCTTCATCGCGCCGCTCGCGCAGACCGTGCTGCTCAACATCAATCCCAAGGAGCGCATCGGCCAGGCGATGGCCATCTACGGCATGGGCATCATGGTCGCCCCGATCATCGGGCCGACGCTGGGCGGCTACCTGACCGAGAGCTTCGACTGGCGCTGGGTGTTCCTCATCAACCTGCCGGTCGGCATCGCTGTGCGTGACCATGCTGCTGCTCTACATGCCCGAGACGACGATCAAGATCCGGCGCTTCGACTTCTTCGGCTTCGGCATGCTGGCGCTCGGCGTCGGCGCGCTGCAGCTGCTGCTCGACCGCGGCGCGGATAATGACTGGTTCGAGTCCACCGAGACGTGGATCGAGCTCGGGCTGGTGATCACGGGCCTGTGGGTCTTCATCGTCCACAGCGTCACCGCCGAAAATCCGTTCATCGACCTGCGCATCTTCAAGGACCTCAATTTCACGCCTCGGTTCGGTGTTCATGTTCATCGTGGGCATCACGCTGTTCTCCGGCCTCGCGCTGCTGCCGCCGCTGCTGCAGAACCTCATGGGCTATCCGGTGATCTTTTCGTCGATCATCATGGCGCCGCGCGGCCTCGCCACGATGGCCTCGATGATGATCGTCGGCCGGCTCACCGGCAAGGTCGACGCCCGGATCATGATGCTCTTCGGCATCGCGTGCATGGCCTATTCGCTCTACTCGATGACGAGCTTCGACCTGCAGATGGACTATTGGCCGGTGATCATCACCGGCGTCATCCAGGGCTTCGGCATGGGCTTCCTGTTCGTGCCGCTGTCGACGATGGCGTTCGCGACGATCGCGCCGAAGTTCCGCGCCGACGGCACGGCGATGTTCTGCGCTGGTGCGCAATATGGGGCAGGGCGTCGGCATTTCGATCGTGACCGCGGTGCTCTCCAACATGCTGCAGGTCAACCACGCCGAGCTCGCCGAGCGGATGACCGCGACTTCGCAAGCGGTCGTCAACCAGGTCCCGGCGCTGCTGACGGGCAATCCGACCTTCGCCTCGCGAGATCAACGGGCTGGTGAGCCAGCAGGCGGCGATGCTGAGCTACTCGACGACTTCTGGCTGATGATGCTGATGAGCCTCAGCGCCATCCCGCTCATCCTGCTGCTGCGGAAGCCCAAGGCCCCGCCGCCGACGGCCAAGCCCAAGACACAGGAAGAGATCGCCCTCGAGCGCGCCCACGCGATGGCGGAATAATTACCGACCTCCTCCAGGTCACGACGATGCCCGGCTTGTGAGAACGAGCCGGGCTTCGATCAGCGGGAGGGTTTCAGCCCCAGTTCCTTGCGAAGCGCAGCGTTCATGCGCGCCTGCCAACGGGGACCCGAGGCTTTGAGCTTCTGCAAGCACGTCGGCATCGAGACGCACGCTGACCTGCTGCTTGGGGTTCGCGAGCCGGGGGCGACCGGCATGCCGGCGCATGGCGTCGGCGAAGGTCATCGGATGGGCAAGTTGCTCGTCCGTTGCCTCCGGTGCATCTGGGTTGGAAGCGATCTGGCGTTGAACTTCCGCCTCGTCTGCCTCGGTGAAGGGCCGAAGCCTTCTCAGTTTTGCCATAGCAGTCGTCGCTCCTTCGTCGATGCGTCTCGCATCGAAACTATTGCCAAGCCCTCAGTACCCAGAGGCCTGAAGATCACTGATATGACCGCATCGTCGAAGCGTCCGATGGCCATCAGTCGGCCGCTCCTCGCCTCGATCACCCGGGAGCGAGCAAAGAACGCCGCGTCGAGCTCAGCGAAATCGTAGCCGTGCTTCACGAGGTTGGATCGCCGCTTGCGATCGTCAAACGTGATCTCCATCACGAATTATTGTATCACGAAAATTGTTCGGCGCAATCGCTCGCTTGCCGCGGCGCGTGCTCCTTCCTAAATCAGGATCGTCCATGAGCATGCCCGCACTCAATGCCGCCCGCCCGAGGCCGGGCAAGAATATGTTCCGGCCGCGCGGCGCGGGCACCGGCGCGGGCACGACCGAAGACATCTGATGGATGCGAGCTGGCCGGAGATGCTGCGGCCGCTGAGCTACATTTACGTCCGCTATTTCCGCGAGGCGCGCTGGCTGCTGCTCGGGGTCGCGGCGATCGTCTTCCTGTCGGCGGTCGCGGGCATCGCCGCGCCGTACGTCTTCTCGCGCCTGATCAACGCGCTGCGTGCCGACAGCTGGGGCGAGGGGATCGTGTGGGCCTTCGCCGGCTACGGCGTGCTGTTCGGGATCAGCCAGGCGCTCAACGGCATGGTCAACTACATGGCCATGATGAGCGCGGAGAACCTCAACTTCATCGCTGGAACCGCGTTCTTCGAACGGCTGCTCAAAAAGACCGTCTCGTTCTTCATCGACTACAATCCGGCCGAAATCCAGCAGGCCAAGTCGCGCGGGCAGAACGCGGTCTATACGCTGGTGCAGCTGGCGCTGATCGTTCTGATCCCCGGCATCGTGCAGATCGTGCTGACGCTGTTCGTCCTCGGCGCGTCGATCAACCTCGAGATCGTCGCCATCGTTTTCGTCTACGGCACGGCGTTCATCGCCTTCACCTTCTTTGCCAACCGCTGGACGCGGCCCTATCTCGATCGCGCCATCAAGGCCGACCAGGCCAACAGCAAATTCGTCGGCAACTCCATCAATGCGATGGAGACGCTGCGCTATTTCGGCGGCGACCGCTGGATCGCCGGGCGCTTCGCCGAGCAGGCGCGCGAGGTGCGCGACAGCTGGGCGGCGTTCGCCACACGCCGGATCTTCTACTCGCTGATCTTCGGCGCGATGCTGGCGGTGCAGATCGCGGTCACCTACTTCGTGCTCCTGCCGCGTTATCGGGCCGGCGCGCTGTAGCATCGGCGACGTCGTGCTGTTCGATTCGCTGCTGCTGCAGCTCAACCGGCCGTTCCAGACGATCGGCTCGTCGATCGACGACCTGCTGCGCTCCTATTCGCGCTTCATGCCCTTCGCCAAGATGTGGAGCGAGCCCGAGGAGCCGGACGTCGCGGCGCGGCCGGATTTCCGGCTCGAGGCGGGAACGCTGGCCTTCGAGCATGTCGGGTATTCCTATCGCGAGAAGCCGGCGGTGAGCGATGTGTCGTTCGCGGCGCGGCGCGGCCGGCTCAATTTCCTCACCGGCGAGACCGGGGCGGGCAAGACGACGCTGTTCAAGATGGCGCTCAAATCGCTCGAGCCCGGCACCGGGCGCGTGCTGGTCGACGGCGTGCCGCTGCCGCAGATCGCGCGCGCCGACTGGTATTCGGTGATCGGCGTCGTGCCGCAGGAGATCATGCTGCTCAACGACACGCTCGCCTCGAACATCGTTCTGGGCCGGCCGCTCGACGAAGCGCGGCTCAAAAGCGCGGTGGAGCGCGCGTCGATCGCGAAATTCATCGACGGCCTGCCGGAAAAGTTCGAGACGCGCATCGGCGAGCGCGGCTTGAAGCTGTCGGGTGGCGAGCGGCAGCGCGTCGCTATCGCCCGCGCGCTCTATGCCGATCCGCAGATTCTGTTTCTCGACGAGGCGAGCTCGGCGCTCGATGAGCGTACCGAAGCCGAGATCATGGGCGAAATCCGCGCGCTCGCGCACGAGATGACGATCCTCGCCATCACGCACCGCCGCACGGTGATCGCGCCGGGCGACGTCGTGGTGGAGCTCACCCCTCAGGGCGTGAGCGAACGTGTCGCTGCGTAAGCTCGGGCAAAACCGGATCGGGTTCGAGCATTTCGATGCTGGTCGGCAGATTGTTCCGCCAGACCACGATCTCGACGCTGTCGCCGCTGTGGACGAGAAAGCGGGCCACCATCTCGGTGTCGTTAAGGGCGTCGGCGATATCGGGATAGGGTGGGCCCACGGCCCCGCCCATCGCGATGCTCCAGCCGCCGCCCTGTGGAATGATGTCGTATCTGAGCCGCGTCATCTGTTGCACTCTCGACGACGCTGTTAGTCACAATGGGGACGGGCAAGGAGAGGTTGCCGCACTGCCGCATCAAAATATGGCATGGTCGGGTTCAGGCGCTGGAGGCGCGGCGAATTAGCTCTTGCCAAGCGCGGGGAACTGAACCAGTTTCTTGTTCGAGTTCAACCAACTGAAGGAGGTGATCCAGTGCATCAGATATCGAAGGTTTCGACGGGTCTTGGATCGTTGCGCTTCCTTATGGAGCAGCCTCTGTAGTCGTCGCAGCGGTCCTGAGTTCAGTCTCGGAGGACCGCCGAGAGACCAAGCGAGATCGGGGGGTCGCCGCTGGCGGCCCCTTTTGTTTTCGCGGCGTCTGGATAGATCAGGGCCTTGGACCCGCGACCGGAGAGAGATGCTTGTTTCGCATTCGCGCCGCTACTTCCGCCGATCAGCCCGATCAAAGGTGATCGACGTCGGAGCGATGGCGCTCGGTGGCGAAGGAGATCCTTATGGCCAATCTCGGCGCGGCCTCGCAGATAGAAGTGGTCGGGCTTCGAGCCCGTCGCGGCTGAGCTATGCCAAGCTGCAGCAGAATGGCTCTCCCCGGCCGCACCTACCTGCCTTACGTCGTGGGCGATGGGCAAAGCCACACGTTCCACGAATGCAACTACCCGATGACCTCTTCGATCTACCCTCCGAACATGCCCTCTTGGAGCGGTTCCAGGCTCTGGCGAGAGCTGATGCAGGTCGTCAAGACCACCGAGCTGCAGACCGATTCGTCTCGATGACATTGCCCGCGTGCGAATGGCGCGGACTTCATCAAGGTCGACACGCAGGGCGCCGAGCTGATGATTCTCAAGCGGTGGTGAACGCCTTCTTGCAGACACGTCGCAGGTGGTCCAGACCGAAATCGAGTTCGTGCAGCTCTATGAGGGGCAGCCGCTCTTTGCGGACGTCGACACCTATCTCAGGTCGCAGGGTTTTCAGCTCCACAAGTTCAGCTGGGATCATCGGGGCGAACATTCAAGCCGCTCATGGCCGGTGGCAATCGCATACACAACGCTCAGTCAAGCGTTGTGGTCGGACGCCATCTATGTGAAAGACTTCATGCGATTTGCCGACGTTGACCACCGAGCAGCTGCATGAAGCTCGCCGTCAGTCATGCACGAGCACTCGTATGCTGTGCGTTGCTTTGAGGCGTCGCGTCAAAGGAGGGGCCGGCTCCGTGGCCGTCTGATGAAGGGTATGGAAGGCTGCCGCACACTGTTGAGTTCAGTTCGACGGAGCGGCGATGTGACAAGAGATCGTGGCCGGCTGGCGCCCGACCGTCCTGGGGTAGACGCCCGCCATGAACGCGCTCACCGAAACCCGCGCCGCGACGCGCCTGCTGCCGTATCAGTCGCGGCGGACCTTCGCGATCATCTCGCACCCCGACGCGGGCAAGACGACGCTCACCGAAAAGCTGCTCGCGGCCTCGGGCGCGATCAACCAGGCCGGCGCGGTGCGCGGGCGGCGCCAACACGCGCGCGACGCGCTCGGACTGGATGGAGATCGAGCAGCAGCGCGGCATTTCGATCTCCTCGTCGGTGATGACCTTCGAGCATGACGGGCTGACCTTCAACCTGCTCGATACGCCCGGCCACTCCGACTTTTCCGAGGACACCTACCGCACGCTGACGGCGGTCGATGCCGCCGTGATGGTGATCGACGTCGCCAAGGGCATCGAGAGCCAGACGCTGAAACTGTTCGAGGTCTGCCGGCTGCGCGACATCCCGATCATCACCTTCGCCAACAAGGTCGACCGCGAGGGCAAGGATCCGCATCGCCATCCTCGACGAGATCGCCGACACGCTCGCGCTCGACGTGACGCCGGTGGTCTGGCCGCTTGGGCAGGGCGTCGACTTCAAGGGCATCGTCGATCTCGTCGGCGGCCGCGTGCTCGAAGCCCTGCGGGCGAGATCATCCGCGAATTCGAGGATCGCCGACGAGCTGCTGAATCGACGCGACGCTCACCGCCGATCCGGTGATCAAGGCCTCGCTCGAAACCCTCGAGCTGGCGCGCATCGGCTACCCGGCCTTCGACCTCGAGACCTATCGCGCCGGCCATCTGACGCCGGTGATCTTCGGCTCGGCGCTGAAGACCGTGGCGGTCGACGAGCTGCTGCGCGCGCTCGGCGCCTGGGCGCCGGAGCCGCGGCCGCAGCCGGCCGAGCCCGACGCCGATCAATCCCAACGAGCCCGCCGTCACCGGGCTTCGTGTTCAAGGTGCAGGCCAACATGGACGCGCATCATCGCGACCGGGTGGCGTTCCTGCGGCTCAGCTCGGGCACCTTCCGGCGCGGCATGAAGCTGCGCAACGTGCGCACCGGCAAGGACCTTGCGATCGCCAACCCGATGTTCTTTCTCGGCCATGACCGCGAGCTCGCCGAGGAAGCCGTGGCCGGCGACATCGTCGGCATCCCCAATCACGGCACGCTCAGCGTCGGCGACACGCTCACCGAAGGCGCCGACGTTCAAGGTGACCGGCATCCCGAATTTCGCGCCCGAGATCATCCGCCGCGTCCGCCTCTCCGATCCGATCAAGGCCAAGCAGCTCGGCAAGGCACTTTCCGATCTCGCCGAGGAGGGCGTGGCGCAGGTGTTCCGCCGGATGATCGGCGGCGACTATATCGTGGGGGTCGTCGGCCAGTTGCAGCTCGAAGTGCTGCAGGCGCGCATCCTCAAGGAATACAACGTGCCCATCGCCTTCGAGAGCCTCAATTTCGAAATGGCGCGCTGGGTCCGGAGCGACGACAAGGCGGCGCTCGAGCAATTCATCACCGCGCAGAAGCTCGAATTCGCCGAGGACAAGGACGGCGACCCCGTCTATCTCGCGCAGTCGGCGTGGTGGCTGGGGCGCGCGCAGCGCGACAATCCGAAGGTCGAGTTTCTGTCGACCAAGGAACGGCACTAACTCATCTCAAGGAGCATCCGATGACCATCACCCGCCTGCAGCCCGGCAAGCGCATGAGCCAGGCCGTCAAGCACGGCAATACCGTCTATCTTGCGGGGCAGGTGGCGAGCGATCCCAGCGGCACGATCGAGCAGCAGACGCGCGAGGTGCTCGCCGCGATCGACAAGCTGCTCGCCGAAGCGGGGACCAGCAAGTCTAAGGTGCTGAGCTGCCAGGTGATCCTGAGCAATATCGGCGACTTTGCCGCAATGAATACCGTCTATGACGCGTGGATCGATCCGGCCAATCCGCCGGCGCGCGCGGCCATCGAAGCGCGGCTCGCGGCACCGGCCTACAAGGTTGAGATCATCGCGGTCGCGGCGCTCGACTGAACGCGAACGGGGAGGGGAGCCATGACGAAAGAGACGGTTGGGTTTGTCGGCCTGGGCCTGATGGGCCACGGCATGGCCAAGAACATCGTCGAGAAGGGATTTCCGCTGACGGTCACCGCGCATCGCAATCGTGAACCCGTCGACGATCTGCTTGAGCCGCGGCGCCATCGAAGCCGCGAGCCTCGCGGACCTCGCGAGCCGCAGCACGATCATCCTGCTCTGCGTCACCGGTTCGCCGGAAGTCGAAGCGGTGATCCGCGGGTTGCAGCCCGGCCTCAGGCGCGGCACGGTGATCGTCGATTGCTCGACGGCGGACCCGACCTCGACGGCCGCGCTCGCCGCGCAGCTTGCCGCCGACGGCATCGACTTTGCCGACGCGCCGCTGTCGCGCACCCCCAAGGAGGCATGGGAGGGCAAGCTCGATACGATGGTAGGGGCGAGCGAGGCGGTGTTCGCGCGCATCAAGCCGGTGCTGGAGACCTGGGCCGGCAAGATCGTCCACATCGGCGGCGTCGGCGACGGCCACCGGATGAAGCTCCTCAACAATTTCGTGTCGCTCGGCTATGCCGCGATCTACGCCGAGGCGCTGGCGCTCGCCAGCAAGGTCGGCATCTCGCCCGAGCGCTTCGACAGCGTCATCCGCGGCGGCCGCATGGACAACGGCTTCTACCAGACCTTCATGGGCTACACGATCGAGGGCAATCGCGAGGCGCACAAGTTCACGCTCGCCAATGCCTTCAAGGACCTCCGCTATCTCGAGTTGATGGCGGACGCGGCGCGGCTGAGCAACCCCATCGGCAACGCGGTCAAGAACAGCTTCGCGCTCGCCAATGCCACGGGAGGCAATGGCGCCGAGAACTACGTGCCGCATCTGCCGGAATATATCGGACGCGCCAACGGCATCGACCTCACTCCGGCCAAGCTCAAGGGAGCCACGTCATGAACAGCCGCACGCTCGGCAAGACCGGCTATCTGGTCAGCGAGATCGGGCTCGGCTGCTGGCAGCTCGGCGGCGATTTCGGGCCGGTCGGTGACGACACCGCGAGCGAAATCCTCAAAACCGCGCGCTCGGCACGATGTCAATTTCTGGGACACCGCCGACGTCTACGGCGGCGGCCAGTCGGAGACCCGCATCGGCGCCTTCAAGGACAAGAAAGGCGTTCTTGTTGCGACCAAGCTCGGGCGCGGGCCGCAATTCGAGAGCATGACCCGCTACACCAAAGCGCGCGTCAAGGAGAGCCTGACCGGTTCGATCAAGCGGCTCGGGGTCGAGGTGCTTGATCTCGCCCAGCTCCACTGCATCCCGATCGATGTGCTGCGCGACGGCGAGATTTTCACCTGGCTCGACGATATGCAGGCGGACGGCCTCGTGCGCCACTGGGGCGCGAGCGTGCAGACGGTCGAGGAGGGAATGCTGGCGATGCGCTCGCCGAACTGCGCCTCGCTGCAGACCATCTTCAATCTCTTCCGGCAGGACGCGGTCGATACGTTGCTGCCCGCCGCGCAGAAGGCCAATGTCGGCATCATCGTGCGCCTGCCGCTGGCCTCGGGCCTGCTGTCGGGCAAGATGAGCAAGACCACGACCTTCACGCCCGGCGATCATCGCACCTACAACCGCGACGGCGATGCGTTCTATGTCGGCGAGACCTTCTCGGGCCTGCCGTTCGACAAGGGCGTCGCCTTCGCCGACCAGCTCAAGGCCTGGCTCCCGTCCGGCATGTCGCTCGCGCATCTGGCGCTGCGCTGGATTCTCGACCAGCCGGCGGTCTCGACGATTATCGCCGGCGTCACCAAGCCGGCGCAGCTCAAGGACAATGTCGAGGCGAGCCGCATGGACCCGCTGCCCGAGTTGCTGCACGAAAAGCTCAAGGACTTTTACATCGAGAAGGTTCGGCCTGAGGTCAGGGGCGGGATTTAGGTCAACGCCCATCAATTGTTACCTTCTCCCCTTGCGGGAGAAGGTGCCCGAAGGGCGGATGAGGGGTGGGCCCCCGAGCGCTGGCGCAAGCGGCACACCCCTCATCCGTCTCGGCCTTCGGCCGATCCACCCGCAAGGGGAGAAGGGAAGGGCGACGCCCGGCGGTCCTCGCCCTTCCAAACCCCCGTTCCAGCCCCTACATTCTGGCTCCCACCGCCCTCCGAGTGAGCCCCATGTCCGTGCATGCCGCCTTCGACCTCGTCCGCGACGAGACGATCCCCGAAATCGCGTCGAAAGTGTCGCTCTACCGGCACAAGAAGACCGGCGCCGAGGTGCTGAGCTTCGTCAATGACGACGAGAACAAGGTGTTCGGCATCACCTTCAAGACGCCGCCCGAGGATTCGACGGGCGTCGCGCATATCCTCGAGCATTCGGTGCTCTGCGGGTCGCGCAAATATCCGGTCAAGAAGCCGTTCGTCGAGCTGATCAAGAGCTCGATGAACACCTTCCTCAACGCCATGACCTTTCCGGACAAGACCGCCTATCCGGTCGCCAGCCAGAACCTCCAGGACTTCTACAATCTCGTCGACGTCTATCTCGACGCGGTGTTCTTCCCGCTGATCTCGGAGGACACCTTCCGGCAGGAAGGCTGGCACTACGAGGCCGACGGCACGCAGATGCCGCTCGCGTTCAAGGGCGTCGTGTTCAACGAGATGAAGGGCGCCTATTCCTCGCCCGCCGCGGTGCTCGGCAAGCTCAGCCAGCAGTCGCTCTATCCCGACAACGCCTATGGCGTGAACTCGGGCGGCGACCCCAAGGCCATCCCCGATCTGAGCTACGCCTATTTCAAGAGCTTCCATCGCCGGTTCTACCATCCGTCCAATGCCAGAATTGTGTTCTACGGCGACGATCCGGCGGATCGGCGCCTGACCATGCTTGACGAGTATCTCGAGCCAGTTCGAGGCATCGCCCGTCGATGCCGAGGTGCGGCTGCAGCCGCGCTGGAGCGAGCCGCGGCACGTCGAGGGCACCTATGCCGCCACCGAGGGCGACGTCGGCAAGAAGACCGGCATGGTCACCGTCAACTGGATGCTCGACGAGCTCGACGATCCAGAGACGGTGCTTGCGCTCGCCGTGCTCGAGCACGTGCTGGTCGGCAACTCCGCGGCGCCGCTGCGGAAGGCGCTCACCGATTCCGGGCTCGGGGAAGGGCTCACCGGCTCGGGCCTCGCCGACGATTTCCGCCAGCCGTTCTTCACGGTGGGCATGAAGGGGATCGACGCGGCCGATGCCGGCAAGGTCGAGGCGCTGATCCTCGACACGCTCAAAGGCCTCGTCGCCTCGGGCATCGATCCGCTGACGGTCGAAGCCTCGATGAACAGTTTCGAGTTCGCGCTGCGCGAAAACAACACCGGCTCGTTCCCGCGCGGCATGGCGCTGATGTTCCGCACGCTCCGCGGCTGGCTGCATGGCGGCGATCCGTTCGAGGCGCTGACCTACGAGCGGCCGCTGGCCTCGCTCAAGGCGAAGCTTGCGAACAGATCGCCGGTGTTCGAGGAGCTGATCCGCAAGCATCTCGTCGACAACGCGCATCGCGCCACGGTGACTGCTCAGGCCCGACCCCAATCTTGCCGCCGAAGAGGTCGCCGACGAGCGCACGCGGCTCGATCGCGTCGCCGCCGGCCTCGACGACGACGAGCGCGAGGATATTGTCGAGCTGACCGCCCGTCTGAAGGCGCTGCAGGAGACGCCCGATCCGCCGGCGGCGTTGGCAAAAATTCCGACGCTCGGGCTCAAGGACCTCGACAGGACCAACAAGCCGATCCCGATCGAGCGCGGCACGCTCGCCGGTGCGCGGCTGTTCACGCACCTCCTGCCGACCAATGGCGTGATCTATCTCGATCTCGGCTTCGATCTCCGCCGGCTGCCGGCGCGAGCTGGTGCCGTACCTCTCGATCTTCTCGCGCGCGCTGTTCCAGACCGGCACGGCCAAGGAAGATTTCGTCTCGCTGACGCAGCGCATCGGCCGCTCGACCGGCGGCGTTGGCGCCTCGCGCTCGATCTCGATGATGCGCGACACCAAATCGACCGCCGCGTGGCTCTTCGTGCGCGGCAAGGCCGTGCCCGACAAGGCGCCGGAGCTGCTCGCGATCATCGCCGATGTCCTCTCGAGCGCGCAGCTCTCCAACCGCGCGCGCATCAGGCAGATGCTGCTCGAGGAGAAGGCGGGCTTCGAATCCTCGCCTCGCCGGCCGTGGCAACGGCCTCGTCGCCTCGCGCCTCGGCGCGGCGCTCAATCCGGCGGCGTGGGCCAATGAGGCGTCTGGCGGCATCGACTATCTGTTCTTCCTGCGCGATCTCATCAATCGCGTCGACAGCGACTGGTCCTCGGTCGAAGCGGCGCTGATCCAGATTCGCGACACGCTGATCGACCGCGACTCGATGGTGGTGAACGTTACCGCCGATGGTGCTGTCTGGGACGGCTTCCGGCCGAACCTCGAGGCGTTCATCGCGAGCCTGCCCACCGCGCTCGGCGCGCCGCTCGACTGGCCCACCGCCTCGCCGCAATCGGAGGGGCTGACCTTCCCCGCGCAGGTCAACTACGTCGCCAAGGGCGCCAACCTCTATCCGCTCGGCTATGTCCACACCGGCGCGAGCGATGTCGCGCTCCGGCACCTCAACACCACCTATATGTGGGACCGGGTGCGGGTGCAGGGTGGCGCCTATGGCGGCTCGGCGAGCTTCGATCCGTTCTCGGGCGCCTTCGTCTTCACCTCCTATCGCGACCCGAACCTGCTGCAGACGCTCGATGCCTATGATGGCGCCGCGGCGTATCTCAAGCGAGGGCGTCGGCGAGCAGGACCTCGTGCGCTCGATCATCGGCGCCATCGGCAATATCGACACCTACCGGTTGCCCGACGCCAAGGGCTTCCATCGCTGATGTGGGAGCTCACCGGCAACACCGACGCGAACCGCCAGCAGCGCCGCGACGAAGTGCTCGGCGCCACGGCAAAAGACTTCAAGCGCTTCGGCGAGGTCATTGCCGCCGTGAGGAGCCGGGCGCGTCGCCGTGCTCGGCTCGGACGCGGCGATCAGGCCGCGAACGACGAGCGCGGCGGGTTCCTGAGGGTCACGAAGGTGCTGTGAGGGCGCAGGGGCCCGGACCTCGTGGTTCGACAGGCTCACCATGAGGTCCTCACGGCATGGTGCTTACAGTAGCGCTCATGGTGAGCCTGTCGAACCACGAGGGCGTGGCATCTCGTTCCCCCACCAGCTGTCATCCCTGCGAAAGCAGGGACCCAAGTCACCTCTCGTGCCGAGCTGAAAAGTTCGGCTGGGTGGCCGGGTCAAGCCCGGCCATGACGACCGAGGGTCAGTGCCTCTCACGAACAAGCCTTGCGCTTCTTTCACCGTCATGGCCGGGCGAAGACCCGGCCACCCAACGAAGCTCACCGGTTGCCGCAAAGCTCCAGCATCCCACCAGCTGTCATCCCTGCGGAAGCAGGGACCCAACGCTCCCTTCGCGCCGAACGATGGATGGGCCCCAGCTTTCGCTGGGGTGACACTGGTGAAGGGGACCTTCCTTCGCCCACCAAGTGAATGGTGCCGAGAGAAAGGTGCATAACCCCAGCATTTCCAACCCTCTCCACGCCGCCTACACAAATCTATCCACGCACCTTCCACCGCGCGCATATTCATCGCATTCACCCCGCACGGACGGGACCGGTTGACGATCGGGCGGGGTGGACAGGTAGGCGCGGGACACGTCCTCCCGCGAGGTTTGGCCTTAACGCCCGGCTGCAAGAGTGCCGGGCCTGACCGTCACTCCGAAACCCTGCCGCCCGCGAGGCGTGTGTGCCTCATACAACATACCTCGGGGCGCAGGCGCCTCGCGGGCCCCGTCTTCTTGGAGCCATCCGGGCCGCCGGAGGACCAGCTATGCCCAAAATCTTGAACCGGTCGGCCCAGGGCGGCGTTACGATCCGGCATGGCCCCATCGTTTCTCAGCCGCGACCTCCGCATCCTGCCCAACGGCATCTACATCGATCCGCCGCAGCCGCAGGATCGCGCCATCATCACACACGGCCACGCCGATCACGCGCGGGCTCGGACACGGCGCGGTGCTGGCGACGCCCGACACCATCGCCATCATGCAGGCGCGCTACGGCGAGGACGCCGCCGGCCGCTGGGATCCGCTGCCGTTCGGCGAGACGCGCAGCATCGGCGGGGTCGTCATCTCGCTCCATCCCGGCGGGACATATCCTCGGCTCGGCACAGGTGCTGCTCGAGCACCAGGGGCAGCGCATGGTCGTTACCGGCGACTACAAGCGGCTCGACGACCGAACGGCGCAGCCCTTCGAGCTCATCAAATGCGACCTGCTCGTCACCGAGGCAACCTTCGGGTTGCCGGTGTTCCAGCATCCGAAGCCCGCCGACGAGATCGCGCGGCTGCTGCGATCGGTCGCGGCCTTCCCCGAGCGCGCCCACGTCATCGGCTGCTATGCGCTCGGCAAGGCGCAGCGCGTCATCTCGCTGCTGCGCGAGAGCGGCTACGACGCGCCGATCTACCTCCACGGCGCGATGCTCCGGCTCTGCGAGCTCTACAGGAGCGCGGCATCCGCGCTCGGGCGAGCTGCTGCCCTCGCTCGATGTGCCGCAAAGCCGAGCTCGAGGGACAGATCGTCATTGCGCCGCCGGGCGCGATCAAGGACCGCTGGTCGCGACGGCTGCCCGATCCGGTGCTCGCGGTCGCCTCGGGCTGGATGAGCGTCAAGCAGCGCGCGCGGCAGGCGGGCGTCGAGCTGCCGCTGGTGATCTCCGACCACGCCGACTGGAACGAGCTGCGGCAGACCATTACCGAGACGGGCGCCGGCGACGATCTGGGTCACGCATGGCCGCGAGGACGCGCTGGTCTATTGGAGCCAGCAGCAGGGCCTCGCCGCCGAGCCGCTCCGTATCGAGGCCTACGACGATGCCGGCGAGGGCGGGCGAATGAAGCGGTTCGCGCAACTGCTCGAGGTGCTGGCGCTGACGCCGTCGCGCAATCGCAAGCTCGAGGCGATGATCCAGTATTTCGCCGCGACGCCCGACCCCGATCGCGGCTATGCGCTCGCCATCCTCACCGGCGCGCTGAGCTTCAAGAACGTCAAGCCGGCGGTGCTGCGCGACGTCGTGACCGCCGAGGTCGATCCGCATCTTTTCGCGCTGAGCTACGACTATGTCGGCGACCTCGGCGAGACCATCGCGCTGATCTGGCCGCATCACGGCGCGCAGGAAGATTTGCCGTCGCTCACCGAGCTGATCGAGCTGCTTCAACACCACCAGCAAGTCGGAGCTGCCGAGGCTGATCGCCTCGCTGCTCACTCGCGCGGCGATCAACGAGCGCTGGGCGCTGGTGAAACTCGCAACCGGCGCGTTGCGCATCGGCGTCAATGCGCGGCTCGCGAAGACCGCGCTCGCCGAGATGGGCGGCAAGGATCTGCAGGAGCTCGAGGAGATCTGGCACGGGCTCACCATGCCCTACACCGAGCTCTTCGCCTGGCTCGACGGCGAGGGCGAGCGGCCGGACATCGACCACGCCTCGCGCTTCCATCCGCTGATGCTCTCGCAACCCGATCGACGAGGCGAAGGACCTCGCGGTGCTCGATCCCGCCGATTTCGCCGCCGAGTGGAAATGGGACGGCATCCGCGTGCAGCTGATCCTCGGGCAGGGCAAGGCGTCGCTGTTCTCGCGCACCGGCGACGATATCGCGCAGAGCTTTCCCGACCTCGTCGACAATGTCTTCGGCGTGGCGGTGCTCGACGGCGAACTGCTGGTCGGGCGCGAGTTTGCAGCCGGCCCCATTCAACGACCTGCAGCAGCGGCTCAACCGCAAGGTGGCAACCCCCAAGCTGATGGAGGACTATCCGGCGTTCGTCCGCGTCTACGACATGCTGTTCGACGGCGCCGAGGATATCCGCACGCAGCGGTGGACCGAGCGGCGTGCGCATCTCGAAGCCTGGTTCAAGGCCAACCCGCAGACGCGCATGGATGTCTCGGACGTCCTGGGCTTTTCCGGCTGGGACGAGCTTTCCGAGTTGCGCCGCCGGGGTGCGGCCGAGCAGGGGCACGAGGGCGTCATGCTCAAGCTCAAGACCTCGCCCTATGTGCCGGGCCGGCCGAAGGGATTGTGGTTCAAGTGGAAGCGCGACCCGAACGTCGTCGACGCCATCCTCATGTATGCGCAGCGCGGCCACGGCAAGCGAAGCTCGTTCTATTCCGACTACACATTCGGGGTGTGGGAGGGCAACGAGATCGTCCCCATCGGCAAGGCCTATTTCGGCTTCACCGACGAGGAGCTGAAGCAGCTCGACAAATGGGTGCGCAACAACACGGTTGCGTCCTTCGGCCCGGTGCGCGAGGTCAAAAAGGAACTGGTGTTCGAAGTCGCCTTCGACTCAGCGCAGCAATCCACGCGCCACAAGTCCGGCGTGGCGCTGCGCTTTCCCCGCATCAACCGCATCCGCTGGGACAAGCCGGCGAGCGAAGCCGCAACACTCGCCGACATGCACGTGTTTCTGGAGGCGACATGATGTCGAGCCAGTCCACGGCGACAGTCCGGTCTGATCGGCCGTTCGAGCCTTAAGCGATGTCCTCCCAATCCATCGAACGCAAGCTCGCTGCCCTCACCGCCGAGATGCTCAAGGCCGCCGAGGCCGAGGACTTCGAAAGCGCAGCCCGGCTGCGTAACGAGATCGCAGAGCTCAAGGGTCCGGTCGCGCGGAAGCCGCCGCCAGGGCAGATGGGCTTGGGCACGCATCTGCCGGTTGCCGCGCCACCCGCGGGTTGGACGCGACCCAAAAAGCCCGACCCGATGACGCGCCGCTCGAAGCGAAAACCCTGAATGGCGGCAATATCTGTGAAACCATGTTTTGCGGAACTGTTGCTTCGCGGCGCGGCGAGGCCGGACGTAAGCCGCTTTTTTACCGCCCTGCGCGCTAGTCTTTCCGATCTACGGGAGGAGGTCCGGCCCATTGGGGTCGGGGCGATGGGCCAGGAAGCGACAAGCGTCGTACCGGACTTGCAGGAGCTGATGGCTCTTGCGATCAACGAGTCCAACTTCGCGGTTTACGTCGCGGACGCCAAAGCAACGCTGCTTTACGTCAATCGCACCTTCACCGAGTTGCTCGGTTACGAGCCGGAGGAAGTCATCGGCCGGCGGGCGCGCGACGTTCTCGGCAGCGTCCACTATTCCGACAAGGACTACGCCGAGCTCTGGGACAAGCTGCAGCGGGGAATAGCCGCGCAGGAGGAAGTGCGAACCTATGATCGCTGGGGTCGCGAGGTCTGGCTGACGCTGGTGCTTCGGCCGGTAATCGTCGACGGCGGCACGATTTCCTATCTCGTCGGCACCCTCGAAAACACCACCGAGTCCCGGCAGATCCAGTCCCTGCAGCGCGAAATCCTCGAAGCGGTGGCGCAGAACGCTGCGCTCGCTAGCGTGATGTCGACGATCTGCGAGCGGGTCGAGACGATCTTCCCCGAGGTGATCTGCTCGATCCTTTCCGTCGATCACCAGCAGCTGCTTCACCCCCTGGCGAGCCCGTCGCTGCCGGATGACTACAACAATGCGATCGACGGCCTTCCGAGCGGCCCGTGCGCGGGCTCATGTGGAACCGCCGCGTGGCGCCGCGAGCCGGTCATGGTCGAGGACATCGAGACCGATCCGCTCTGGGCGGACTTCAAGGCGCTCGCGTTGCCGCTCGGCCTCAGGGCCTGCTGGTCGAGCCCGATCATGCTGAAGGACGGCCGCGTCGCCGGTACCTTCGCCTTCTATTTCCGCGAACGGCGCGGCCCCAGTTCCTGGCATGAGCAGGTAGTGCGCGCCTGCGTCCAGCTCTGCGTGTTGGCGTTCGACCGGGATCAGAGCTCGGCGAGCATCGCCAAGCTCGCCTATTACGACAGCCTCACCGGGCTGCCAAACCGCGCCAAGCTGCGCGACGAGATGATGCGACGTGTCGACCGGGGCGATGCATCGGAACAGGCGCTGCTGTTCCTCGACATCGACCATTTCAAGGACGTCAACGACACGCTCGGCCACGGTATCGGAGATGCATTCCTGGTGCAGATCGCCGATCGGCTGCGCGCCGCGGTCTGGCCTGAAGACGTCATCAGCCGGCACGGCGGCGACGAATTCGTGATCCTGCTCGCAGGCGCCAACCGGGAGCGTGCCGGCATGGTCGCCCGGAAGCTCCTCCGCTCGATCGCGCAATCGGTTGAAGTCGAGGGCGTGCGGTTACCCGCATCCGCCAGTATCGGCATCAGCCTCTGCCCGGGGGACGGCACCGACAGCGCGACACTGCTGCGTAACGCCGACACCGCGATGTACCAAGCAAAGAGCGAGGGCCGAAACACCTACCGCTTCTTCTCGTCCGACATGAACCGCAACGCGCAGGACCGGCTGCTGATCGGCACGATCCTGCGCGACGCAGTGGCGCTGAACCAGATTTCGCTGCACTACCAGCCGCAGGTCGATGCGCAATCGAGCGCCATCACCGGCGTCGAGGCTTTGGCGCGCTGGACCCACCCGGCGCTTGGCATTGTTCCGCCGGGCCGGTTCATTCCGTTGGCCGAGGATCTCGGCCTCATCGCTGAAATCGGCGGCTTCGCACTGCGCGAGGCGATGGAGCAGTTGCGGCGCTGGGACGACGCCGGCATCGCCGTGCCGCGGATGGCGGTCAACGTCTCGCCACTGCAGTTCCGCGAGGCCAACCTGCCCGACCTTGTCGCAGCGACGCTAGAGACGACCGGCATAGCGCCCCATCGCTTGATCATCGAAATTACCGAAGGGGTCGTGATGGACTCTTCACCGCTTGCGCTCGCCAATGTTCGCCGCATCCGCGGCATGGGCGTGGGCATTGCGATGGACGATTTCGGTACCGGCTATTCGAGCCTCAGCCACCTCGCGCGCTTGCCGGTGAGCGAGCTCAAGATCGACCGCGGCTTCATGGCGGATCTGGAAACCAGCGAGGCCGTGCGTGCGCTGGTGACGGCGGTTGTCCGCATCGGGCAGAGCCTCAAGCTGACATTGGTGGCCGAGGGCGTCGAGACCGCGGCGCAACAGCGGATACTTGCGGGGCTCGGTTGCGACGTCCTGCAGGGTTATCTCTTCGCCCGGCCGATGGCACCCGAAGCATTCGCGGACTGGATGCATGAACGAAGCGCGCCGAGCTCGGTGCGCGGCGCGGCCTAGCTTGCCTGGCCGAGCTGCTCGGAGGCGAGCTTGCGGAGTTCGCCGAGTTCGGCGATCGTCGTTCTGAGGTCACCCAACTGCCGTTCGAGCAACGCGACCCGCTTGTCCACCAGTTCGACGAGATGGTTCACCTGCGTGCGGTGGGTGCGGTCGGCATCATAGAGGCTGAGATATTCCGAGACGTCGCGAAGCGAAAAGCCGAGCCGCTTGCCGCGCAGGATCAGGATCAGACGTGCGCGGTCGCGCCGCCGGAAAACGCGGGTCGAGCCGACGCGTTCAGGGGCCAGCAGGCCCTTGCTCTCGTAGAAGCGGATGGCTCGCGTCGAAATCCCGAACTCGCGCGCGAGGTCGGCGATCGCAAAGAGGTCGCGACCCTCGCTCTCAGGCCTGTGCACGCGAGGCTCCCTTGTTGGCGGCATATTCGGCGCGGAGTTCTTTCTTGCTCAGCTTGCCGATGAGGGTCTTGGGGAGCTGGTCCTTGAAGATGATCTCGCGCGGCTGCTCGAGGCGGTTAAGGCGCGGCTCGAGGAACGCCAGGAGCTCGCTCTCGGTGAGCGCGGCGCCGGGGCGAAGCTTCACATAGGCCACCGGCACCTCGCCGCGGATAGTGTCGGGCACACCGATGGCAGTGACTTCTTCGACGGCGGGGTTGGTCGCGATCGCTTCCTCGATGATGCGCGGATAGACATTGAACCCGCCATTGATGATCAGGTCCTTGATGCGATCGACGATGAAGAAATAGCCGTCCTCGTCCATGTGGGCGACATCGCCGGTGCGGAGCCATCCGTCTTCGAGTGCAGCCGCGGTCGCCGCGGGGTCGTCGAAATAGCCGAGCATCACCTGCGGGCCCTTGACCTGGAGCTCGCCGCGCTGACCGATCCCGACGGGGTCGCCGGTCTCGACGTCGATCAGGCGCACGTCGGTGGCGGGCACGGGTTGGCCGATCGAGAGAAGCTTGCCGGGGACCCGCAGCGCCGCGCAGCAGACCACCGGCGATGCTTCGGTCAGGCCATAACCTTCGGCGAGGAGCGCCGGACAAACCGCCGCGAATTTCGGGCGGATTTCGTTGGGGAGCGGCGCACCGCCGGAAATCACCACGTCGAGGCAGGTGAGGGCCTTGGCCTGTTCCGTGTTGAACCGGGCGATCGTCTGGATCAGCGTCGGCACAGCCGGAAGCACGTTCGGCCGCGTGCGCAGCAGGAGGTCGATGAAGCCCTTGAGCTCGAAGCGCGGCAGCATGACGACCTGCGTGCCATTGCAGAGCGGCACATTCATGCACACGGTCATCGCGAAGATATGGAAGAACGGCAGGATGGCGACGACCTTGCTCGGCGGGTAGAAGAGGTCGCAGCCCCAGCTGTCGATCTGTCCCATGTTCGCCGCGATGTTGGCGTGGCTCAGCATCGCGCCGCGGGGCAGGCCCGTCGTGCCGCCAGTATATTGCTGCACTGCGACGTCCGATCGCGGATCGATGACCACCGGCGATGGGGCATCGCGGCGGGCGATGAGTTCGTGATACCAACGTGTGACGCCTGCAACCGAGGATGTGCGGACTTCAGCGAGGTCCGCACGCTTCGCCATCGAGAACAGCAGCCCCTTCGTCCAGGGCAGGGCCTGCGGAAAATGGCAGGCGATGATGCGCTCGCAGAGGCCGGCTTTGACCAGCGCCTCGGCCTTGTCGAAGATTTGCTTCAGATCGAGGGTGATGATCGGCTTGGCGCCGGCATTCGAGGCGATATGGGTAAGCTCGTGCACCGTGTAGAGCGGGTTGCAATTGACCACCGTGCCTCCAGCCATCAGCACCGCATAGTAGCTGACACGTAGAACGGCGTATTAGGCAGCAGCAGCGCGACGCGGCTGCCCTTCGAACGCCGTATTGCGACTGCAGCGCACCGGCGAGGGCGCGCACGGACTTTGCCAGCTGCGCAAAAGTCGTCGTGCCACCCAGAAAGTCGAGGGCCACGGCGCTCCCGTGCTTCTCGCAGGCGGCCAGGAGCTGTTGGTGCACCGGAACGGTGTCGATCGGAGCATCCCAGGCGATGCCCGATGGATAGTGATCAATCCAGGGGCGATGGCGATCGCTTGCCGCATTGAGCGTCATGATTCCCCTCCCGGCTTCCTCCGAAGAGCAGACCATCCGGTGACCATTGCGTCAACAAGCTATCCTTACGTTAGCTGTCGATAGGCGTATGCGTTGACGTATGCGTCAACACCGGTATGGTCTTTGCGATTGGCCAAGAGCAGATTTCGGTCTGCGATTCCCGGCGGAGGATTCGAGGTGGTGGCACTGGTCCTGATCGTCCTCGGGATCGTGGGCGGGTTTGCGCTCGCGATGCGGCGGGCCGCGCTCTGGCAATGGGCGCTCGGACTTCTGGTGCTCGGACTGCTGACCCGGATCGGGCCCAGCGGGATCGCCAGTGACGCGGTCGGATGGATTTTCGCCCTGCTGCCGGCGCTGGTTGTCGGGCTCCTTGCGATCACCCCCGTGCGGCGGCCACTGATCATCGCGCCGGCGTATCGTCTGGTGAAGTCCATCCTGCCGCGCGTATCGCGCACCGAGCAGGAGGCGCTCGACGCCGGGACCGTCGGATGGGACGCGGAGCTGTTCTCGGGCCGCCCCGACTGGAGCAAGCTTCTAGGCGTGCGCAAAGGCACGCTCTCGGCCGAAGAGCAGGCCTTCATCGATGGTCCCTGCAATACCGTTTGCGCGATGATCGACGACTGGGACATAAGGCACAATCGCGCCGACCTGCCGCCAGAGGTATGGGCCTATCTCAAGGAGCAGGGCTTCCTCGGCATGCTCATCGGCAAGGAGTGGGGCGGGCTCGGCTTTTCGGCGCAGGCGCAGAGCCAGGTGGTGAGCAAGGTCGCCTCGCGCTCGGTCGCCGCCGGCATCACCGTGATGGTGCCCAATTCGCTTGGCCCGGGAGAACTGCTCGAGAAATACGGCACAAGTGCGCAGAAGGAGATGTATCTGCGCCGTCTGGCGCGAGGCCAGGAGGTGCCGTGCTTTGCGCTGACCGGCCCCTATGCCGGGTCGGACGCGGCGAGCATGCGCGATGTCGGCATCGTCTGTTACGAGATGTACCAGGGCAAGAAGACGCTCGGCGTCAGGCTCAGCTGGGACAAGCGCTATATCACGCTGGCGCCGGTCGCGACGCTGGTCGGACTCGCCTTCCACCTGCACGATCCGGAGCACCTGATCGGCGAGACCGAGAAGGTTGGCATCACGCTGGCGTTGATCCCGGCGCGACTTCCCCGGCGTCGAGATCGGCCGGCGGCACTATCCGGCGCGCGCGGCCTTCATGAACGGCCCGATCAAGGGACGGAACGTCTTCGTGCCGATGGATTACCTCATCGGCGGCGTCGACTATGCCGGGCAGGGCTGGCGGATGCTGATGGAGTGCCTGTCGACTGGCCGTGCCATCTCGCTGCCGGCGATCGGCACGGTGTCGATCAAGCACGCGCTGCGGGTGACATCGGCCTATGCACGGATCCGTCGGCAATTCGGCATCGCGGTGGGAATCATGGAGGGCGTCGCGGCGCCGCTCAGCCGGCTGGTGCGCTCGGCTTATACGTTCGAGGCGGCGCGGAGTCTCACTGCGGCGATGGTCGATGAAGGCCAGAAGCCAGCGGTGATCTCAGCGCTGCTCAAATATCGCACCACCGATGCGATGCGCGACCGGATGAACGACGCGCTCGACATTCATGGCGGCCGCGCCGTGCAGGATGGGCCGTCGAACTACCTGTTTGCCGGCTACATGACAACGCCGGTGGCGATCACGGTCGAGGGCGCCAACATTCTCACCCGCACGTTGATCACGTTCGCGCAGGGCGCCCTGCGCGCGCACCCCTATCTCTATGGCGAGATCGAAGCCGTGGGCGATCCCGATCGCGCGCGTGGGCTCGCGGCGTTCGACGCGGCCTTTGGCGGCCATCTGAGCTTCATGCTGCGGAATATCGCGGGCAGCCTGCTGCACGGGCTGAGCTTCGGCGCCTTCGCCTCGACGCCGCATGCAGGACCGATGGCGCGATGGTATCGGCAACTCGCACGTTACTCGCAGAGCTTCGCGCTGGTCGCGGACTGGACCGTGGTTTTCCTCGGCGGCGACCTCAAGCGCAAACAATTACTGAGTGGCCGGATGGCCGATGTCCTTTCCGACCTCTATCTGCTGTCGGCCGTGCTCAAGCGCTACGAGGACGATGGCAACATCGCAGAGGACGCGCCTCTGGTCGATGCCATCGCACGCGACCATCTGTTCGCGATCGAGCAGGGTTTTGCCGCGATGTTTGCGAATTTTCCAAATCGCCCGCTGGCAGGGCTGATGGGATTTCTGGTGTTCCCGCTCGGGCGGCACCGCAAGCCGGCATCCGACCGGGCGACCAATCGTCTGGCGCGTGCCGTGCTGCGGCCCGGTGTGTTCCGCGATCGGCTGACGGTGGGCACTTATGTCAGCATGGATCCCAAGGACGTCACCGGCGTGCTCGAGGACGCGCTGATCAAGGTGACGCAGGCCGAGGAGATCGAGAGCAAGTTCGTGCGGGCGATCAAGAAGGGCGTCGATCGAGCGCCGGCTCGATCGCGATGCGATCACTGATGCGGTCGATGCTGGCGTGCTCACCGAAGCCGAGGCCGCGGTGCTGCGGCTTGCCGACCAGGCGACGGACCGCGTCATCCGCGTCGACGATTTCGAGTTCGACGAGCTTGCTGCCAAGCAGATGTCCTCCCGCCCCGAAAGCGGCCGGGCGGCCGAATAGAAGGATCGTCCAGTGGCACAGCCGCAAATGCCCGCCATGGTCAACTGGCGCTTCGAGGTCGATGTCGAGCAGATCGGCTGGCTCACCATCGACACGCCGAATGCGCCGGTGAATACGCTGAGCCGGTTGGCGATCTCCGAGCTCGAAACGGCGATCCTCAGGGTCGAGGATTTGATTGCGTCCGGCGAGGTGGTCGGCCTCGTCATCCAGTCCGGCAAGGAGAGCGGCTTTATCGCCGGCGCCGACGTCAGCGAGTTCGACCAGATGGTCGATCCCGCCGTGCTGACCGAGGCGCTGCGGCGTACCCACGCCGTGATGGATCGGCTCGAAGTCTCAAGGCGCCGGTCGTTGCGACGATCAGCGGGTTCTGCCTTGGTGGCGGGCTCGAGCTGGCGCTGGCCTGCGGCTATCGCATCGCGGTCAATGACGAGCAGACGCGCCTCGGGTTTCCCGAGGTCAATCTCGGGATCTTCCCCGGGTTCGGTGGCACCGGCCGTTCGATCCGGCAGGCCGGTCCGGTCGCCGCGATGGAAGCCATGCTCACGGGGCGGATGATCAAGGCCAGTGCAGCAAAGCGGATGGGGCTTGTCGACAGGTTGGTCCGCCACCGCGACACGCTGCGCTGGGAGGCCCGCAAGGCGGTGCTGCAGAAGCGGCACGCAACGCCGGCGCCGCTGGTGCAGCGCGCGCTCGCGTGGGGCCCGATCCGGCCGCAGATGGTCAAGAGAATGCGGGCAGAGGCTGGCAAGAAGGCGCCGCCCGCGCATTATCCCGCGCCGCACGCGCTGATCGATCTTGTTCGAGAGGCATGGCAACGACTGGCGCGCGATGAGCAACGGCGAGGCCGCGGGCTTCGTGCCGCTGATGGCATCGGACACGGCGCGGAATTTGCGGCGCGTGTTCTTCCTCGCGAAGAGCCTCAAGAAGCAGGGTCTGCGCGGCAGCGAGAAGCCGGTGTTCCGGCGCGTGCACGTGGTCGGCGCAGGTGTCATGGGCGGCGACATCGCCGCCTGGTGCGCGCTGCGCGGCCTGGGCGTGACCCTCCAGGATCTCGACATGGAGCGGATCGCGCCCGCGCTGGCCCGCGCCAAAGTCGCTGTTCAAGAAGCGGTTGCAGGACCCGGTGGCGGTCGCCTCGGCCGTGGCGCGGCTCGAGGCCGACATCACGGGCAAGGGGATCGCGCGGGCCGATGTGATCATCGAGGCGGTGGTTGAGAACCTCGAGATCAAGACGAAGATCTTTGCCGACGTCGAGGCGCGCGCGAGGCCCGATGCGATCCTTGCGACGAACACGTCGTCCATCGAGCTCGAACGGATCGCCGAGGGCCTGCGAGTCGCCGGCGCGGCTGATCGGTCTCCACTTCTTCAACCCGGTGGCGCAACTGCCGCTGGTCGAGGTGATCCGCTCGCGCTTCAATGGCGACGCGACGTGGCGCGTGGGCGCGAGCTTTGCACTCGCGATCGGCAAGAGTCCCGGTGCTGGTCAAGAGCGCGCCGGGGTTCCTCGTCAACCGCGTGCTGATGCCCTATATGCTGGGCGCGGTGGCGCGGGTCGAGAAGGGCGAGAGCAAGGAATTGCTCGATGCGGCGGCGGTGGCGTTCGGCATGCCGATGGGGCCGATCGAGCTGATGGACACCGTGGGGCTCGATGTGGGCGCGAGCGTCGCGCAAGGAGCTGGGCCAGGCGTTGCCCGACGAGTCGCGCTTCGCGGCGCTGATCGGCGCAGAAGAAGCTCGGCCGCAAGACCGGTGAGGGCTTCTACAAATGGGTGGACGGCAAGGCGCAGAAGGGGGAGACGCCCGCGCACGCCGACCTGGCCGGGCTCGGGCGCGAGCTGGTGAAGCCGCTGGTGGACATGGCCGAAGTCGTGGTGAGCGAAGGGCGTGGTGGCGAACGCCGACCTCGCCGATATCGGCGTGATCCTCGGGACCGGGTTTGCGCCGTTCCTTGGTGGTCCGATGCAGGCGCGCAAGGAAGGGAAGGCCTGAGATGGCGGAGCTGCGCAAAATCGCCATCGTCGGCTCGGCGCGCATCCCGTTCTGCCGCGCCTATACCGGCTACGCGGAGGAATCGAACCTCTCGATGCTGGCACGGCGCTCGAGCGGCCTCTCCGACAAATATGGGCTGAAGGGCCAGAGCGATCGACGAGATCATGGGCGGCGCGGTGATCTCGCCACAGCCGCGACTTCAACCTCGCGCGCGAGGCGGCGCTCGACGCCGGTTTGTCGCCGCGCACGCCGGGGACGATCTCTGCAGATCGCTTGCGGCACCTCGCTGCAGGCGGCGCTCAACCTCGGCGCCAAGATCGCCACGGGCGAGATCGAAAGCGGCATCGCCTGCGGGACCGACACCGTGTCCGACTCGCCGGTGGTGTTTGGAACGAAGTTCCAGCACCGGCTGATCGCGATCAACCGGGCGCGGACACCGCAGGAAAAGCTTGCGGCGCTCAAGGGCTTCAAGCTCGGCGAGCTGGCGCCGGTTGCGCCCTCGACGCAGGAGCCGCGCACCGGGCTCTCAGCATGGGCGAGCATTGCGAGCTGATGGCCAAGACAATGGGGCATCACGCGGCGAGGCGCAGGATGAGCTGGCGCTCAGCGAGCCACCGCAATGCGGCGCGGGCCTATGACGAAGGGTTTCCTCGACGATCTGGTCGTGCCCTGCGCCGGGGTGCTCAAGGACAACAATGTCCGCGCCGACACGAGCCTCGACAAGATGGCGGCGATGAAGCCGGCTTTTGACAAAACCTCTGGCAAGGGCACGCTGACCGCGGCGAACTCGACGCCGCTCACCGATGGCGCTGCCGCGGTGCTGCTCGCCAGCGAGGACTGGGCCAGGGCACGCGGCCTGCCGGTGCTGGCTTATCTCAGCTGGGGGCAGGTCGCGGCGAACGATTTCGCGCATGGCGAAGGCCTGTTGATGGCGCCGACGATCGCGGTCAGCCGGATGCTGGATCGCGCCGGGCTTAAGCTGCAGGACTTCGACCTCTACGAAATCCACGAGGCCTTCGCCGCGCAGGTGCTGTGCACGCTCAAGGCCTGGGAAGACCCGGACTATTGCCGCACCTCGCTCGGCAGAGACGCGCCGTTGGGCGCAATCGATCGCAACAAGCTCAACCCGAAGGGCTCCAGTCTGGCCTACGGACATCCGTTTGCGGCAACTGGGGCGCGCATCCTGGGGTTGGCAGCGAAAGAGCTCGCGACCGAGGGCAAAAACCGCGCGCTGATTTCGGTCTGTACGGCCGGCGGGCAGGGCGTTGCGGCGATCCTGGAACGGGCGGCCGAGGCCTGAGGCTTTCGGCGTTGACAGCGGCCGGTTTTCTCTCTATTCGTCCGCCCAATCCAAAGGGCGCCTCGCGCCTCTTTTTGTTTTGTCGGAAGGTTGCACGATGAAGGTCCGCAATTCACTCAAGGCCCTGATGGGTCGCCACCGCGCCAACAAGCTGGTGCGCCGTCGCGGGCGCATTTACATCATCAACAAGGTCGACAAGCGCTACAAGGCGCGCCAGGGCTGAAGCTTCCTATCATTTCGCGTCGCTTCGGGCCCGCTTCTGCGGGCCTTTTGTTTTTCGGCGCGATGGCTTTAACATCGCCGTGACGAGCGCAGCCAAGAGGCGGAATGGATGCAGGAGTCGGAACCTATCAAGATCTCGATCATGCGGCCGTACGACGAGGTCTACGACTTTCTGGCGGACCCGAAGAATTTCCCGCGATGGGCAGCCAATCCCGGCTCGGGGATGGAGCATGTCGCGGGCAATGACTATCTGGTCGACCTGCCAGTCGGACGCCGGGTCATTCGGCTGACGCCGCACAATAAGTTCGGCGTGCTCGACTACCAGGTGATCGACAAGGGCAGGCCGGTCGGGCCGGTGGTGCCGGTGCGGCTTCACGCCAACGGCGAGGGCTGCGAGCTCGTGCTGATCTGGCTGCAACGGCCCGGAGCGGGCGAAGCGCAGTTTCGCTCGGATGTCGAATGGGTGCGCTCCGATCTCGCGCGCCTCAAGAGTCTCCTCGAAAACCGGGTCGCCCCTACGCCGCGAACGCCGCCAGGATCCGGATCCAGGAGCGGATGCCCTTCTCGAAGCTCTTGAGGTTGTACTTCTCGTTGGGCGAGTGGATGCGGTCGTCCTCGAGCGCGAAGCCGATCAGCAGCGTATCGAGCCCGAGGATGCGCTTGAAATCGCCGGCGACGGGGATCGAGCCGCCCGATGCCTTGAGCGCCGCCTGCCGGCCCCATTCGTCGGCCAGCGCCTGGCGGGCCTGCTTCAGATACTTGCCGGTGGTGGGCACGGAGATTGCGGGACTGCCGCCATGGGCGGTGAAGGTCACCGAACAATCGGCGGGGATGCGCGCGCGGACATGCGCGCGGAATGCGTCTCGCGGATTTTGACGGGATCCATGCCGGCCACCAGCCGGAACGAGATCTTGGCGTGGCTTTCGCGGGGATCACGGTCTTGAAGCCGTCGCCGGTGTAGCCGCCAGATCATGCCGTTGATCTCGCAGGTGGGGCGCGCCCAGACCTGCTCGAGAACCGATCGGCCGTGTTCGCCGGCGGGGATCGACAGACCCACATCGCCGAGATAGGCGGCGCCGTCGAAGCCGAGGGTCTTCCAGCTCGCCGCGGTATCGGCGTCGATCTCCGCGACGTCGTCGTAGAAGCCGGCGATTGCCACCGATCCGTCGGGGTTCCGCAAACTCGCGATGATCTCGGCCAGCACCTGGTTGGGGTTCCTCGCGGCGTTGCCGAACATGCCCGAGTGCAGGTCCTTGTTCGCGGCGGTGATCTCGATCTCCTCGCCGACGAGGCCGCGGAGCATGGTGGTTACGGCGGGGGTCTGTGGATCGAGGAGGTCGGTGTCGCAGACCAGCGCGACGTCCGCCGCAAGCTCCTCCTTATTGGCGGCAAGGAATGCCGCGAGATTGGTCGAGCCGGATTCTTCTTCGCCTTCAAGGCAGAGCGTGACCGCAAGGGGAAGGGTGCCCGTCACGGCGCGCAACGCCCGGCAGGCCTCGGTGAAGGTCAGGAGCTGGCCCTTGTCGTCGGAGGTGCCGCGGCCGACGAGATGGGTCTCGCCATTGGGCTGCGCAACTTCGGTCAGGGTGAATGGATCGGTGTTCCAGAGATTGAGCGGATCGACCGGCTGCACGTCGTAATGCGCATAAAACACGACATGTGGGCCGGCGACGGCCGGGCCGTGCGCGACTACCACAGGGTGGCCGGGGGTCGGGCGCGCCGTCGCCGTGAAGCCGTTGGTGGAGAGCTCGCGGACCAGCCAGTCCGCAGCGCGCCCGCACTCGGCCGCATAGGCCGGATCGGTCGAAATCGATTTGATGGCGACGAGATCGCGGAGCCGGTCGAGGCTCTCGCCCATATGCGTATCGGCATGGGCCAAGGCGGCGGTAAGTTGCGCGGCAGAAAGGGGCATTGAAGGCCTCATTTGCGTCATCAGGCGGCTTAGCGTTTTGCCGCAATGCCGGCAAGTTGACGGAGACGAGGGGAGCTTGCGGCGACGCTCGCGGGTGCCTAATTCTAGCAGACCGCAGCATTGTGGTACTGCCATGGACCTCGATCCCAAAATCCGCTCTGTCGTCGCGTTGCGCGCCAATGTTCCCGACGACGCTTTCACCGCCGCCGGCCTCGGCACGCGCCGCGAAGGCAGCGGCGTCGTCGTCAACGACCGCGGCCTCGTATTGACGATCGGCTACCTCATCACCGAAGCCGCGGAGGTGTGGCTGACAACGCTCGATGGCGTCGTAGTCCCCGCGCACGCCCTCGCCTACGACCAAGAGACAGGCTTCGGGCTCGTGCAGGCGCTCGGCACGCTCGATGTGCCGGCGCTCGAATTCGGGCAATCGGGGAAGGCGAAGCTCGGCGACGCGGTGGTCTTCGCTGATGGGACGGGACGCGCGGTGCGCGCGTCGATCGTGGGCAAGCAGGAATTCGCGGGGTATTGGGAGTATCTGCTTGATGAGGCGATTTTCGTGGCCCCGGCGCATCCATCGTGGGGCGGCGGTGCGCTGATCGACGCCGAGGGTCGGCTTATCGGGATCGGCTCGTTGCGGCTGCAGATGATCCGCAACGGCGAGTTCGCCGACATCAACATGGCGGTGCCGATCGATCTGCTGCCGCCGATCTTCAACGACCTCGTCACCCGCGGCCAGGCGAACCGCACGCCGCGGCCCTGGCTCGGGGTGTTTTCCGCCGAGAACGATGGCGACGTCGTCGTGATGAGCGTCGCCGAGGGCAGTCCCGCAGAGCGTGCCGGACTGCAGCGCGGCGACATTATCTCCGATGTGCGCGATGGGCAGGTCGAAGGCCTCGCCGATTTCTACCGCAAGCTCTGGCAGACGGGCCCCGCCGGTGCGGAGGTGCCCCTGCGCATCGTCCGCGACGGCCGCGACAGCTGGCTGCGGATCAAATCGGCCGATCGCAACGCGTTCCTGAAAAAGCCGCACCTGCAATAGGCGCCGTTGTGACGCCTCGGGATCGCGAGGACGTGTCCACGATTTAATATTGCAGCCACAGTTTCGCATGGTGACGCACCGTAGCGTCCGCTCGTCACCATCGCGGAGTGCGGCATGTCGACCGATCCCGACAACAGCTACCTCGCTTTCACGCGCTTCGGACTTGGCCCGCGGCCGGGCGATTTGAGGTCGGCAGGGGCCGATCCGAAGACGGCGCTGCTGGCGGAGATCTCGGATCCCACCGCGTTGTTCCTCGCCGATTCGAGCCTTCCTTCCACCGTGGATGCCTACACCCAGCTTCGCCAGTTCCAGCGGGCGCGACAAAAGGCCAAGGAGGCGGGGACCGCTGCACCAGCGACCGATACGATGGGCGCGATGGGCGGCGACATGACGGGCGCGTCGGAGTCGATGCTGCCCACGGCGCAGATCGACAAGAAAAGCGGCAGGGTGACCGTGCCCGGCGTGCCGAGCCCCGGCGACGTCATGAACGCCGAGATCGCCGCGCGGCTGACGCGTGTCCTGGCCGCGCCCATCGGCTTTGGCGAGCGACTGGTGGCGTTCTGGACCAACCATTTTGCCGTGCAGGCCGCGGCAGACGAAGGTGTGCGCGGCATGGCCGGCGCGTTCGAGCGCGAAGCGATCCGTCCGAACGTCCTCGGCAAGTTCGGCGACCTGGTGCTTGCCGCGACGCAGCATCCGGCGATGCTGCTGTCGCTCAACAACGCCACCTCGATCGGGCCGGATTCGCCCGAGGGCAAGAAGAGCGGCAAGGGCCTCAACGAGAACCACGCCCGCGAGCTCATGGAGCTGCACACGGTCGGGGTCACCGCCGGTTACACGCAGGCGGATGTCACGAGCTTTGCGAAGGTGCTGACCGGCTGGACCTTCGGACGGGGCGAGAACGAGCCCGAGAACTACGGCAAGTTCGTCTTTCACAAGCAGGCGCATGAGCCGGGCCCGCAGACGGTGATGGGCAAGGTCTACGCGCCAGCGCTGGCATCGACCAGGGCCTCGCCGTGACTCGCCGACCTCGCCGCCAATCCGGCGACGGCGACGCACATCGCGACGCAATTCGCGCGGTATTTCGTCGCCGACGATCCCGACCAGGCGCTGATCGATGCGCTCGCGGCGAGCTTCACCAAGACCGGCGGCGACCTCAAGGCGATGACGGCCGACACTGGTCAACTCGCCCGCAGCGTGGGCGGGGCCGCCAACAAAACTCCGTTCGCCGCAGGAGTTCCTGTGGGCCTCGGTGCGGGCCCTCGGCCTCGACATCAAGCCGGACCTCGTCAACCGCACGCTCGCCGATCTCGGCGAGCCGATGTGGAATCCGCCCTCGCCGCAGGGCTTCAAGGACGATGTCGCGACCTGGCTCGCGCCCGACGCGATGAGCACCCGCGTCGACGTCGCGCAGCTGCTCGCGGCGCAGGACAAGTCGCTCGGCGATCCGCTGGCGCTCGGCACCGACCTGCATGGGCGATGCGCTTTCATCCGACACCCAGACGGCCATCAGCCGCGCCGAGAGCCGGCAGCAGGCGATCGCGATCGTGCTTGATGAGCCCGGAATTCCAGCGGAGGTGACCATGCGCAACCCCCTTATTACCGACGCCATGCTCTGCCCGTCGCGGCGGACGTTTCTCGCCGGCGCCGGGGCGTTCACCGCCTGGTCGGTGATGCCGAAATTTGCCTTTGCCGGACAGACGCGCGACCCACGCTTCCTGACGGTGATCCTCCGCGGCGCGATGGATGGGCTCGCGGTGGTGCCGCCGGTCGGCGATCCGGACTATCCGGCGCTGCGCGGCGACCTCGCGATCGGCACCGCCAATTACGGGCAGACCTTTGCGCTCAACGATTTCTTCGGGCTCAACGAAGCGCTGCCCTCGCTCTGGGGCCTCTACCAGAAGGGCGAGGCGCTGATCGTCCATGCCGCGGCCACGGCCTATCGCGATCGCTCGCATTTCGACGGACAGGACGTGCTCGAGAGCGGCATGATCGGGCCGCGATTGAGCGAGAACGGGCTGGATGAACCGGCTCGCCGCGGTGATGCCCAAGGGCGATGGCGTGCGGCCGATCAGCGGGCTCGCGGCGACGCCAACCGTGCCGCTGATCCTCCGCGGCGAGGCGCCGACGCTCACCTGGACGCCGCCCGACTTCAAGCCGGCGCCGAGCGATACGGTGGCGCGGCTGCATCGATCTCTACTCGCATCGCGATCCCGGCAATGGCCCAGGTGCTGCAGGCCGGGGTCTCGGCCGACACGATGGCCGGCGACGGCGCCGATGCCCATGAAGCGCGCGGGCGGGCTCGCCGACCAGTTCAAGCAGCTGGCGGCCGGTTCGGCCAAGCTGCTGCTGCAGGAGGACGGACCGCGGATCGCGGTGCTCTCCTATGACGGCTGGGACACGCACACCAATGAAGGGCGCGGAGACCGGCCGGCTCTCGACCCTGCTCGCGGCGCTCGACGGCGCGTTCGCGGCGCTGGCCGACGGTCTCCAGCCGGTCTGGAAGGACACGGCGATCGTGGTGACTCACCGAATTCGGGCGGACCGCGGCGACCAACGGCAATGACGGCACCGACCACGGCACGGCGACCACCGCCTTCGTCTTCGGCGGCGCGGTCAAGGGCGGGCGGGTGCTCGCCGACTGGCCGGGGCTCAAGCCGAACCAGCTCTACCAGAACCGCGACCTCGCCCCGACGACCGACGTGCGCGCGATCTTCAAGGGCGTGCTGCGCGATCATCTGGGAGTCGGCGAGCCCGCGCTCACGGCGCAGGTGTTCCCCGATTCGATCGGGGTGAAGCCGCTCGACGGGCTGATTGCATAGAACACGACTCTAGCGCTGCTCCGGGCGGCTTCATCAGCTCCTTTCGGTGGGCGGTGGCCGCCGCTACCCGCGGGCGCCGTTCCTGGCAGGCGCTATCCCCTCGGTCGTCATGGACGGGCTTGGCCCGGCCACCCAGCAGAACTCGCAGGCCGCCTGAGACGTTGTGTCACCTCGTGACGCTGAAGGTACCTTCCATCTGGCCGGCGACCATACGTCGCTTGCCTTCAGGCCGGGCTCGCGCGGCAGGGCGAAGTGGCGGAAGCGCAGCACGCCGTAGCCAGCCACGAGGCCGATCGCGACGCCGCCGGCGACCAGCCCCCGCCGCCCGATGGCCATTTCAGCTGCTGCCCGCGCCGTCCTGCCGGACGAAGGCGATGCGCAGCATGTTGGTGGCGCCGGGGGTGCCGAGCGGGATGCCGGCGGTGATGGCGATGCGGTCGCCGGGACGTGCGAGGCCGCCCTTGTAGGCGATGACGCAGGCGCGATCGACCATGTCGTCGAGGTTCACGGCGTCGGGGCTTTCGACGCAATGGACGCCCCAGACCACCGAGAGGCGGCGCACCGTGCGGCGATTGGGCGAGAGCGCAAGGATGGGCTTGGACGGCCGCTCGCGGGCGGCGCGGATCGCGGTCGAGCCGGAGCTCGTGTAAGTGACGATGGCGGCGAGATCGAGCGTTTCGGCGACCTGGCGGGTGGCGGCGGAGATCGCGTCGGCGGCGGTAGCCTCGGGCTCGGCGGCCTGGGCGCGGATGATGCCGCGATAGTTGACGTCGCTTTCGACGGCCATGGCGACCTTGTTCATCATGGTCACCGCCTCGACCGGATATTGGCCGGAGGCGCTTTCGGCGCTGAGCATGATGGCGTCGGCGCCCTCGAACACGGCGATCGAGACGTCCGACACTTCGGCGCGCGTGGGGACCGGCGAGGTGATCATCGATTCGAGCATCTGGGTCGCGACCACCACCGGCTTGCCGAAGCGGCGGGCGACGCGGATCATGCGCTTTTGCAGCCCCGGCACCTGCTCGAGGGGCATTTCGACGCCGAGGTCGCCGCGGGCGATCATGAAGGCGTCGCAGAGCTTGATGATCTCCTCGAGGCGTTCGACGGCCTGCGGCTTTTCGATCTTGGCCATGACGCCGGCGCGGCCCTGGACGATCTTTCGGACATCGATGATGTCCTCGGGGCGCTGCACGAAGCTGAGCGCGATCCAGTCGGCTTCGGCCGCGAGGCCGGCGAGGAGATCGTCGTGGTCCTTTTCGGTGAGGGCGCCGGTGGGCAGCAGCGTGTCGGGGAGGCTGACGCCCTTCTTGTCGCTGAGCTTGCCGCCGTAGATCACCTCGGTATCGATGGCGCCGCCGCCGACGCGCGTGGCCTTGAGCTGCAGCTTGCCGTCGTCGAGCAGCAGGCGATCGCCGACCGAGACGCTCTCGATGATTTCGGGATGCGGGCAGGTAGACGCGGTCGGCTGTCGCCGGGGGTGCTGGAGCTGTCGAGGGTGAAGGTCTGGCCGGCGCTGAGCTGCACGGCGCCCTCGGCGAATTTGCCGACGCGCAGCTTCGGGCCCTGCAGGTCGACGAGGATGCCGAGGGGATGATCGAGCGTGCGCTCGACGCTGCGGATCTGCGCGACGGTCTCGCGCATGAGGTCGTGGCTGGCGTGGCTCATATTGATGCGGAAGACATCGGCGCCGGCGCGCGCCAGGGCCTCGATGACCTTCTCGGAATTGGAGGCCGGCCCCAGCGTGGCGATGATCTTCACGCGCCTCAGTCGTCTCATTGCATTCGCCCCCGCGACAAAACCGCTTCCGTCTATCAGTCCGTGCCGCCGGTGTCGCCGCCGGTTCCGTCGTCGGTTCCGCCGTCGGTGCCGTCATCGGCGTCCGGAGGCACCGGTATCGCCCTCGGGCGGGGCGTTGGCGTCCTGGTTCTCGGTTCTGGCGGCGGCTGTGTCGCTTGGGTGGAGGGTCAGCTGCAATGTCCAGTCGGTCTTGTTCTGCGTATCGACCTCGACGAAGCCGGTTCGTTCATAGCCGCGGGCGAGGCAGTCCTCGGTGCCGAGGATGGTGAAGTTCTCGTCGCGCGTGCACATGAGTTGACGCCCTGCCAGGAGCCGCCGCCGATATCGTCGGCGACGTAGAGGTAGATAGAAGCGCTGAGTGCAGAGCGCCCTGGAAGACCACGGCGCATTTGCCGGCGGGCGCGACCCACCAGCCTTCCGACTCGCCAGCCCTTGGTCGGCGCGATAGCCGAGCGCGACCGAGACCTGATCGCCGGTCTGGTTGCAGACGCGCAGATCGGCACGGGCGGGAGCGGCGGAGGCGGCCAGCGCCATGCAGCGCCAAACCAGCCAGCGCAAGGGCGAGACGGAGGGGTTTTGGCAGCGCGGCGGTGACCATAGGAAAGCGGCGTCAGTTGTGCGCGGGGAGGGCGAGCAAGTCAACGGATAATCGCCGGTTTTGGGCGGAATTGCGGGGCTGCAAAATGTGCACATCTCAGCGCGGGTGTGGATGGGCGCGCGGATTGGCCTTGAGTTGGGCGGCGGGATTGGATTGAACGGGCCGCAGTCGAGGAGTTCCGTCATGGCAAAAAAGCAACCGCAGTCCTCGAGCGAAAGCGTCGCGCAGGACCAGATCCGCACCATCATCGAGCGTATCGAGCGGATGGAAGAAGAAAAGCGCGCGATCGCCGAGGACATCAAGGAAATCTATGCCGAGGCCAAGGGCAACGGTTTTGACACCAAGGTGCTGCGCAAGGTGGTGGCGATCCGCAAGCAGGACGCCTCGGAGCGGCAGGAGCAGGAGGCGCTGCTCGAGCTTTATATGACGGCGCTCGGGATGGCGTATGCGCCGCGCGAGGACGCGGCGTAGGGGTTCGCTTAGATCGACGTTCTGGATATCCGCGGTGTCATTCCCGCGAAGGCGGGAATCCAGTGCTCATGGCACCGCGCGCGTCGCCTGGATTCCCGCCTGCGCGGGAATGACATTGTGGTGAAGGGGTCTGGGGTGGCCCGCGCTGCGTCGCGGCGCTAAACTGCCGCATGAATTTCCATCCGCCGGCGCCACCGCGCCACAGCAAGCCGCTCGGAGCGCTCGGGTTCGTGCTGACGATGGCGCGCAATCCGCTCGCCATCTGGGGCGAGGGGGCGTTTCGCGAGCCGGTCATCAAGACCGAATGGCTCGGCGTGCCGACGGTGATCATCTCGGATCCGGCGGCGATCCGGCACGTGATGGTCGAGAACGCCAGGAATTACGGCATGCAGCCGCTGCGGCAGCGGGTGCTGCGGCCGATCCTGCGCGATGGGCTGCTGACGGCGGAGGGCGAGCTGTGGCGACGGGCGCGCAAATCGCTGGCGCCGATCTTTTCGCCGCGCAACACGGCGCCGCTGGCGCAGTGTGATGCTCGAGCGCTCGCAGCGCTTTGCCGACGGGCTCAAGGCCGTGCCGGCGAGGTGGTCGACATGGCCGAGCAGATGACGCTCCTCACCTTCGACATCCTGCAGGCGACGCTGTTTTCGGGCGACATCGCGGGCGATCCGCAGGAATTTGCGAGCGCGGTGGCATCGTTGCTGAAGACCATGGGTCGGGTCGATCCGATGGATGTGCTCGATGCGCCGGCTTACGTGCCGCGGCTGACGCGCGTGCTGGGGGCAGCGCTCGCTCGGCTATTTCCGCAAGCTGATCGCCGCGACGATCGAGCGGCGGCAGGCGCTGATGGCGACGATCGCCGGAGACGGCGCCGCGCGATCTGCTGACGCTGCTGCTGGAGGCCGAGGGGCTGAGCCGCAACGAGGTCGAGGACAACATCATCACCTTCATCGGCGCTGGGCACGAGACGACGGCGCGCGCGCTGGGCTGGGCGCTGTATCTGCTGAGCGAGGCGCCCGAGGCGCGGGCCGGACTCGAGGCCGAGATCGACGCGCATGATTTCGCCGACCCCGAGCCCTATGGCGTGGACGGAAAAACTGCCGATGACGCGGGCGGTGTTCGAGGAATCGATGCGGCTCTATCCGCCGGCGCCGTCGCTCAACCGGCAGGCGCTCGGCGACGACAGGTCGGCAGGGTGACGATCCCCAAGGGCGCGACCGTGCTGGTGATGCCGTGGATTTTGCACCGGCATCAGCGGCTCTGGGACCGGCCGGACGAATTCGTGCCGGAGCGGTTCCTGCCGGGCGCGCGGGAGAGCATCGAGCGCTATCAGTATCTGCCGTTCGGGGCGGGCCCGCGCGTCTGCATCGGGCAGTATTTCGCGATGCAGGAGGGCGTGATTGCGCTGGCGGCATTGTGCCGGGGGCTGCGGTTCGAGTATCGCGGGCGACGCATCCGCCGCAGCCGGTGCAGAAGATCACGGTGCAGCCCGAGGGCGGGCTAAGGATGCGGGTGGTGGGGCGGTAGACGCCTGCGTATAGAGCGCGAGCGCGGAATTTGCGTGCGGCGACGCCGAGCGTCTTCGAGCACGGTCTTGACGATGCCGGCGCGGTCGAGGCCGGCGGCGGCGTACATGTCGGCCTGGCTCGCCTGCTCGGTGAAGCTGTCGGGGATCATCAGCGGGCGGAATTTGAGCTTGCCGTCGAGCAGGCCGTTGGCGGCGAGGAAGGTCAGCGACGTGGCTGCCGAAGCCGCCGATGCCGCTTTCCTCGATCGTCACCAGCACGTCGTGGTCGTGGGCGAGGCGGGCGACCAGCTCTTCGTCGAGCGGCTTCAGGAAGCGCGCATCGGCGACGGTGGGGGTGAGGCCATAGGCCGCCAGCTTTTCGGCCGCGGCGAGCGCCTCGCCGAGGCGCGTGCCGAAGCTCAGCAGCGCGACGCCGGAGCCCTGCTTGACGATGCGGCCTTTGCCGATCGGCAGGATGGCGCCGTGTTCCGGCATCTCGACACCCACGCCGTCGCCGCGCGGATAGCGGAAGGCGATCGGGCCGGTGTCGTGGGCGGCGGCGGTCGCGACCATGTGGCGGAGCTCGGCCTCGTCGGCGGCGGCCATCACGACCATGTTGGGGATCGCGCCGAGATAGGCGATGTCGTAGTTGCCGGCGTGGGTCGGGCCGTCGGCGCCGACATAGCCGGCGCGGTCGATGGCGAAGCGGACGGGCAGATTCTGCACGGCCACGTCGTGGATCAGCTGGTCGTAGGCGCGCTGCAGGAAGGTCGAGTAAATGCGCGACGAAGGGCTTCATGCCTTCGGTCGCGAGGCCCGCGGCGAAGGTCACGGCGTGCTGCTCGGCGATGCCGACATCGAAGCTGCGGGTCGGGAAGATCTCGGCGAATTTGTCGAGGCCGGTGCCCGACGGCATGGCCGCGGTGATGGCGACGATCCGGTCGTCGCGCCGGGCCTCGTCGATCAGGCTGTCGGCGAAGACCGAGGTATAGGAGGGGCGTTGGAGGCGGGCTTGGCCTGCGCGCCGGTGACGACGTTGAACTTGCCGACGCCGTGATATTTGTCGGCGCTGCTCTCGGCCGGCTCGTAGCCCTTGCCCTTCTTGGTGACGACGTGGACGAGGATGGGGCCCTTGTCGGCGTCGCGCACGTTCTGCAGCACCGGCAGCAGATGGTCGAGGTTGTGGCCGTCGATGGGGCCGACATAGTAGAAGCCGAGCTCCTCGAACAGCGTTCCACCCGTCCACCAGCCGCGGGCGAACTCCTCGGTCTTGCGCGCCTGGTCCTTGAGGAAGGGCGGCAGCAGTGTTGGCGAGCTGCTTGCCGACATTGCGGAGGCCGCGATAGGCGGGGCCCGAGACGAGCCGCGCGAGATAGGCCGACATGGCGCCGGTGGGCGGGGCGATCGACATGTCGTTGTCGTTGAGGATGACGATGAGCCGCGCATCCATGGCGCCGGCATTGTTCATCGCCTCGTAGGCCATGCCGGCCGACATGGCGCCGTCGCCGATCACCGCGACGACGTGGCGGGCTTCGCCCTTGAGCTCGGCGGCGACCGCCATGCCGAGGCCGGCCGAGATCGAGGTCGAGGAATGCCCGGCGCCGAACGGATCGTAGGGGCTCTCGTCGCGGCGGGTGAAGCCCGACAGGCCGCCCTTCTGGCGCAGCGTGCGGATGCGCTCGCGGCGGCCGGTCAGCACCTTGTGCGGATAGGCCTGGTGGCCGACGTCCCAGATCAGCCGATCTTCGGGCGTCTCGAAGACGGCGTGGAGGGCGACGGTGAGCTCGACGACACCGAGGCCGGCGCCAAGATGGCCGCCGGTCACCGAGACGGCGTCGATGACCTCGGCGCGCAACTCATCGGCGAGCTGGCGCAGCTTGCCGCGGTCAAGCGCGCGGACATCGGCGGGGGTCGAAATGGTGTCGAGCAGCGGCGTAAGCGGACGGTCGGACACTGGCGTCTCTTTTGTCGCCAAAGGTTTAGGCGCGGCCAGCCGGCAATGCAACCGCAGCTAGTGTGCAAAAGCCCGGCAGACGGCGATCAGCTGCGCGAGGCGATGAGCATCGGGCTGCGCACGACGAACACATCGTAGCGCGGCGGTGCGGTGAGATCGGATTCGAGATGGATGCGATTGGCCATCGGTCCGAGCTCGGCGGTGTTGTCGAGATAGCCTTCGGGCTCGTAAAGCTCGGCATAGTGCGCGTCGGTCATCGGCAATGGCGTCGCGAGCGTGTCGTCGAGGTGGTCGAGATCGGGCGCGACGAGCTGCACGTCACGCTCCTTGAGGCCGACGATCGGGTCGTTCTCGATGGCGCTGGTGGCGATCGTCTCGGCCATCGCGGTGCCGTTGCCGGCCTCGGTGACGGCCGACCACGTCATGTCGAAGAAGTTGCGCGAGACGTCGAGGCCGGTGGTGCCGCCATTCTTGGGCAGCCGCAGGCCGGCGGTGCCGTCGGGGATCGGCAAAGGCGGCACGGGACCGATATCGGCCGTGGTGGTCACGGTCGTCGCGGGCGCCAGGGCCGCCGCGAGCGCCGGAGCGGCGGCGGTGGTCTCGCGCTGGATGATCATGCGCAGCGCCTGCTCGGCGCCGGGATCGGTGCGGCCCGCGGGGGCGTAGGCGGTGAGCATCGGGTTGGACTGGCCGAGCGCGCCCGGCGTGGCGCCCTGCTCGACGGTCGAGATGGCGCCGAGCGCGCCATTGCCGCCGTCGAGGGTATCGCGCGTCGCGACCATCATGGCCGGGGGCTTCGAGAACGGCGTGATGGCGTCGGCATCGGTCGCGAGATCATCGCCGGAGTCGGGGACGCTGACGGTGGGCCGATCGAACGGGGTCGGCGCGACGATCTGGATGGTCGACACGCTGTGCGCGCGCGGATCGAGGGAGGCGAGCTGGATGTCGCCACCATCGGGCGCGCGGTGCGACGTCGCCGGCGCAGGGCACCATGTGGCACTTGTTCCACTCGTTCTGCGCGTAGAGCATGCCGTTGGTCGAGAGCGGCGTTCCATCGACGGGAACGTGGAGCGTGCGGCCATCGGGGAAGACGGTGAGGAGCTGATTGCGGGTGAGGCGCGGCCAGGCGCGGACGCTGCCGGTATCCATGTGGACGAAGGGACTGCCGGAGGTCGGGTAATAGCCGACGCCGCCGACCTGGTGCTTCAGCGCCGTTTCGCGCAGCGTCTCGAGATCGACGCCCGGGATGAACACGTCCATGGCGTGCCCGAGCATGTGCTGGGAGTGTTCGGCGACGAGCGAGGAGCGCGAGCGGAGGTAAGCGTTGGTCTCGGGCGTACGGTAGGCCGAGACGATGTTGTAGGGCTGGGTCGCGTGGACCTCCTGATAGACCTCCCAGAGGAGGTCGAAGAGGTGCGGGTCCATGTGCGTCTGCACGTGGTTGCGCCAGTCGGCGAGGAAGACGTTCATCTGGTCGAGCACGGTCTGGTCGTACTGGCCGTCGTGCCAATAGGTGAAGTGCGCCTCTTCGTGGGTGTGGGTGTGGTAGAGCCACAGGGTGCGCGCGTCGGATCCGGCGGTCACGGGTGCGGCGGTATGGGCCATGAGCAACGCGAGGCCGACGGCGGCAGCGATGCCCCGCAGGATCCAATTGCCCCAATGCCGTTGCGGTTCTGCCAACTCGCCCCGAAGCCCGTTTCGATCGACCGGAAGCCTCGGAGACTAGCTTTGGACCCGGCAAGAGTCCGTTAACGCTAACGTCGCCTTACGTGCCCACCGGTCCCCACTGGGGCCTGCCGAGCGCAGGCCGCCAACCCGGCCGATTTTTAGGCAGAAATCGCGGCTGAACCAAGGCTGTTCAGCCAAGCCCCGGTAAACACCGGGGAAAACGGTGAATAGCTGGCATTTGAATCGAGAGGGGCGAGGCTCAGACCGGGCTGCCGTTCAGGAGCTCGATCAGCTTCTTGTTCTGGCCGTAAACGTCGCCATAGGAGCGGATGGTGCCATCGTCATCGGCGCGCAGCGTGAAATACATCAGGTGCACGGGGATGTGGTTCTTGAGGGTGAGCCACTTCTCGCTGTCGCCGAAGTTCTGCTTGATCGTGTCCTCGGTGATGTCCGGATTGGTCGCGAGCAGGGCGCCGGCGAAATCGAGCGGGTTCTGCACGCGCACGCAGCCGTGCGAATAGGCGCGATAGGAATTGGCGAACAGCGATTTCGACGGCGTGTCGTGGAGATAGACGTCCTGGTTGTTGGGGAACAGGAATTTCACCTGCCCCAAAGCATTGAGCCCGCCCGGCTTCTGGCGGATGTGGAAATTGGTGATGTCGGTGGTCGACCAGTCGATCGATGAGGCATCGACCACCTTGGTGCCCGACAGCATCTCCATGTTCTGGCTATCGAGATAGTTCGGGTTCTTCAGCAGCGCCGGCAGGATCTCCTTGACCTCGATCGAGGACGGCACGTTCCAGTAGGGGTTCACGACGATGAACTGGATCGAGTCGGAGAACACCGGGGTCTCGTTGGTCGGACGGCCGACGACGACGCGCGTGGTGTGGACTGGAACGCCGTCCTTGATGATCTGGACCTGGAATTCGGGGATGTTCACCTCGACGTGGAACGGGCCGAAATCCTCGGGCTCCCAGCGCCAGCGTTCCATGTTGGCGACGATCTCGTCCTTGCTGACGCCGTTGCCGTTGTTGAGCGCGGCGAGGGTGCCGGCACCGAGCACGCCGTCGGCGGTGAGGCCGGCGCTCTTCTGGAAGGCCGCGACGGCATCGGCCAGCGCCTTGTCGTAGGTGATATTGACGGTGGCGTTGGCCGACGCCCTCGGCGATTTCGGGCGCCTCGACGGCGAGGCGGTCGCGGAGCGCGGTGACGCGGTCGTCCTTCATGCCGAGCTTCAGCGCCGGGCCATCGGGGATGGTGATGTGCTCGACGGTCACGCCGTCATTGGCGAGGTCCTTGGCGAGCGCGGCCTTGAGGAGCTGGAACTCCTTGTGCGGCGGATCGAGGTCGGCGAGCACTTTTGCCGGATCGTCGCTCGAGGCCAGTTTGACCAGCGTGTCGGCGGCGTCGATCGATTTCGGTGCGATGGTCAGCAGCGGGTCGACGTCGGTCGGGTTGATGCGGCCGCCATAGACGTCCTGCGCGTAGTGGACCACAGCGGCGGAGAACGCCGTTTCGAGCGCGGCGAGTTTCGTGGGATCGCTGCCGGCCGCACTAGCGTCGAGATTGGAGGTCAAATAGTCCGTTGGACGCATGCCTTCCAGAGCGGCGTTCTTGAACACGTCGATGATCTTGGCGGCATTCGGGGAGAAGACGAAGCTGCCATCGCTCTGCGCGGTCAGCCACAGCGGCTCGAAGCCGCGCGCGCCGTAAAAGAAGTAGAGCTTTTGTGCCTGCTCGTAGCCGCGGGTCGTCGAGTCGGCGCCGTAATAGGTCTTCTGCAGGCTCGCCTTGATGATCTTGGCGATGTCGGATTTGGGCGGGGCGATGACGACGATCGCCGCCTTCTCGGCGACGGCCGGCTGCGGCGCATCCTCGGCGAGGCCGGGAACGGTCGCGGCGGCCAGCGCCGCACCTGCCAACAAGATCGCCATAAGACTACGCAACAGGTACTCCGTCGTTCGGAGGCATCGGCGCCAGCGCAGGCAAGACAATGCCCGGGTGTCGCGCAGATACCAGATTCGGGGCGCATCGCGGCACCGCAAAAGCGCGGCGCGGACAGGTCTCGCACGATGCACCAGAGTCCTAGACTACAAGCCTTAACGCAGGCAATTCCTCACCTTTTTGTGACCCTGCGCATGTTGCCATCGTGCAACGGAAACCCGGAAGTGACTGGCCCAGTCAGGCGGCGCGACCGGAAATCGTGTCGTCGAGCCCGTAGTCGTGCAGTTTGCGGTAAAGCGTCGATCGACCGATCCGCAGGGCTCGTGCCACCTGCGACATCCGTCCGCCATAGCGGTGGAGCGCAAAGACGATGAGCTCGCGCTCGACGGCTTCGAGCGGGGCGATGTCGCCCTCGGCGGTGAGGAAACGGTCCGGGTGTGCCTCCGTCATTTCGCTGGTGTCGGCGAAAGCGATAGCCGCATCGACGTGAACGGGGGCTGAAGGCTCCGCGGACGCAGAGAGCAGGCGGCGGGCCTCGTCACGCCCGCCGAGCTGGGCGAGGAGCTGGGGCAGATCGGCCGGCTCGATGCTTCCCCCAGCCGATAGCGCCAGCGCGCGGTGGAGCACGTTTTCGAGCTGGCGGACATTGCCCGGCCAGTCGTAGGCGGCGAGGAGGGTAAGCGCTTCCGACGAGAGATCAGCGGCGCGATGGCCGGTTTCGGCTGCGAGGCGGGCGAGGAGCCGCCGGGCGAGCGGTTCGATGTCCTCCGGGCGGTCGCGCAACGGCGGCAGGTAGATCGGAAAGACGTTGAGCCGGTAGTAGAGGTCTTGGTGGAAGCCGGTGGCCTGGGCGATGCCGAGGAGCCGGCGGCGGGTAGTCGCGATGATCCTGACATCGCCGGGCCGGGCGAGGAAATCGGCCAAGGCGGCCTGCGCCGGTGCCGGCAGCGCGCCGATATTTTCGAGGCAGAGCGTGCCGCGATTGGGCGGACGCGACGGCCCGCGTGAGCTCGAGCGGTTGCGCGCAATCGAGGGTGACGAACGGACGCGCCGCGCGGTCGCTCGCCGCGTGGATGACGCGGGCCGCGAGGTTCTTGCCGGTGCCGGCTTCGCCTTCGATCAGCACCGGAATGGCCGAGCGGGCGGCACGCTGGAGCTTGTCGAGGGCGGCCTGCATGGCCGGGGCGCGGGTTGCGATGTCGGTGAGCGAGAGCCGGCCGTCGCGACGGGCCTCGATGCTGCGCAGGGCGCCTTCGAGGGCGCTGAGCTTGAGGGCGTTGCGGAGCGAGACCACGAGCCGTTCGGGGACGACGGGCTTGACGAAGAAGTCGAGCGCGCCGCGCCGCATCGCAGCACCGACCGCCTCGAGCGCAGACTGCGCGGTCTGGACGATCACGGGGACGGCGATGCCGTTCGCGGGCCATCGCGTCCATCACCGCCATGCCGTCGCGATCGGGCATGACGAGGTCGAGGATCACGGCGCCGAAGCCGGATTGTCCGCGCAGCAAGGCCAGCGCCGCGTCGCCGCCATCGGCCGTGACCGGATCGAACCCGGCGGTCGCGGGCGATCTCCGCTGTCAGCCGCAATTGCACCGGATCGTCATCGACGATGAGGACGCGCGTCATCCAAACCCCAAGCTTGTGGCTCTCGCGACCGCCGACCCAGCGAATCGCGATGTGCCGTTTCGGGCCAGAATTGGGGTGGCCGGTTAAGGGGGCTTTAAGGGTGGTCCCGGCTTGAGCCCGCCCGGCGTCGCCGATATGGTCCGCCGCCTTCGGCCAAAAGGAGTTTCGACATGACCGAACCCGTTCGCGCTCCCGCGGCCACGGCCCAGAAGGGGCACAATTCATTCGGCACCATGCCGGAGTGGGATTTGTCGGGGCTCTACCCGGGGCCCGACTCGCCGGAGCTCAAGCGCGATCTCGACTGGGCGAGGACCGAGGCCAAGGCGTTCGAGGCCGACTACAAGGGCAAGCTTGAGGCGCTGGCCAAGGCCGGCAAGCTCAATGAGGCGGTGGCGCGCAGCGAGAAGCTCGGCGACGTGACCGGCCGGATCGCGGCGTTCTCGTACCTGCGCTATGCGCTCGACACGCAGAATCCGGAGAAGGCGAAGTTCCTCGGGGACATCGGGCAGGCGCTGACGGACCTCTCCACGGGCCTGTTGTTCTGGGAGCTCGAGCTCAACCGCATCGACGACGCGACGATCGAGGCGGCGCTCGGCAAGGACAGGGAGCTCGGGCGCTATCGCCACTGGTTCCGCGAATTGCGGAAGGCCAAGCCGTATCAGCTCGACGACAAGCTCGAAGAGCTGTTCCACGAAAAGTCGGTGACGGGTGCCGCGGCGTGGAACCGGCTGTTCGATGAGAGCATGGCGGCGCTGAAGTTCGACGTCGACGGCGAAGAGCTCAGCATCGAGGGCACGCTGCATCTGCTCTCCGACGTCAGCGAAAAAAAGCGCGAGGCGGCGTTTCACGCCCTCGACAAAACGCTCACCGCCAATGCCCGGCTGTTCACGCACATCACCAACGTGCTCGCCAAGGACAAGGAAATCTCGGATCGTTGGCGCGGCTTCAAGGACATCGCCGACAGCCGCCACATGGCCAATTCGGTCGAGCGCGAGGTGGTGGATGCGCTGGAGCAGGCGGTGCGCGCGGCCTATCCGCGGCTCTCGCACCGCTACTACCAGATGAAGGCGAAATGGTTCGGCAAGGACCAGCTCAATGCCTGGGACCGCAACGCGCCGCTGCCGACGAGCGACGAGCGCACCTTCACCTGGGACATGGCTAAGGACACGGTGCTGGAGGCCTATGGCCGGTTTTCGCCCAAGCTCGCCGAGGTGGCGCAGCCGTTCTTTGCCGATGGCTGGATCGATGCGCCGGTAAAGCCGGGGAAATCGCCGGGGGCGTTCGCGCATCCGACAGTGCCGAGCGCGCATCCGTACCTGATGCTCAACTATCTCGGCAAACCGCGCGACGTGATGACGCTGGCGCACGAGCTCGGGCATGGCGTGCACCAGGTGCTCGCCGGACCGCAGGGGGCGATCCTCTCGAACACGCCGCTGACGCTGGCCGAGACCGCCTCGGTGTTCGGCGAGATGCTGACCTTCCGCTCGATGCTCGAAAAGACCACCGACAAGAAGCATCGCTTCGCGATGCTGAGCTCCAAGGTCGAGGACATGCTCAACACCGTGGTGCGGCAAATTGCCTTTTACACTTTCGAGCGGCGCGTCCACACCGAGCGCAAGGCGGGGGAGTTGACCACCGAGCGGCTCAACGAAATCTGGCTCGATGTCTCACGGGAGTCGCTCGGGCCGGCGATCAAGCTCAACGAGGGCTACGGCATCTTCTGGAGCTACATCCCGCACTTCATCCACTCGCCGTTCTATGTCTATGCGTATGCGTTCGGGGACTGTCTTGTGAACTCGCTCTACGCCCAGTATGAAAAGTCGAGCAGCGGGTTTGCGGAGCGCTATTTCGAGCTCCTCAAGGCCGGCGGCTCCAGGCACCATTCCGAGCTGCTCGCGCCCTTCGGGCTCGATGCGCGGGACCCGAATTTCTGGTCGCTCGGGCTGGGCATGATCGAGGGCTTGATCGGCGAGCTTGCGGCCGCCGATCCCAATTGAGGGACGGCAATGGCGATGGCGCACGAGTTCGAAGGACGGGAAATCGCGATCGATGCGGCCGAGGCCGAGCAGATGCACGAGGCGATGGACTATGAACAGCATCGCAAGACGTGGGATCTGGTCACCAGCCTCGTCAAATGGGCGATCGTGCAGATCGCATTCGTCGCCGTCGCGCTCTACTGCTTCATCATCGCCGGCAATTTTTGGGCCGGGCTGTTCTTTCTCGTCGTCGGGCTGCTGCTGATCCCCGGCGTTTATCTCTTCGGGCCCAAGCGAAGCGCCTGAGCGTCTTCGTTTCGACTGCACAAACAAAAAGGGCGTCCCGAGGGGCGCCCTTTTGGTTCACACCGGTCCGATTTCAGAAGTGCCAGTTGAGTCCCGCGGTCACGGTAGTGGTGGTCAGGTGGATCGTGGGATCGGTACCGGTGCCGCTCCAGACGTAGACCTGCGAGCCGAGATCGGAGTAGCGCGCCTCGAGGTCGATCGACATGCTGTCGGTCGCCTTGAACTCGACACCGGCGCCTGCCGTCCAGCCGATATGGTCGACCGAGGCGTGATTGTTGGGGCCGCCGATCCCAGACGTCCGGTAGGCGTGGGCGAAGGCCAAACCAGCCGTGACGTACGGCATGAACTGGCCCGCGTCGTATCCCAGCCGGCCGCGGAAGGAGCCCAGCCACTGAATGGTTTCGGTCGTCGTATTGTTGTTGGGGATCGAGCCGGTAATGTTGGCCAGATTGAAGTCGCCCTCGACGCCACCGATGAGCTGATCGCCCAGGTGCATGTTGTAGCCGGCCTTGGCACCGGCAAGCCAACCTTGGACCGTGATGTCATTGCCGGGAACCAGTGAGGTGTGATCGGCGAAGCCCGTGCCGTAGCCGACCTGACCGCCGATGTAGAAGCCGTCCCAGTCGGTCGCCATCGTCGGCGTGGTCATGGACGGGACCATCGGCAGATCGGCCGCAAAGGCTGTCGTCGCAAGGCACATCGCAGTGCCTGCCAGCAAGCCCGCTCCAAAAATCGATTTCATGGTCATCTCCCGCAACAGAAGGGGGCAATAGGTATCGCGGCTGGCGGAAAGAACCAGTCGTTTGGCCGCCCAAGGTCCATGTTGTGACCAGAATGCGCTCGGTTGTCGCCGGATTGTTGCCAAAAAGCTGCAAAAACCGCCCAACTCCGATCGCTTGCCGTCGCTGAGGGATTTCCAGCCTCCGATCGGTAGCTCGGTCCAATGATGGACCCGCAATGCTCGCGCCTGCCCAAGGCTGCAAAAGCGCCGTGAGAGCGTTGCGCCGCCTTGTTTTTTATGACAGGCATCCGTCGCATTTCGCCGCCCGGGCGGGACCAGGAGAGCCTCATGAAAATAGCAGTTCTGCGGGAACGTGCCGACGGGGAGACCCGGGTGGCCGCGACGCCGGAAACCGTGGGCAAACTGGGGGACTCGGGGCGAGCGTTTCGATCGAGGCGGGGGCAGGCGGCGCGGCCCGCTTTCCCGACGCCGACTACGCCAAGGCGGGTGCGACGGTGGTCGCGAGCGCCGCGGAGGCCGTCAAGGACGCCGATATCGTCTTGACGGTGCGTCGGCCGGCGGCGGCGCTGCTCGCAGGTGCGAAGCCCGGTGCACTGGTGGTCGGTTCGATGGATCCTTACGGCAACGAGAAGGAGATCGAGGCGCTGGCCAAGGCGGGCGTCACGACCGTTGCGATGGAATTCATGCCGCGCATCACGCGTGCGCAGGTGATGGATATTTTATCGAGCCAGGCGAACCTCGCCGGCTACCAGGGCGTGCTCGACGCGGCGGTCGCGTTCGACCGCGCCATGCCGATGATGATGACGGCCGCCGGCACGGTGCGGCCGGCAAAAGTCTTCGTGATGGGCGCGGGCGTTGCGGGGCTGCAGGCGATCGCGACGGCCAAGCGGCTGGGCGCGGTGGTGAGCGCCACCGACGTGCGCGCCGCGGCCGGCGAGCAGGTCGAGTCGCTCGGCGCAAAATTCATCATGACCGATGCGCTCAAGGATGCGTCGGGTTCGGGCGGCTATGCCCGCGAGCTGACGGCCGACGAGCGTGCGGCGCAGGCCGAGCTCACCGCTTCGCACATCGCCAAGCAGGACATCGTCATCACCACGGCGCTGATCCCGGGCCGGCCGGCGCCCAAGCTGGTGACCAAGGCGATGGTCGAGAGCATGCTGCCGGGGTCGGTGATCGTCGATCTTGCGGCCGAGCGCGGCGGCAATGTCGAGTTGACGCAGCCAGGCCAGGTGATCACCACGCCGAACGGCGTCACCATCATCGGCTACACCAACGTGCCGGCGCGGCTCGCCACCTCGGCGAGCCAGCTGTTCGCGCGCAACCTCGTCGCCTTCCTCGAAATCATGTTCGACAAAAAGACCAAGGCGTTTGCCGTGCCGTGGGACGACGAGCTGGTGAAGGCGACCGTGCTCACCAAGGACGGCGCCATCGTTCATCCGAACATCAAGCTGGCGGCCTGAGTGACGCTTTTCCAACAGTCTGAAACGCCGTTTCACTCTGCACTGGATGGCCGGGTCGAGCCCGGCCATGACGGGTGGAGAGTTTTGCGCACCGAGCGCGAGGAGCTAGAATCGTGGACCTGATCGACCCCTTTACCTTCCGCCTGTCGATATTCGTCTTGGCGATCTTCGTGGGTTACTTCGTCGTGTGGTCGGTGACCCCGGCGCTGCACACGCCGCTGATGAGCGTCACCAACGCGATCTCCTCGGTAATCGTGGTGGGCGCGCTGCTGGCGGTGGGCACGCACCTCGCCGCCGACGCCAACTGGGTCAGCAAGGTGTTCGGCTTCATCGCGCTGGTGTTTGCGAGCGTCAACATCTTCGGCGGGTTCCTCGTCACGCAGCGCATGCTGTCGATGTATAAGAAGAAGGGCTGACCCGAAGTGATCAACGCCAATTTCGCAGCCGTCCTCTACCTCGTCGCGGGCGCGCTCTTCATCCTCGCGCTGCGCGGGCTTTCGAGCCCAGCCTCATCTCGGCAGGGCAATATCTTCGGCATGGTCGGGATGGCCATCGCCATCGTCACGACGCTGGCTGCCGCCAATGTCAGCGACTGGGTGAGCTGGGTGCTGATCGTGGGCGGCATCGCCATCGGTGGCGGCATCGGCGCGGTGCTGGCGCGGCGCGTCAAGATGACCGACATGCCGCAGCTGGTCGCGGCGTTCCACTCGCTGGTCGGCATGGCGGCGGTGTTCGTCGCGGCCGGCGCGCTCTATGCGCCGCAGGCCTTCGGCATCCTCGCGCCAAGCGGCGGCATCACGCTCGAGGCGCTGATCGAGATGTCGATCGGCGTCGCCATCGGCGCCTTCACCTTCACCGGTTCGGTGATCGCCTTTGCCAAGCTCAACGGCAACATGAGCGGCAAGCCGATCCTGCTGCCGCAGCGCCACCTCATCCACATCGCCATCGGCGTGCTGCTCGTCGTGCTGGTCGTAGCGTTTGCGGTGACCGGCAATCCGTGGCTGTTCTGGCTGGTCACCATCACCGCGCTGGTCTTGGGCGGGCTGATGATCATCCCGATCGGCGGCGCCGACATGCCGGTGGTCGTCTCGATGCTCAACTCGTATTCGGGCTGGGCGGCGGCGGGCATCGGCTTCACGCTGGGCAACACCGCACTGATCATCACCGGCGCGCTGGTCGGCTCGTCGGGCGCGATCCTCAGCTACATCATGTGCAAGGCGATGAACCGCAGCTTCATCTCGGTGATCCTGGGCGGCTTCGGCGGCGACAGCGCGGTGGTCTCGGGCGAGGAAGAGACGCGGCCGGTCAAGCAGGGCTCGGCCGAGGACGCTGCCTTCATGATGAAGAACGCCGGGCAGGTGATCATCGTCCCCGGCTACGGCATGGCGGTGAGCCAGGCGCAGCACGCGCTGCGCGAAATGGCCGACCTGCTCAAGAAAGAAGGCGTCAGCGTCAAATACGCCATCCACCCGGTGGCGGGCCGCATGCCGGGGCACATGAACGTGCTGCTGGCGGAAGCCAACGTGCCCTATGACGAGGTGTTCGAGCTCGACGACATCAATTCCGAGTTCGCGCGTACCGACGTGGCGTTCGTCATCGGCGCCAACGACGTCACCAACCCGGCGGCCAAGACCGACAAGACCTCGCCGATCTACGGCATGCCGGTGCTCAATGTGGAGGACGCTGGAACGGTGCTCTTCATCAAGCGCGGCATGGCGGCGGGATATGCCGGCGTTCAGAATGAGCTGTTCTTCCGCGACAACACGATGATGCTGTTCGGCGACGCCAAGAAGATGACCGAGGATATCGTCAAGGCGCTCGGGCGGTAGGGCTACCGGCCTTAGCGGGCTGTCGCTGCCTTTGAAGCTGCCCGCCGTTTGACGGCCTGAGCGGAGCCGTCCAGCAGGCGGCGACGCGTGAGCGCGATAATTCGGTCGGAGAGGGTGGGGTCGTCGATCCCGCGCGACAGCACCATCGCGCCCACAATTGCGGCGACGATGAAGATTGCCTCGTCCTCGGCCTTGGCCGCGCCGCCGCCGATGAATTGCGCGATGCGGGCGATGTTGGCTTTCACGATGCCCGTGAAGGTGCGGCGGACATTGGCGGACTGGCGGGGCATGTCGCCACCCAATGCCGCCATGAAGCAGCCGGCGCCACGGTTGTCGCGATGCTGGGCCGAACAGGTACCTGCGTCAGAAATTCCTGCACTGTCCCGACGTCGGCCGAGCGCGTTTCGGCCTTCGCATATCCGGCCTGCAGGGCCTCGGCGGCGAGGCGATCCTTGGAGCCGAACTGGCTGTAGACGCTGCCGTGGGACAGCGAAGCGGCCTCGCTGAGGGCGTCAACACCCACGCCCGCGATGCCCTGTTCGCGAAAGAGGCGACTTGCGACGGCAAGGATGCGTTCGCGGTTCTCATTGCCCTGCTGCTTGCTGACTTTCATGGCGCCTTCCGATTCCCCCTCCATTAGCGCGCGCCGCGAACCGAGTGTTGCAACGCCCCATCAATTTTTAGTGACGTACGTCACCATTGTGTTTTTTGATGACGGTGGTCACGAATAGCCGGACGTTATCGGGAGTTATAACGATGAAGTATGTGATGGCAGTGGTCGCATTGGCGTCGCTGATGCTCGCTGGTGCCCCGGCGCGAGCGCAGGGGATCGATTATGCCAAGGTGGAAATCCTCACGCAGCAGGGGATCGGCGTGCTGGTCGGCCCCGACGGCGTGCTGATGGTCGACGCGCAGTATGCCCCGCTCACCGAGAAGGTACTGGCCGCGATCCGCAAGCTGAGCGATGCGCCGATCCGCTTCCTCGTCGACACCCACGAGCATCCCGACCACACCGGCGGCAATGCCAATTTCGCAAAGCTCGGCGCGCTGATCCTCGCCCGCGAAGAGACTATGCGGAGCTGGCGCAGGTGCCGCCGCCGGCGGTGCAGGCCGCGATCGGAGACGCGGCCTCCTTCACCGATCCAGCACGGCTTCCGGTCGTGACCTACGATCTGGGCAGCCCGATGAAGATTCGAATGGACGGGGAGGTCGTCGATATCATCGCCGTCCCCGCATCGCATACGGATGGCGATACGATCGTGAGGTTCGAGAAAGCCGACGTGATGATGATCGGTGATTTCTATCGCAACTACAGCTACCCGTTCGTCGATCCGGCGCATGGGGGAAGCATCAAGGGCGTGCTGGCCGCGCTCGACCTGGTCACGCAGCTTGCCGATGCACAAACCAAGCTGCTGCCCGGCCACGGCAGCGCGGTGACGGTCGCCGAACTCGCGCCCTATCGCGACATGATCCTCGACATCGAGACCAAGGTGCAACGCATGATCGACGAGGGCAAAAGCCTCGAGCAGGTCCTGGCCGCGAAACTGACGGCGCCGTACGACGCGAAGGTACCAGGCGGTCTCACACCCCTGCCGGCGGGGCTGGGGACAAGCGCCGACCGCTTCGTCGGCGAGGTGTACGCGGAGCTGGCGGGCGCCAAATAGCGCAGCGTTCGCAAGGGAGCGAACGGACCGCGCGGTCTGACACACATCGGTGTGCCTGCTTGTCGCGGCGGGAGGTTCGCGCCATCTGTGGACCTCAGCCCGCCGCTCATTTCTGGACGCCCGATGCCCCGTACGATCAAAGTCGACCTGTTCACCGATATCGTCTGCCCATGGTGCCTGATCGGCTCGGTGCGGCTCGACAAGGCCGTCGCGGCGCTGCCGGCGGATGTAACGGTGGATGTCGAGAACCATCCGTTCTATCTCGATCCGAACACGCCGCCCGAGGGTTATGACGTGGGCGAGATGCTGCGCACGAAATACGGGCGCGAGCCGAAGGCGATCTGGGCGCGGGCGGAGGAGGAGGCGAAGAAGTCGGGGATCGAGCTCGACCTTTCCCAGCAGCCGCGCACCTTCCCGACGCAGAAGGGGCACACGCTGGTGCGGCTGGCGCGTCCCAAAGGCACGCAGCACGCGCTCGCCAACGCGATTGCCGCCGCGTATTTCCTCGACCACCGGCAGGTGAACGAAGACGAGGTGCTGGCCGAGATCGCGACCGGCTTCGGCTTCACGCGCGAGGAAGCGCTGGCGGCGATCCACTCGCCGGCGGAGCTGGCCGAGTCGCACGAGCTGGCGGTGGAAGCGGCAGCGCAGGGCATCCAGGGCGTGCCGTTCTTCATCTTCGACCAGAAATTTGCGATCAGCGGGGCACAGCCCGAGCACGTCTTCGGGCTCGCGTTCGGCAAACTGCTCGAGACGGCCTAGCAGGATCGCCTGTCGCGTGTATCCTCCGCATCGGGAGGATCGATGAAGCTGGTTCGCCGCATTGTCATCGGCGTCGTCGCGCTCGGCATCGTGCTTTATGCGGGGGCGCTCGCCGTCCTCTATTTCGGGCAGCGCACGTTCCAGTATTTTCCAAGCGGCCCGGTGCTGGCGCTCGCCGATACGACGCTGACCGGCGCGGCGGCCGTGGCCATTCCGACCGCCGACAATGCGGTCGTCAACGGCTGGTACGAGGCCCCGAAGCCGGGCCATCCGCTCATCGTCTACTATCACGGCAACGCCGAGAATTTTACCAAGGAGCACGAGCGCTACGAGGCGATGGCGGCGGATGGGTTTGGCTTTCTCGCCTTCGACTATCGAGGCTTTCCCGCATCGCCGGGCGCGATCACGCAGGACCACGTGCTCGCTGATGCGCTCGCGGCGTTCGACTGGGCCAAGGCGAAGGGGTTCCCGACGGTGATCTGGGGTCGCTCGCTGGGGTCGGGGCCGGCGACCTACACTGCGAGCCAGCGCCCCGCCGACGCGCTGTTGCTTGAAACGCCATTCGACTCGGCGCTGGCGGTGGCGCGCGATCGCTATCCGATCTTTCCGGTCGGGCTGCTGATGCAGGACCAGTATCCGGTCGACCAGTGGATCGGCAAAGTCACCGCGCCGGTGTTCGTGGCGCATGGCACGGCGGACAACACGATCGCCGAATATCACGGACAGCGGGTCTATGACCTCGCGCCGAACAAGGGCGGTATCTGGATCGTGCCCGGCGCCGACCACGACGACCTCTGGGCGGATGGGGTGTGGGCCAAGGCGCAGGCGTTTTTCGCGGGTGTGGAGGCTGGCAAGCAGTAAGACGCGGCGCGTCGGTTGCCACGTCTACCGGTGTCATTCCTGCGAAAGCAGGAACCCATTTTTCCTTGCGCGGGATGACGCTTGGGTCCCAGCTTTCGCTGGGATGACATGCGGTGGTTTGGTGCACCGGATAGTGCTCGGAGGTAGCCTCGCACATCTCAACGCCCACGATGTCATTCCGGCGAAGGCCGGAATCCAGGTACCACTCGAGCTGCGGCGCTTACTGGATCCCGGCTTTCGCCGGGATGACGGCCGAGAGTGAAGAGGTGATCTGGGCAAACAAAAACGCCGGCCCATCGGACCGGCGTTCTAAATCTCGGTGCGACCCGCCTCAGTTGAGGGTGAGGTCGGTCCAGGTGAGCGAGTAGTTGAGGCCGGCCTGGCCCTGCACGCTCAGCGGCTGCAGCGCGAAGCTCTTGCCCGAGCCGCCGATCGAGCCAGTTGGCGCCGAGGCCGACGCCGAGGGTGGCCTCGGTCGAGGCGCCGACGTAGGAGCCGGCCAGCGCATGCGAGTGCCAGGCACCCTGCGCGGCGAAGACGAGCCATTCGATCTTGGCGCCGGCGGTGTAGCCGATGTCGATGCCGAGCTTCTTGACCGAACCGGTGTAGTGCTCGGTGTGGCCGCCGCCGGACGGCTTGAACCAGCAGTCGAGGCCCTTGTTGGACCCGATCAGGTAGCCGAAGCCGGCGTCGATGTTGCAGCTCAGCAGGCCGACTTTGACGCGATCGGGGGCGGCCTGGGCGGCGCCGGCGGTGAGGGCAGTCGCGGCGAGCGCGGCGGCGACGATAAGGGTCTTCATGGTGGTAACCTCAGTGTTGGTGTTGTGACGCGCTCCGGACGCTCCGGAGACAACGGAACTGGTGGCGATGCACAACGCCGCTCCTGGGAGCGGCGTTCCACAGATCACATACGATCGGGACGGGCGGGACGCGCGGCCGTGGCTGCCGACGGAGCGGCGGGCAGGCCGCCTTCGCGCTGGGCGCGCTTGCGAGCCAGCTTGCGGGCGCGCCGCACGGCTTCGGCCTTCTGGCGGGCCTTCTTTTCGGACGGCTTCTCGTAGTAATTGCGAAGCTTCATTTCGCGGAAAACGCCTTCGCGCTGAAGCTTCTTCTTGAGCGCGCGCAGCGCCTGGTCGACATTGTTGTCGCGAACAACTACTTGCAAGCGAAACCGCCCTTCGTGACGTTCTGATCACTGGTTGAGTTGGAGCGCTCTTGCCAATGGCAATTGCGCCGACCGGCCGAGCCGGTCACCGTGGTCGCGCCTTGTAGTTGAACGGCCCCCGCTTGTCCAGTGCCGGAGAGGGCGAAAATCGCCGATGTCGCGGGCTTTTGAACGCTCCCCCGGCACCGTGCGAGGCGGCAAACGGGTTCAGCTTTTGCGTGCCGGCGTCACGACCCGGTTGAGATGACCCATCTTCCGGCCCGGCCGCGACTTGAGCTTGCCGTAGGCGTGCGGGCGGATACCAGGGCCGAGCCGCGCCGGGATTGCGCCGATCTCGACACCGATCAGATTCTCCATGACCGCGTCGGCCAGCCGTGTGGGGTCGCCGAGCCGCCAGCCGGCAATGGCGCGGATGTGCTGCTCGAACTGGTCCGTGACGCAGACGGCCTCGGTCCAGTGGCCGGAATTGTGGACGCGCGGGGCGATCTCGTTGACGATCAGGCTGCCGTCGGCGAGCACGAAGAACTCGACGCCAAGCACGCCGACATAGTCGAGTGCGGAGGCAATGGTTGCGGCGTGAGATTGTGCCGCTGCGGTGGTTTCGGCGGTGATGTTCGCCGGGACGGTCGACGTTGCGAGAATGCCATCGCGATGGATGTTCTCTGCCGGATCGAACGCGGCGATTTCGCCGCCGAGCCCGCGCGCAATCACCACCGAGATTTCCCGCACGAACGGCACGAACGCTTCCATCACCAGGGGATGCGGCGACAGTTCGCGGAACGCTGTGGCGGCCTCGGCGAGGGTCGCGACCTTGCGCTGGCCTTTGCCGTCATAGCCGAGCCGCGTGGTCTTGAGGATCACCGGTGAGCCGAGCGCGGCGAGCGCCGGCGCGAGATCGCCCGCGTCGTGGATGGCGCGATGCGGCGCCACCGGCACGCCGAGCGCGGCGATGAAGGATTTCTCTGCGAGCCGGTCCTGCGCGATGGCGAGTGCGTTGGCGCCCGGCCGCAGCGGCTTCAACTTGGCGAGCAAGTCGGCGGTTGCAGATGGCACATTCTCGAACTCGTAGGTCACGACGTCGACCGCTACTGCAAAGGCCCGCAGCGCGTGTGCATCGTCGTAAGCGGCGACGGTCTTGTGCGGCGTGACCTCGAAGGCCGGGCTTTGCGGATCGGGGCAGTAAATATGGGTCTTGAAGCCGAGGCGCGAGGCGGCGAGCGAGAGCATCCGGCCCAGTTGGCCGCCGCCGAGGATGCCGATGGTCGCCCCGAGCGGGAAGAGAAGTCATCGGTGTGCGTCGCCCCCCCTCCCAGCTCCGCTACGGACCTGCGGTCCGAGCTGCGCTACCTCCCCCGCGAGGGGGGAGGTGGACGGGCGCATGATCGTGCCGAAGTCACCGGACGGCACCCTCCCCCTTGCGGGGAGGGCTGGGGAGGGGGGAGAGGGTGGCACGTGCCTAGCCATCTTTGCGCGGGTATGGCGCGACCTGGCCGGTCTGCTCGAGCCGGAACACATCGAGCCGCTGGCTGAGCTTGGTATCGCTGAGCGCCAGCACCGAGGCGGCCAGCAATGCGGCATTGGTCGCGCCGGCGTCGCCGATGGCGAGCGTGCCGACCGGCACGCCGGCTGGCATCTGGACGATCGAGAGCAGGCTGTCCTGGCCGCTGAGCGCCTTGGTCTGCACCGGCACCCCGAACACCGGCAGCGTCGTCATTGCGGCGATCATGCCGGGCAGGTGCGCGGCGCCGCCGGCGCCCGCGATGATCACCTTGAAGCCCTCGGCTTTCGCGCCCTTGGCGAATTCGACCAGCCGGTCCGGGGTGCGGTGGGCCGAAACGATGCGGTCGTCGTGGGCGATCTTCAGCGCGTCGAGGGTCTCGGCGGCGTGCTTCATGGTGGCCCAGTCCGACTGGCTGCCCATGACGATCGCGACCTGCGGCTTGCCGGCCATTTCGTGCCCCCAAGGCGGAGCGGGCCTCGTAGCGGAAAGCGGCCGGCCCAGCAAGGCCGGCCACCCTCGATCAGAGCGTATGATCCCGGAAGAACGCCCAGAGCGTCGGCGCGGGCGGCGGGAACTGGAACAGCGTGTGGGGGCCGTTGTAGATCTTGTAGAACTCCATCGGGCCGGCCTTGCAGTCGGCCCAGCTCGAGTGGTCGATCTTGAACTTGCCCTTGTTGGGATAATTCACCGTCGTCGGCGGCGTGCTGCAGCCATCGAGCTTTTCGAAGAAGGTGTTGAGCTGGTCGGCGCTCCAGACGCTGAATTCCTTGTCGAGGATGGGTCCGCCGTCAAACGGCACGTTGATCTCGGCGGTGCCTTTCTCGATGAGCACGGGCAGCGGTTTGGCGGGGGTACAATTGGCGCCGGTCGGTTCCGGCATGCCGGTGGCGATGAGCCCCAGCGCGGCGAACTGGCCGGCGTCGTCGCAGACCATGCGGAGCGCCATGAAGCCACCGTCCGACAGACCTGCGAGATAGATGCGCTTGGGGTCGGCGATGTTCTGCTGCTCGAGGCTGGCAATGATCGCCTTGAGGAAGCCGACGTCGTCGGGAACGACGGTGCCGGCCTTCTGCGCCCGCGCGGCGGCGGCCGGCGTCGGCGTGCCGCCGGGGTAGTGGTTCCACTGGTCGGCGAGCCCTTGCGGGAAGACCACGATGAAGCCCTGCTGCGGCGCCAGCAGGCCGAGCCGCGTCCCCTGCGCGACGCCCTGCGCGGTGCCGCCAAGGCCGTGGAGGAAGATGATGAGAGGTTCGGGACCGGCGGTGGCCGTGCCGAAGATCAGATATTGCCGGCTCAAGGTGCCGACGGTGATCGTGGCCGGCGCCGCGAGGGCGGTCGCGGCGGTGGCGAGGAGGACGAGCAAAGACAGACACAGTCGGCGCATGCGGCGCTCCCTTATTGTGTGTGCCAGTTGCCATCCGGGCGCGGATGACGCGGCGATGTCGGCCCTGATCGGGCCAGGTTCAGGCGATGATGTCGGGCAGCAACAGGTTCTCCAGTTGCACGATGCGATCCTTGAGCCCCAGTTTGCGCTTTTTGAGCCGCTGCAGGAGCATCTGGTCGGCGAGCCCCGAGGCCGTCAGCGTGTGGATGGCGGCGTCGAGATCGGCATGTTCCTGCCGCTTTGCGGCAAGCTCAAGTCCGAGCTGGGCTTCCTGTTCCTTGGTCAGCGGCAGCATCAAAACCCCGCCAAAGCCCTTGAATACGGCTGGATCGCGCCGACATCGTTAACCTATCGGGACCTCGATTTACACCAGCTTTTCCACGGTCAAAGGGAGACATCGACAAGCGCTTTATTTTTTGTGAGCATCGATTCGTTCCGACGGAGCTGAAAGGAGTTGTGATGACGACTGAAGGCCACATCTCGGCGCTGGAGCGCCGGCACAAGGAACTCGAACGCCAGATCGAAGATGAGCTCGGCCATGTCAGCCACGACGATCTCGCGGTCGTCGCGCTCAAGCGAAAAAAGCTCGAAATCAAGGACGAGCTGAAGCGGCTCAGCGAGCAGGCCGCCTAGCATGCAAATCCGGCCCGGGTCCTCCCCGGGCCGTTTTGTTTTGACTCAGGGCCGATAGGATTTCGCCAGATAGAAATCGTAGTGCGCGAGGCGGTGGCCGAAGCGCACGACATCGTGTTCGCCAAGCTTGCTGATCGTCGCGAAGTGCTGCTGGATCAGCGGCGACATCGGGTGCCACAGATCGGTGACGATGACGGCGTCCTCGCCGGTGAGCGCAACATCGTCGCGCCAGAAGTCGAACTGGCTTTCGCGGTCGGACAACACCTGGACATCCGGATCGTCGGCGGCAAAAGCGAGGATCGAGCCGTGGCGGTAGTCGGATGCGGCGAGAAATTGCGCGCCGGATGAGGCGAGGTCGGCCTTGGCGGCTACGGCGATCTCGGACCAGTCATAGACGATGCCGGACTCCGCATCCGTGCCGCCGCCAAGCGCAGCGAGCGGGATCAGCGCATAGTTGACGGCGAAGGCGGTGGCGCAGACGGCGCCGAAGACGAGGTGCAGGACCAGACCCCAGCGCGTGCGGATGTAGGCGACGAGCAGCGGGAAGAGCGCTGCGACTGCGACGATGTTCCAATAGTAGAGGACGAAGGTCACGGCGCTGACGCCGACGCAGCCGAGGGTGGAGACGATAAAGATGGTCGACGCGACCCGCTGCCAGGGCGAGCGGGGCGGACGCTGGGTGAGCAGCCGCCAGAGCGGGACGGTGAGGAACGGCGACAGCGCCAGAAGGAAGCCGACGAGGAAGGTCAGCGCGCCGCGCAGGAAATCCGGCAGGCTTGTGAGGGATCTCGCGGTCGACGAGGTTGTAGCGCAGCGATGCCCCGGCGTGGTCAAAATTCCAGACCACGATCGGGACGAGGCAGGCGAGCGCCAGCAGCAATGCGGCGTAGAGATGCGGGCTCCGCCAGATCGGGCGGTAGGGGCGGAAGCAGAGGACGGGCAGGACGCCGAGGACGAAGAGCGCCGCATTGTATTTGGTGAGCATCGCAAGCCCGGCGGCGAGCGCGGCGCCGTAGAGGGCGGGGAGGGCCGGCCGCCCGGTTCGAGCGATCGCATCGAGGGTGATGCGCAGGCCCACCGAGGCGAGCGCCAGCAGCGCCAGCAGCAGATGGTCGTTGAAGGTCATCGCGGTGAACACGAAGACCAGTGGCGACGCGAAGGTCGCGAGCACCGCTTCGGGTGCGCTCAGGGCGATGCCGTCGCGGCGCAGGCGCTTCACCCACCAGAGCAGGCAGCCGATCAGGATTGCGGTGGTAAGGAGGGCCGGGATACGGAGCGCGAAGAGGCTGCCGCCGAAGAGGTGGAACGTCAGCCATTGCAGCCAGGCCTGAAGCGCGGGGTGGTCGAAATACGACCAGTCGGGGTGTTGGCCCCAGAGCCAGTAATACGCCTCGTCGGGCAGCGGGCCGGCAAAGAGATCGAAGACCACGCGGTCGGCGATGAGGACGATGGCGAAAAGAGCGATCAGCGCGACCGGCAGCGGCTTTCGGGCGGCGATGACCGCCGACGCGTCTGGCCCGTCGCTGCTCAGGACGGATTGCCCGAGTTGATTTCGAACCAGTAGCCGTTGGGATCCTGCAGAAAGATCGCGCGCATGCCGTCGGGTCGCGTGTTCACGGCGCCGGCCGTCCCCTTCATGTCGGAGAAGGCGATGCCGTCGCGCCGGAGCCGGGCGAGGGTCGCGTCGAAATCGACGGCGGTGAGCGCGAAGTGCGTCTGTTTTTCGACGTGGACCCGAGAGATGTCGCCGGCCTGCACGTGCAAGCGCCGGCCGTCGCCAATCTCGATCCAGCGGATGTCGCGCCCGCCCATCGGGTTGGCGATTTCGCTCAGCCCGATGGTTTCGATGAGGAAGCGGAGGCTCTCATCGAGATCGCGGACGAGCAGGGCGATGTGGTCGAGGCGATAGCTCATGTCGCGGCCGGTGTGGCGAAGACGCCGATCCAGCCATCATAGATCAGCTTCAGGGCGACGAAAAACACCAGCCCGTAGGCGAGCTGATAAAACATCTTGGCCGAGACGCGCCGGACGAGGAAGACGCCGAGCAGCATGAAGGCGATCGAGGGCAGCGCGAGCCATGCCGCGATCTCGAGGTTGGCAACGGAAAGCTGGCCGAGGAAGTAGTAGGGGATGAGTTTCGAAAAGTTGATCGCGGCGAAGAACACCACCGAGGTGCCGGAGTAGATGTTGGGCGGCAGCTTTTGCGGCAGCAGGTAGACCTGCGCCGGCGGCCCGCCGGTGTGGCTGACGAAGCTCGTCACGCCCGCGACGCCACCCCAAAGCACGCCCCAGGGCACCGACGCCGTCGCGGCCTCCTGCCGCATCAGGGCGCGGCGCCAGGGCACCAGGGCGTCGACGACGAAGAGCAGGGTCAGAATGCCGACGACCAGCAACACCTCGGCGTCTGTAATCACGCTCCAGAGCGCCCAGCCGACGAGCGTTCCGGCGAGGCCTCCGCACAGCATGATCTTGACGTTGCGCGCATCGAATTCGCGCCGGAAGGCGAGGAGGCCGATGACATCCATGACGATCAGCAGCGGCAGCAGCATGCCGGCGGCCTCGCGGGCGGGCATGACGAGCGAGAGCAGCGGCACGCCGACCATGCTGAGGCTGCCCAGCAGCCCGGATTTGCTCAGCGCGGTGATCGCCACCGTGACGAGGGCGATGGTCCAGAACAGATATTGGGGGGACATGGAGGACTCGGCGGGAAGAGCGATCAGTCCTCGGTCGCTCGTGGTCCGTTTGTCAAGCCGCGGACCGGATTGGGCTACTCCGCGGCGCTGCCGTCGGGTGTGGGCGCGGGCTCAACGCCCGGCTTTGGAGTTTCGGCGGCGGCGCGGTCGGCGCGCATGACGCGGTCGAGCATCTCGGTCGATTTGCGCACGAAGCCGATATAGGCGTCGCGATCGTCGCGCAGCTCGTAGGATTCGCGCAGCAGCCGCTCGTCGTGCTCCTCGAACGCGGCGGTGAGCCGCTCGGCCTCGTCGGCGGGGTGGCCGAGGGCGATCAGCGCGTGCTCGCCGAGCGCGGTAGCACCACGGAAGGTCTCGCGCTCGAAGGCCTCGACGCCGAGAGCCATGAGCTGATGGGCGTGGCTGCGGTCGACGGCGCGCGCGGCGATCTTGATCTTGGGGAAATGCCGGCGGACCATCTCGGCGATGGTGAGGATGCGGTCGCCACCAGCGACGGCAATGACGATCATCTCGGCGTCGGCGGCGCCGGCCGCGCGCAAGATATCGAGCCGGCCGCCATCGCCGTAGAACACCTTTACACCGAAGCGCTTGACCAGCTCGATCTGGGCCGGGTCATCGTCGATCAGCGTCATCTGATAGCCCTGGGCGCGCAGCAGGCGGGTCACGATCTGGCCGAAGCGGCCGTAGCCGAGGACGATCACCGGGCGCCCCGACGGCATGTCGGGCGGGATCGCCGGATCGGGCTTGGCGGCATTGAGCGCGGGGATGAAGACGCGGTCGTAGAGCAGCAGCAGGAACGGGGTGAGCGCCATCGACATCGCCACCACCACCGCCCAGAGCTGGCGGGTGTTTTCGTCCAAGATCGCGCCGGATTGGGCGAACTGCAGCAACACGAAGGCGAATTCGCCGCCCTGGCTCAACAGCACCGCCATCAGCAATCCGTCGGCGAGGTGCATCTTGAACATGCGGCCGAGGCCGTAGAGCACGCCGATCTTGATGGCGATGACGAGGACGACGAGGCCGATGACCTGCAGCGGCTGGGCGATCAGCACGCCGAGCGCGATGCCCATGCCGACGGTCATGAAGAAGAGCCCGAGCAGCAAGCCCTTGAACGGCTCGAGGTTGCTCTCGAGCTCGTGCCGGTACTCGCTGTCGGCGAGCAGCACGCCGGCAAGGAACGCGCCCAGCGCGGGCGAGAGCCCCAGTGCCTGGGTGCCGAAGGACGCGCCGATGACCAGAAGCAGGCTCAACGCCGTGAAACTCTCCGGCAGCTTGGCGGTGGCGACGAACCGCATCAGCGGGTTGAGCACGAAGCGCGAGCCGAGCGTCGCGGCGATAAACGCGACGATGATGGCGGGGCCGACCCACCAGCTGTAGGGGTCGGACGGTGCGGTGGTTCCCACTGCCGGCTGGGATATGTGGACGCTTGCGAGCAGCGGGATCAGGGCCAGGATCGGGATCACCGCGAGATCCTGAACGAGGAGGGTGACAAGGGTCGCGCGGCCCGTGTCGGTCGGGGTGATGCCACGCTGCTCGATCGATTGCACGGCGATGGCGGTCGAGCTCATCGCCAGCGCGAGGCCGATGACGATGGCGGCCTGCCAGCTCGCGCCGAGGAGCACCGCGACGATGCCGACCAGCACGGCGGTCAGCAGCAATTGCGTGCCGCCGAGGCCCAGCACCTTATGGCGGAGGCGCCAGAGCTCGAAGGGATGCACCTCGAGCCCGATCAGGAACAGCATGATGACGATGCCGAATTCCGAGATGCCGCGGATGGTCTCGGTGTCCGAAATCAGCCGCAGCCCGAACGGGCCGACGACGACACCGGCGGCGAGGTAGCCGAGCACGGTGCCGAGCCCGAGCGCCTTGAACAGCGGCACCAGCGCCACCGCGACGATCAGCAGGACCGCGACGGCGAGGAGCGGATTGCCAGCCATGCGGTGCCTCCCTCCGACGGTATCGGCCTAGTCGCGATCGGCCGTGTCGCTCTTGAGCGGCTTGAGCTTGGCGAAGACGGAGTCGGCGTCGATGTCCTCCTCGCGCTCGGGGCGGTGGTTGCCCTCGCCCGAGGCGGGAAGGTCGGTGGCACCGCTGCGGCCGCCGGACGTCGCCATGGCCTCTTCGGCGCTCATCAGCATGGTGCCCTGGTCGGCCTCGTCGGGCGTGGGAGCGCCGCTCTTGGCGGCGGCCCGCTTGACCTCGAGGTCGAGATCGATCTGCGAGCAGAGGCCGAGGGTCACCGGGTCCATCGGCTGGATGTTGGTCGAGTTCCAGTGGGTGTTCTCGCGCACCGAGTCGATGGTCGATTTGGTGGTGCCGACGAGGCGCATGATCTGCGCGTCCTTGAGCTCGGGGTGGTTGCGGAGCAGCCAGCGGATGGCGTTGGGCCGCTCGTTGCGGCGCGAGATCGGAGTGTAACGCGGGCCGCGGCGCTTGGCGGCGGGGACGTGCACCTTGGGATCGCTGATCTTCATGCGGTAGGCCGGATCGGCCTCGGCCTTTTCGATCTCTTCGCGGGTCAGCTGGCCGTTCTGCAGCGGGTTGACGCCCATGATGCCGCCGGCGACGTCGCCATCGGCCACGCCCTGCACCTCGAGCGGGTGCAGGCCGCAGAGCGCGGCGATCTGCTCGAAGCTCAGCGCGGTGTTGTCGACGAGCCAGACGGCGGTGGCTTTGGGCATCAAAAGTGTGGTGGCCATAATATCGCTTTCGGTGGCGGCCGGACTTCACCGGCGCGCCCCGCCTTTCGGCGTAAGAGAGAAGGGGAAGCCCGAACATAAAGGGTTTGGCGCGGAAATTCAACTTTCTTGGTGGCGACCGATAGACATCCCGGTCTGCGGCGCCAAAACTCCGGCATGGCGACGGCGCACCTGATTCACGGCTTTCTCGGCGCCGGCAAGACGACCTATGCGCGGAAGCTCGAAACCAGCCTGCCGGCGATCCGCTTCACCCATGACGAATGGATGGTACGGCTCTACGGCCAGAATCCGCCGGCTGCCAAGTTCCCGGGCTATTCCGCCAAGGTGTCGTCGCTGATCGACGCGGTATGGCCCCGGTGCCTCGAAGTTGGAGCCGATGTGGTTCTCGACCTCAATTTCTGGTCGCGCGCTCACCGTGATGAGGCGCGGCGGCTGGCAAGGGAAGCGGGCGCGAGGTGTATCGTTTATTCCCTGCTTGTGTCGGACGCTGTTGCGCTTGAGCGGATCGGGGGACGAAACGCCGAAGCCGGACAGTTGCTGATCAGTCCGGCGACATTCGAGCTGCTCAAAGCCCGGTTCATGCCGCTCGAGGCCGACGAGCCGGCAGTGGACGTCGGCTAGTCTCGGACGACCAGCACGATCTTGCCGAAATGGGAGGGGTTTCCCATCGCGGTGTGGGCATCCGCCGCCCGCTCAAACGGGAATGTCTGGACGCGCGGCCGGGGGAAGGCCGGGTCGGCGAGCGCTGGCCAGATGTGCCGGCGCAGGTGCGCGGCGATGCCGGCTTTTGTGTCCGCCGTTTGCGGGCGGAGCGTCGAGCCCGAAATCGTCAGCTGCTTGGCGGTGATCTTGTTGAGCGGCACGCTGGCGTTGCGCTCGGCGAGCGAGGCGACGACCACGATGTGGCCGAAGCGCGCCGAAGCGTCGATGGCGGCGCGGGTAAAGTCGCCGCCGACGAGGTCGAGCACGCGGTCCGCGCCGCGGCCTTCGGTCAGCTCGAGGGTGCGAGCGGCGATGTCGTCGCGGTCGCGGCGGATGATCGCAGCGGCGCCGAGGGCGCGGGCGTAGGTCTCCTTGTCGTCGGACGAGACGAGCGCGATGGGGGTCGCGCCGAGGATCTTACAGATCGACAGGGCAGCGCCGCCGATGCCGCCGCTCGCGCCGGAGACCAGCACCGACATGCCGCGCGCGAGGCCGGCGCGCATCACGAGGGTCTGGGTGACGGTGAACCAGCATTCGGGGAGCGCCGCGGCCTCGCCCCATGACCAGCCGGCGGGGATGGGCAGGACCTGGCCGGAAGGGACGGCGACGTATTCGGCATAGCCACCGCCATTGCAGAGCGCGACGACGCGGTCGCCCTCGCGCCATTCGCCTGCGGGGTGGACGATCTCACCTGCGACATCGAGGCCTAGCAGCGGTGAGGCGCCAGGCGGGGGAGGGTAGGCACCGGCGCGCTGCGCGAGGTCGGGCGCATTGACGCTTGCCGCCGCGACGCGGATCAGGACCTCGCCGGGGGCCGGCGTCGGCAGCGGAAGCTGTCCGAGCCCTAGGACTTCAGGGCCGCCGTGGCCGCTGAAGGTGATCGCCGACATGGTGGCGGGGAGGATCATCGCGGCAGTTGACCCGCATCGTGCTTGCCGCGCAAGGCGGAGCGGCTAGGATCGCCGCGATCCGGCCGGGAGGTGCGCTTGTTCGAGGACGAAGAACCGAAAAAACCCAAGGCGCACGAGGTCGGCATGCTGCTCGATACGCTGTCGATCGAGGAGCTCAGGGACCGCATCGGGTTGCTCGAGGGCGAGATCGCCCGGCTGCAGGCTGCGATCGAGGCCAAGCAGAAGAGCAAGAGCGCCGCGGCGTCGGTGTTCAAGTTCTGAGATGCGTGGCGCGGCGATGCCCGATCGTCGCCCTCCCTCTTGATGGGAGGGCGACGGGCGTCGGAACCGGCAGCCGGAGCGAGTCGAGCAAGTCAGCATGGGGTCCAGTGGGGTTAGCGGTCTCCCGGCTTGTGAGTCGCTACCACGAAGCCTTCAGCAGCCCTCATGGTGAGCTCTGTCGAACGAGGAGGGAGGCCAGCCATTGAGGATTCCCCTGATGGGGCGCCTACGCGAACGGCAACGACTGGGACAGCGTTCCACCGATACGCACGGAACTGACCTTTGTGACCAGCCCGGTCTTGTCGTCGGTCTCGATGGCGACGCCGCAGAGGGTGGCTTCGCCCTCGGCGGGCGTGAAGCGGCCGTTGGAAATGCCGGTGAGGAAACGGTTGAGCGGTTCCTCCGGATCGACACCGATGACGGAGTTGTAGTCGCCGCACATGCCGGCGTCGGCCATCAGCGCCGTGCCGCCCTTGAGGATGCGCGCGTCGGCGGTGGGGATGTGAGTGTGCGTGCCGACGACGAGGCTGACGCGGCCATCGAGGAACATGCCCATCGCCTGGATCTCGGAGGTGGCCTCGGTGTGGAAGTCGATGATCACGGCGTCGGCCTGCTCGCCGAGCGGACAGGCGGCGACCGCGGCCTCGACGGCACGGAACGGATCGTCGACCGGATCCATGAAGACGCGGCCCAGCGCGTTGACGACGAGGACGCGCCTGCCATTGCGGGCTTCGATGAGGTTGGCGCCGCGTCCGGGCGTCCCCTCGGGCATGTTGACCGGACGGATCAGCGTCGGCTCGCGGCCGATATAGGTCAGCGTGTCGCGCTGGTCGAAGGCATGGTCGCCGAGCGTCACGGCGTCGGCGCCGGCGGCGCGCAGGTCGGCGAAATGGACCTCCGTCAGGCCGCGGCCGTGGCTCGCGTTCTCGCCATTGATGACGACGAAGTCGAGGCCGTAGTCGGCGATCAGGCCAGGGAGGCGCGCGGTGATGGCGTCGCGGCCGGAGCGGCCGACGACGTCGCCGAGGAACAGGAGTTTCATGCGGGGGTGGATGCGAAGCTGCGGGCGCCGTGCTCGGTGACGATCATGTCGAGCGGCACGTCATGGAGCTCGCGCGGAATTTCATCGATCTCCTGCGCGGCGAACGCGATGCCGACGAGACGCGGCCGCTTGCCGAGGCGATCGAGCGTCCGGTCGTAATAGCCGCCGCCATAGCCGAGGCGGGTGCCGTGCTTGTCGAAGCCGAGGAGCGGCATGATGATGACGTCGGGCTCGACGGCCGGCGCCAGCTCGGAGGGCGCCAGCGTGCCGAAGCCGGCCTCGTAGAGCGGCGCGCCCTGTTCCCAGAGGCGGAGCGACAGCGGCTCGGTGTCGCCGAGGACGACCGGCAGGCAGACGGGCTGGAACGTATCCATCAGGCGCACCAGAATCGGCTGGACGTCCATCTCGCCCCGGATTGGCCAGTAGCCGGCGACGATATCGGTGGGCGCGAGGGCAACCGCCTGAAAGAAGTGCTGGGCAGCGGACCGCGGGCAGCGGCGGTGCGCGCGGCGTCGCGCAGGGCGGAACGTGTGGCGAGGGCCTTGACCCGCAGGGCGGCTTTGGTCGCTTCGATCTGAGTGTCCGCCAAGCTCGTCCGCCGCGCCGAATTCAGGTGCCGCCCTGGCCGTGGGATATTCGATCCCGGGAACCTACTGACGTAGGTGGGCGCCGTGTGTCCGAACCCACGGGTCCGGTCAGGGACAGCTCCCTTAGAGATCGATAAGGCCCCGGGGATGCTATGATCCGCACGCACCGGGCAGCGAGGTGAATATAGGCGCGATGTGAGGGAGTAGCAAACGGCTAGAGGTACTTCCGCCAGTTGGATCGCCCGTGCCGGACCATGAGGACTTCCAGCTTTCCGCCATCCTCGCGATAGACAATGATGTGTGAGCGATGCGGATGGGCGCGGACATCGTCGCGAATCTCGTGCCCAATACGTGGACTGCTGGCCAGCAAATCCAACACTCTGAGCAGGCCGTCATAGTAGTCGAGAGCTGCATCGACACCGAAGTGCTCCGCACCCCAGTGGAGGAGGCCATTCAGATCATCGGCAGCTTCCCGACTAAGCCTAAGTCGCACGGCGTTTCGCCGGCCGGGCCTCTTTCTTCATCTCAGCCAGTGCCGCGTCCCGAATCTCTTCGGGCGTTCTTTCGCTGAAGCCGCCTGCAATTGCGTGCTCAGCCGCCTCCATGATTTCGTCATAGACCTGCTGGCGCTCGGCATCTTCGCGGATGAGATCGCGAATGTAGTCGCTGGAGTTGGCGAAGGGTCCGTCGCCGGCCCGCTTTTCGACCCAGTCCTTCATTTTCTGGGGCAAAGACACATTCATCGTGGCCATCGGAAATCTCCTTCGGCCCAAACATAGCAAAGATGGCAAAGTTTGCCAATCCGGCGTTATTCGCCCGCTGGCGGCGACGTCGGTTTCGTCGATCCCGGAGGCGATCGCCTCGACCCGCCGCGCTGCCTCGGCCAGACGCTCCGCGAAGCGGTGCTCGATGGTTTCGGCCTCGCGCGTCAGCCGATGCTGGAGCGCGGTGAGGTTGGCGATCTCCTCGCTCAGCTGATCGATGCGGTGGTGGGCCTCGACCAGCTCGTCAAGGGCCGCGATGCCCGTCATCACCACGAGGCGACTGTCGCCGATCTCGCCGAACCCATCCTTGTAGCTGCCGATGCGGCGGTTGAACTCCTCGGCAAGGTCGAGCAGGTGCTGCTCCTGGCCCTCCTCGCAGGCCATCCGGTATTTCTTGCCGGCGATCTCGACATTGACCTCAGGCATCGTGAAGCACGCTGTTGACAGTCTCCATGGCGACGACGAGCCGGCGCGCCACCTCGGCGTTGGCGTCCTCGAGCCGACGCGCACGCGTCGACGCCCGGTCGAGGTCGCTGGCAAAGCGCGCCCGTTCGGCCAGGAGCTTCTGGGTGTCAGCCTGGACGCGCGACTGGGTGCGCAGGCGCCCTTGCATGATCCCGACGCTGGCCTCGAGGTGGCTGAAGGCGCGGTCGAGCTTTGCCGCGGCGGCCTGCGATCGTGTCGTGGGCTTCGGTCATCATTCACCCGGCGTGCGACTCTGTCGCCGCACTATAGAGCGCTGTCATTGACAGGCAAATCGAACCTGTTAAGCCACTGCCCGGCCTTGAAAGGGCCGGAAAACCTCAGAAAAACGAGCGGATTTCATGACCAATTCCCCCCTCGCCAACGACATGGCCAACGCCATCCGCTCGCTCGCCATGGACGCAGTCGAGAAGGCCAATTCGGGCCATCCCGGGCTGCCGATGGGCTGTGCGGACGTGGCGACGGTGCTGTTCACCAAGGTCATGAAGTTCGATCCCCGCAACCCCGAATGGCCGGATCGCGACCGCTTCGTGCTGAGCGCCGGCCATGGCTCGATGCTGCTTTACGCCTCGCTGTACCTGCTGGGCTACGAAGATGCGACGATCGACCAGATCAAGAATTTCCGGCAGCTGGGGAGCAAGACCGCCGGGCCATCCCGAGCACGGTTTCCTCAAGGGCATCGAGACGACCACGGGGCCGCTGGGGCAGGGCATCGCAAATTCCGTCGGCATGGCGGTCGCGGAAGCCAAGCTTGCGGCGGAGTTCGGGAGCGATGTCGTCGATCATCATACCTGGTGCCTCTGCGGCGATGGCTGCCTGATGGAGGGCATTTCGCAGGAGGCGATCTCGCTCGCCGGGCATCTGAAGCTCAACAAGCTGACGCTGATCTGGGACAATAACGGCATCACCATCGACGGCCATGTGTCGAACGCCGATTCGACCGATCAGCTGAAGCGCTTCGAGGCGAGCGGCTGGAACACCGATTGCAGTCGATGGGCACGACCAGGCGGCGGTCGAGAAGGCGCTGATCGACGCGCGTGCGTCCGACAAACCGCTGCTGATTGCGGCAAAGACCACCATCGGGTTTGGCGCGCCGCACAAGCAGGGGACCGAGAAGGTCCATGGCTCGCCGCTCGGCAAGGACGAGCTGGCCGCCGCCAAGCAGACGCTCGGGATTACCTATCCGGCGTTCGAGATTCCCAAGCCGACGCTCGACGCCTGGCGCGCTGCCGGCACGCGCTCAGCCAATACTTTCGGCGCCTGGCAGGGCAAGCTTGCAGCGATGGAGGCCGGCAAGCGCGGCGAATTCGACCGGCGGCTCAAGGGCGATCTGCCCGCAGGCTACGGGGTGGCCGTCGACGCCTACAAGCAGAAGCTCGCGACGGACAAGCCGAAGGTCGCAACGCGCAAGTCGAGCCAGATGGCGCTCGACGTGATCAACGCCGTGGTTCCGGAGACGGTCGGCGGCTCGGCCGACCTCACCGGTTCGAACCTCACCAATACGCCCGAGACGCTGCCGTTCACTGAAACCGACCGCACCGGCCGCTACATGCGCTACGGCATCCGCGAGCATGGCATGGCCGGGATCATGAATGGAATGGCGCTCCACAAGGGGCTGATCCCTTATGGCGGCACGTTCCTGGTGTTTACCGACTATGCGCGGCCGGCAATCCGGCTCAGCGCGATCATGGAACAGCGCGTCATCTACGTGATGACGCACGATTTGATCGGCCTCGGCGAAGACGGGCCCGACGCACCAGCCGGTCGAGCATCTCGCGGCGCTGCGGGCGATCCCGCATTTGCAGGTGCTGCGCCCTGCCGACGCGGTCGAGACGCTCGAATGCTGGCAGATCGCGCTCGAGACCAGGGACCGGCCGATCGATCCTGGCGCTCAGCCGCCAGAACCTGCCGCCGCTGCGGCTCGAGTACGTGAAGGAAAACCTCAGCGCCAAGGGCGGCTACAAGATCGCCGGCGACGACAAGGCCGACGCGGTGATTTTTGCGACCGGCTCGGAAGTCTCGATCGCGGTCGAGGCGCATGAAGCTGCTGCAGGAGAAGGGCATTTCGGCCAAGGTCATCTCGGTGCCCTCGCTGGAGCGGTTCGAGGCGCAGTCCGAGGGCTATCGCGCCAGCGTCGTCGGCACGCCCAAGGCGCGCGTCGCGGTGGAGGCCGGCATCGGGCTCAGCTGGAACCGGCTGATCGGCGACAAGCGGCCATGTTCGTCGGGATGCATTCGTTCGGGGCCAGCGCCCCGATCGAGGCAGCTCTACGAGTATTTCGGCATCACGCCGCCGCACATAGTTGAAGCCGTCACGGCGCAGTTGTAAGCACCGCCGTCTCACCCGAACTCCCAAGGAATCGATCATGGCTACCCGCGTCGCAATCAATGGCTTTGGCCGCATCGGTCGCAACATCCTGCGCTCGATCGTCGAATCCGGCCGGACCGATATCGAAGTGGTGGCGGCCAACGATCTCGGGCCGGTCGAGACCAACGCGCATCTGCTGCGCTACGACAGCGTGCACGGGAAATTCCCGCATGAGGTGACGGTCTCGGGCGACATGATCGACGCCGGCGGGCAGCGGTTCAAGATGACCGCGGTCAAGAACCCGGCCGAGCTGCCGCACAAGGAGCTCGGGCGTCGATATCGTGCTCGAATGCACCGGCATCTTCACCAGCAAGGAGAAGGCCTCGGCGCATCTGACGGCCGGCGCGAAGAAGGTGATCGTTTCGGCCCCGGCCGACGGCGCCGACTACACCATCGTTTTTGGCGTCAACGACAAGGGCCTCAAGAAGGAGCACGTCGTCATCTCGAACGGCTCGTGCACGACCAATTGCCTCGCGCCGATGGCGATGGTGATGGATGAGCTCGTCGGCATCGAGAAGGGAATGATGACGACCATCCATTCCTATACCGGCGACCAGCCGACGCTCGACACCATGCACAAGGACCTTTATCGCGCCCGCGCCGCGGCGCTGAGCCAGATCCCGACCTCGACCGGCGCCGCCAAGGCGATCGGGCTGGTGCTGCCGCAGCTCAAGGGCAAGCTCGACGGCATCTCGATCCGCGTGCCGACGCCGAACGTGTCGCTGGTCGACCTCAATTTCGTCGCCAAGCGCAACACGACGCCGCAGGAGGTCAACGACGCGCTGATCGCGGCCAGCGACGGCAAGCTCAAGGGCATCATGACCTACACGCGCCACCCGCTGGTGTCGTCCGACCTCAACCACGATCCGCACTCGGCGACGATCCTGCTCGACCAGACCAAGGTGATCGAAGGCAATTTCGTCACCGTGCTCGGCTGGTACGACAATGAGTGGGGGTTCTCGAACCGCATGTGCGACGTGACCGCGGCGTTTGCGAAGACGCTGTAGTTCGCCTACCGTCCCCCTGGCGGGGAGGGTGCGCAGCTAGAGGCTCGCCTCGTAGCGGAGCTAGGGAGGCGGAGCAGTCGTGCATGAGCTGGGCCACCCCCTCCGAGCGCGCTAAGCCTTCGGCCTGAGCTTCGCTGCCTCGCCCGTCGAGGGGAGGTGCGTCGACTCGAGCGGTCAGGTCGTGATCGTCACCGCATCGGCGCTGACGCTCTGCCCGGCCCGTGGAACACCGCCTCGACGTTGTTCGCCGTCGGGGTCGAGCAGGTACGGCCAGCGTAGTAGCCGGGATGGTAGCGCGTTCGCCGCGGCCTGCCGTTGTCTCTGTCCGCCGGCGGCGAGGCCGGCCGCGTACGCAGCGATCAACCAGTGGCGCGATCGCGCTACCTGGAAGGCGAAGTGAACGTGGCTCGGCGGCTCGCCCAGCATCGACCCAGAGTTCGTCGGCGAAGAAGTGATTGGGCGCCGACGATCCATCTCGATGCCGAGCACCTCGAGCATGGCCGCATAGAATTGCGGCTCGCCTCGAGATCGCGGCCCGCAGGTGCAGATGATCGATGAGGCGCCGCGCTTCAGTTCCATCGCGCTTTCCTTTCGAGGCCCGGGCCGGTATCTAGCGACGTCACACTTCGAGATAGGACACCGCATGGCCGCCACGTTCAAGACCATCGAGGGCATGGACTTCAAGGGCAAGCGCGTGCTTGCTGCGCGCCGATCTCAACGTGCCGGTGCAGGACGGCAAGGTGACCGACGCGACGCGCATCGAGCGGATCGTGCCGACCATCCGGGAGATCACCAAGGTCGGCGGCAAGGCGATCCTGCTCAGCCATTTCGGGCGGCCGAAGGGCAAGGTCGACAAGGCCTTTTCGCTCGAGCAGGTGGTGCCCGCGGTGGCCGAGGCGACGGGGCACAAGGTCGGGCTTCATCGATACCGACTGGGTCGATGTGAGCCGCGCCAAGGCGGCGATCGACAGCGCGCCGGAGGGCTCGATCCTCGTGCTCGAGAACACGCGCTTTTCGCCCGGCGAGGAAGCGAACGATCCGGCGCTCGCAAAGAAGATGGCGTCGCTCGGCGACATCTACGTCAACGACGCGTTCTCGGCGGCGCATCGGGCGCATGCCTCGACCGAAGGGCTCGCGCATCTGCTGCCGGCCGCGGCGGGTCTCGCGATGCAGGCCGAGCTCGACGGCGCTCGAAAAGGGCCTCGGTCATCCACAGCGGCCGGTGATCGCGATCGTCGGCGGCGCCAAGGTCTCGACCAAGATCGAGCTGCTGCAGAACCTCGTGACCAAAGTCGAGGCGCTGGTGATCGGCGGGGCAATGGCCAACACGTTCCTCCTCGCGAGGGGATCGGCGTCGGCAAGTCGCTGGCGGAACAGCGACATGGCGCGACACGGTCAACGCCATCCTGGACAAGGCCGAGAAGGCCAATTGCGCGATCATCGTGCCGGTCGATGCGGTGGTCGCCTGGCATTTCAAGGCGAACGCGCCGCACCAGAACTATGGGCTCGACGCGATGGATCCCAACGGCATGATCCTCGACGTCGGCCGGCAGTCGCTGGAGCGCATCAAGGGCGCGATCGACGAGGCGGCGACGCTGGTGTGGAACGGGCCGCTCGGCGCATTCGAGACGACGCCGTTCGATGCGGGCACGACGGCGATCGCCAAATATGTCGCGGCGCGCACCAAGGCGGGCAAGCTGGTGTCGGTGGCGGGCGGCGGCGATACGGTTTCGGCGCTCGCCCATGCCGGGGTCAAGGACCAGTTCACCTATATGTCGACGGCCGGCGGCGCCTTCCTCGAATGGATGGAAGGCAAGACCCTGCCAGGGGTTGCGGCGCTCGCGCCCTGACGACTAACGAAGGTTTCACGTGAACCCGGGCTTCGCCCGTGCCACAATTCCATGGCCATCAAGGACGATTTGCACATGCCGACGCTGAACGAGATCGCCCGAACACTGGTGGCGCCCGGGACGGGCATTCTTGCCGCCGACGAATCGGAGGGCACGATTCGCCAAGCGGTTCGCGATGATCGGGCTGCCGGTGACGTTCGAGACGCGGCGCGACTATCGCGAGATGCTGTTCCGCTCGCACGAGGCGATGAGCAAGTACATTTCGGGCGTGATCCTGACCGAGGAGACGCTGAAGCAGGACGCCGCCGACGGCACGCCGTTCGTCGCCATGCTTGCCGAGGCCGACGTGATCCCCGGCATCAAGGTCGACCGCGGCGCGTTCGCGATGCCGGGCACGCAGGGCGAAAAGATCACCGAAGGGCTCGATGGGCTGCGGCACGCGGCTCGCGCAATACCGCAAGCTCGGCGCGCGCTTTGCCAAATGGCGCGGCGTGATCGCGGTCAACAATATTGCGCCGTCGCGCAACGGCATCCGCGCCAATGCGCATGTGCTGGCGCGCTACGCCGCGCTTTGCCAGGAGGCCGGGATCGTGCCGGTGGTCGAGCCGGAAGTGCTGGCGGACGGCGAGCCGGGGGATCACTCGATCGAGCGCTGCGCCGAGGTGACCTCCGAGACGCTGGCGACGGTGTTCAACGAGCTGCGCCTCGCCGGGGTCGATCTCGGCGGCATGCTGCTCAAGCCGAACATGGTGACGCCCGGCGTGCGCTCGAGAGAGCAGGTGACGACCGAGCAGATCGCGCGCCAAGACGCTCGCAGTGCTCAAGGCGGAAGTGCCGGCGGCGGTGCCGGGCATCGCGTTCCTTTCGGGCGGGCAGTCGGACGAGGCGGCGACGGCAAATCTCAGCGCCATGAACAAGATGGGGCCGCATGCCCTGGGCGCTGACGTTTTCCTACGGCCGGGCGCTGCAGACATGCGGCGATGATGGCCTGGGCGGGCGATGCCGCCAACGTGCCGGCGGCGCAGGCGGCTTTCGCCCACCGGGCGGAGATGAACAGCCTCGCTGTCGCTGGGGCAATGGCGGGCGGAGCTCGACCGCGCCGCTTAACCTATTTGCTGCCAGAATCTGCGGTACAAGAGCGGCCGTGCTAAAAGGCCGACGATGACCGCCCAGATTTTCCTCATTGCTCCCGCCGACGCCGACGCGACCCGCTGCCTCGAGCAAGCTCGACGAGGCGCTGGCGGCGGCTTCGGTGGCGGTGCTGCTGCTGCCGCGCGGCGATGCGGAGCGAGGGCAGCTACAAGGCGCTGGTCAAGGCGGTGTCGCCGGGCGTGCGCAGGCCGCCGGCGTCGCCGTGCTGATCGAGGGCGATCCGGGGCTGGTGCGGATGCTCGGGCGCGGACGGCCTCCACGTCGAGGGCGACGTCGGCGAGGTGAAGGCGCGGCGACGGCCGCGCTCAAGCCCGACTATATCGTGGGCGCGGGGCAAGTCGCGTCGCGGCACGATGCGATGAGCAAGGGCGAACTCGGGCCGGACTATGTGTTGTTCGGAGCCGCTCAGCGGCCAACACGCGATCCCGAGCAGCGCGAGATGGCGCGCTGGTGGGCGCGACCTGATGGAAGTGCCGAGCGTGCTCTCCGATCCCGCGGCGACGGCGGAATCGGCGACCGCGGAAGGCGCCGAGTTCATCGGGCTCGGCGAGAGCCTGTGGTCGGCGCCCGAAGGAGTCGGCGCGCGGCTCGGGGCGATCGCGCGAGGCGCTGGAGGCGTCGCCGTGAGGGTGGCGGTCGCGGCGCTCGCGGTTACGATCATGAGCCAAGCGACGATCGCGGCCGCCGCCGGCGACGTGTCCTCGACGGCGGGGCGCGCACATCGACAACAGCGTCGGCGTCGGGCTCGGATTCGACGGCGCATCATCGGACGCGACTCCGTCAGCGGGCGACGCGACCACCATCAGCCAGGACATCTTTTCACGCCGCGACGACGCCTATGGCGCGTTCCAGCGCGGCTATTACCTGACGGCGCTGGCACTGGCGCTGCCGCGCGCGCGAAAAAGCCGACCCGGCCGCCGCAGACGCTGATCGCCGAGATTTACGCCAAGGGGCTCGGCGTCGCCGAGAACGTGCAGCGCGCCTCGAGCTGGTACGCGCTCGCGGCCAAGAGCGGCGACCGCATGGCGGCGTTCGAGCTGGGGCTGCTCTATCTCAACGGCAACGGCGTGACGGAAGACCGCAAGAAGGCCGCGCAGCTGTTTCAGGAGTCGGCCGACAAGGGCTACCCGCCGGCCCAATACAATCTCGCGCTGCTGCACGTCGAGGGCACCGACGCGTCGCCCGATCTCGAAACGGCGGCGGCGCTGATGAAATCGGCGGCCGATGCCGGTCTGGCCGAGGCGCAGTACGACTTACGGCAACATGCTGATCGAAGGGCGCCGGCGTGGCGCCGAACACGGCGGAAGGCGCGCGCCAGATCGGGCTCGCGGCGAAGCAGGGCCTGGTCGAGGCCGAGGTCGACTACGCGACGCTGCTCTATCTCGGCCAGGGCGTGCCGCGCGACCTCCACGACGCGGTCGGCTGGTACCAGCGGGCGGCAAACGCCGGCAATGCGGTCGGGCAGAACCGCTACGCCAAGCTTCTCGCCGTCGGGCGAAGGGGTGCCGCTCGATCTCAAGCAGGCGGCGATGTGGCGGGCGCTGGCGCGGCGGCAGGGGCTCAACTGACCCGCAGCTCGACAAGCTGCTGGTCGGCATTTCGCCCAAGGACCTTGCCGATGCCGAGGAGCTGGCGCGCTTCTGGCCCTCACCGCCGCCGAGCGCCGGCGAGGCGTCGACCACGGTGCCGGCACCGGCACCGTTGCCCTCGGTGATGGATGCGTCCGCGCCGCCCGTCCCGTCGGCGGAGGACACATCGGCACCTCCCCCTTCGAACTAGCCGCTAGCCGCGGGAGGTTGGTTGGGCGGGCAACCTGTGCTAGCGAGCGCGACTGCTTCCCGCCCTTCTGAGTTTTCCGATGGCCCGCACGGCGCTTCTCAACATCATGGTCACCGCCGCGTTCAAGGCCGGCCGCTCGCTGAAACGCGATTTCGGCGAGGTCGAGAACCTGCAGGTGTCGGTGAAGGGACCGGCGGATTTCGTCACCAATGCCGACAAGAGCGCGGAAAAGATCGTCCACGACGAGCTGAGCAAGGGCCGGCCGACCTATGGGTTCCTCATGGAGGAGGGCGGCGAGATCAAGGGTACCGACGGCCAGCACCGCTGGATCATCGATCCACTCGACGGGACGACGAATTTCCTTCACGGCATGCCACTGTTCGCGGTGGCGATCGCGCTGCAGCGCGGCGAGGAGATCGTCGCGTCGGTGATCTACAACCCGATCACCGAGGAACTGTTCGTCGCCGAAAAGGGCAGCGGCGCCTGGCTCGACGAAAAGAAGCGGCTGCGCGTCGCCGGTCGCAAGCACCTGGCGGAGTCGGTCGTTTCGACCGGGATCAAGGTGACCGGGAACGGCCAACGATGCGCTGGAGCTGCAGGCAGATTGGCGCAGATCGCGCCGGCGACAGCCGGCATCCGGCGCACCGGCTCGGCATCGACCGATCTCGCCTGGCTCGCGGCGGGACGGTTCGATGGGTTCTGGGAGGCGAGGCTTTCGCCCTGGGACGTGGCGCCCGGCTGGCTGCTGCTGCGCGAGGCGGGCGGCACCATGACGGACTATTCGGGCACGGCCGGCAGCATCTGGAACGGCGAGGTCGTGGCGGGGAACGAGACGATCCAGGGGCAACTGCTCAAGATCATCAAGGGCGTGAAGTAGGCGCGCGAAGAACGTTGTTTGCGCCTTGGAAGCGGCCCAGCCGGGCCATTGTCACGCCGGAATGCTGTGACTAGTGTCGGCTCAGACGAATCCGGCTCGGGCCCATGTCGCAGACCTACGACCCCTACCACCTCAAAAGCCCGGCGATCTATCTCGTCAAAATCGTCGTTTTCCTGGTGATCGTAGCGCTGGTCGGGGTGATCCTGTCGAGCTCGATCATCACGTTCTTCTGGGCCAATCCGTTCATCAACTCGCTGATCATCCTGGTCGCGGCGATCGGCATCGTGCTGAGTTTCCGCCAGGTCATGCGGCTCATCCCCGAGATCAAATGGGTGAATTCGATGCAGGACGGGACGATGGCGCGGGTGCGCCAGCCGGTGCTGCTCGCGCCCGTGGCCGGGCATGTTGCGCGACAAGCTGGGCGAGACGGTGATCACGCCGTCCTCGATGCGCTCGATCCTCGATTCCGTCGGCAACCGGCTCGATGAGGCCAAGGACACCTCGCGCTATCTCACCGGCCTCCTCGTGTTCCTCGGCCTGATCGGGACCTTCTACGGCCTGCTGTCGACGGTGGGCAGTGTCGGCGACACGATCAACTCGCTCAACACCTCGACCACCGATACCGCGACGCTGTTCGCCAATCTGCAGCAGGGCCTGACCAAGCCGCTCAAGGGCATGGGAACGGCGTTCTCGGCCTCGCTGCTCGGACTTACCGGGTCGCTGATCCTGGGTTTCCTCGACCTGCAGACGAGCCAGGCGCAGAACGCGTTCTACACCGATCTCGAGGATTGGATGACCTCGATGACCGAGCTCGACCATCCGGTGACGCAGATGCAGGCGACCGGGCTTGGCGTCGACGGCGAGGAGATGTCGGCGATCATCGACCGGCTCGGCTCGACCATGCAGAATTCGGATTCCTCGCAGAACGCCATTCGCGCCATGGCGGAGCTGGCGCGCGGCATCGACGGGCTGGTCAAGCACATCCGCGCCGAGCAGGCGGATCTGCGCATCCACATCGAGGAGCAGGGCGACACCAACAAGAAGCTGCGCGAACTGATCGAGGCGATGCTGCGCGAAGATGCCGCCGTCCAGCAACACCAAGCCGAACTGAGCGCGGCGCCAGATGGCATCGCTAAGCCGTAGCCGCCGGTCGCAGGTCACCAACTACTGGCCGGGCTTTGTCGACGCGCTGAGCTCGCTGCTGCTGGTCATCATCTTCCTGCTCTCGCTGTTCATGCTGACGCAGTTCTACCTGGGCCAGGCAGCTGCAGGGGAAGGACACGGCGATGAGCCGGCTCAACTCGCAGATCGCTGAGCTGACCGAAGCGCTGCAGCTCGAACAGAACAGCAATTCCGATCTCAACGGGAACATCGCGACGATCGAGGCGACGCTGAGCACCACGACCGGCCGAGCGCGACAAGCTGCAGGCGCAGATCGCCGGGATCGGGACCGGTGACAGCGGCAAGGACGCGCAGATCGCCAGTATGTCGGCGGACCTGTCGAGCCAGAAGGATTTGTCCTCGACCGACCAGGCGCAGCTGGCTCTGCTCAACCAGCAGCTGGCGGCCCTGCGCACGCAGATCGGCGCGCTGGAGCAGGCGCTCGATGCGTCGGAGTCGAAGGCGACCGAGAGCAAGACGCAGATCGCCGATCTCGGCCGGCGCCTCAATCTCGCGCTGGCGCAGCGGGTGCAGGATTTGAGCCAGTACCGTTCGGATTTCTTCGGCCGGCTGCGGCAAATCCTCGAGGGCCGCGCCGATGTGCAGGTCGTCGGCGACCGGTTCGTGTTCCAGTCGGAGGTGCTGTTCCCGCCGGGCAATGCCACGGTCTCCGACGATGGCAAGGCGGCGCTCGACAAGCTGGCCGAAGCGATCAAGGAACTGCAGGGCGAGATTCCGCCCGACATCAACTGGGTGCTGCGGATCGACGGGCATACCGACAAGCGGCCGATCAACACGCCGGAGTTCCCTTCGAACTGGGAGCTGAGCGCGGCGCGCGCCATCGCGGTGCTCAAATATCTGCAGGCGGACGGTGTATCGGCGCAGCATCTGGTGGCGGCAGGCTTCGGCGACAGCCGGCCGATCGATCCGGCGGATACGGACGAGGCCTATGCCAAGAACCGGCGCATCGAGTTCAAGCTGACGGATGGCTAAGTAGCGCCGCGCTCTACTCGGCAGCCTGCGCCGGGTCGGTGCGGAACTGCAGCTTGGCCAGATCGGCATAACGGCCGCCGCGTTTGACGAGCTCGTCGTGGGTGCCCTGATCGACAAGCCGGCCATTGTCGAGCACGAGGATGCGGTCTGCATCGCGGATGGTTGCGAGCCGGTGGGCGATGACCAGGGTCGAGCGATCCTTCATCAGGCGCTTGAGCGCGAGCTGAACGAGGTTCTCGCTTTCAGCGTCGAGAGCCGAGGTCGCTTCGTCGAGCAGCAGGATCGGGGCATTCTTGAGCAGCGCGCGGGCGATGGCGAGACGCTGCTTCTGGCCGCCCGAAAGCATGATGCCGCGCTCGCCCACCAGCGAGGAATAGCCGTCATCGAGGCGCACGACGAAATCGTGGACGAGGGCGGCTTTGCGCGGCTTCCTCGATCTCGGCCTCGGTGGCATCGAGCCGGCCGAAGCGGATGTTGTCGCGGATCGTGCCGGCAAAGATCGTCGGCTCCTGCTCGACGTAGGAGAAGCAGCGGCGAACGGCGTAGATGTCGGCGTCGCGGACATCGACGCCGTCGATGAGGATGCGGCCCGGCACGGACGTCGTAGAAGCGCTGGACCAGCGAAAAGATCGTCGACTTGCCGGCGCCGGAGTGACCGACGAGGGCGACAGTCTCGCCGGGTTGCACGGTGAAGGAGAGATCGGAGACGACGTCGTCGTGGGCGCGCGCGAGGTAGGCGAAGCTGACGTGCATCGAACTCGACGCGGCCCTGCTGGCGGGGAGGGGAAAGGGATCGGGTCGGCTGCGGACGGCGAGGCGCGACTTGGTGTCGAGGATTTCCATCAGCCGCTCGGTGGCGCCGGAGATCGTGCTCAGCGTGCCCATGATGTCGGAGACGCCCTGGACCGAGCCCGTGGCCATCACGGCGTAGATCAGGAACTGCGTGAGCTGGCCGACGGTGACCTCGCCGCTGGTGATCTCGCGCGAGCCCCACCAGACGAGCGCAACCAGGATCACGGTGGTGATGAAGTTGACGCTCGATCCCATGATCGCGCGGACGCCGATCTGGCTCGCCTCGGCGTCGTAGCTCTGCTCGGCGCGGGCCCCGTATTGGCGCGACTGCTCGGGCTCCTGGACGAAGCTCTTGATGGTCCGCATGGCGCCCAGCACTTCGGTCGACATCGCCGACATGTCGGCGAGGCTGTCCTGGGTCTGGCGCGAGATCCTGTGGAGCCGTCGGCCGAGCGCGCGGATCGGCAGGATCAGGCCGGGGACGAGGACGATGACGGCGATGGCGAGCTTCGGGCTGGTCACGAACATCAGGCGCGAGCGAGCCGACGAGCTGGATTGCGGAGCGGAGGACGGTCGAGATCATGCTGCCGATGATGCCGCGGACGGCCGCGACGTCGCCGTTGAGCCGGGAGGTCAGCTCGCCGACCCGGTGGGTATCGTAGAACGTCGCGTCGAGCCCGAGCAGGTGGTCGAAGACCGATTTGCGCAGATCGGTGAGGACGCGTTCGCCGAGGATCGAGATGTAGTAGGCGCGTCCGGCCGACGCGATCGCCATCACCAGGGCGACGCCGATGATGATCCAGCCCCAATCGCCTACGGCGGCGAGGTTCTTGGTGACGAAGCCGGCATCGACGATCTGGCCGCCAAAAATCGGCAGGCTGAGGCTGGACGAGCGCTGGAGACCGCCAGCAGGACGATGGTTACGGTCAGCCGCCCGCGATAGCGCAGGACGAAGGGCAGCAGCCGCCGCAGGGCCGGGCGTCGAGATCGGGCGCTGGCGCTTGGGCGCTGGCGCCGGCAGGAGCTTGTCGAAGATACTCAAGGCGCTTCGGTATAGGCAGGCGCCGGCGCTTGGCCGCAACCCGCGGCCGGCCGCGATGCGCCCCTTGCCGCTCGCGGGTTTTTCTGTAGAGAGCCCGCCACCCGATCATTCACCGAATTCCGGGCGCCGGCATCCGGAACTGGCTCGCGCGGCCGCATGATTTGAGGCCGCCATGAAGAAAGACATCCACCCCGACTACCACATGATCACCGTCGCGATGACCGACGGGACCACCTACCAGACGCGTTCGACCTACGGCAAAGAGGGCGACACGCTGCAGCTCGACATCGATCCCAAGACGCATCCCGCGTGGACGGGCGTGCAGGGCAACCTGCTCGATCGCGGCGGCCGCGTGTCGCGCTTCAAGGAGCGCTTCAAGGGCCTGGGCATCTGAGCCTTCGTGCAGTCGTCTGGCGAAAGCCCCGCTCGGCGGGGCTTTTTCATTTTCAGGCGCTGCAGCTTGCCGAAGGCGGCGCGGAGGCGCGCCAGCTGATCGCCGATCGAGCCTTCGGCCGCGGCGGGACGGCTTCGGCGATATCGCCGCGCTCGAGCCGGTCGAGCTGCTGTACGCGGGCGAAGAGGCGGTCGCTTGGCCGATAAGCCGCGCAGGCGTCTGCGGCAGGTCGGCAAAGCCGGGGCCGCCGCGCTCGGTCGGGCGTGGCGGAGAACTTGACCTTTTCCTTTTCGGTGCGCGCGTTTTCGGCGGTGATCTCGCCTTCGTTGACGGCGCGCTGCAGCAGCAGCCACGAGGCGAGCTGCATCAGCCGCGTGGTGAGCCGCATCGATTCGGTGGCGTAAAGGAACGAGGCTTCGCGCGTCGAGGCCGCGGCTCTCCTTGCGGCCCGTCGCCGTCGAGATAGGCGGCGACCGATCTCGATGAGGCGCCATGCCTTCGCGATAGAGCGCGCCGAAGCTACCCGAGGCGACGATGCGCGGGCCGAGGGCGATGGCCGGATTGTCCTGTGGCTTCGGTCATCGTGCTGCAAATGTACGCACTGAACGCTGCGCGCGCATCGCGCGATCAAGCGCATCTCGACACCGTCGCGCATTGAGGGAGGCTTAATGAAGGCGACGGGCAAAAGAAAAGAGCCGTCAAAACTGGCGGCTCTCGGGAGTTAACAGGGAGGCGTCAAACAGAGGGAGAAATCGCTCTGTACGTCCAGAAACTGGACACTCCGAAACTGCGCCCGAGAAGTTAACAGCGCGTTAAGGCTGAACCGTTCCGTAACCTTGCCAAACCATGACCAGGGCTGCGCGAGGCTGCGTCCATCTCACTTCACAAGCCGCGGAGCCGCCTCTATATAGCGCGCCACTCACCGGAACGTCGTCGGGGCAGACATGGCAGGCCATTCGCACGCCAAAAATATCATGCATCGCAAGGGCAAGAGCGATGCCGCGCGCAGCAAGGTCTTCTCGAAGCTGGCGCGCGAAATCACCGTCGCCGCCAAGCTCGGGGCGCCGGACCCGGCGTTCAATGCGCGGTTGCGGCTCGCCGTTTCGGCGGCGCGGGCGCAGTCGATGCCCAGGGACAATATCGATCGCGCCATCAAGAAGGCGACCGGCAGCGAAGGCGAGAACTACGAGTCGATCCGCTACGAGGGCTACGGGCCGGGTGGCGTCGCGATCATCGTCGAGGCGCTGACCGACAACCGGAACCGCACCGCGTCGAACGTCCGCTCGACCTTCTCCAAAAACGGCGGCGCGTTGGGGGAGACCAATTCGGTGGCCTTCATGTTCGATCGTGTCGGAGCGATCGCCTACCCGCTGTCCGTGGGGGACGCCGACAAGGTGATGGAGGCCGCGATCGAGGCCGGCGCCGATGACGTCGAGACCGACGAAGACGAGGAGGAGGGCGGCCACACCATCTATACCTCCTTCGAGAAAATGATGGAGGCCGCGGCGGCGCTCGAAAAGAGCCTCGGCGAGCCGGACTCGGTCAAGGCGGTCTGGAGGCCGCAGAACAACGTTCCGGTCGAAGGCGACAAGGGTGCGACGCTGATCCGGTTGATCGGGCTGCTGGAAGACGACGACGACATCCAGGACGTCTATGCCAATTATGAGATGAGCGACGCGGAGCTGGCCAAGCTCCAGGGCTAACGGGGTTCGGCGTGGGCAAGGGCCGCATCGAGGCATTCAGCGACGGCGTGCTGGCGGTGATCATCACGATCATGGTGCTGGAGCTGCACGCGCCGCACGAGCCGACGCTCTCGGCGCTGCTCGCGGAGGGGCCGGCGTTCCTCGCCTATGTGCTGAGCTTTGTGTTCATCGGCATCTACTGGAACAACCATCACCACCTGTTCCACTCGGTACAGCGCGTCGACGGCGCGGTGCTGTGGGCGAACAATTTCCTGTTGTTCTGGCTGTCGCTGGTGCCGTTCACTACCGACTGGATGGGCGAGAACCAGTTCGCGCTGTGGCCGGTGGTGGTCTATGGGCTCGACCTGCTGCTCGCCGGAGTCGCGTTCTTCTTGGTGGCGCATCAGCTGATCCGGATCCATGGCCCGGACTCGACGCTGGCGAAGGCGCTGGGCGGCGATCTCAAGGGGCGGGCGTCGCCGATCCTTTATATCGCGGGGATCCTCAGTGCCTTCATCCATCCGTACATTGCCTGCGCCATCTACGCGCTGGTCGCGGTGATGTGGTTCATTCCCGACCGGCGGATCGAACGAATGCTCGGGCGCGAGCGGGACTAGGCAGCCGCAAGAACCGCCGCGGCGTCGCCCAAGATGGCGATGCGATTTCGCCCGGCGCGCTTGGCGGCGTAGAGTTGCTGGTCGGCCAGGCGGAAGAGGTCGCGGAACGGCAAGCGGCTGCTGAACGCCGCGCCGCCGACGCTCACCGACAGCGGGTGCGGCGACCCCGCCGGGGCGAAGCTCGCGTGGTTCACGGACTGGCGGATACGCTCGGCTACGGTTTCGGCCTGGGTCGGGTTGGCTCCGGGGAGGAACACCCCAAACTCTTCGCCACCCAACCGGCCGACGAGGTCGGGACCACGCAGCATGGCGCGGATTGCCTGGGCGATGGTAACGAGCGCCTCATCGCCGCGATCGTGGCCATAGAGGTCGTTTACCGCCTTGAAGTCGTCGGCGTCGATGATGAGCAGCGCGCCGCGGGTCTGGGCCTCGTGCGTGCGGACCTCTTCGAGATAGGCGTCGACCAGCGTCGAGAAGGCGGCGCGGTTCAGGACCTGGGTGAGGCTGTCGGTCGAGGCGTAGACGGTCAGCTGACGGTGGGCGATGGCGAGTTCGCGCAGCTTGCTCATCAGGAAGTAGACGACCGGGAAAGCGACGACCACGGGAACGATGAGGTTCACGGCGAGCTGCTGGCCGAGCCGCGAGGGCTCGACCGGCACGATGCCGAACACGGTCAGCGACACCGACAGGACGATGCACGCGATGGACGCGGCAATCGCGGCGGCAACGACGCGGGCCTGACCCGTGGCCGAGAAATCGAGGCGGTTTCTGCCGGTTTGCGGGGACGCACTCATGCTAAGGGTCGTAGTTTGGGGAAGGAAGTTGAAAATCCCTTGCGCGGAACTCGATACAATTGTGCGGTCCGGTAACGGCGGGGCGGGGAGAATCACGTAGCCTTCGGCTCAGGGGAGGCCAAGCTCGGGCTTGGCGCAGCGCATGGTGCGAATCATCGGCATCGATCCGGGGCTCAGGCGGTGCGGCTGGGGCGTCATCGAGAGCGAAGGGAACCGGCTGCGGTTTGTCGCGTGCGGGACGGTGACACCGAAGGTCAATGCGGGGCTCGCCGACCGGCTCGCGGAACTGCATGCGGGGCTGCGCGCGCTGATCGAATTGCACCGGCCCGACGAGGCGGCCGTCGAGGAGACGTTCGTCAATGCCGGTGCGCGCTCGGCGCTGCAGCTGGGGCAGGCGCGGGGCGTCGCGCTGATGACGCCCGCGTCGATGGGACTGGTGGTGGGGGAGTACGCCGCGAACCTCGTCAAGAAATCGGTGGTGGGCACCGGCCACGCCGAGAAGGCGCAGGTGCAGGCGATGGTGAAGCTGTTGCTGCCGGCGGCCGACTTTCGTGGTGCCGACGCTGCCGACGCGCTCGCCATCGCGATCTGCCACGCGCATCATCGCGGCGCGGCAGCCCTCAGGGCCAGCGCATGATCGGCAAGCTCAAGGGCCTGATCGACGCGTTCGGCGACGACTACGTGCACATCGACGTGCAGGGGGTGGTGTACCAGGCGTTCTGCTCGTCGAAGACGATGGCGGCACTGCCGCAGGTTGGGCACGCGGCGGTCGTGCATGTCGAGATGATCGTGCGCGAGGACATGATCCGCCTCTATGGTTTTGCGACGGCCGAAGAGAAGGCCTGGTTCGGAACGCTGATGACGGTGCAGGGCGTGGGTGCGCGCGTCGCGCTCTCGGTCCTCTCGGCGCTGACCACGGGCGAGCTCGCGAGCGCCATCGCGCTCCAGGACAAGGCGATGGTCGGGCGCGCCAATGGCGTTGGTCCCAAGCTTGCGACGCGGCTGGTGACCGAGCTCAAGGGCAAGGTGCCGACAGGCGTCGGCATCGATGCCGGCACACTCGGGCTGCAGCAGGCGCTCGGCGCGGGGACGGCCCGCAGCAACGTCGCCGACGCCGTCTCGGCGCTCAGCAACCTCGGCTATTCGAGCGCGCAGGCGAGTGCGGCCGTGGCGCGCGTCGTGCAGCGCGAAGGCGATGGCGCGGAGACGGCAGCGCTGATCCGGCTGGGGCTGCGGGAATTGGCAAGCTGATCCTTGCGCGGAGGCCTATTCCTTACTATTCTCACAGAGTAAGGAAATCGGAGAAAGTAAGCATGACAGAGGTAGTCCTTACATCGAAGGGGCAGATGACACTTCCAAAATCCATCAGAGATGATCTCCAGGTCGGTCCGGGGGACACGATCGACATCGTCAAGGATGGCGAACGCTACGTAATTGTGCCGCGCAACCGGCGCGCGGCGGACCTCTACGGGATGCTGCATCGGGCCGGCGAGAAATCGATGACAGTGAAACAGATGGACGAAGCGCTGGGCCGAGCGCTGGCGCGGGAAGACAGGCGAACCCGTGCTCGGCGCTGACACCAACGTTCTCGTACGCTTTGTGACGCGCGACGATCCGAGCCAATCGCCGCAATCGCTGCGCCTAGTCACCCGCGCACGAAATCAGCCCATCCGGATCTGTCTTGTCGCGATGGTCGAACTGGTCTGGGTCCTGAATAAAGTGAAGCGATGGCCGGCGCGGGAGGTGTTCGAGGCCTGCCGGCGACTGCTGGAAGCCGCCGACTTCGACGTCGAGGACCGCAACATCGTGGCAGCAGCTCTCGATGACGCCCAAGCAGCAGGATGCGACCTTGCCCACGCCGTTATCGCCCTCATGAATGAACGAGCCGGCTGCGAGGCCACCGCAACATTTGATGAGGACGCGCAGCGGCTGGATCGAATGGTCGCGGTCGACGCCAGGTTATGACCAATCTCACCTCATCTGCCGCCGGGCGTGACGACCCGCTCGATGTGAGCCTCAGGCCGACAGGCTTTGCGGAGTTTGTCGGACAGGCGCAGGCGCGGGCCAATCTCGAGGTGTTCATCGCCGCGGCTAAGACACGCAAGGCGGCGCTCGACCACGTGCTGTTCGTGGGGCCGCCTGGGCTCGGCAAGACGACGCTGGCGCAGATCGTGGCGCGCGAGCTCGGCGTGGGGTTCCGCGCGACGTCCGGGCCGGTGATCGCCAAGGCCGGCGACCTCGCGGCGCTGCTCACCAATCTCGAGGACCGCGATGTGCTCTTCATCGACGAGATCCACCGGCTCAACCCGGCGATCGAGGAGATCCTCTATCCTGCGATGGAGGACTACCAGCTCGACCTGATCATCGGAGAGGGGCCGGCGGCGCGCTCGGTGCGGATCGACCTCAGCAAATTCACGCTGATCGGCGCGACGACGCGCGCCGGGCTGCTGACGACGCCGTTGCGCGATCGCTTCGGCATCCCGGTGCGGCTCAATTTCTATTCGCCGGAGGAGCTGGTGCAGATCGTCGAGCGCGGGGCGCGGCTGCTCGGTGTCGGCATGGCGCCCGACGGTGCGATGGAGATCGCGCGGCGATCGCGCGGCACGCCGCGCATCGCCGGGCGGCTGCTGCGGCGGGTGACGGATTTCGCGCTGGTCGACGGCGCAAAATCGGTGACGCGAGCGGTGGCCGACAAGGCGCTGACGCGGCTTGAGGTCGACGGGCGCGGGCTCGACGCGCTCGACCGACGGTATCTGACGACTATAGCGACGTTCTATGGCGGCGGTCCGGTCGGCATCGAGACGATGGCGGCGGCGCTGAGCGAGCCGCGCGACGCGCTCGAGGAGATCGTCGAACCGTATCTGCTGCAACAGGGCTTCATCCAGCGCACGCCGCGCGGACGGATGCTGACGGCGCTCGCTTTCCAGCACCTCGAAATGGCTGTGCCGCAGGGATTCATTGGCCAGCAGGCGAGCCTGTTCGAGGAGCCTGAAGAGCCGTGAGCCGGTCGCACCGCATCGAGGTTCGCGTCTACTACGAAGACACCGATTTTTCTGGCGCGGTCTATCATGCGGCGTATCTCCACTTCTTCGAGCGCGGACGGACCGAGTTCCTGCGCGACGAGGGGGTGCATCATTCGGAGCTGGCTAAGGACGGGATCGCCTTCGCCGTGCGGTCGATGGCCGTCGAGTTCGAGCGGGCGGCGCATATCGATGACGTGCTGAGCGTCGAGACGGCCGTGGCCGAGATCAGCGGCGCGCGGCTTGTTCTCGACCAGTCGGTCCGGCGCAGCGCCGAGACAATTGCGACGGCCCGCGTCGTGGTTGCGGCCGTGCGGAACGGCCGGGCGGCGCGGCTTCCTAGGGCTTTGCTGGCGGCGTTCACGGGCCTGTCATGAAAATCGCCTGTTAACCATTGGTTGACCATAAGTAAGGCCGGGCGTGCGACTGTCCCCAAAGTGCCGGAATTCCGGGGCTTTCTCTTAAAATTGACAAATTCTCTCCGCATCGCACCCGCTGTCGTCGCAGGCCTTTGACCTCGCGCCGGGGGCCGGTCCGGCGGGGGCCGAGACGAAAAGGATCCACAGATGGACGCTTCGAGTGCGGTGAGCGCGATCAGCGCTGTTGTAGCCACGCCGCCTCAGGTCGTGGACTTTTCGCTGCTGCATCTGTTCCTCAGCGCCGACTGGGTGGTGAAGATCGTCATGTTGGGATTGCTCGCGGCGTCCGTGTGGTGCTGGGCGATCATCGTCGACAAATCGATGCTCTATCGCCGCGCGACCCGGCAGATGAACGGGTTCGAGCGCATCTTCTGGTCGGGCCAGTCGCTCGAGGAGCTGTTCCAGCAGACGCAGGAGCGGCCCTCGATGGGACTGGCCTCGGTCTTTGTCGCCGCGATGAAGGAATGGAAGCGCAGCCACGAACAGAACGCGGCGAGCTATCTTGGCGTGCAGGCGCGGCTCGACAAGGTGCTTGACGTTGCCATCACGCGCGAAAGCGAAGGGCTGGAGCGGCGGCTCGGGTTTCTTGCGACGGTGGCCTCGGCGTCGCCCTTCATCGGCCTGTTCGGCACGGTATGGGGCATCATGAATTCGTTCACCTCGATCGCGGCGAGCAAGAGCACGAACCTCGCGGTGGTGGCGCCCGGCATCGCCGAGGCGCTGTTTGCGACGGCGCTCGGGCTGCTTGCGGCGATCCCCGCGACGATCGCCTACAACAAGCTCTCGGGGGACTCGAACAAGCTCATCAGCCGGCTCGAGAGCTTTGCCGACGAGTTCTCGACGATCCTGTCGCGGCAACTCGAAGCGCGGGGTCGCTGAGCCATGGCGATGGCGGTCGCACAGGGCGGCAGGGGTGGCGGCGGTGGCCGGCGCGGCCGTCGCGCTGCCAAGCGGCCGATGGCCGACATCAACGTCACCCCGATGGTCGACGTCATGCTGGTGCTGCTGATCGTGTTCATGGTCGCGGCGCCGCTGCTCACGGTCGGCGTGCCGATCGATCTGCCGCAGACCAAGGCCAAGGAGCTGAACACCGAGAGCAAGCCGATCACGGTGTCGGTGACGCCGGTGGGCGACATCTTCCTCGGCGACCAGAAGGTCGACATCGACAGCCTCGCCGACGCGATCAGCAAGCAGGCGGTGAACGGCACCGACGACCGCATCTATGTGCGCGGCGACCAGACCGCGAACTACGGCGCGGTGATGAAGGTGATGGGCGTGCTGAGCGCCGCGGGCTACTCCAAGATCGGCCTCATCACGGCGCAGGACCAACCGAAATGACGGAGATGACGGCAGGTGTCACCACCTCTGTCATCGGTCACGTCGCGATCCTTCTCGTGGCGCTGGCCGGGCTGACCGCCGCGAGGCCGCTGCAGCCGGAGGTTGTCGACTCGATCTCGGTCGACCTCGTGCCGCTCGCCGACGTCACCAACATCAGGCAGGGGACGCTCGACAGCAAGGTCGTCAAGACCGACACCCCGGCAATCGCCGAATCGAGCAAGCCCGCGCAGCTCGCCCAAAAGACCGGTAACACCGACCAGGATCAGGTGAAGCCCGAGGAGACCAGCAAGGCATCGCCCGCGCCGGTCGAAAATACGGCGCCGAAGCCGGTGCCCGTTCCAACGCCGACCCCGGTCGTGCAACCGCCCAAGCCCGCAGACCCCACGCCACCGCCACCGGTCGTCGCCCCCGATCCCGCGCCGGCTCCGGTGGTGGCGCAGCCGCAAAAGGAAGTGGTCGCCGATACGGGCAGTGTGCCGGCCGTCAACGTCGCGCCGGTCCCCGCCAGCAAGCCCGCGCAGCTGCAGAAGGCGCCGATCAAGGCGCCGCCCGACGCGGTCACCGATGCTCCGCCGCCGCCCAAGAAGGCCACCGTCAAGACACCGCCGCCCGATGATACCAAGGCGGACCCCAAGCCCGAAGCACGGACCGCCGACAAGGTGGCCGAGTTGTTGAACGAGATGGATTCGCGCGGTGCGACGACGGGCTCCGGTGGCTCGCCAACGCTCGGCAAGGCGACCGGCGGCGCGGCAACGCTCACGCAATCGATGATCGACATGCTGTCGGCGGCGATGCTCAAATGCTTCAACCCGCCGATCGGGGCGATCGAGGAAGGCGCCTCGGCGGTGGTCGAAGTGCGCCTGACGCGCGACGGGCTGGTGGATGGCGACCCGACGGTGGTCAGCACGGTGGGCCCGACCACCGGATCGATGACCGGCACTGCGGCGGTGCGCGCCGTGGTCCGCTGCGGACAGAACGGCTATACGATGTTGCCGCCCAATCTCTACGATGGCGACAACGGGTGGAACACGGTTCGCGTGACGTTCAACGCGAGCGATGCGGCGACCGCCGGCTGATCCCGCGCGGCACGACGTTCAAGGAGACTGCGATGTACGAACTTACCCGCCGCCACCTCTTGAAGCTGGGCCTTGCGGGCGGGGCCTTGCTCGCCGCCGGCTCGCCGGCGCTGGCGTTGGTGAACGTCACCGTCACCGGCGGCGATTTCGTGCCGCTGCCGATTGCGGTCCCCGATTTCGCTTCGTCCGATCCGGCGTTTGGCAAGCAGATCGCCGATATCGTGCGCGCCAATCTCAAGCGGTCGGGCCTGTTTGCGCCGATCGATCCCACCGCGATGCCGGCGCAGGTCGGCGACGTGAACGCGACGCCCGACTTCAATGCCTGGCGCGGCGTCAATGTCGATGCGGTGGTGATGGGGCAGGTCGAGCGCGGCGGACAAATCCAGTCCGCGGTGCGGGTCTGGGACACCGCCAAGGGCGCGCAGGTGGTCGGCAATAGCTATAACGCCGATCCACAGAGCGACCGGCGCATCGCGCATATCGTTTCCGACGCGATCTACATCGCGCTCAGCGGCGGTACGGGTTATTTCGACAGCCAGGTGGTGTTCATCGCCGAGAGCGGCCCAAAGGCGAATCGCATCAAGCAGGTGGCGCTCATGGATCAGGATGGCGCCAACGTGCAGATCTTGAGCTCGGGTGACGCGCTGAAGCTCGGACCGGTGCTCAGCCGGGACCGCTCGACGCTCGCCTATACGGTGTTCGACGATGCCGGGCAGCAGGTATTCGTGGGACAGCTGGGCGGCAAGGTGCGGCAGCTGATCAACAACGCGCCCTCGTCCTATGCTCCGAGCCTTTCGCCCGACGGGCACACAGCCGTATTCTCGGTCAGCAAGGACGGCGTCACCAATCTCTACGCCATCGGCGTCAATGGCGGCAAACCTCAGCAGCTGACCTCGGGATCTTCGATCGATACCGAAGCCGCCTATTCGCCCGATGGCACGAAGATCGCTTTCACCTCCGATCGCGGTGGCCAGCCGCAGATCTACATCATGAACGCGGACGGCGGTGGCGCGCAGCGCATCTCTTACGGCGACGGGCAATATTCGACGCCGGTGTGGTCACCTACCGGCGACCTGCTTGCCTTCACGCGCCAGGCCAACGGCAACTTCCAGATCGGCACCATGAAGACCGACGGCTCTGACGAGCGGATTCTGGTCGACAACGCCAACGTCGTCGAGGGACCGAGCTTTTGCCCCAACGGACGCGTGATCATGTACAGCCGCGATCCCGGCGGCGACGCCATGTCAGGGCTGTGGACCGTGGACATCTGGGGCCGCAACGAGCAGCAGGTTCAGATCGACGGCGGCATCGGCGCTTCCGACGCGGACTGGGGCTCGCTCCGGACCTGATGGCCTTCGCCAAGCGCAGGCCGGGTGTTGCCGATATCCTCTACGTCATGGCGACGGAGCTCGAATACGGGCCCGCGCTCAAGGGCCGCATCGCGCCGTTGATCACCGGCGTCGGACCCGTCGAAGCCGCTGCGGCGGTGACCGAACGGCTGACGCGACTCAGCGTCGAGGATCGCCTGCCGTTGCTGGTGGTCTCGCTCGGCTCAGCCGGATCGGCGGTGCTGCAGCCGTGCGGCGTGTACCAGGCGAGCCATGTGAGCTGGCGCGACATCGACGCCTCGGCCATCGGCTTCGAGCGGGGCACGGTGCCGTTTCTCGATGAGCCGGCGGTTATCGGTCTCGGGCCGTTCGTGCCCGGGGTGCCGCTCGCGCGTCTCTCGACCGGCGCCGACGTCGTGTCGGGGGCCGGCTATGAGCGGATCGAGGCCGAGATGGTGGACATGGAGAGCTATGCGATCTACCGCGCCGCTACGCGTTTCGGGCTGCCGCTGCTCGCCATGCGCGGCATTTCGGACGGCGACCGGGAGCTGGGTGGCATCGCCGACTGGACGCAATATCTCGGGATCATCGACGCGCGGCTGGCGGAGACCGTCGACCGGCTCGAGGCGGCGATCACGGCGGGAACGCTAGAATGGCGGTAAGCGGCTAACTGTGGACTTCCGGCAACACCACGGAAAGCGGCGGATTTCCGCCACACTTGGGCCCCGTTGAGCAGGAATTAACCACGCGAGCCAACGCAGCCTTAAGGTAACGGGCGGTAAAGACTGGCTTTCCAATCCTATCGTTTAGGAGAGCAACCCCGATGCGTTCTGTAACGCCTATCTTCGGACTCTTGCGCGCAGCCGCACTGGTCGTTCTTGTCGTCGCCCTCGCCGCGTGTGCCCGCAACGACACCACCGGTGTTGGCAACATGGGGCCGGGCGGCGGACCGCCGGGCAGCCAGCAGGAATTCCTCGTCACCGTCGGCGACCGCGTGTTCTTCGACACCGACTCGACCGAGCTGTCGCCGACCGCGACCGCGACGCTCGACAAGCAGGCGGTGTGGCTGAGCCACTACTCGAACTACAAGATCCTGATCGAGGGTCACGCCGACGAACGTGGCACCCGCGAATACAACATCGCGCTGGGCGCGCGTCGTGCGGCGGTCGTCGTCGCCTACCTCGAGAGCAAGGGTATCGCGGCCTCACGCATCACCAGCAAGTCGTTCGGCAAGGAGCGTCCGGTGGCGATCTGCGACGATATTTCGTGCTGGTCACAAAACCGCCGCGCGGTCACGGTCCTTCAGTAGTCGCGGACGCCCTCCAAGGGGCGAACGTGGAGGCATAAGCGCCGGGTGCCCGAGAGATCGGCCCCGGCGCTTTCTTTTGGCCGAAATTGCTGCCTAATCTTCGTTCGTTGGCTCGCGTCGTTCTGGCTACCCACGGAGACTGATCGTGCGTCTTTCCCCCTCGGCAGGGATGAGGGTTCTTGCGACTCTCGTCGTCATTGGCGCGACGCTCGCGCCGGGTCTTGCGCTGGCGCAGTCGGCGAGCGACGCGCAGTTGCTGGTGCGGCTGCAGGACCTCGAGAACACGGTGCGCGATCTCACCGGCCAGCTCGAAAAGATGCAGAACACCGTGACGCTGCTGCAGCAGGAGCTCGAGCAGTCCCAAACCGACGGGGGCGCCGCTGCTGCCGGGAAGCGGCCGGTGACACCCTCCAGGCTCGCAAGCCCACAGACCCTGCCGCAACCGCAGTTGGCGACGCCCGACACGAGCACTGCGACGGTGACGTCGGTTCCGGCGCCCACGCCGCTGCTCACCGACCAGACGCCCGCGATCGGTCCCGCGCCAGCGCAGTCAGGCGACAATCTGGGACAATCGGGCGATCCGCTGGTCGGCAAAGGCGGCGGGACGGCCGATCTCGGGACCCTGCCGGCCGCCGGACCCAGCGGCCCCGCGCTCAACCTCAATCTGTCATCGAGCCAGCCAATTTCCAGCGGCGATGCGGAGGCGCAGTACAAAGCGGGCTACGACGCCATCACGCGCGGCGACTATCCGTTCGCCGAACAGCAGTTCAAGCAGTTCATCCAGCTCTACCCCAAGGACCCGCAGGCGGCGGACGCCACCAACTGGCTGGCCGAAGCGCTGCTGCAGCGGCAGGCCTACAACGATGCCGCCAATGCCCTCTATGACGGGCTCAAGAATTACCCCGAACTCGCCGCGCGTGCCCGACATGCTGCTGAAGCTCGGCATCGCGATGAACGGGGCCGGCGAGCAGGACATCGCTTGCCGTGCGTTCTTCAAGCTCGCGAAGGAATACCCGAAACAGCCGGCGGCGTTCCTGCAGCGGCTGCAGGAGGAAAAGACCAAGGCGAAATGCACCGTCTGACCGGGGTCGATCTCGAGGCGATCTTCGCGCCCGTCGCGGCGGCGCGAAACATCGCGCTGGCGGTGAGCGGCGGTGCGGACTCGATGGCGCTGATGCTGCTGGCGCATGAGTGGGCGACCGGCCGTCTGGATGCCCCCGCGCTTTCCGTCTATTCGGTCGATCATCGGCTGCGGCCTGAGGCCGCCGATGAGGCGGCGAAGGTCGTGGGCGAAGCGTTCCGGCTTGGCTTGCCGGCGCGCGTATTGACCTGGGACGGCGACAAGCCGCGGACTGGCGTGCAGGCGGCGGCGCGTGCGGCGCGCTATCGCCTGATGGCCGCCGCGATGTTCGAAGACGGCGCCGAGTTCGTGCTCACGGCGCACCATGTGCGGGACCAGGCCGAGACGGTGCTGATGCGTCTTGCGCATGGCAGCGGCGTTGAGGGGCTGCGCGGCATGGATCGCTTCGCGACCGTGGAAGGGTGCCGGATTTTCCGGCCGCTACTCGAGGTTGATCCTGAGGTGCTTGCCGGGGTCGTCAATGCAGCGGGCGTCACGCCTGCGCAGGACCCATCGAATCAGGATCGCCACTATGAGCGCGTGCGCTGGCGGCAAATCGCGCCGGCGCTCGCCGAACTCGGGCTCGACGCCACCCGGCTCAGCCGATTCGCCAGCCGCATGGGGGACGCTGACGCGCTTATCGAAAGCGAAGCGGCACGCGCCTATTCGGTGCTGGTTCATCAGGTCCAGGGACGGGCCGCGCTGCCGCGAGCGGGGCTGGCGGCGCTGCCGCGGGCCGTTGGCGTGCGGCTTTTCGGCAAAGTCCTCGCCGAGATCGGCAGCGGCGGGAAACCCCACGCGCTGGGGGCGGTCGAGCGTCTCTTGGAGCGGCTTAGCACCCCTGAGGCGCAGCGCGCCGCGACACTTCATGGCTGCATTATCGCGAGCGATGGCGTGACGATTTCGGTAACGCGCGAAGGCGCGCGCCGCGGGCGCAGCGAACTCATCAGCGGTTAACCGCGGCGCCGCTGAAAACTGGACTTTCGGGCGGTTCCGGACCACCCTGTCGCCCTTGTAACGCCTTAGTGCGGGGCTTATCTTTGCCCGAATACCGGCACTGCTCCCTCCGGGCCGGTCACCCCAGGACGCTTTATGAACGTCAACTTCCGCAACTTCGCCATCTGGCTGGTCATCCTCTTTATGTTGATGGGCCTGTTCCAGGTGTTCCAGTCCCAGACCGGCAAGAGCTCGGTCGCGGACAAGACCTACAGCCAGTTCATGTCGGATGTTGACGCCGGATCGGTCACGCAGGTGACGATCATCGACAATGTCGTGCAAGGGATGATGAAAGACGGTTCGCGGTTCGAGACCGTCATTCCCAACAACACCGATATCGTGACGCGCCTCGAAGGCCACGATGTGCAAATCACCGCCAAGTCGCCGGAGTTGTCGCCGTTCTGGTCGGTGCTGCTGTCAAGCTGGCTGCCGTTCATCGTGATCATCGGCGTGTGGTTCTTCTTCATCCGCCAGATGCAGGGCGGCGGACGCGGCGGTGCGATGGGCTTCGGCAAGTCCCGCGCCAAGCTGCTGACCGAGACACATGGCAAGGTGACATTCGAGGATGTCGCCGGCGTCGACGAGGCTAAGCAGGACCTCGAAGAGATCGTCGAGTTCCTCAAGGACCCCGGCAAGTTCCAGCGGCTCGGCGGGCGTATCCCGCGCGGCGTGCTGCTGGTCGGCCCGCCCGGCACCGGTAAGACGCTCATAGCGCGCGCCGTCGCCGGCGAAGCGAGCGTGCCGTTCTTCACCATCTCGGGCTCCGATTTCGTCGAGATGTTCGTCGGCGTCGGCGCGAGCCGCGTACGCGACATGTTCGAACAGGCCAAGAAGAATGCGCCGTGCATCATCTTCATCGATGAAATCGACGCCGTCGGCCGTCACCGCGGCGCCGGCCTTGGCGGCGGCAATGACGAGCGCGAGCAGACCCTCAACCAGTTGCTGGTCGAGATGGACGGGTTCGAGGCGAACGAGGGCATCATCCTCATCGCCGCGACCAACCGCCCGGACGTGCTCGATCCGGCGCTGCTGCGTCCCGGCCGCTTCGACCGCCAGGTCGTGGTGCCAAATCCCGACGTGCAGGGCCGCGAGAAGATTCTCAAGGTGCACGTCCGCAAGGTGCCGCTGGCGCCTGACGTCGACCTCAAAGTGCTGGCCCGCGGCACGCCCGGTTTTTCGGGTGCGGACCTCATGAACCTCGTCAACGAGGGCGCGCTGCTGGCGGCGCGGCGCAACAAGCGCTTCGTCACCATGGCCGAGTTCGAGGACGCCAAGGACAAGCTGATGATGGGCGCCGAGCGCCGCACGCTCAGCCTCACCGAGGAAGACAAGAAGCTCACTGCCTATCACGAGGCCGGCCACGCGCTGCTCGCGATCAAGATGGACGCGTCCGATCCGATCCATAAGGCGACGATCATTCCGCGCGGTCGTGCGCTGGGCATGGTGATGCGCCTGCCGGAGCGGGATCAGGTGTCGCTGACGCGGCGCAAGGCCTATGCCGATCTGGCCGTGGCAATGGGTGGCCGCGTCGCGGAAGAGGAAATCTTCGGCTACGAGAAGGTGACCTCTGGCGCCTCCGCCGATATCAAGATGGCGACGGGCCTGGCGCGCGCCATGGCGACGGAGTGGGGGATGTCCGACAAGCTCGGGCCGCTGCTCTACGGCGACAACCAGGACGAGGTGTTCCTCGGCCGCTCGATGATGCAGCGCCAGGTGCATATGTCGGACGAGACGCAGCAGATCGTCGATGCGGAAGTAAAGCGCTTCGTCGATGAGGGCTACCAGACGGCGCAGAAGGTGATCCGCGAGAACATCGACGGGCTGCATACGATTGCCCAGGCGCTGCTCGAATACGAGACGCTCACCGGTGACGAGATCCGCAACCTCATGGACGGCAAGCCGCCGGTTCGCGATGATGGCGCCGAGCTCGCGCCCAAGAGCGCCGGGGTTCCTTCGGCCGGCAAGGCCATCCGTAAACGACCGGATGCCGAGCCTGGCGCGGCGCCCGAGCCACAGCCGGGCGGCTAGAATACAATTTCAACGCGCGAGAATTGGGCCGCCTTCGGGCGGCCCTTTTGATTCAGTCGCCCCACTTGGCGAAATAGCGTAGCCCGTTTTCCTTGAACTCGGGCGACCTGAACGCACCACCGCTGCCATGCGTGACCGCGATCGGCCAGACGCCGAGGCGCAGCCCCGCGGCGCGTGCGGTGCGGCAAAAATCGAGATCGTAAAAGTGGAAGCTGAATTGCGGGTCGAAAGCGACGCCGCGGTCAACGAGAGTCGCCTTGCGCGTCGCGAGCAGTACACCGTCGAGCAGCTCGCATTCGGCGGCGTTTGGCCCGAAGAAGCGGACGGTCGCCATTGGCCCGTCCCCGTGGGCCACCGCGCCGCGGAGGTGCGGGATGATCCGGCCCCCGGGCATGAGGTGAGTTGATCCAGGTCCTTTGACCGGGAACGCGGCGGCTGTTTCCGGCGAGCCCGACGACGTCGAAGCGGTTCAGGGCTTCGAGCAGGCGATCGACGAAGAAGTAGTCCTCGATCCACACGTCGTCGTGGATGAAGACGAGCACGTCGGCCGCGTCGGGCGAAGCGATTCGTTCGTTGTAGATTTCAGGCAGCGGCCGGCTGTTTTCGAAGGCGATGTGCGGCACGAGCCGTGGATCGCGCGCCATGCGCGCCAGCGAGACGCCGAGCGGGGAGGCGGTGAACGCGTCGGCGGTACGCCGGGTGGCGCTGACGATTTCGACGATGGGCACGGGGCTCGGCATCACTGTGAAATCGCAATTAACCGCGCGGCGGGCAAGGGATTCCGCAATCGGTACGATTCAGGCTAAGATGCGCCAGGCGTGGAGTGGCAGCATGGCGCGCAAATATTTCGGCACGGACGGTATTCGCGGTCTCGCGAACGGCGACAAGCTGACGCCTGAACTCGCGCTCAAGGTGGGGATGGCTGCGGGCCTGCGCTTTTCGCGCGGCGAGCACCGCAATCGCGTCGTCATCGGCAAGGACACGCGGCGCTCCGGCTACATGATCGAGAACGCGCTGGCCGCCGGCTTCACCGCGGTCGGGATGGACGTGTATTTCCTCGGCCCGATGCCGACGCCGGCCGTCGCCATGCTGACGCGCTCGCTGCGCGCCGACCTCGGCGTCATGATCTCTGCATCGCACAATCCGTTCGACGACAACGGCATCAAGCTGTTCCGCCCTGACGGCTTCAAGCTCAGCGACGAGGTCGAATTGGCGATCGAGGACCTGATCGACGGCGACATCTTCGGCAAGCTCAGCAAGGGTCGTGCCATCGGCCGGGCGCATCGCGACGAGGCGGCGCAGACGCGCTACATCGAGTACGCCAAGCGCACCATGCCCAAGGGCGTCGACCTCGGCGGGCTGCGCGTCGTCATCGACTGCGCGCACGGGGCTGCCTACCGGGTGGCGCCGACGGCGCTCTGGGAGCTTGGTGCCGAGGTGGTGCCGATCGGCGTCGAGCCGGATGGCTTCAACATCAATGACGAGGTCGGCTCGACCGCTCCGGCGGCGCTCCAGGCCAAAGTCAAGGAAGTGCGCGCCGATGTCGGCATCGCGCTGGACGGCGACGCGGACCGCGTCATCATCGTCGACGAGAAGGGCGACATCGTCGATGGCGATCAGCTGATGGCGGTGATCGCCGAGAGCTGGCACGCGCGCGGCCTGCTGAAGGGCGGCGGCCTCGTTGCGACGGTGATGAGCAATCTTGGACTGGAACGCTATCTTACCGGCGTCGGTCTCGGCCTCGAGCGCACGCAGGTGGGCGACCGCTACGTGCTCGAGGCGATGCGCGCCAAGGGCTACAATGTCGGCGGCGAGCAAAGCGGCCACATCATCCTCTCGGACTATACGACCACGGGCGACGGCCTGCTCGCGGCGCTGCAGCTGCTCGCGGTGGTCAAGGAAGCAGGGCTGCGTGTCTCGGAGGTCTGCGACCGGTTCGAGCGCGTACCGCAGAAGCTGATCAGCGTCCGCTACAAGGACGGCAAGCCGCTCGACAACAAGTCGGTGGTGCAGGTGATCGCCGAGAGCCGCGATCGTCTCGGCAAGGACGGACGGCTGGTGATCCGCGAGAGCGGCACGGAGCCGGTGATCCGGGTAATGGCCGAGAGTGACAATGCCAAGCTCGTCGATGCGGTGATCGAAGACATCGCTAGCACGATCCGCCGCGTCGCTTAGCCCGCGGCCGTTCACGCCTCTACGACTAGGGGGTGGTTCTAGGCCCCTGTTCTTGCCGGGTCGCACGTCGACGTTAACCCTCCGGTAAGGTTACGCGCTTAGGGTTAAGTCAGCTTTAAGAAAGCTCTGCGACAGTAATCGCCGATCGACGGGTGTCGTCGTGGCGAATTCAAGGGATCTGTTCCATGCGTGTGTTCCTCTTAGCGATGGCGATGGCCATCAGTGCCTTTTTGGGCATCTCGGCCGTTCAGGCGGCTGATCTTCCGCAAAGTCCTCCGGTTGTTCCGGAGGTTGATTACGGCCTGCAGGGCTCTTTCTACCTGCGCGGTTCGGCCGGTCTCAATTTCCTCTGGGCCTTTCATCACATCGACACAACCGGCGTTGATGTCGGCCCCCCGACCGCCGCGGGCTACGGCTACTCGATCGGCGCGGGCATCGGCTACGAGACGGGCACCGGGCTCCGTTTCGACGGTACGTTCGATTACCTCAGCAATGACGGCATGACCGACGGCACGAACACGCTGCATCTGCGTTCGGGCGTGGCGCTCGCCAACGTCTATTACGACTTCCCGATTTCCGGTTCGACCGGTGGCTCGGCCGGCGGCGGCTGGGGCGCTTACGTCGGCGGCGGTCTGGGCGTGGCCTACAACTCGACCCACGTCACTCCCGCCAATGCGGCCTTGCCGGATGGCAATACCTGGAGCGGTGCCGCTGCGGCGATGGTCGGCGTCACCTATGACATGGGCACCTGGGTCGCCGACCTCGGTTACCGGCTGATCTACATTCCAACCATCACCAATGGGGCGCAGGGCATTCCGTCCTACTATCTCAATGGAGCCACGGTGAACGAGATCCGCGGCACGGTTCGCTACCGCTTCCAGTAAGTGGCCTGACGACACCCAAAGACGACGGCGCTTTCCGGGCGCCGTCGTTTTTCTTTTGCGGCTCAGTGTTTCCTCGCGGCGCAATTGGTAAATCTTAACAGTAATTTACGAAGGCTGAGGTCGGCGGCCGGTCGCGGCGCTATGGCTCGGGTGCGGCGAAACAGGAACCGCATTCCATGACCACCGCCATCTTCATTGTGATCTTTGCGCGCGAGCGCTGGTGGATCGATCTTAACGGCAAGTCCAAGGGGCCGTATCTCACTCGCGAGACGGCGCAGGCGGAAGCGATCAATCTTGCGACGAGCTTCGCGAGGGACGGCCGCCGCGCCGAAGTGCAGGTCGCCGAGCCCGGCAAGCGCAACCACATCGTCTGGCAGAGCGCGCAACAGGGCATGCTCGGCCGCGCCGCAGCCCTCGCCAACCACTAGGCTACTTCGCCCACATCGCGCGCAGCTGCGACTTGGCATCAACGCGCGCCGTGGGTCTGGGGCTCGATGCCCGCCAGCGCCTTAAGCGGCGGCCAAAGAATGTCGTCGTAGAGCGGCAGCATGGCGCGCGTGATGAAGCGCGAACGTTGCGCGTAGAGATGCCGGTCGCCCTGCTTGCGCTGCTGGGTCACATAAAAGCGCTGCGGCACGATGAGATGGAGCGCATCGCGGGCGCGCGTCATTGCGACGTAGAGCAGGCGGCGCTCCTCCTCGAGCTCATGGGTCGAGCCCGTGCCAAGGTCGGACGGGATGCAGCCGTCGACGGCGTTCAGCACGAAGACGTGCTTCCACTCCTGGCCCTTGGCCGAGTGGATGGTCGAGAGGATCAGATAGTCCTCGTCCTTCATCGCCGGCCCCGAAAGGTCGGAGCTCGCGTCGGGCGGGTCGAGCGTCAGCTCGGACAGAAAGCGCTGGCGTGACGGATAGCCGGCGGCGATCTGCTCAAGCTGCAGCAGATCGAGCAACCGCACCTGCGCGTCGTCGTGGCGTTCTTCGAGCAGCGGCTCGTACCAGAGGCGGGCCCGGCTGAATGCCGCGGGCCATTGCGGCGACGACACGAGATCGCGCATCGCGGTGACGAAATCGGGCCAGCCGCCCGCGCGGGCCGGCACCGGCATCCGGTCGAGGACCGCGAAGGGGCGTGCCTCGGCGTGCATCTCGTCGAGGATATGGCCAGCGGTTCCGGGCCCGATCCCCGGAAGCAGCTGCAGCACGCGAAAGCCGGCGATGCGGTCGCGCGGGTTTTCGGCAAAGCGCAGCAAGGAGAGCAGATCCTTCACGTGGGCGGACTCGAGGAATTTGAGGCCGCCGAATTTGACGAAGGGGATGTTGCGACGGGTCAGCTCGATCTCGAGCGGGCCCGAATGCGACGAGGTCCTGAACAGCACCGCCTGGTCGCGCAGTCGGGCGCCGCCCTCGCGCGCTTCGAGAATACGCTCGACGACGTAGAGCGCCTGGCCCGGCTCGTCGCGCACGGTGACGAGCTGCGGGCGCTCGGTCGCCTGCCGCTCGGTCCAGAGAGTCTTGGTGAAGCGCTCGTCAGCTTCGGCGATCACCGCGTTGGCGGCCGCGAGGATTGGCGCCGTCGAGCGGTAGTTGCGTTCGAGGGTGACGATCGCCGCGGGCGGCGAGAAACTGGAAGGGAATTCCAGGATGTTGCGGACTTCCGCGGCACGAAACGAATAGATCGCCTGCGCGTCGTCGCCGACCACCGTCACTCCCGCGCCGGTCGGTTTCAACCCCAGCAGGATTGCGGCCTGCAGCCGGTTGGTGTCCTGGTATTCGTCGACCAGCACATGATCGAAGCGTTGCGAGACGTCGGCGGCAAGGCCTGCGTCGCGCATCATCAGTGCCCAGTAGAGCAGCAGGTCGTCGTAATCGAGGACGTTATTCGCCTGCTTGGTGTCGACGTAGGCCGAGAACAGCCGGCGCAGCTCGGCCTCCCAGGCGCGAGCCCAGGGGAACACGTCGTCCAGAATCTTTGCGAGGTCGACCTGGGCGTTGACGGTGCGCGAGTAGATGGCGAGGCAGGTGCCCTTGGTCGGAAAGCGCGACGTGCTTTCGTGGAGGCCGAGGTCGTGGCGGACGATGTTCAGCAAGTCGGCGGAGTCTTCGCGGTCGTGGATGGTGAATTGCTGATCGAGCCCGACATTGGGCGCGTATTCGCGGAGCAGCCGGGCGGCGATGCCGTGAAACGTGCCGGCCCAGTCGAGCGCGCCAGCCAGGGCGCCTGAGGAGGTCCCGAACGCGTGACCGGCGATCCGTTCGACGCGCTGCGTCATCTCGGCCGCCGCGCGGCGGGAGAATGTCATCAGCAGGATGCGGCGGGGGTCGGCGCCATTGACCAGGAGGTGCGCGACGCGATGGGCGAGCGTGTTGGTCTTGCCCGATCCGGCGCCGGCGATGACCAGCAGCGGGCCACCGATCGCGCCGGGCGCGACGCCGTATTCGGCGGCGCGGCGCTGCTCCGGGTTGAGGCGGCTCAAATGGTCGAAGTCGGCTGGCACGGGCGAATCAGCGGCAAAGGGGGATTTGAGCAGGACAGCTTATTCTCGTTTTGTTCGCAATGTTCTAATCGGCGGCGCGAGCGAGGGATGCGAGCGGCGAACGCAAGACGATGGGCGGGCTCTGGATTCCCGCGTCCGCGGGAATGCCTCGAGAATGATTGCGGGACAACGTGGGCGGCTCAATTGGATGTGGGCTGGCAATTCGCCGAGGCTCGGCGGGTGCCGAGAAGACGGAGCCCGCGAGGCGCGTGCGCCCCGAAGTATTTAGTGTGAGGCGCAGGCGCCTCGCGGGCGGCAGGATTTCGGAGCGGGGGTCAGGCACGGGCACTCTTGCAGCCCGGCGTTAAGCCCGAACCTCGTGGGGGACGGCCCCCACGCCTACCTGTCCAACCCACGCCGTCCGTCGTACGGGCCCGTCCGTGCAGGCTGGATGAGGGGAGGATAATGGGGCGGGGAGGTGCGTGGATAGATTTGTGTGGGGCGAGCGGAGAGGGCTGGAGATGCTGGGGGTTGCGGTCGGTTCCTTCCCCTGCGCAGCGGGGAAGGTGGCGCCCACGGGACGCGTAGCGCCCGAGGGCAGGCTCCGCGACGGATGGGGGCGGGTCTGGACTCGGTGCTTGTGGCCGCCCCCTCCACCGGCTTCGCCGGTCCCCCTCCCCCGTGCTGCGCACAGGGGAGGAACCTGACTGACGGTCAGGTTGGCTGGCCGGCATTGCCCGGCGATGCCGGCTGACGCGGAGAACGATCCTGTTGATGGGGCGAAACTGTGCCTCCTACTCGGTCGTCACGGCCAGCTTAAGCTGGGGCCCAGCCGAACGGTCTGCGCGAGGGGAGACTTGGGTCCCAGCTTTCGCTGGGATGACAGCTGGTGGAGGGGGCGACCATGGGCACCGGTGCTTGTGGCCGCACCTCCACCGGCTTTGCCGGTCCGCCTTCCGTGCCGCGCACAGGGGAGGAACCTGACTGAGATGCCCGGCGTCATTCGCCGAGGCTTCGTGTTTTGTCTCGCCGAGGGGAGCGGTGCTAGCGTGGCGAGGGAGGTGGGATCATGCCAATGCTTGGATCCTCGACGGTGGACGTCCCCAGGCTGGGCGTCGGCGCCATGACCTGGGGCGATGCCCAGGGGATGGCGCGCTACCACCCCGCCAAGATTGCCTATGGCGGCGCAGACAGCGCGGCCGAGGAAGCCAAGGCGTTCGAAGCCAGCCTCATGGGTCACGTCAATCTGTTCGACACCGCGTCCGCATACAGCCAGGGCGCGGCGGAGATCCGGCTGGGGGAACTCGCCAAGGGCCGTGACGCGATCATCGCCTCGAAGTTTCCGATGAGTTTTGGGCGGATGCGGGCGGAGGAGTTTCCGGCGGCGCTCGAGGCAAGTCTCAAGCGGCTCGGGCGGACGAGCATCGATCTCTACCAGCATCACACGCCGGGACGGACGGACATCGATCAGCTCATGGCGCTGATGGCCGACGCGGTCGAGGCGGGACGGATTCGGGCGGTCGGGGTGAGCAACTATTCCGCCGCACAGATGCGGCAGGCGCATGCGGCGCTGGCGCGGCGCGGCGTGCCTCTCGCGGCAAACCAGGTGCAGGTCCTCGCTGCTGCATCGGCGGCCCGAGGTCGACGGCGTGATGGCGGCATGCCGCGAGCTTGGGGTGACGCTGATCGCCTATTCGCCGCTGGCGATGGGGATGCTCTCGGGCAAATATTCGCATGGCGAAAAGGCGCGGGGCGTGCGGCGCTTCCTGCCGATCTTCAACTGGGGCGGACGGCGCAAGGCGCGGCCGGTCGTCGAGCTCTGCGCACAGATCGGAGAGCGCTACGGCAAATCGCCGTCGCAGGTGGCGCTCAACTGGCTGATCGCGAACCCGGTCGTGCTGCCGATCCCGGGAGCCAAGAACGGCAAGCAGGCCGCGGAAAATGCCGGCGCCTTGGGGTTTTCGCTGAGCCCGGACGAGATCGCCGAGATCGATCGCGCAACGCTCGGCTGGAAAAAATAGGGGCGCCTCGCGGCACCCCATAAAAGGTGGAGCGGAGGCGCCCCTCCGCTCCTCGACGTCGAAGGTTTAGGCCTTATCGACGACGATCTTGGTGATCCAATCGAGCTTGCCGCTCGCCTTGTAGGTGATCGTGACCGTCTCGCCGACCTTGAGCGAGGTGATCTTGCAGTGGGCGCCAAAGTGATAGGCGACCTTGCTGAGACGGTGACGGTGCAGGCCTTGGTGTCGACGGCGGTGACGGCGCCGGTCACGGTCGGCGGGGCCGGCGGGGTGGCGGCCGGCTTGGCAGTGGTCATCGTGTCGGCCATCGCGGCAGTGCTGCCGAACGCGGCCAGCACGGCTAGGGCGATTGCGAATTTGCGCATCAAGGTCTCCATCTGGAATTGCTGCAGCGGCCGTTTCGGCCGCAATCGACAGCGTCGATGGCGGGACCATGGGGGGCAGCTTTTGCGCCTCCCTCTCGCGAACTTTACTTCGAGTTAATGTTGCGTCGGCACTCCGGCGAGGGCAACGGAAGCCGGCTGGCTGCGAGGTGCCGGCTCGCGCCGGAAGGCCGGAACGGGCGCGGGGGGAAAACTCACCGAGACCCTGAGGCCCGGCTTGTTGTCGCTGAGCTCGAGCTGCGCGTGATGGCGCGTGGCGACGGCCTTGACCAGCGCAAGACCGAGGCCGGCGCCCGGGGCGCTACGGTCGGTCGCGATGCGGAAGAAGGGCTGCATCACATCATCATAGCGCTCCGGGGGGATGCCGGGGCCGGTGTCCGCCACGATGAGGGTCGGGCCGCCCGATCGCGCCTCGACGGCGAGCTCGATGGTCGCGCCTTTGCCGGCGTAGCGTGCGGCGTTCTCGATCAGGTTCACCAGCATCTGCTGAACCATGCGGCGGTCGCCGAACAGCGGGACATCGAGATCGGGCAGCGTGCAGGTCATCGGCTGGCCCGCGGACTCGAGGACCGGCTCGAAGGTCTGCGCGAGATCGTGCACCAGCGAACTCGCCGAGAACGTCGCAAAGGTCGAGCTGTCGTCGGACGATTCGATGCGCGAGATGCGCAGCACGGTGTCCATCAGCTCGCCGAGCGAGTCCATGGCGCCCTGCGCATCCTCGAGCGAAGTCTTGGCGACATCGGGGTCGCGCGCGGCCGAAGCTTCCTGGAGCAGCATGTAGGCGCGGTTGAGCGGCGAGCGCAGGTCGTGGGCGATGGCGACGACGGTGTTGCGCATGCCGCCCATCAGCTCGCCGAGCCGATCGAGATGGGCATTGATCTGGCTGGAGACGTGATCGATCTGGTCGCTGGTGCGGCCGACCGGGAGGCGCGCCTGGGTATTGCCGCGCGAGACCTCTTCCAGGGTCTGGTCGATCACCTGCAGCTTCGACTGCACGCCGCGGCTCGACAGATAGCCGATGACCAGGGCGGCGGCGCAGATCACCACGCCGGAAAAAATGAGCGCGTTGAAGATCGAATCGAGGATGGTGGTGCCGTTGCGCTGCGAACGGGCGACGACGATCACGTAGTTGCCGACCCGCTCGACGTAGGCGAGGAAGGGCGGGTCGTCGGGATCCTGGCCCGGCTGCGCGAGGCTTCCCCAGTCGCGGAAGGCCGGCATGCGCTCGATGTTGCCGCTGATGCGCTTGCCGCTGAGCTCGAACAGGCCAAAGGCGTATTGCTTGTCGGAGCGCGTCTCGACCGCGCTGTTGACGAAGCGGATGAGCTCGCGGTCGCCGCCGGTGACCTCGGCATCGTGCAGCAGATTCACATCCTCTTCGATGTAGGTCTTGATCTGCTTGTCCATCGAACTGCGGGTGGCATCGATGATGACCCAGCCGGCGACGCCCAGCACCATCGCAAAGACGACGAGGAACAGGAGCGCCGAACGGAACGCTATTCCAGAAAGGATGTTAGCGCGGCGCATGCATCGAATAGCCGCTGTTGCGCGTCGTGTGGATCAGCGGCACCTCGAAGGGCTTGTCGACCTTGGAGCGGAGCCGGCTCATATGGGTCTCGACGACGGTGGTCTTGGGATCGAAGTTGAAGTCCCAGACGCGCTCGAGCAGCATGGTCTTGGTGACGATGCGGCCGGCATTGCGCATGAGGATTTCGAGCAGGGCGAACTCCTTGGCCTGGAGATCGATCGAGGTGCCGGCACGCGAGGCGGTGCGCTCGAGCAGGTCGAGCTCGAGGTCGTGGACGACGAGGCGGGTCTGCGGCGTCGCGTTCGGCTGCGGCCGGCGGGCGAGGGACGTGACGCGCGCGACGAGCTCGGAGAAATGGAAGGGTTTCACGAGATAGTCGTCGCCGCCGGCGAGCAGGCCATCGACCCGGTCGTCGACGTCGCCCATCGCGGTGAGGAACAGGACGGGCAAGTGACGGTCGGCGGCGCGGAGGGTTTTGAGCACGGTCAGCCCATCCATCCCGGGCATCATGCGGTCGAGGATCAAGAGATCATAGGGCGCGTAGAGGCAGGCGCCCAGCACGTCGCGGCCGTCGGCGAAACACTCGACCTGGTGGCCTTCCTGGCTCAAGCCCTTGCGCAGGAACTCGGATGATTGCGGATCATCTTCCGCGACAAGAATTTTCATGTGAGCCCAGTGCTTCGTGCGACCTATCAAATCCGCCGGAAGCGTGGCTGGATTGGGGCAGGGCGTTTGGGGCAGAGTCAAGTGAGGGGGAGCGGATTGGCGAAATCCGTGAAGGAGCGGCGGCCGCTGCTGGTGATCGACGGGGACAGCTTTGCCCACCGTGCTTACCACGGCGTGCCGAAAACCGTGCGCCGCGGTGGCGGCAAGGGTGGGAACGCCATTGTCGGGTTCGCGAACTATCTGATCCGCTTTTGGGAGGCGGAACGTCCAAGAGCGATTTTCGTGGGCTGGGACAGGCTCAGCGAGGCCAATTGGCGGGCGCGGATTTTCCCGGACTACCAAGGGGGCCGCGAGTTCGAGACCGAGATCGTCGAGCAGCTCGACGTGCTGCCGCAGTTGCTCGAGGCGCTCGGCTGCCTTTACGGCAAGGGCGGCGGCTACGAGGCCGACGACTTCATCGCTTCTGCCGCGACCGCGGAGTCGACGGCCGGCGGTACGGCGCTGGTCGCGAGCGGCGACCGCGATGCGTTCCAGCTGGCGAGCGATGCGGTGACGATCCTCCAGCCGGTCAAGGCGGGGGAGATCGCGCGGATCGGCCCCGCCGACGTGCTCGAGCGCTATGGCGTGCGGGCGGAACAGGTGCCGGACTTCATTGCCTTGCGCGGCGACCCGTCGGACAAGATTCCTGGGGCGCGCGGCGTGGGCGCGGTCACCGCGGCGAGCCTCCTCAAGTGCTACGCCGATCTCGAGGCGATGCTGGCCGACGGCAAGTTCGAGGGGCAGGCCGACGAGCTGCGGCTCTATAAGCGGATCGCGACGATGGTCCGCGACATTCCGCTGCCGCCAATTCCGTCGGCGGCTCCCGACTGGGAGCAGGCGGCGGAACTGGCCGGGCGCTGGGAGCTCAGGACGCTCAGCGAGAGGCTCGCAGCGCTGGCGCGGGCGGGCTGACTGGATTGCGAAACTGACATCGGGCAAATTGGGAGCGGGGGAAAGCACGGGGGACTACGAAATGTCGCTAATGCCGCTGCTCGAGGCGCCGCTCGTCATCAAGGTGCACGCTGTCTGTGCGATGCTGGCGCTGCTGCTCGGCGCGGTGCAGCTCTTTCGCAAGAAGGGCGATCCACTGCACCGGGCCATCGGCGCCAGCTGGGTGGCGCTGATGATGATCGTCTCGCTGTCGTCGATTCCTGATCTGGACGATCCGGGTGTGGTGGCTGTTCAGCCCGATCCACCTGATCTCGATTTTCACACTGGCGATGCTCTGGCGCGGGATCACTTTTGCGCGGCGCGGCGACATCAAGAACCATAGCCGGACGATGGAATATCTCTACTTCCTCGCGCTGGTGGTGACCGGGCTGTTGACCTTCATTCCGGGCCGGATCATGTACCGCGTAGCCTTTGGGCAGGACGGGCCGACGGCGCAGAAGCTCGCGGTATTTTTTGGAGTGATTGTGCTCGCCGCCGTGCTGACCGGCGTTGCGAGGTGGTGGCGGACAACGCGGGATGGCGCGGCGTTCGTCGAGACGCATTGACGGTTTTTGCAAGTCGGAGTATCAGCCCGCCTCAGGACACCTTGCCCTAACGCAAGGCTTTCGACCTGGGAGGGTCGCCATGGCTGACATGCTCCTGACCGCGCCGGCGGTGAAACCGGCCAATCCAAATTTTTCATCGGGTCCGTGTGCGAAGCGTCCAGGCTGGACGACGGATGCGCTCAAGTCCGCGCTGGTCGGGCGCTCGCATCGCGCCAAGCCGGCGAAGGCGCGGATCGAGAAGGCCATCGCCTTGACCCGCGAGCTGCTCGAGGTGCCGTCGGACTACCGCATCGGCATCGTGCCGGCGTCCGATACGGGCGCGGTCGAGATGTTTCTCTGGTCGGCGCTGGGCGCCCGCGGCGTCGATATGCTGGCGTGGGAATCGTTCGGCGAAGGCTGGGTGACGGATGTCGCCAAGCAACTGAAGCTGCCGAATGTGCGGACGCTGACTGCGCCTTATGGCGAGCTGCCGGACCTCAAGACGGTCAATTTCGACAATGACGTCGTGTTCACCTGGAACGGCACGACTTCGGGCGTGCGGGTGCCGAATGCCGACTGGATTCCGGCGGACCGCAAGGGCCTGACGATCTGCGACGCGACCTCGGCGGCGTTCGCGCAGAACCTCGATTTCAAGAAGCTCGATGTGGTGACCTTCTCCTGGCAGAAGGCGCTGGGCGGCGAGGCGGCGCACGGCATCCTGATCCTCTCGCCGCGCGCCGTGGAGCGGCTCGAGACCTACAAGCCGGCGTGGCCGCTGCCGAAGATTTTCCGCATGACCAAGGGCGGCAAGCTCATGGAGGATATCTTCGAGGGCGCGACCATCAATACCGTGTCGATGCTGTGCATCGAGGATGCGGTCGACGCGATGGAGTGGGGCAAGTCGATCGGCGGCCTCAAGGCAATGCAGGCCCGGGCCGATGCGAACTTCAAGGTGCTCAGCGACTGGGTCGGCAAGGCCGGCTGGGTGCAGTTCCTCGCCAAGGTGCCGGAACAGCGTTCCAATACGTCGGTGTGCCTGGTGATTGCCGATAGTGCAGTGAAGGCACTGGACGCGGACGGGCAGGCGGCGTTTGCCAAGGCCATCGTGTCGCGGCTCGACAAGGCCGGGGCCGCCTATGACATCGGCGGCTATCGCGACGCGCCGACGGGCCTGCGGATCTGGTGTGGCTCGACGGTCGAGGCGGCCGATCTCAAGGCGCTGACCGGTTGGCTCGACTGGGCGTTTGCGGCGGAGAAGGCCGGCCTCGCCAAGGCTGCCTAGGCAATCCCACAAGAGCCCTCACCCTGAGCTTGTCGAAGGGCGAGGGCGACACCCACTGATCCCGCCTCCTGGTTCGACAAGCTCACCATGAGGCTCGCAGAACACTCGATCATGGAGGGCAACATGCCCAAGGTTCTCGTTTCGGACAAGCTCAGCAAGACCGCGGTCCAGATCTTCAAGGATAACGGCGTCGAGGTCGATTATCTGCCGGACCTCGGCAAGGACAAGGACAAGCTGCTCGAGGTGATCGGGCAGTATGACGGACTCGCCATCCGCTCGGCGACCAAGGTCACCGAGAAGATTGTCGCGGCGGCGAAGAATCTCGAAGGTGATCGGCCGGGCCGGCATCGGCGTCGACAATGTCGACATCCCGGCCGCGACCAAGAAGGGCATCATCGTGATGAACACGCCCTTCGGCAACTCGATCACCACGGCAGAGCACGCCATCGCCATGATGTTTGCGCTGGCCCGCCAGCTGCCGGAGGCGGACGCGTCGACCAAGGCCAGCAAGTGGGAGAAGAACCGCTTCATGGGCGTCGAGCTGACCAACAAGGTGCTGGGCATTATCGGCGCGGGCAATATCGGCTCGATCGTCGCCGACCGCGCGCAGGGCCTCAGGATGAAGGTCGTCGCCTACGATCCGTTCCTGACGGCCGGAGCGGGCGCAGACGCTGGGCGTCGAGAAGGTCGAACTGGACGAGCTGTTCAAGCGCGCCGACTTCATCACGCTCCACACACCGCTGATCGATGCGACGCGCAACATCATCAATGCGGATTCGATCGCCAAGATGAAGCCGGGCGTGCGCATCATCAATTGCGCGCGCGGCGGGCTGGTGGATGAGAAGGCGCTTTACGAGGCCCTGAAGTCGGGCAAGGTCGCGGGCGCGGCGTTCGACGTGTTCGTCGAAGAGCCGGCCGAGAACAATCCGCTGTTCGAGCTGCCGAATTTCGTCGCGACCCCGCATCTCGGCGCTTCGACGACCGAGGCACAGGAGAACGTGGCGCTGCAGGTGGCCGAGCAGATCTCGGCGTATCTGATGACCGGCGAGATCACCAACGCGCTCAACTTCCCGTCGATCTCCGCCGAGGAAGCACCGCGGCTGACGCCGTGGGTGAAGCTCGCCGAGATGCTGGGCTCGTTCGCGGGGCAGCTCACCGAGGATCCGATCAAAGGCATTCGCATCGAGTACGAGGGCAATGTCGCCGCGCTCAACGTGAAGCCGATGACGGCTGCCGCACTCAACGGCGTGCTGAAGCCGCAGATGGGCGAGATCAACATGGTTTCCGCGCCGCAGATCGCCAAGGATCGCGGCATCAATGTCGAAGTGTCGACGCGCGACCAGCAGGGCGCCTACGAAGGCTATATGCGGCTGACGGTGGTGACCGAGAAAATGGAGCGTGCGGTCGCTGGAACGGTGTTCTCAAACGGCAAGCCGCGCATCATCCAGGTCAAGGGCATCAACATGGAGGCGGAGCTGACGCCGTCCATGCTCTACGTGACGAACGAAGACAGGCCGGGCCACATCGGGCGGCTCGGCACGATGCTGGGCAACCTCAACATCAACATCGCCAACTTCAACCTCGGCCGGGCCGACGTTGGCGGCGACGCGATCGCGCTGCTGTCGATCGACGGCTCCGTGAGCGACAAGCAGCTCAAGGAGATCGCCGGGCTCCCCGGTGTGCGGCAGGCAAAAGCGCTCACGTTCTGAGCGAACTCGAAAGAGCCGCGGCGACGCGGCTCTTTGCTTTTGGGGAGCGCTGGATGAGAGTGCTCAGCGGAGGGCGGCAATGATCCTGATCGTCGGTATTGCGTTCGGCGTGCTGTGGCTGGGGTGGCTGATCTCCTGGTGGATTGCCGCCATCTGGGCGAGCTCCGCGGCCAAGCGGCCCCCGGTGCGGCGAGGAGATCGTCTATCGCGTGCTGACAGTGATCGGCGCGGTTCTCATGTTCGTGCAGTTCCGCGAACGCCGGGACTGGGGCCTGCTGTGGTTCAATCCGAGCTGGCTCTACTGGGTGTTCTTCGCCATCGCGGTGGGCGGCATCGCGTTCGCCTGGTGGGCGCGCATCCATCTGGGGACGCTATGGTCCGGACGCGTCACGCGCAAAGAGGATCACAGGATCGTCGACACCGGCCCTTACGGCATCGTGCGCCACCCGATCTATACCGGCATTCTCATTGCACTTTATGCGACGGTGCTGGCGTTCCCGGGGCTGTTCAACGCGACCGGAGCGGTGATCCTGACGATCTCCTTCGTTGTGAAATACCGGCTCGAGGAGCGCTTCCTGACTCAGGAACTCGGGGCTGACGCCTATGAGGGCTACCGCCGACGCGTGCCGGCGCTGGTGCCGTTCTGGCCGACCCGGCCGGCTGGCTAGACTTCGGGCCCATCGACCGGATTGATCGCAGGCTCGCCGCGCCGGGCGCGAAATTCGGCCCAGCGTCCGGCAATCCGCGCCTGCGCGCCGTCCGAAAAAATCGTCGCGGCGCCGGCGAGGACGAGCAGCACGAGACCGGCATAGCCAACGACGTCCTGACCCTCGCCGAAGAAGATCGCGCCGAGGACGACGCCCCAGATGATCTGGACATATTGCGTCGGGCCGACATGGCTTGCCGGCGCGCGCGCTATGCCGCGGATGAAGACGATCTGCGCGGTGCCGTAGAGGAGACCGACGATCACGAGCAGCAGCAGGTTGGTCAGCGAGGGGAGCGTGACGCCGCTCAGCAGCATCAGCGTCGCGTTCATGGCAATCTGGTAGATGCCGTTGAGCACGATGATGCTCACCTGCCGCTCGGTGTTGGAGATCACGCGAAGGATGGTGTTGGAGCTTGCGGCGCAGATCGCGCAAGCGAGGGCGGCGAGGTGGCCGAGGCCGATCTCCCGAAATCCGGGGCGCACGACAATCAGCACCCCGACGAAGCTCAGCGCGACGAGGAACCAGCGGATCGATGCGACCCTCTCCTTGAGCACGACGGCCGAGAGAAAGGTGATGAAGAGCGGCGCGAGGAACGCGAGCGAGTAGGTTTCCGCAAGGGGGATGCTGGTGACGGCGAAGGTGAAGAGGATCGTCGCCGTGGTGTAGAGGAACGCGCGGGCGTTCATCAGCACCGGGTGCCGATAGCGGAACACGTCGGCCCAGCGGTCATCTCTCGACCGGGCAAAGGGCGCCGGGAGCATGGCGAAGACGTTGATGATGACCCCGAGCTCGAACACCGACATCGAGCCGGTTCCGACACTTTTGATGATGGCGTCGCCGACCGAGTAGGTTGAATAGGCGAGGAGCGCGAGCAGGACGCCGATAGGCATGGGCAGGAATCCGGGGGACCGCTTGGCTCTATCCGAGGCTCCGGTGCGTGTCGATGGCACCGGCAGATCCGTGCGAAGGCCGGGCTACAGGCGGTCGGGACTTGCGGGTGTCCCGGCAGGGACTTATCAGCATTCGCCCAACGGTCAAATCCGGTCTCGGGCGGGGAGCACGGAATGGCGAATGTAGTGGTCGTCGGCAGCCAGTGGGGCGACGAGGGCAAGGGCAAGATCGTCGACTGGCTGAGCGAGCGCGCCGATGTAGTGGTGCGCTACCAGGGTGGCCACAACGCGGGCCATACGCTGGTCATCGACGGGACGAGCTACAAGATTGCTCTGGTGCCCTCGGGCGTCGTCCGCGGCAAGCTCTCGGTGATCGGGAACGGCGTGGTGTTCGATCCGCATTTCTTCCTGGCCGAAATTGAAAAGCTCGCCGGGCAGGGGGTGCACATCACGCCCGAGATCCTGCGCGTCGCGGACAATGCGCCGCTGATCCTCAGCCTCCATCGCGAGCTCGACGCCGCGCGCGAGAATTCGAATTCCGGCCTCAAGATCGGGACGACGAAGCGGGGCATCGGTCCGGCCTATGAGGACAAGGTCGGCCGGCGTGCGATCCGGGTCTGCGATCTTGCCGAGCCCGAGACGCTGCGACCGAAGATCGAGCGGCTGCTCGCGCACCACAACGCGCTGCGTCGCGGCATGGGGCTGCCCGAGGTGCTGGTCGAGACGATCTACACGGAGCTGGTCGAGGTCGCCGATCGCGTCGCACCGTATGTTGGACGGGTCTGGCAGTTGCTCGACGAGAAGCGGCGGGCCGGCGCACGGATCCTGTTCGAGGGCGCGCAGGGGGCGCTGCTCGACAACGACCACGGCACGTATCCGTTCGTGACCTCGTCCAACACCGTTGCCGGTCAGGCGGCCGCGGGGTCGGGACTGGGGCCGACAGCGATCGGCTATGTCCTCGGGATCGCCAAGGCCTACACGACGCGCGTCGGGCGAAGGGCCGTTCCCATGCGAGCTCGACGACGAGATCGGACGACACTTGTCCACAGTTGGCCGCGAGGTCGGAGTGAACACCGGCCGACCCCGGCGGTGCGGCTGGTTCGATGCGGTTTTGGTTAAGCAAACGGTAAGAACTTGTGGCATCAATGGCATCGCGCTCACCAAGCTCGATGTGTTGGACGGCCTCAAAGAGATCAAGGTTTGCGTCGGATACGAGCTGGACGGCCAAAAATTTGACCATTTGCCAGCCTCTATGAGGGAGCAGGCGGCCGTAAAGCCGGTCTATGAGTCTCTCGAGGGGTGGTCAGAAACTACGGCTGGGGCGAGAAGTTGGTCGGAACTACCGGCTCAAGCGGTCAAGTACGTGCGTTATATCGAAGAGCTGATCGGTGCGCCGATCGCCATGCTCTCGACGAGTCCAGAGCGACTGGACACGATCCTCGTGCAAGACCCGTTCCAGGACTGAGGTTTTTTGGCTACAACTCGCCCGTAAATTGAGCGAATGTAGGGTATGGCGGACTATAAAGAGCTGTTGCGCAGGGCGATCGAAGCGTTGCCCGAGAACAATGGGGCAGCGCGCCGCGCCGTCTATGAGAAAGCGCGCGCCGCCCTTGTCGGCCAGCTCCGGGGCATCAATCCGCCGCTGCCCGCGCGCGACATCACCACCCATCGCCTCCAGCTCGAAGACTGCATCCGCCAGGTCGAGCAGGAAGCGAGCGAAGCCAATATCTCCGGGATCGGCCAGGAACCGCTCGCCATCGCAGGTCCGGCCTCGCTGCCGCCGGTTTTCGCCAGCGAGGCAAAAGCCAAGGCTCCAAAGGCCGCCGACGGGGTCAGGGGGACGGGCGAATCACCACGCGCCAACGGCCGGCCTCCAAGCAAGTCCGATCACGGCAAGGCCCGACCGAGTACGTCGATCGAGGCCATCATCGCCGCCGCCGAACGGGAGAAGCCCGACCGCGAGAAGGCCGCGCAGGACAAGGCGGAACGCGAGCGCGCCGATCGGGACAAGGCTGACCGCGCAAAGGTTCTGGCCGACCGGGCCGCGCGCGAGAAGGCCGCGGAGAGGACCGAGCGCGCCGAGCCGCCTGCCCCGCAACCGCCACGACCGCCCGAGCTCAAGCCGCGGCCGACCAAATCGCAGCCGGTTCTGGTCGCGAGGAGCGACCAGCCGCTGCGGACACTCAAACCAAAGCCGGAACCCGAGCCGCAGCCCGAGCGCCTGGCGCAGCGGCCGGCAGCATCGCGCCCAGCGAGCCGCTCGGATCGCCCGATGCCCTCGATCGTGGCGCGCGCGGAGGCGGCCAAGGGTCGCGCCATTGCGGGTCCATCGCTTGGCGTTGCCATCGACAATACGCGGCGCGGTCCGACGATCGAGCCGCGGCGCGATCGCCGGCTCAGCATCGCCGCGGCGCGCCAGCCGGAGCCGGAGGATTACGAGACGCCCGAGGATCTGGCGATGTCGTCGGTGCGCGAGGTCGAGGTCGAAGCGCCACCCGCCGACCCGCAGCGCACCATCGATCGCGCCATCGCCGCGCTCGATCGCGAAGCGCGGGGCGAGGTGCCACCGGCGGATTATGACGACGAGGAGGAGCCGGCTTACGACGACGAGCCGATGCTGCCGACACCGCGACGCAACGGCCATGCCAATGGCCGCGGCGAGATGACTAGCCGGGGCGATTTCGACAGCCGTCCCGACATGAATGGCCGCGGTGACTATAACGGTCGCGGGGAAATGACCGCTCGTGGCGACGCCAATGGCCGGGGCATGCTCGACGCGCCGATGGGGCGTGACGCTCGCCCGTCGCGACCGGCCAAGGAATTCGCCAAGCCGCGTCGCAGCAGCCCGCAACGCGCCGCCAATGTGCCGCGCGCGCAATCGGAGCGCGGCGGCATGGGCGCGGTCACGATCTTCGTCGTGATTTTCATCGCGCTGCTGGTTGGCGCCGGCGGGGCCGGCGTGTGGGCCTGGCAGGAGGGGTTCATCAACCTCGACGCGATGTTCGGCAAGGGCAACACGGTGGTTGCCACCGCGCAGCCGGCGCCGGTCGCGGTCACTCCGGAATTCGACGGGGGCCGGCAACACCGACACCCGACGCCGGTGCAGGACTCGGCAACCCTGCTCAAATCGAATGCCCGCCTGCCGGTCGGTCCGGATGCCACAGCCGCGCCGTCTGCGGCGCCGCTGGCGCTCCAGGCTCCCGCGGCCGGCGACGGCAAGACCGAGGCCCGCCTCGGCGACGCGGCGACGCAGGCGCAATCGGCGCAGGACGCGACCGTCGCGGCGATCGATCCCAGCACGACGGCGGGCAGCCAGTCGCTGCTGCTCGAAGCGTCCGATACCGGCAAGACCGGTGCCGTACCGTTCTCCGGCACGGTGGCGTGGAGCAAAGGCGTCGATGAGAACGGCCTTGCGACCCTGGTGGGCAAGGCCGATATCCCGGCGCGCAATCTCTCGGTGCAGCTGCTTATCCGCAAGAATTCGGACCCGAGCCTGCCGGCGAGCCATTTGATGGAGATCACCTTCACGGTCTCGGACAGCTTCGTCGGCGGCTCGATCGCCGGGCTGCCGGGGGTGCTGCTCAAGAACGAGGAGCTCGTGCAGGGCACGCCGCTGGTGGGCGCCTCGGCCCGCGTGGTCGGCAATTCGTTCCTATTCGCGCTGAGTGCCGCCCCCGAGGACGCCACGACCAACGTTGGCCTGTTGACGACGCGCAAATGGATCGACCTGGCGCTGATCTACGCCTCGGGCAAGCGGGCGATCATCACGCTCGAAAAGGACGACAAGGCGCAGAAACTGTTCAGCGACGTGTTCGCGTCATGGGGTCCGGTGGCCGCGCCGGCTGCATCGGCCCCGGCCAAGACCGCCAACGGCTGATCAGGCGGCGACGAGAACGCCGTTCTCAAGACGATAGACGCGATCGGCGAGGGCCGAGATATCCTCGGCATGATGGGTCACGAGCAGCGTGGCCCATTTTCTTTTGCGCGTAAGATCGCGGACGAGGGCGCGGGTCGCGGCGCGGGTCTCATCATCGAGGGCGGAAAAGGGCTCGTCGAGGAGCAGCACGGGCCGGTCGCGGAGCAGGGTACGGGCAAGGGCCACCCGCTGCTTCTGGCCGCCTGAGAGGGTCCCGGCGCGCTGCCGGCCGATATCGGGCAAGCCGACTTCAGCGAGGGCCGCGGCGACGCGCGCGGGGTCGGCTCGCGGCAGGCCGAGGGCGACATTACGCGCCGCGCTCAGGTGCTCGAACAGCGTTTCGGACTGGAACAGGATCGAAACCGGCCGCTGCTCCGGAGGCAACGCCGTGATGTCGACGCCGTCGATGCTGATGCGACCCGAGGCCGGCTTCAGGAATCCGGCGACGAGGTCGAGCAGGGTCGATTTGCCGGCGCCCGATGCCCCCCGGATGGCGGTGACGGCGCCGGCTTCTGCCTGCATCGCAAAGCTGTAGGTATGCGCCGCACCCGGATAGGCAAAGGTCAGGTTCTCAAGCGCGAGCATCGGCAAGCCTCGCGAAGAGCCGCGGCAGCGCGACGAATACGACGATGGTGACCGCGAGCATGACCGCCGCGATGGCGGCGGCATCGTGGGTACGGTAAGCGCCCAGCGCGCGCAGCATCAGCAGCGGAAGGGTCGCGAAATTTTGCGTGCCGAACAGCGCGATGACGCCCAGATCGCCCAGCGAGAAGCAAAAGCTCAAAGCGAGGACGAGGCCGATGTCGGCGCCGATCAGCGGAACTTCGATGGCTCCGAGCTGGGTCCAGCCGCGAAGGCCGAGGGAGCGGATCAAGCGACCGCGCGCACGGACGATGGTGTCGAGAGGCGGGCTCAACGTCGCGATCGCGAAGGGCAGGGACAGCAGCACATTGGCGATGACGACGACCAGCGGCCCGGCTGCCTCGGGTGAGAGGCCCAGATCGCGGACCAACAGGAACGCGCCAAGCGAGAGGGTCACGGCGGGCACGGCGAGATAGGCGTAGGCAGGGGCGCCGAGCGTCAGTCGCGCCCTCCGGCTCCGCGCGGCGGCGCGGGCTGTCGAGACGATCAGTCCGAGCGTGAGGGTGAGGAGCGCGGAGGCCGTGCCGATCGTCAGGCTGGTTGTCGTGGCGGACCAGAAGGCGGGTTGGGTGAGGAGATCGGCCAGACCGTTTGCGCCGTCCAGCAACACGGCAATGAGAGGCGTGGCAAAGCCGAACAGGGCAAGGATCAGGACTGCGACCTGAGCGGCTCTGGCGGTGGGACCGTCCCGCCAGCCCTGACCGTGGCGATCGACCGACGCCGATCGAGATCGGGGCCAGCGCGGCGCTTGCGAGGATGATCACTGAGCAGAGCGCGACCTGAATGAGGGCCAGCTCGACAGCCGCACCGAGGTCGAAGTCGAGGCGCACAGCGGAATAGATCGCGACCTCGAAGGTCTGGACCGAAAGGACCGCCGCCGAGCAGGAGGACGATGGGGAAACTGGTGAACGCGAGGAGGAAGATGATCGCGCCGAGCCCGGGCAGGGTGCCGCGGATCGCGGGCCAGTCGATGACCGCGAAGCGATCCCAGGCGCCAAGCGCGAGACTTTGACCGGTCTTCAGCCGGACGTCGCGGGATCGCATCGAGGCGCGCCAGGAGGATCCGAGCGGCGAAGGCACCGTCGAGGATGAGGTGCGCCGCGACGACGCCGCCGAGGCCGAAGATCGGAACGTTGAGGGCGCCGAGCCAGCCGGCGCGGCCCCAGACGTCGATCAGGCCGAAGGCGACGACGATACCGGGGGTGACGATGGCCGCGGCGAAGAGCCCGACGGCGATCTCGCGACCACGAAAATGCAGACGGTTCAGCGACCAAGCCAGCGCTACGCCGACAACCAGCGACAGAACGGTCGAAAGGCTCGCCTGCAAGGTCGTGATGTAAATGAGATAGCCGAGGTCGAAATGCGCACCCGCGGACGGATGGGCGCCGGCAGCTGCAGCGAGGATCGACCAGAACAGCGTTACGATCAGCAGGGCGACGAGGGTCGCAATTGCCGCTCCGCCGACGAGGCGGAGCGGACGATGCGGCAGCGTGAGGTCAGCGGATTGCCGCAAGGGCTTCGTCGATCCAGGCCGACTTCTGGGCCGCGATCGTCGTGGGATCGAGCGACAGCACCTTGGACGGCGGCGCGGGGAACCCCTCCGGCGGCGTGCCGGTGAGCGGATACATCCAGTTGGTCTCGGGGATCACGCCCTGTGCATCGGGCGTCACCAGCCAGGCGAGGAATTGCTTGGCGAGATCCTGGTGCGATGAGGATTTGAGGATGCCGGCGACCTCGGTCTGCGGATAGAGGCCCTCCGAAAAGTCGGCATAAGCGTAGTTCGGGTTGTGCTCGGCGATGGCATGGTAGGCGGGCGAGGTGTTGTAACTCAGAGCCATGTCGGCCTCACCCTTGAGGAAGATACCGTTGTAGGCATCGTCCCAGCTTTGGGCCATCGTCACGATGTGCGGCTTGAGGCCTTTCCAAATGTCGGCGGCCTTATCGCCGTACGCCGCCTTGATCCACAGCACGAGACCAAGGCCGGTGGTATCGGAACGCGGATCGATCAGGGCGAGCTTGAAGCTCGGCGGCTCGGCGATCAACGCCTCGAACGAGGTTGGCGGGTTGGCGACCTTGGTCTTGTCATAGACGAAGGCGAAGTAGCCGAAATCAACGGGAGTGAAATCGGGATCAGTCCAGGCCGCGGGCAGGTTCAGCTTGTCGAAGGTGAGGCCATGCGGCGCAAACAGGCCAGTGGCCGTTGCCTCGGCGATCAGTGAGGTATCAAGCCCGAGCACGATATCGGCATGAGTGGAGGGGCCTTCGAGCTGCACGCGGCGCAACGCGCCGATTGAGCTGTCGGCTGCGACGAAGTCAACGGTGCAGCCGCAGGTCTTTCGAATCCGGCTTTCAGGGCCGGTCCGGGTCCGCCGTCGGCGGTGAAGGAGTCGTAAGTGTAGATGGTGAGGGTGGGCTTGTCCTCGGCGGTGGCGGGGGCCACCAGCATCAGGACAGCCGCAAACCCTAAAAGGACAGAACGGAGCATGCCGGTTCCTCGATCGGTTGCGGCCATGCGATTGAAGAGAAATGCAAATGGTTGAGGCGCCTAAGTGCCCTTGCCATCTCGATCTTCCTCCGCCAGCATGACCTGGTTCAGGTTCAATGGGTGTTTCTCAGCTCCGTATCCGGAGCACCCCAGCGAGACGCGAAGAGACTTAATTCGAGTTCGCCTGCCGTGCAAGAGCGCGAATCTTCGCCCCCTCCGATCGTGGTCGACGGGCTGCTGGTGATCGTGGGCGGGGGCACCGTCGATCTCGACCTGCTGCGCGAGCTGTATGTCGGCGGCGCGCGGCTGGTGGGCGCCGATGGCGGTGCCGACGTGATCGTCCGGGCGGGGCTGATGCCGGAGGCGATCGTCGGGGACATGGATTCGCTGAACAATCCAGAGGGCTGGCTGGCGCGAACCCGGCTGATCCGGATCAGCGAACAGAACACGACGGATTTCGAGAAGGCCCTTTATTCATCGCGGGCCACGGTGACGGTGGCGCTCGGCATGACGGGCAAGCGCTTCGACCATACGCTTGCGGCGCTCGACTCGGTGACGCGGCACGCGCCGCATCGGAACATCATTCTGGTCGACGAGGAGGATGCCGCCCTGGCCCTCACCGGGCCCTTCGATTTCGAGGTCGGCGAGGGCGAGCGGGTGTCGATCTATCCGCTTGCTCCGGTGCGGTTCAAGCGGTCATTCGGGCTCAAATATCCGCTCGACGGACTGAAGCTCGCGCCGGGTGAGCGGATCGGTACGTCGAACGAGGCGACCAGCGGGCTGTTCCGGATCGAGCCCGATGGCTCGCGCGCGCCGTGGTTGTTGATCGTGCGCCGCGGCCACCTGCTTCGGCTTGTCGCGGCGCTGATCGAGGAAGACAGGGAGAAGTCGAGTCTGATCCAGACCTAGGCGTGCTCGCGCGCCCGGGCTTTTTCCCGAGCGGCGTGCTGGACGGCCTCCTGCACCTTTTCGAAGGCGCGGACCTCGATCTGGCGGATGCGCTCGCGGCTGACGTTGTATTCCTGCGCCAGTTCCTCGAGCGTCGCCGGATTGTCCTTGAGGCGGCGGGCCTGGAAGATCGCCTTTTCGCGATCGTTGAGGTCGCCCATGGCGTTCTTCAGCAACCCCATGCGCTCGTCGAACTCCTCGGAATTGCCGAGCGTGGTCTCCTGATCGGGAGCATCGTCGACCAGCCAATCCTGCCATTCCGACGAGCCTTCCTCGCCGGCGCGCATCGGCGCGTTGAGCGAGGCATCGCCGGTGAGTCTTGCGTTCATCGAGACGACATCGGCCTCGGTGACGTGCAATGTCGTCGCGATCTGCTTGATCTGGTCGGGGTGAAGATTGCCGTCGTCGAGGGCGGCGATCTGGCCCTTGACCTTGCGCAGGTTGAAGAACAGCCGCTTCTGGGCGGCGGTCGTGCCGATTTTCACGAGACTCCAGGAGCGGAGGACGTATTCCTGGATCGCGGCGCGGATCCACCACATGGCGTAGGTGGCGAGGCGGAAGCCCTTGTCGGGCTCGAAGCGCTTGACTGCGTGCATCAGCCCGACATTGCCTTCGGAGATGACTTCGGAGATCGGCAGGCCGTAGCCGCGATAGCCCATGGCGATCTTGGCGACGAGACGCAGGTGCGAGGTGATCAGTTTTTGCGCGGCGGCAGGATCGGTGTGTTCCTTGTAGCGCTTGGCGAGCATGAACTCCTCGTTCGGCTCGAGCATGGGGAACTTGCGGATTTCCTGGAGATAACGCCCGAGGCCGCCTTCGGCGCTCAGGACCGGCAGATTGGATTGGGCCATATCGGCACCCCCTTCTCCCCCGCATTTGCGGCGGGATAAACCGCCGGGGTCCGTCAAGGCACACCAGCGGAGCTGCCACTAATATAGGTCGAAAACGCGCTCTGATAAGGGCGGGACGGCCTCGTCCCTTGCGGAATGCCCGGAGAGACGAGGGGTTCCGCCTAACGGCGGACGGTGCCCTTGTCGAAGGGGTGGAGGGCAGTCAAAAGGGCTTGGAGATCGGCGGGCAGGGGGGCCTCGAAGGCGACTTCCTCGCCGGTTGCGGGGTGCTCGAAGCCAAGTTCGGCGGCATGAAGTGCCTGGCGGCCTAGGCCGTCGACGATCTGCCGCAGCGGTTCCGGAAGCCGGCGCGACTTGGTGGCGTAGCCGGAAGCGTAGAACGGATCGGCAACCACCGGGTGGCCGATATGGGCCAGATGGACGCGGATCTGGTGGGTGCGGCCGGTTTCGAGCTCGCAACGCACTTGCGTGATGTCCCAGCCGTCACCGCCGAAACGCGCCTCGACGGCGTAGTGCGTGATGGCTTCGCGCCCGTCCTTCCGGACGGCCTGTTTCAGCCGGTTGTTGGCATCGCGGCCGAGCGGCGCGTCGACGGTGCCGCGCCCCTGCTGGATCACGCCCCAGACGAAGGCGGTGTAGGCGCGATGCAGCGGTCCGGTGCGGCCGTGATCGGCAAATTGCGCGGCGAGGTGGGCCATCGCCGCCTCGGTTTTGGCCGCGACCATGACCCCCGAGGTGTCCTTGTCGAGGCGGTGGACGATCCCCGGACGCTTGACGCCATTGATGCCGGGCAGCTTGCCCTCGCAGTGGAACAGCAGGGCGTTGACCAGGGTGCCGCGGGCCGAACCGGGGGCGGGGTGGACGACCATGCCCGCCGGCTTGTCGATGACGATGATGTCGGCGTCCTCCTCGAGCACATCGAGGGGGATGTCTTCGGGCTCGGGGTCCGCGTCCTCGGGAGGCGGCGCGACAAGCACCAGCGCGTCGCCGAGCTTCACCTTGGTCTTGGGCTCGCCGGCGGTTTGGCCATTGATCGCGACGGCACCGGCCAGTATCAGGTCCTTGACGCGGTTGCGCGAGAAGGTCGGCAGAGCCTTGGCGAGCACGGCGTCAAGCCGTCCGCCGGCGAGGTCGGCATCGACCGCGACGGCAAATTCCTCGTCCTCCGCTTCGGGCTCCGCCATGAGTGCTTCCAACTCCGATCCGGCGCCGGTCAGCCCGGAGACCCAGCTTCTGATCGCACGCGCGCGGCGCGGGTTCATCGTGTCGATCGGCATCCTCGTCGTCGGCCTTATCGCGGTCGGCGCAGGGATTGTCTACAAATCGTCGGAGGCCGGTGCGCCGGTGGCAGCACCGGCAGCCGACTATGCCCTCGGGGCGATCAAGGTTCCGGCGGGTGCGACCGTGATCTCCGCGGTTGCGGCAGGCGGGACGCTGACCGTGACCTTCCGCGACGGCGACGCGACCCGCATCCGGATCATCGACGGGCGGACCGGCGAGCTGATCCGCGACGTGCCGGTCATCGGCGAGTGAGCCACGGCTAATTCCGCGACTGGATGTCCTTGAGTGCCGCGAGGCGATCGGAGAGGGCGCTGCCTTGTCCGACTGGTTCGGGTGTTCGCGGCTCTTCCTTCTGCAGGAGGGCGGTGTCGTCCGAGTATTTCTGCACGCGCTCGAGCAGCGTTTCGTCGCTGTCGGGGACTTCGCCTTCGACCGCGTAGACCAGCCGGCTGACTTCGGCGGCGATGTCGTTGAGCTTTTCGCGCATATGCGACTGCTCGATGCGCTCGGAATCCCAGTCGGCCATGATCGTCGTCTCGACGGTCAGTACTTTCGTGCGCAGCCGCTCGAGCTCGTCCTCGATGGCGAGCTTTTCGGCGAGGAGCTGTTCGCGCTGCCCGTCGGTCTGGTCGACGACACGCGCGGTGTCGGCGAGGACCGTGCTCACGCGGGCTTCCGCGTCGGCGATCCGCGCCTCGGCGTCGATCAACTCGTTCTGGCGATCGGTCGCCGTGTCGTCCTTCCGGGCCAGCGACTCACGCAGCTCGGCGGCGGCGGCGGCGGCGTCGGCGTGGCGCTTGTCGGCCGCCTCGAGCTGGGTGATGAGGCCGCGGTTCTGCTCCTCGAGGTAATTGACGCGCTTGCGCTCGGCGTCGAGCTTGCCGAGGACGCTGTCCATGTCGCGGTTGTAGTCGCCGCTGAGGGCCTTGCCGTCGAGCTCGATGGTTTTCGGCAGCTTGCCGCGCAACGCTTCGCGGGCGGTCTCGAGCTGGGCGGCCTTGTCGGCGTATTCGCGATCGCGCATGCGCAGGCGCTGAGAGAGGTCGGCACCGTCCTTCTCCAGATCGAGGATGCGGCGGCGGAGCTCGGCTTCGCGTTCCTCGAGCTCGCGCATCTGCTGGAGGTGGTTGTCGCGCTCGCCGCGAATGGTGCCGACTTCGGTACGCTTGCGGTTGATGTCGCGCAGCTGGTCGGAGAGCCGCCGGCGAAGCGCCTCGACATTCATCTCGAGCCGGCGGGTCGAGAGCGCGAATTCGGCGCGCAGCTGGTCCTTGTCGGCGCGGAACTCGGCCATGGTGATGGGCGTGGCCGCCTCGATCCGCTTTTTGGTGAGTCGCACCGCGCGGCGCCAGACGGCGGGCATGATCGCCAGCGCGACGAGGCCTGCGGCGAGCAGCCCCAACGCGAAGTACATGATATTTTCGATGCCCATTGGGAGGCCCCCGACACTAGGTCGATTGCTGGCGAAAAACCTGCAATCGAACGATGACAAAGACGGCGACGCATCGCCATCTTAGCCGCCGATTAACCTTACCGGGAAGGGGCTGTGACGAAGTTGTCCCGAGGCTGCGTCAGAAGGGGTTCCAGGTCGGCTTATCGGTGAAGTGCAGGTAGCCGATGTTGACGCCGCTCCTGAGGCCGACGCCCGAGCGAATCGGGACGATCACCACATCGTTCATTTTCATCACCGTCATGCCGAGGCCGCCGACGATGTAGACGTGCCCGTCGACGCCCGGGAAGCGGTTGAAGATGTCGTTGGTCGATTTGAGATTATAGACCAGCATCATGACCTTGGAGCCGTCGCCGCCGAAATCGACGCCGATCGAGGGGCCCTGCCAGTAGAGCGGGTAGTCGCCCTTGTTGCGGGTGTAGAGCGTGCCCTGGCCGTAGCGCCCGCCAACGACGAAGGCGCCGGAGCCCTCCTGGCCGAGGATGTAGCCATTGGGGAGGCCGAACTGGCCGGCGGCTTTTTCGACCAGCGAGGCGAGGCCCTGGGAGACCGAACCGAAGAAATCTCCCCCGGCCTTCAGGATTTCGTCGGCGGAGAAGGTGTCGGACACCGCACCGCTGGCCAGCGCCGGCGCGGTTTGCAGAGCGAGGCCGAGGACCAATGCAAGGCTCAGCGCGAGACGTTTCAACATGGTCGACCTCCAATGGCCAGCAAGCCTGAATTTTACCAAGCGCTCACCCAAAGCGACTAGCCTTAAGCCGGCGCCGTCCCGGCCTTGATGAGCGCACAACGCGGCAATGATGCGACAAACTCGTAAACAAGCCTTAACCATGGCGATGTGGCTCCTCCTGGGCACGCTGGCCAGGGCCGACTCACTGGTGACGACCATCGTCAACGATCCGATCACGGGCGTAGCGATCGATGGCTACGATCCGGTGAGCTATTTTATCGACAGCGATCCGCAGCCGGGCAAGCCGGACTTCGAATACGACTGGCAGGGCGTGCCCTGGTATTTCGAGAGCGCGGCGAACCGCGACGTGTTCATGCGCAACCCCGGGGTCTATGCGCCGCAATATGGCGGGCACTGCGTGACGGCGCTCAGCCGCGGCTATCTCAGCGACGGCAAGGCGCAGCTTTTTGTCATCGATGCGCTGAAGCTCTATCTGTTTTATTCGACCGCCAATCGCGATGCGTTCCTCCTCAGCAAATCGGACGTGATGAAGAGCGCTGCCGCCAACTGGCCAAAACTTGCGGCGACGCTGATGGGGCCGAAGGACGCGCAATCGGTGGTGTCCGGGGCCTCTTCCGAGGTGCAGTCGTCGGCCGCGGCGTCGGCGAGCGGCGCGTCCGCGGCCCCCTCATCAAGTCAGCCGCCTTGACTGGGACGCGGAGGGAAGGGCGGGGATAGCGGCCCGCCGGCCGTGAATTTCCCTGCCCGCGGGGTGCCGGACCCATTAGTCTCTGGCGATGTGATTCGAGCCACTGGAGAGAACTCGGCAAATGGCTGACTTGATCGAGCTGAGCGCGACGGATCTGGCGGCGATGCTCTGCTCGCGGGTGTGTCATGACCTGATCAACCCGGTCGGCGCGATCGGCAACGGGCTCGAGGTGCTCGCCGATCCGACGCAGGCGGCGATGTCGGAGGGCGCGCAGGATTTGATCGCCAATTCGGCCAAACAGGCGCGCGCCAAGCTCGAGTTCGCGCGCCTCGCCTATGGGGCGTCGTCGACGGCGGGGACGGAATTCGACACGCGCGAATGCGAGCGGGTGGCCAAGTTGCTGTTCGAGATCGAAAAGGCCGATCTCGACTGGCAGGTGCCGATGATCCTGTTGCCCAAGCACAAGGCGAAGCTGCTGATGAACATGCTGCTGATCGCCGCGATGGCGGTGCCGCGGGGCGGGCTCGTTACGGTGACCGTCAGCGGGCCGGCGGGCGGTAAGTCGTTCAGCTTCAAGGCGATTTCGGATTCGACGAAGCGGCAGAAGACGCTGATGCCGGCGGGTGCCGAAGGGCTATTAAGCGGGCGCCCGGAAGACGGCGTCGATGCGCGCGGCATCCAGCCGTTCTATACGGGGATTCTCGCCCGCATGACGGGGATGGAGTTGAAGATCGCCGTCGAGGGCGAGGTTTTCACGTTCACGGCGACGCCCACGGCGATGGCTGCCGCCGCGTAGCTCCGTAAGGATTTCGTTCACCATTGCTTGGGACTTTTGGCGGATAGTGGCTCTGAGCCCATAGGCTTTGGCCCGGCGGAGGTTTGCGCCATGAAATCCTGCCTGATCGTCGACGACAGCAGCGTCGTGCGGAAGGTTGCGCGCCGGATTCTCGAGGACCTCGACTACGTGGTGGACGAGGCCGAGGACGGCCAGGAAGCTTTCGACAAATGCCGGCAGGAGATGCCCGACGCGATCCTGCTCGACTGGAACATGCCGGTGATGAGCGGGCTCGAGTTCCTGAAGCTGCTGCGCGCCTATATCGGGGGCGGGGCGCCGCATGTGGTGTTCTGCGTGACCGAGAACGACATCGGCCAGATCGCGCTGGCGATGAAGGCGGGCGCCTCGGACTACATGATGAAGCCGTTCGACCGCGACATCCTCGAGGCGAAGTTCATGCCCGAGGCTGAGCCCGAACTGGCGCAGGCCGGCTGACGTTTCCCTGCGCATGACCGCCTCCGGCGGCCGTCTTCATCCTTTGTGTCACCCCTGCGGAACAGAGGCGCCCGGTTTAGGCTGGCGCTGGGGGAGAGTTGGGTCCCAGCTTTTGCTGGGATGACAGCCGGTGGGTGGGGACGACTGGTCGATGGGGCACGCGCCGGAGGCCAGGGCAAACGAAAACCCCGGGCGAGGGGCCCGGGGTTTCGAGGAAGAGGCAGACTGGAACGATAGTTCGGGACGTAGACTAGGCGACGCTGGATTCGGCGAAGACTTCGCTTTCGTCGGGCTCACGCAGCACGTAGCCGCGGCCCCAGACGGTTTCGATGTAGTTCTTGCCACCGGTCGCAACGCTCAGCTTCTTCCTGAGCTTGCAGATGAACACGTCGATGATCTTGAGCTCGGGCTCGTCCATGCCGCCATACAGGTGGTTGAGGAACATTTCCTTGGTGAGCGTCGTCCCCTTGCGCAGGGAGAGCAGCTCGAGCATCTGGTATTCCTTGCCGGTCAAATGCACACGCTGGGTCTGCACTTCGACGGTCTTGGTGTCGAGATTGACGGTCAGGTCGCCGGTCGAGATCACCGACTGGGCGTGGCCCTTGGAGCGGCGGACGATGGCGTGGATGCGGGCGACCAGCTCGTCCTTGTGGAAGGGCTTGGTCATGTAGTCGTCGGCGCCGAAGCCGAGGCCGCGCACCTTATCCTCGATGCCGGCAAGACCGGAAAGGATCAGGATCGGCGTCTGCACCTTGGCGACGCGCAGCGTGCGCAGCACCTCGTAGCCCGACATATCGGGCAGGTTGAGGTCGAGTAGAATGATGTCGTAGTCGTAGAGTTTGCCGAGGTCCACGCCCTCCTCGCCGAGGTCGGTGGTGTACACATTGAAACTCTCGGATTTGAGCATCAATTCGATGCTCTGCGCCGTCGCGCTGTCGTCCTCAATCAAGAGCACACGCATGCCGATCCCCTTGAACGTTCCTTGCTGGAACAGGGTGAAGGCGGAAACGCCCTCGACCCCTAATCGAACCCTACTGGATATGACTTCAAAGCTAAGCGCCATTAGTTAACAAAGTTTAATTCTGATCCGCAATATGCAAAGCGAATGCCACTGCATCTTAACTAAGACATTGAATTGCAAGATTAAAATAGCTCAACAGAACTTAAGATTTTAGGTTAAGAAAGGCTTTTAATCAACTCTGTCGAACTCATGCTTCGCGGGTCTGGGGCTGTGGATAAGCGGGCCCTGGCGAAAACGCGCTGAGGGCATGGCGCAGGCCTATGGTTAACCACTTTTGCTTAACGTTCGGTTACCGTGGCTAGAACGGCGATTCGGGGCGGATTTTGCGGGCATTGGCGGCAGATATCGAGGCGATCGACGAGGTCGAGGTGTTCGGCCGGGTTAAGACGGTGCAGGGCCTGTTGATCGAGGTGGTGGGTCCGGTGCGCGAGCTGCGCGTCGGCGGGCGGGTGCGGATCGAGACGGTCGACGGCAAGGAGCTGGGCGCCGAGATCATCGGGTTTTCGGATGGGCACGCGCTTTGTCTGCCGTTCGGGCCGGTGGCGGGGGTGCGGCTCGGGTGCCGGGCGGTGTTCCAGAGCCATGACGGCGCGATCTATCCGACGCGAGGGCTGGCTCGGCCGGGTGATCAATGCCAATGGCGAGCCGATCGACGGCAAGGGACCGCTGCCGCGTGGCGCCGAGCCCTATGGGCTGAAGCAGGTGCCGCTGCCGGCGCATACGCGGGCGCGGGTGGGCGCGCCGCTCGATCTAGGCGTGCGCGCGCTCAATACGTTTGCGACGATCTGCGAAGGCCAGCGCATGGGCATCTTTGCCGGCTCCGGCGTCGGCAAATCGGTGCTGATGTCGATGATGGTGCGAAATGCATCGGCGGATGTCGCGATCGTCGGGCTGATCGGCGAACGCGGCCGCGAGGTGCAGGAATTCATCTCCGACTATCTGGGCGCGTTCGGGCTCGAAAAGGCGATCGTCGTGGTCGCGACGTCGGACGAGGCGGCGCTGATGCGGCGGCAGGCGGCGTATCTGACGCTGACGCTGGCCGAATATTTCCGCGACGAGGGGCAGCGCGTGCTCTGCCTGATGGACAGCCTGACGCGCTTTGCCCAGGCGCAGCGCGAGATCGGGCTGTCGATCGGCGAGCCGCCGACCGCCAAGGGCTATCCGCCGACGGTGTTCGCCGAATTGCCGCGGCTGCTCGAGCGGGCAGGACCGGGGCTGATCAATTCAGGCAGCATTACGGGTCTATTTACCGTTTTAGTCGAAGGTGATGACCACAATGAACCCATCGCTGATGCCGTGCGCGGCATTCTCGACGGGCACATTGTGATGGAGCGGCAGATTGCCGAGCGGGGGCGTTACCCGGCGGTCAATGTGCTGAGGTCGATCTCGCGAACCATGCCGCAATGCGTGCCGGAAAAGGTCCGGCCGGTGTTGCAGAAGGCGCGCGAGGCCATGTCGGTGTTCTCCGACATGGAGGAACTGATCCGGCTCGGTGCGTACCGAAAGGGATCGGATCCGCAGGTCGACCGCGCCATCGCGCTCAATCCGGCGTTCGAGGCCTTTCTGGGCCAGCATCGGGAAGAGCGGACCAGTATCGCCGACGGCTACCAGTTGCTCGAGGCGATCCTGGAAAAGACCGGACCCAAGGCATGAGTTTGGGACCGGGTGACTTGAGTGTGTAAGGAGTACAAGTCATGAAGTCGCGGAGCGAAAGCCTCATCCGCCTCAAGAAGTTCCAGGTGGACGAGAAGCGCCGCCAGGTCACGCAGATCGAGATGATGGTCGCCGATTTCGAGCGCATGGCCGCCGAGCTCGACCAGCAGATCGAGATCGAACAGCAAAAGACCGGGATCTCCGACGTGCTGCATTTCGCGTACTCGACCTTCGCCAAGGCGGCGATCGCGCGGCGCGACAATCTGCTGGCGTCGGCGGCGGACATGCGCGACCAGCTCGAGGCGGCGCAGGACGCGCTGGCGGAATCGGTCGAGGACCTCAAGAAGGTCGAGCTGCTCGACCAGCGCGAGCACGGCCGCGAGGCTGATGCCGAAGCCAAGATCGAGCAGGATGGGTTCGACGAGCTGGGACGGCTGCGCCGGAAGCGGTGAGCTTGCGCAGAGTGTGAGGGATGGGGAGGGCGCCGGTGGCGCCCTTTGTGTTTTGTGTGGACCGCCAGCTCAGGATGTCATCCCTGCGAAAGCAGGGACCCAAGGTTCCTCTTGCGCGAGGGGTGAGTTGGGTCCCAGCTTTCGCTGGGATGACAGCCGGGGTGGGCTAGTACGTCTTCATCGCCCGATGCGGGATGCCGGCTTCTTCGAACTCGTCGCCGAAGGCGGTGAAGCCGAGCTTTTCGTAGAACGGCACCTTGTCGCTCTGCGAGGTGAGATAGAGCCGCGTGCGGCCCGAGGTGCGGGCGAGGTTCATGGCGAAGCGCATGAGGGCGGTGGCGATGCCGCGGCCGCGGAGGTCTGCAGCGACGGCGACACGGCCGATCTTGGTGTGCTCGGGCAGGTCGACCATGCGGAGGACGCCCACGACGTCACCGTCGAGGAGCGCGACGATGTGCGTGGCCGTGGCGTCGTAGCTGTCGCGCTCGATGTCTTCGGGGACGTTCTGCTCGAGGATGAAGACGCGGCGACGGAGCTCGAGGCCGAGGCGGCCGAGATCGGAGGCGAGTGGGACGACAAGGCAGAGCGGTTCGGACATGACGGGCGAACCATGCCCGATGTGCGCGATCCGTGCTAGGCTGGCGCATGTTCCTGTCGGTCTTCGATATTTTCAAGATCGGAGTGGGCCCGTCGTCGTCGCATACGATGGGTCCGATGCTCGCCGCGGGCCGGTTCATCGCGCTGGCCGGCGAGCGCGTGCTCCCGGATGGCGGGCTGAGCCTCGGTTGCCGGCTCTACGGGTCGCTGGCCTACACCGGAGAAGGGCACGGCACGATCCGCGCGGTGCTCTGCGGGCTGCTGGGGATGCGCGCCGAACGTTATGACCGGGCGGAGGCCGATGCGACGCTGGCCGAGCTCGACCAGCGCGCCACGATACGGCTCGCAAGCGGACGTGTCGTCAGCCTCGATCCCAAGACCGCGATCGTCCTCGAGAAGGGCAAGAGGCTATCGGCGCATCCCAATGGAATGACATTCTTTTTGGCCGATGGAGACGGCAAAGAGGTGGTTGCCGAGAGCTATTTCTCGATCGGGGGCGGATTTGTCGTCACCGAGCGCGAGATGTCCGCGGCGCCGGGAGGTGCGAGCGAGCAGGACGTGCCGTATCCGTTCGGCAGCGCGCTGGAGATGCTGGCGATGGGGGAGAGCTCCGGGCTGACCATCGCGCAGATGAAGCGCGCCAACGAGGCGGCGCGAGGTGCGGGCGATCTCGACGCGCGGCTGTTCACGATCTGGGATACGATGGACCGCTGCATCGATCGCGGGCTCGGCGCCGAGGGCGTGCTGCCGGGCGGACTCAGTGTGCGACGGCGGGCGCACGGCCTCACGCAAAAGCTCGAGGCACGGCGGGGCATGAACGATGCACCGCTGCATTCGGCGATCGATTGGCTGTCGGCCTATGCAATGGCCGTGAACGAGGAAAACGCGGCGGGCGGGAAGGTGGTGACGGCGCCGACCAATGGCGCGGCCGGCGTGATCCCGGCGGTCATCCGCTATTATCTCGATCTCGTGCCGGGCGCGTCGCGCGCGCAGGTGCCGGACATGCTGCTGACGGCGGCGGCGATCGGTGGACTGATCAAGGCGAACGCGTCGATTTCAGGCGCGGAGGTCGGGTGCCAGGGCGAGGTCGGGTCGGCGTCGGCCATGGCGGCGGCGGCCCTGTGCGCGGTGCTCGGCGGGACGAATGCGCAGACCGAGAATGCCGCGGAGATCGCGCTCGAGCACCACCTCGGGATGACGTGCGATCCGATCCGGGGGCTGGTGCAGGTGCCGTGCATCGAACGCAACGGCATGGGCGCCGTAAAAGCCGTGGCGGCGGCCTCGCTCGCGGCGCTGGGTGACGGCCAGCACATCGTGCCGCTCGATGCCTGCATCGAAACCATGCGGATCACCGGCCGCGACATGGACGAGCGCTACAAGGAGACAAGCCTCGGCGGCCTGAGCGTCGCCATGCCAGAGTGCTAGAAGCCGAGCCAGGCCTTAACGAAGAGCAGCAGCACGCCGGCGGAGGCGAGAGCCATCGCGATATAGAGCGGGGCGATGAGGACGCGGGCGACGGTGCGGCTCGGGCGTGCCTTGCGCGGCATTGGTGCGGTGCCGATCGATGTCGCGGCGTCGGCACGAAGCACGGGCAGGTTCTGGTTGATCGGGGCTTGCGGTTTTAGAGGGGGGCGATCCGGATCGATGATGCGGATCGGCGGCGCGCGATCTGACGGCGGCTGTGCCGGCGGAGCCTGGATTGGCTTCCGTGCGGGCGGCGCGCTGGTCCGGGCCGCTCCCGCAGCAAGTTCCGCCGCATCGTCCCGGTAAAAACCGGTCGTCTTGCTCTTGGCAGCCACCCCGATGCCCCGACGCTACGCCACAACGATGTCACTTAAATCAGCGTCGCGCGACTAAGTAAACCCGCGATCCGGAGGAGCCCGCTGAGTATTCCACCGCTTTCTGCAAATGCTGAATCAGTAGGCAGGCGTGTTGATGGCAATCGAGCCGGCCGGACCGGGCACGGTCCATTGCACGCGGCCAGCCTCGCGAACGGTCTTCTGGACAAAGGCCAGTTTGTCGATGACGCGCGGCGTCAGCACGAAAGGATAGGCGTCGCGCTGCCCGACGGCGCGGTTGAGGTTGTTGATCAACGAGCTCAGTGGAACCCAGTGGTCGATGAGCTCGCCGATACCGTCGAGGGTGTAGGGATCGAAATCGATGCGGGTGCGCAAGTCGCCATCGACGTCGACTTTTGGCGCGAGCCGAACACCGAAGGCCGCGGCCATCTCGGTGGTGTCGACGATGTGCAGGTAGTGCGCGAAGGTTTCGGCCCAATCCTCCCACGGATGCGAGGTCGCATAGGCGGTGATGTGAGTCGCCTGCCAGTCGGGCGGCGCGCCCTTGCTGGTAATGATGCTGGAGCGCCGCGGCGTAGTCGGCGCGCTCATCGCCGAACAGCGCGCGAAAGGCCTCGAGATTGGGTGAGGGGGCGACGAGCAGGTCCCAGAAATAGTGCCCGACCTCGTGCCGGAAATGCCCGAGGAGCGTGCGATAGGGCTCATTCATGGCGGTGCGGCGGCGTTCGCGCTCGGCGTCGTCGGCCTCGGCGAGAGCGAGGGTGATGATGCCGCTTTCGTGGCCGGTCAGCACCGGTCGGGCGGTGGCCGCTTCGGAGAGGAACTCGAAGCGGAGGCCATGCACCGGATCTTCGCTGCGCGTCGCGAGCGGCAGATGCAGGTGAAGCAGTGAATAAAACAGGCGCTTCTTGGCGCGCTCGATGACCTGCCACTCAGCGACGTTCGCCGGATTGTCCATCGGCGGCACGATGCCGTTGTGGCGGCAGGCGCGACAGAAGGGATCGCCGCCCGGCTCGTAGTCCACGAGCCAGTTGCAGGCGCCGGCGCGCGCATTGGCGCAATAGACGAATTTCTGGCCGGGAAGGCGCGGGGCGTGGAAGTGGTCGGTCTCGGGCTCGAGCGAGACCAGCATGTTGGTCGCGTGCCAGTAGCCGAGAGCGTGGCCGCAGCTCTCGCAGACGGTGTTCTCGAAATAGAGGACGTTGCCGCAGTGGTCGCAACGGAAGAGCTTCATGCGCTTGCCCCTGGTGGACAGCGGAAATGCGCCGACCCGCCTTGCGTTCCCGGCGGAAGCACTCCGTTAGCACGATTGACGCTAGATTGTAGGCATCGCCTGATCCGAAAGGACCCATCGCGTTGTCGGTCACCACCCGTTTCGCCGGGGTTCGTCCCGCCGTGGCCCGCCTGGTGCTGCTGGCGCTGGCGGTCATCACCATCGTGCTCGTCGTCGCGGCACTGCCGATCGAACCGCCGGCGCAACCCGGCAAGCAGGGCGACCTCGAGACCTACTCGCGGGTGATCGAGCGGCTGCAGCACGGCGAGCCTTATCATCAGGCCCTGCACGAAGAGCTGCTGGCGGGCGGCTATGGCACCAAATCCATCTTCAACTGGCGTCCGCCATTCTTTCTCAGCGTGGTGGCGCTGCTGCCGTCGTCGCTGTTCGCACAAACACTGCTCGCGGCCATCGCGGGCCTTGGGCTGATGCTTGCTGCCGGACTCGTGCGCAGGGATGGCACGCTGGCCATGATGATCGGCATTTCCCTGCTGCTGGTGGTCAGCCTAGCGTCCGTGCTCGCGCCGCACGCCGAACTCGCCTGCGAGCTGGCCGCCGGATCGCTGATCCTGGTTTCGGCGGGGGCGTATGGGCTCAAGCTCCCCTGGATTGGTTTTGCCGCGGCGATGCTGGCGCTGTTCACGCGCGAGATCGCGGCGGTCTATGTGCTCGTCTGCGTCGTGCTCGCCATCCGCGCCAGGCGCTGGCCCGAAGTGGCCGCCTGGGGCGTCGGGCTCGCGGTCGTTCGCCGCCTACTACGCCTGGCACTATGTCACGGCGATGAGCCTGATCGGTCCCGCCGACCGCGCTTATCCCGATGGCTGGCTGCAGTGGGGCGGACTGGCGTTCGATCTGGGGACGGCGTCGTTCAACGGCGCGTTCCTGCTGCTGCCGTTCTGGGCGACGGCGATCTACCTGCCGCTGGCGATCCTCGGGCTCCTGGCGTGGCCGGCGAAGGCCTCGGTGCGGGTGTTGGCCACGGTGCTTGGGTACCTCGTGCTGTTTTCGATCTTCGGCAAGCCGGTCAATACCTATTGGGGCTCGCTCTATACGCCGCTGCTCGCCTTCGGCATTCCGTGGGCGCCGTTTGCGCTGCGCGATCTCGTTCGCGCGGCAATGGGGACGAAGACCGTCGCGGCGTAAACGGTGCCGATGGACCTGACCGGCGACTCTGGAGCCCTGAAGGTGCCAGCGACAGGCCGGCGAGGCGAGCGGAAGGCCGGGTTGCGACTGAACAGAAGGTGAGGGTGCGTGGGGACGCCCCCTCCACCGGCTTCGCCGGTCCCCTCCCCCGCTGCGCAGGGGAGGAATCCGACTACGAAATCAGACTGCGCCGATTGTCCTCAGGCGGATGCGGGGGTGGACTTCGTTCTGGCTCATGATCACCGTCTGCGGGCGGAAGCGTTCGACGATCGAGCGGACGTGCGGGCGGATGCCGGGCGAGGTGATGAGGACGGGCAGCTCGCCCATCTGTGCGGCGTTCTCGAAGCCATGCTGCACGGCGAGGATGAATTGCTGGAGCCGTGATGGCGCCATGGCGAGATGGCGGTCGTTGCCGTCGCCGACCATGGCTTCGGCGAAGTCGCGCTCCCATTGCGGGGACAGCGTGAGCAGCGGCAGATTGCCGTCGGGCCCGAGATTGGCGGCGCAGATCTGGCGGCCGAGGCGGGTGCGGACGTGCTCGGCGATGATCTGCGTGCTGCGGCCACCGCCGGCGATCTCGGCCATGCCCTCGAGGATGGTCGGCAGGTCGCGGATCGAGACGCGCTCGCGAGAGCAGATGCTGGAGCACGCGCTGGATGCCGGAGACCGAAATCTGGCTCGGCACGATGTCTTCGAGGAGCTTCTGCTGTTCCTTGGTGAGGCCGTTGAGGAGGCTCTGGACGTTGGCGTAGCTCAGGAGGTCGGCGACGTTGGCCTTGAGCACTTCGGTCAAGTGCGTCGAGATGACGGTCGAGGGATCGATGATCGAGTAGCCCTTGAGCTCGGCCTCGTCGCGGAGCGCCGGCTCGATCCAGGTGGCGGGCAGGCCGAAGGTCGGCTCGGTGGTGTGGACGCCGGGCAGATTGATCTGCTTACCGGCCGGGTCCATCACCATCAGCTGGTTGGCGTAGATGCGGCCCTTGCCGGCTTCCACCTCCTTGATGCGGACGGTGTAGTCGTTGGGCTCGAGCTGCATGTTGTCGAGGATACGCACCGGCGGCATGACGAAGCCGAGCTCGGTGGCGAGCTGGCGGCGCAGCGCCTTGATCTGCTCGGTGAGCCGGTCGGTGCCGTGCTCATCTTCCTTGACGAGGCTCAGGAGGCCGTAGCCGAGCTCGAGCTTCAGCTCGTCGATCTTGAGGCTGTCGGTGATCGGGACGTCTTCGTTCGCCTTCTGCACCGGTTTGCCGATGAGCGCGTCGGCGGCGATCTTGGCGAGACGCAACGTCTTGCCGCGGGTCGAGCGCACGGCGATATAGCCGACGCCGACGGCGAGCGCGATGAAGGGCACGAACGGCATGCCGGGCAGGAACGCCATGATGCCGATGACCGCGGCCGACATGCCGAGCGCGCGCGGGTAGCCGGTGAACTGGGCGATCAGTGCCTTGTCGGCCGAGCCGAGGACGCCGGCCTTGGAGACGAGGAGGCCGGCGGCGGTCGAGACGACGAGCGAGGGGATCTGCGTCACCAGCCCGTCGCCGACGGTGAGCAGCGTGTAGTTGTTGGCGGCGTCCGAGAAGCTCATCCCCTGCTGCAGGACGCCGATCACCATGCCGGCGATGACGTTGATGAAGGTGATGAGCAGGCCCGCGATGGCGTCGCCGCGTACGAACTTTGACGCGCCGTCCATGTTGCCGAAGAAGGCGGATTCGGCCTCGAGGGTCTTGCGGCGATCGCGGGCGGTGGCTTCGTCGATGAGGCCGGCGGAGAGATCGGCGTCGATCGCCATCTGCTTGCCGGGCATGGCGTCGAGGTTGAAGCGCGCCGCGACTTCGGCGATGCGGCCCGAGCCCTTGGTGATGACGATGAAGTTGACGATGACGAGGATGGAGAAGACGACGACGCCGATGACGAAGTTGCCGCGCATCACGAAATTGCCGAAAGCCTCGATGACGTGGCCGGCGGCGTCCGGCCCGTTGTGGCCGTTGCTGAGGATCAGGCGGGTCGAGGCGAGGTTGAGCGCGAGCCGCATCATGGTGGCGATGAGCAGCACGGTCGGGAAGGACGAGAATTCGAGCGGCGTCTGGATGAACAGGGCCGTCATCATGATGAGGACGGAAAAGACGATCGAGACGGCCAGCAGCACGTCGAGCAGGAACGACGGCAGCGGCAGAATAAGCACGACGATGATCGCCATGATGCCGATGGCGAGGCCGATATCGGTCGAGCGGAAGAGCCGGTTGAGCTCGCCGAGGGTCGGCAGGCGGAGGGCGGGCGTGCGGGCGGGCGTGGGTGTGGAGAGATCAGCCATCCAGTTCCGCCTTCAGCGCGGTGTGTGTGGCGCCCCCCCTCCCGTCCTCCCCCGCAAGGGGGGAGGTGGCTAGAGGCGAAATCGTGCCCAATTCACCGCGCGGCACCCTCCCCCTTGCGGGGAGGGATGGGGAGGGGGTGGCAGTCAGCATGGAACCAGGTTTCACGCGATCTTCCGCTGCTCGCCGGGAACGGGGACCGGTACGCCTTCGTCGGCGTATTGGTTGAGCTTGTTGCGCAGCGTGCGGATCGAGATGCCGAGGATGTTGGCGGCGTGGGTGCGGTTGCCGAGCACGTGGTCGAGGGTGTCGAGGATGAGGTCGCGCTCGACGTCGGAGACGGTGCGGCCGACGAAGGCCCGCGTGACGGTGTCGGCCATCAGCGCGGCCTGCGTCGCGAGGGTCGCGGTGCGGGTGTTTTCCGCGAGACCGGAGCCGTCGGGCAGGACGATCGCCTGGGTATCGATGAGCTCGCCGCGGGCGAGGAGCACCGCACGATGGAGCGTGTTCTCGAGCTCGCGGACGTTGCCCGGCCACGGGGCGTGGAGCAGTGCCTGGCGGGCATCGGGTGTGAGGGCGCGCGGGCTGAGGCCGTTGGCCTTCGAATATTTGGCAACGAAGTGATCGGCGAGGGCGGCGATGTCGAGGGGCCGATCGCGCAGGGGCGGAAGTCTCAGGTTCACGACATTGAGGCGGAACAGCAGATCCTCGCGGAAACTGCCGCTGCGGACCGCGTCGACGAGGTTGCGGTTGGAGGTCGCGATGATGCGGAGGTCCACCGGCACCGGACGCGTGCCGCCGACGCGGTCGATGACTTTTTCCTGGATGGCGCGGAGGAGCTTTGCCTGGAGCCGGACGTCCATCTCGGAGATTTCGTCGAGCAGGAGCGTGCCGCCCGAGGCTTCCTCGAACTTGCCGATGCGGCGCGCGATGGCGCCGGTGAAGGCGCCCTTCTCGTGGCCGAAGAGCTCGCTCTCGAGCAGGTTCTCGGGGATGGCGGCGCAGTTGATCGAGATGAAGGCGTGGCCGGCGCGGCGCGACTTGCCGTGGAGGTATTTGGCCATCACTTCCTTGCCGGTGCCGCTCTCGCCGGTGATGAGGATGGAGGCGTCGGAGGGCGCGATCTGGTCGGCGAGCTCGACGACGCGCGACATGCCGGGATCGCGGAACAGGAAGTCGGTGGTTTCGCGCGCCACCGCGGCGATGATCGCGGCGATCAGCTCGGCGTCGGGCGGCAGCGGGATGTATTCCTTGGCGCCGGCGCGGATGGCGTTGACGGCGGCTGCGGCGTTGGTCTCGGTGCCGCAGGCGACGACCGGGATGACGATGCGCTCGGCCTCGAGCGCGGCGATGAGGCCAGGGATGTCGATCAGCACATCGACCAGCAGCAGCTCGGCGCCGCGGCCGGCGCGCAGGCTCGCGAGCGCGATCTCGATGGTCGCGGCGTGCGCGACCTTGGCGCCGCCCTGCATGGCGAGCTTGGTGGCTTCGGTCAGCTGGCCTTCGAGGGCGCCGATGATGAGGAGTTCTCATGGGAAGACCTCCGTGATGGGGTTGGCCGGTACCACGCCCTCGTGGTTCGACAGGCTCACCATGAGGGCTGCTGGGGGTACCGTGCCCGTGAGGGCCTCAAGGTGAGCTTGTCGAACCACGAGGTCCGGGACCGCCGAATAGGGACGTGGGCTCATCTCATGCGGCCTTCACAATTTCGGTCATGGTGACGCCGAGGCGGCTTTCGACCAGGACGATCTCGCCGCGGGCGACGAGGCGGTCGTTGACGAAGATTTCGACGGCTTCGCCGACCTGGCGGTCGAGCTCGACGACGGTGCCGACGTCCATCTTCAACAGGTTGGCGATCGGCATGCGGGTGCGGCCGAGGACGACCGAGATGCGGACGGGGACGTCGAACACCGCTTCGAGGTCGGCGGCGGTGCGCTCGACCGTCGGCTGCGGCGAGCTGCGTGCCGGGGCGTTCATTTCCTCGCCGAGGCTGCCCGGTTCGGTGCTCATTTCTGACCTCCAGCGTGATGGGCGCGGCGGGCCGCGAGATAGGTTTGGACGCGGCGCTCGATCTCGGCCTCGAGCAGTGCGCGGTCGCGAACGAGGCCGCCGTCGACCCATTCGATCTTGGCGTCGTCGGGGCCGAAGCCGGGCTCGCCCATGACGATCAGGCGGCCGGCAAAGCCCGACGCGGCGATGCGGGCGAGGGCGATCTCGCGCACCGCATCGGCGAGCCCGGGGGCGCAGCGCACGACGAGGTGCGGCACGGCGTCGAGGCTCGAGAGGCAGTCGGTCAAAAGCGCATCGAGCTCGGCGGTGGGTTCGGCGGAGAGCAGATGGTGGGCGAGCTTGCGGCCGACATTGGCGGCGACTTCCACCGCCTCGGTCAGCACCTGGTGGCGGTGGTCGTCGAGCGCGACGCTCGCGGTCGCGACGTGATCGGCGAGGGCATTGGCGGCCTCGGCGAGGCGGATAGCGGCCTGCGCGGTGACGTCGCCCTGGCCCGCGGCGATGCCTTCCTGCCGGCCCTCGGCCCGCGCGGCGGCGACGAGGCGGGCGAGCGCGGTCTCGGTGAGGACGGTGTTGCGCTCCTGGCGGTGGCCGAGATCGAGGTCGAACTGGAATTTGGCTGGGGCGGACATCAGGCGACCATCTGCTCGTCGGACTTGCCCTTGTTGAGGACGATCTCGCCCTTGGCGGCGAGGTCCTTGGCCGCCAGCACCATACGGCCCTGCGCGTCATCGACGTCCTTGAGCCGGACCGGGCCCATGGCCTCCATGTCGTCCTTGAGCAGCTTGCCCGAGCGCGCCGACATGTTGGTGAAGAAGAAGTCCTTGACGGTCTCGTTGGCGCCCTTGAGGGCGAGCGCTAGCTCCTTCTTGTCGATCTTGGTGATCAGCGTCTGGATGGCGGAGCCATCGAGGCGGGTCAAATCCTCGAAGGTGAACATCAGCGCCTTGATGCGCTCGGCGCCTTCGCGGTCGAGCTCGTCGAGCGAGGTGATGAAGCGGGCCTCGGTCTGGCGATCGAAGGAATTGAAGATCTCGGCCATCTGCTCGTGGCTGTCGCGGCGCTTACTATGGCTCAGCGTCGACATGAATTCGGTGCGCAGCGTGGTTTCGATCTTTTCTAGGATTTCCTTTTGCACCGGATCGAGGTTGAGCATGCGCTTGACCACATCCATGGCGAGCTCTTCGGGGAGCGCGGCGAGGACCTTGCTCGCGTGGTCGGTGGCGATCTTGCTCAGCACCACGGCGATGGTCTGGGGGTATTCGTTCTTCAAATAGGAGGCGAGCACGTCCTCCTGCACGTTGCTCAGCTTCTCCCACATGTTGCGGCCGGCGGGACCGCGGATTTCTTCCATGATCGCATCGACGCGGTCGGACGGCAGGAAGCTCGCGAGGAGGCGCTGGGTGGTTTCGGAGTTGCCAGAGACGGTGCCGTTGGAGGTGATTGAGGTGACGAACTCGGCGTAAAGCGAGTCGAGCATTTCCTGGGTGATCGGGCCCATGCGCACCATGGTGCGCGACAGGATCTTGATCTCGATCTCGTCGAGCTCCTCGAGGATGGGGCGGCCGAAATCCGGACCGAGGGACAGCAGCAGCACCGCGGCCTTTTCGTCGCCGGTGAGGTCGCGTTGCTGGGCGTGCCCGCCGACGACGAGCTGGCGGACGAGGGCCTGATTGAGCTGGGCGGGGGCTGCCATGGTTCAGCTCACGCCGCGCTCGAGAGCCAGTCGCGGACGATGACCGCGGCCTGCTTGGGATTTTCCTCGACCAGCGTGCCGACGGTCTTGAGCGTTGCGGCCTGAGTGGCGCCCTGCTGTCGCGCGTCGGCCATCCACGACGGCATCATGGCCTTCGGAGGCGGGGCCTCCTCGACCATGGTGACCTGCGTGCCGGTCGCGGCCATCCCCTGGTTGCCTGACGCGACGGCAACCATCATGCCGTTCGGACCGGGCGCGACCTCGGCGCTCGCCGACAGAGCGAGAGTCTGCGATTCCGGCGACAGCACGCGCTTCAACAGCGGGCGCATGACGAAGAAGACGAGAGCGAGGGCGATGATAAGGGTCACCAGCATCTCGGCGCCGTTGATCAGGTCGTCGCGGGTGAAATCGAAGAGGCCGGGACCGGAGGTGCCGACGACGGGCGGGATCGGGCCCTGGGCGAACTGCAAATTGGCGACGGTGATCTGGTCGCCGCGGGTCTGGTCGAAGCCGATGGCAGACTGCACCAGGGCCTTGATCTGATCGAGCGTCGCCTGGTCGCGCGGGGCGTAGGCGGAATTGCCCTTGGCATCGGTGGCGTAGGTGCCATCGACGACGACGGCGACCGAGAGGCGCTTGATCGCGCCGGGGTCGGTCATCTCGGTCTGGCTGATCTTGGAGATCTCGTAGTTGGTGGTCTCCTCGTCACTGGTGTTCTTTTCGGTCGAGGCGGTCGATGCCGAGCCGCTGTTGGTGGCGGAGCCGCCCGGCAGCTGCGTCGACGCGCTGACCTTACCGTCGGCGGGGGTGCCGGTCTGGCTGTCGGTGTTCTTGGTCTGCGTCGAGCGGACGACCTGGCTGTTGGGATCAAAGCTGTCGGAGGTCTTGGTGACGCGGGTCAGGTCGAGATCGGCGCTCACCTGGACGCGGGCGCGGCCGTCGCCGACGACGTTGGCGAGGAGGTCCTCGATGCGGGTCTTGAGGCGATTTTCGACGGCGACGATGCGGTCGTCTTCCTGGCCGGCGAGGACGGTGGCGTCATTGTCGTCGCCGACGCCGGTGGCGAGCAAATTGCCGGCATCGTCGGCGATGGTGACCCGGTTGGGCGTGAGGCCTTCGACGGCGGACGCGACGACGTGCTGGATGGCGCCGATTTCCTCCGGCAGGAGCTGGCCGCGGACCGAGACGACGATCGAGGCGGTGGGGTCTTTCTTGTCGCGCGAGAACAGCGTGCGCTCGGGCAGGACGAGGTGGACGCGGGCAGATTTGATGCGGGCAAGCGACGAGATGGTGCGCGCGAGCTCGCCTTCGAGGGCGCGGATGTTGTTGATGTTCTGGACGAAGCTCGTGGCGCCAAGCGTGTTCTGCTGGTCGAAGATTTCGTAGCCGACCTGGCCCTTGTTCGGCAGGCCCTGCTCGGCGAGCGACATGCGGATGGCGGTGATCTGGTCGCGCGGCACGAGGATGGTGTCGCCGTCGCCGACGATCTGGTTGGGGACGTTCTGCTTTTGCAGCTCGGTGACGATGGCCGAGGAGTCATCGAGGCTGAGGCCGGTATAAAGCGGCGCCATCTGCGGGGTGGAGGCGCGCATGATGAGGAAGCCGAAGAAGCCGAGCATGAGGACAGCGACCACGCCCATCGCCGCGATACGCTGCATGCCGAGGCGATTGAAGAGCTGGACGATGGCGTTCACTGCGTGCCCCCGAGACCGCGGACACTCGGCCCGAACCTCATAGGCAAAAATTACCTAGCCGATGGTAAAGAAGGTCTTAACATTCGGTGGCCGAATGCAATTTGCGGCAGAAGGTGCCGGAGGCGAGGATGGTGCCGACTGCGAGAACCCCTCAACCGTCTCGGCCTTCGGCCGATCCACCTTCTCCCGCAAGGGGAGAAGGGATCCCGACTGAGAGATGACCGGATGGAGATGACGAATGCTGAAGGTGCTGGGACGGGTGACCTCGATCAATGTGCGCAAGGTGCTGTGGGCGCTCGACGAGATGGGAGTGGCCTACGATCGCGAGGACTGGGGCAAGCCCGTCCGCGATCCGAACGTGCCGGAGTTCCGGAAGCTCAACCCGAACGCGACCGTGCCGGTCATCGTCGAGGATGAGTTCGTGCTGTGGGAAAGCGGGGCGATCCTCCGCTATCTGGCGGAGCGGCATCGCAGCGGGCTGTGGCCAGCGGAGTTTCAGGAGCGGGCCCTCGTCGACCAGTGGCTGACCTGGCAGGGGAGCGAGCTCAACCCGAGCTGGACGTATGCGGTGATGGGGATCCTGCGGAAAAACCCGGCCTATCAGGACAAGGCGTTGATCGCCCAGTCGATCGAGCAGTGGACCGCGAACATGCGCATCCTCGAGGCAGAGCTCGAGCGGGGCGGCGGGTTCGTCGCCAATGGACGGTTCAGCCTCGCCGATATCGCGATCGGTTTATCAACGCATCGCTGGATGTCGGTCGGGTTCGAACGGCCGGCGTTGCCGGCGGTCGAGGCGCATTATGCGGAGATGAGGGCGCTGACGGGGGGCGCGAGATATATGGGAGAGGGGACGCCGTAGGGGCGTGCATATCCAGGTGTCATCCCTGCGTAAGCAGGGACCCAAGTTTCCTTCGGTGCGAATGGCGAGATGGGTCCCAGCTTTCGCTGGGATGACAGCGGTGGTTGAGGCGGGGCTGGCGGCTCAGTAGGCAACGGAGGTTCCTGCTGGCGCGGGAATGACCCTGGTGGTGGAGCCCTGAAGAGCGCCTCAGCCCTCGCGGTAGTGCTGGATCCAGGTGGTGCGGAGGCCGGCGAGGCCGTGCTTGTCGATGGCGGCCTGCCAGTTGAGGAACTCGTCGACGCTGAGGGTATAGCGGGCGCACGCCTCTTCGAGCGAAAGCAGGCCACCGCGAACGGCGGCGACCACTTCGGCCTTGCGGCGGATCACCCAGCGCCGCGTGCTGCTGGGGGGCAGATCCGCGATGGTCAACGGACTTCCATCCGGACCAATCACGTATTTCACGCGGGGACGCATTGCGACGGTCATTTTACTCACTACTCGACCTGACCTTCAGTCGAGACTAGCCGAACGCGCTTAAAATTTGCCTAAGCTAGTGTCTACAAGGCGTTAAAATTCCCGGCCGTTGCAGCAAGGAATCACCGAGGAATCAGTAGCTTGTGGCTAGAGCGACGTTCCGCGACCGCGGCCGATCGTGGCACGTTTGTGACGTGGTTAACGCGGCGTTACGACGCCGGTGTGACCGAGGAAACCGACGCGACGCTCGAGAGATTGACCCGCGTGTTGCCCAGCAACAGCACGGGCTCGGTGCCGGTGAAATCGACGCCGGTCACGGTGCCGCTGGTCTGGGTGGTGATCGCGACGCTCTTGCCGTTGGCGTCGGTGGCCTGCATCTGGATGGAGTAGGTGCCGTCGGGCTTGTTGTTGCCGGCGCTGTCGGTGCCGTCCCAGGTGAAGGTGCCCTGGCCGCCCTGCATGGAACCGGATTCGGTGTAGACGACGTTGCCGGAGCTGTCCTTGATGTCGACGTTGACGTTCGCGGCGTCGGCGAGGTTGAAGCTCCACTGGGCCTGGCCGTTGCTCAGGTCCGACTGCACGCCCGAGGCGCTGACGGTCTTGCCGATATAGTTCACCGCCGACGAGTTGACGGTGTTGGAGTTCACCGAGACCAGCGAGCTTAGATAGTCATTGGTCTTGAGCTGCTGCTCGACGCCCGAGAATTCGACCAGCTGCTGGGTGAACTGGTTGGTGTCGAGCGGATCGAGCGGGTTCTGGTTCTGGAGCTGCGTGGTGAGCAGCTGCAGGAAGGTGTCGAAATTGCCGGCGATGGTCGAGCTGTCGGTCGACAGGCCCGAGGTATCGGAGGCTGTGCTGGTGCCGGAAACGCCGCTGACGGTCATGGGCTGCTCCTAGACGAAGAGGTTGACGCCGCCGGTCGAGGCGGTGCCGCGATAAAGGGTGGTGCCGGACGCGGACGCGGCCGCGTCGATCGTCGGTGGTAGCGGGGGCGAGCGAGGGGTTCGGCAGCTGGCGTTCGAGCCGCCCGAGGGGCGCTGGTCGCCGCCGCCGGTCATGCCGGCGAAGGGATTCTGCTTCAGCGAGAATTCGAGATTGGTCTTACTGCCGTCGACGCCGGCCTGGGTCAGCGCCTTTTCGAGCGAGCCGCGATCGCGCTGGAACATGTCGAGGGTTTCGCTGCGCTCGACGGTGAGACGGGCGCTGAGATTGCCGGTGGCATCGACGTGCATCTTGACGTCGACGCGGCCGAGATCGGGCGGATCGAGGCGGATGGTGAAGCGCGAGGCGCCCTGCAGGGCCTGATGGGCGATCTCGACCGCGACCTGGCCCATGTTGATGGTGGGCTGCGCCGATTGATAGGCGGCAGACGCGGCGCGCGGTGCGGCAGTGGTGGCGGCGGGCGTCACGGACGCCGTGGCCGCGGCGGCGGGCGCCGGATCGGTCTTGTCGGATTTGCTGTCGGTTGCCGTCGCGGCGGCGATTAGCTTGGCGTCGGACTTCGGCTGGTCGTTCGAGGAAGGCTGGTCATCGGACTTGGCGGTGACGGCGGCCTTGGTGAGCGCGAGTGTCGGTGGCGTGGCGGAGGACGATGGCGTGGGGCTTGTCGTCGAGTCTGTCGTGTCCGTCGTGGGTGCCTTGGGAGCGGCCGCGATCGGCAGCGGTAGTTGCGGCGTTGCGAGCTGCGGGCCGGATGCGGCGACGGCGGGGGTCGCGGGTGGGGTCGCGCCGATCAGCAGCTGGACGATCTGGTCGAGTGCTTGGGCCCCGGTGTCCGACGTGCCGCCGAGTTGGGCGAGGACCTGCGGGCTCGACTGCGCGGCGCCGAGCTTTTGCACCAGCGCATCGATCTGCTGCGAGACAGCGGGCGAGCTTGCCGCGACGGTTTTGGAGAGATCGGCGAGTTCCGAGGTCAATTGCGCGATGCCGGGCAATGGCGGTGCAGTCGGCTGCGAGGTCGCTGGGGGCGAGGCCGTGGGCGCGATTGCCAGCGGATCGGCGGCGGCGGTCGGCGGCGCGCTTGTTGGGGTGGATGTGGCGGCTGGAAGGGCGAGCAGCGACGCGAGCGGATCGGCCGCGGCGCCGATAGCCTTGGCCGCGGCCGCGTCGGCGGCGGCGGTGTCTTTGGGCTTGTCGGCCGATGGGGCGTCGCCTGAGGTGGGCTGCGTGTCGCGGCAGACCGGATGGCGCGCCGGGAAGCACGGGGGCTAGATCGGGCGTTGCCGGCGCGACTCCGGGAAGGGCGGCGAGCGCGTCGGTGGTCGGGGTCGACGGCGTGGGTGCGGTGACGGTTGCGGCGGGCGGGGGGACCGCGATCAGCGCCGCAAGCGCGTCGGCGGTGTCGCCGAGCTTCTTCAGGAGATCGGGGTCGGGCTTGTCGCCGGCGTCGAGCTCGGCCTTCACCGCCGCGAGGGTCTTGGTCAGCTTGGCGAGCAGCGCGATGCCCTGCGGCGTGGCCTGCGCCGCGGCGAGCGCGGTGGGATCGACGGTGGTGCCGGTGGGCAGCGCCGGCGTGGAGGCGCTCCCGGCGGCCGGGGTGCCGGTGGTACCCAGCGCAGCGACCGATCCGGCGAGAAGCTGGTCGATCAGGGCGGCGAGGAAGCCGAGCGAGCTGTCACCGCCTGCTCGACGGCGCGCGGCGCGCTTGCCACCGAGCTTGCGGGGCTCGCGGCGGCGGCGGTCGACGTGCCGTAGGTGATGGTCAGATGGGTGGTCACAAGCGGGTCCGGACAGACTAATCCACGGAAGGCAATGCAAGCGGCGGGCCAAGTCACAAGAGCTGGAATTGCTGGGTTTGGGGCGTCTACTGGTCGGCAGGTTTGGGCGGGGCGGCAAATGTTGCCGGGACGCTGGCGTGCCACGCCCTCGTGGTTCGACAGGCTCACCATGAGGGCTACTGGGAGCACCGAGGCTTAGGAGGGCCTCATGGTGAGCCCGTCGAACCACGAGGTCCGGGCTCCCGATTTGCGCCCCTTGTCGCGTGGAGCTATAGAGCCGCCGTTCACTGGGGCCTTGACCCCCAACTGGATGAGACGATGGAATTGAATTCGCTCGATGTGCCCAAGCGGCCCGAGGACACGCGCGTGGTTGTCGCGATGTCCGGCGGCGTCGACAGTTCCGTGGTGGCGGGGATGCTCGCGCGCGCGGGCTATGACGTGGTGGGCGTCACGCTCCAGCTTTACGATCATGGCGAGGCGACGCACCGCAAGGGCGCGTGCTGCGCCGGGCAGGACATTCATGATGCGCGGCGGGTGGCGGCGGCGCTCGGCATTCCGCACTACGTGCTCGACTATGAAGAGCGCTTCAAGACCAGCGTTATAGAGCCGTTTGCGAATGCGTATCGTCAGGGCGAGACGCCGGTGCCGTGCATTGCCTGCAACCAGTCGGTGAAGTTCGTCGACCTGATGGAGGTGGCGCAGGAGCTGGGCGCCGACGTGCTCGCGACCGGGCACTATGTGCAGAGCCGGTTGGTCAACGGCAAGCGGCGGTTGTATCGGCCGGCGGATGTATCGCGCGACCAGAGCTATTTCCTGTTCGCGACGTCGCAGGCGCAACTCGACTTCCTGCGCTTTCCGCTGGGCGGGATGGAAAAGCCGGCGGTGCGGGAGCTGGCGCGCGAGCTCGGGCTCGAGGTGGCCGACAAGCACGACAGCCAGGACATCTGCTTTGTGCCGCAGGGTAAATATGCCGACGTCATCAAGCGCATGCATCCGGAAGCCGTGACCGGGGGCGAGATCGTGCACCTCGATGGGCGCGTGCTCGGGCGGCATGAGGGGATCGTCAATTATACCGTGGGGCAGCGGAAGGGGCTCGGCATCGCCGCGGACGCGCCGCTTTATGTAGTCAAGCTCGACCGTAAGGGTGGCCGCGTGATCGTCGGGCCGCGCGAGGCGCTGCTGACCAAGACGGTGCGGCTGCGCGACGTGAACTGGCTCGGCGACCGGGCGCTGGCGAGCGCGGTGAGCGGCAATGGCTTGCCGGTCGAGGTCAAGGTGCGCTCGACGCGGCCGCCGCAGCAGGGCGCGGTGCGAATGGTCGATGGCGAGGTGTTCGTGACGCTGTTTGCCGGGGAGTACGGGATTTCGCCTGGACAGGCCTGCGTGTTCTACGCGGATGAGAGCGAGACGAGCGAGGTGCTGGGCGGGGGGTTTATTGCCGAGGCCGTGCCTGAGGTGATGGTGGCTTAGACCCGGAGGTCTTGCCGCGCGCGCAGTGCGATTGGAGAGAACCCCTCATCCGGCGCTGCGCGCCACCTTCTCCCGCAAGGGGAGAAGGGAGAGGGGGAGTGAGGCTCAGGGCACCGTGATTGCGGCGCCGGGTTCGGTGACCGGCTGCTCGAAGGTGGTCGCGTTGATGGCGCCGCTGCCGATGCCGAGGATCACGGCGACGAGGAGCGCGATGCCGAGGATGACGATCGGCATGTGCGCCGGCGTTAGCGCGCCGGGCCGGTTGCGCGGATCGGTGGGATCAGGGGGCAGAGGAGCTCGCTGAAGCATCGGTGTTGGCCTGCTGCAGGATGGCGAAATTGGCGACGCCGCCGAAAATGCCGCCGACGATCATGAGCAGGGCCAGAACGCCAAGCGCGACGATGGTGAGGCGCGCGGGCGTCAGGGTCCAGGGGGAGAGCGGCGGTTTCGGCTCGTCGGGCATTCGGCGTTCATAACCCAGGTGTCATCCCCGCGAAAGCGGGGATCCATCTCGCGGCTTGTGCGAGGGGAGAGGTGGGTCCCCGCTTTCGCGGGGATGACAGCCGGTGGGCCGCGTCGCCCCGGTGTCGCCGCCAATATCTTCGATTTCGCCCCAAGGACCACGCGAGGCGTGGCGTCTCATCTGCAAAGGTGCCAATTCAGGGGTCTTGAGGGTGAACGGGTCACTGGCATTGGCGCCTGAGGCGGCAACAGGTTCCGCGCGGTCGGTCGCGAGCGACGACAGCATCCTGCTCGTCGCGAAAGCCAAGGCAGGCGACCGCGAGGCGTTCGGCGCGCTCTGCGAGGCGCATTACGACTTCATCTATCGGATCGCCGCCAAATGGAGCGGCAAGAAGTCGGACGCCGAAGATATCGCGCAGGAGGTGTGCATCAAGCTTGCCACCGCGATCCAGAGCTTTGACGGGCGCTCGGCGTTCACCAGCTGGCTCTATCGGGTGACGCTCAACATGGTGCGCGACATGCAGCGCGCCGGCGGGCGCCGCTCGCGAAACGTCGATGCATTCGCTTTGGTGCATCCCGAGGACGATCCGGGCGGGCAGGAGGAAGCAACCACCGCAGGCGAAATCTGGGCAGCGGTTCGCGCGCTGCCGGACAAACAGCGCGAAGCGATCATGCTGGTCTATGGCGAGGACATGAGCCACGCCGAAGCCGGAGTGATCATGGGGTGCAAGGAGGCCACGGTCTCCTGGCACATACACGAAGCCAAAAAGACCCTCAGGGGCCTTTTGTGATGAAGGACGACAAGATGACCGATGAAGCCCTGATGAAGCTCAAGACGCTGAAGCGTGCCCGGCCCCTCGCCGGAGGCGAAGAAGCTCGCGCTCAATGCCGCGATGGTGGCGTTCGATGCGGCGCAGGCCGCGGAGCCGCGCAAGGCCAATGCGGGCAGGCGCGGCTGGTTCGCGAGCCGCTGGAGTCTTGGCGCTGGAGTTGCGGGATTGGGCACGGTGGCGGCGGCGCTTGTGCTGCTGCCACTTGGAACGCAGCTCTATAATACGACGTCGCATGGGCCGGTCGAACCGGCGCTGAAGACGACGACGCTGGCGGCGACGAGTGGAGCCTCTGCGGTCGCGCAGACGGGTGGTAGTGCGGCGGTCTTGGCGCAAACGGAGCAGGGTGGGCCGGTGCTGGCGGCCAAGGCACCGCCGGTGATGCAGAAGGCATCGCCGCCGATGACGGAGCCTGTTCCGGCGACGGCGCCTCGCGCGGTCGGTATCGGCAATATGGATGCACCGACGGCGCCGGAGAACCGGGCGCTGGCCGTTCCGGCGAGCCCGAACGAGACGCAAGCGGCCGACGCGCTGGCCAGCGTCGGGGACGTGGACCTTGCGGTGCAGTCGGACCAGCCGAGCCCGGTGGCGCTCGGCCTGACACAGGCGACGCAGCCTTCGGGTGATACGTTCCAGAAGTTCGACGAGAGCCGCGTGAAGGTCACCAGCGAGGAGCCGGTGTCGACCTTTTCGATCGACGTCGACACGGCCTCGTACTCCTATGTGCGTGGACTGCTCGAGGCGGGCAGCCTGCCCGAGCCCGATGCCGTGCGGCTCGAGGAGATGATCAACTATTTCCCCTACGACTATCCGGCACCGACGAGCCTCGATACGCCGTTCAAGGCGACGATGGCGGTGTTCCCGACGCCCTGGAACAAAGCGACGGAGCTGCTCGAGATCGGCATCAAGGGCTATGTGCCACCGCCGACGGCCCGGACGCCCGAGAGCCTGACGTTCCTGATCGACAGCTCGGGGTCGATGGACGAGCCCAACAAGCTGCCGCTGTTGAAGCGCACCTTCGGGCTGCTGGTCGATCATCTGCAGCCGGACGACCAGGTGGCGATCGTGACCTATGCGGGTGCGGCCGGCGAAGTGCTGCCGCCGACCAAGGCCAGCGACAGGGCGGCGATCCTCAGCGCGCTCGATCGGATCGATGCGGGGGGCTCGACCGCCGGCGCCGAGGGGATCGCGCTCGCTTATCAGGTGGCGGCGCAGAGCGATGATCAAGGGCGGCGTCAACCGCGTGATCCTTGCGACCGATGGCGATTTCAATGTCGGGATCGATACGCCGGACGAACTCAAGACCTTCATCAAGGGCAAGCGCGACAGCGGGATTTCGCTGAGCGTGCTGGGCTTCGGGCGCGGCAATCTCGACGACGCGCTGATGCAGGCGCTGGCGCAGAACGGCAATGGCAATGCGAGCTACATCGACGACTTTCGCGAAGCGCAGAAGGTGATGGTGAGCGAAGCCGACAGCAATTTCATCACCATTGCCAAGGATGTGAAGGTGCAGGTTGAGTTCAACCCGGCAGAGGTCAGCGAGTATCGGCTGATCGGCTACGAGACGCGGGCGCTCAATCGCGAGGACTTCAACAATGACGCGGTGGATGCGGGCGAGATCGGCGCGGGCCACACTGTAACGGCGCTCTACGAGATCACGCTGGCGGGAACCGCGGGGCAAGTGGATGCGCTGCGCTATGCGTCGTCGGCGGCGCCGGATGCGACGAGCAACGAGCTGGGCTTTCTCAAGATCCGCTACAAGGCGCCCGACGGCGATGTCAGCAAAATGGTGACCACGCCGATCAGCAAGGACCTGGCGGTAGCGGGTGTGGCGCAGGCTGGGGCCGACCAGCGCTTCGCGGCGGCGGTTGCCGCGTTCGGGCAGAAGCTCAAGGGTTCGGCCTATGGCGCCGGGATGAGCTGGGCGGCGATCGCCGATCTCGCCAACGGCGCCAAGGGCGCCGATCCCGACGGCTATCGCGCCGAGTTCGTGCAGCTGGTGAAGCTGGCTGCGACGATGGAGCCGGACCATCCGGGGGTACCGGACGCAACGGGCGATGACGCGCTGCCGAGCGCGCCACCCTCGGTGAAATGATCTTGCAGTCGGTGCTTCCTCCACTGTGCGAAGCACGGGGGAGGGGGACCATGCGAAGCATGGTGGAGGGGGCGGGGCCGGACTCGGTGTTTGTGGCCGCCCCCTTCCGTCGCTTCGCGCCACCTTCCCCCGCTCCGCGGAGGATGGACCCGACTGCGAGCTTGGCAGATCGCCTGGTAGAACATATAGTGAACAAATGAAGCTGGTTCGACTGAGCGATGGGCACGACTATGTGGCCTGGCGGGCGGCGGCGCGGGCCTTGCTGCTCGATGGAACGCCGCCCGGCGAGGTGAGGTGGGCGGAGGGCGAGGCCGACCTGCTGAGCGTGGGCGAGGGGACCGCTCCCGCAATTGCTGGGCGTGCGGTCGGCGTCGTGCCGCAGCGTTTTGTCGATCTCGCGAAGGTGGCGCTGTTCCATGCCGATCCGGCGCGCTTCGGGCTGCTCTACCGGCTGCTGTTCAGGCTACAGAAGGACGCGACGCTGCTGGCGTCGCGCTCCGATCCGGACGTCGCGAGGCTCTATAAGCTGTGCACGGACGTGCGCGAGACGGAGCGGCGCGAACGCGAGGCACGCAACCATCCCGAGCCGATGCCGGTTCCTCCCCGCGAGGAGGCGGCGATGGACGAGACATTCGAGGAGATCACGTCGCTCGCGGCGGCGCGGGCGGCGATCGAGGGCTGCACGCGCTGCCCGCTGTTCGAGATGGCGACCCAGGCGGTGTTCGGTGAGGGGCCCGCACATGCCGAGGTGATGTTCGTGGGCGAGCAGCCGGGGGACCAGGAGGATGTTTCGGGCAAGCCGTTCGTGGGGCCGGCGGGTCAGGTGCTCGACGGCGCGCTCGAAAGGGTGGGCATCGACCGCACGCGGGTCTACGTCACGAACGCGGTCAAGCATTTCAAATTCGAGCCGCGCGGCAAGAAGCGCATCCACCAAAAGCCGAATGCGGGAGAGATTTCGGCCTGCCGCTTCTGGCTCGACCTCGAGCGGCGGCTGCGTGCGGCCGAAGCTGGTGGTGGCGCTCGGCGCGACGGCGGCGCAGGCGCTGCTGGGCAAGGCGACCGCGGTCAATGCGGTGCGCGGCAAGAAGCTGGAACTGCCCGATGGCGCGAACCTGATGGTGACGGTGCACCCGTCGTACCTGCTGCGGATTCCCGAGGCGGACCGGAAGGCCGAAGAGCTTAAGCGGTTCGAGGCGGACCTCCGCGGGGTCAAGGCCTATATCGACCGGCGCGGCGAGGGGGCACGCGGCGCCACGCAGGCGGCGTAGCGTTCGCTTGACACCCGGGGGACGCCTTCCTAAGAAGGCCGCGCTTTGGAGCCCTTCGGTCCGCCGATCGCGTCGCTGGTGCGGCGGGGTAGCTCAGCTGGTTAGAGCACGGGAATCATAATCCTGGGGTCGGGGGTTCAAGTCCCTCCCCCGCTACCAAGGCACATTCCGCAAGACGTCGACTCTACGACGGAGCTCGGCGGGCACGGGCGCTACTTCGCGATCGCGCAGTTGTGGTCTTGCAGTTCCTCGCTCGAAGCGAGATCGCCGACCGTTGCTCCGACTTTGTCGGTTAGGAGGTAAAATCCCGGCTTGCCGTCGCTGAACGTCGCGCCGACGACGGCCAGGGTCTGGTCGCCCATATCGGCAGCGACGGCCGGGTCGCCGCTCGCGAGCAGCGCGAAGGGGTTGACCGCAGCGAGATCCGCGGCCTCGATCTTCATCGCGCGATAGGGGTGTCCGACGAGTAGCGCCGGCAAGAGCGCCCAGCTCGCGCCGATCGATGGCTCGGCGGCGGCGAGTGCCGCGACGACGTCGCCCCGCATGCAGTCGACGTGGATGTGCAGGCGATTCTGCGTGCGCCCGTTTACCGAATTGATGGCGAGGCCGATTTCAGCGCGCGACAGATCGCGCCCCAGGCTCGCATCGACGTCTTGCCGGGCCTCCCACGCGGCCTCGAAATAGTTGGGCGCGGCGGGCTGCTCGAGGGTCGGGGAATTCGATGCCGGACACGTCGTCGGTGGCGATCACCAGATATTGGCTGGCGCCGGCGAGGTCTTTGAGCACGACGTAGCCGTCTTTGAGGTCGACCAGCTTGCAGGGCGCGGGGCTGCCGCTCGATTGCTGGTCGGGCACGCATTTGCCGTCGACGACTTTGGCGAGTGCATCGGGATCGGCAAAGGCAGGCGTCGCGAGAAGCGGTATCGCGCTAGTCAGCGCGGCTGCGACAAGGAGCGACGGGATGGCGGTGCGCATGATGGTTGTCCCCGAAACGGCGAACGCAGTTGCGCCGGCAACATTGACACGAAGATGACGGGCCGTCGCGGCGTCGCTAGCCTTTGCCGCTGGCGAGGGCACGGAGGTGCGCGAGATCCGCGGCAGAGAGCGCGATGCCGTGGCGCTGGCTGTCGCGGCGATTGGCGTAGCGGCGATCGGCCGGGAGCCGGTACTGGCCGGCGTCGTGGATGGCGGCGATCAGGGCCTCGATGCGGGCGGTGAAGGCGCGGGTATTGCCGCGGCCGGGATCGATGAGGATGTAGGTCTGGCCGCCGTGCGGGGTGGCGGCGCCGGGGTGCGCGCTCCAGTCGATCTCGAAGGAATAGTCGCCACCGGCGAGGGCAGCGCCCATGATCTCCATCATCATGGCGATCGAGGAGCCCTTGTGGCCGCCGAACGGGAGCAGCGCGCCACCATCGAGAACGGCGTTCGGGTCGGTGGTTGCGTTGCCGTTGCGATCGACGCCGACGTCGGGTGGCAGCGGACGGGCTTCACGCCGGGCGATCTGCACGTCGCCATTGGACCAGGCGCTGGAGGCCTGGTCGAAAACGAGAGGATCGTGTCCGTCGCGCGGCGCGGCAAAGCCGAGGGGGTTGGTGCCGTAGAGCTTCTTCGTGCCGCCGTGTGGAACGACGCTCGCCATGGAGTTGATCATGGCGAGGGCGATGAGCCCCTCGCGCGCAAACGGTTCGATGTCGGGCCAGACCGCGCTGAAATGATGGGCGTTGCGGATGGTGAGGAGCGCGATGCCGTTGGTGCGGGCTTTGGCCATGAGCTGGTCGCGGGCGGCGGCGAGCACCGGCAGTGAGAAGCCGTTAAGGCCGTCGGCACGGAGGAGGCCGGGCGCAACGTCTTCGATGGCGGGGATGGCCTTGCCGTCGACCCAGCCGCAATCGAGCGAGCCAAGATTGCCCGCGACGCGAAAGATGCCATGGCTGTGGGCCCCGTCGCCTTCGGCGAGCGCCATGTTGTCGGCGAGAATCGTGGCGACCGTTTCGCTGCAGCGGTGGCAGAGGAAGATGGCTTTCAGCAGCGCCGCGAGGTCGCCGACCGAGATGCGCGCGTCGCTCACGCGCCGATCCGCGGCCAGGTGTCGCTGAGCTTGTAGCCTTGCGGCCAGGGGTCGGCGGGGTCGAGCATTTCGGTGCGCCTGCCGGAAATCCAGGCGCGGCCGGAGATCGATGGGATGATCGCGGGTCGGCCGCCGAGGGTGGTGTCGGCCTCGATGCGGCCGAGGAATTCCGAGCCGATGATCGAGCGCGCGAGGTAGCGATCGCCGACCTGCATCTGGCCCTTGGCACGAAGCACCGCCATGCGCGCGGAGGCGCCGGTGCCGGTGGGGGAGCGGTCGATCTTGCCGGGCTGGATGGCGACGGCGTTGGCGGCAATGAGCATGCCATCGCGGCGCTCGACCGGCCGCGCGATCTGGCAGAACGAAATGTGGTTCCAGTCGGGATTGGTCGGGTGGGTGAAGGCGAGCTGCGCATTGGCGGCGCGGGTGATGCGGATGCCGGTCTCGGCGAGATCGCGGGCTTCGTCGGGCACGATCTTGAAACCGAGCGCGTCGGCATCGACGATGACGAAGCTGTCCCCGCCATAGGCGGTATCGACAGTGAAGGTGCCGACACCTTCGACCTCGAGCGTAGCGTCGAGCCTGTCGGCAAAGCTCGGGACGTTGGTGACGGTGATGCGCTCGGCCTTGCCGTCCTTGCACTGCGCGACGATCTCGACGAGGCCGCCGGGGGCTTCGAGGGTGAGGCGCGTCTCGGGTTCGGTCATCGCGATGATGCCGGCGTCGAGCAGGACCGTCGCCACGCAGATCGAATTGGAGCCGGACATCGGCGGGGTATCCTCGGGCTCCATGATGATGAAGCCCATCTGGGCTTTCGGATGCTTCGGCGGGACGAGCAGGTTGACGTGGCGGAAGACGCCGCCGCGCGGCTCGTTGAGGATGAAGTTGCGGAGGGTTTGATCCTTGGCGATGAAGCGCGACTGGGCCCAGAGCGTATCGCCCGGAGGCGGCGCGACGCCGCCGACGATGACATCGCCGACCTCGCCCTCGGCGTGGCAGGCGATGATTTCGATGGAGCGCGTCGATCTCACTTGATCACCTGCACGGGCTCGCCGAGAACGTCCCATTTCGGGGTGATGCCGAGGCCGGGTTTGTCGCTGGCGGTCATGAAGCCGTTGTCGCGCTTCGGCGCGCCATCGGCGATCGAGACCGTGACGTAGGAATTGAAGTCGGTCGCGGTGAAGCAGAAGCGCTCGGGGGTCGAGCGGGCGAGGTGGGCGATGGTGGCGGTGACGATGTCGCCGCCCCAGGTGTCCTCGATGGTCATGGGGATGCCGTGGCTGACGCAGAGGTCGCGCATCTGGCGGGCCTTGGTGAGGCCGCCGACCTTGCTGATCTTGAGATTGATGACGTCGAAGGCGTCTTCCGCGATGCCTTTGACCAGATCGCCGACCGAGCCGATGTTCTCGTCGAGGACGAAGGGCAGCGAGGTGCGGCGACGGATCGAGAGGCTTTCCTCGTAGGTCATGCAGGGCTGCTCGATATAGACGTCGAGGTCGCGCACGGCGCTGACGACGCGCGCGGCGTCGGCCTTGGTCCAGCCGGTATTGGCGTCGGCGACGAGGATGTCGGAGGGCTTCAGGATGGCGCGGCAGGCTTTTATGCGGGCGATGTCGTCGGTGGGATCGCTGCCGACCTTGAGCTGGAATTTGGTGTAGCCTTCGGCGCGGTAGCCGGCGATCTTTTCAGCCATGCGCGAGGCGTCTTCCTGGCTGATGGCGCGGTAGAGCGCTATTTTATCCTGCTCGGCGCCGCCCAGGAGCTTGTAGACCGGCAGGCCGGCGACCTGGCCGAGGATGTCCCAGCAGGCGATGTCGATGGGAGCCTTGACGTAGGGGTGGCCGCGCAGCACGGCGTCCATGTGGTGGTTGAGGGGCCAGAGGTCGGTGGGGTCGTGGCCGATGAGCTTTGGGCCGATCTCGTCGAGGCCGGCGCGCACGCCCTTGGCGTAGGACGGGAGATAGGCCGAGCCGAGTGGGCAGCATTCGGCGTAGCCGGTGATGCCGGCGTCGGTGTCGACGGCGACGACGGTCGAGTCGAAGACCTCCATGAAATTGCCGCCGGACCAGTTGTAGCGGCCCTCCTTGAGCGGAAGGTCGACCTGATAGATGCGGATGGCGGTGATTTTCATGAGTTGGTTCCGGTGCGTGTGGACCCCCACCCTCGATCCCTCCCCCTCAAAAGGGGGAGGGAGGCGATCGAATCGCGATCTTCGCAGTCGGGATCTCCCTCCCCCTTTTGAGGGGGAGGGGTCAGGGGTGGGGGTCGGTTGCGCGCAGAGCTAAACAAGCGAAAACCCATGCGCGAACGGGTCGCGGTCGTCGATGAAGATGGTGTTGATGCCGGTCTGGCGGGCCCAGCCGGCGATGGAGGGGACGATGCCGTCGACATTGCCGACGCGGACGGCTTTTTCGACGCGGCCGTTGAAGATCGAGCCGATGATCGATTCGTGGATGAAGGTGTCGCCGACCTTGAGTTTACCGCGCGCGAACCATTGCGCCATGCGGGCCGAAGTGCCGGTGCCGCAGGGCGAGCGATCGATCGCCTTGTCGCCGTAGAACACGGCGTTGCGGGCGGTGGCGCCGGGCTTCTGCGGCTTGCCGGTCCACATGATGTGGGTGCAGCCACGGATGTTGTCGTTCTCGGGATGGACGAACGAGTAGCGCTCGTTCATCGCCTTGCGGAGAAGGGGGCTCCAGCGGAGGAGATCGCCGACGGTGACGTCTGCCAGGTCCGTGAAAGTTCTCCTGTGGATCGACGATGCAGTAGAAATTGCCGCCGTAGGCGACATCGACGGTGAGCCTGCCGAGGCCGGGGCATTCGATCTCGAGATCGCGCGAGTGGAGGAAGCTTGGGACGTTGGTGATGCGGACTTCGTCCACGTAGTCGCCGTTCTGAGTGTACTGGGCGACGACCTTGCCGGCGGGCACATCGAGATTGACGATGCCCGGTGTTTTGGGCGCGATGAGGCCGTTTTCGATGGCCATCGTCACGGTGCCAATGGTGCCGTGGCCGCACATGTAGAGGCAGCCCGAGGTTTCGATGAAGAGCACCGAGACGTCGCAGTCCTCGCGCGTCGAGGGGTAGAGGATCGAGCCGGACATCATGTCGTGGCCGCGCGGCTCGAACATCAGGCCTTTGCGGATCCAGTCCTAGTTGGCGAGGAAGTCGGCGCGGCGCTCCATCATGTTGGCGCCCTTGAGCTGCGGGCCGCCGCCAGCGACGAGGCGCACCGGGTTGCCGCAGGTGTGACCATCGATGCAGGAGAAGGTGTGGCGGGCCATGACGAAGTCCTAGAAGCGTTGCGGCGAGAACGGGGTGAGGTCGAGCGAGGGGCGGGTGCCGGCGACGAGCTCGGCGATGAGCTTGCCGGTCGCGGCCGATTGGGTGAGGCCGAGATGGCCGTGGCCGAAAGCATAGAGGATGTGGGGCGAGGGACGCGAGCGGCCGATGGCGGGCAGCGAGTCCGGCAGGGACGGGCGGAAGCCCATCCACTGCGTGCCGCCTTCGGTCTTGAGGCCAGGCATGAACATCGCGGCTTTCCTGAGCATCGCTTCGGACCGCTTGAAGTTGGGCGGCAGGCTGAGGCCGCCGAGTTCGACGGCGCCGCCGATGCGGATGCCGGTCGAGAGCGGCGTCACGACGAAGCCGTGGCCGGGGAAGACGAGCTGGCGGCGGAGGTCGAAGGCGTTGGGTGCAAGCGTCGTGTTGTAGCCGCGCTCGGTGTCGAGCGGGATGAGGTCGCCGAGCGGGGCCGTGAGGGCGCGTGACCAGGCACCGGACGCGACGACGACCTTGCCGGCCTGTGAGGTGCGTGCCATCGGCGAACTCGATAGTGACGCCATCGCCGAGCGGACGGAGGGCGGTGACCTCGGCTCTGCGGAAGGTGGCGCCGCGATCGGTGGCGGCTTTGCCGATAGCGAGGGCGAAGTCGTAGGGGTCAGTGACGGTCTGCCATCTGGCGATGAAGGTCGCGACGATGAAGCGGCGATCGAGGCCGGGCTGGAGGTCGCTGAGCTCAGCGCCGCGTACGGTGCGGATGTCGATACCCTCTCGGGTCTTGGCGGCGATCTCGGGCTGGGCGGCGCGGAGCTCGCCCTCGCTCTCGTAGAGCTCGAGGACGCCGTCCGAGCGAACGAGGTGGCCGAGGCCGGCGCTGATGACCAGCGCGTCCATCTCGGTGCGGGCGAGGCGCATCAGGGCGGCCTGCGCCTTGATCGCAGCATCGACACGGTCGGGCCAGCCGGCGCGCCAGAAGCGCGACGAGCCAAGGGGTGATCTGCGCAAGATATTCGGGCCGCACGGTGAAGGGGCCGAGTGGATCGGCCAGCCAGCGCGGGAGCTTCCGCCACATGTCCCTAGTCGCGAGCGGCATGATGTCGGAGAAGGCGAGGGCACCCGCATTGCCGCGGCTGGTTTCCTCCGCCATGCCCTTGCGGTCGACAAGCAGCACCGAGCGGCCGGCCTCGGCGAGCTTATAAGCGCTCGCGAGGCCGACGATGCCGGCGCCGACGATGACGACATCTGCGTCCACTTGCGATCAGGCGACTTTCTTCAACTGCGGGCGGGTGTCGATGGCGTGCTGGATGGTGGCGGAGATGCGCTTGCGCTCTTCGCCCTCGAGCGCGAGGCGGGGCGCGCGAATCCACTCGCTGCCCTCTCCGGTCATCTGGTTGGCGAGCTTGATGTACTGGACGAGCTTGGTCGCGACATCGAGGTGGAGCAGCGGCATGAACCAGCGGTAGAGCTCGAGCGCCTCGGCGGTGCGGCCGGCCTTGGCGAGCCGGAACAGCTGCACGGCTTCGCGCGGGAAGGAATTGGCGAGGCCCGAGACCCAGCCGGTCGCGCCGAACAGCGCGTTTTCGAGCAGCAGGTCATCGACGCCGCAGACGATGGCGTAGCGATCGCCGAGGCGGTTGATCATGTCGGTGATGCGGCGGCTGTCGTGGCTCGATTCCTTGACTGCAACGATGTTCTTCTCGCTGGCCAGATCGGCGAAATCGTCGGGCTTGAGGTCGACCTTATAGGCCACGTGGTTGTTGTAGATCATGATCGGCAGGTCGGTGCCGCGCGCCAGCGTGCGGAAGTGGTGGATGCTCTCCTGGCGTCGGTCATGTAGACCATGGTCGGGAGCGCCATCAGGCCGGCGGCGCCAGCCGCTTTCATGCGAGTGGCGGTTTCGATCGCGAGCTTGGTGGTATATTCGGCAACGCCGGCAATCACCGGCACGCGGCCTTTGGCGGCCTTCACCGCCGTTGCGACGACAGCGGCTTTCTCGTCGAGCAAGAGCGAGGAGTTTTCGCCGAGCGTGCCGAGCATGACGAAGCCTTCACAGCCCGCGCTCAGGCAGGAGTCGATGTGCTTGGCGGTCGCGTCGAGGTCGAGGTCGCCATTCTGCTTCATCTCGGTCATCAATGCGGGGATGACGCCGCGCCAGGTGAGTGTCATATCGGATGTCCTTCAGTGCGTAGGAGAGGGTGTGGTGATTGGGTTCATCGGAACGGGGACGATTTCGGCCGCGGTGATCGAGGGGCTGCAATCCTTGCCCGATGCGCCGGAGGTGATCGTCTCGCCGCGATCGGAAGCGGTGTCGCGGTCGCTCGCCGAGCGGTTCGCCAAGGTGCGGCGTGCCGAGACGAATGCGGAGGTCGCCAGGGCCGATATCGTGTTCCTCGGCATGCGGCCGATGCATCTTGAGGAGGCGATGGCGGGGATCGATTTCGGCGACGGCCAGATCATCGCCAGCATGGTGGCGGGGTTCAGCCTCGCGGACATCGGCGCTCGCTGGCCCAAGGCGCGGGTCTGCCGGGTCATTCCGATGCCGGGTGCCGCGCGCCGCAAGGGACCGATCGCGACCTATCCGCGCGTGCCCGAGATCGTGGAGCTGATGGCGCCGCTGGGCGATTTGTTCGTGGTGAGCGAGGAGGGCAAGCTCGGGTTCGGCGGGCTCAATGCGTTCATGTCGAGCTATTTCGAGCTGCAACGGGCGCTGATCGAGGTCGGGACTGGGGCGGGACTGCCGGAGGCGGATGTGCGGGGCTTCGTCGTGTCGCTGCTGGGGATGATGGCCGACACGGCGCAGCACACCGGCGCTGACGCGTTCGGCAGGCTGGTCGAGGAGCACCAGACCAAGGGCGGCCTCAACGAACGCGTGCGTGACGCCCTGCTCAAGGAGGGCTGGTTCGATCGGCCGCGCGCGGCGCTCAATGCCACGACGAGGCTGGGATACAAGACGCTGGGGTAGGGAGGCACTGCACGCCGTGTTTGGGTCACGTGCCAAGATAGGCCTCGACGATCGAGTTGCTCTTGCTGAGGATTTCGGCGTCGCTATCCATGCGGATGTTGCCGGTTTCGAGGACGTAGCCGTAGTTTGCGAGCTTGAGCGCGAGGCGCGCGTTCTGCTCGACGAGCAGGATGGTGACACCGGACGTGTTCAATTCGCGGATGATGCGGAAGGTCTCGAGCACGAGCTTTGGCGCGAGGCCCATCGAGGGTTCGTCGAGCAACAGGACTTTCGGGCCGTGCATGAGGGCGCGACCGATGGCGAGCATCTGCTGCTCGCCGCCCGACAGCAGCGAGCCATCCTGATGCTGGCGGTCCTTGAGGATGGGAAAGAGGCTGAAAGCGCGGTCGAGGCGCTCGCGGCGGGCGCGCGGATCGGCAACGGTAAAGCCGCCGAGCTCGAGGTTTTCGCGGACACTGAAAGGCCGCGCAGGACGTGGCGGCCTTCGGGGACGTGGACGACACCCATCCGGGCGATGTCGCTGGCCTTTTTGCCGACGAGCTCCTCGCCGTCGAGCAGGATCGAGCCGGCGGTGGCGCGGATGAGGCCGGAGATGGTCTTGAGCGTCGTGGTCTTGCCCGCGCCGTTGGCGCCGAGCAGCGTCACGATCTCGCCCTGCCGCACTTCGAGATCGATGCCGTGGAGCGCGCGGATGCGGCCGTAGCCGGCCTCGATGCCCTTGAGAGAAAGGAGGACGGGAGCTTCAGAGCGCAAGAGCGGCCTCCGCGTCTTCGCTGCCGAGATAGGCTTCGATCACCCGGGGATTGGCCTGGATTTCCTTCGGCGCCCCCTCGGCGATCATGACGCCATGATCGAGCACGCTGACCTTTTCCGAGACGCGCATCACGAGGCTCGTATCGTGCTCGATCAGCAGCACGGTGACCTGGCGCTCGTCGCGGATGCGGGTGATGAGGGTGGTGAGCTCGACCTTTTCGCCCTTGGTGAGGCCGGCGGCGGGTTCGTCGAGCAGCAGGAGCTTCGGGTCGGTCGCGAGGGCGCGTGCGATCTCGACGCGACGCTGGTGGCCATAGGCGAGGGTGGGCGCGTCGCGGTGCCATTCGTCCTCGGCGATGCCGACGAAACGCAGGCAGTCGGCGGCGACGTCGCGGATGTGGGCTTCCTCACGGCGTTGCGCGGGCAGGCGGAGGATGGCGCTGATCGCGCCGGCGCTCGAGCGGCAGTGCTGCCCCGACATGACGTTTTCGAGCACGCTCATCTGCCGGAACAGGCGGACGTTCTGGAAGGTGCGGGCGATGCCGGCGCGGGTCACCTGCCAGGGCTTGAGGCGGAGAGTTTGGCCGCCATTGAACGTGATGGTTCCGCGACTGCGGCTTGTAGAAGCCGGTGATGCAGTTGAAGAGCGAGGTCTTGCCGGCGCCGTTGGGGCCGATGAGGCTCGCGATCGAGCCGGCTGCGACGGTGAAGTTCACGTCGTTGAGGACGCGGTTGCCGGCAAAGCCGAGGCTCAGCGCATTGAGTTCGAGGAGGGCCATCAGCGCCTGCTCCCGGCGGGCCAGATGCCGCTCGGACGGAACAGCATGATGAGCAGAAGGCCGACGGCGAAGACGAGGTAGCGGAAGCTGCCGAGATCGCGCAGCAGTTCGGGGCCGAGCACGACGACGAAGGCGCCGAGGATGACGCCGGGGATCTTGCCCATGCCGCCGAGGATCACGGCCATCAGGAACAGCGTCGACTGCTGAAACGAGAAGCTCTGCGGCGAGATGGCGGTGAGATTGACGGCGAAGAAGGCGCCGCCGATCGAGCCGTAGATGGCGCCAATGACGTAGGCGGCGAGCTTCACCCGGACGCGATCGATGCCCATGGCCTCGGCGGCATCCTCGTCGTGGCGGACGTAGAGCCAGGCGCGGCCGAGCCGGGAGTTGGCGAGGCGGACGGAGGCGAGGACGGCGATGATCGTCAGGCCCAGAAAGACGTAGTAGAAGTCGCGTTGCGTCGCGATGTGCCAGCCGAAGAGCCAGGGCTGGTCGATGCCGGAGATGCCGCTCGCGGCGCCGGTGATCTGGAGGTTGCGCGCGGCGATGCGGACGATCTCGCCGAAGCCGAGCGTGACGATGGCGAGGTAGTCGGAGCGCAGCCGGAGGGTCGGGCCGCCGATGATGAGGCCGGCAAGGCTCGCGGCGATGACGGCGACAGGGATGGTCGAGCCAGAAGTTCCAGCCGAACTCGGTGGTCAGGATGCCGACGGAATAGGCGCCGACCGCGAAGAACGCGGCGTAGCCGAGGTCGAGCAGGCCGGCGTAGCCGACGACGATGTTGAGGCCCAAAGCGAGGATCGCGTAGAGCAGCGCGTTGGTGAGGATCACCGTCACGTAGGCGCCGAAGACCTGCGGCGCGACGGCCATGACCAGCAAGATCACGACGATCGCGGCGGCGCGCTTTTGCGGGGTGTCGAGGATGGCGCCGAGGCCGCCCCAGGCGCTCGGCCGGGCTTCGATCGATTGCGGTCCAGGCGATCCCGGCTCGAGCGCCATCACATGCGCTCCTGTTCGGATTTGCCGAGGAGGCCGGTGGGCTTGAAGACGAGAACGAGGATGAGGACGGTGAAGGAGAACACGTCCTTCCATTCGCTGCCGATGCCGGGAAGGGTCGTGCCGAAGCTTTCGAGCAGGCCGAGGACGAGGCCGCCGAGCATGGCGCCGGGGATCGAGCCAATGCCGCCGATGACCGCGGCCGTGAAGGCCTTGAGGCCGATGAGGAAGCCCATGAAGTACCAGATCGAGCCATAATAGGCGCCGGCCATGGTACCGGCGGCGGCCGCCAGCGCTGAGCCGACGAAGAAGGTCACGGCGATGACGCGGTTGACGTCGATGCCCATCAGTTCGGACATGTCGCGATCGACCGAGACGGCGCGCATGGCGCGACCGTACTGGGTGCGCGAGATGAAGAATTCGAGCCCGAGCATGAGGAGTGCGGCGACGACCGCGAGCGCGATCTGCTTGTAGTTGATGAAGACGGCACCGATGTTGATGCCGGCGAAGCCGAGCTTGGGGCTGAAGGCGAAGACCTGGCCCTGAGTCAGGCTCAGAACGCTGTTCTGCAGGACAAGCGAGACGGCGAGAGCGGTGATCAGGATCGAGAGCCTAGGGGCTTTCAGCAGCGGGGCATAGGCGAGGCGCTCTATGACGACGCCGAGGAAGCCGACCGCGATCATCGACAGGAGAATTGAGAGCGCGACGCCGAGCCAACTGGTGCCAACCATGCCGCCGATCAGCGAAAGGACCAGGAAGCCGACGAACGCGCCGACCATATAGACGTCGCCGTGGGCAAAGTTCAGCAGCTTCACCACGCCGAAGACCATGGTGTAGCCCAGCGCGACGAGCGCGTAGAACGAGCCCAGCACGAGGCCGTTGACCAGCTGCTGGGCGAGGAGGGTGACGAGGGTCATGGCGTTGCGTTGGACAGCGCGGCGAAGCGTGGGACTGCCGGTCCTCTCCCGCGAAGCGGGGAAAGGGGACCGCCGTTAGGCGGTGGAGGGGGCGCGGCTGGAATCGGTGCCTGTTGCCGCCCCCTCCACCGGCTTTGCCGGTCCCCCTCCCCCGTGCTGCGCACAGGGGAGGATCGCAGGGGCCGCGAGGGTTGCTCGCGGGTCACGCTGCTATTGGGCCAGCGTCCACTTGCCGCCCTTGCCGACGACGACGACGAAGTTGGAGCGGGCGAGGGTGTGGTCCGGCTTGAAGGTGACCTCGCCGGCGATGCCCTTGTAGTCTTCGGCCTGGAGAGCGGCCATCAGCTTGGTCGGATCGGTGCCGCCGGCCTTGCCGATGGCGTCCGCGAGCAGGTTCATGCCGTCATAGGTGAGCGGACCATAGGAGCTCGGCGCGATATTGAACTTAGCCTGGTAGGCGGTGGCGAAGTCCTTGGCGGCGGGCAGGAAGTCCGCGGTCGGGCTCGAGAAGGCATAGACGCCTTCGGCGGCATCGCCGGCGAGCTTGAAGAAGTTGTCGGAGGTCGAGCCGTCGCCGACGAAGACTGCGCCCTGATAGCCGCCTTCGCGGAGCTGCTTGACGAACGGCCCGCCGTCATCGTCGTAGGCGGTCCAGAACACGGCATCCGGGCTCGCCGCCTTGATCTTGGTGACGACCGCTGAGTAGTCCTGCTCGCCGTGGTTGACGGTCTCGAAGTCGGGGACCGTGCCGCCGGCAGCGGTAAAGCCGGTCTGGGCGAGTGTGGCGAGATCCTGGCTGTACGCATCGCCTTCGTTGACGATGGCGATCGACTTGTAGCCCTTGGCCTTCCACACAACGAGCGCGGCGGCGACCTGGTCGTTGCCGGTCGAGTTGATCATGAAGGCGTTGCCCGGGTTGGCCGGGATCAGCTTGGTCGAGTTGGCCGCAGTGATCACGAAGGGCAACTTGGCGTCGCCGAAGATCTTGAGGGTCGGGATGGTGGCGCCGGAGCAGTAGCCGCCGACGACGGCCGCGATGCCCGAGGAGGCGAGCTTGGTTGCGGCGTTCACGGCCTGTTGCGGGTCGCACTGATCATCGCCGACGACCATCGAATAGGTGTTCGGGCCGGCTTTGTTGAGCGCGTCCATCGCGAGCTGCACAGCGTTGGCCATGTCCTGGCCGTAGCTCGCCTGGCCGCCGGTGGTGGGAACCAGAACGCCGATCTTGATGTCGGCGGCGTAGGTGGCGGTGCTGAATGCCAGCGCCAGCGCGAAGCCGGCGAGAACGGAATTCACGGGTAGTTTCATGGATCGTCTCCCTTGTTGCAGTTCTTCAGGTTTGCCGTTGCGGACGGCTATAACGATCGACACGCGCCCGCGGCATCCGATGCTCTGTATGCATCTTGTCGACAAGATTGCACCCGAGGGTTTTTCGTGTCAATCGATTGGGGGAAAGAGGAAATCGCGCCATGGCGTCTCGTGCGAGCGCAAAGCGGCTGGCGACGCGTCCGGTGCGGGGCGCGGGCGTGCAGATGGTCTACGAGCGGCTGCGCCAGTCGATCGTCGACCTCGAGCTGCCGCCGGGCAGTACGCTCGACGAGGTGCGGCTCAGCCAGCAATTCGCGTTGTCGCGGACGCCGGTGCGGGAGGCGCTGGTACGGCTCGTTGCGGATGGCCTCGTCACCACGCAGCCCAATCGCGGCACGGTGGTGGCGCCGATCGATTTCGAGAAGCTGCCGGTTTATTTCGAGGCGCTGACGCTGATGTATCGGGTGACGACGCGGGCGGCTGCGACGCGCCGCACGCCGGCGCATCTGGTGGCGATGCGCGAGGCGCAGGCGCGCTACGAGGACGCGGTCGAGCGCAACCATGCGGGCGACATGATCGCGACCAACCGCGACTTCCACCTCGCGATCGCGGAGGCGGGCGGCAATGCGTATTTCACGAGCTGGTTCTCGCGGCTGCTCGACGAGGGACGGCGGCTGCTGCGGCTCTATTATTACGCCTCGTTCGACGATCACCTGCCGCGCAAATATGTCGAGGAGCACGAGGCGATGATCCGCGCCATCGACAAGGGCGACGCCGAGCGTTGTGATGAGCTCGCGGCCCAGCACGCGGCGCAGATCGTGCGGCAAATCCAGAGCTACATGGCGCGCGACATCACCGCGGCGATGCGCCTCGATGCGGACGTGGCGAAGCCGTCGCGACGGGCGCGCGCCTAGCATCTCAAGCCTCTCCCATTGCCATGAGGCTGGCGTTGCCGCCGGCCGCGGCGGTGTTGATGCTGATCGAGACTTCATGCACCAGCATGTCGCGATTGACCGCCCCCGACGACTGAACGGTGACGATCGGGCCGGACCAGGCGGCCACGGTTCGCACGACGGAGGCGAGGCGGGCGGTGTCGCCTTCGACGAGCACACCGACGATGCCGGATTCGCGCGTCCAGTCGGCGGTGAGGCGAGCGGTGGGGGCGAGGTCGCGGGCGGCGGGTTCGCCCAGGATGGTGGGGTCGATGACGGCGGCGTTGCGGGTGGCCGCGACGGCGTCGAGCATGCGGCTCAGGCCCTCGCGGGTTTGTGGCAGCAGCAGGATCTCGCCGCGCGGCAGCGTTCGATAGAGGTTGCTCTCGCCAACGGGACCGGGCAGCTGCCGCGGCGCCCGTCGGGCCGCGGCTGCGACTTGACGAGGCGGCGCACATAGAGCGGACCACCGGCTTTCGGGCCGGTGCCGGACAGGCCGCTGCCGCCGAAGGGCTGCACGCCGACGACGGCGCCGATGATGTTGCGGTTGACGTAGATGTTGCCGGCGCGAATGCGCGCGGTGACGCGGTCGACGGTTTCGTCGAGGCGCGTGTGGAGGCCGAAGGTCAGGCCGAAGCCTTTGGCGTTGATGGCGTCGATGGTGGCATCGAGGTCGCGGCGCGCGAAGCGCACGACGTGGAGGACGGGACCGAAGATTTCGGCTTCGAGCTGATCGATGCGGTCGACCTCGATCAGGGTCGGCGCGATGAAGGTACCGTCGAGGGTGGCGAGGGGCGATTGCGTGACGCGGTGGCCGCGTTTCTGCATCCCAGTGATGTGTGCGGTGATGCGGTTCGCGGCTTCGGCGGTGATGACGGGGCCGACATCCGTCGCGAGGCTGCGGGGATCGCCGGTCCGTAGCTCCGCCATGGCGCCCTTGAGCATCTCGATGGTGCGGTCGGCGACATCGTCCTGCACGCAGAGGAGGCGAAGGGCCGAGCAGCGCTGGCCGGCGCTGTCGAAGGCGGACGAGAGCACGTCGTTGACGACCTGCTCGGTGAGCGCGGAGGAGTCGACGATCATGGCGTTAATGCCGCCGGTCTCGGCGATGAAGGGGACGGCGCCGCGCGGCGCCAGCTGCTTCTGGATCAGGCGGGCGACTTCCGTCGAGCCGGTGAAGATGATTCCGGCGACGCCCTCGTGGCCGCAGAGGGCGGCGCCAATATCGCCGGCGCCGGGGAGGAACTGGAGCGCGGCGCGCGGCACGCCGGCCTCGTGAAGGATAGCGACCATCGCGGCGGCGGTGAGCGGCGTCTCTTCGGCGGGCTTGGCGATGACCGCGTTGCCGGCGGCGAGGGCGGCGGCAATCTGACCGGTGAAAATCGAGAGCGGGAAGTTCCAGGGGCTGACGCAGACGATGGTGCCAAGGGGCTCGGCGTCGGACCCAAGTTCGTCGGCGCGGTCGGCGTAGTAGCGGAGGAAATCGACGGCCTCGCGAACTTCGGCGACGCCGTTGGCGGCGGTCTTGCCGGCTTCGCGCATCATGAGGGCGATGAAGGAGGGGAGCGCGGACTGCAGGCGGTCGGCGGCGGCGCGCAGGATGCGGGTGCGGTGAGCGAGTGGCGCCCAGTCCGGCGTGGCGTGGGCGAAGGCGCGATCGACGAGGGCAGGCGAGGCGAAATGGGCGATGCCGACGGTGTCCATGGGGTCAGCTGGATTGAGCAGGGTGACGGGCGATCCGGTGGCAGGGCCATGGCGACGACCGGGTTGGCCGTGTGCGGGCCCGCGGACCGAAGCAACTCTGAGGCAAGGGCGTCGAGGGCGAGATCGTCGCTGAGATCGAGGCCGCTCGAATTCATGCGGCTGCCGAGAATGTCGCGGGGCAGGGCAATTTGCGGATGCGGTGCGCCGGACGGGACGATCGCGGCGGCGACGTCGACGGGGTCGGCGATCAGGTCCTCGACAGGCACGGATTTGTCGGCGATGCGATTGACGAAGGAGGAGTTGGCGCCGTTCTCGAGCAGGCGGCGCACCAGGTAGGCGAGGAGTGTGCCGTGGGTGCCGACGGGGGCGTAGATGCGGCAGGGGCGATCAAGATGACCGTTGCCGACGACCTGCTCGTAGAGCGGCTCGCCCATGCCGTGGAGGCACTGGAACTCGTAGCTGCCAGTCTGGAACGCTGATCCAGCCATCTCGTAGATCGCCGCGACGGTCTGTGCGTTGTGGGTGGCGAATTGTGGGAAGATCACGTCGCGGGCGGCGAGGAGCTTCTTGGCGGAAGCGAGATAAGAGACGTCGGAATAAACCTTGCGGGTGAAGACGGGATAGCCGCTGAGACCATCGACCTGAGCCTGCTTGATCTCGCTGTCCCAGTAGGCGCCCTTGACCAGGCGCACCATCAGGCGGTGGCCGCTGCGCCGTGCGAGGTCGACGAGCCAGCCGACGACGAAGACGCAGCGCTTGCCGTAGGCCTGGATGACGAAGCCGATGCCGTCCCAGCCGGCGAGCTCCGGATCGAGGCAGAGCGCCTCGAGCAGATCGAGCGAGATGTCGAGGCGGTCGGATTCCTCGGCGTCGATATTGAGGCCGATGTTGTGGCGCCTGGCGCGGAGAGCGAGCGATTTGAGGGTGGGCAGCAGCTCGGTCCTCACACGATCGAGCTGGCTGCGGCGGTAGCGCGGGTGGAGGGCGGAGAGCTTGATCGAGATGCCGGGGCCGCCGATCGGGCCACGACCCGCGGAGGCGGCGCCGATGGCGTCGATCGCGTCCTCGTAGGCCTGGCGATAGCGCGCGGCGTCGTCGGCGGTGGTCGCGGCTTCGCCGAGCATGTCGTAGGAGTGGAGGAAGCCGTTGCGCTCGGTGCGGCGGGCGTTGCTCAGCGCTTCGGCGATAGTCTGGCCGGCAACGAAGGTCTCGCCCATCATGCCCATGGCGATCTCGACACCGGCGCGGACGACCGGCTCGCCGCCGCGTGCGATGAGGCCCCCGAGAGCGCGGGCGAGACCCTCTTCCGGGATGGCGCTGGTGAGGCGGCCGGTGACCATCAGGCCCCAGGTCGCGGCGTTGACGAAGAGCGTGCGCTCGGGGCCGAGATGCGCGCGCCAGTCGCCGCGCGAGACCTTGTCGCGGATGAGCGCGTCGCGCGTGGCGTCGTCGGGGATGCGCAGCAGCGCTTCGGCGAGGCACATCAGTGCGACGCCTTCCTCGCTCGAGAGGGCGTATTCATGGAGCATGCCGCCGATGCCGCGGCTTGGTCCGTGGGCCCGGAGGCCGAGGACGAGCTGGCGCGCCACGGTTTTGACGCGCACCGCAGCCTGAGGGTCGAGCCGTGCCTCCTCGATCAGCGGCGGCAGGCAATCGGGCTCCGGTCGTCGGATCGCGGTGCGAACAGCGCGGCGGAGCGGCGAGGCCGGCCGCGGCACGCCGGCGAAGGGGGGCATGTCCCTAACGCCGTCCTCGTGCCCCTTGTCCTGTGGACCCGCCAAAACCGTGTTCCTCGCTCAGGCCGAGCTTGGCCCTGTTCTTACTCCTCGGTCGGCATGTGCAGGTACATCGACTGCAGGCCGACGCGGCCGGGGCCGGTGAAGCGGTTGACGATGAGGTTGCCGGCCGCGCCGAAAAGGCCGCTCGACAGCTTGTCGATCACTGTGTCCATGCGCACGCCCGGATCCTTATAGAGCCACCCGCCGGGCTCGATGTCGATCTGCTCGCCGGGGCCGAGGATTTTTTCGAAGACATTGCCGTAGCCGTGGACCCAGACGATGCCGTCGCCGGTCGCCTTGAACTTGTCGATGAAAAAGCCGGTCGAGGAGAACAGCATGTTGGCGACGCCGCGGACGCGGGAGAAGGTATATTCGATGCCGCCTGTCGCGGCGAGGAACTGGTGCTCGCGCACGTCGATCTCCTGGCCGGCTTTGAGATGGATGGGGGCGATGTGGCCGGCGCCGTCGCGCGAGAAGGCGATGAGGCCGGGACCCGAGGCTTCGGTGACGAAAATCTGCATGCCGGCCATCATGCGCTTGAGCGCGCCCTTCATCGGGCGGAGGGCAACACGGACCTGCGGGTTCTTCCAGAGCAGGATGTGGTGCTCGAAAAAGACCGAGCGTGCGGCTGACGTCAACGGTGAGGACCGGGACCAGTTCGCCTTCGAGGTGATAGGTCACGCCGCCGAAGGTTTCGTCATGGGCCTGCGTCGGCAGCAGGGTCGGCATCTCATTGGCCATTCGAATGCTCTCCGGGTGAGTTTGACGCTCGGGCGCGCGGGCCCGCGAGCACCATAGCTATCTGACTCGCGGCCGGTCCGCAGTTACTTCGGCGTAAATTTGCGTCAGCAAATCCGCCGGGTCAGGCCGATGAGGCGCTGCAGAAGGGCGATGAGGCGCGCGCTATCGGCGGGGCCAAGGCGCGCCTTGAAGGTGCGCTCGTGGCGCGCAATGCGGCGGCGGGCATTTGCGAGGAGCGTTGTTCCGACGGCGGTGAGCAGCAAGTCCTGGCGGCGCCGATCGCGGGGGGACGGCTGCCGGGCGATGAGGCCGCGCGCCTCGAGACGATCGACCAACGCCATCATGGTGGCACGATCGGTACCGAGGGTGCGGGCAAGATCCACCTGTGAGACGCCGCCGTTTGCGGCGATGAGCTCGAGCACCGCGTACTGCTTTTGGGTGAGATCGAGATCGGCCATTTGGGTGGCGAAGTCGCGGGCGATTTCGGCGCTCGCCATCCGGAGGTGGAAGCCGAGCAGGGGGGCGAGGCGGCCGAGATCAAGCGCGCTCGGGGGCGGTGCATCTGCCATGCTTGTCATCCTCAAGGCATGATTGTATGTGTTACATACAAATGTTGCGACGACAATCGCGGAGGAGCGGCTGTCCAAAACCGAGACGACGACCGACCCATTGGCGAGGACCGCGGCGCGGCGATCGCAGGCGCTCGCTGTCGTCGATCTCGCGGCTGGCGCGCGGCTGAGCTATGCCGCGCTGGACCTGCTGATTGGCCGGGCGGCGGGGTGGATTGCGGACCGTCTCGGCGGCAGGCCCGAGGGCGAGCGGGTCGCGTATCTTGGCCGCAACGGCATCGAACTTCTGGTGCTGGCGCTGGGGGCGGAGCGGTGCGGCGCGATCTTCGTGCCGCTGAACTGGCGGCTTGCCGCGCCCGAGATCGCCGCGCTGATCGCGGACTGTACCCCGGCGCTGATTGTAGCGCAGGCGGAGTTCGTGCCGCTGATGCCAGGGCTAGCGGCGATCACCGGCGCGCTGAGGGAGATCGAGCAGGCTGAGGCGCGCCCGCGAAGGGATTTGGCGGACGAGCGACCGGTGCTGCTGCTCTACACGTCGGGGACGACGGGCAAGCCGAAGGGCGCGATCGTCACGGCGGAGAATGCCGACGCGGCGGCGCGCAACTTCATCGCGGTGGGCGAGGTGGCCGAGCACGCCGTGGTGTTCTCCGACCTGCCGATGTTCCACACCATCGGGTTGATCGCGGTGGCGCGTTCGACCCTGACGGTTGGCGGGACGCTGGTGTTGACCGACCGCTTTGCGGCGTCGCGAACGGTCGCGACGATCGGGGACGCGCAGCTCGGCGTGACGCACTATTTCGGCGTGCCGGTGATGGCCGAAGCACTGCTCCGTGAACCTGGGTTCGATGGCGCAGCGCTGGTGCGGCTTAAGGCGATCTTCGTGGGCGGCGCGCCGCTCGCGCCGACACTGGTGGCGCGGTTTCTTGCGGTCGGCGTGCCGCTGGTCAATGGCTACGGCATGAGCGAGGCCGGAACCGCGATCCACATGCCGATCGACCGCAAGCTGATCGCCAGCAGCGAAGGCGCGGTGGGGCGGCCGGCGCCGGAGATCAGCGCGCGGCTGGTCGCGGATGGGCACGATGTGCGCGACGGCGAGATCGGCGAAGTGTGGCTTCGTGGGCCGTCGGTGACGCCAGGCTACTGGAACCGCCCGGCGGAGACGGCGGCGGCCTTCAATGATGGCTGGTACCGCACCGGCGATCTCGCGCGCCGGGATGCCGGCGGGCTCTATCACATCGTCGATCGGCTGAAGGATATGTATGTGTCGGGCGGGGAGAACGTCTTTCCGGCCGAGGTCGAGGCGGTACTGCTGGCACATCCAGGCGTCGTGGATGCCGCGGTGATCGGCATTCCGGATGCGCGGTGGGGCGAGAGCGGCGTGGCGCTGATCGTGCCGCGAGGCGACCTCGATGCCGAAGCGCTGCGTGCGCACTGCCTTGCACGGCTCGCCAAATACAAATGCCCGGCGCGCTTCATTGCGGTCGATGCGATCCCGCGCAGCGCGGCCGGCAAAATCCTCAAACCGGCGCTCAGGCAGCGCCTTGCGAACGGAGATCTCAGATGAGCGACGATGTGGTGCTGGTCGAGGTGGTCGAGCGGATCGCGACGGTAACGTTCAACCGGCCGGACAAGCGCAATGCGATGAATCCGGCGCTCAATGCGCGGATGCTCGAGGTGCTCGACGAGCTCGAGGGACGCGAGGATGTCGGCGTGGTGGTGCTGACGGGCGCCGGTGCGGCGTGGTCGGCGGGCATGGATCTCAAGGAGTACTTTCGGGACAATGACGGCAAGGGCCGAGCGGCGACGCTCAGGGCCCGGCGGCAGTCGGGCGGCTGGTGGCAGCGGCTGATGTTTTTCGAAAAGCCGACCATTGCGATGGTCAATGGGTGGTGCTTTGGGGGCGCGTTTACGCCGCTGGTGGCGTGCGACCTGGCGATCGCGGCAGACGAGGCCCGGTTCGGGCTTTCGGAGATCAACTGGGGTATCCTGCCGGGCGGGAACGTCACGCGCGCGGTCGCGGAGGTCATGCGGCACCGCGAGGCGCTCTACTACATCATGACGGGCGAGACGTTCGATGGCCGCAAGGCGGCGGAGATGGGGCTCGTCAACGAGGCCGTGCCGCTGGCCGGACTCGAAGCGCGGGTCAAAGCGATCGCCAGGGTGCTGCTCGAAAAGAATCCCGTTACACTCAAGGCCGCCAAGGACACCTTCAAGCGCGTGCGCAACATGGCGTGGGATGCGGCGGACGACTACATCTACGCCAAGCTCGAACAGATGCTGCTGCTCGATACCTCGCACGGGCGCGACGAGGGGCTGAAGCAATTCCTCGACGACAAGAGCTACCGGCCGGGGCTCGGCGCCTACAAGCGCGATCCGGGCTAAGTGCCGAGCTCGCGCGCCGTATCCTGGAGGCAGCGGGCAAGCAGCTCTGCGCCGGGCGGGCTCGGGCACGTCGGCGCGGGTGGTGAGACCGACGGCACCGCGGGTCTCGGCTGGTGTCGATCGGGAGCACGGCGGTGTCGCCAGCCTCGATGTCGGGCGCGACGACGCCTTCCGAGATCACCCAGATGGCGTCGGACTGGCGGATCATGGCGCGGCCGAAGGAGTCCGACACCGTCTCGATCTCCGAGGGGAAATCGCCGATGCCATGGGCGATCAGCAGGCGCTCGACATAAGGGCGGATGACCGAGCCCTGCGTCGGCATGATGACGATGTAGTCGCGGATGCGGGCGAAGTCGAAGCCGGCACTTTGCAGCAGAGGATGCGCCTTGCGCACCGCGAAGACGACGGGTTCGGTGTAGAGATGGCCGAAGGTCAGGCCGGTCATCAGCTCGGGCGCGGCGAGGCGGCCGACGACGAGATCGAGCTGGCCGAGCCGGAGCTGCTCGAGCAGGACGACATTTTCGCCGGTGGTGATCTTGACCGGGTTGCCGGTGCGCAGCGCGAGGAACTTCCCGATGGCGAGCGGCATGATGCGCGCCGAGACGGTCGGCAGCGCTCCGACGCGCAGGGCGGGCCCGGAATTGGCCTGCTCGCGCGCGACGCTGTCGATGCCGCGCTGGATGGCGGCGAGGCTCGCGCCGGCGTGCTGGAGGAAGACTTCGCCGAAATGGGTGATGCGGATGCCGCGACCTTCGCGCTCCACGAGGGTCGCGCCAAGCGCCGCCTCGAGCTCACGGAGCGTTTTGGTGACCGCCGGCTGGCTGATATTGAGCACCTGCGCGGCACGCCCGACGCTCTGGTGGCGCGAGACCTCGACAAGCGTCCGCAAATGGCGAAATTTGATCGCAATGTCAGCCATTCGATAACTCCTGGGTTATCGGTAGCGGAAAATTTCTCATTTTACCAAACCAAATCGGCGTTGGATGGTGGCGTGGGATAAAGGCGGCGATGCCGCCAAGGGAGGACAGTATGACTGCATCCAAGAGCGGCCTGACCCGCCGTGGATTTCTCGCCTCGTCCGCTGCCGCGGCGGGGGCCATCGCGCTCGGCGCGGGGACCAATGCGGCGCAGGCCGCCGACACCATCAAGGTCGGATTTATCAGCCCGCGCTCGGGCCCGCTCGGCGGGTTTGGCGAGGGTGACGGCTACATTCTCGATCTCGCGAAGAAGGCGTTGGCGAACGGGCTCAAGTCCGGCGGCAAGACCTATGCCGTGACGATCATCGACCAGGACACGCAGTCGGACCCGGCGCGGGCCGGCCAGCTCGCCAAGGATCTCATCAACAACCAGGGCATCGACTTGATGCTCACGACGTCAACGCCCGAAGTGGTGAACCCGGTGTCGGACGCCTGCGAGGCGGCGGGGGTGCCGTGCATCGGCACGATCGTGCCGTGGGAGGCGTTTTATTTTGGCCGCGGCGCCAAGCCGGGCGCACCGTCGCCCTTCAAGTGGACCTATTGCTTCAGCTTCGGCACCGGGGTGTTCGCGCAGACGTATCTCAGCATGTGGCCGCAGGTGCCGAACAACAAGAAGATCGGCGTGATGTACCCGAACGATGCCGATGGCAACGCCATCCGCGGTGCGCTCGGACCGCTGCTCGAAAAGGGCGGCTACACCCTGGTCGATCCGGGCGCCTATGAGGACGGGACCACCGACTACTCGGCGCAGATCCAGAAGTTCAAGGACGAGGGCGTCGAGGTCTTCAATACGTTCCCGATCCCGCCGGACTTCGCGGCGTTCTGGAAGCAGGCGGCGCAGCAGGGGCTGACCAAGCAGATCAAGATCGCGCAGATCGCCAAGACCGGCCTCTTCCCATCCGACATCGAGGCAGTGGGCGACCTTGGCGACAAGCTCGCCACCGCTGCCTACTGGCACCCGACCTTCCCGTACAAGTCGTCGCTGACGGGAGCCACCGGCCAGCAGATCGCCGACGGCTACGAAGCCACCGGCAAGCAGTGGCAGCAGCAGCTGGGCGCCTCGCTGTCGCTGCTCGACGCGGGCTTTGCGGCGCTCGCCGCGGCAAGCAACCCGAACGACAAGGCGTCGGTGGCGAAGGCAATCTCGACCCTCAATACGGTGACCGCCGTGGGCAAGGTCGACTTCACGTCAGGCCCCGTGCCCAACGTCTCGGTGACCCCGATCATCGGCGCGCAGTGGGTGAAATCGAAGGCCGGCAGCAAGTATCCGTTCGATCTGGTGATCGTCGACAATGCCCCCGACCCGAACGTGCCGGTGGCCGCCAAGCTATTGCCGTACAACGCCTGACGGCGGCGGAGAAAGCAGGACGGCAAAATGGCGGATGGGCCGATCCTCGTGGCCGACGGGCTCCACAAGCGCTTCGGAGCGCTGGTGGTGCTCGACGGTGTTGGCCTCCGCATCGCCGAGGGTGAAGCGCTCGGGATTGTCGGCCCCAACGGGGCCGGCAAGACCACGCTGCTTTCGGTGCTCTCGGGGGCGCAGCCGCCCAATGCCGGGAGCATCGCGTTCAAAGGTGCCGACGTCACGGGGCTCAATGCGGCGGCGCGCTGCCGCAGGGGCCTCGCGCGGACGCATCAGATCCCGCGGCCGTTCTCGGGGATGACGGTGTTCGAGAACGTGTATGTCGCGGCGAGCCAGGGTGGCACCGCGGTGCGCGCCGAAGCCTATGACGTCGCCATCGACGCGCTGACGCTGTGCGGCATGGTGAAGCTCGCCAATCGCCCGGCCGAGACGCTCGGCCTGCTCGACCGCAAGCGGCTCGAGCTGGCGCGCGCGCTCGCGACCAAACCGTCGCTGCTGCTGCTCGACGAGATCGGCGGCGGGCTCACCAATGCCGAGGCGAGCGAGCTGGTGGAGACGATCCGCGAGCTGCGGCGCCGGAAGATTTCGATCGTGTGGATCGAGCATATCGTCCACGTGCTGCTGCAGGTGGCCGAACGACTGATCTGCATGGACGCGGGCAAGATCATCGCCGACGGCGTGCCGCGCGACGTGCTCGCGGACAAGGGCGTGGTCGCGGCCTATCTCGGGGGCTCGCCGGCATGAGCGCGCTGACGGTCACCGGGCTCAATCTTCACCACGGACTGCTGCATGCGGTGCGGGACCTGTCGCTCGAACTCAAGAGCGGCGAGGTGATCGCGCTGGTCGGCGCCAACGGCGCGGGCAAGACGACGCTGCTGCGGGCGCTGGCGGGGGCGCATCGGCCCAGTTCGGGGACGATCGCGCTCGACGGGCGCGACATCACGCGTGAGCCGGCGCATCGCCGCGTGGCGATCGGCGTATCGCTGGTGCCGGAGGGCCGGCGGCTGTTCACGCAGATGACGGTGGACGAGAATTTGCTGGTCGGACGGATGGCGGGGCGGCCGGGACCGTGGACGATCGACAAGGTGATCGAGACTTTTCCCAATCTCGCGGCGCGGCGGACGGCCAAGGCCAGCACGCTGTCGGGCGGCGAACAGCAGGCGACGGCGATCGGCCGGGCGCTGATGAGCAATCCGGCGCTGCTGCTGCTCGACGAGGTTTCGCTCGGACTGTCGCCGATCGCGGTCGACCGGCTCTACGAGTCGCTGAGCGGGCTGATGCAATCGGGGACGACGATCATTTTGGTCGAGCAGGATCTGGCGCGGGCGATGCGGGTCGCGAGCCGGGTGGTGTGCATGCTCGAGGGGCATGTGGCGCTCGAAGGGCCGACGGCAAGCCTCAGGCGGGAGACGGTGACCGAGGCGTATTTCGGGCTCAACCGTGCGAGGGCGATCGCATGATCAACACCCTTATCCAGGGCGTGCTGCTGGGCGGCTACTACGCGCTGATCGCGGCGGGGCTAAGCTTCATGTTCTCGGTGATGCGGGTGATCAACCTCGCGCATGGCAGCCTCGCGGTGTTGGCGGCGTTTGCGCTCTTGTGGCTCGCCAAGACGTTCGGGATTTCGCCGTTCCTCGGCTTGATCATCGTTCTACCGGCGATGGCCGTGCTCGGCGTGCTGCTGCAGCGGCTGGTGCTCGACCGGGCGATGCGGGCGGGGCAATTGGTGCCGATCCTTGCGACGTTCGGGCTCGCGGTGGTGATCGACAATACGCTGTTCGAGGGGTTCGGCGCGAACACGCAGTCGCTGGGCAATTTCATCGGCTCGTTGAGTTATGACTCGATCCAGCTGCCGGGCACCAACATCTATGTCGGCGAGCTGGCGGTGGGCGTGTTCGTGCTGGCGGTGGCGGTGCTGGGCGGACTGCAACTGTTCCTCAGCTTTACTCCGTATGGCCGGGCGATCCGCGCGACGGCGGAAGACCCCGATACGGCCGGTCTCGTGGGGATCAATCCGGGGCGTGCGACGGCGGTGGCAACGGCGATCGCGATGGTGACGGTGGGGCTTGCGGGCGCGGCGCTCGGGATGCGCGGCACGTTCGATGCGTATTCGGGCGAGATGCAGCTGCTGTTCGCGTTCGAAGCAGCGGTGATCGGCGGCGCGGGCTCGGTGTGGGGCACGCTGCTTGGCGGCATCATGCTGGCGCTGGCGCAATCGATCGGAGCCTCGATCTCACCGCTGGCCTTCCTGATTGGCGGACATGGCGTGTTCCTCGTCGTGCTGTTCGCGCGCATCTGGCTTGCCGGCGGCGTCGCCGGGTGGCTCGGGAGGCGCGCATGAACGCGCAGACGGGCTTTACGGTCGAGCGCTGGACGGCGTCGTCACGGGGTGCCGTGATCGCGGTGGCGGTGATCGTCCTGGCGGCAGCGGTTGCGCCAATCTGGCTCGGACCAGGCGCGATGGATCGGCTGACGGTGCTGTTCGTCTACGTGATCCTCGCCGCGATGTGGAACGCGCTCGCGGGCTATGCCGGCCTCGTCAGCGTGGGGCAGCAATTGTTCCTTGGGCTCGGCGCGTATTTCACGGTGCGGCTCGCCGACTGGGGCATCGATCCGTTCGTCTCGATGGTGCTGGCGGCGGTGATCGTCGGCGTCATTGCGGTGCCGCTGAGCTTTCCGATGCTGCGGCTGCGTGGCGGCGAGTTCGCGATCGGCATGTGGGTGGTGGCGGAACTCGCGCACCTGCTCGTCAATCTCGATCCGCTGGTGCGCGGCGAGACCGGGACGTCGCTGATTTCGCTCAATGCCTATGACGCGCCGCTGCGCCGCGACCTGATCTACTGGCTCGCGCTTGCCGCCCTGGTGGCGCTGCTCGGCGGGCTGTTCGTGTTGCTGCGCAGCCGGGTGGGCGCGGCGATCCAGGCGATCCGCGACAATGAGGAAGCGGCGGCTTCGGTGGGCGTGCGCGTCACCGCGACCAAGCGGCTGATCTTCGTGCTCGCGGCGTTTGGCGTCGCGATGGCGGGCGCGCTGTGGCTTGCGACGGCGCTGACGTTCCAGCCAAAGGCGTATTTCTCGGTGCAGTGGACGGCCTACATGATCTTCATGGTGCTGGTGGGTGGCATTGGCACGTTCGAGGGCGCGATCCTCGGCGCGGTGCTGTTCTTTGCCATCGAGACGTGGTTCGGGTCGGCGGGCGTATGGTACCTGGTCGGGCTCGGCGCGGTGGCGCTGGTCTTCGCGCTGGTGCTGCCGCGCGGCATCTGGGGCGCGATCGAGCGGCGCACGGGGCTGCGGCTGCTGCCGGTGGGCTATCGGCTGGTGATCAAGCTGCCGGGGGCGGAGCCATGATGCTCGAGGGCAAGACGATCGTCGTCACGGGCTCGGCGTCGGGGATCGGAGCGCGGACGGCGGAGCTCTGCGCACAGATGGGCGCGGAGGTGGTCGGCGTCGACCGCAACGAGGACGGACCGCGGCTTGCGGGTTTCATCAAGGGCGACCTATCGAGCGCGGCCGGGGTCGCGGCGATCGCGGCGCAGTTGCCGGGGCAGATCGATGCCCTGTGCAATGTCGCGGGACTTTCGGGTGCGCCGGGCGCGGCGCCGACGATCGCGGTCAATTTCTACGGGCTGAGGGCGCTGAGCGAAGCGGCGGCGGCGCGCATCCGGCCGGGCGGCGCGGTAATCAGTGTCGCGTCGATCGCGGGCTATGGATGGCGCGCCAATCTCAAGCGCGCCAAGGCGATGGTGGCGGTTGCAGGGTTCCCCGACGTCGCGGCGGTGGTCAAGCGACACGGGGTCGGCGCGGGTGAGGGTTATCCGGTCAGCAAGGAATTGCTGCTGTTGTGGACGCAGCTTGCGGCGCACCAGGCACTATTCAAGCAGAACGGCGTTCGGGTGATCTCGGTGAGCCCGGGGCCGGTCGAGACGCCGCTCCTCGGGCAGTTCCGGCAAACCTTCGGCGATAAGCGGGTGGACGACGATATCGCCGCGGCGGGGCGCGCCGGGACACCCGCGGACATCGCGCCGGTGATCGCTTTCCTTTGTTCGGACGGCGCGCGCTGGATCAATGGCACAAATATTGCCGCCGACGGCGGGCTCGAAGCCGCCGTAAATGCACAGACGATGAGATTTTAGGAGACGATCATGGACATCGGATTTCTGATCGACGGCGAAGAGCGCGGGGCACAGAGCGGCGCGACCTACGACCGCAACGATCCCTATACGGGCAAGCTCGCGACCCGCGCGGCGGCGGCGAGCGTCGCCGATGCCAAGGCGATGGTCGATGTAGCTGCGGCGGCGTTCAAGAGCTGGAGCAAGACCGGACCTGGCGAGCGCCGGGCGCTGCTGATGAAGGCTGCCGATGTGATGGAGAGCAAGGTCGGTGAGTTCTCGCGCCTGATGATCGAGGAGACCGGCGGCACGGCGCCATGGGCCGGGTTCAACGTGATGCTCGCGGCGTCGATGCTGCGCGAGGCCGGGGCGATGACGACGCAGATCGCGGGCGAGGTGATCCCGTCGAACAATCCGGCGACGATCCTCGCGATGGGCATCCGCCAGCCGGCGGGCGTCGTCGCTCGGCATCGCGCCCTGGAACGCGCCGGTGATCCTCGGCACGCGCGCCATCGCCATGCCGCTCGCCTGCGGCAACACGGTGGTGCTGAAGGCGTCCGAGAGCTGCCCGGGTATCCATCGGCTGATCGGGCAATGCCTGCACGAGGCGGGCATCCCGAAGGGCGTCATCAATGTGCTGACCAACGATCCCAAGGATGCGGCGGCGGTGGTCGAGGCGCTGATCGCGCATCCGGCGGTGCGGCGCGTCAATTTTACCGGCTCGACGGGTGTCGGCAAGCGCATCGGCGAGCTCGCGGGCAAGCATTTGAAGCCGGTGCTGCTCGAGCTGGGCGGCAAGGCGCCGCTGCTGGTGCTCGATGACGCCGACATCGACGGGGCGGTGAATGCGGCGATCTTCGGCTCGTTCATGCATCAGGGCCAGATCTGCATGTCGACCGAGCGGATCATCGTCGACGACAAGATCGCCGACGAGTTCGTCGACAAGCTGTCGAAGCGCGCAGCGCAACTGCCGGCGGGCGACCCGCGCGGGCACGTGGTGCTTGGCTCGCTGGTCAGCACGCAGTCGGCGGAGAAGATGGACGCGCTGATCGCCGATGCAACCGCCAAGGGCGCGAAGATCAAGGCCGGCGGCAAGCGCACAGGCACGGTGGTCGAAGCGACGGTGCTCGACGGCGTCAAGGCCGGAATGCGGATCTACTCCGAGGAGTCGTTCGGGCCGGTGAAATCGGTGATCCGGGTGAAGGGCGAGGCCGAAGCGATCCGCGTCGCGAACGATACCGAGTACGGGCTCTCGTCGGCGGTGTTCTCGCGCGACATCCAGCGGGCGCTGCGCGTCGCGGGCCAGATTGAAGCCGGTATCTGTCATATCAACGGCCCGACGCTCAACGACGAGGCGCAGATGCCGTTCGGCGGCGTCAAGGGTTCGGGCTTTGGCCGGTTCGGCGGCAAGGCCGCCATCAACGAGTTCACCGACCTCAGGTGGATCACCATCGAGGACCCCAAGCAGGGTTACCCGTTCTGATGCAATTCGCGCGCTTCAACGATGTGACGCTGCACTACCAGGTGATCGGCTCCCCCAAGAGCCGGCCGCTGATCGTGTTCGTCAATTCGCTGGGGACGGACTTTCGGATGTGGCGAGACGTGGTAGTGCGGCTCGGCGGAGAGTTCGCCGTGCTGCTCTACGATATGCGCGGGCATGGGTTGTCGGAAGCTGGCCGCACGCCCTACTCCATGGCGATGCTTGCGAGCGATCTTGCAGCGCTGCTCGATCACATCGGCGCCCGCGAGGCAATCGTCTGCGGGGTATCGGTGGGCGGGCTGATCGCGCAGCAGCTCTACGCATTGCGGCCCGATCTCGTGCAGGCGCTGATCCTCTGCGACACGCTGGGCAAGATCGGCGATGAGGCGATGTGGAACGCCCGCATCGCGGCGATCCGAGGAGGGCGGCCTCGACAGCGTCGCCGACAGTATCCTGACACGCTGGTTCACGCCCGAATTCCGCGGCGGCGGCGGCCCCGAATATAGGGGCTATCGGACCATGCTCGCCCGGCAACCTGTCGATGGCTACATCGCCACCTGCGTCGCGCTCCGCGAGACGGACCTGCGGCCGCTGGCGGGCCGGATCGCGGCACCGACGCTGTGCATCGTCGGCGACCAGGACGCTTCGGTGCCGCCGCGGGCGGTCGCCGATTTCGCGAACACCATTCCACGAGCGCGGTTCGAAATCATCAAGGCCTGCGGGCATCTGCCCTCGATCGAGCAGCCCGAGGCGCTGAGCGCAATCATTCGATCGTTCATTTCCCTCATCATTGGAACGGAGACCGTTTCCCATGTCAGTCACTGAGATGAAGTCGCCGCGAGCCCGGCAGGGGGAGGAGACGCGACGGGCCGTTCTGGGAACCGACCACGTCGGCCGGGCGGAGGCGGCGACGACCGAGTTCGATGCGCCGTTCCAGGCGCTCATCACGGAAGCCGCGTGGGGACATTTGTGGTCGCGCGACGACTGGAGCAAGCGGGAGCGCTCGATCGTGACGATCGCGCTGCTGGCGGCGCTCGGTCACACCGAGGAACTGGCGATGCACATCAGGGCGACGGTGCGCACCGGCGCGACCGAGGCCGACGTGCGCGAGGCGCTGCTGCATGTCGCGATCTATGCCGGTGTACCGCCGGCCAATACCGCGTTCCGGGTCGCCAAGCAGGTGTTTGCCGAGATGGCGTCGGGGACGGCGGAGTGAACGAGCATCCGGCCCGCACGCCGGACGAGGGCGCGTTTTATCCGCGCGACCGGCTGTGGCATCCCCCGGCGCTGGCGCCGGCCTATCGCACGACCGTGCTGCGCTCGCCGCAGCAGGCGCCCATCGCGTTCCAGGCCACGGCGTCGGAGACGACCGGTCCGGTGTTCGGGCACGAAATCCTCGGCATGCTCGACAATGACCTGACGGCCAATTTCGCGAAGCCGGGAGAGACGGCGATCGGCGAGCGGATCATCGTCCATGGCCGGGTGTGCGACGAGAACGGCCGACCCGTGCCGGGCATCCTGCTCGAAGTCTGGCAGGCCAATGCGGCCGGCCGCTACCGGCACAAGCGCGACGGGTATATCGCGCCTCTCGACCCGAATTTCAGCGGGACTGGCCGGACGATCACCGCGGACGACGGGACATACTCGCTGCGCAGCATCAAGCCGGGACCGTATCCCTGGCCGAACGGGCCGAACGACTGGCGGCCGTCGCACATCCATTTCTCGGTGTTCGGCTCGGGGTTTGCGCAGCGGCTGATCACGCAGATGTATTTCGAGGGCGACCCGCTGATCCGGATCGATCCGATCGCCAACGCGATTCGCGACGCGGCGGCGCTCGACCGGCTGATCGCGCGGCTCGACATGAGCCGGACGAGCCCGATGGATGCGCTCGGCTACAGGTTCGACATCGTGCTGCGCGGGCGCCTCTCGACGGTGTTCGAGAACCGGCTCGAGGGCAATTGATGGCGACCCAGCAGACTCAGGGAAACGCCGTCGCAGACTGCGGGGCCGTATGTGACGATCGGGCTCGCGCCGAACTCGGTGGGGATCGCGGCGTATGGCGGCGACCTGGGGCGGCGCCTCATCGACGGCGAGACGCGCGGCGAACGCATCGTCATCGAGGGGCGCGTGCTCGACGGCGGCAACTCACCGATCGACGATTGCATGGTGGAGATCTGGCAGGCCGACGCTGCGGGCTTTTACCCGAGTCCCGGCGAGACGCGCGGCCGCGCCGATCCGCATTTTGCCGGCTGGGGCCGGTGTCCGGCCGCCGAGGGCAGCGGGCTCTTCCGCTTCGAGACGATCAAGCCGGGCCGCGTGCCGTTTACCGACGGCCGCCTCCAGGCGCCGCATGTGAGCTTGTGGATTGTCGCGCGCGGGATCAATCTGGGGCTCAATACGAGGCTCTACTTCGACGACGAGGCCGAGGCGAATGCGACCGATCCGGTGCTCGCGGCGATCTTCCCCAAGACGCGCGCGGCGAGCCTGATCGCGACGCGCCGCGCCGGTAGCGCGACCTACAGCATCGATATCCGCGTCCAGGGTCCGAATGAAACGGTGTTCTTCGATATCTGAGGGCCGGCCATGGGCATAGGTCCGTTCGACCATCCGCTGCTCGGTGGGCTGCTCGGCGACGACGAGATCGCGCCTTACCTCGGCGTAGAGGCGGAGCTGGAGCAGGTGCTGCGCTTCGAGCGCGAACTGGTGCAGGCCGAAGAGGCGGAGGGCATCGTTCCAGCCGGCACCAGCGAGAAGGTGCTGCCGGCGATCGCGGCCTTCAAGCCGGATATCGCCGGCTCTGCGTGAGGCGACGGCGCGCGACGGGGTGATTGGCGTCGAGCTCGTGCGGCAGCTGCGCGAGCAGGTGGGCGGCGTCAACCGGCAGTTCGTGCATTTCGGCGCGACGAGCCAGGACATCGTCGATACGTCGCTGGTCTGCCGCCTCGGGTCGATCCTCACGATCTACGAGAAGCGGATCACCGCCCTGCTCGGTCAGCTCGACGCCCTCGACCGGCGGTTCGGCGGGCATCGGATGATGGGACGGACGCGCATGCAGGATGCGCTGCCGATCACCGTCAGCGACCGCCTCGCGGCGTGGCGGGCGCCACTGGCGCGCGATCTGGAGCGGCTCAACGAGCTACGGCCGCGACTTTTGCAGCTACAGTTCGGCGGCGCCGCGGGAACGCTCGACAAGCTCGGCAGCAAGGGGCCGGCCGTGGTCCGGCGGCTGGCCAAGGCGCTCGGCCTCCGCATGCCGGAGCGGACCTGGCACACTCAGCGCGACGGGATCGTGGAATTGGCGGGGTGGCTGGCGCTGGTGACGGGCAGCCTCGGCAAGATCGGGCTGGACGTGGCGCTGATGGCGCAGCACGGCATCGGCGAGATCGCGATCGAAGGGGGCGGCGGCTCGTCGGCGATGCCGTTCAAGTCCAATCCCGGTGGGCGCCGAAGTGCTGGTGGCGCTGGCCCACGCCAATGCGGCGCTCGCCGGCGGCATGAACCTGTCGCTGCTGCACGAGCAGGAGCGTTCGGGTGCGGCGTGGACGCTCGAATGGCTGCTGCTGCCGCAGATGCTGATGTCGACCGGCGCGGCGCTGCGCACGGCGCTCTCGATGTTCGGGCGGGTGACGCGGATCGGCGAGGCGAGCTAGTGCGCACGCAGGTTGCGATCATCGGCGCCGGTCCCGCCGGGCTGCTGCTGGGCGCACTGCTGGGCAAAGCAGGTATCGACAATGTCATCATCGAGCGCGCGACGCGCGGAGCATGTGCTGTCGCGCATTCGCGCCGGCGTGCTGGAGGAGGGGACGGTCGGGTTGCTGGAGTTCGTCGGCTGCGGGGCGCGACTGCATGCTGACGGGCTGGTGCATGACGGCATCCACATCGCGTTCGACGGTGGGCTGCATCGCGTCGACCTGAAACGGCGTTCGGGCGGCCGCACGGTGACGGTCTATGGGCAGACCGAAGTAACCCATGATCTGATGGAGACGCGGACCGCGGCGGGGCTGACGACGATCTACTCGGCGGGTGACGCGCGGCTGCATGATATCGGAGGGACGCCGCACGTGACGTTTGTCGCCGACGGCAGAGAGCAGCGGCTCGACTGCGATTTCATCGCGGGCTGTGATGGGTCTCACGGCGTGAGCCGGCAGAGCGTGCCGGCGGGGGCGCTCAGCGTCTTCGAGCGCGCCTATCCGTTCGGCTGGCTGGGCCTGCTGGCCGACGTGCCGCCGGCCGATGACGAGCTGATCTATGCGCGGCACGAGCGCGGCTTTGCGCTCTGCTCGATGCGCTCGCCGACGCGCAGCCGCTACTACGTGCAGGTCGACGCGAGCGAGCAGGCGGAGGCGTGGAGCGACGCGGCGTTCTGGGACGAGCTGCGGCGGCGGTTGCCCGCAGGGGCGGCGGACGCGCGTGACCACCGGGCCCTCGATCGAAAAGTCGGTGGCCGCGCTGCGTTCGTTCGTCGCCGAGCCGATGCGGTTCGGCAAGCTGTTCCTTTGCGGGGATGCGGCGCACATCGTGCCGCCGACGGGCGCGAAAGGGCTCAACCTTGCGGCGAGCGATGTGCACTATCTCAGTGAGGGGCTGATCGAGCACTATCGCGAGCGGTCTGACGCGGGGCTCGACGGCTATTCGGAGCGGGCGCTGAAGCGGGTGTGGAAGGCCGAGCGCTTTTCGTGGTGGATGACCTCGACGCTGCACCGGTTCCCCGAGGCGGGAGCGTTCAGCGAGAAGCTGCAGATTGCGGAGCTGGAGTATCTGATGCAGTCCGAGGCGGCGCAGACGCGCGCTGGCGGAGAACTATGTTGGATTGCCGTTCTAGCTGAGTTAGACTCGCTCCAGCGCGAGGGCGATGCCCTGGCCGACGCCGATGCACATGGTGGCGAGGGCGCGGCGCTTGCCGGTGAGGGCCAGTTCCAGCGCGGCGGTGCCGGCGATGCGGGCGCCGGACATGCCGAGCGGGTGGCCCAGCGCGATGGCGCCGCCATTGGCGTTGACGTGCGGCTGCGTCGTCGGCGAGGCCGAGTTCGCGCAGGACGGCGAGCGACTGGCTGGCGAAGGCTTCGTTGAGCTCGATGACGTCAAAATCCTGCGGGGTGAGGCCGAGGCGGGCGCAGAGCTTTCGGGTCGCGGGGACCGGGCCCATGCCCATGATGCGCGGCGGCACGCCGGCGGCCGCGCCGCCGAGGATGCGGGCAATGGGGGTGAGGCCGTGCACTTTGGCGGCGGCCTCGGAGGCGACGATGAGCGCGGCGGCGCCGTCATTGACGCCGGAGGCGTTGCCGGCGGTGACGGTGCCGCCCTGGCGGAACGGCGTCGGGAGCCTGCTCAGCGCTTCGAGCGAGGTGTCGGCACGCGGGTGCTCGTCGCGATCGACGATGATCGGCTCCTTTTTCCGCTGCGGGATGGTGACGGGAACGATTTCGCGCGCCAGGCGGCCGTTCTGCTGGGCGGCGATGGCGCGCTGCTGGCTGCGGAGCGCGAAGGCGTCCTGGTCGGCGCGGCTGACGTGGAAGTCCTCGGCGACGTTCTCGCCGGTCTCGGGCATGGAGTCGATGCCGTATTGCTGCTGCATCAGCGGATTGACGAAGCGCCAGCCGATAGTGGTGTCGTAGATCTCGGCATTCCGGGAGAACGGCGTTTCAGCCTTGGGCAGCACGAACGGCGCGCGGCTCATGATCTCGACGCCGCCGGCGATGAAGAAGTCACCCTCGCCGGCGCGAATGGCGCGGGCGGCGGTGATGACGGCGTCCATGCCTGAGCCGCAGAGGCGGTTGATGGTCGTGCCGGAGACGCTCACCGGGAGACCGGCGAGCAGCAGGCTCATGCGCGCGACGTTGCGGTTGTCCTCGCCGGCCTGGTTGGCGCAGCCGAGGATGACGTCGTCGAGCGCGGCCCAGTCGGCGTTGGGGTGCTCGGCCATCAGGGCCTTGAGCGGAACGGTGGCGAGATCGTCGGCGCGCACGGCGCTGAGCGCGCCGCCGAAGCGGCCGATGGGCGTGCGGCGATAGGCGCAGATGAAGGCGTCAGCCATGGCGGCCTCCGCGATGCGCGGCTTCGGTGCGGGCCTGGAGGTCGCGCAGCGTGCCAAGTTCGAGGTCGGTGGGGATCGGGCGTTTCCTCCAGGCTGTCGGCGAAGCGTACGGGCCAGCCGCAGGTCTCCTGCACTTGCTGGCGGGTGACGCCGCGGTGCAGCGAGGTCACGGTGAACTCCTTGGTCTCCGGGTCGGGACGCCAGATGGCGAGATCGGTGATCAGCAGCGTCGGGCCCTTGGTGGTGATGCCGAGGCGCTGGCGGTGGTCGCCGCCGTCGCCGTGGCCAAAGCAGGTGTAGAAGTCGATCTTTTGCACCATGGCGCGCGGTGCCTGCTTGAGGGTGATGAAGATTTCGCCGCAGGAGGTCGCGATCTCGGGCGCGCCGCCGCCGCCGGGCAGGCGGACTTTCGGATGCGCGTAGTCGCCGATGACGGTGGTGTTGATGTTGCCGAATTTGTCGAGCTGCGCGGCGCCGAGGAAGCCGATCGAGATGCGGCCGCCCATCAGCCAGTAGCGGAACATTTCGGGGACGCTGACGGTGCAGAGCGCCGTTTCACACAGCTCGCCGTCGCCGATCGAGAGCGGCAGGACGTCGGGCGCGGTGCCGATGGTGCCCGATTCATAGATCAGCGTGATGTCGGGGGCGTGGGTGAGGCGCGCGACGTTGCAGGCGGCCGAGGGCGCGCCGATGCCGACGAAGCAGACGTCGTCGTTGCTGAGGGCGCGGGCGGCGGCGATGGTCATCATTTCGGTGGGGGTGAAGTCGGTCATTGTAGGCTCCGGCGTCGGTGGGTGCTGACCCCCACCCCTGACCCCTCCCCCTGAGGAGGGGGAGGGAGACGCGCAAGCATCGTGCGTCGTCATCGCAGGGCCTCCACGCGCTGGGCGAAGACTTCGGGGCCGGCGTTGAGGACGTTGGCCTCCATCCAGGCGGTGAACGCGTCGCGGTCGGCGGAGATCTTGTCCCAGTCGAGATAGGCGGCGTTGTCGCGGGCGTAGTAGCCGTAGGTGTACGAGGGGTGCGCGCCGCCGGGCACGACCGCAATCGCATCGATCGTCCAGTGCGGCAGGATGCGTGAGGTTGGGGTGCAGGCCCTTGAAGGTCGGCACGACCTCCTCGACGGTGACGACGACGCGCTTGGCGGCGAGCGCGGCTTCCTTCTGCACGCCGATGATGCCTTCGATGAGGACGTCGCCCTGCGGCGCTCGCCTTCTGCGCGTGGATGAAGGTGACGTCGGGACGGTGCGCGGGGACCGCAGCGAGCACCTCGCCGGTGAAGGGATCGGTGACCGATTTGATCTCGGGATTGACGCGCGGCAGCTCGGCGCCCTTGTAGCCGCGGAACACCGCCATCGGCAGGCCGCTGGCGCCGGCCTCGTAGGCCTGGGCCATCGCCGAATGCGAGTGCTCGACGGTTTCGATGGCGCGCGGGTAATCGTTCTCGATGGCGTCGCGCATGCGGCGCAGGAGGCCGACGCCCGGGTTGCCGGCGTAGGAGAAGATCACTTTCCGCGCGAGGCCCATGCCGATCATCTGGTCGTAGATGATGTCGGGCGTCATGCGGAGGAGCGTGAGGTCGCCGATACGCTGGCGGATCGCCTCGTGGGCGGCAGCGTGCGGAATGAGGTGGGTGAAGCCCTCGAAGGCGACGGTGTCGCCGGGGTGAAGGTTTCGGGCGACTGCATCGCGGAGCGGGAGGAATTCGGCCATTGCGGTGCGTCCTTACGTTTGGGTATCAAATCACCGCCGCCTGACGATAAAAAGTGATAATCGAGCGATAATAGATAACTAGGGGGAATATATCCGTGGCGCCGCGACTCGATCCTCGCATTCGGCTGAGACATCTGACGGCGTTCCTCGAGACCATCCGCCAAGGCGGAGTGGCGCGGGCCGGGGCGGAGCTCGGGATGACGCAACCGGCGGTGTCGAAGGCGCTCGCCGAACTCGAAGCGATCGCGGGAGTGGCGCTGTTCGATCGCAGCCGGCGGGCGCTGGCGCTGACCGGCGAGGGCGAGGTTTTCGCGCGCTTTGCGCAGGCCAGCCTCGCAACGCTGGGGCAGGGGTTCGATACGCTCGAGGCAGCGCGGAGCGGAGCCTCGTTCGTTGCCTTCGGGGCGCTGCCAAGCGTTACGGCCGATGTCGTGCCGCGCGCCCTGCTCAGCTTTGAGCGCTCGCCGCTTGCCTGCCGGACGTTGGTTGAAAGCGGGCCGAGCCCGTATCTGCTCGGGCTCCTGCGGCGCGGGGCGATCGACTTCGTCGTCGGCAGGCTGGCGCGGCCCGAGGCGATGGCGGGCCTGTCGTTCGAGCAGCTCTATTCGGAGCGGCTGGTGCTCACGGTGCGGCCGGGGCATCCGCTGGCGGGGCTCGCGAGCGTCACGCTGCGGGCGGCCGCGGCATTTGCGTGGGTCATGCCGCCCAAGGAAGCAATCATCCGGCCGGCGGTCGATGCGCTGCTGATTGCGGGAGGCGTGAGCCGGTTGCCGATGGAGATCGAGACGGTATCGAACTCGCTGGGGCGGGCGCTGGTGCTCAAAAGCGATGCCGTGTGGGCGATCTCGCACAGCGTGGTCGCGGACGATCTTGCCAGGGGGCAGCTGGTGCGGCTCTCCGCCGACATGGATGCGACGCTTGGACCCATCGGAATCACCACGCGGACAGAGGCCGAAATCCCTGCCGCGGCGCGCGAACTGATGGCCGCCATTCGCGCCGAAGGCCGGCGCGAGGCCGCCTGATCGGCGTTGAACTCGGAACGTTCGTGTCCTAACATTGTCACATTCAGGGCGTTGCGAGCGTCCTCTCCTCCTGCGCATCGCGCACTCATCAGATTCGGGTCTCCAATTGGCTTCCGACCGGGCCAGCGCCAAGCGGCGCGCCAACGCCTTTTCCCATGTCGCCAAAGCGGGCTGGGGCAAGGGTGTTGGAACGTTGTGGCGCATCACGCGCCTTAATCTGCGCCATCCCTGGCAGGCGACGGTCTGCATCGTGTCGACCTTCATTGCGGCGACGCTGCAACTGATGGTTCCGCGTCTGCTCGGGCACGCGGTGGACCAGGCGCAAGGGATCCTCGGGACGAGTGCGGAGGCAGCGCAGCAAGGGCTGTGGACCACCGCGATGCTGCTGCTGGTGGTCAGCATGGGGCGCGGCATCTTCACGCTGCTCCAGAACTATTACAGCGAGAGCGTCGGCCACCACGCCGCCTACGAGCTCAGGCTTGCGGCATACGAGAAGCTGCAGCAGCTGAGCTTTTCGTTCCACGACCGCATGCATTCGGGCGATCTGATCACGCTCGGCATCCTCGATATCGACGGCGTGCGGATGTTCTTTGCGACGGCCACGGTGCGCTTCATCCTGCTCGCGGTGCTGATCGGGGTCGGCGCCTATCTGCTGATCTCGACCGACTGGCTGCTTGGGCTCTTGAGCCTCAGCTTCGTGCCGTTCATCGGCTGGAACTCGTCGAAGGCGCAGCTGAAGCTCCGCGCGACCTGGCTCGAGCTGCAGGATCGACTGACGGTGATGTCGCGCGTGATGGAGGAGAACCTCGGCGGCATTCGCGTGGTGCGGGCCTTCGCGGCGCAGGAGCACGAGCTCGAAAAGTTCGAGGAGACGTCCGAGCACGCGCTGCGAACTTGCCCATGAGCGCGTCGCCATCCGCGTCAAGAGCACCGCGGCGATGAACTTTTCCTACTTCATCGCCCTGGGGCTGGTGCTGTGGGTGGGCGGCCAGAAGGTGATGGCCGGCGAGATCACCGTCGGCACGCTGGCGCAGTTCCTGACGTTCATGACCATCCTGCAGATGCCGGTGCGGCAGCTCGGGCTGCTGGTCAACGCCATCGCGCGCGGCGCGACCTGCGGCATGCGGCTGTTTGCGCTGCTCGACCTCGAGCTGGCGGTGAAGGATCGTCCGGCGGCGCCAGCGCTCAAGATCAGCGCGGGCGAGCTGAGCTTCGAGCATGTGAGCTTCCGCTATCCGGGCACGACGCGCGACGTGATCAAGGATGTGAGCTTCACGGCGAAGCGCGGCCAGACGATCGCGCTGGTCGGGCCGCCGGGCAGCGGCAAGTCGACCCTCGTCCACCTGATCCCGCGCTACTACGATGTGATCGAGCGGAGCGATCCGTATCGACGGGCAGAACGTCGCCGAAGTGACGCTGGATTCGCTGCGCGGCCAGGTCGCGGTGGTGCAGCAGGACTCGTTCCTGTTCACGACGACGATCGAGAACAACATCGCCTACGGCAATCCGTGGGCGAAGGAGCAGCGGATCGAGCGGGCGGCGGAATTCGGCGCAGCTCCACAACTACGTCGTGGGGCTGCCGGCGTGGATACGACACGATCGTGGGCGAACGCGGCGTGTCGCTCAGCGGCGGGCAGCGGCAGCGCCTCGCGATCGCGCGGAGCCTCGTGCTGAAGCCGGCGGTGCTGGTGTTCGACGATTCGACCGCGGCGATCGATGCCGGCACCGAGCAGCGCATCCGCGTTGCGATGCGAAAGTTCTCCGAGGCGCGCGTGACGATCATCATTGCGCACCGGCTGAGCTCGCTGATGCATGCCGACCAGATCCTCTTCCTCGAGGACGGGCAGGTGCGTCGAGCGCGGCACGCATCTCGAACTGCTGGCGCGGGGCGGGCGATACAAGGCGCTCTACGATCTGCAGGTGCGGCCCGAGACCGACCTGCCGCTGATGGCGGGGGAGTGAGATGAGCGTCGCGCAATCGATGGATTTCGACGACGACGAAGATCACAGCCGCCGCCCGGCCAAGGCGGTCGTCGGCTCGCATCGCGAGGACGAAGAGGTCTTCGGCAAGGCCTACGATCCGAAGATCGTCCGCCGCATCTGGGCATTCGTGCGGCCGTACCGCCGGCAGATCTGATCCTGTCGGTCGCGGCGGTGCTGACCTTCACCTTCACCAATCTGGCGATCCCGCTGATCATCCGCTTCGCGATCGACAACGGCATGGCAAAGGGCGGCGACGGGCGCGTGCTGCTGCTCGTGCATTGCGGCCTTCGTGGTGGTGATCGTGATCAACTACGGCGCGAGCTATCGTGCAGGAAACGGTGGTCGGCAGCGTTGCCGAGCACGTGCTGTTCGACATGCGCCGCGCGATGATGGCGCAGCTGCAGCGCGTGTCGCTGGGGTTCATGGACAAGACCGAAGTCGGCCGGCTGATGTCGCGGCTGCAGGGCGACGTGAACTCGATGCAGGAGTTCCTCGAGACCTCGGTGATGTCGGTGGGCGACATCGTGCTGCTGTTCGGCATCGTCGTCGGTGCTGTGTGTGCTCGACCTGCGGCTTGGCCTGCTGACCATGGCGACCATGCCGACGCTGCTGGTCATCCGCTTCTTCTGGCTGCCGCCGGCCAAGCGCAGCTTCATGGCCGCGCACGAAACCAATTCGCGCGCCAACGGCGCGCTGGCCGAAGGCATCAACGGCGTGCGCACGGTGCAGAGCCTCAACCGGCAGCGCGTCAATTTCGACCTCTATGACGAGAAGGCCTTCACGCAATCTCAGCGCGCACCTGCGGGCGGCCAAATTCGCGCAGGTGACGGTGCCGATCGTCGATACGCTCACCGGCATCTCGATGGCGACGGTGATCGTGGTCGGCGGCGCGATGGTGCTCAACCACCAGCTCGGGCTCGGCGTGATGGTGGCGTTCCTGTTCTACATCCAGCGCTTCTTCGATCCGATCCGCTCGCTCACCATGCAGTATTCGGTGATGCAGCGCGCCATGGCCTCGGGGCAGCGGATCACCGAAGTGCTCGACGTGCCGGTCGAGATCCAGGACAAGCCGCGACGCCGTGACGCTGACGCCGGAGATGGATGGCTCGGTCGAGTTCCGCAACGTGACGTTCGGCTATCGCGCAGAACCAGCCGGTGCTCAAGGACGTCTCGTTCAAGGTGAAGCCGGGCGAGACGGTGGCGCTGGTCGGGCCGACGGGCTCGGGCAAGACCTCGTCGATGGCGCTGGTCCACCGCTTCTACGATGTGTGGGACGGGCAGGTGCTGGTGGGCGGGCACGACGTGCGCGACGTGACGCAGGATTCGCTCGGCCATTCGATCGCCATGGTGCTGCAGGAGCCGTTCCTGTTCACCGGCACGGTGATCGAGAACATCCGCTACGCGCGCGACCGATGCAACGGTCGAGCAGGTGGTCGCGGCGGCCAAGGCGGTGGGCGCGCACGACTTCATCATGGCGCTGCCCAAGGGCTACGACACCAAGCTCGAGCAGCGCGGCGGCAATCTCTCGCTGGGCCAGCGGCAGCTCATCAGCTTTGCGCGCGCGCTGGTGCAGGACGCGAAGATCCTGGTGCTCGACGAGGCGACCGCTTCGATCGACAGCTACACCGAGCTGCAGATCCAGAAGGCGCTGAAGGTGCTGCTCAAGGGCCGCACCGGGCTGGTGATCGCCCACCGGCTGGCGACGATCCGCAACGCCGACCGCATCCTCGTGCTGCAGAACGGCGTTTTGATCGAGCAGGGCAACGCACGACCAGCTGATCAAGCTGGGCGGTCTCTATGCGCGGCTCTACAGCATGAACTATGCGAGCTTCGACGATATCCCCGAGGACCTGATCCCGCAGGCGGCGGGCGTGGGGATGGCGACTTAGTGCGGCGACGCTAGAGCCGGTAAATTCGCTCGGCGTTGCGGCTGAACAGCTTTGCCTGCTCGGTCTCGCTGGCCCTCGCGACGATGGCCTTGAGGGCCTCGACCCACTGGGTCAGCGTGCCGTTGACGGTGAGCACCGGGCGGTCGGAGCCGAACACCACGCGGTCCCAGCCGAAGCATTCGATGACGTGCTCGACGGCGGGGCGGAGCGTCTCGGGGGTCCAGCCGGGCGGCGCGTGGTTGACGATGCCGGAGATCTTGCCGGCGATGTTGGGAAGCTTGGCGAGGGCGGCGAGGTCGCGGCGCCAGGCGCGGATGTCGCCGCTGTCGATCGGGGGATTGCCGCAATGGTCGAGGACGAACTGCACGTCGGGGCAGGCGGCGGCCAAGGCCGCGGCGACCGGCAGCTGGTGCGGCAGCGCGCAAAGGTCGAAGGTCAGGCGGTGCGCCGCGAGGCGGCGGACGTTGGCGCGAAAGCCCTCGCTCGCGGAGAGCTCGTCCGGATTGCCCTGCAGCAGCCGGCGCACGCCTTTGACCTTAGGATTGGCCGCGAGGCGCTCGAGCACTGAGGGAAAGTCAGCGGCTTCGGGGTGGGCTGCGCGATGGCGCCAGCGACATGAGGGTCGAGCGCAAGCACGAATGTGGTCTCCGCCTCGGCCTCGCGGGGCGTGACGTCTACCTCCATGTGTATCGCCGTTTCAATGCCGAGAGCAGAGGCCTCGGCCCAGTAGGACGGCCAGTCCCACTGGCGGTTCAGCGGCGGCTCGGAGTCGAGCCAAGGGTAGCGGAAGCGATCGAGATAGACGAGGTGGAGGTGGGTGTCGACGATACGCATTTTAGTCTCGTGGCGCGGATACGCGCAGCCCCTCGCGTCCGCTCTAAAGACATGGCAAAAGCTGCGTCCGGACGGGTTGTTCGCACAGGATGCGGCAGCCGGCAAGGAGCTGGATCGAGACATGCGCATCACTTCGCTCGCGACGCACGACCTTCGTTTTCCGACCTCGACGGCGCTGGACGGGTCGGATGCGATGAACCCCGACCCGGACTATTCGGCCGCTTATGTGGTGCTGGGGACCGACGGCGCGCATGCCGGTCACGGGCTGACGTTCACGATCGGGCGCGGCAACGAGGTGGTGGTCGCGGCGATCGAGGCGCTGACGGCGCGGATCGTCGGGCTGACGACGGAGTGGATCGCCGAGAACCCGGGCCGGTTCTGGCGGCATATGACGAGCGACAGCCAGTTGCGCTGGATCGGGCCGGACAAGGGCGCGATGCACCTCGCGACCGGCGCGGTGGTCAATGCGGTCTGGGATTTGCTGGCCAAGGAGGCCGGCAAGCCGGTGTGGCAGCTGGTGGGCGAGATGAGCCCCGAAGCAGCTCGTTGCGATCATCGACTTCCGCTATCTGACCGACGCGGTGACGCCGGAGGAAGCGCTCGCGATCTTCCGCAAGGCCGAGGCCGGCAAGGCCGGGCGGATCGCCGAGCTCAGGGCGCACGGCTATCCCTGCTACACGACGTCAGCGGGGTGGCTCGGCTATTCCAACGAGAAGCTGACCCGGCTTGCGACCGAGGCCGTGAGCGAGGGCTTTACCTACCTCAAGATGAAGGTCGGCCGCGACCTCGACGACGATATCCGCCGGCTCGAGATCGTCCGCGCGATCATGGGGCCGGAGCGCAAGCTGCTGATCGATGCGAACCAGGTGTGGGAGGTCGACGAGGCGATCGCGTGGGTCAATGCGCTAAAACGGTTCAATCCCTACTTCATCGAGGAGCCGACGAGCCCCGATGACATCGAGGGCCATCGCAAGGTGCGCGAGGCGATCAAGCCGGTGAAGGTCGCGACCGGCGAGATGTGCCAGAACCGGATCCTGTTCAAGCAGTTCATCACGCGCGGTGCGATCGATGTCGTGCAGATCGACGCGTGCCGGCTCGGGGGGCTCAACGAGGTGCTGAGCGTGCTGCTGATGGCGGCGAAGTTCGGGCTGCCGGTGTGGCCGCATGCCGGCGGCGTCGGGCTCTGCGAATATGTGCAGCACCTGTCGATGATCGACTACATTGCGGTGAGCGGGACCAAGGACGGGCGCGTGATCGAGTATGTCGACCATCTGCACGAGCACTTCGTCGACCCGTGCGTGATCGAGCATGCCGCCTACATGCCGCCGACGCGGCCGGGATTCTCGATCGAGATGAAGCCGCAGTCGATCGCCGCGAATGAGTTCAAGGGATAGGTGATCAGATGGCGGTGAGGCTGGGCGGATACGGCATCGACTACCGGGGCGATCCGGAGGCCTATGCGCGGGAGCACGTCGCGTTCGGTTATCGTGCCGCCTACATGCCGAATATCCGGATCGAAAATAGCGATGAGATCAAGGCTATCGTCAAGGCGATGGCGGATGCGGATGTGATCATCGCCGAGGCGGGAGCGTGGAAGAACCTCATTGCGCATGACGAAGCGCAGCGGGCGGCCAACCTCGAGTTCGCCATGCACCAGCTGGCGCTGGCGGACGAAATGGGCGTGCGGGCGTGCGTGGCGTTCCACGGCACCGTGGGGCACGCCGGAGATGCGTGGCAGCTCAGCGATAACTACGACTACGGACCGCACCCGGACAACCAGAGTGAAGCCGGATTCCAGCGGGCGGTGGAGACGGCGCGCTCAATCATCGATGCGGTGAAGCCGAAGCGCTGCAAGTTTTCGCTCGAGATGGTGCCGTGGCTGGTGACTGACACGGCTGAGAACTATCTGAAGCTGCTGAAGGCGATCGACCGGCCGCAGTTCGGTGCGCATATCGACGCGGCCAACATGGTGATCTCGCCGCGGCACTATTTCAACACGGGCCGGATGATCCGCGAGGCTTTTGCGCTGCTCGGGCCGTGGATCGTGAGCTGCCACGCCAAGGACATCGTGATGCAGGGCGGGCCGGGGACGATCTCGTTCCACATGGATGAGGTGGTGCCGGGCGAGGGCAATCTCGACTATGGCGCTTATCTCACCGAAATCGACAGGCTCGGGCGCGACGTACCGCTGATGCTCGAGCATTTCGATGTGCCGGGATATCGGCGCGGGCTGGCGCATATCCGGAAGGTGGCGGCCGAAATCGGGGTCGAGACGTAGAAGAGTTCAGAGCGCGGCGGTGAGTTCCGGCAGCAGTGCAAACAGATCGCCGACGAGGCCATAGTCGGCGACGGCGAAGATGGGGGCGGCGGGGTCGGAGTTGATGGCGACGATCACCTTGCTCGACTTCATGCCGGCGAGATGCTGGATGGCGCCGGAGATGCCGATGGCGATGTAGAGGTCGGGGGCGACGATCTTGCCGGTTTGGCCGACCTGCAGGTCGTTGGCGGCGTAGCCGGCGTCGACTGCGGCACGGCTGGCGCCGATCGCGGCGTTGAGCTTTTGGGCGAGCGGCACGAGGAGAGCGTCAAACTTTTCCTTGCTGCCGAAGGCGCGGCCGCCGGAGACGACGATTTTGGCCGAGCCGAGCTCGGGGCCGGTCGGACTTGTGCGCGTCTTCGGAGACGATGCGCGACAGGGTGGTTTCGAGCGCGCCGGGGCTGATGGTCTTGATGCCGTCGAGCGGCGTCGGCGGGAAGGCCGAGGCGCGGACGGTGAGGACGCGGATGCGGTCGGTCGTCTGCACGGTCTCGATGGCGTTGCCGGCGTAGGTCGGGTCGCTTGAAGGTGTCGGGGGAGACGACCTCGATGATGTCGGAGATCTGCATCACGTCGAGCAGGGCGGCGACGCGGGGCAGGAGGTTCTTGCCGGTCGAGGTCGCGGGCGCGACGATGGCATCGTAGCCGGCGAGCGAGGCGATGAATTCGGCGAGCGGTTCGGCGAGCGCGTTGGGCGGCACCTCGAGGATATGGACTTCGCCGCCGAGCTGGAGTGCGGCGGTGAGGGCGTGAGCGGTGGCCGCGCCGTCGGCGATGAGCAGGGTGGTCATGGCAGCACCTCGGCGGCGCGCAGCTTTGTCGACGAGCTCGGCGACCGAGCCGACCATGACGCCCGGCTTGCGCGGCGGCGGGTCCTCGACCTTGAGGGTCTTGAGGCGCGGGGTGAGATCGACGCCGAGCTCGGCGGCCGTGGTTTTCCGCAGCGGCTTTGTGCGCGCCTTGATGATGTTGGGCAGCGCGGTGAAGCGCGGAGTGTTGAGGCGGAGATCGGCGGTGACGATGGCGGGGAGCGGCAGCTCGAGCGTCTGGAGGCCGCCATCGACTTCGCGGGTAACAGTCGCGTTGCCGCGCGAAATCTCGATGTTGCTGGCGAAGGTCGCCTGGCCGCGGCCGAGGAGGGCGGCGAGCATCTGGCCGGTCTGGTTGGCGTCGTCGTCGATGGCCTGCTTGCCGAGGAGGATGAGGTCCGGCGCTTCGGTCTTGGCGATTGCGACCAGGATCTTGGCGACGCCCAGCGGTTCGGTCTTGCCGTCGTGGACGACGAGGATGGCGCGGTCGGCGCCCATCGCGAGGGCCTGACGCAGCGTGTCCTCGGCCTTGGCGGGGCCGATCGAAACCGCGACGATCTCGGTGGCGATGCCCGCTTCCTTGAGGCGCACGGCTTCCTCGACGGCGATCTCGTCGAAGGGGTTCATCGCCATCTTGACGTTGTCGAGGTCGACGCCGGAGCCGTCGGCTTTGACGCGGACGCGGAAATTGGCGTCGACGACGCGCTTGACGGCAACCAGGACTTTCACGCTTTGACCTTCAGATTTTGCGGATCGTAGAGCGGCTCGAAGCCGATGCTCGCGGCGACGGTCTCGTTGGCGACGACCAGCTCGTAGCGGCCGCGTCTCCGGGCTCCGGGTGGCGCACATAGCCGAGACCGATCGGCTTGCCAATGGTGTAGCCGTAGCCGCCGGAGGTGAGATAGCCGGCGAACTCGCCGTTGCGCAGGATCGTCTCGCGGCCGAGTAGAACGACGTCCTCGCGCGTCGGTGGTGAAGGTGGCGAGGCGTTTCGTCAGCGGCTTGCCCTGCGGCCGCGACGAGAGCGTCGCGGCCGATGAAAGGCGGCGTTGGATTTGAGCTTCACGGCCCAGCCGAGACCGGCCTCGAACGGGCGTGTCGTTGGGCGTGATGTCGCTGCCCCAGGCGCGATAGCCCTTTTCGAGCCGCAGCGATTCGAGCGCGCGATAGCCGACCGGGCGGATGCCGTGCGGCGCGCCGGCGGCCATCAGCGCGTCGAAGACGTCGCCGGTCGCGGCCGAGCGGGATGTGCAGCTCCCAGCCGAGCTCGCCGACATAGGTGACGCGCAGCGCGCGGACGTCGTGGCCCGCGATGGGGATGATGCGGACGTGGCCGAAGGGGAAGGCGGCGTTCGAAACATCGGCGCGTCGTGACGCGCGGCAAGCACGTCGCGGGCGCGCGGGCCCATCAGGACCAGCGTGCCGAAGTCTTCGGTGACATCGCGGAGCGTGGCGTCGGCGCCGGCGGGGATGTGCTCGGCGATCCAGGCGAGGTCGTGGGTGCGAAAGCCGGTGCCGGTGACGATGTAGAAGCGGTCGTCGGCGAGGCGCGCGACGGTGAGGTCGCATTCGATGCCGCCGCGCGAGTTGAGCATCTGCGTGTAGGTGAGGCGGCCGACGGGCTTGTCGACGTCGTTGGCGGCGATGCAGTTGAGCGCGGCGGCGGCGTCCGTGCCGGTGACTTCGTATTTGGCGAAGGAGGACTGGTCGAAGAGGCCGACCTTTTCGCGCACCAGGCGGTGCTCGTCGCCGACCGGCGTCGAACCAGTTCTGGCGGCCCATGGAATAGATGTCGCGCGGCTCGGTGCCGGCGGGCGCGAACCAGTTCGGCGCGCTCCCAGCCGAGCTTTGAGCCGAACACCGCGCCGCGGGCCTTCAGCCGATCGTAGAGCGGGGAGACGATGCGGTTGCGGCCGCTCTCATACTCCTCGTGCGGGAAGGCGACGGTGTAGTGCTTGCCGTAGGCTTCGAGCGTGCGGTCGCGCACCCAGTCGCGGTCGCGATGCAGCTCGGAGAAGCGGCGGATGTCGACGACCCAGAGGTCGAGCGGGGCTTCGCCGCGTGATCGCCCATTCGGCGAGGGCCCAGCCGGCGCCGCCGGCGGAGGCGATGCCGAAGGCGTTGAAGCCGGCGCCGACATACATGTTGGCGCATTCGGGCGCGGCGCCGAGGATGAAATTGCCGTCGGGCGTGAAGCTCTCGGGGCCGTTGATCATCTGGCGGACGCCGGCGGTCTCGAGCGCCGGGACGCGGGCGATGGCCTGTTCGAGATGCTGGGCGAAATGATCCCAGTCGTCGTCGAAGAGCTGGAACTCGAAGGCGCGGGGAACGTCGCCGGTGGTCCAGGCGATGGGGTCGGGCTCGTAGCCGCCCATCACGAGGCCGCCGACTTCTTCCTTGAAATAGGTGCGGCGGTCGGGGTCGCGGATGCGTCGGCGCGTCGGTCGCGAGGCCGGCGATCTTTTCGGTGATGATGTACTGGTGCTTGACCGGCTGCAGCGGCACGTTGATGCCGGCCAGCGCGCCGATCTCGCGGGCCCACTGGCCGCCGCAGTTGACCACCGTTTCGCTCGCGATGCGGCCTTCGGTGGTGAGGACGGCGACGATGCGGTCGCCGTTCCATCTCGAAGCCGGTGACGCGCACGCCTTCGATGATCTGGGCGCCGTGCATGCGCGCGCCCTTGGCGAGCGACTGCGTGATGTCGGAGGGGCAGGCCTGGCCGTCGGTGGGCAGCCAGGAGGCGCCGATGAGGTCGTCGACGTCCATCAGCGGCCACATGCGCTTGACCTCGGCGGGCGAGATCAGCTCCATCTCCATGCCGAAGCTGCGCGCGGTGGTGGCGAGGCGCTTGAACTCGGTCCAGCGGTCGGGGTTGGTCGCGAGGCGGAGGCAGCCGGTCATCTTCCAGCCGGTGGCGAGGCCGGTCTCGGCCTCGAGGCGTCTTGTAGAGCTCGACGGAGCGCTTCAGCACCTGGGTGATCGAGGCCGACGAGCGGAGCTGGCCGACGAGGCCGGCCGCGTGCCAGGTCGAGCCGGAGGTGAGCTTGCCCTGCTCGAGCAGAACGACGTCCGCCTTGTGGTCGCGCGCGAGATGATAGGCGGTCGAGCAGCCGATGATGCCGCCGCCGATGACGACGATCTGCGCGTGGGTGGGGAGGGTCATGATTGCCCTTTCCGAAGCGGGCGCGATAGGCGGCGAGGGCACTCGTCGAGCCGGGCGAAATTCTCGTCGGCATAGGCGGCGTAGTCGACGCCCGGGCGCGTCGAGGTGCGGCACGCTCACCAGCGACCAGAGGGCTTCGCGGAGGAGGGAGGCGCATTCCATCGCGGCGTGGCTGCGGAGCGCTGCCTCGTCCGGCGGGGCGCCGAAGTAGCGTTCGAGCAAGGCGTCGCCGATCCTGGTGCGAGAAGCCGTTGTTGGAGCTGAGATTGGCGAGGTCGAACATGGCGGTGCCGAAGCCGGCATATTCGTAGTCGATCAGCCAGAGGCGCGTGCCGTCATCGATCAGGTTGGCCGGCAGCAGGTCGTGGTGGCCGAAGGCGATGGGCAACGGCAGTTGCGCGGCTTCGAGCTCGGCGTTGACCGCGAGCCAATGTTCGGCGCGGGGGACGCTGCCGATTTCGCGGAGCTGCCGCACGTAGTCGCGGTTGACGTGAAAGACCCAGAAGATGAAGCCGGCGCCCGAAATGGCCGCCGGCATGTCGCGGTGGAAGCGGGCAAGGAAGGCGGCGATGCGGGGGATGCTCGCGCGGACGTCCGCCGCGGTCAGCACGCGGCCGTCGATGAAGCGCGAGACCATCAGTCCCGGCTCGGCGTGGACGATCTCAGGACCGAAGCCGGCGGCATGGGCGGCGCGCGAGACCATCACTTCGCGGTCGCGGAAGACGTGGTGGAAGGGAAAGTCGCGGGTGAGGCGAACGACGTATTTGCCGGTGGCATCCGTGGCGGTGTAGCTGAGATTGGAAATGCCGCCGGCCAGCGGGGCGAGCGCCGGCCGGCCCGACCAGATCGGCAGCGCGGCGATGCGAGCCTCGCTCTCGGGCATTTTGCGGAACGACCCCCGGCGGCGAAAAGGCGCCGGATTGTGGCTAGCCGATCGGAGAGGTGGACTCAAACCCAAAGTCGCCGCAAAGCGGGCGGTTGCGTCCCAAAACGACCTTTGGGGACCGCCAATGCCGTCAATTTGCCGTCGCGATCGATGTTCACTTTGACAATTGTCGGATGCCTTCGGGCGCGGCACTATGGGTTTGGGGAATGATGTTTTGGGGGAATCCATGCAACGCACATGGGTCGCGTCGCTCAGCTTGGCGACTGCCGTGATGCTGATGTCGGCTTTGCCGGCGCTATCGCAATCGGTTTCGGGCAGTGAGGGGGACGCCAGCGCGACCCCCTCTACGACACCACTGCCAGCAACTATAGCATTTCCGCCGGTCGAGAACGCCACGACGCGCGACATCAGTCTCGACTCGCCGCCCACGGCCGCGGGCCTCGCGACCATGACCAAGCTGGCGGATGGCACGGAGTCTTCGACTCCGGCATCCGCCGCGCTGATCGCGTCGGTGACCTCGACGATCGGCTCCGTCTTGGCCGGCGCCCCGCTGAAGACGATCATTGGTATCCCGGCGCCGCTGGTGCCGGTCGGAAATGCCGGCGTCTACCCGTATCGCGCCGTCGGCCTGATCGAGGTGACCTATGGTCCGAACACATATCCCTGCACCGGCACGCTGATCGGCCCGTCGACGGTGATCACTGCGGCTGGCTGCCTGTGGGGTGCCGAGAGCAATCCGGTATGGGCCGACAAGGTGACGTTCTCACCCGGCGCCCAGAACGGCAGCGCGCCCTACGACGTCATTCCCTGGGCGGAAGGGCACGTGATGCAGGAGTATGCCGATGCCGCTACGGCGACGGCGTCGAGTTATGGTTCGTCACCCTATGACGTCGGTGTCGTCATCCTATCCAAGCCGGTCGGCACTAAGCTCGGCTGGTTCGGCTTCGAGACGGACCCCAACAAGACCTACACGCCGAAGGCGCTGGCATATGGCGAGAGCGGGCAGGAGCCCGCGTTGGCGAGTACGACCTGCCCGGTCGACGCGGCATCCATGTCGCGCAGCTCGGCGACCGCAGCTCCGTGTATCGCGGGTAATTTTGGCACCCCGTACTTCGTAGCCGATAGCAAAGGTGCATTATTCATCACCGGGATGGGGGCGCTGGCGCCGAACGATGGAACGGCGGCGCGGGTCATCGCGCGCATGAGCGCGGTGACGTATCAGTGGATCGCGGACCTCCGGAAATGAGGAATGGGATGATGATGGACAAAGCAATGTTCCGTGCCGGCCTCGCAATCGCAGCGCTCGCACTTTCGGGCGGGATCGCCCTCGCGCAGTCGCAGATGCTGGGCGCGGCCCCCGCCGGGCAATCGGGACCGAAGCGCCCGACGGGATCGCTGCCGACGCCGCCCGCCGTTCTCGCCAAGATACCGACGGTTCCAGAATACCGGGCTTTCCTGCCCAGGGCCGTCGATCTGTCGAGCTACTTCACCGCGATCGGCGACCAGGCCCAGCAGGGCTCGTGCGTCGCCTGGTCGACCGGATTTGCGGCGCGCGCCTACTATGCGGAGGTGGTCGAGCATCGCGATATCTCCGACCCGCATAACATTCCGAGCCCCGCCTTTATCTATGACGCAATTCATCAGCCCGGGCGCTCGGCGGACGATCCATGCGGCGGCGGCGCGGATGCGGTGGACGCCATGCACCTGCTCGAGCAAGGCGTCGGCTCGCTGGCGGATTTCCCCTATGACGGCCGCGACACGGCCGATGCGTGCCCGACGCTTTCTGCGGCGGACCGCGCCAAGGGCACCGATTTCAAGATCGCCGGTTTTGAGCAGGTCAACACGATCGACCAAGCCAAAGCGGAGCTGGCGCAGGGCAACCCGGTGGTCGTCGCCGCCAACATCGATGACGGGTTCCAATATCTGCAGGGCCCAACCGGTGGCGGCGTGTGGAACTCGGGCGTGCCCGTCGAAGGCACGCCCTATGAGGGGCACGAATTCACGCTGATCGGCTATGACGACGACCAGAAGGAATTCAAGCTGATCAACTCGTGGAGCCCGGAATGGGGCCAGAACGGGTTCGGTCGCGTGTCGTATCAGACGGTCCAGAATCGGATCTCGGTCGGGTTCGTGGAGCGGATGCCGGGCGACCCCCAAATTACGCTGGCGCCGGGCGATTTCCGGTCTGACGCGATCAACATGTCAGGGCCGGTGCTGAAGACCGGACCGAACGCCGGTGCGGCCAGCGCGCACGGCCCGGTGGAAATCGCCGGATTGTGGTGCGGCAAGGTCGAGGTCCGCAAGGGCGCCGACGGCAAGCCGGTCGCAACGGGGTTCGTCGGGACGGCCAAGGATATCGACGCGATCAAGGCGCAGCTCGGCGATGGTGCCGATGTGAGCGGCGTTGAGGTCGCGGCGTGGCCGCTCTGCGAGACGCGGCTGACGCTGGGCGACCGGCTGGGCGGCGATGGCGCTCCGGTGGCCAAGATCGTCGCGGCGAGCGGCGGCGGGCACAGCGTGACGCTGACCGCGCCTGCGGCCGGCTATGTGGACGCCGTGAGCTTCGAGAAGGACGGCACCGTGCACTCGGTCGCGAGCCTCAAGGCGGCGGGCGGCGGGGCGCCGACGACGCTCAGCGGCGCGGTCGACAAGGATGCGCAATCGCTGCTGGTGGTTGCTTCCGATGCCCAGCTCATCGACAAATTCACCGATGGCGAGAGCGCGCGCGACTACCTCAGCAGCCTCCGTGACGGCGTGCTGCATGCAGGAGCCCAGCAGATCAGCGCGCGCCTGGTGACGACGCTGGATCAATAGAGCGGCGATGCGGGCCGGGATTTTCGGACGCATCGCACTTTTGGGGCTGGCGGTTCTGCTCTGGGCAGCGTCGCCAGCCAAAGCCGACGACAAGCCGCTGCGTGGCGTGGCGCTGGTCATCGGCCAGTCGGACTATGCGAGCCTGCCCAAGCTCAGCAATCCGCCCAATGACGCGCGGGCGATCGACGCGCTGCTCGACCAGCTCGGGTTCGACGTAACGCGCGTGCTCGACGGCGACGGGGCCAAGCTCAAGCAGAAGATCTCGCGCTTCATCGAGGACGCGGCCGATGCGGATGTGGCAATCGTCTATTATTCGGGACACGGCATCGAGGCGGGCGGGGAGGATTATCTCGTGCCGATCGATGCCGATCTCTCGACGCCGCAGCGCGCCGGGGAGACGCTGCTGCCGGTGTCGTCGCTGCTCGACGGGCTGGCGAAGAGCGTGCCCATCACCATCGTGCTGCTCGATGCCTGCCGCACCGGTGCATTTCCGGCTGGAACGATGATCGAGCCGCCCGGCGCGAGCGCTCCGATCGCTGCGGCGGAAACCGGGCTTGGGGTGCTACGCGGACCCGTGCCGGTGGCCAAGGCAGACGTGCCGCCGACCGATCTCGGCATGATCGTCGGCTTTGCGGCGTCGCCGGGACAGCCGGCACTCGATGGCGCGCCGGGCGATGCGAACTCACCCTATGCGGCGGCGCTGCTCAAGCACCTCGCGGCCGGCGGCTACAGTTTTGGCGACGTGATGACGATGGTGAGCGAGGAGGTTTACCTCAAGACCAAGGCGCAGCAATTGCCGTGGGTGAACTCGTCGCTGCGGCGGGTGCTGAGCTTCGGCAAGCCGGCGACCGACGGCGATCCCGACCAGGCGGCGATCACCGACGGACGGCGGAAGCTGCTGCTGTCGATCGCCGACACGCCGCCGGCGACGCAGAAATATGTCGAGCAGCTTGCGGGCGAGGAGAAGGTGCCGCTGGATGGGCTTTACGGCATGCTCGACGTGCTCGGCGTCAAAGCCGGCCCGGATGATGGCGATCTGCAGCAGCAGCTGCAGAAGGGCGCCGAGAAACTCAAGGAGCTGATCGCCGAACGGCCGCCGCCGGTGCGCTCCGACAACGAGCTGTCGCGGCTTGGCAAGCTGGCCGACGAGGCTGAAGGCCAGGGGGCAATGGCGCTGGCGCTCAAATATCGAGACGCGGCGACAGAGCGCGCCGATGACCTGCTGGTCGACAAACAGAAGGAAGCCGACCAGCTCAAGCAGGATATGCTTGATATCGGCAGCACCTATGCGGCGAACGCGGCGACTGCGTCGCTCAATTTCGATCATCTGAAGGCCGCGGCGCTTTATGGAAAGGCGTTCGAGGCGGTCAAGGATTGGGACCAGGGCCTCGCCATCACCTACAAGATCGGCGAGGGCGACGCACTGACCGACGAGGGCTACTACGTCGCCGACAATGGCGCGCTCAAGAACGCGCTCACGGTCTATGGCGAGGCGGAGCCGCTGGCGCCGAAGGACGCGGACGCAGCCAATTGGGGCCGGTTGCGCGATCGAATGGGACAAGCGCAGGCGCTGCTGGGCGCCCGGCTCGGGGATGCCGCGGCGCTCAAGACGGCGATCGGGTCGTTCAACGAGGCGCTAAGCGTCGAGACGCGCGACGCGTCGCCGGATCGCTGGGCGGCGACACAGAACAATCTGGGCAACGTGCTCTATGATCTCGGCCGGCAGACCGAGGACGTCGATGTCCTGCAGCAGTCGGTGGCGGCGTTCGACGCGGCGCTCGAAGTCTACACGCGCGACGCCAACCCGGCACGATGGGCGATGGTCCAAAGCAATCGCGGCGGGGCGCAGACCGAGCTCGCGCAGGAGATTTTCGCCGCGACGGGGCATCTGCAGACGGCGGCGATCCAGGCGGGCAATACCGATGTGTATCATATTCCGGAGGTCGCGGCGGCGCTGGTGAAGGCCGAGGGCATTGTGGGTGATGCGATCACGTCGCTCGAGGCCACGGTTGCGTCCCGCTCGCGGGCGGATAGCCCGCTCGACTGGGCGATGATCGAACACGCGCTGGGGGCCGCCTATCAGGAGCGCGGGCGGCTGACAGATTCCGCCGACGATCTGAGCGCCGCGGTTGGCGCGTTTCGCAGCGTGCTCGACGTGCATGATCCCGTGCGCACGCCGGTGCAGTGGTCGATCTCGGCGGGCAATCTCGCGGCGACGCTGCGGCTTTATGCCGGCGTGACCAAGACTGCTGCGCCGCTCAGCGAAGCGACCGATCTGCTCGAGCGGGCGCTCGCCCTGACACCGCAGACGCAGTCGCCCGGGGACTGGGCCGAACTCGAGACGAAGCTTGGCAATGTGTGGTCTGACCGCGTCGACTACGACCACGACCCAGCCTCAGTCGACCAGGCGGTGGTGGCGTATCGTGCGGCTGAACAGGTGGTGACGCCCGAGGCCGATCTCAGCGACTGGGGTGATACCGAGCTCAACATCATCTCGACGCTGCTGAAGACAGCGGTGCCGACCGACGACCGGCCGCGGCTCGTCGAGGCGCGGGACACGGCCACCACCGCGCTCAAGGCGCTCACCGCGGGCGGCGACGCCGATGCATCGGTGTTCTCAAACCTGCTCCCGACGCTCAACCAGCTGATTGATTCGCTGCCTGCGAACTGAAAGCGGAGCGAGAGGGTCGAAGGTCGATCATTCACCTTCCACCAGCACGCCTCGTGGTTCGACAAGCTCACCATGAGGGCTACTGGGACTCTGTGAGGACCTCATGGTGAGCTTGTCGAACCAGGGGGTCCGGGCTCGGTCCAGTCGCCGTTCTCAGGTTGCGCTTGGCGCGGGGCCGAGTAGGGTCGTCCGGATTTCGGAGGACGATTTGCATATTCTGGTCATCGGGGCGGCCGGCATGGTCGGGCGCAAGCTCACCGCGGCGCTGATCAAGGCGGGAAGGATCGGCGGCAAGCCGATCGAGAGACTGACGCTCGCCGATGTGGTGAGTCCGGACGCGCCGGCGTTCGGCGGGGCGGTCGAGACGGTGGCGGCCGATCTCAGTGCGCCGGGGACGGCGGCGAAACTCGTAGCCGAGCGGCCGGAGCTGATCTTTCATCTGGCGGCGATCGTTTCGGGCGAGGCGGAGGCCGATTTCGACGAAGGGCTATCGGATCAATCTCGACGGCACGCGGTTCCTGCTCGAGGCGATCCGGCAGGAGGGCATGAAGACGCCCTATATGCCGCGGCTGGTGTTCACGTCCTCGATCGCGGTGTTCGGCGCGCCGTTCCCCGAGGCGATCGGGGACGAGTATTTCTCGACGCCGCTGACCAGCTACGGGACGCAGAAGGCGATCAGCGAGCTGCTGCTCAATGATTATTCGCGCAAGGGGTTTGTCGACGGGGTCGGCATCCGGCTGCCGACGATCGTGGTGCGGCCGGGCAAGCCGAATGCGGCAGCGTCGGGGTTCTTCTCCAATATTCTGCGCGAGCCGCTGAGCGGGCAGGAAGCGGTGCTGCCGGTGAGCCGCGATGTGCGGCACTGGTTCGCGAGCCCGCGGGCGGCGGTCGGGTTCCTGATGCGCGCGAGCGGAGATGGAGTCGCAGCGCGCTCGGCTGGCGGCGGACGATCACGGCGCCGGGGCTGTCGGCGACGGTGGGCGAGGAGATCGAGGCGCTGCGGCGTGCGGCGGGGGACAAGGCGGTGCGGCTGATCCGCGAGGAGCCGAACGAAACGATCGCCAGGATCGTCGCGGGGTGGGCGCGCAATTTCGACACCAAGCGGGCGACGGCGCTCGGCTTTGTGGCGGAGAGCAGCATGGACGAGATCATCCGCGTGCATATCGAGGACGAACTCGGCGGGAGCCTGAGGTGAAACCGCAGCGCATGCAGCTCAGCCGGCACAAGGGCTTCAACCTGCAGGCGGAGTCGACGGCGCTCAACGGGCTGCCGGCCAAGCGCGTGACTCGGCCAGGCAAATGGGGCAACCCGTTCACGATCGAAGAGACGGCGGCGCGCTACGGGCTCGATCACGACGCGGCACAGATCAAAGCGGTGGCGATTTGCGGGGAGTGGTTGCGCGGTAGGCTGGACCCGAAGCTTGTTCCACACGCGCCGCCGAGCCGCGAGGAGATCCGCGCCGAGCTCAAGGGCTACAATCTCGCCTGCTGGTGCAAGCCGGGGACGCCGTGCCACTCGGAAGTGCTGATCGAGATCGCGAACGGGACGGCGAAGTGAGCCGCATCACCTATCTCACGGCGATCGATTTCGGACCGGGGGAGCTTAAGACGCTGGCGACGGCGCCGGCGGAACTCGGGATGAAGCGGCCGCTGCTGATTGCGGACAAGGGCGTCGAGGCGGCGGGACTGCTGGCGCGGGCGACGGCGTTCCTGCCGGCGGGAACGCCGGAGTTCCTGGACACGCCGCCGAACCCGACGGAAGCGGCGGTGCGGGCGGCACTCGAGGTTTATCGCGCGGAGGGCTGCGACGGGGTGGTGGCGCTGGGCGGCGGCTCGCCGATCGATCTGGGCAAGGGCGTGGCGCTGCTCGCGACGCATGATGGGCCGCTCGAAGCAGTTCGCGGTGATCTATGGCGGGCTCGAGCGGATCACGCGCGAAGGTCGCGCCGATGATTGCGATTCCGACGACGGCCGGGACCGGCGCCGAGGTGGGGCGCGCGGCGCTGCTGACGCTCGACGATGGGCGGAAGCTCGGGATCATCTCGCCGCATCTGATCCCGAAGCGCGCGATCTGCGATCCGGAGCTGACGCTGGGCCTGCCGCCGATGCTGACCGCGGCGACCGGTCTCGACGCGCTCAGCCATTGCATCGAGACGTACTGTTCGCCGCGGATCAATCCGCCGGCCGAGGCGATGGGGCTCGACGGCGCGGGGCGCATCTGGCGGAACATCGAGACGGCGAGCTTCGGGCGGAGCGACCTCGAGGCGCGGATCCGAGATGATGATGGGCGCGCTGATGGGCGGGCTGAGCTTCCAGAAGGGGCTCGGCGCGGTGCATTCGCTGAGCCATGCGCTTGGCGGGCTGCAAGGATGTGTCGCTGCATCACGGCACGCTCAACGCGATCTTGATGCCGATCGTGGTGCGGTTCAATGCGCCGGTGATAGGCGAGAAGCTGCAGCGTCTCGCGGCGGCGATGGGGGTTGCGGGCGAGCTGGCGGCGGGGCTCGATGCGCTCAACCGGCGGCTCGGGATTCCCAAGGGGCTGCGGGAGCTTGGCGTGCGCGAAGGACATTTCGACTGGGTGGTCGAACGGGCGCTCGCCGATCATAGCCACGCGACCAATCCGCGCGCCGGCCACGGCGGCGGACTATCGCGCGATGCTGAGCGAAGCGATGGGGTAATGCTATGGGCTTCGCGCAAGCGGCCCCCTTCGGGCACCTTCTCCCGCCAGGGGAGAAGGCGATTGCACCGAAGCGTCGAGCTGGTGCTCTCACCGCGCGGTGATCGCCCTTTACGGCTTCGCGTCTTTGCTGCTAGCCTCATCATTGGTGAATGCGCCGCATGACGGGGTAGTCGGGTCGCCGACCGTTTTTCACCGCCGAGCGAGAGGATGGCCTCTCGCGTCGGCGATTTTTTATCGCCCGAAATCCGGCGGAAGTCCGGGGCGCGGCCAGCAGCGGAGGAAATCCCATGGGTGCGGTCAGCATCAATGACGTGCGCAAGAGCTACGGCAATGTGGAGGTGCTGCACGGCGTCTCGGTGGACATCGCCGACGGCGAGTTCGTGATCCTGGTCGGGCCCTCGGGCTGCGGCAAGTCGACCTTGCTGCGCATGATCGCGGGGCTCGAGGAGATCAGCGCGGGCGAGATTTCGATCGCGGGGCGGGTGGTCAACAATCTGCCGCCGAAGGACCGCGACATTGCGATGGTGTTCCAGTCGTATGCGCTCTACCCGCACATGACGGTCGAGCAGAACATGGGCTTTTCGCTGAAGCTGCAGCGGGTCAGCAAGGACGAGACGCGGAAGCGCGTGATGGCGGCGGCCAATATCCTCGGGCTCGAGCCCTATCTCAGCCGCTACCCGCGCCATCTGTCGGGCGGCCAGCGGCAGCGCGTGGCGATGGGGCGCGCCATCGTGCGCAACCCGGCGGTGTTCCTGTTCGACGAGCCGCTCAGCAACCTCGACGCCAAGCTGCGCGTCGCGATGCGGTCCGAGATCAAGCAGAACCACATGCGGCTGAAGACTACGACGGTCTATGTGACGCACGACCAGATCGAGGCCATGACGATGGCCGACCGGATCGTCGTGATGCATGACGGCGTGATCGAGCAGATCGGGACGCCGCTCGACCTCTATGATCGTCCGGCCAATCTGTTCGTTGCGGGCTTCATCGGCTCGCCGGCCATGAACCTGCTCGCCGGGCAAGCTCGACGGGCAGACGTTCGTGGCCGACGACGGCACGCGCGTCGCGATCGGGCGCGGCATCGCCAATGGCGGTGGCAAGCCGGTGATGCTGGGGGTGCGGCCCGAGCATTTCCAGCTCGATCCGAACGGCCTGTCGACCGAGGTGCTGACGGTGGAACCGACGGGTTCGGAAACGCAGGTCGTTGCCCGCTTTGCCGGCCAGGACATCATCGGGGCGTTCCGCGAGCGCGTCACGACCAAGCCGGGCGAGACGCTGAAGATCAGCCCACAGCCGGGCACGGCGCATTTGTTCGATTCGGCGAGCGGCCAGCGTATTTCGGCCTGACCTGTGGAGAGCGGGCCGCGCTGCGGCCCGCGGCCTTCACGATGGGACCGACAGCCGCCGCCAGGTGAAGCGAATTCTTGCCTGCTGCGGCATGTGACGCATCAGCCGGCGGTAGATCAGGCTCGAGGCGAAGAAGATCGCCAGCGAGATCAGCAGGAAATAGAGCGGCCGCGACGCCAAAGTGTAGAAAGACGTTATAGTCCTTCTCGTAGAGCGCGCCGGCGATGCTCATCAGGTCGCGCTGGTCGCCGATCACCGGCAGGGTGAAATAGACCAGCGCCGTGGTCTGGAACAGGAACACCACCTCGTTGGTGTAGGCCGGCCAGGCGAGGCGGATGAGGTTCGGCCAGGTGACGCTCCAGAAACGCTGGCGCCGGGTCATGCCGTAGGCGCGCGCCGCTTCGATCTCGCCCCTCGGGACGCTGAGCAGCGCGCCGTAGAAGATCTCGGCGGCGTAGGCGGCGGTGTTGAGGGCGAGGATCGCCGGGCCGATGAACAGCGGATGCAGCACGAACCAGTCCACGCCCAGCGGCTTCCAGACCGAGAGGTTGAAGGCCAGCGCCAGCGAGTAGAAGGCGAAGAGCTGGATGAAGAAGGGCGAGCCGCGGAAGAAGTAGATGTAGGCGCGGCTCAGCCGATTGATGAGCAGGTTGGGCGAGTTCTTGCCGAGCGCAAAGACGATGGCGCCGACGAAGCCGACCGGGATCGCGGCGAAGGCGAAATAGATGTTGAAGAGCGCCGGGCGGGCGTCGGTGACGATGTCGCCGAGAATGGCCTGCAGGAGGTTCATGCGACGTTCTGATCCGCGAGCGGCATGCCGCGCCGGATGTGGCGGTTGACCGCCGCGAAGCCCTTCTCGGAGACGAAGGTCACGAGGATGTAAAAGACCAGCAGCACGAAATAGTAGCGCCAGCGCCAGTCGTCATGGACGAGGCCGGCGACGGCCGAGTAGTTGGAGGCGCCCAGCCGCTGCGCCCAGGCGACGAAGTCGAAGATCTGGAGCAGCGAAAGCAGCGCGGTCGCCTTGACGAGAGACATCCAGACATTGGCGATACCGGGCAGGGCATAGACCCACATCTGCCGCACGTGGATGCGCCGGATGACCTGGAGCCGGCTGAGACCGTAGGCGCGGGCGGCCTCGAGCTGGCCGGATGGCACGGCGCGCAAAGCGCCGGAGATGACGTTGGCGACGAACGCGCCATAGACGATGCCGAGCGAGACGCAGGCGAGGATGAGATATTGCGAGGTGGTGACGTGCCAGGCGGCGGCCGGGCAGGGCGGCCAGGCCCCGGCGCTCAACTCGCCGGGGGTGCAGACTTCAAACGAGCTGCCCCACTCGACGGCCTCGACGAAGGCGAGCGGGAAGAAGAGGAAGAACAGGACGTCGGGGACGCCGCGGACGATGTTGATATAGCCGGCGGCGATCCAGCGGAGCGGCAGCGGGCCCGAATTGCGGATGGTCGCGGCGAGGAGGCCGAGGACGAGCGCGACGAGACCGCCGAAGATCATGGCCTCGAGGGTGAACTGCACCGAGGCGTACCAGGCGAGATGCTTGCCGTTGGTGAGATAGCCCAGCCAGAAGACGACGTCGGGACCGAGCAGGTTCTTCAGCCCCTGCGGCAGGATGTCGACCAGCATGCATCAGCCCCCGATCAGAAACGGGCGGACCCGGGGTCCGCCCGCCATTGGCATCAGTTCGCGGTCCAGTACGGCTTCGGCTGGTGCGGGAAGTATTTGGCGATCAGCGTGTCGATCGAGCCGTCGGCCTTCATCGCGGCCAGCGCGGTGTTGAGCTTGGCGATGAGGTCGGTGTCGGTCTTCCTGAGGCCGATGCCGGCGCCGTTGCCGATGAGGATGTCGGGGCCGTCGGTCTTCAACGCGCCCTTGGAGCCGTCGGCCGTCGGCCAAGCCACGGAGCCATCGATGAAGACGAGGTCGAGGTTGCCGTTGTTGAGATCGGCGAGCTCCTGATCCTGGGTGTCGTATTTGAGGATGGTGTTGTCCGCCTTGAAGTGCTGGTCGATGTAGTCGGCCTGGATGGTGCCGGTCTGGGCGCCGATCTTCAGGCCCTTGAGGGCGGTGTAGTCGAAGGTCTTGCCGGTCTTCGAGAGGAAGCGCGACGGGTCGGGCGGGAAATAATAGTCGGTGAAGGTGATCTGCTGCTGGCGCTCGGGGGTCACCGTCATGTCGTCGATGATGGCGTCGTAGTTGCCGGCGAGAAGGTTCGGGATGATCGAATCCCAGTCGTTGGTCACGAAGCTGCATTCGAGCTGGGCGCGCTTGCAGAGCTCATTGCCCACGTCGATGTCGTAGCCGGCGAGCTTGCCGTCGTCGCCCACGTAATTGTAGGGCTGGTAACCGCCCTCGGTGCCGAAGCGGATTGTCGCCGCGTGCGCTCCGACCGTCAGCACGGCCAACGCCGCGACGGCCAAAATCAGCCTGTTCATGATCCTGGTACCCCTGTTTTTGTAGCCACCGGGCCGCCTGCTGCGGCTCTCGACCGCTAGGCTTACGCCAAATGACGTATGCGTCAATTCAGGCGAGACGTCGCGGCACCGAGGAATTGCTTGAGCCGGGCCGATCTGGTGGCGCCGAACACCTCGTCCACCGGCCCTTCTTCCTCGATCTTGCCGAGATGGAGGAAGATGGCGCGGTCGCCGACGGTGCGGGCGAAATCCATGTCGTGGGTGACGAGGATCATGGTCCGACCCTCGTCGGCGAGGAGTTTTATGACGCGCAGCACTTCGATGGCGAGCTCGGGATCGAGCGCGGAAGTGGGCTCGTCGAACAGCATGACGCGCGGGTTGATGCAGAGGGCGCGGGCGATGGCGGCGCGCTGCTGCTGACCGCCGCGAGAGCTGGGCGGGGTAGCTCCTGGCCTTGTCGGCGATGCCGACCTTTTTGAGCATCTCCATCGCCTCGTCGCGCACTTCCTTCTTGTCGCGCTTCTGGACGAGCACGGGCGCTTCCATGACGTTGGCGAGCACGGTCATGTGGGCCCAGAGGTTGAACTGCTGGAAGACCATGCCGAGGCCGGAGCGGATGCGGCGAATCTGGGCCTCGTCGGTGACACGCCGGTAGGGCGGCACGCCGCTCAGCGCGATGGTCTCGCCCGCGACCTTGACGATGCCGCTGTCGGGTACCTCGAGCATGTTGATGCAGCGCAGCAGCGTCGATTTGCCCGAGCCGGACGAACCGATGAGGGCGAGGACTTCGCCTTCGTGGGCCGTCAGCGAAATGCCTTTGAGCACCTCGAGTTCGCCGAAACTCTTATGGATGTGCTCGAGCTCGACGATGGGCAGCGAATGGGAACCAGGCGGCATGGGGCCTGAGGTGACGGCAAAGCGCCGCGGCTGTCCAGCGCAAAGAAAAGGCGGCCGCGCGGGCCGCCTCGTGAGTTCAAGGAAGACATCGGGATCAGGCGGCGGCGCGCGAGCCTTCGTCGAAGAACAGCGCCTGGCTGATAAGGGCTTTCACCATGTCGGGGCTGAACGGCTTGGTGACGAGGAAGGTGGGCTCCGGGCGCTCGCCGGTCAGCAGACGCTCCGGGAATGCGGTAATGAAAATCACCGGCAGGGCTTCGGTCGACAGGATGTCGTTGACCGCGTCGATGCCGGACGAGCCGTCGGCCAGCTGGATGTCGGCGAGGATCATCTTGGGCATGGTCTTGGTGTAGAGGGCGACCGCTTCCTTGTGGGTGCGGGCGATGCCGACGACCTTGTGGCCGAGGCTCTCGACCATCTGCTCGATATCCATGGCGATCAGCGGCTCGTCCTCGATGATGAGGATTTCGGTCGCGACCTGCCGGGAGATTTCGCGGGACGCCTGGTCGAGGAGCTGCGTGAATTCGGCGGCCGAGGTGTCGAGGATTTCGGCGGCCTGCTCGGCGGTGAAGCCTTCGACGGCGATCAGCAGGAATGCCTGGCGCTGTTTCGGGGCAAGATTGGAGAGATTGTGGGCGGCGCGCTGTTCCCAGATGAAATGCGGCGGCGGATTGGGGACGCGCACGGCCGAAGACGAGAACAGCTTCGAAAACAGCTTATAGAGCGAAACGCGGTCGCTCGAGCCTTCCGGGAATATGGAGACGTCGGCGATGAGCGCTTCCAGCGTCGCGGCGACGTAGGCATCGCCTGAAGTCTGCGATCCCGTCACGGCGCGCGAAAAGCGGCGCAGATAGGGAAGGTGCGGTGCAATCCGCATGGAGAGTGTCATGAAGTGCTCCCTGAGACGCTATTTGGGGTCTGCCCGGTCAGTGTAACTCAGTGCGACCCAAATCGTTCCTCGGCGCGGAACTTTTTGGCTTCGACGCCATTTATGCTAGCAGGTCGGGGATATGCGTCACCCCTGCTGAAGGTTTGGGCGTGTGAAAGACAAGGCGAAAATGAACGAGATGGGCGTTCCGCGACCGCGGCGCACGGAAGACGGGCTCGGATCGAATTCCGATATCGGCGCCAAGTTGCGCGCCTTTTACGGAGCGGTCCAGGATCAGCCGATTCCCGACAAGTTCCTCGACCTGCTCGAAAAGCTCGACCAGGCCGAGCGCACCGTCAAGCAAAAGGACGCCTGACGTGCAGGAGGGCCCCTCGTTCAAACGGGAGCTGCTGGCGACGCTCCCCTCGCTGCGCGCGTTCGCGGTGTCGCTCAGCGGGCGGCACGACAAGGCCGACGATCTCGTGCAGGACACGATGATGAAGGCCTGGGCGAAGCAGGACAGCTTCCAGATGGGGACCAACATCAAGGCGTGGCTGTTCACCATCCTCCGCAACGAATTCTACAGCCAGATGCGCAAGCGCGGCCGCGAGGTGCAGGACACCGACGGCGCGTTCACCGAGCGGCTGTCGGTGCACCCGGCCCAGTATGGCGTGCTCGATATGGCGGACTTCAAGAAGGCGCTGGACGGCCTGCCGCCGGATCAGCGCGAAGCGCTGGTGCTGATCGGCGCTTCCGGCTTCTCCTACGAAGAGGCGGCCGAGATCTGTCATTGCGCCGTCGGCACGATGAAGAGCCGCGTGTCGCGCGCGCGGACCCGGCTGCAGGACGTGCTTGGGATCGCCGGCGAGGCCGATTATGGCCCCGACGCGGTCTCGGCGCAGGTTACCACCCACACTTTGAGCTAGGCCGGTCCGGCGCGGTCGAGTGCCAACCGGCAGGCGGCGAGCAGGTCCGCCTCGACGAACGGCTTTGGCACGGTGACGGCGCCGGCAAGCCTCGAACTCGCGAGGTCGGCGGGAGCGCCGGTGCTCACAACGATGGCGCGACAGGCGGCGGCGAGCCGGCCAGCGACGGGTTCGTCGCTTGGCCTGGGGTGATTGACGATGGCCAAAGCGAAGTCGCCGAAACGATCGGCGAGCCGTCCTGCGGCGGCAAAATCATAGACGATCTCGCATCGCGCGCCGAACGCCGCCTCGACCAGGCTCTCGACGTAGAGCGCGATCACAGCTTCAGCCTCAACGATCAGGAAACGAGCGCCCGGACGCAGGGGTTGCTCTCGACATTTGGGGGAGTTAGGGGGCACCGGCGCCAACGGTCATTTAAGAAAGACATGCAAATCGACGGCAACCGCGATTGCAGGCATGGCGTTTGCCGGCATGGCGAGCCAAAATCGGAGAGCTTCACCAGGGCCAGTCGTCATCCTGCCGGTCTCCACCCGCCGTGTTCCCTGCGAACAATGCCCGCTTCGCCCGTTGCCCCAGTTCCGGGATTTCAGCGCGGAGGAGCTGAAATTCGTCTCGAGTTTCAAGCGCGGCGAACTGGTTGCCGACGCTGGAACGATGATCCTCGCCGAGGGCGCACACAGCGCGCAGCTGTTTACGATCCTGTCGGGCTGGGCCTTCCGCTTCAAGACGCTCGAAGACGGACGGCGGCAGATCCTCAACTATTGCCTGCCCGGCGATCTGGTCGGACTGCAGGGATCGGTGATCGGCGTCATGGATCATTCGGTCGAGGCGCTGACGCCGGCGGTGCTCTGCGTGTTCCAGCGCGACCAGCTCGGCGAGTTGTTCCGCAACCACCCGGGGCTCGGGTTCGACGTCACATGGCTCGCTTCGCGCGAGGAGCGGATGCTCGACGAAAATCTGCTGAGCGTCGGGCGGCGCACGGCGCTCGAGCGCGCGGCCTACCTGGTCGCGTTCCTGTACCAGCGGGCGAAGGGCGTCGGGCTGGCGAAGCCGGGGCTGATGCTGATCCCGATCTCGCAGCAGCACGTCGCCGATACGCTCGGCCTGTCGATCGTCCACACCAACAAGACGCTCAAGAAGCTCAGCGAGAAGAAGCTTATCCGCTGGCATGACCGGGCGTGCGAGGTGCTTGATCCCGAGGGCCTGATGGACGTCGCCGGCTGGCACGACCCGGGGGAACAGAAGCGGCCGCTGATCTAGGTCCGATCGACGTGTTTGCAGGGGAAACGAGGGCGGGTGGTCGGTCGGCGCGGCTGGAGTCGCGCGACCCCCACCCCCAGCCCCTCCCCTCAAGGGGGAGGGGAGGTCGACTGCGGCCATCGCGGTACGCCTCGCGCTCAATCTCAATTCAATTTGCGGAACCGTGCATCGCACCCGCCGTTTTGTAGTGGATCGAGAGGGCCCAGATCATGCGCGTCATCGGTGTGCTCAATCGAGACGGCGGCACGTTCAAGACGATGGATTTAGAGGCTTTCGCGAGGAAAGCCGAGGTGGTGTTCGGTGATGCCGGGCACGAGTTGGAGGTGCGCGTGGTCGCCGGCCGCGACCTGATCCGCGCCTTGCGGCGGGCCGCGAGCGAAGCCGAGCTGCTGCTGGCGGGCGGCGGCGACGGCACGGTGTCCGCTGCCGCAGCGGCCGCACAGGCGAGCGGCGTTCCTCTTCTGGCGTTGCCCGCCGGCACGATGAATCTGTTCGCGCGCTCGCTCGGCATCCCGCTCGGGCTCGAGGCGGCGCTGGCGGCGCTGGCCTCGGGCGTCGAGCAGCGGGTCGATATTGCGACGGCCAATGGGCGGCCGTTCATTCACCAGTTCTCGGTGGGCATCCACCCCAAGCTCGTGCGTCTGCGCGAAGCGCTGACCTATCGCAGCCGGGTGGGCAAGATGATCGCCTCGCTGCGGGCGGCGGCCGGCGCGATGTTCAACCCGCCGCTGTTCCAGGCGGAAATCATCACCCCCGATGGGCTCGAGCGGCGGCGTGTCGCCGGCATTTCGATTTCCAACAATCCGCTCGACGAAGGACATCTGCCGTTGCCCGACCGGCTCGATCGCGGGGTGCTGGGCATTTACCTGATGAAGCCGCTGACGCTGACGGCGATGGCGCGGCTGGCGTTCGGCCTGCTCCGCGGCAAGTTCCGCAGCCTGCCCGAAATCATCGACAAGGAAGCGCCGGAGGTGACCATCCGGTTTCCGCACTGGACGCCCCGGGCGCGCGCGGTGGTCGACGGCGAGCTGATCAGCCTCGAGCGCAGCGTCGTGTTCAAGGTGCTGCCGGGTGCGCTGAGAGTGATGGTGCCGAAGCTCGCGGACGCGCCGGTACCCGTGGGGCGCGCGGCGCCGATCGCGGTGTAGGGTTTACGTCGGCGGGGACGATGGCAGTGCTGACTGCACCACCCCCACCCTCGTTCCCTCCCCTCAAGGGGAGGGAGGCCTGACTGAGAACGTTCGAGCGATGTGGTCGGTGAAGCTAGAGGCTCGAGGCGCCGGCTTCTACCGGCTGCACCCCAAGCTTGCGCAAGGCCTGCTCGATCGATTTCAGGTCCTCGCCGTCATCGCCGTCGACGGGGGTCATCCCCTCGGTGGCGCTGCGCTCCTTGCTCAGGGAATCGGCTTCGAGCTGGCGCAGCACCTCGATTTTTTCGTCGTCCGCCATCTGGTCGTCCTTAAGGAGTGTCACGATCCGTCGCTTGATGTTCGACATGGCAATTCCTTGTTGGCCCCGGGCCGCGTGGCCAGGCAAGCTGAGGAAACGTTCGCGAGGCGAGGTGGTTCCTAGCGGCGGCGACGGGACTCGTCGCCCTCGTTACGGAACAGGAAGCTCGAGGCGAGTGCGGCGCCGGCCGGAATGCCGAGGTCGCGAAACAGCGGGGAGCGCAACAGCAGCGGGATCGCGGTGATCGCGGCCGTCGTGATGAGGGCGGTGATCTCCGTGCTGCGCTTTTTTTCCGCGACGCGCTTGGCCTCGTTGAGCTCGACGATATGCATGACGAGGAAGATCGCGATGGCCAAGACCAGGGCGACGATGGCGATGATGAGCGGGGCCACGACCGGGCCCAGTGCATTGCTCAGCGCGGCGTTGATTGCGACGAGCACGAAGCCCACCGCCACCACGCCCAGGGCGCCGATGGCGCCCCAGGTGATGGCCCGGCGTTTAAGCGTGCCGGTGATCTCGGCCGCTTCGAGTCCGAGCAGCGAGAGGAGCGGCGTGAGGACTGCGAGCATGTCAGCGCGTCAGGACTGCGATCACGAAGCCAACGGCGATGGCGCCCATCACCGCGGTCAAGGGCTTGTCGCGGATGGTGTCCTTGAGCTGCTTTTCGATGCTGGTGAACTCGTCCTGGGCAGAGCTGAGCATCGACTGGCCGCGATCGGCGAGCTCCTGCGCGCCCCGCTGGGCGGTGGACCGGGCCTCTTTGACCGTGGTCTTGCCCATCCGTCCCAAGGTGTCGGTGATGGCGCGAATCTCGTCCTGCAGCTGGTCGACCTGGCTCTCCAGATCTTCCGGCGTCTTGGGGGCGCGGCGCGGATGTCCGTTGCCGGTGGTGGTCGCGCGATGGGCGGCGGCTCGCGGGGACGCGGCTTCTTCAGTGTCGGCCATGATGGATGCTCCTGATGGTGTGTATGTTGAACGCTGTTCTCGCGTGCGAGTTGCGCTCGCACAAACAAACACCCCGGCTCGCGGGGGATGCGAACCGGGGTGGTTCAAGCGGACCGAAAGGGGGGCGACCTAGGGTCCGCAGGGCTCAGGTGCGATCAGAACGCGATGACGCGAGTCAACAGCAGAATGACCACGACCACGAGCACGACGCCAAGAATTCCCGACGGGAAGTATCCCCAGGAGCGGGAGTAGTTCCAGCTCGGGATGGCGCCGATGAGCAACAGGACAAGAACGATAATGAGGATAGTGCCAAGCATAGAAAGTTCTCCTTTGACGCTCGCAGGCCTGTCAGACGGCGATGAAAAGAAACGCTGCCGCGACTGCAAGGATGCAGAGTGCGGGGAGAACTGCGCCCAGCACGGCGCCCAGGTGGATCTTGCCGTCATAGCCTTCGGGAGACCAGGCCAGAGCGGCCCGGCTCGCGTGCTCGAGAGCGTTGATTTCCATCTGCGTCATGGCATTGGTCCCTTTGTCTTTTTGCCGGCGGGGAGGGCACCGGCGTTCCGCTTTGGATACCCGCGCATGACTGCGCTGGCCTCAATAACGGCCGCGGGAAAAGATGGTTCCAGTGGTCGGAGACCGTCCGGTGGCCGGGCCTATTCGATCCGGATGACGTCGACGGACTGGCTGGTCTCGTGCCGGCCGGAGGTGCGGAGCACGCCGACAATGGGCGAAATATCCGCATAGTCGCGGCCGTGGCCAATGGTGATGTGGTCGGCGCCGGCCAGCATGGCGTTGGTCGGGTCGAACGCGATCCAGCCATCGTGTTGGCCGCACCAGACCCGCACCCAGGCATGCATGGCATCGGCGCCGTCCAATCGCGGCTTGCCCTTGGGCGGGATGGTGCGGAGGAAGCCCGAGACGTAGCCGGCCGGGATGCCGAGGCCGCGGAGGCCGGCGATCATCACGTGCACGAAGTCCTGGCAGACGCCTTTCTTCAAATTGAAGGCTTCGAGCGGGGCGGTGTCGACATTCGTCGACTCGCGGTCGTACTCGAAATCGCGGTGGATGGTGAGGCAGAGATCCATCGCGGCGGCGCGCACCGAGGTGGTGCGATCGAGGCTCTTGCGGGCGTAAGCGGTGATGGGCGCGGACAAGGCAATCCGGGGCGAGGGCGCGAGGTAGTGCTGCGGCGAGTTCGCATCGAGCGTCCACGAGGCGGCAAGGTCGCGGGTGAGGCCGGCAAGGTCCGGCGAGAGGTCGGCGGGAGGCGTCGCCTCCTCGACGGCGACGCGCGCCTGGAGGCGGACATTCAAGCGATCGTGGTAGCCGCCATAGGAGATGGTGGTGACGAGGTTGCCGAAAAAGTCGGTGAAACTGGTCTCGTCGTCGGGACGCGGTTCGAAGCTGATCGAGGAGGCGATGACCCGCTGGATGCCAGGGATCGAGGCCGGCGTCACGCGAATGAGGTGGCGGTCGCCGTGGACGACGCCCTCGTAGTCGTAGTGGAGCTCGAGCCGGATGTCATAGAGCATCGGCGGGCTCCCTGGCGGGCTGCGAGTGAGGCTCAGACAAAGTAGGCATTGGCGAGCAGCTCGGCGAGGCGGCCGATCTCGGCGCCGAGCTCGGCGAGGCGGTCGGTGGTCATCTCCTCAGGCTCGGCGACGCGCAGCTGCGTGTGGAGCTCGAGGGCGGCCTTGGCGGCGGGCGAATGGAGGCGCTCCTCGGTGCCGCCGGGGAGCCGCTCGATCTGCTCGCGCAGCTCGGCGATCTGGAACAGCACGGAGCGCGGATTGAGCGGGTCGAGGACGAGCAGGTCGATGTAGGAATCGGGGCCGGCCGCGACGTTGTAGCGGCGACGGTGGGTCATGACGCTGTCGCCGACCTCGAGCAGCATGTCGAGCGCGCCGTCGGGGGCGTCCTTGCGGGTCAGCCAGCGCGTGATGCTCGCGATCTGGATGCCGCGTTCGAGACGGCGGCCGATTTCGAGGAAGCGCCAGCCGGCAAAGCGATACATGTTCTCGTGGACGAGACCGGAGAAACCGGCGAGCTTGCGCAGCAGCACGGTCATGGCGCGGGTCGCGTCGTCGCCCGGCTGCACGCGGGTCGCGAAATTGCGCGCGGTCTTCCTGAGATCGGCGAGGGCCAGCCAGCCATCGGGCGAGAAGCGGTCGCGAATCTGGCCGGCGGAATGCACGGCGCTGTCGAGCGCCGCGAGCAAGCCAGATGGCAGGGGCTGGCGCGCGTCGACGTTGATGGTTTCGAGATAGTCGCGGGTGTCGGCGAGGAGGGGCAGGTCCGGGTTCGAGACTTCGGCGAGGCGGGCGTTGTAGGCGCGAAGGACGCGGACGGTTGCTTCGCAACGCTCGGCATAGCGGCCGAGCCAGATGAGATTGTCGGCGGCGCGGCTGGGCAGATCGCCGACCGGCTGGCGCACCAGCTGCTCGCCCTCGCGCGGCAGCAGCGTGATGCGTTCCACAGGCTTGCTCGAAACCACCCAGACGTCCGCCGCCTGGCCGCCTCGCTGCATGGCGATGGCGGTGGTGTCGAGGGTCGAGCCGACGCGGGCGAAGCCGCCGGGCATGATGGTCCAGCCCTTGGCGGTGCGCGCGGCATAGACGCGGAGCGAGATGGGACGAGGTTCCAGCCGGCCATCGACATAGACCGGGGCGGTCGAGAGCGAGACGGGCTCCTGGCCGACGAAATCGCCGCCGTGCTCGGCGAGATCGCGGGTGAGCTTTTCGCGCGCGGCGCCGTCGAGGCCGGCGCCGAGATGAGTGGCGGCGTGATCGTCGATCGACAGTGTCGTCGAGAAGGCGGGGCCGACCATCATGCGCGCGAAATTGTCGAGGACGTGCCGGCGCTCGGCGTCCTGGCCGCACCACCAGGTGGCGATGGTCGGCAGTTCGAGCGGCGTGCCGAGCAGCGCCTCGCTGACGCGTGGCAGGAAGGCTGAGAAGGCGCGCGTTTCGAGGATGCCGGAGCCCAGCGCGTTGACCATCGAGATCGAGCCCTGCCGCAGCGCTTCGACCATGCCGGGGGTGCCGATGCGGCGAATCGAAACGCAGTTCCAGCGGGTCGGTGAAGCTCGCGTCCATGCGACGCCAGAGCACGCTGATCGGCTTGAGGCCGGAGACGGTGCGCACCATGACGCGGCCGCGCTCGACGACGAGGTCTTCGCCTTCGAGCAGCAGGAAGCCGAGATAGCGGGCGATGTAGGCGTGCTCGAAATAGGTCTCGTTGAGCTGGCCGGGGGTGAGGATGGCAACGCGGCCCACCGCTGTCGCGCGCCGCGGCGTTCAGCGTGTCGCGGAAGTCGCGGAAGAAGCCGGCGAGCCGGTGGACGTTGCATGCGGGCGTAGATGTCGGAGAGGGCCCGGGTGGTGGCGACGCGGTTCTCGAGCGCGAAGCCGGCGCCCGAGGGCGCCTGCGTGCGGTCGCCCAGTACCCACCAGCCGCCGTCGGGACCGCGGCCGAGCTCGAAGGCGCAGAAGTGGAGGTAGTGGCCGCTGGTTGGCTTGATGCCGACGACCGGGCGCAGGAATTCGGGGTTGCGCGCGACCAGCTCGGGCGGCAGCACGCCGCGCGCGACGAGCTGGTTGTCGCCGTAGATATCGGCGAGGAGCTTTTCGAGCAGATCGGCGCGCTGGGTGAGGCCGCGGGTGATCAGCATCCAATCGGTTTCGTCGATGATCAGCGGCACGTGGGCGAGCGGCCAGGCGCGCTCATTGCCGGCGGCGCCGTCGTATTTGCGGTAGAACACGCCGGCGTCGCGCAGGTATTGGTCGGCGCGCTCGAAGCGGGCGGTGAGGCCTTCGGGGCCAAGATCGTCGAAACCGGCGAGCAGGTCGGACCAGCCGGGACGGATGTTGCCGGCCGGATCGATCATTTCATCGGGAATGCCGGGGAGCAGCCGATAGCTGGCGGCCAGCCCCGGCCGGTTGGGCTTCGCGGGAGTCTGACGCTGAGTCCGCTTGTCCATGACGCCATAGGGCTACCGGCTATGGCCCGCAAACGAAAGGGCTTTTGGACCGATTGGTCAAGGAATTCAAAGGCTATGGTCGACGCGCGCGCCGCGATGTCTGGGCGCCGCTAGCCGACGTAGCTCTGGATCGCCGCCAAATCCACCCAAACCTGTTCGTGGTCGATCTTGCCGCCACGGAAGGTGAAGACGTGCAGCAGCCGGTTGGCGCCCTTGCCGCTCTTGCCGTCAAGGAGAAAGGGCTTTCCATCGATCATCTCGCCCTCCCACAGCGTTTCGTCGACCATGAAGTTGTCGCCGTAGAGCCGCCGGATGCGGGTTACCTTGTCGCCGCGCGAGCATGCGTAAAGCATGGCGTAGTAGTCGCGGATTTTCTTGCGGTCAGTGAGTACCCCGACCGGGGAGGGGATCGCCTCGTGCCGGACCGGGTCGTCGGCGAGGCTCGACATTACGCCGTCGAGGTCGTCGGTCGCCTCGTACATGAAATGCTCATCGACGATACGGTCCATCTCTTCGCGCGACATGGCCATTGCAGTCTCCCCTCAAATCAGTTTATGAGATAAGTCTCATAATGAGATATGTCTAATAAGATGGCTTTGCCGAGTCAAGCGTCGGGGCGCAGCACGCAGCGGGCGCGCACCCGCGCCGCAATCATTGGGGCGGCGCGCCGTCTCAGGGAACCCACCGTCGAGCAGGCGGCCGACGCTGCCGGCGTCTCGCGAGCCACAGCCTATCGCTATTTCCCGACGCAAGAGGCGCTGCGCGTGGAGCTCGAAACGGCGGACTACTGGCGGCAGGCCGAAGCGGTCGTCGCGAGTTTAGTCGGCCAGCGTCGAGCGCCGGCTGGACCGGATCATCGACGCGATCGTGGACACGGTAACCGCCGACGAGCGTTCGGTTCGCACGGCGCTACGAGTCTATCACGATACCTGGTTGCGCGATCCATCCGCGCCGGTCCGCCGGGGACGGCGCATGGAGTGGATCGACCGCGCGCTCGAGCCGCTTTCGCCCGAACTCCGCGACCGGTTGCGTATTCCGTTGGCGCTTGTCGTCGGACCGGATCAGGTGACGATGCTGAAGGACGTGGCCGGCCTCGGGCCAACGGAGATCAAGCGGGTGCTCAAACACGCGGCGAGGGCATTGGTTCGCGCCGCGCTCAGTGAGCCGGCCGCCTGAGGTCGAGCGTCAGCGGGAATTCGCCGGGGATTTCCTCGGGCGGTGGTGAATAGCCGCCGGGGGTGTGGCCGTCGGCGACGAAGCGCGCGAGGCGGCGGGCTTCGGCCTCGTTGGCGTTGACCGGGAAGGTCTCGTAGTTGCGGCCGCCGGGATGGGCGGTGTGATAGACGCAGCCGCCGATCGAGCGCTGCGACCAGGTGTCGTAGATGTCGAGGGTCAGCGGGGCGTTGACCGGCAGAGCGGGATGCATGCCGGAGGCCGGCTGCCAGGCCTTGAAGCGGACGCCGGCGACGGCCTCGCCGGCTTTGCCGGTGGCGGTGAGAGGGACGCGGCGGCGGTTGCAGGTGACGAGGTAGCGGTCGGGGTTTTCGCCTTCGAGCTTGACCTGCAGGCGTTCGACGGAGGAGTCGACGAAGCGGACGGTGCCGCCGATGGCGCCCTGCTCGCCCATCACCAGCCAGGGTTCGAGCGCCTGGTTGAGGGTCAGCGTCATGCCTTCGTGCTCGATCTCGCCGCAGAACGGGAAGCGGAATTCGAGCTGGGCGGCGAACCATTCGGGATCGAGGTCGAAGCCGTGCGGTGCGGAGATCGGCGAGCACGTCGAGGAAATCGGCCCAGACGAAATGCGGCAGCATGAAGCGATCGTGCAGCGTCGTGCCCCAGCGGATGAAGCTGCCATCGAGCGGCGAGGTCCAGAAGCGTGCGACGAGGGCGCGGACGAGGAGCTGCTGCGCGAGGTTCATGCGGGCGTTGGGCGGCATCTCGAAGCCGCGGAATTCGACGAGGCCGAGGCGGCCGGTCGGGCCATCGGGGGAATAGAGCTTGTCGATGCAGATTTCGCTGCGGTGGGTGTTGCCGGTGACATCGACGAGGAGATTGCGGAACAGGCGGTCGGTGAGCCAGGGGAGCGGCGGGGTGCCCTCGCCGGGAGCGGGCACCTGGGCAAGCGCGATCTCGAGCTCGTAGAGGCTGTCGTGGCGGGCTTCGTCGATGCGCGGGGCCTGCGAGGTCGGGACCGATGAAGAGCCCCGAGAACAGATAGCTCAGCGACGGATGGTGCTGCCAGTGTAGAACGAGGCTCTTTAGCAGGTCGGGGCGGCGCAGGAAGGGCGAATCGGCGGGCGTGGCGCCACCCACCACGACGTGATTGCCGCCGCCGGTGCCCACCAGCTTGCCGTCGATCATGAACTTATCGGCGCCGAGGCGAGACTGGCGCGCCTCCTCGTAAATGGTCTCGGTGGTCGCGACCGCCTCGTCCCAGCTCGACGCGGGGTGGATGTTGACCTCGATAACGCCGGGATCGGGGGCGACGCGGACGACGTTGAGGCGCGGATCGAAGGGCGGCGGGTAGCCCTCGATCTGCACGGGCAGGCCGATGGCTTTGGCGGCATTCCTCGGCGGCGGCGACCAGCTCCAGATAGTCCTCGAGCTCTTCGACCGGCGGCAGGAAAACGCACAGATGCCCGTCGCGGACTTCGACCGTGACGGCGGTGCGCACCTCGCCCTCGATCTCGCGAGATGACCTGTTCGGCGCGGTCCTGCTGGTTTCCGGCATCGGCGGTGAACGAGGCGGTCGGCTGCGGCTTGGCGCGCAGCAGTTGTTCGGGCTCGGGGAGCGGCCCCGCCGGTTGCAGGGGATCGCGGGGAACGACGTGCGGGTAGGACGTCGCCGGAATGTGCTTCAGCGAGCTCAGCGGCAGGCGATAGCCGGCAGCGGAATCGCCGGGGGCGAGGAACAGCTTGCCGCGCCGGGTTTTCCATTTTTCGCTCACCCAGTGCGACTGCGCGGCGATGGCGTTCCAGCGCTGCACGGGGAGGACGTAGCCGGTCGGCTTGGTGAGGCCGTGCTCGAAGACTTTCGCCATGCGCGCGCGGGCCTCGGCATCGGCGAGCTCGGGGTTTGCCGGATCGACATTGGCCGGGAGCTTCGCCTCCTTGAGCAGCCACTCACCGGGGTCCTCGTAGGCGGCGTCGATGGTTTCGTCGGTGAGGCCGAGATTGGCGGCGAAGGCGGCGAGGAAGCGCGAGGAGTCGGCGTCGGTCGCGGGGGTCTGCTGCCGCTCGCGCGCAACCAGCGTCTCGTCGCGCCAGACGGGCTGGCCGTCGCGCCGCCAGTAGAGCGAGAAGGTCCAGCGCGGCAGGGTTTCGCCGGGATACCATTTGCCCTGGCCGTAATGGATGAAGCCGCCCGGCGCGAAGCGGTCGCGCAGGCGGCGGATCAGCGCGTCAGCGCGGGCACGCTTGGTGGGCCCGACGGCGTCGGTGTTCCACTCGGCGCTCTCGAAATCGTCGATCGACACGAAGGTCGGTTCACCGCCCATGGTGAGGCGAACGTCGTTCTGGCGCAGGTCCTCGTCGACCTTGTGGCCGAGGGCGTTGAGACGGGCCCAGCTCTCGTCGGAGAACGGCTTGGTGATGCGCGGGTGCTCGGCGACGCGGGTGACCCGCATGTCGAAGGCGAAGTCGGTGTGCACATCGCCGATGGCGGAGAAGGCGCCGCTGATCGGCGCGGCGTTGCGGTAGTGCGGGGTGGCGGCAAGCGGAATGTGGCTCTCGCCGGTCAATAGGCCCGAGGTGGGGTCAAGCCCGATCCAGCCGGCGCCGGGGAGATAGACCTCGCACCAGGCGTGGAGATCGGTGAAGTCGTGGTCGGTGCCGGCGGGTCCGTCCAACGAGACGAGGTCGGGCTTGAGCTGGATCAAATAGCCGGAGACGAACCGCGCGGCGAAGCCCAGATGGCGCAGCGTCTCGACCAGCAGCCAGCCGGAGTCGCGGCACGAGCCCTGGCCACGCGCGAGGGTTTCCTCCGGCTCGAAGACGCCGGTCTCGAGCCGGACGATGTAGCCGACCCGGCTCTGGACGAGCGCGTTGAGCTCGGTCACGAAATTGACGGTGTTGCGCGGCGTGCGATCGACGGAGCCGAGGAATTGGGTGAGCAGCGGGCCGGCCGGCTGCGCGCGCATGTAGATCGACAGATCGTCGCGCAGGTCTTCGGGGTAGGCGAAGGGCCAGCGGTCGGCGCTTTCTTCGACGAAAAAATCGAAGGGATTGTAGATCGTCATGTCGGCGACGAGGTCGACCTCGATCTTGAGCTCCCGGACAGGCTCGGGAAAGACGTGCCGGCTCAGCCAGTTGCCGTAAGGGTCCTGCTGCAGATTGACGAAGTGGTTTTCGGGAAAGACCTTGAGCGAATGGCTCAGCACCCGGGTCTTGCTATGGGGTGCCGGCTTCAACCGGATGATCTGCGGCGCCAGGACGACCGGGCGGTCGTAGGTATAGTGCGTGAGGTGATAGATCGCGGCTTTGATCGACAAAAGTCGTGTACATCCCAGTTTGCCGGCGGCTTCCCGAGGGGACCTTAGCCGGGCACAAGCGCGGCGACCACAGCTTTGAGCGGCGGGCAGGGGCTTGAAAAGCGGTGGCCTGCCGCCTCATCTGTCAGGCGTGGGAAATTCGATGACGCAGGTCCTGAAGGTCGGCGGCCGGGTGGTCGCGGTGCTGGTCGTCGTGGTCTGGCTGGCGCTGGACGATCTGTTCTTCCTCATCGTCAGGCCGCTGGTGGCGTGGCTGTCGCGGCTGGCGCCGTTCAAGCGGCTCGGGGCAATCATCGCGCGGCTGCCGCCCTATGGCGTGCTGGTGCTGCTCGCCATCCCGTTCGTCGTGGTCGAGCCGTTCAAGCTGCTGGCGCTGTATTTGATCGCGACCGGCGTCGTGATCCGCGGCGTGCTGTTGCTGATCGCAGCGTATTTCGTGAGCATTTTGACGCTCGACAGCCTCTATCAGGCGGGTCACGGCCAGCTGATGAAGATCGGCTGGTTCGCGCGGTTGATCAAATGGATCGTCGAATTGCGCGACTGGGCGCTGGGCTGGGTGCGGACAACGGCCGCCTGGAAATGGGCAGCGGCGCGAGCGGCAAGCGTGCGGGTCTGGGCCCGGAGCCTCGTTCGATCCGGACGCTAGGGCGCGTCGCGGACGATGGGGGTATCGGTGCGGCTGCCCCATTCGGCCCATGAGCCGTCGTAGAGCGCGAGCTTTTTGGCGCCTGCGACTTTCAGTGCGAGCAGCAAGGTTGAGCCGGTGACGCCGGAGCCGCAGGCGGTCACCAGGGGCTGATCGAGGCCGACGCCGGCACGGTCGAAGACATCGCGCAGCTCGGCGGCGGGCAGCAGCGCGCCGTCGCGGGTCAGCTCGGTGAAGGGCACGTTGAGCGAGCCCGGGATGCGGCCTTGCGCGACGCCGGGTCGCGGTTCGGGATCGCGGCCGATGAAACGGCCAGCGGGGCGGGCGTCGACCACGGTTTCGCTTGAACCGATCGCGCCGCGGACCTGATCGAGGCTGCGCAGGAGTTCCGGGATGGAAATGCGGCGTGAAGGTGCGCGCGACGCGGTGGGCTTCACCGGATTCGAGCGGGCGGCGCTCGGCGCGCCATTTGGGACCGCCGCCGGCGAGGATGCGGATGTCGGGGGCGCCCATCGTCTCGAATTCCCACCAGACGCGCGGCGCCGAGAACAGGCCAGCCTCGTCGTAAAGGACGATGGTCATGCCGTCGCCGACGCCGAGCGCACCAACGGCGTCGGCGAAGGCCGGGGGCGGCAGCAGCATATGAGGCAGGTTGGTGGTCTTGTCCGCGATGCCGTCGATGTCGAAGAAGGCGGCACCCGGAAGGTGCGAGGCGAGGTATTCCTCGCGCGGCCGCCGGTTGGCGTTGGGCAGGAACCAGCTGCAGTCGAGGAGCGCGATGTGCGGGTCGCCGAGGCGAGCGGCGAGCCAGTCGGTCGAAACGAAGATGTCGTCCATGGCGCCAGACTAGCGGAGGCGGCCTCGCGCCGCCACGGCTCAGTCGAGGATCAGGACATTCCGGCGCTCGATCGCGACCTTCACCGGATCGTTATAGGTGGGCGGGGGGGTATGCTGGTCGTTGAAGACATCGAGGCTGATGGCGTTATCGCCGAGCTTGACGGTGAGGCGCACCACCGAGCCGAGGAATGAGACGCCGGAGACGCGGCCATCGAGGACGATATCGTGGGCGGCGCCGTTGGCGAGGGCGACTGCTTCGGGTCGCAGGCGGAGGGCGACCTCGTCGCCGGTCTTGCTGCCGGTGGGCAGGCTGTCGAGGGTCGCGGTCTGGCCATCGATCGTCACGGTGCGGGCGGCGCTGTCGGTCACCCGCGCACTCAGCGTGTTGAGGGTGCCGACGAAGGTTGCCGCGAACTGCGTCGCGGGGCGGTTGTAGATTTCGAACGGCGTGCCGAACTGTTCGACCTGGCCGGCGCTGTAGCACGACGATGCGGTCGGAGATCGACAGCGCTTCCTCCTGATCGTGGGTCACAAAGACGGTGGTGATGCCGAGCTCGCGCTGGATGGCGCGGATTTCCTGGCGGAGGCTGACGCGGATTTTTGCGTCGAGTGCCGAGAGCGGCTCGTCGAGGAGGAGCATGCGCGGCCGCGGGGCGAGAGCGCGGGCGAGCGCGACGCGCTGCTGTTGGCCCCCCGACAACTCGAACGGGTAGCGCTTGCCGAAGCCGGGCAAGCCGATGAGCTTCAGCATTTCGTCGACGCGGGCGCGGCGCTGGTCGGCGGGGACGCCGGCGATCCTGAGGCCGAAGCCGACATTGTCCTCGACGTTCATGTTCGGGAACAGCGCATAGGCCTGGAACACCATTCCGATCTTGCGCTGGTTCGGTGGCAGCGGCGAGATGTCCTTGCCTTCGACCAGGATGGCGCCGGAGTTGGGGCGCTCGAAGCCGGCGATCATCCTCAGGATCGTGGTCTTGCCGCAGCCGGAGGGCCCGAGCAGGGTCACGAACTCGCCCTGGTCGAAGGCGAGGCTGACGCCCTTGACGACGGTGTTGCCGCCAAAGGTCTTCACCAGGTTCTCGAGCCGGAGGAAGTCTTGAGCCATAGTGGGTCCTAGCGCGGGGCGGTGCGGGGGGCGAAGCGGGCGAGCAGCTGGATCATGCCCATCGCGCCCCAGGTGATGACGAACGAAATGACCGCGAGGGCGGCGGGCTCGAAGGCCCGGTTGGCGCCGACGTTCTGCATATAGACACCGAAGGCCGGGCGGTTGAGGAGGCTGGCGATGGTGAACTCGCCGATGACGATGGCGAGGGTGAGGAAGGCGCCGGACAGCACCGCGACGAGGATGTTGGGGAAGATCACGCGGGCGACGATCGTGAAGGTGTTGGCGCCGAGAATGTTGGCGGCTTCCGTCAGGGTCTGGACGTCGATGGTCCTGAGGCCGGTATCGACGGCGCGATACATGTAGGGCAGGCGCCAGCGCGACATAGGCGAGGGTCAGGAGGATGTTGGTGCCGATGGCCGTCGTCGGTCAGCGGGATCACCGATGAGGACGAGTAGAGCCGGATGTAGCCGAAGACGAGGATAATCGGCGGGATGATCAGCGGCAGGAGGGTGACGAACTCGATGATCGGGCGGAGTTGCGGGGCGCGCAGCCGCACGAAGTAGGCGGCGGGCACGACGATCGCGAGGCCGACGATGATCGTCGCGACGCCGATGACGAGGGAATAGAGGAAGGTCTGCTGGAAGTCGGGCGACTGGATGACGTTGGCGTAGGCGTCGAGGCTGAGCGTGCCGCGGCGGATGCTGAGCGAGAACTGGACCGTCGCCAGCAGCGGGACGAGAAAGTAGATCGCGCCGATTGCGAACACGACCCACGACCAGAAGCGGTTCTGCTTCATTTGAGCCACCGCTCAGCGCGCGTGCGCACCACCAGGTAGACGACGTTGGCGACGGCGGTGATGACGATCATGCCGAGGGCGAGGGCTGCGCCGAGGCCGGGGTTGTTGAGCACGTCGCCGCGGATCTCGGCGTAGAGCACGATGGGGACGATATTGAGCGAGGAGCCGGTGAGGGCATAGGCCGTCGCGATAGCGCCGAAGGCGTTGGCGAAGAGCAGCGACAGGGTGCCGAGCAGGTTGGGCCAGAGCACCGGCAGGCCGACATAGAGCCAGAACTGTCGGCGCGTTGCGCCGAGCGTCTCGGCGGCCTCGTTCCACTCTTTCTTCAGACCGTCGATCGCCGGGCGCGATGATCAGGATCATCAGAGGAATCTGGAAGTAGAGGTAGGTGATCGTCAGGCCCCAGAAGCTCAGGATGTTGAAGCCGGCGCGATACAGATCGAAGCCGAAGACGAGCTTGAGGATGACGGTCACGAGGCCGAGCCGGCCGAGGGTCGAGAGGAACGCGAAGGCGAGAGGAATGCCGGCGAAATTGCTGGCGACGCCCGAGAAGGTCATCACCGTCGAACGGATGGCCGAGGGCAGGCGTCCGCGAATGATGGCGAGGGCGATGGCGAGACCGATGATCGCGCCGACGAAGGCCGACGCGGCGGAGACGCGGATCGAAATCCAGAACGAGTTGACGATCTGCGGCGTGCCGAGATCGATGATGTTCTGCAGCGTGAAGCTGCCGTTCTTGTCGATGAAAGCGCCGGCGACGAGAAACAGCGTCGGGACGATCAGGAACAGGACCGCGAACAGAAGAAAGGGCACGACGCCCAGCGCGTCGCCCCAGCGCATGCCCGCAAAGAGTGCGGAGATCGGCTTGCGGGGAGCGGAAGCGGCTGCCTCGGCCGAAGCCGGGGCAGCCAGATTGCCGACAATGGTGTCGGTATTATTGGACATTGGCTCCGACGACCGAGTCCCAGGTCTTCGAGACGACATCCTTGGCCGCTGACTGCTCGTCGAGGCTCGGGAATACGGCCTTGGCGTAGAGCGCCGGGTCGGGGAGCTTGGCGAGCAGGTCGGCCGGAATGGCCTTCTTGCCGGCGAGGTCATTGAAGCGAATCGGGTGGCAGTAGCCGGCGAGCCAGCCGATCTGACCCTCGTCCGAGTAGAGATACTCTTCCCAGAGCTTGGCGGCGTTGGGATGCGGGGCGTAGGCCGAGATGCCCTGGATATAGACGCCAGCAACGGCGCCGTCCGACGGCACGATCACTTCGGCCTTGGGGTTGCCCTTGAAGCCGTCCTTCCAGGCGAGGTCGTTGTAGTCCCAGCCGACCACGATCGGGGTGGTTCCCTGAGCGACCGAAGCGGCCTTGCCGATCACCGGCACGAAATTGCCCGCCTTGTTCAGGTCGCCGAAGAACGCCACGCCCTTGGTGGCTGCGTCGGCGCCTGCCGTGCCGCCATTGGCGAGCCCGGCGGCATAGACCGACTGGATGGCCTGGTTGGCGACGCGCGGATCGCCGGACAGCGCAACCTGGTTGGCATAGTCCGGCTTCTTGAGGTCGGCCCAAGAGGCCGGCGGCGTCTTGACCAGGTCGTCGTTCACGATGAAGGCGAGCACGCCGTAGTAGTCGCCGTACCAGTAGCCGTCCTTGTCCTTGGCCGAGTCCGGGATCGAGTCCCAAGTCGAGACCTTATAGGGCTGGAGCAGCTTGTCGGCGACCGACGAGGGCCCGAAGCTCAGGCCGACGTCGATGACGTCGGGCGCCTGCGGGCCGGTATTGCCCTGGTTGGCCTTGATCGCCTGGATTTCGTCGCCCGAGCCCGCGTCCGGGTTCAGTTCGATTAACGGTGATGCCCGGGTACTTCGCCTTGAAGGCGTCAATGACGGCGCCGTAGCCGCACCAATCGTGCGGCAGCGCGATGACCGTCAGATTGGCTTCTTTCTTGGCGGCGTCGTAGAGCGCGTTGAGATCGGCGGCCGCAAAGCTGGACACGGTACCACCCATCATGGCGGCTACCGAGACCGAGGCGGCAAGCGCGGTTTTGAAGTTCATATGCGTCTCCCTTGGATTTTGAGGCTGTTCTTGAGCTCGAGGAGGAGGGCAGGAAAGCCGCGGCTGACCTATGGGGAGCACATGACAGCTGCGTGACAGACTGTCGCTCTCCCCTGACATTCCGGCGTCTTGGCAGTGTCACATAACTCTGCCGGCTGACCGCCTCCCACCCGTAGTGTGACAATTATGACAGTGCGCCTTTTGCGCGGGTGAGTTCGAGCCGCAGAGAGGCCTGCAAAGTGGGCGCGGCGACGCTTTGCGAGGCAAGAGCGAACGCGATCGCTGCATCTTGCGTTGGAGGGGGGAGCGGTGCAGAAGCGCCGCCGAAACCGTTTCCGGCCAGCGACGCCCGAGGAGATCACCATGCCCATCCGTGCCACTGTGTGGGGCGAGAACGTCCACGAAAAAAAGAACGCCGCAGTGGCGGAAAACTACCCCAAGGGGATGCACGGCCAGATCGCGGCGGTGCTCGGCGAAGACAGAAACATCGTTGCCTCGACCGCGACGCTCCAGGATCCCGGAGCATGGGATGACCGAAAAGCGGCTCGACGAGACGGACGTGCTGATCTGGTGGGGCCACGCGGCGCACGACCAGGTGGATGACGCGATCGTCGAGCGCGTCGCAGCGCGAGTCTGGCAGGGCATGGGGCTGATCGTCCTCCATTCGGGCCACCACTCCAAGCTCTTCAAGCGGCTGATGGGGGCGCCGGCGAACCTCCACTGGCGCGAAGCGGGCGAGCGCGAGCGGATCTGGGTGGTCAATCCGGGCCATCCGATCGCCAAGGGGCTGCCGCCTTATTTCGAACTCGAGAACGAGGAGATGTACGGCGAGCCGTTCTCGGTGCCCGAGCCGCTCGAGACGGTTTTCGTCTCGTGGTTCCAGGGCGGCGAGATCTTCCGCTCGGGGCTCACCTACCGGCGCGGCGCCGGGAACATCTTCTACTTCCGGCCCGGCCATGAGACCTATCCTACCTATCACGACAAGACGGTCGGGCTAGGTGCTGCGCAATGCCGTGAACTGGGCTCACAATCATGAGCGGCATGCGGAGCTGCTGAAGGCGCCCAATACGGCCGGTCGACAAGGCGATCGAAAAGATCGCCGAGCGCGGCGCCAAGATTACCAACCACCCCAAAGCCTGAGGCGACAGGGCAACTCACATGCGTCTTCTCATTCTGGGCACGGGTGGCATGGCTGCGCACCATGCCAAGCATTTTGCTGCGATCGATGGCGTGACGCTGGCGGGCGGAGTCGATGTCGATCCGGCGCGGCTCGATGCATTCAACACGGCGCACGGCATTCCGCGCGGCTTCGGCTCGCTTGATGCGGCGATGGCGTGGGGCGAGTTCGATGCCGTCGCCAATGTCACGCCGGATTCGATCCACCATCCGACGACGCATCGCGGCGCTGAAGGCGGGCAAGCACGTGTTCTGCGAAAAGCCGCTTGCGACGGACGCCGCCAAGGCGTTCGAGATGGTCGCGGCGGCCGAGGCGGCGGGCACCGTCAATATGGTCAACCTCACTTACCGCAATGTCGCGCAGCTGCAGAAGGCGCGCGAGATCGTGACGTCGGGGCAGATCGGCGCGGTCAAGCACATCGAGGCGAGCTATCTGCAGAGCTGGCTCAGTGTCGAAGGCCTGGGGCGACTGGCGCACCGAGAGCAAATGGCTGTGGCGGCTGAGCCGCAAGCACGGCTCGAACGGCGTGCTCGGCGACATCGGCATCCACATTCTCGACTTCGCGTCGTACGGCTCGGGGCTCGACATCGAGCACGTGTTTGCGCGGCTCAAGGTGTTCGACAAGGCGCCGGGCAATCGCATCGGCGAATACGTCCTCGATGCCAATGACAGTTTTACGATGGCCGTCGATTTCTCGAACGGCGCGCTCGGCGTCATCCATGCCTCTCGGTGGGCGACCGGCCACTTCAATGAGCTGCGGCTGCGCGTCTATGGCGAGAAGGGCGGCGTCGAGGTGCAGCATCGGCACGACGGCAGCCTGCTCAGGGTCTGCCTCGGGGCCGACGTCGAGACCGGCAGCTGGGCCGAGATGGACGTGCCACCGGTGGAGACCAACTACCAGCGGTTCGCCGAGGCGGTCAAAACCGGCAAGACCCTGCAACCCGATTTCCGTCACGCGGCGGAGCTGCAGAAGGTGCTCGACCTCGCGCTGATGTCGGACAGCGACCACAAGGAACTGGCGACGCATTAGTGAGGGAACGAGGGTGGGTGCAATCAGTACCGGCTGGAGCCGCGCGACCCCCACCCCCGCCCCTCCCCTCAAGGGGGAGGGGAGCAGGCGGAGCCGTGAAGCTACCGAACGGGGCTGGCCAAACATTTCCATTTGGGTAAGCTCGCGCCGCTTTTGTGGGAGCGGGTCGAATGCGCAGCGCCTTGATCGTCTGGGGTGGATGGGACGGGCATGACCCGGAACAGGCCGCCGCCATTTACCGGCGCTGGCTGCATGAGGACGGCTTCACGGTGCGGGTCGAGACCGACCCGGAGGTGTTCCTTGACCCGGCGATCCGCGAGCTGTCGCTGATCATCCCGTGCGTGACGATGGGCAAGATATCGCGCGAGGCGGCGAACAATCTCGCCTCGGCGATCGAGTCCGGCGTCGGCATGGGCGGCCATCACGGCACAATGGGGGACAGCTTCCACGACTCGCAGGTTTATCAGTTCATCGTCGGCGGCCAGTGGGCCGCGCATCCGGGCGGGATCATCGACTATACGGTCGAGGTGACCCGCCCCGACGATCCGGTGATGGCGGGCATTCCGGCGTCGTTCCCGTACCACTCCGAGCAGTATTACATGCTGGTCGACCCCGCCAACGAGGTGCTGGCGACGACGACGGTTTACGGGCGCGCATGCGAGCTGGATCGATGGCGTCGTCATGCCGGTCGTCTGGAAGAAGATGTACGGCAAGGGCCGCGTCTTCTATTCGTCGCTCGGCCACCGCGCGAGCGAGTTCGAGGTCACCGAAATGGCGACGATCCTCCGCCGCGGGATCAACTGGGCGGCACGGGCTGAACCGGAATCACGTTGACATCACGTCCGGGTGGCGAGACGTGACTTGAAACTTGCCGGTGAAACGTGCCGTTTCTCCAAGCGTTTCGCGACGCATCTCAGGGGGAATGCATGGCCGTCATCGAGCAGGGGGCGCCGGTCGGGTTCGACCCGGGCGCAAGAAACACCGCTGTAGCGCTCAGCGTGCTGGGCGCCATTGCCGGCGCGGCCATCGTCGGCCTGGTGCTCGCGGCGCACGATCTTGCTGCCAGCTGGGGCGTCGACCAGACGCTGACGATCGTGCCGCTGTCGCTGCTCGCGGCGGCGATTGTCTTCATGCTCGTCGGCGGCATCGTGGCGCGCTGGCGACTTGGCCTTGGCGGCGTCATCGCGCTGACCGGCGCGCTCTGCTGGATGGCTGGGTGCATTGCGTACTACAGCTTCGGCTGGCTGCTCGCGGTGCCGGCGGTGCTGAGCTTTCTCGGCGCGCTCACGGGCATGATCGGGCACGACCACTCCGAGGGCCGCGCCGACGGCAGGCTGCTCTACCGGCAGGATGGGGTGACGCGGCTGACCCACTGGGTGTGGGCTGTCGTCATGTTCTTCATGCTGCTCTCGGGGCTGCAGATTTTCGAGGCGCGGCCGGATCTTTATATCGGCCAGCAATCGGGCTTCGGCTTCGACAACGCGATCCTCGACATCTATGCGGTCAACACGCCGAACGGTGCGCGCGGGCAGACAAAAGTGCTCGGGCAGGTGTTCGATACGACCGGCGTTCTCGGGATGAGCGGAGACGCCGCGAACCCGGACTTCACGGCGTTCCCCGCCTGGGCGACGATCCCCTCGTTCCGCGATCTCGCGACGGGGCGCGTGGTGCATTTCTTCTTTGCCTGGCTGCTCATCGGGACGCTGTTCATCTGGCTGGTGAACGCGCTGATTTCCGGGCACCTCTGGCGCGACATCATCCTCAAGCCCCGCGATATTCGCGGGCTGCCGAGGGACATCCTCGACCACATCAGGCTGCGCTTCACGCACGGCAAGAGCTACTCGCCGCTGCAGAAGCTCGCCTATTTCGGGGTGCTGGTAATCGCCTTCCCGCTGATCATCCTCACCGGCCTTGCGATGTCGCCGGGTATGGATTCGACCTGGCCGTGGCTGCTCGAGCTGTTCGGCGGCCGGCAGACGGCGCGGACCATCCATTTCCTCACGATGTCGGCGTTTGTGCTGTTCTTCGTCGTCCACATCATCATGGTGCTGCTCGCCAATCCGATCAACGAGCTGCGCTCGATGATCACGGGCTATTACAAGACCAATGTGAAACACGATTCCAGCGAGGGGACGCACTGATGGGCAAGCTGCTGTTCTCCCGCCGCACATTCCTGACCGGCTCGGCTGCGGGCGTGTCGAGCCTTGTGCTCGCCGGCTGCGACCAGTTCGATTTCCTCGGCCAGACCGACAATTCCGTGCGCAATTTCATCGAGCGCGCCAATACGCTGACCTATCAGACGCAGCGCATCCTCGCCGGGCAGCAGGCGCTGGCGCGCACCTATGACGCGAGCGAAATCCGCCAGCCGCAGCGGCCGAACGGGTCGACCGATCCGCAGACCGACGCCTACCTGATGCTGAAGGCGAACAATTTTGCCGACTACAAGCTGCGGATTACCGGGCTGGTCGAGAACCAGCTCGAATTTTCGCTCAACGACCTTCGCAACATGCCGGCGCAGAGCCAGATCACGCGGCACGACTGCGTCGAGGGCTGGAGCTGCATCTCGAAATGGACCGGCACGCGGCTCGGGCCGCTGCTCGACACGGCGCGGCCAAAGGCGAACGCGCACTTCCTCGTCTACCACTGCTATGACGACATGGGGGGCGGGCTCAGCGGTCCCGAAATCTATTACGAGAGCTCGGACCTGGTCGACGGCTACCACCCGCAGACCATTCTCGCCTACGGCCTCGACGACCAGACGCTGCCGATCAGCAATGGCGCGCCGATCCGCGTCCGCATCGAGCGGGCACTCGGCTACAAGCAGCCGAAATATGTCCACACGATCGAGCTGGTCGACAGCTTTGCTTCGTTCGGGCAGGGCAATGGCGGCTATTGGGAAGACCACGGCTATGACTGGTACGGCGGCATCTAGCCGCCGCAGAGGTCGTTAACCTTTTATTAACTTTGCTCGCACCGGCCGCCAGTGCTCTGCTAGTCTTGTCAAAACATGCACTAGGCGGGGGGCGTGATGCTTCGTTCGGTCAAGACAATTGCAGCAGTGGCGGCGCTGGCGGGAGCGCTGGCAGTGCCGGTATCGGTGCTGGCGCAGAGCACTCCGGCGGCGGTTCCCGCCGCGCCTGCGGCCGGCGGTGCACCGGCGCCGACGCTGATGGCGCAGCCCGGCACGTTCAACGGCAAATGGGTCTATCGCAGCTTTTCGGTGTCCTCGAAGGCGAGCGAAACGCTGGCCAAGCTGGCGCTCGGGCTCAACGAGCTGACGCTGACCGAGCAGGGTGGCCGAGTTTCGCGGGCAGCGCACCGGGCAGGGCGTCACCTATACTCTCGCGGGCGTCGTCCGCTATGCGCCGAAAGAGGGCGCGACGATCAGCCTTCACGGCACGGCGACGATTTCGGGCAAGAGCTACAATTACGATTATTTCGGCTATCTGATCCCGTCGTGGACGGTCGGGGGCAAGCAGCCCGACACGATCATGGGGACGGTGCTGCGCACCGATCCGGCGAATCCTTCGAACGCGCCGCTGATTGCCTCGTTCGCGATGACGCGCGAATAGAACGGCGTTAAAGCCTCCGATAACCACCTTCAGAGGTTGCCCGTGCCGGGCAGCCTCGCTTTTGCTAGTGACACGCTCACCGGAGGTGGGCCGTGTACGCCTGGCAGATGTTTTATCGCCGCAATCGCAAGACGCTGCTGCGCGCGGTGATGCTTGGTGCGTTGGGCGTCGCCGGGCTGCTGACGGTGATGCCGCGGATCGGCGCGTCGGAGCCGGCGGCGCGGCCGACCATGCTGGCGCTGCTGCTGTCCTCGGCGCCGCTCAAGAGCGCGGATTTCGTCGAGCAGACCGGCCAGGTCTTTCCGCGCCTGAACCGAAACTAAACGCCGGCTTCCGGAAACCTTCAGCTGCCCTCGTGCATTCTCACATCGTCGTGTTGAGGACGCAAATCATGGTGAAGCTGGCGTTGATCGTCATGTTCGTGGTGTCGCTGGCGACACTCGGGGCCGCGGCTGCGTCAATTCCCGTGCCGCCGGGCGATCTCACGGTCGCTGCAGCGAGCCTCTAAACCGCGGCGATCGAGGGCTTCGGAGCGGTCTCCGACGCGGCCACGAGCTGCGCAACTGCCCGGTCCGTCAGATCCGCGGCGTCTTCGTGGGAAATGGCGTCGCCGGAATATCCGACCGAAAGATCGATCGCGCCGTCCTTCTCGAAACTGACGACGAAGAGCGAAGGGCCGAACATTTCCACCGATACCGTGCCGCTCGTGCCCTCCACCGAAAACGGCCCGTAGTCGCCCGCGAAGTTGACGTCGCCGGCGGTGGTGATGGCGATGCCGTCGATGCGCCGGCGATGGGTGAGGGTCGGCACGGTTTCCGCGCCATACACCTCCCAGGTCGCGAGCTTCATGATCGAGGCGGATTCCTGGTCGCGGGCGATCGCCGAAATCAGCTTGAAACTCAGATCGCCGGCCATCGCCCAGAAATCGGGGACGAGGTCGTGGCGGGTGCGCAGGATATCGATGTAGCAGCCGAACGCGGTGATCGGCAGCGGCGGCTTCATCATGCGGCGGAGCTCGACGGTCGAGAGCACCGTCATCTCGGTCAGGCCGAACTTGTCGCGCGCCGCGGCGAGGAAGGCGGCGCCGATCGCGCCGTGCATGGTGGTGCGATGGGCGCGGATGGCGGCGCGCAGCGTCTCGCCGGCATTGGGGCCGATGTGCCGCTCGACGGTGAAGGCGCCCTTGACCGGATTGGGCACCTCGGTCTTGGGGAACCGGATGGCACGCTGGTAGGGCTTTGTGCCGCTGTCGGGCTTTTTGGGCAGGCCGCTCTCGAGGGAGGGTGGCAGGCCGATCTGCACGGGCGCCTGTTTTTCCATCGCCTCGGGATCGGCGAGGTAATTGAACAGCTGGTCGTTGAGCATGCTCGCCGCCTGGGCGTCGGCAATGGCATGATCGAAGGTGGTGATGAGGTGGCTGATGTCGGCGCCCTCATGGGTGCGGACCAGTACGGCGCGCACGCGCGGGTGCTTGCCGTGGCCGATGGGCGTCTTGCCCTCCTTGTCGAGAATGGCCCGCCAGGCTTCCGGATCGGGATCGATGACGTCGCGCAGCGGGATGGCGGTGGTGCCGCGCGTATCGAACCAGGGGATCGGATAAAAGAAGGGCGGCACGTTCTTGACGACAAAGCCCTTGTAGCGGACGTGCGAATTGAGGACCGGGTGCTGGCGCTGCAGCCAGGCGAAGGCGCGACGCAGCAGCTCCGGGGTCACCGGCCCGCGGATGTGAGCGGCGCCCGAAGCGATCAGGCCGCCCGCTTCATGCAGATAATGGAACAGGCGCTCCTGCTCGCCCACCTGGCGGGTTTCGACGATGCTGTCAGCGAGCGCCATTCACTTTCATCCCTTTACGTCCAACTGAAACATTCCAGCCCGCCGCAACGTTCGCTAGTATGCCTGCCTGAGATCAGTGGGAGTTGAACAATGACCGACATCGAGCAGTCAATCATGCAACACATCCAGGATGTGGCGGCCGGGTCGCAAATCAGCGTCACCCGCGAAACGGGGCTGCTCGACACAGGGTTGCTCGATTCGATCAATCTGGTCGGCCTCATTCAGTTCATCGAGGACAAGTTCAAGATCCGTATCCCCGACAGCGATATCGGCGCCGATCTGTTCGCGTCGCCGGCGAGCCTCATCACTTACGTCGAACGCCGGCTCGGCGGCAGCCGCGCGGCGCTCTCTGCCTAGGCGGGCTCCATCAGCTTGCCGCGCAGCACCTTTCCCGCGGCGCTGCGGGGCAGTTCATCGCGGAACTCGACCAGCGACGGCACCTTCTGCGAGGCCAGCCGCTCGCGGCAATAGCGGATCAGCGCGTCCGGGCTCTCGTCGGAGGCCCGGATGACGACGGCCTTGAGGCGCTGCTCGCCCGTATGGGGATCGGGGACGCCGACGACCACCACTTCGGCGACCGCGGGGTGCGTGCTCAGCACTTCCTCGATCTCGAACGGATCGACCTTGTGGCCGGCGACTTCGATCAGGAGCTTGGTGCGGCCCTTGACGAAGACGTAGCCGTCCTTGTCGAGCGTGCCGAGGTCGCCGGTGTAGAACTTGCCGTTGCGCAGGGTCTGCTTGTTGACCTCGGGCGCGTCGAGATAGCCCTTGGTGACGGCCGGCGAGGAGATGACAATCTCGCCATAGTCGGGGCCGAACGGATTCTCGGCCGGCGCGATTTCCAGAATGGTGCGCGGCGGCAGGGTGCCCACGCTATCCCACGGGAAGTCGTCGTGGATGCCGGCTTCGTTGATGGCCATCGACAGGCACTCGGTCGAGCCATAGCCCTGCGTGATACGGAGGCCGAACCGCGCCTCGAAGCGGTCGAAGATATCCTTACGGAGTGCGACGCCGGCGGACTGCACGCGCTTCAGCCGGGAGAAATCGAGCTCGTCCTTCACGCTCGCGAGCGCGTCGAACATGAAGGGCACGCCGACGACGTGGGTCACGCCCTGCTCGGCGATAGCGTGGGCGAACCGGCCCTTCGACAGCATGATGGGTTGCGGGTCGCTCCAGTAGAGCGTCGAGGCGCCGTGCGCGGCCATGCCCGTCGAGGTCAGAAACCCCATCGCGTGGCTGCCGGGCATCATGTTGATGAGCACGTCGTCCGGCGTGTTGCGGTGACGTTCGCGGGCGCCCTGGGTATCGATCATCAGCTCGCCGTGGGTGTGCGGCACGACTTTCGGGATGCCGGTCGAACCGGACGAGAACATGTAGAGCGCCATGTCGTTCTCGCCGAGGACGGGCAGGCGCCCGAGCGGCGAGCGGGCGAGAGCGGCGACCGAGTTGTCGCCACTGCCGCCGGCGATGAACAGCGGCATGCCGGCGCCATCGGTCAGGTCGGCGATAAGAATAGCGGCGACGTCGGCGTAGGGCTGCGACGCGATCAGTGCGGAGACATGCGCCTTGCGCGCGGTCGCGGCGAGCTCCGCGCGCGGTGCGTGCGCATTGAGCGGCACGACCACCGCGCCGGCGGCGAAAACCGCATAGGCGAGGATCAGCAGATCCGGTCCGTTGACCATCAGCAGGCCAACGGGGGTGCCGCGCGCGACCCCGCGCTCGATCAGCCCCGTCGCGATCCGGCCCGCCTGCTCGACGACGTCGGTGTAGGGAACGAACCGATCGCCCTGGCGCACACCGCTGGTTGCGGGCGCACGGGCGACGACATTACAGAGATCGGCGTAGATCATGCTTCCTCCAAGCGTCGGCCCCGAGGGGCAAACTTAGGGGAAGCCTCACCCCGTCACAAGGCAAAGCGCGTGGCGATATCGTGACAACGACATCAGGCGCGGCGGTAGGTCAGGCGGAGCACGCCGCTATCGAATGGCAAGGATTCAATCAGTTTGAGTGGTAGCGGAGCGTTGTCCTGAAACAAGCGCGTGCCGCCACCCAACAGCCTCGGAATGACCAGCAGGCTCAGCTCGTCGACGAGGCCGAGCTTGAGGAAGGTGTTGCCGATGCTGGCGCCCCCGATCAGCACCATGTCCTTGCCAGGCTGCGATCTGGCCCGGTTGATCTCGCCGGCGATGTCGTCGCGCACGATGCGGGCGCGGCCCCAGTTCGCCTCCTTCAGGGTCCGCGAAAAGATGAGTTTCTCGCGCTGGGCGAGCTCCGTGGCCTGCGGGTCATCGACCTGCGAGGTCCAGTACTGCTGCATGCCCTCGTAGCAGACGCGGCCGTACATCATCATGTCGGCGCGCTGCATGTTGCGGTCGATCCAGTGCGTCTTGAGGTCCGGCGAAAATGGCGGCCCGACGAAGCTGCCGGCGGGGCCGTTGATGTAGCCATCAAGGCTGGTGAACATGGCGAGGACGACGTTGCGCATGGCGGGTCTCCTAGCGTTTGCCATCGAGGAAGGCACCGAGCTGCCCGATGAGGTCGATGGTACCTTCCTTGCGCTGGGCGACATTGTCGAGGCCGTCGAGGAAGAGACCATATTCGGTGAGCCGCAGCCTGGTCTGCCGGGTTTCGGGCCAGAACTCGACGACGGCGAGAGAGACCGAGATCTTCCTGCCGTCCATGTGCATGTCGTAGTTATAGACGATGCGGCTGTTGGGGACGATGTCCTGGTAGAGGACATCGAAGCTCAAGGTCGGGCCTCCGGGGATGGTGCCGCGTCTCGATTCGCGACCGCCTGGCTTGAAGTCGAACACTTGCGCAGGCATGCCCCCATTCGGGGCCCCGAACCATTTGGCTTTCTGCCCAGGATCGGACCAGGCCGCCCAAACTTTTTCGATGGGGTGGGGATAGGTGCGATCGACGACAAACGTGCCGTGCGCGACGGAGTTCTCGCTCATCTCAGTCTCCTCAATGTGGGTCTGGTTAGAAGCTAGTTCTGGTCGAGATAGCGCTCGAGATTGACCAGCAGGTCTCTGGTTCCCTCTTCGCGCCCGTCGGGCTTGTCCCAACCGTCGAGATAGGCACCCTGCTCGGTGTAGACGAGATGCGTGCCGGTGCCGTCCGGGCGGAGCTCGATGGTGGTCAGGGATACCGAGATTTCGGTGCCATCGAGGTCCATGTCGTAGGAAAAGATGATGCGCTGGTCGGGCACGATGTCCTGGTAGATGGCACGGAAGCTCGAGACCGGTCCGCCCGGAGGACCGCCGACGCTGGTCTCGTGGCCGCCGACGCGGAAATCCATCTGGTGGACGTCGCGTCCCCATTCCTCCGGGCCGTGGAACCAGGCCTGCTTGCTGGCCTCGGATGCGAAGGCCTTGAACACGCGGGCCGGCGGCTGCCTGAAGCGCCGCTCGATGGTGAAGCTTGCGTGGGTGACGGTGCGGGTCTTCGTTTCAGTCGCCATGATTATCCTCCGCGTCGAGAAAATCGCCGAGCCGGTCGAAACGCTGCTGCCAGCCGACCCGCCGGTCATTGATCCATTTTTCGACCTGGCTCAGCGCACCGGTGTCGATGGTGCAAGTCCGCGTGCGGCCGATCTTCTGCGTGCTGACGAGGCCGCTGCGTTCGAGCACCTGGAGGTGCTGGACCACGGCGGGGAGGCTCATCGAAAAGGGAGCCGCCAGCTCGCTCACCGAGGCCGGGCCGCGGCTCAGCCGCTCGACGATCGCTCGACGGGTGGGGTCGGCGAGCGCCTCGAACATGTGATCCAGATTGGTCATGGCGGCCTCATCACTTAAGTAAATGATTAAGTGATTGGGCGAAACCTGTCAACGCTAAAGTTTTCGCTTAAGCGTCAGCTAAGAGGAATGCCTTTGCCGCCCTTGTCGCGCTGGTAGATGGCGGAGAGATCGGCATAGAGCGCGGTGATGTCGTCGACGCGCCCGGTCAGGCGTTCCCTGGCGCCGCGATCGAGGCCGGCGATCATCTGCATCATGTGATGGCTGGCGAAGTAAGCGTTGGTTCGGTTGTAGAGGTCGCGGCCGGGTGCGGGCGCGGCGCGATCGGGGTCCGCGACCGCATAGACCGCTTTCAGCACCGCGATGTCGTGCGGGATCGCGAAGCTATCGGCGGAGTCGCGATGCGAGAAGAGGTAGTGGAAATTGTCGAAGCCCGACCAGGCGATGCCGCTGAGGCAAAGCGAGCAGGGCTCGTGGGTGGCGAGGAACAGGCAGTCAGCGGGTCGCGGGCGGCTCGCGGCTGGGAGCTCGAAGAAGCGTTTGATGGCGTGAATCTCGCCATGCCAGAGCGGGTTCTCGATCTCGTTGTTGGTCTCGGCGACGACGAGCGACAAGTCGCGCTTGAGCAGGATCGCCGCGCCGAAAATCTTGTTACCCCTGGCCACCCCGTCCCGCGTTCGCGGGGCGATGTCGCGTTCGATGACGTCGAGGAGGCGGGAAAGCAGCTCGGAGGTTTCCATCTCCGAGACTTCGCGGATCGCGCGCCGGCGCGTCAAGTCAGCGGTGCAGGCTCATCTGGTGGCCGCCGTCCTCGCCGTAGAGCGTCAGGGTGTCGCCCGAGAGCTGCCAGGACGCTGCGGCCGCGAGAGCGGCGAAAAAGGCCTTCTCCTGCGCGTCGACCGCGCCGCCACAAGCCTTGCGTGTCGAGGTGACGCCGCCGAAGCGCAGGGTGCGGCCGTCGAGCATGGCCTGCGCAAACCACGAGTTGCAGCCGCCTGTCCCGCCCGCACGCATGTCGCCGTCGATGGTCATATTGGGCGAGGTGTGCGGGACGATGGCGGCGCCACCGATGTCGGTCACCGTCCATGCGGTGTCGAGGATCGGAGGCGTTGCTGCAGCTTGCGGCTCGGCGCTGGGGGCAGAGCTCGAACTCGCGCTCGAGCTCGCATCGGCCGCCTGCGTCGCCACGAGATTGGTGAGGATGGTCACGGGGGTCGCGGGCGCGACCGGATTGACCACGTAAGGCTCAAAATTGCGGAACATGAGTCCGCCGTCGCCGCTGATCGCCGCGATCAGCGCGTAGGTGTGATCGGGGATGATGATCGCGTCGTCAAAGGTGAGGGTGAAGCTCAGCGGCACCTGTCCCGAGCCGATCGGGCCCTCGACGTCGAGGCGCGGCGGCGCGGTGGGCAACGACTCATCGACCAGTTGCAGCCTGAGGGTCGCGTCGGGCGGCAGCGTCACGTGTTCGCGGTAAGTGACCTGACCGGGCAGATTGAGCTTGGCGGCGAGGGCAGGCGTGGACGCGCACGCAAGGACGCAAACAACCACCCAGACACGCATCACGCCTCCACGCCCGTAGTGCCCAGAATGTAGGACGAATGTGGAAGAAATAATACGGAGTCAGCGCTCGATCAGCCAGGGCTCGGCGAAGTGATGCTCCTCGAGATTGGTGCCCTCGCCGGCGCGGTCCACACAGAGGAAGTCGGCGTCGGCCCCGATCGGGGTGAGCACGCCGTGCCAGGTGTTCATGGCGAGGTTGATGCCCTGGCCGGGGGCGGTGAGGAAGGCTACCGGCGTTCCGGGCTTGCCGTCTTCATCCGGCGCGACGATGACCAGGAAGGGACGGCCGGAGAGGGGGTAAAAGGCCTGGCTGCCGAGCGGGTGGCGCTCGACCAGCGTCAGCGTGTAGGGCAGCGCGAAGCCGTGCGCGTGCATCAGCGAAATGACCGGGCGAGCGGCGGGCCCGGCGAGCTCGATCTTGGCGAGATCGTGGTAGCGCTCGCAATTGCCGGCGTTGATCGGATAGTGGTGCGCGCCGGTCGGTCTCGATCACCTGACCGAAGGGGCCGAAAGGCTTCGCGAGTCAGCGGCTTGGTGCGAAGGGTGCGCATGGATGCTGGAACCGCTCAGAGCTTCAGCTTCGCGTGGCGATTGACGTCCTTGTAGAGCAGGTAGCGGAAGCGGTTCGGGCCGGCGTAGCAGGCCTGCGGACAGAAGGCGCGCAGCCACATGAAGTCGCCGGCTTCGACCTCCACCCAGTCGCGGTTGAGCCGATAGACGGCCTTGCCCTCGAGCACATAAAGGCCGTGCTCCATGACGTGGGTTTCCTCAAAGGGGATCACCGCGCCGGGCTCGAGCGTCACGATGTTGACGTGCATGTCATGGCGCAGGTCGGTGGGATCGACGAAGCGCGTGGTGCCCCAGGTGTTGTTGGTATCGGGCATCCAGATGATCGGCTCGTCCTGCTCGTTGGCGACAAAGGCCTTTGGCATGTCGATGCCGTCGACGGCGTCGTAGCGCTTGCGGATCCAGTGGAAGCGGACGGGCGATTTCGACTTGTTGAGGAACTTCCAGCGGCAGCCGGCGGGCAGATAAGCATAGCCGCCGGGACGCAGGGCGTGAGACTTGCCATCGACGCTCAGGCTGGCCTGGCCGGAGACCACGAACAGCACGCCCTCGGCACCTGCGTCGGGCTCGGGCTGGGTGCTGCCGCCGCCGGGAAACACCTCAACCACATATTGCGAGAAGGTCTCGGAGAAGCCGGTCAGCGGGCGCGCGAGGATCCAGGCGCGAGCGTCGTTCCAGTGCGGCAGATAGCTGGTGACGATGTCGCGCATCACGCCGCGCGGGATCAGCGCATAGGCCTCAGTGAAGATCGCCCGACCGGTATGTAATGCGGTCTGCGGCGGCAGGCCGGAGGGCGGGCTGGCGTAAGTCGTGGCGGCCATCGGGAGCGACGCGTGGTTGGCGATCCCCGTCTTTAGAACAGATGCGCCGATCCGCACAGGGGGCGAGTGGCAATCTGCCCGCGGATGCTCGAGAGGTCGACGCCGCGCCCGATGGCGCGAAGCTTGAGCCAAATGCGCGTCAAATCGCGGCCTGCCGGTTAGCACTTGGCTCGCGCGCGAGAGCGAGGATGGGGCATGAGCTCCATCACCTCGATCGGCATTTCGGGTCTGCGGGCGGCTGAGGCGCTCGCCAGCGCCGCGGCGGCCAACATCGTGCACGCGGGAAGCAACGGCCGTGTCGCAGGCCCCAACGTGCAGCCGGCGGATGCGGCGTTCCAGACGGTGAGTGTGGTGACCTATGATCTGGGCCGCGACGGCCAGCCGGGTGGCGTGGGTTACACCGCCCATCAATCGGCCGCCCCGACGGATGTCGCGACGCCCAGCGTGGACGTGCCGGCCGAACTGGTGTCTCTCGCCCAGGCGAAATACCAGTTCTACAGCTCGGTCGCCGTGATCGGCGTCGGCGACGAGATGATGCGCGCGGTCATCAACCTGGTCGCTTGAGGCCGAGGATGACTTCGGCGATGGGCGCCAGCGAATGGCGGTGTTTGTCAGACGTTTACCATTTTCGGCGCATGCTGCCCGCATGAGCATGCCCGCGGTCCAGCACGGCCCCATCGTCGAGTTCATCGAGCGCCACGATACGCTCCGGATGATCATGGAATGGCTTGCCGACCGCTTCGCCGAGACGGAAGAGGGCGACACGTCCATCGCCTGGGAAGACGGCGAAGAGCGCGAGGACGAGGCGCTGCCGCCTGCGGCCTAGTCTCGGCTCACTTCACAGTTCTGGAAGTATCGCGCGCAGGCGTAGCAGTGCGATGCGCTCGACCTGGCCGCAGGCGGCGCGAAACTCGCTGTGCTTGTCGTTGCCGAGGCGGGTGTGCATGGCGCTCAGGATCATCGGCTTGGTGTTTTCGCGGACCGCGATGATGAAGGGGAAGCCGAACTTGGCCATGTAGGCGGCGTTCAGCTCCTCGAACTTGGCGCGCTCGTGGTCGGTGAGGGCGTCGAGGCCGGCGGAGGCCTGCTCGGCGGTCGAGGCATCGGTCAGGCGTTTGGCCTGGGCGAGCTTGCCGGCGAGATCGGGGTGGGCCTTCAGCACATTCATCCGCTCGTGCTCGGTGGCGGCGCGGAAGATGTTGCGCAGTGCGAAGTGGAGGCCGGACGCGGTATCGTTGGCCGGACTGAGCTCGCCATCGAAGGCGCGCTCGGCGATCCAGGGCGAGTGCTCGAAGATCGAGCCGAAATGGCCGACGAATTCGGTGCGGTCCATCTGCGAGGGGACGCGTGCGGGGGCCACGTACGGATGGTGCTGGGCCCAGTGCCGCGCAATGTCGATACGGCGGGCCAGCCAGACCTTGTCCTTTGAGCGGACGTAATCGAGGAAGCGCTTGAGGCCGGCGAAGCGGCCGGGCATGCCCACCAGCCGGCAATGGAGCCCGAGCGACATCATCTTGGGAGTGCCGAGCCGGCCCTCCTCGTAGAGGACGTCGAAGGAGTCCTTCAGGAACTGGAAGTACTCCTCGCCAGTGTCGAAGCCCGGCGCGGTGACGAAGCGCATGTCGTTGGCGGCAAGCGTGTAGGGGATGACGAGCTGGGCGCGACCCTTGTGCGGGCGCCAATAGGGCAAGTCGTCATCGTAGGTATCGGAGATATACTCGAAGCCACCTTCCTCGGAGGTGAGGTCGACGGTCTGCAGCGACGAGCGGCCGGTGTACCAGCCATATGGGCGCTCGCCGGTGGCGATGGTGTGGAGGCGGATCGCTTCGGCGATCGCGGTGCGCTCCTCGGCCTCGGGCATGTCCTTGTGCTGGACCCATTTGAGACCGTGGCTGGCGATTTCCCAGCCGGCGTCCTGCATGGCGAGCACCTGCTGCGGCGCGCGCATCAGGGCGGTGGCAACGCCATAGACGGTGACCGGGATGGCATTGCCGGTGAAGTAGCGCCAGAGCCGCCAGAAGCCGGCACGGGCACCGTATTCGTACATCGACTCGACGTTGGCGTGGCGCTGGCCGGGCCAGGGTGCCGCGCCGATCACGTCGGAGAGGAAGGCTTCCGAGGCGGCGTCGCCGTGGAGGATATTGTTCTCGCCGCCCTCTTCGTAGTTGAGGACGATCTGCACCGCGACGAAGGCGCCACCGGGCCATTTGGGATCGGGCGGGCTCTTGCCGTAGCCGAGCATGTTTCGGGGGTAGCGCATCGAGGCCTCCGGGACGCCAGGAGTTTGCGCAAAACGGGCGGGCCGCGGCAAGCCGCACAAAAGTGGACCGTTTGGTAAAAAACTTGGTGCCTGCCCCTTGGAATGTGACACATTATTTCTGATAGTCGCTCGACCCTAGAAGAAAGGAACCGGAATGTCGGCGGTTCCCAGCCTGACGACCCATGTCCTCGACACCGCACACGGCAAGCCGGCCTCCGGGATGCGGTTCGATTTGCTGATGCTGCACGGCGACCACAGCCACCACGTCCTGACCGGTAATACCAACGCCGACGGCCGCGCCGACAAGCCGCTGCTCTCGGGCGACGAGTTCCATTTGGGCGCGTATGAATTGATCTTTCACGTGGGGCAGTATTTCGAGCGGCTCGGGGTCGACCTCGAGACGCCATTCCTCGACCTCGTGCCGCTGCGGTTTGTGATGAGCGAAATGGGGCACTATCACGTGCCGCTGCTGGTCTCGCCGTTTGGCTATTCGACGTATCGGGGGAGCTGATGGCCATGCTCGGTGCTTCGCAGTCGGGTCGCCTTCTCCCCTTGCGGGAGAAGGCGGATCGGCCGAAGGCCGAGACGGATGAGGGGACGCCTCCAAACCGCGATGTTGGGAGCCCAACGCGTACCAGGACATTCGCCAAGACGCTTCGCCATCGGCAGACCGATGCCGAGCGGAAGCTCTGGGGCATTTTGCGCGATCGGCGTTTCGCGCGATTCAAGTTTCGTCGGCAGGTACCGTTGGGACCCTACATCGCCGATTTCGTCTCTTTCGAGGCGAGCTTGGTCGTTGAGATCGATGGTTCGCAGCATGCGGAGAGCACTCACGATGCTCTGCGAGACCGATGGCTGCACGACGACGGATATCGAGTGCTGCGGTTCTGGAACAATGACCTGACACTGCGCCGCCAGGGCGTGCTCGATGCCATCTGGAATGCCGTGCAGGTGGCGCGCCCCTCATCCGCCCTTCGGGCACCTTCTCCCGCGAGGGGAGAAGGCCTGACTGCGAGGTCGGCAGAGTGAGCAGCCTCCGCTTCATCCTCAATGACGAGGACGTCGAGATCAGCTCGATCAAGGCGACCGAGACGCTGCTTGACTATCTGCGGCTGACCAGGCGGCTGCGGGGCAGCAAAGAGGGTTGCGCCGAGGGCGACTGCGGGGCCTGTACGGTGCTGGTTGGCCGGCTGCGCGGCGGCGAACTCAAGTATGAGACGATCAATGCCTGCATCTGTTTTGTTGGGATGCTGCATGGCGCTCATGTGGTGACGATCGAGCATCTGTCGCCGGTGGGCGGGCCGCTGCATCCGGTGCAGCAGGCGATGGTCGACTATCACGGCAGCCAGTGCGGCTTCTGCACGCCGGGTATCGTGATGTCGCTCTATGCGCTGTGGATGCAGACGCCGCGGCCGGGCGCGCGGCAGATCGAGACGGCGCTGCAGGGCAATCTCTGCCGCTGCACCGGCTATCGGCCGATCATCGATGCGGGCAAGGCGATGTCGGATTTTGGCGAGGTGAGTGCCGATCCGCTGGTTGTTCATCGGACCGAAATGATCAAGCGGCTCGAGGCGCTGCGTGATGGCCAGACGGTGGACATCGGCGAAGGCAAAGACCGGCTGATCGTGCCGGGCTCGGTCGATGAGCTGGCGACGATCTACGCCGAGAACCCGACGGCGACGCTGGTGAGCGGGGCGACGGATGTCGGGCTCTGGGTCACGAAGTTCATGCGCGATATCGGGCCGATGGTCTATGTCGGCGGCGTTCCGGAACTCCATTCCATCGAGGAGGGCGAAGGGGCGTTGACGCTGGGTGCCGCGGTCACCTACACGCAGGCCCGTGAGCTGATCGTCCGACACTTCCCGCAGCTCGGCGAGTTGTGGGACCGCATCGGGGGCGATCAAGTGCGGAACGCCGGCACGATCGGTGCCAACATCGCCAATGGATCGCCGATCGGGGATACGCCGCCGCCGCTGATCGCGCTCGGTGCGCACGTCACGCTGCGCAAGGGGGCCGCGCGGCGCGAGGTGAAGCTCAAGGACTACTTCATCGCCTACGGCAAGCAGGACCGGCAGCCGGGCGAGTTCGTCGAGAGCGTGACGATCCCGTACCTGCCGGCCGGCGAGCAGTTCGCCTGCTACAAGATCACCAAGCGCAGGGACGAGGATATCTCGGCGCTCTGCGGCGCGTTTCGCATCTTCATCAATGACGACCGCGAGGTCGGCATGGTGCGTGTGGCTTTTGGCGGCATGGCCGCGACGCCGAAGCGCGCCAAGGCGGTCGAGGATGCGCTGGTCGGCAAGCCGTGGAGCGCCGCGACGATCGAGGCGGCGCTGCCGGCTTTCGCCGAAGATTTTCAGCCGCTGACGGACATGCGGGCGAGCAAGGAATATCGGCTGCTCGCGGCGCAGAACCTCTTGCAGCGATTTTTGCTCGAAACCACGGGGCAGAACGAGCGGCTGGAAAGGGCGGTGGCTTAGTGGGACGCCCGTGTGCCACGCCCTCGTGGTTCGACAAGCTCACCATGAGGCCTACTGGGATGCCGCTGGCTGAAGTGCACCTGCGGCACCACGAGGGCCGGGCATGAACAAGATGGACGTGCTTGCCCCGAAGTCGAAGCTCGGCCGGCTGCACGAGTCGACGCCCCACGATTCTGCGGCCAAGCAGGTTGCCGGCCGTGCTGAGTATGTCGATGATCTGACTGAGCCCGAGGGGACGCTCCATGCCTATCTGGGGCTCAGCAGCAAGCCACATGCCGAGATTGCTTCGCTGAACCTCGACGCGGTGCGCAAGGCGCCCGGCGTCGTCGGGGTGCTGACGGCGGACGACGTGCCGGCCGAGAACGACGTTTCATCGGTCCACAAGCACGATGAGCCAGTGTTCGCCGAGGGTCGCGTCGTCTATTGGGGACAGCCGATCTTTGCGGTGATCGCGGTGGATCGCGATACGGCGCGACGGGCCGCGAAGCTGGCAAGGATCGAGTATCGCGATTTGCCGCATGTCACGAGCGTGGGCGATTCGCTGAAGGCCGGGGGCAAGCTGGTCACCGAGCCGCTGACGCTCGAGCGCGGCGATGTGGAGGCGGGGCTCGCCAAGTCGCCGCATCGCGCCAAGGGCACGGTGACGATCGGCGGGCAGGAGCATTTCTACCTCGAAAGCCAGGTGGCGCTCGCCATTCCCGGCGAGGACGACGAGGTGCTGATCCAGACCTCGTCGCAGCATCCGACCGAAATCCAGGTGATGGTGGCGCAGGTGCTCGGCATTCCGCACGCGGCCGTGACGGTCAACATGCGGCGGATGGGCGGCGGGTTCGGCGGCAAGGAGACGCAGGGCAATCTGTTTGCGGCGGTGGCGGCGATTGCCGCGACGAAGTTCCGCAAGGCGGTGAAGATCCGCCCCGACCGCGACGACGATTTCTCGATCACCGGCAAGCGCCACGATTTCGTGGTGAGCTACGATGTCGGGTATGACGACGAGGGGCGGATCGAGGCGGTGGCGGCGACGTTCGCGGCGCGCGCCGGATATTCGGCCGATTTGTCGGGACCGGTGACCGACAGAGCGCTGTTCCACTGCGACAACTGCCTATTATTTTCCGGCGGTGCGGGTGAACTCGCTGCCGCTGTTCACCAATACGGTGAGCAACACGGCGTTCCGCGGCTTCGGCGGGCCGCAGGGCCTGATCGGCGGCGAGCGCTGGATCGAGCACATCGCCTATGACCTCGGGCTCGATCCGCTCGAAGTGCGGAAGCGCAATTTCTATGGGACGACCGATCGCAACGTCACGCCGTATCACCAGACGGTCGAGGACAACATCATCGCCCGGGTGGTGGAGCAGGTGGAGACCGATTCCGACTATCAGGCGCGGCGCAAGGCGATCCTCGAGTTCAACACGACCAGCCGCGTGCTCAAGAAGGGCATCGCGCTGTCGCCGGTGAAGTTCGGGATTTCGTTCACGGCGACCTGGCACAACCAGGCGGGCGCGCTGGTGCATGTCTATCGCGACGGCTCGATCCATCTGAGCCACGGCGGCACGGAGATGGGGCAGGGGCTCCACATCAAGGTGGCGCAAGTGGTAGCCGAGGCGTTCGGCGTGCCGGTCGGCGACGTCAAGATCACCGCGAGCAATACCGGCAAGGTGCCGAACACGTCCGCGACGGCTGCGTCGTCGGGCACCGACCTCAACGGCATGGCGGCGCTCGATGGCGCCAACCAGATCAAGGCGCGGATGGCGGCGCATGCGGCGCGCATCTACGAGGTCGAGCCAGGCGATGTGCGGTGGGAGTTCGGCGGCATTCGCGCGGGGCAGCAGTTCGTGCCGTTCGGCGAGCTCGCGACATCGTGCTGGATGAACCGGGTGCAGCTAAGCGCGACGGGGTTCTACTCGACGCCGAAAATCCACTGGGACCGGGCGACCGGCCGTGGACATCCGTTCTACTACTTTGCCTACGGGGCGGCGGCGGCCGAGGTGACGATCGATACGCTCACCGGCGAGTATCAGGTGGACCGCGCCGACGTGCTCGAGGACGTGGGGCACTCGCTCAATCCGGCGATCGATCTCGGGCAGGTCGAGGGCGGCTTCATCCAGGGGATGGGATGGCTCACGACCGAGGAGCTGTGGTGGGACGAGACAGGCCAGCTGCGCACGCACGCGCCCTCGACCTACAAGATCCCGCTCGCGTCCGACGTGCCGCCGGTGTTCAACGTGAAGCTCGCGGAATGGTCGGTCAACAAGGAGCCGTCGATCGGGCGATCGAAGGCGGTGGGCGAGCCGCCGCTATGCCTGGCGTATTCGGTCGTCGAGGCGCTGTCGATGGCGGTGGCGTCGGTCGCCGACTACAAGGTTCACCCCAATCTCGACATGCCGGTGACGCCCGAGCGCGTGCTGATGGGCGTCGAGCGGATGAAGCGGGAGAGGGGCAATGCTTGAGCATTCACTGGCGCCGGTGGCCCTGGCCCCCCATCCCCGACCCCTCCCCCGCAAGGGGGGAGGGAGGCGAGAGTGCAGTGCCTGGAGCGGAGGCGAAGATGCGGGCTTCTGAGCTGCAGGCGTTCTTCCGCGCTTGCCCGATCGCCATCGTCGCCGAGCTGGCGCGTGTGCGTGGGTCGTCGCCGCGGGACGAGGGGGCGTTCATGTTGATCGGGCCCGACGCTCAGGTCGGCACGATCGGCGGCGGTGCGCTCGAGTACATGGTGATCGCGCGGGCGCGGCAGGCGCTGCGGGACGACGAGGAGCCCGACGGGCTCGATATTCCGCTGGGGCCGGAGATCGGCCAGTGCTGCGGGGGACGGGTCGAGGTGTCGCTGAAGCGGCTGACGGCGGAACGGCGCGAGGCGCTGCGGGCCCGGCTCAACGACGAGCAGGCGCAGCTGCCGCACGTCTATCTCTTTGGCTCGGGACATGTGGGCAAGGCGCTGGCGCGGGCGCTGGTGGCGCTGCCGCTCAACCTCCACGTCGTCGACACGCGGCCCGAGGAGCTGGTGGATGTTCCCGTGGGAGCCGAGGCGGTTGCGCATCCGATGCCGGAGGCGGTGGTGCGGGCGGCGCCGGAGGGCAGCAGCTATGTCATCCTGACGCACGACCACGCGCTCGATTTCCTGATCGCGGCCGAAGCGCTCAGGCGGGGCGACGCGCCCTATGTCGGCATGGTCGGCAGCCGGACCAAGCGCGCGAAGTTTTCGAGCTGGTATCTCAACGAGGCGGCCGGCGGCCGTGAGGCGCTGCGACGCCTTGTCCTGCCGATCGGCGCGCTCGGGCTCGTGGATAAGCGACCGGAAGTGATTGCGGCGCTGGCGGCGGCTGAAATTATGGTCCACATTGGTCGGCGGGAAGTTTCGATGGGTGCGCCGGACTCCAAGGCTTTGGGAGCCGCTGTTGACTGACACCTCGCCGCGCCTCAGCCTTCGCGGCATCAGCAAGAGCTTTCCTGGCGTCCTCGCCAACGACAACGTGTCTTTCGACGTCAGCGCCGGCGAAATCCACGCGCTGCTCGGTGAAAACGGCGCGGGCAAATCGACGCTGGTGAAGATGATCTACGGCATCATGCAGCCCGATGCCGGCGAGATTTTCTGGAACGGCGAGCGGGTGCAGATCAACAATCCCAAGGCGGCCCGCAAGCTCGGTATCGGAATGGTGTTCCAGCATTTCTCGCTGTTCGAGGCGCTGACCGTGCTGGAGAACATCGCGCTCGGCATGGACAGCAAGATTCCGCAGCGCGAGCTCGAGGGTCGCATCCGGCAGGTAATGGAGCAATATGGGCTGAAGCTCGATCCACGCCGGATCGTTTCGGACCTTTCGGTGGGCGAGCGCCAGCGCATCGAGATCGTCCGAGCGCTGCTGCTCAACCCGACGCTCTTGATCATGGACGAGCCGACTTCGGTGCTGACGCCGCAGGAAGTGGAGCAGCTGTTCGTGGTGCTGCGACAGCTCGCCAAGGAAGGCTGCTCGATCCTCTACATCTCGCACAAGCTGCACGAGATCAAAGCGCTGTGCGGGACGGCGACGATCCTGCGCGGCGGGCGGCTGGTCGACACGTGCGACCCGCGGGTCGAGACGTCGCGCTCAATGGCCGAGAAGATGATCGGCGGCAATCTCAAGGACATCCAGAAGCCGGCGGCCAAAAGCTTCGGCGCCGAGAAGCTGGTGGTGACGGAGCTCTCGATGCAGGGCGTCGGGCATTTCGGCGTCGCCATCAAGGACGTCAGTTTCAAGGTGCATGCGGGCGAGATTTTCGGGGTCGCCGGTGTTGCGGGGAATGGGCAGAATGCCCTGCTGCTCGCGCTGAGCGGCGAGGCGACGACGACCGATGTCGAGGCGATCCGCATCGATGGGGCGGGGATGGGCGGGCTCGATGCGAAAGCGCGGCGGCTGCGCGGCCTCGCCAGCGTTCCCGAGGAGCGCAACGGCCACGCCGCCGTGCCGGACTTCACGCTGTCGGACAACTCGGTGCTCACCGGGCGCGACCGGCTGAAGCTCGCGATTTCGGGGATCATCCGGCCGCGGGCCGCCCGCAAATATACGGGTGAGGTCATCTCCGCTTTTGCGGTGAAGGCGACCGGCACGGAGGCGATGGCGGGATCGCTTTCGGGCGGCAATCTGCAGAAATTCATCATGGGCCGCGAGATTTTGCAGCGGCCGGGGGTGCTGGTCGTGAACCAGCCGACCTGGGGCGTTGACGCCGGGGCGGCGGCGGCGATCCGACAGGCGCTGGTCGACCTTGCGGCAACCGGGTCGGCCATCGTGGTGATCAGCCAGGATCTCGACGAATTGCTCGAGCTTTGCGACACGCTCGCCGTGATCAACGGCGGCAGGCTCAGCCGGGCGATGCAGGTGAGCGACGCCGACATCAATGAGATCGGCCTGCTGATGGGCGGCATCCACGGCGAGGGGGTTCAGCCGCCTCTGCCAAGCGAGCCGCCGCGGCTGGGCGCGGAGGCGATCAGTGCGGCTTAAGTTCGAAAAGCGCGCGGAGCCGAGCCGCCTCATGCTCTACGCGACGCCGGTGGGCGCCGTGGTGCTGACCATGGTGGTTGGCACGATCATCTTTTCGGTGCTCGGCTACAACGGGCTTGGCGCGGTGTACCAGGTGTTCATCGCGCCCCTGGCGCTCAGCTACAAATGGGGCGCCATCGCGATCAAGGCCTCGCCGCTGATTCTGATCGGCGTGGGACTCGCGGTCGGCAACCGGGCCGCGATCTGGAACATCGGGGCGGAGGGCCAATATGTCGTCGGGGCGCTAGCAGGAACCGGTATCGGGCTCCTGACGCAGCACATGACCGGGCTTTGGATTCTGCCGTCGATGATCCTCGCGGGGATTATTGGGGGCGCGGTATGGGGCGCGATTCCGGCGCTGCTCAGGACGCAGTTCAACGTCAACGAGACGTTGTCGAGCCTGATGCTCACCTACGTGGCCATCCACCTGATGAACCACATGGTGACCGGGCCGTGGAAGGACCCGACCGGGTTCTCGTTCCCGCAGACGCCGATCGTCCAGCCGGACCAGATGCTGCCGATCCTCATTCCGCATACGCCGATCCATCTGGGCGTCCTGCTGACGCTGATCATCGCCGTCGTCATCTGGTTCCTGATGTCGCGCTCGCTGTTTGGCTTCCAAGTTCGCGTCGTCGGCTCGGCGCCGAATGCGGCGCGACACGGCGGGTTCTCCCAGAAGCGGACGGTATGGCTGGTGTTCCTCTTGTCGGGCGCGCTGGCGGGTCTCGCCGGCATCTTCGAGGTGGCCGGCCCGTTCCATCAGATGGCGCTCGGCTTTCCGCAGAACTACGGCTTCACCGCGATCATCGTGGCGTTCCTTGGCCGGCTCAATCCGCTCGGTGTCATTGTCGCGGGTATCGTGATGGCGATCACCTATGTCGGTGGCGACCTGGCGCAGACCGCGATGCAGATGCCCAACGCGAGCAAGGGCATTTTCCAGGCGCTGATGCTGTTCTTCCTGCTCGCGAGCGACATCCTGATCCGCTACCGGGTGCGGCTGGTCTCCAGCGCACCGGTGCCCGCGGCGGCGGCCATCAGGAGTCCGGCGGAATGAGCATCGACTACATCATCGCGATGTTCCTGACCGTCGTCGGCGCGTCGACGCCGATCCTCCTGGCCGGGCTCGGCGAGCTGGTCACCGAAAAGAGCGGCGTTCTGAACCTCGGCGTCGAGGGCATGATGCTGGTTGGGGCGATCGCGGGATTTGCGACCGTCGATATCACCGGCGATCCGTGGCTGGCAGTCGTCGCGGCCGGTGCAGCGGGCGCTGCCGTCTCGATGGTGTTTGCCGTGCTGGTGCTGTCGCTCGCATCGAACCAGGTGGCGACGGGGCTGGCGCTGACGATCTTCGGTACCGGCCTGTCGACGCTGATGGGCAAGCCGTTTACCGGCCACGGCATCAAGGCGTTCACGACGATCTTTCCGGACTGGCTGGCGAACGACCGCTTCGGTCGGGTGATCTTTTCCTATTCGCCGCTGGTCTATTTCTCGCTGATCATGATCGGGGTGGTCTGGTGGTTCCTCAACCGAACCCGGCCGGGACTGATCCTCAGGGCGGTGGGGGAGAACGATCTCAGTGCGCACTCGATCGGCTATTCGGTAATCGGGGTGCGCTATGGCGCGGTCGCATTCGGTGGTGCGATGGCGGGGATCGGCGGGGCGGCCTTTCCGCTGGTGCTGACGCCGCTCTGGGCGGAGGGGCTGACCGGCGGACGCGGCTGGATCGCCATTGCGCTGGTGGTGTTTTCAGGCTGGCGGCCACTGCGGTTGCTCGCGGGCGCGTATCTCTTTGGCCTGCTCGGGACGCTCGAGCTCTACGCCAAGGCCTCAGGCTCAATCTTCACTTACATCCTGCCGTCCGAGGCGTGGGCGGCACTTCCCTATGTCGCGACGATCGTCGTCTTGGCGATCATTTCTGCAAGCAAAGCGGGTGGGGGTAACGCACCCGCGTGCCTCGGCAAGCCGTTCGTCGCGTCAGGTTAGCAACGAAAACGAACATCAACAGGAGCACGTCATGTTCAATATCAATCGTCGTGGATTCATTGCCGGAGCAGGCGCCGCCGCGACCCTGCCACTGGTGGCCAATCGGGCATTCGCGGCCGATCCGCTGAAGATTGGCTTCATCTATGTGGGACCGCACGACGACCAGGGCTGGTCGACGGCGCACGACCGCGGCCGGCTGGAGATGGAAAAGGCGCTCGCCGGCAAGGTGGTGACCACCTATGTCGAGAACGTCCCGGAGTCGCCCGATGCGGTGAACCCGCTGAGCGACCTCGCCAACCAGGGCAACAAGCTGATCTTTGCGACCTCGTTCGGCTTCATGGAGCCGGCGCTGCAGGTGGCCCCGCAGTTCCCGGACGTGAAGTTCGAGACCTGCACCGGGTTCAAGGACCTGCCGAACCACTGCAACTACAACGGGCGCTTCCACGAGGGCCGCGCGGTGTGCGGCACGATCGCGGGGCATCTCAGCAAGAAGGGCGTGGGCGGCTATCTCGGCACGTTCCCGGTGCCGGAAGTGATCGCGGGCATCAACGCCTTCACGCTGTCGGCGCGCCGGATCAACCCGAACTTCACCACCAAGGTGGTGTGGATCAACACCTGGTACGACCCGGCCAAGGAGGGTGACGCAGCGCGTGCCCTCGCCGATGCGGGCGTCGACGTGATGACGCAGCACACCGACAGCCCGGCCGCGGTGCAGCTTTGCGAGAGCAAGGGGATCGTGACCTTCGGCCAGGACAACGACCAGAGCCAGTATGCGCCGAACATGGTCAAGACCTCGACGGTCTGCAACTGGGGGCCGTACTATCTCCGCCGGGCGCAGGCGATGCTCGACGGCAGCTACAAGGAAGAGGACGTTTACGAGGGGATCAAGGAGGGCCGCGTGTCGATGGCGCCGCTCAATCCGAACCTGCCGGCCGACGTCGCCGCCGATGCGACCAAGGTCATCCAGGGCTGGACGGACGGCAGCTACGACGTGTTCGAAGGACCGATCAAGGACCAGCAGGGCAACGTGAAGGTGCCGGCCGGCTCGAAGCTGAGCTACGGCGACATCCTCGGCATCAACTGGCTGGTCGAGGGCGTCGAAGGCACGCTGCCGTCGTAAGAGCAGGGCTTGAGATTTAAGGGAGGCGGGCGCAAGTCCGCCTCCTCTGCGCAAGTGGCCTCCCCCTCATCCGCCCTTCGGGCACCTTCTCCCGCGAGGGGAGAAGGCAATGGAGCCGCGACGCCGGTGAGGTGGGCTTCTCCCTTGATGGGAGAAGTTGGCGAAGCGGATGAGGGTGGGGCCACAAACGAGGGACCAAAGGACCAATGCCCGATAGCGCGATCCTGTGGGAGTGGCTGAGCTTTGCCGTGCGCTGGACGCATGTCATAGCGGGCATTGCCTGGATCGGATCGTCGTTCTACTTTATCGCGCTCGACCTGGGGCTGCGCAGGACGCCGAGCCTGCCGCCGCTCGCGCATGGCGAGGAATGGCAGGTGCATGGCGGCGGCTTCTACCACATCCAGAAATATCTGGTGGCGCCGGACTTCCTCCCAGAGCACCTGACCTGGTTCAAATGGGAGAGCTATTTCACCTGGATCTCCGGCTTCGTGATGCTGGTGATCGTCTATTATTTCGGGGCCGACCTCTTTCTCATCGATCGCCATGTGCTCGACGTGCCCGACTGGGCGGGGATCCTCATCTCGCTCGGCTCGATCGTCGTCGGCTGGTACGTCTATGACGGGCTCTGCAGGTCGCCGATCGGCAATTCGACCGGCGGGCTGATGGTCGCGCTGTTCGCGGTGCTGACCGCTGCTGCCTATGGCTACACGCTGGTGTTCTCCGGCCGCGCGGCGATGCTGCACATGGGCGTGTTCACCGCGACGATCATGGCGGCGAACGTTGCGATGATCATCATCCCCAACCAGAAGATCGTGGTGGCGGACCTCAAAGCGGGGCGCGTGCCTGATGCGAAGTACGGCAAGATCGCGAAGCAGCGGTCGCTCCACAACAACTACCTGACGCTGCCGGTGATCTTCTTCATGCTGTCGAGCCACTACCCGCTGGCCTTCGCGACGCGGTGGAACTGGCTGATCGCGTCGCTGATCTTCCTCGAGGGCGCGCTGATCCGGCACTGGTTCAACACACGGCACGCGAAGAAGGGCAATCCGCACTGGACCTGGGGGCTGGCGGTGGTGATTTTCCTCGTCATCGCCTGGCTGAGTTCGGCGGGGAAGCCGGAGGGCGACGTGCCACCGGTGGTGAGCGGCGAGACGCAGGCGTTCCTCAGCGCGCCGCACTTTGTCGCGGTCAAGCAGGTGATCGAGACGCGGTGCGTGGAATGCCATTCCGCCGTGCCGGGCTATCCCGGCGTCAACGAGGCGCCTAAGGATGTGCGGCTCGACAGCGATGCGGGCATCGCGCAGCATGCCGAGCAGATCGCGATGGAAGCGGGATATTCGAGCGCGATGCCGCCGGGCAATGTCAGCGAGATCACACCGGAAGAGCGGGCGCTGATCGTGCAGTGGTTCCGCGAGGCTAGAGGCTCGTGAGCCACGATCCGGCTGGCGTCACTGTGCTGCGCGGGCGGGTGCTGACGTTCCTCGATGCGCCCAAGGGCCTCGATGATGGGGCGAGCTATCGCTATATCGAGGACGGCGCGGTGGTGATCGGGCCTGACGGCAAGATCATCATGATCGGGGCGTTCCGGCCGGAGGCGGCGGCGCATCACCAGGTGATCGACCACCGGCCGAACCTGATCCTGCCGGGGCTTCATCGACCCGCACATCCACATGCCGCAGATGCAGGTGATCGGCTCCTACGCCGCGAACCTCATGGAGTGGCTCAATACCTACACCTTCGTCGAGGAACAGAAGTTCGGCGATCCGGCGCACGCCGAGCGCATCGCCTCGCACTTTTTCGACGAGCTGATCCGCAACGGCACGACGACCGCATCGGCCTATTGCTCGGTGCACCCGCAATCGGCCGATGCGTTCTTCGGGGCGGCGCTCGAGCGCAATATGCTGATGCTCGGCGGCAAGGTGATGATGGACCGCAAAGCACCGGCGGCGCTGTGCGACACGCCGCAGCGCGGCTACGACGAGACCAAGGCGGGAATCGCGCGTTGGCACGGCAAGGGCCGCGGGCAGTACGTCATCAGCCCGCGGTTTGCGATCACGTCGTCGCCGGCGCAACTGGAGATGGCTGAGGCGCTGGCGCGGGAATTCCCGGACCTGCACATCCAGACGCATGTCGACGAGAATGTCGGCGAGATCGCGTTGGCCAAGGAGCTTTATCCGAACCTGCCGGACTATCTGGGCATATACGAACGGTATCATCTGCTGGGACCGAAGACGCTGCTCGGCCACTGCATTCATCTGACGGACCGGGAGGTCGAGGTGCTGGCGGCGACGCAGAGCGTGGCGGTGTGGTGCCCGACGAGCAACCTCTTCATCGGGTCGGGGCTGTTCGACCGAGACCGGCTGGCGAAGGCCGGGGTTCGGATGGGCATCGCGACCGATGTTGGCGGAGGCACGAGCTACTCGCTGCTGCAAACGCTCGATGAGGGCTACAAGGTGCTGCAGCTGCAAGAGCAGCGGCTCGATCCGCTGAGCGCGTTCTACATGGTGACGCTGGGCAATGCGCGGGCGCTGTCACTCGACGATCGGATCGGCTCGCTCGCGCCCGGACGAGACGCTGATCTCGTCGTGCTCAATGCGCGGGCGACGCCGCAGATGGCGCTCAGGATGGAGACGGTCGAGTCGCTGGCCAGTGAGCTGTTCCTGCTGCAGACGTGCGGCGATGACCGGGCGGTGGTGGAGACCTATGTGATGGGCAAGCCGATGAAGAGCGGGTTGGCGTCGCGAGTGAGCGATCATGTACCCAGTCGGCGATCTCCGCGGGAGAATGAGCCCGGTGCTCTCTGCCTTCTCCCCTGGGGAGAAGGTGCCGAGGGCGGTAGGATGGCCAAGGCGTGAGTTCGATGCAAGTATCTCGAACGTCCGGCCTCAAGGTCGATCCGCAGCTGGTGCGACTTCATCGAGGACGAGGCGCTGCCGGGGACGGGGGTTGACGCCGAGGCGCTACTGGCCGGCCTCGCCGGGCTGGTCGAGAGCTTCATGCCGCGCAATCGCGAACTGCTGGCGATCCGCGACACGCTGCAGGCGCAGATCGATGAGTGGCATCGCAGGAACGGCCCGGTGGCGAGCGATCCGCTGGGCTATCAGGCCTTCCTCCGGGAGATCCGCTACCTGGTGCCGGAGCCGGGCGGATTTCCAGATCGAGACGAGCGGGCTCGATCCCGAGATTTCGACGCATCTGCGGGCCGCAACTCGTCGTGCCGGTGTCGAACGCGCGCTATGCGCTCAATGCCGCCAATGCGCGCTGGGGGTCGCTTTACGATGCGCTCTACGGCACCGACGCGATCCCGCGCGACGGCGCGCTGGCGCCGGGCAAGGGCTACAATGCGGCGCGGGGAGCGGCGGTGATCGCCTATGGCGCGAAGTTTCTGGACGAGACGTTCCCGCTGACCAAGGGCAGCCACGCCGACGTGACCGCCTACACCGCGCATTTCGGGGTGTTGATGATCGACATCGGCGATGAGGGCGTGGCGCTGCGCGACCCCAGCCAATTCGCGGGCTACGCCGAGGGCGCGATCCTCCTCGCGCATCATGGGCTCCACGTCGAACTCCACATCGATCGCAGTCACCCCATCGGCAGGATGCAGGCGACGGGGCTCAGCGACATTGTCATCGAGAGTGCGTTGACGACGATCGAGGACTGCGAGGACTCCGTTGCTGCCGTCGATGCGGAGGACAAGGTCGGGGTCTATCGCAACTGGCTCGGGCTGATGACCGGCACGCTCGAGGACAGTTTTGAGAAGGGCGGGAAGATGATGACCCGCCGGCTCAATCCTGACCGGACCTACACGGCGCCCGGAGGCGGCGAGCTGACGCTCAAGGGGCGGGCGTTGCTGCTGGTGCGCAATGTCGGGCACCTGATGACGACGCGCGCCGTGCTCGACAGGGAGGGCCAGCCGATCGGCGAGGGACTGCTCGACGCGGCGGTGACGGCGCTCTGCGCGATGCACGATGCGGGCGGCAATTCGCGCACGGGCGCGATTTACGTGGTCAAGCCCAAGATGCACGGGCCGGCGGAGGTCGCCTTCGCGTGCGAAATTTTCGGCGCGGTGGAAGCGATGCTCGGCCTCGAGCCAAACGCCATCAAGATCGGTATCATGGACGAGGAGCGGCGGACCTCGGCGAACCTCAAGGCCTGCATCTATGAGGCGCGCAGGCGGGTGTTCTTCATCAACACCGGGTTCCTCGATCGCACCGGTGACGAAATCCACACCTCGATGGAGGCCGGGCCGGTGCTGCGCAAGGACGAGGTCAAGTCCGAGCGCTGGATCCAGGCCTATGAGGACCGAAATGTGCTGATCGGTCTCGTCTGCGGGCTTCAGCGGGCAAGGCGCAGATCGGCAAGGGCATGTGGGCAAGGCCCGACGACATGGCGGCGATGCTCGCGAGCAAGGCGGTGCATCCCAACGCGGGCGCGAATACCGCGTGGGTGCCGTCGCCGACAGCGGCGACGCTGCATGCGCTGCACTACCATCAGGTCGATGTGTTTGCGGCGCAGCGGCGGCGGCACAACCAGCCGACGCCGGGGCTCGATGCGTTGTTCTCGATGCCGGTGCTGGACGTCGGCTCGCTCGACAAAGCGGCAGTCATGGCGGAGCTCGAGAACAACGCGCAGGGCATTCTGGGCTACGTGGTGCGCTGGGTGGACGAGGGCGTGGGCTGCTCGAAGGTGCCCGACATCCATAATGTCGGGCTGATGGAGGATCGCGCGACCTGCCGCATTTCCTCGCAGGCGATCGCCAACTGGCTGCGGCACGGGGTAGTCAGCCGGGACGAGGTGCGGACGACATTCGAGCGCATGGCGGCGGTGGTCGATCGGCAGAATCTCGGCGATCCGAACTATATTCCAATGAGCGGCAATTTCGGTTCGATCGCGTTCAACGCCGCGCTCGATCTGGCGCTCGAAGGCGCGGCGCAGCCGTCGGGCTACACGGAGCCGCTGCTGCACGCGGCGCGGGAGCGGGTGAAGTCGCAGGGCGAGGTGCGGACCGTCTGAATTGGCACTGGTCCGGGACGGCCGGTTACCGGGGCTGCGCCTCGGCGTAAACGGGCAGGTGAATTGCGCTCGGATGCTCGGGATCGTGGAAAATCTCGAAGTCGACGGTGCGCAGCGTCGTGGCGGTGCCGAGCGGCTCGTCGGTGCCGGTGTTGCGGGCGAAGCGCGGATGCGCGCCGCCGGCGACGAGCAGGCGGAGCCGGTGTCCCGCGTCGAACCGATGCGCGGTGGCGTGGAGCTTGAAGTTGAGCCGCCAGGTGCCGGCCTCGGATCGCGCGAGGTTTGCGGATGATGCCGTCGCAGATGTTGATCGAGCGGCCGGTGTCGTCGACGTCGCAGAGCCTCACGAAGAGATCGGCGTGCGGCAGGCTGGCGCGCACGTAGATGACGGCGCGTACGTTGCCGATGATGGTGAGCGGCGCGGCGAGCGGCTCAGAGGTATAGACCAGAACATCATTCCGCGCTTCGAGCGGCGGCCTGATCGACGGGGTCCGGCGCCGGCGAAGGCAAAGATCGCGCCCCCCAGATTGGGCGTCGGGTCGGCCGGATCGTAGAGGATAGTGATCGGGCGGGCGTCGCCGCCGGCCGGATGATGGGCTATCGCCTTGTCGGGCTGCAGGTGCCAGATTTCGATGGTCGGGGTCGATGGCGGGTAGGCGTCGAAGTCGTGCCACTCGTCGGCGCCCGATCACGAACAGCCGCACGGGCTTTGTCGCGCAGCCCCGATGGATCGTCGCGCAGCTTGGCATTCATCCAGGTGAGCGTATCGCGTCATGCCGAGCAACTGCAGTTCCGGGCTCACGTGCCACCATGGCCCGATGGTGAGCCGCGGCTTGCCGCCGGCTATCCACGAGCGTCTCGTAGTCGCGCAGCAGCTGGTCGAGCATGAAGTCGTACCAGCCGGACACGAAACTGGTCGGCGGCGTGCGTGCGCCCAGACGATGGGTATGGTCGAGCGGCTCCCAGAACGGGTCGTTGCCGATTGCGCGTGTTGACCCAGTGCTTCCAGAACGGCACGTCGTGTCCGACGGTGCGCCGATCGGCATCGTTCAGCGGCAACTGCATCGAGGCTTTGAGCGTGCGCTGTTCGATGAGACCGCGGCGAAATGCGGCGGCCAAACATGAAGGGCGGCCGGCGCAGCAGCTCGATGATCTGCAGCCAGCCGAGCCAGAGCCCGAGGTGGAACGCGCCGCCCGGGAAGACCACGCTCTTGAACTCGGCGCTCGAAATCTTGACGGACATCGCCGATTGCTTGGGCAGCGCGTCGCTGATGGCCCATTGCGCGTAGCCTAGATAGCTCGCGCCGAAGGTGCCGAGACGGCCATCGAACCAGGGCTGCGCCTTGATCCAGGTCAGGGTGTCGAGGCCATCGTCACGCTCGTGCGTCAAAGGATCGAACTGGCCTTCCGAGGCGCTCGGTGCCGCGGCACGCCTGCACGACCACATTGTAGCCGCGCTCGGCGTAGACCTCGCCCGCGGCCTGAAAGGCGCGCGTGCCATAGGGCAGGCGGGTGAGCAGCGTCGGATAGCGGCCGGCGCGGCGTGGCTCGAAGACGATGGTTTCGAGCATGACGCCGTCGCGCATGCGGACACGAACGTTGCGGTTCGCCCGAGCGCGATACAGCCGCCGCGGCAGTTTGGCGGCCCGCGCCAGAAACAGGCTCGCGAGACTCATGCCGTCGTGCCGGATCGAGATGTCTGCCGCATCGCTGCTCGCTTTCGATTTTGCCAGATTGCCCGGCACGCCTCTTGGGTCAAGGGTGGAACCATCGGCCCATGAGGGCGTTGCGCCTCGACTAGCTGGAGGTCCGCATGCAGACCTATGATCCCCACAAATCGACGACCGAAGTTCGCCAGGCGAGCCGCACCCTCGACAATTTCTGGGTGCTGATCATTTCGACCCTGGTTGTCATCGCGGTCTTCGCGGCGATTTATCTCGCGTTCTTCGCGACAACGCCGGTTACCGCTACCTAGTTCGTCCGCCTCCTTTGGCGGCGGCACAGGGCAGGTGCTATGCTCGCGTGCAGGGGGCGAGCCGATGGATTTGCTGCGCGAATTGGGGATGGCGGACACGTTCTGGCAGTTGCCGACGATCGTGGCGCGGCTTGGCGTATCGGTCATTTTCGGAGCCATCATCGGACTCGAGCGGCAGTTGTCGCTGCATTCTGCCGGGCTGAGAACGCACATCCTCATCGCGCTTGGCCGCGGGGCTTTACACCGTCATCACGCTTGAAATCTTTCATCTGCCAGAAGTCATGACGAATGGCCGGTCGGATCCGGTGCACTCGGTCGAGGCGGTGACGGCCGGGATCGCCTTCCTCGGCGCGGGAGTGATCTTTCGCGGCTCGGGCGGTCCGCACGGTCTGACGACCGCCGCGGGCATGTGGCTCGCGGGCGCGCTGGGCATGTGCGCAGGGCTCGGCTTTTACGCCATCGGCCTCTTCGTCGCCGTTCTGGCGCTGGTCATCCTGGTGTTGCTGAAGCCGCTCGATGCGCGGCTCGAGACGGCACGCGGCGCAGGCGGACGGGAGCAACCGCCGCCCAAGAGCTAGCGGAACAGCGCCTCGGCGATCTGCACGAAGGCCCGGCCGCGCTCTTCGAAATTCGAAAAGGCGACGCCCGGCCGTTCGAGCTGGCCGTAGCTCGGGGCGCCAGGCGAAAGGATGACCGTATCGAAGCTTGTCGCGGCGCGCGGACGAGGGCTTCGATCGCGGCGCTGCAGGGTCGCGGATTCGACGACTCGATGCCGGGCGCGGAGGCGGCTGCGGCGGTGGCGAGCCGGTCGCCGGTGACGGGCAGGGTGACCAGCAGGGTGACTCCGCGCGTGACCAAGCAGCGTCGCGAGCTCGCGGTAGTCCTGCTGGCGCTCGTGGCCGCCGGCGATCAGCGCGATGCGCTTGCCCTCATAGGCGGCGAGCGCCGCCTTGGTGGCCTCGGGCGTGGTCGAGATCGAGTCGTCGACGAAGATCAGGCCGCCGATCTGATGCTCCTCGAGCCGATGCGGCAGGGGCACGAAGGCGGCGATGCCCTTGACGATGCCGTCGAGCCCGGCGCCGGCGGCGAGCGCGAGCTGGGCGGCGAGCCGGGCATTGTCGAGATTGTGCGCGCCCTTGAGGCGCGAGCGTTTCACCGCCGAGATGATGCCGATCGTCGATGAAGGGGGCGAGCGGTGGCAGCATGCGGCGCGTGTCGCGCAGCGCCGCGAGGACCAGCGGGTTGGTCTGCGCCTGCGGGCCGAGGCCCGACCGGGAAGGGCGCGTCGCGGTCGATGAGGTTGAGCTTGTCGGCATAGTAGCGCGTCGACGTCGCGGTGCCAGTCGGTGTGCTCGGGGGTGAGGTTGGTGATCGCCGCGATATCGGGCGAGAACGCCATGTCGGCGGTCTGGTAGCTCGAGAGCTCGAAGACGACGATGCTGGTGCTTGTCGGCGATTTCGAGCGGGGCGAGGCCGACATTGCCGGCGAGGCCGGCGTCGAGGCCGGCGGAGGTGAGCATCAGATGGGTCAGGGTCGCGGTGGTCGACTTGCCCTTGGTGCCGGTGATGGCGATGACGGTGCGGCCGTCGCGATAGTACTCGCCCCAGAGATTGAGGTTGGAGGTGACGGCGATGCCGGCTTCGCGCGCGACGAGGAAGATCGGCCGGTAGCGCGAGACGCCGGGCGATTTGACGATGGTGGCGAAGCGTTGCGCGGCGATGGCGGCCTCGACATCGCCGGGCGGGATGAACTCGGCGTCGTCGATATCGTGCGGCGCCGTTGTCGACGGTGACGAAGACCTTGAGGTCGGGGGCGCTGCGCCTTGAGGAAGGCGCGGGTGGAGCGGCCTTCGCGGCCGGCGCCGTAGAGCAGCACGGGGGCATCAAGAGCGCATGGGGCGCGATCCTTGCCGCGATGGCCGGCGGGATGTGATGCTCGGGGCTGTCGATCATCAGGTCGTCGAGCGCGGCGACGAGCCTCGGCCGACCATACTGCGTCAAGAGATCGGCGCGCAGAGCGCTTCGACGATCGCGCTGTCGTGCCATTCGGGGCGCGCGGTCAGCGCGTAAAGGCAGGCCGCGGCTTCTTCGATTTCGCCGACGCACTCCCAAGGCTTCTGGCCGGCGAGGCCGGTCAGCTCGCGGAAGGAGCGCTCGTTGTGCGGGATGTCGAGCAGGTTCTTGCCGAAGATGCCGAGGAGCCGCGCCTTGTCCATGACCGGGGCGAGGATGAGGAAGGTGAAGTGGCATTTCGGGCATTCGCCGCACCAGAGCGGGCCGTCATGGCCGTTGAGCCGGAAATTGCGGTTGCAGCTCGAAAAGACGCGGTCGAAGCGCGTCTCGCGCGCGAAGAGCTTTGCGATCCTGGCTTCGGAATAGGGCCGGAGCAGCGAGAAATAGCTGAGCGCGCCGCCGGTCGCTTCGCCCAGCACGTCGGCGATGCCGCTCTTCGAAGTCGAGCGACTTGGAATATTGGTGGTTGACCTCGCGGCCGTCGTGGATGGCGTTGCCTTCGCTGGCGGACCGTTCGTTGGAGAGGACGATGCGGTTGTAGGAGAAGAGCAGCGCCGCGAGGGCCGCGATCATCGAATTGATCGCGGTCGAGGGGACATGGCCGTTGAGGTAACCGGGCTGCGGGACAGGCGCAGCATTTCGGGATCGAGCGTGCGGGTTACATAGAGCGGGGTTCTAGCCGAACTTGTCGACGGAGGTGAGGATCGGACCCTTGGGATTGACGGCGAAGGGCGAATAGTCGAGGCCGGCGGCTTCGAGCAGCTCCACCGAGACCAGCGAGTCCTTGCCGCCGCCGATCGGGAGCAGCGCGCGGTCCTTGAGCAGCGGCGACGGCCGTGACTTGGTGCGGTCCGGCGGGCGCCTCGATCTCGATCCTGCCGAAGTGGTTGAGGTTGTTGCGGGCGTAGAATTCGCCGAGCCCGTTGGAATAGACGTCGAGGGCGAAGTCGCGCTCCGCGGCGGTCAGCGGAAACTCGGCAATGATGCGGAGCGGGGCGAGGAGCTTGAAATAGCTGACGCCGAGCACCACCGCGGTCAGGTGGAGCAGCTTATTAAAGGCGGAGCTCTCCGCAGCGTCTGCGCCGCCGGCAGGAAACTGCAATGTCTCGGTGAAACGCACATCGCCCAGCGCATAGGGGAAGCGTGCCACGCCGGTGGCGGCGTCGAAGCTCGGGGTCTCGATGCGGAACGCGCTGGTCAACGCACTCTTCCACTATGTCATTCCCGCGAAGGCGGGAATCCAGACTTCTCACCGGCGCAGGGCGTGTTCAACCCTGGATTCCCGCCTTCGCGGGAATGACACCGAGGCAGGGCCAAGATTCGAGAGCAGCTTCAGTAGATTCTCGCACTCAGTCTCAGCACGATATCGGAGCCGAGGCGCTGGAAGCCAAATTCGCGCAGGGTGCAGGTCCAGGCGGTGCCCAGGCGCTCGATCTTGAACAGGTTGTAGCGGGCGGGGTCTTCGCCGCCGCCGACGTTCTGCGCGGCGCCTGCAGCGGCGACGCCGATCACCGGCACGTCGCCGCCAGGGCCCGGGATGGCGAAGATCGAGGATTTGTGGGTGTGGCCATGCAGCACGAGCTCGGCGCCGTACTGGGCGATCTGGTCGCGGAAAGCTTTGCGCCCCGCAGTCCGCCGCGCATGCTTCTGCAGCTCCTGGTTGGGCGGATGATGGATCAGGACGACGCGGAAGAACCCGGCGTCGCCCATGAGCTTGAGGATGCGGCCGAGCCGCTCGGCCTGGTCGGGATCGATCCTGCCGATGGACCAGCCGGGGGCCGAGGGGATGGCACTCGAACAGCTGATGATGGCGACGTCCCCGACGCGGCGGACGAAGGGAAACTGCGCCGCGTCCACGGCCTCGCCGCGCATGTAGCCGCCCCAGCGGAGACTGTTCCAGTAGAGCGAGTCCTTGACGTAGCGTCGTGGTTACCGGGCGAGACGCAGACCTCGGTGGGCGGGCCGACGCTTTCGAGCCAGCGCTGGGCGTTGTCGGCTTCGGCTTCAAGTCCGAGATTGACGAGGTCGCCGGTCACCGCGACGAAGTCGGGCGACTGGGCGTGCATGTGCTCGACGAGCATCTGCAGCCCGTCGCCGCCGAGCCGCTGGCCACGTCGCAGCTGCCAGTTGAGGTAGCCGGTCATCCGCTTGTTGAACAGCGATCCGCAGGCGCACGGGGGGCAGCGGCGCCAGATGCAGGTCGGAGATGTGGGCCAGCGTGATCATTCCCGTGGGGTAATGCCACGGGGCGGCGGCCAAGAAAATGGCTTCGAGCCACGGGCGCCCATTTTGCCTGGCGGCGGGCGCTGCTAGCGTTGAGAAAGCATGACCGAACTTTCGCTTACGCCCTGGCAGGTGCTCAGAACGCGGCTCCATTCTGTTCTGTGGCGCTACGCAAGCGCCAGACGGTCGGCGCGCGGGCCGTGCTGCATCGACAGGGACAAGGTGCTGCTGGTTCGGCACACCTACACGCCGGGCTGGCAGTTTCCCGGCGGCGGCGTCGAGCCGTTCGAGACGGCAGAAGCGGCGGCGGCGCGCGAGTCGCTCGAGGAGACCGGCTATCGCGTCAGCGGGCCTGCCGTTCTGCACGGCGTGTTCCTCAATCGCATTGCCGGCGGCGGGCGGGACCATGTCGCGCTCTATGTCTGGAGGAGTTGCGAGCAAGTGCGGGCGTTCCGAACCAATGTCGAAATCGCCGAATGCGGGTGGTTTCCGCTCGCGACGCTGCCCCAAGAAACTGAGTCCGGGCACCCGCCGGCGAGTTCATGAGACTTGCGGCCGGAAACCCGCCGGCCGCCGAGTGGTGAGCGGCGCAGCGATCCGCTGCCATGCATCCAGCGTTCACCTATGCCACTTGAAATGGCGGTCGGACAGTCCTGATTTCTCGTTTACGCTTGGCGCCCATGGTGTTAATGCGGATTTCAGACGTCAGGAGGCGTCCAGGATGGAGAACGTCGTTCACGTGACCCGACGACCGTAAAAGGTCGGGAACCGGCTTCGGGCCGGAGCGCTTGTCCTCACTCGTGTTCTGGACTGTCACGATGATCGCTCCTTCCGTTTATTCGCCGGCGCCGTCGGCTCCGCCGCAACCTGGCTTGCTCAGCTATCGCTTTGCCACTCCGGACGACGACGAGTTCGTCGCCGACCTCCAGGAGTTGGCTTTCGGCCCCGGGCGTTTCGCCCGCACGGCCTACCGGGTGCGCGAGCGCTTCCCGATCGACAAATCCCTCTCCCTCATCGCTGAAGTCGACGGCACGCCCGTGCGGGTCGGTCTGGATGACGCCGATCAGCGATCGGCGGTCGCGACGGCTACATGCTCGGGCCGCTGGCGACGCATCCCGATTTCCGCAAGCGCGGCGCGGGCAAGATGCTGGCGCAAGGCGGCGCGCGATATCGCGCTGGAACGTGGGCGAGGGTAGCTTCGTGGTCCTGGTTGGCGACCAGGACTATTATTGCCCGCTGGGCTGGCAGGTGACGACGCCCGGCGCCATCCAGTGGCCGGGCCCGGTCGACCCGGCCCGCGTGCTGCTCTATGCTGACGACAAGTCGCTGGCGACCCGGATCAAGGGCCGCATCGGCGCGTTCGGGGCCAGGAAGCAGCCAGTAGGAATTTGACGTGTCGGCGGCCGATGACCTGATCGAGCGAATCAGACTTCGGCTGCTGCCCGATCCGCAGGCGGCGGAAGAAACCGCGAGCCTCGCTCCCGGACTGGATGCCGGAGGGCGGCTTCGCGGGGCCGGCCCGCGATGCCGCGGTGCTGATCGCGATCGTGCGGCGCGGCGAGATGCTGTCGGTGCTCTATACCGAGCGCTCGCCAAAGCTGCAGGTCGCATTCCGGCCAGATCGCGTTCCCCGGAGGCAAGATCGACCCGACCGACGCGGGGCCAGGCGCCGCGGCACTGCGGGAAGCGCAGGAGGAGGTCGCGCTCGATCCGGCCGAGGCGCGCATCCTCGGCTATCTGCCGGCCTATTTCAGCGGCTCGAACTACATGATCACGCCGGTGGTCGCCGAGGTCCGGCCGAGGGGCGCCGTTCATCCCCAATCCGGGCGAGGTGAAATCGGTGTTCGAGGTGCCGTTCACCCGTCTGATGGACGGGAGCGAGCTTCGATACCTGCGGATTCGTCGGCGCGATGTGGAGCACACCACCTGGCAGATCGCCCATGAAGGGCTTGTCATTTGGGGGATAACGGCCAATCTGACGCCGGCGCTTCTACGAACTGGTGCTCAAGGACGAGATGGCGCCGTGATTCCGAAAGCCGCAGCGCAGCGCCTCAAGAACGCGTCCGTGGCTGAAACGGCCCGAGACGCAGCGCATCTTTGCGCTGCTCGATGGGCGCAGCAGGACAAGACGCGGGCGGTCGGCGGCGTGGTGCGCGACAGCCTGCTCGAGCGCAACCGCGACAGTGCCGAGATCGACTTTGCGACGCAGCTGCTGCCCGACGCGGTGATGCGGCGCGCCGGGGAGGCCGGGATCGGCGTCTATCCGACCGGGATCGACCACGGCACGGTGACGCTGAAGCTTGGCGACGTGACGGCGGAGGTCACGACGCTGCGCCAGGACATCGAGACCGACGGGCGGCACGCCAAGGTCAAGTTCGGCACCGACTGGACGGCGTGACGCGGAGCGGCGCGATTTCACGCTGAACGCGCTCTATGCCGGGATGGATGGAACGCTGTTCGACCCGATCGGCGGGGCGGCCGATTGCCTCGCGGGTCGGGTGCGATTTATCGGCGATCCCGACGCGCGGATCGCCGAGGATCGGCTGCGCGTCTATCGCTTCTTCCGGTTTTCGGCGAGCCATGGTCACGAGGAGTTCGACGAGGACGGACTCGCGGCGGCGGCGCGGGCGGCCGGCGATCTGGGTGCGCTTTCTGCCGAGCGCGTCGGCAGCGAAATCCGCCGCATGCTGGAGCTCGGGCGCGATCGCGCGGACGTTTACGGCAATGAGCTCTGCCGGGGTGCTGGTGCTGCCGGCAGGGCTGCTCGACCAGCTCGGCGGCTATGAACGGCGGGCGCGGCATCCGAACCTGTCGCCGCGGCTCGCGCTGGTGGTCGCGGCGCTCGGAGAGGCCGAGGTCAAGCGGCAGTGGCGGCTGAGCAATGACGAGATCGACGTCAGGCCGAAGCGCATGCTTTCGGCGGCGCGGCTGCTGATCGATTTCCAGCTCAACGAGGCGGCTTATCGTTTTGCCGGCGTGCTCGGGGACGCGGTGGAACTGGCGGCAACGCTGGCGGGCTGGACCGAGGCGGGGAAGTCGGCGGTGGTGCAGGGGCTCGAGCGGATCGACGTGCCGAAATTCCCGCTGACGCGGGGACGATCTCATCGCGCGGGGTTTCAGCCCGGGCCCGGCGCTGGGCGCCGAACTCGAGCGGCTCGAAAAGAAATGGATCGCCAGCGGCTTCAAGCTTACGCGCCAGAGCACTGCTGGCCGAGGTCAAACGCTGACTAGCTGCGCCGCCTGCGGCGCGTGAATCCGCTGCTTGATGCGCTCGATCATTTCCGGCCGCACGACGGTCTCGCCGTGTACCTCGCGCAGATGATCGCCGGCGCGGCGCACGATTTCGGCTTCATTGTCGGCCTGGGTGTGCCACTGGCACCCGGGCACGAGACATTCGATATTGCATTCATCGCGTCCTCCTGGCCCTCGGAAGCGGAAACGCGAGGGTCGGAGGATCGGTTGCTACGGCCAGCGGACCTCGGGGGGCATGCGAGCTCAGGATGGCGTCGACATTGCCGCCGGTCTTGAGGCCGAAGGTGGTGCCGCGGTCGTAGAGCAGGTTGAACTCGACATAGCGGCCGCGGCGGATGAGCTGTTCGTTGCGGTCGGCGTCGGTCCAGGGCGTCGTCGAAATTGCGCCGGACCAGCGTTGGGATAGACGTCGAGGAAGGCGCGGCCGACGTCCTGGGTGAAGGCGAAATCGGCGTCCCAGTCTCCGGTGTTGAAATTGTCGAAGAAGATGCCGCCGATGCCGCGCGGCTCGTTCCGGTGCTTGAGGAAGAAATACTCATCGCACCACGCCTTGAAGCGGTCGATAGTTGCAGCCGTGGGCGTCGCAGGCGGCCTTGTAGGCGGCGTGGAAGTCCAGGCTGTCGGGATCGGTCTGCGTGCGCCGGCGATCGAGCACCGGTGTCAGGTCGCCGCCGCCGCCGAACCACCACTCGCCGGTGACGATCATGCGCGTGTTCATGTGCGCCGCGGGAACGTTCGGGTTCCAGGGGTGGACGATGACCGAGACGCCGGCGCTCCAGAATTCGGCGCCCCGCCTCGGTGTGCGGCATCTGCCGCGCGAACTCGTCGCTGAAGCGGCCGTGGACGATCGAGATGTGCACGCCGGCCTTCTCGAAGACGCGGCCGTGCAGCAGTCCGATCTCGCCGCCGCCACCCTCGGGCCGCGCCCAGGGCTTGATCTCGAACCGGCCCGCGGGCCGGTCGACGTGCATGCCACCCTCGTCCTCGATCGCCTCAAAGTTTGCGCACAGCTCGTCGCGCAGCTGCCGGAACCAGAGGGCGGCCTGTTCCTTCTTGGCGTCGATGTCGGTGGGCAGCGTCATGTGAGCGTCTCGAAGTGTCCGGTCTGGCGGAGCGCCTCGCCCCATATCAGAGCTCCGGCCATTGCGACATTGATCGAGCGCAGGCCATCGCGCATCGGGATGCGCACGCGGACGTCTGCACCGGCCGCGATCTCCTCGGGCACGCCGATGCTCTCGCGACCGAGCAGGAGGATATCCGTCTCGGCGTAGGGGAGGGCGTAGGCCGAGTGCGTCGCCTTGGTGGTCAGCAGGACGAGGCGGCGGCCGGCACTGCGTAGCCAAGTGAGGAAGTGGGCGTAGCTGTCGTGCTCCACCATTTCGCGCGGCATCGAGATAGTCGAGGCCGCCGCGCTTCAGGCTCCGTCGCGAGAAGGGGAAGCCGGTCGGATGAATGATATGAACCGGGACGCCGAGGCAGGCGCCGAGCCGCAGCAACGTGCCGGTGTTTTGCGCGATTTCCGGCTGATAGAGCGCCAGTTCCACCGGCATGACATATCCTTGCTCAAAGGCCGCCAAAAGTGGCTGTGGGTATAGTGTCGCAGCGGGTTTTCGCCCGGCCCGTCAGGCTGGACAAGTCCCTGGCAGAGTGCAAAAAGCAGTGCCAAATCACGTGCCGTTGAGGGCGGGTGAAGCAAGTGTCGCGCGGCGGGCGCGGGGGCTCCGCGATGTGGCGTGACATTGAAGCATCGGCGGGGATTCCAGTTGTCGACTGACTCGAATATGGCGCACAGCGACCAGCCTAGCGCGGGCCGCAGGGACTTTCTCTTTATTGCAACGGGCGCGGTCGGCGTCGTGGGGGTGGCGGCGGTCGTCTGGCCGGCCATCAACCAGATGAATCCGGACGCTTCGGTGCTGGCGCTCTCCTCGATCGAGGTCGATCTGAGCCATATCCAGACGGGCTCCTCGATCACCGTCAAATGGCGCGGCCAGCCGGTTTTCGTCCGGAACCGGACGCAGAAGGAAATCGACGACGCCCGCGCTGTGCCGATGGATCAGCTCAAGGATCCGCAGACGGACCAGGACCGCGTCATGAAGGGCCACGACAACTGGCTGATCATGGTGGGCATCTGCACGCATCTGGGCTGTATCCCCAAGGGCGAGTCGGGCGATTACGGTGGCTGGCTCTGCCCGTGCCACGGCTCGCAGTACGACACGTCCGGCCGCATCCGCAAAGGCCCGGCGCCGAAGAATCTCGTCGTGCCCCCCTACAAATTCCTGACCGATACCAAAGTGCAGATCGGCTGAGGCAGCGTCATATGGATCACGAGACCACCAAATACGTCCCCAAGAATCCGGCGGTGCGCTGGGTCGAGGACCGGCTGCCGATCATCAATTTCATCAAGCCATCCTTCGTCGACTACCCGACTCCGAAGAACCTCAACTACTGGTGGACCTTCGGCGGGATCCTCGCCTTCATGCTGGTGTCGCAGATCGTCACCGGCATTATTCTTGCGATGCACTACACGCCCAATGCCGGCCTCGCCTTCGACTCGGTCGAGCTGATCAAGCGCGACGTCATCGGCGGCCGGACGATCCAGGCGATCCACTCCACGGGCGCCTCGATGTTCTTCGTCGCGCTCTACATCCACATCTTCCGCGGGCTCTACTACGGCTCCTACAAGGCGCCGCGCGAGATCCTCTGGATCCTCGGGGTCATCATCTACATCCTGACCGTCGGCACGGCGTTCTTCGGCTATGTGCTGCCGTGGGGTCAGATGAGCTTCTGGGCCGCGGTGGTGATCACCAATATTTTCGGCGCGGTGCCGATCGTCGGCGACCCGATCCTGCAGCTGCTGCGCGGCGGGTTCGGCGTCGATAATCCGACGCTCAACCGCTTCTTCGCGCTCCACTACCTGCTGCCGTTCATCATCGCGGCGGTCGTCGTGCTCCACATCTGGGCGCTGCACGTGCCGGGCAACGGCAATCCGGTCGGCGTCGACGTGAAGGACAAGAGTCGCGACACGGTGCCGTTCCATCCGTTCTATACGATGAAGGACCTCTTCGGACTTATCGTGTTCCTGATCCCCTTCGCCTGGTTTGCGTTCTTCGCGCCGGACATCTTTGGGCATCCGGACAACTACATCCAGGCGAACTCCCTGCAGACGCCGGCCGATATCGTGCCGGAGTGGTACCTGCGGCCGTTCTACGCGATCCTGCGCGCCATCGATTTCAACTTCATCATCGACAGCAAGCTGCTCGGCGTCATCTTCTTTGCCGGCTCGCTGCTGGTGCTGTTCTTCGTGCCGTGGCTCGATACCTCGAAGGTGCGCTCCGGCCGCTACCGTCCGTGGTTCCGGTGGGCCTACTGGCTGTTCGTCATCAACTTCGTGATGCTCACCTGGTACGGCTCGGTGAAGCCGGACGTGACGCTGTTCGAGATGTTCGGCGCGGCAACGCCGGGCGGGCCACCGGTGGCAACGATCTCGAAGCTCTCGGTCGTGTATTACTTCGTCTATTTCCTGGTGCTGTTGCCGTTGCTCGGTCGCTTCGAAAAGCCCAGGCCGTTGCCGAATTCGATTTCTGAAGCGGTGCTCAAGACGCCGCGCATGCAGGCCGCAGAATGATCCTGGGGAACCGCTCGGCAATGAACCGCATCGTACTCATCGCGGCGACGCTTGTTGCGCTCGGCTTTTCGAGCGGCGCGATGGCGCAGGAAGTGACCAAACAGCACTGGAGCTTCGCGGGGCCGTTCGGCACTTACGATACCAACCAGTTACAGCGCGGCTTCCAGGTGTTCCAGGAAGTCTGTTCCAACTGCCATACGGCGCGCCTGCTGTCGTTCCGCAATCTCGGCGAAGATGGTGGACCGGAGTTCAGCGCGGCGCAGGTCAAGGCGCTCGCGGCGAGCTTCACGATCGTCGATCCCGATGCCGAGGGCGGTAAGCGCCCGGGCATTCCGGCCGATCGCTGGCCAGGCCCGCCGCAGACCCCGGCCGATCTTCTGGCGACGTTCGGCACGGTGCCCCCCGACATGTCGGTGCTCGCCAAGGCGCGTTCGGTCGAGGACCGGTTCCCGTACTGGATCTTCAACTACTTCACGACGTACTCGGAAGGCGGTCCGGACTACATCCACGCGCTGCTGAACGGCTACACCGACGTTCCCGCGAGCGCCAAGAATCCCGACGGTACGCCGTTCACGCTGCCGGCCGGCAAGTATTACAACACGGTGTTTCCCGGCAACGTCATCGCCATGCCGCCGCCGCTGAGCGACGGGCAGGTCAAGTATGCCGCGGCGGCCGATGGCAGCACGGTGCCGCTGACCGTCGACCAGTACGCCAAGGACGTGGCCGCGTACCTGATGTGGATGGCCGAGCCGCACCTCAATTCGACGAAAGCCGCGGGCTTTGAGGTGATCGCCTTCCTGATCCTGCTGGCGGGGCTGATGTATTTCGTCAAACGCCAGGTCTGGCGCAACGAACATTAAACCGCCTTCGATGGCGCGAGATCGAGGGCGCTTCGGCGCCCTTTTTCATTGCCGGTGCCGGTGCTAGTCTCCGGCCGATCGAGGAGTCTGCCCATGTCACCGATCCGCACCGCAGCCACCATTCTTGGCGTGACGATCGCCGTCGTGCGCCATCCGGCCGTCCGGGCCGCCGTGCGCGCGGCGCCGCTGCTGGTGACGCCCCGGATGCGCAGCATGGCGCAGGACGCGGCGCTCGAAACGGCGTTCCGTGCGGGTGCACTGGCGCGCAAAGTCGTCCACCGGATCTGAGATGCTCGACCTCAAATCGCTGATCCGGACGATCCCCGACTACCCCAGGCCGGGCATCCTGTTTCGCGACATCACGACGCTGATCGAGCACCCGCAGGGCTTCAAGGAAAGCATCGAGCGGCTGGCGAGCGCGCATCGAGACCTGGGGATCACGCATGTCGCCGGCATCGAGGCGCGGGGCTTCATCTTCGGGGCGGGGGTTGCGATCGAGATGGGCGTCGGGTTCGTGCCGATCCGCAAGCGCGGCAAGCTGCCGGGCGCCACGATCGGGCAGAACTACACGCTCGAATACGGCGTCGACACGATCGAGATTCACGCCGATGTGCTGAACACCAGCCACAAGGTGCTGCTTATCGACGACCTGATCGCGACGGGCGGGACGGCGCTTGCGGCGGTCGGCCTATTGCGGCGCACCGGCGCGCAGGTGGAGCACGCGGGTTTTGTCATCGACCTCTTCGACCTCGGCGGGGCGGAGAAAATTCGGGCCCTCGGCGTCAAGGTCGAGAGCCTCGTCGCCTTCCCGGGCCACTGAACTCAGCGGCGCAGCGTCAGCCGGACGAGGTCGGCGGTATTGCGCGCGCCGAGCTTGCGCATCGCGGCGCTGCGATGCACCTCGACGGTGCGCGGTGAAATGGTGAGCGCGCCGGCGATCTGCTTGTTGGTCTCGCCGCTCACGATATGGGCCAGGACCTCGAGCTCGCGCGCCGTCAGGCTGGTCATGCCCTGCACCTGTGCGATGGGCGCCGGGCCGTCGCCGAAATGCACGTCCTGACGCAGCTCGTCGGAGACGACGCGCAGCATTTCGGTCAGCTGGAAGGGCTTGACGAACACCGAGATCGCGCCGGAGCGCACCGCGCGCACCACGTCGACCGCCGCCGGGTTGGACTGCGCGAGGAGGAACACGCGGACGCCCACCGCGAGCGAGCGCAGCTTGCTGATGAGGGCCGGCTCTGCCTCGAGCACGTCGAAGTCGGCGATCACCACGTCCGGCCGGTGCAGCTCGATGAGCCGGAGCAGCGCATCAAGTGTGGCGACGCTCGAGCTCATGAAACCCTGGCTGGTGAAGGCCTGGGCGATCTCGTCGCATTCGAGCACATCGGCGTGGAGCACAAAGACCACGCGATGCCGGTTGAGATAAGGCCGGTATGTAGGGGAGGTGTCGATGCTGTGCACGGGACGCTCCGCGGCAATGGCGCAGAGCGTGGCGCGTCGCAGGTGATTTGGCGCGTCGGTAACAGTACCCTAGGGGGAAGTGCCGCTGCGGATACGCCGTTCTAGCGTGGCGTGCAGCTCAGCACGGGCTTGTCGGGGGTATAGAGCGTCAGCACGTCATTGCCCTGCGCGTCGAACGCGACCAGGCCTTTCTCGATCCCGACGGTCGTCAGGCTGCCATCGAGGAACGCGACGCCATCGGACCCCATCCGCGCCGTTCCCATCCCCGAGGCAGCCGACCCGGTGTTCGCAGAGGCGTAGCCGTAGCTGCCGGCGAAAATGGTGAGCAGGCCGGCTTTGGTGCTGTCGATCAGCGCGATGCAGCCCCAGTTGCCTTCGGCCGGACTGATCGTCACCGGCGCGGGCTGCGAGGGCGCGGCGCCGTCGTCCTGCGCGAGAACCGGGGTTGCGAGAAGCACCAATCCGAGAACCAAGCCAAAGCGCATGGGATCATCCGGCACGGGGAAACAGGCGGCCCAATAGCGGGAGTCGCGAGGCGAGCATAGCAAGCCTCGTTGCGATGGGCATCCGGTAGTCGCGGAGCTTGGAAAAGCCCACAAGCTCGGCATGATAGACGAGCTCGCCGCGCTGGTTGCTGGCCTCGATCGTGTTGAACAGCAGGCCCCAGCCGGGAATCGAGTTGGAGGGGCGCTTGCCCGTCACCGTGAGGGTGTAGGTGACAATATCGCCCGGCCGCACCGGCGACTTGAAGTCCATCCTGTTGACGCCGGGGGAGGGGCCCGAGACGCCCGGCTCCTGCCCGAGCCCGCGCAGGCGGTCCTCCTCGGCGAACAGCGCATCGACCATGTGGCGATGCCCGACGCAGACGGTGTGCCAGCCGGAGGCGACGAGCCCGCCGAAATGCGAGGACTTCGCCGCTTCTGGATCGACGTGGAAATATTGCGGGTCATAGAGGCGGCCGAAGCGGATGATCTCCTCTTCGGTGAAGCGGTGGCTGCCGAGGGGAAAGGCTTCGTCGATCGCGATGTCTTCGAACCAGCGGGTCATTGGGCGGCGACTGCTGCGGCGGGGTCGCGGAGCTCGATGAGATTGGCGAGCCGCATCGACATCACCGGCTCGCTCTTCTGATTGCGGATGTCGAGGTCGAGCGTGACGATGCCGCGCTCGGGATGGCGCTTCGAGCGGCGCAGCGCGGCGATCGTCGCCGTGCCGCCGATGGTGTCGTCGACCATCACCGGCTTTTTCCACTTGAGATCGGAGAAGCCCAGTCCGCCCATCGAAGCGATGGTGTTGAGGAAATTGTCGCCCAGCATCCTGAGGCTCAGCGCGGCTGTCTGCCAGCCCGAAGAGGCGAGGCCGCCGAGCAGCGAGGCCTTGGCCGCCTCCTCATCGAGATGAAACGGGAAGGGATCGTATTCGCGCGCGAAGGAGGTGATCATTTCCTTCGTGACCACGGCGTGGCCGAGTTCGACCACTTCGCCCAGAGCGAGATCCTCGAAGTGCCTGCGGTGCGCGGTGACGGGATTCATCGGGCGCGTCTTAGCGCGGTCCCGACGGAACCGCTACCGGCAGCGCTGTCACATACCGGGGCCGAGTTCGAACACGGTCGGCCCCGAGACCGGATCGGTGACGCCGACACCGCCGCCCAAATCCTCGAGCAGCGGACGGGTCTTGTCGAGGATCGCGATCATCTGGGGTCGGGCGGCCACGATGTCCTCGTAACTCGCCCACCGGCCGACAAGGCAATAGCTGCGCTCGCCCGTCTTGATCAGACCGCCGCCCAGGAAGCCCTGCATCGGTCCCTGCATGGCGGCGCTCTGGCTGTCGATGAAGGCCTGATCCTTGCCGGGTTTCACCCGGAACCGAACGACGTTGTATGCGGTCATCTTTGCCTCCGACTGTGTGACGGCAGACTATCCCGCGGCTCGTGTGCAGGCCAGATGGACTCAGGTGTTGAACCGGAACAGCATGACGTCGCCGTCGCGGACGACGTAGTCCTTGCCTTCGTCACGGGCCTTGCCAGCTTCCTTGGCGGGCACTTCGCCGCCGAGCGTGACGTAGTCGTCGTAGCCGATGGTCTGGGCGCGGATGAAGCCGCGCTCGAAGTCGGAGTGGATGACGCCCGCCGCCTGCGGGGCCTTGTCGCCCTTGTGGATGGTCCAGGCGCGCGCTTCCTTGGGGCCGGCGGTGAAATAGGTCTGGAGGCCGAGCAGGCGGTAGCCTTCGCGGATCAGCTTGTTCAGCGCGGGCTCATCGAGGCCGAGGGTTGCGAGGAACTCGGTCTGCTCGTCGTCGGGCAGCTGCGCGAGCTGGCTCTCGATCTCGGCGGAGATGACGACGCAGCCGGCTTCGTGCGATCTGGCGTAGTCCTCGACGAGCTTGCTCCACTGGTTGCCGGTCGCGGCGGACGCCTCATCGACGTTGCAGACGTAGAGCACGGGCTTCGCGGTCAGCAGCTGCAGGCCGGCGAAGGCTTTTTCCTCTTCGGGGTCGGTGCGCTTGACGAGGCGCGCGATCTTGCCGTCGCGCAGCAGGACGATGGCCTGCTGCACGAGGCCGAAGGCGATCTTGGCCTCCTTGTCGCCCTGCCTGGCTTTCTTATCGAGGCCGTTGACGCGCTTTTCGAGGCTCTCGAGATCGGCGAGCATCAGCTCGGTCTCGACCACTTCGGCGTCGGAGATCGGGTCGACCTTGCCGGCGACGTGGATGATGTTGGGGTCCTCGAAGCAGCGCAGCACGTAGATCACGGCGTCGCATTCGCGGATGTTGGCGAGGAACTGGTTGCCGAGGCCTTCGCCCTTGCTCGCGCCTTTAACGAGGCCGGCGATGTCGACGAAGCTCATCCGCGCGGGAATGATCTGGGCGGATTTCGCGATCTTCGCCAGCGCGCCGATGCGCGCGTCGGGCACGGCGACTTCGCCGATGTTGGGCTCGATCGTGCAGAACGGGAAATTTGCTGCCTGCGCCGCCGCGGTGCGCGTCAGGGCGTTGAACAGCGTCGATTTGCCGACATTGGGCAGGCCGACGATGCCGATCTTGAGGGCCATCAGATGTTCCGGATTGTCTGGCCGTCACATCGGGGTTGTGGGCGGAGGTGTCAAGATAATGTGAGGACTTGAAACGGTCACATCGCCGATGGGAGCACATTGGCGTCGCCCGCCGCGAGGCGCCCCTCTATGGGGCGATGGTTTCAACCCAACGGAGTTAGATCATGACGGACACTAAGATCAGCCGCCGCGATGGGATGCGCGGCATGCTTGCCCTCGGCGCCGCCAGCGCCGCGGCGGCAGTCGCCGGCACCGCTCTCACGGCCGCGCCCGCAGAAGCGGCGCAGATCCACATGGATATCGCGCTGGGCACGCTGCGGACGGCGCTGCGGCAGCTCAACGACGCAGTTCGACGACAAGGGCGGCTTCCGCGTCAAGGCGATCGGCCACGTCAACGACGCGATCGCGGACGTCGTGGCGGGCATCGAATACGCCAGGACGCACTGAGGCCATCGCGACGAAACCGGCGCCGCGCCCGGCGCCGGAGATCCTTAGTCTTCCTGCTTCTTGCCCAGCACCTTGGCGAGCATTGCGGCCATCGGTCCGGTTTTGGGCGGCTCGACCTGCGGCGCTTTTGGACGCGCGGCGCGGATGTGGCTTTGCGCCTTCTTGCGAGTCGGATCTGCGCTGTCGGGCCGCTCGCCGCGATCAGCGCCGTCGCCGCTGACTGCGATAGCGAGCTTGTTCATCAGGGCGTTGTCGTCGCCCTTGACGATCAGGTCGGCGTTGTCGGCGAGGGTGCCGAGGAGCGGCTCCAGCCACACCAGGTCGGCCTTGCTGAAATCGCCGAGCACCCACGGCATCACCGCGTCCTTGTGGCCGGGGTGGCCAACTCCGAGGCGGATGCGGCGATAGTCGGGGCCGATCCGCGGATCGATCGAGCGAAGCCCGTTGTGTCCGCCGGTGCCGCCGCCGCGCTTGATGCGTGCCTTGCCGGGCACGAGGTCGATCTCGTCGTAGATCACGGTGATGTCGGCAGGGCTGAGCTTATAGAACTGCGCGACCGCCTCGACGCTTTCGCCGGAGGAGTTCATCCAGGTCTGGGGCTTGAGGATGAGCACGCGCTCGCCGCCGATCGTGCCCTCGCTGATCAGCCCCTTGTACTTTTCGCGGAAGGGCGGAAAGCGATGGCGCTTCGCGATCTCCTCGACGGCGAGGAAACCGATATTGTGGCGGTTCTTCTGGTATTTTTCCCCGGGATTGCCGAGGCCGACAATCAGCTGCATGGCCTGATCCCGAGCGGGCAATGAGATGGCCCGTGGGCCACCTCATCGATTGGCTTATTTCTTGGCCGGAGCAGCCGGGGCCGCACCCTTGGCGGGAGCAGCTGCACCCTTGGCCGGAGCGGCCGCGCCCTTGGCAGGCGCTGCGCCGGCGGCAGGCGGCGCTGCGCCGGCAGCCGGTGCTGCGGCAGCGGCGTCGGCGGCGGCAGGCGCCGCGGCTTCTTCCGACTTCAGCGCGGACGGCGCGGCGATCGTTGCGATCGTCATGTCCTTTTCGTGCGAGCGCACGCTCGCACCCGGGGGCAGGGTGATCGCCGCCAGGTGGATCGTGTCGCCGATGTCCTTGCCGGACAGATCGACGGTGAGCGATTCCGGAATGGCGTCGGCCGGCACCGAAAGCTGCAGGGTGTGGTGCACGATGTTGACCACGCCGCCCTTCTTGATGCCCGGGCTCTGGTCGTGGTTGATGAAATGGATCGCCACCTGCACGCTGAGCTTGGTGTGGGCGCCCACGCGCAGGAAATCGACGTGGACCGGCTTATCCATCACCGGATCGAGCTGGTAATCGCGCGGGATCACACGGTGCTTTTTGCCGTCGAGATCGATGGTGATGACGTGGCTCAGGAAGCCGCCGGCATAGATCGCCAGGTTCGTCTCGTTATAGCCGATCGAGATCGGCAGGGGGTCTTGCTTGTCGCCGTAGATGACAGCGGGAACGAGGCCTTCACGACGAACAGCACGAGCGGCCCCCTTGCCTACCCCGCTGCGCGCCTTGGCCTTCAATTCGGAAGTCGCCATGGAACGTGTCCTTGGGTTGGTGCGATGGTTTGGCCAGGCCAAAAGCATCGCGCGCCCGTCCTCCAGGGGTGACAGGCGCTTCATGGCGCGGGTCTATATGGGAAAGGCCCCGGCGGGGCAAGGGCGTCAGGGTTTATAGCCCTTCGGCGCCTCCATCATCAGGCCGATGAGGTGGCCGTCCGGATCCTTGATGAAGGCCATCCAGAGGTCGTGGTCCGGCATCGGCGCGGTCAGATGCGGCTCGGAGAAGATTTCGAGGCCTTTGGCGCGCAGTTCGGTGACGGTCAGGGCCAGATCGGCGACGCGGAAGTAGATGGCGCCCTGCGGGACGATCGCCGCACCGTCCTCGTTCGGGGACAGCATCAGGCGGATGCCGGCGCAGTCGAAAAAGGCGAGGTCGCCGTAGCGATAGAGCTTCCGCAGGCCGAGCGTCTCGTAGAAGGCCTCGGAGCGGTCGGTGTTGCTGACGGCGCGGGCGATTTGGCCGATCTGGCTAAGCACTGCTGCTTCCTCCTCGCCCAAGTGTACATCGCCGTGTCATTCCCGCGAAGGCGGGAAATCCAGGGCGGGAGTCATCCGGTGCTCATGGCCCCTGGATTCCCGCCTTCGCGGGCATGACATCGGGGACGAGGAGCGCCGCGGGCGGGGCATCAGCCATCATGGAGAGCCGCCAGTTGCGTCTGCAGATAGCTGCGGACGGCCTCGTCGGTCGTAAGGCCAATGGCGATGCGGAAGGCTTCGGCGGCGTCGATCCGATGGCCGGCGCGGGCGAGGAGGTGGCCGCGGGCCGCCCAATAGGGCTGGTAGCTTGCCATCCGCTTGTCGGCGGCCAGCGGCTCGAGGGCGGCGAGCGCTCCCTCGGGCCCCTCGACCTCGGCGAGCGCGACGGCGCGATTCAGCGCCACCACCGGAGAGGCGGTTACCCTCAGCAGGTGATCGTAGAGCGACACGATCGCCGGCCAGGTCGGAGCGCCGCTGCGGCGCCGCGCGACGTGGGCAGACTGAATCGCGGCCTCGATCTGGTAGCGGCCGGAGGGACCGGCGGCATTGGCGTCGTGCAGCAGACGCTCGGCGAGGACGATCTGCGAGTCATCCCAGAGCGTTACGTCCTGCTCCTCGAGCGGTACATAGGCTCCGGCGGCGTCCCGGCGGGCGGCGCGGCGCGACTCGGCGTAGAGCATCAGCGCCAGCATGCCCTTGGCTTCGGGCGCTGCGGGCAGCAACGAGACGAGGAGCCGGCCGAGCCAGATGGCTTCGTCGGCGATTTCAGGGATGCCCGTTTCGCCGATCTCGTTCCAGCCCTTGGCGTAGGCGGCGTAGATCGCATCGAGCACCGCGTCGACGCGCTCGTCGAGCTCTTCCTTTTCGGGGATGGCGAATGGGATGCCGGCGTCGCGGATGCGCGTTTTGGCCCGGACCAGGCGCTGGCCCATGGTCGCCGGCGGGATCAGGAAGGCGGCGGCGATCTCCTCGGCTGACAGCCCGAGGATGGTCTGGAGGATCAGCGGCGCGCGCATGCCCTTGTCGATGGCGGGATGCGCGCAGGCGAACATCAGCGCGAGGCGACGGTCGGGCAGGACGTCACCCTCCGCGGCCGCCGCTTCGAGCTCGTCGGCGATCAGGGTCAAGTGGCTCTCCCCCTGCGAGCGCGTCTTGCGCCGGCGCAAGGCGTCGGTCTGCCGGCGGCGCGCGGCGGTGAGCAGCCAGGCGTCGGGATTGTCGGGGACGCCATCGCTCGGCCAGGTGGCGAGTGCGGCGGCGAATGCCTCGCCCAGCGCGTCCTCGGCGCCCGCGACGTCGCGGGTGCGGGCTGCAAGGAAGGCGACGAGGCGGCCATAGCTGTCGCGCGCCACACGCTCCGCAACTCTGGCTGCCTCGTCATCTGCCGTCACTTCCAGTTGCCTGTCTGCTCGAACGACCGGGCGGATCTCGATCGAGCCGAACTTGCTCGAGGGGCAGCGTTTCGCCCAGGCGATGGCCTCGTCGATGTCGGCAGCGGTGACGAAGAAATAGCCGGCGAACTGCTCCTTGGTGTCGGCGTAGGGACCGTCGAGGACGTCGGCCTTGCCGTCGTGCTGGCGCACCGTCGTCGCCGCGCTGCTCGGCTGCAGGCGTTCGCCGGAGGCGCTGCCATTGGCCTTGCCCAGCGCCTCGTTGAAGGCGGCGTAGTCAGCCCAGAGCGCCTTCTGGTCGGCGGCGGCCATGGCCTTTTCGTCGTGATGGATCAGCATCATGTAGCGCATCGTTGTCTCCGTGTATGAGGACGGAGCCGGCGGCCCCGCTGTGACCAATGACGGCCCGGCGCCGACGATTTCGACCGCCTCCCGAAAATCAGGGGCGAGGACTTGGCACGACCTGCCGCACCTCGATCGTGCCGTATTGTGCTGCGGGGCAGCGCTCGGCCCAGCTGAGGGCCTCGGCTTCGTCGGCGACCTCGATGATGAAAAAGCCGCCGAGCTGCTCGCGGGTCTCCGCATAGGGGCCATCGATGATCCGCGTCTTGCCTTCGCGCACCGATGACGCGCTTGGTGGCGCGCGTCGGTCGCAGCCGCTCGCCGCCCTTCATCACCCCGGCCTTGGCCAGCGCCGCAACGTAGGCCTGGAACTCGGGATTGACCGGGCTGTCCTGCTCCTGATTGAAGCGCGATTCATCGCCGATGATGAGCATCATATATTGCATGATCATTCTCCGTCCGATCCGGGACACCATGCCCCGGCCGCGAGAATGACGCGAGGCGCGTGGCGGCTTCTACAAACTGGCAACGCCGATGTTCACTCGGGCTGGATTTGCCGGATTTCGATATGGCCCCAAAGCGCCGCCGGGCACCTGGCCGCCCATTGCTGCGCCTCGGACATGTCCTTGGCGGCGATCAGGTAATAGCCGCCAAGCTGCTCCTGGGTCTCGGCGAATGGGCCGGCATGGACGCGCATCTCGCCATCCTCGAGGTTAACCGTGGTGGCGTCCGGCGTCGCTCCAAGCGCGCCGTGTGAGACGTGGGCACCGGCTTTCTCGAGCGCCTCGGCATAGGCGTGCATCTTGTCCATCCAGGCGGCCATATCGGCCTTGGGGAGCGCGAGTCCGACCTTCTCCTGGGCGTAGAGCAACAGCATGAAGTGTGGCATGGCGCGATCCTCTCGTTGGGCGTCAACCTCTCAGCACAATGTCGCGCAGGATCGCGCGATTTCGACACCGCGCTGCAAATTCTTTGCGTCAGCGCCTGGGCTGGATGAGGTCCCAGCGATTGCCGAAGGGGTCCTCGAACACCACCACATCGCCGTAGTCCTCGTGGCGGACGGTTTCGAGGAAGCGCACGCCGTTAGCGACGAAGCGCGCGTGATCGGCGGCGATATCGTCGGTTTCGAGGAAGAAGGCGACGCGGCCGCCGGTCTGGTTGCCGATCGCGGCGTGCTGAGGAGCGTCGGCTGCCTGCGCCAGAAGCAGACCAGAGCTACCGGCGCCGGGGCGAACGACCACCCAGCGCTTGCCATCGCCGAGCGCGGTGTCCTCGACCAGCGTGAAGCCGAGGCAGCGGACGTAGAAGTCGATGGCACGATCGTAGTCAGGGACGACCAGTGTCGCGAAGCTCAGCCGCATCAATCGAGCAGGCTCGAAACCGACTGCTCGCTGGCGGTGCGGGCGATGGCCTCGCCGATCAGCGGCGCGATGCTGATGCAGCGAATGTTCTTGGCCGCCTTCACCGCGTCCGTCTCGGCGATCGAGTCCGTGATAACGAGCTCCTTGAGCTGGCTCCTGGCGATGCGCTCGGCGGCGCCGTCGGAGAGGACGCCGTGGCTGACATAGGCCGAGACCGAGGTCGCGCCGGCCTTGAGCAGAGCCGCGGCGGCGTTGACCAGCGTGCCGCCAGAATCGGCGATATCGTCGATCAGGATGCAGTTCGTGGCCGGCGACGTCGCCGATGATGTTGAGAACCTCCGATACGCCGGCGCGCGGACGGCGCTTGTCGACGATGGCGAGGTCGGCGCCGATGCGTTGCGCGGTGGCGCGCGCGCGGGCGACGCCGCCGACGTCGGGCGAGACGATCATCAGATTGTCGGAGCCGTGTAGGTCTTCTTGATGTCGCGGACCATCACCGGGCGCGGCATAGAGGTTGTCGGTCGGGATGTCGAAGAAGCCCTGGATCTGGGCGGCGTGAAGATCGAGCGTCACGACGCGATTGATGCCGGCGGTGGTAATAAGGTTGGCGACGAGCTTGGCCGAGATGGGGGTGCGCGAGGCGGATTTGCGGTCCTGGCGCGCATAGCCGAAATAGGGCAGCACTGCGGTGATGCGGCGGGCCGATGAGCGATGCAGCGCGTCGGCGATGATCAGCAGCTCCATCAGATTGTCGTTGGCGGGGAAGGAGGTCGATTGCAGGATGAAGACATCCTCGCCGCGCACGTTCTCGTGGACCTCGACGTAGATTTCCTTGTCGGCGAAGCGCTTGACCGTGCAGGCGGTGAGCGGGAGCTCGAGATAGCTTGCGACGGACTCGGCCAGGGCGCGGTTCGAGTTGCCGGTGACGAGTTTCATCGGGCGCCCCTGGAGCCAGCGAAGTGCGGCGCTGTTTAGCCCGCGCCCCGGGCCCGCGCAATGCGCCATATGACGGAATCGATGAAGGGCTACGCCCACTAGGCCGATGATCGAAATCTGGCGGCCGGTGGTGGTGCCGTGGTGGGTTGCGTAGCGATGGGAGAAGAAGCGGCGCCGGCTCGGCGTAGGTGCAGAGCTCGAGGTCGCCGACCAGCCCGACGCCGGATTCGAGGAGCTGCTGCGCCAGCAGCGCCGGGATGTCGAAATGCTCGCGGGTTCTCGTCGCAGGCACTGAGATGTGGCCCGCGGCGGCGGGGACCAGCGCGACGATCTGCGCCGCGGTTTCCGGGCCGACCTCGTAGTTGGCGCCTGAAATGGTGGGGCCGATGGCGGCGCGGATGTTCTCCGGCTTTGCGCCGAGGGCAACCATCGCCGCGACGGTGTTGCCGAGGATGCCGCCGGCGGCGCCCTTCCAGCCGGCATGGGCCGCGGCGACGATCCCGGCCTCCGGATCGGCAAGGAGCACCGGCGCGCAGTCGGCCGTCAGGATGCCGAGCAGCAGGTCCGGCCGGTTGGTGACCATCGCGTCGCCTTCGACCGCGACGCCCGCCGCCGGGCGCTCGGTCATCGTCACCACGGTGGTCGAATGCACCTGCCTCAGGACGACGAGGTCCTTGATGCCGTGGCCGCCCATCGCATAGGCGGCGCTCGAGCGGTTCGAGACCACGAAGTCGGGGTTATCGCCGACGCTGACCGACATGTTGTTGGAGGCGAGCTCGCCCATCGAGCGGCCACCCTCGCGACCGATAGAAGCCGTGGCGAAGGCGCGGATCGGCGAGGACTTTGCTGATGGAGTAGGGGGCGCTCATCAGAATCCCGCGGGTTTCAGGCCTGGACTATGTGCACAGAGGGCCTTGAACAGCGTGCCCATCTGCGTGGGCGCGGTGAGGCGCTCCACGGCGCGTGCGATGTTCGCGGCTTCGGCGGGATTGGCGCGGGCGAGGGCCTTCGCGCGCTCGCCGAGGCCGAGCCGAAGGAGGAACTCGCCCTGGGTCGCGAGCGGCGCGACGGCGAGGCCAGCCGACTTCGCCGCTTCGGCGAGGACGTGCCGAAGTTGACATGGGCGGAAAGATCGGTCTCCCCCGGCGCGTCGAGGGGATCGGCGAAGGCGTGGGTCTTTCACCGCCTGCAGCGTCTCGCCGGTCTGGGTGCCGGCATAGCCATAGTCGATGGCGAGGAGCGCGCCGCCCTGCAGCCGCGATCTTGCGGGCGAGCCGCTGCATGGTATCGACGGCCGCGGCTGATAGTTCCAGGACCTCGCCGGCTCGCCGCACGCCTGGACTTCGGGCGGGGCCGCGCCCTCGGGGATCGGCGTCGGCGACAGGCCGAAGGCGCGGTGACCGTCCATCAGTCCGACCAGCCGCTCGTGCCAGCCGTCGTCGGCCTTGACGAACTGCTTGATGGGCAGGGCGTCGAAGAATTCGTTGGCGACGACGAAGAGCGGGTCGTCGCTCACGGCGTCGATCGCGTCGGCCCAATAGGGGGCGTATCGGGCGAGCCGCTTTTCCTGCTCGGCTTTTAGAACAGCGTTCTGCTCGAAGAGCTGGAGGTGCAGGGCGTTCGAGGAATCCGTCGGCCTTGGCGGCGGCGCGCAGGGCGTCGGCCATCAGCGTGCCGCGGCCGGGTCCCAGCTCGAGCAGGGTGAAGCTTGGCGGCTGGCCCATCTGCTGCCAGAGATTGACGAAGAAGAAGCCGATCAACTCGCCGAACATCTGGCTGATCTCGGGAGCGGTGATGAAGTCGCCTTCGGCCCCGATCGGGCGCCCCGACGGTGTAATAGCCGTGGCGCGGATGGCTGAGGCAGAGGCCCATATAGGTCGCGATCGACATCGGCCCGGTCGCGCGGATCTGGGCGTCGATCTGTTCGGCGAGGCTCAGCGCTTGTCAGGCACGCGGCCGCGACCAGTGCGTAGCCGACGAGCGCGAGACCGGCGATCAGCACGGGCAGGCTCAGCACCTGGCCCATGGTGACCCAGCCGGTGCCGAGCAGATAGCCGAGCTGCACGTCGGGCAGGCGCGACGAATTCGACGAGGATGCGGCTCAGCGCATAGCCGATGCCGAAGATGCCGGCCACGAGGCCCGGCCGCTTCAGCCAGCCGAGCCAGCGCGTGCCGATGAAGATGATCGACGAACAGCAGCAGGCCCTCGAGGCCGGCCTCGTAGAGCTGGGTCGGGTGGCGCGGCAGCTGCTCCGGGTCGGTCGGGAAGACGACGGCCCAGGGCAGGTCGGTCGGCGCGCCGTAGAGCTCGCCATTGATGAAATTGGCGATGCGGCACGAGGAAGATGCCGATGGTGCCGATGGCGCCCAGCAGGTCGAAGCTCGGAGAGGATGCTGCCGCCCCTGCTGCGGGTGAACAGCCCCATGGCGATCAGGATGCCGATGAGGCCGCCGTGAAAGCTCATGCCGCCGTCCCAGACCGCGACGATGTCGGCGGGATGCGCGGCGTAATAGGGCAGGTTGTAAAAGAGCACGTAGCCGATGCGGCCGCCGAGGACGATGCCGATCACCGCCCAGAAGGCAAAGTCCCAGATCGCGGCGGCGGGAAAGGGCGGCTTGTCGTTGGCCCAGAGGGTTCGGGCGATTGAGCAGGCTGGTCGCGTACCAGGCGCCGAGGAAGACGCCGGCGAGGTAGGCCAGCGCGTACCAGCGGACCGCGAAACGGGCCGATGGCGAAGGCGACGGGGCTGATGTCGGGGAAAGGCATGCGGTCTTGTGCTGCGCCTTGTGGCGCGCAGGCCTGGTCAAGCCGGGCGGGCCGCCCTAAATAGAGGCCGCAATTTCGAGACGGAGACGCCAAATGGCCCAGGCCAGCAGCAAGCTGTTCGACAATGTGGGGCGGCTGATGAACGACGCGGCCGGGATGGCCGACGGCGTGCGGCGCGAGGTCGAGAGCATGGTTCGCGCCCAGGCCGAGCGGTTCATCATGGATATGAACCTCGTCAAGCGCGAGGACTATGACGCGCTGCGCGAGCTGGTGCAGCGGCAGAGCGAAGGAGTTGAGCGCGCTCAAGGCCGAGGTCGCGGCGATGAAGGCTGGAGCCGTCAGGGGACGGGGACGCACCTCCGCGGCAGCAGGTGCCTGACGGCCGGACGATCTATCCACAGCGCGGATTGCGCGAACCCCTCATCCGGCGCTCGCGCCACCCTCTCCTGCAGGGGAGAAGGGAGGCCCGACTGCACGCGTTGCGGTCCGACCGTCACAATGTGACAAAATTTCACGGTGCCGGCCGGCGCATGGTTAAGACGTTCTTAACAATCCAAGCTCGATCATCCACAGAAGAAAGCCGCGAAGGCGCCTCGGGGGATTCCCCTGAATTCGGCACACTGCCTAGGTTGATGCCAAGGCATGATTCGTAGGCGATCCGCGTGCGGCAAGTCCTTCTTTAGTACTTGCGTTTTTCCTCCACGCCAGACCCGCGGGAACCTAGATGACCCACCTCCTCGAAATCGAGCCCGACCGGACGGTCCACCCCGTCGACATCATCGAGCACATCGCCGCCCTCAACGACTGGAATTTCGAACGCCAGGACGCCGACGAGATCTCGATTTCGGTGCGCGGCGCGCTGGAGCGACTACCACGTCTCGTTCAACTGGATGCAGGACCTCGAGAGCCTGCACATCGCCTCGGCCTTCGACCTCAAGGTGCCCGAAGCGCGGCGGCCGAGGTCAAGGCGCTGATCGCGCTGGTCAACGAGCAGCTGTGGATCGGCCATTTCGACATGTGGAACCATGAGGGCGTGATCCTCTTCCGCAATTCGCACCTGCTGACGCGGCGGTGCGGACGTGACGCCGCAGCAATGCGAGGCGCTGCTGCGTTCGGCGACCGAAAGCTGCGATCTCTACTACCAGGCGTTCCAGTTCGTGGTGTGGGCCGGCAAGTCGGCGCGCGAAGCGCTCGAAGGCGTGCTGTTCGAGACCGTCGGGCGAGGCCTGAGCGGCCGGCGCTCGGCCATCGCCAATCCGGCGGCCGCGAGCGGATGGTTCGGGACATATCGCTTGAGGACATCGGCCCGGTCGTTCTGATCGGCGCCGGCAAGATGGGGCTGGCGCTGGCGCGCGGCTGGATCGCTGGCGGGCTGCCGCCCGAGCGGCTGGTGCTGGTCGATCCCGTGCCGGCGGAAGCCGCGAAGGCCTTCGCCGAGGCCGCGGGCGTGCGGCTGCTGACGCAGCGTCGAGGGCGTGCTGGTGCACGTGCTGGTGCTGGCGGTCAAACCGCAGGTCATGCTGCAGGTGATGCGCGAGGTGCTGCCGTCGGTCGGCCGCCACACCCTGGTGATCTCGATCGCGGCGGGCATTTCGCTCGCGACGCTGAGCGCCGGGCTCGACACCGACCGCGTGGTCCGCGCGATGCCGAACACGCCGGCGCAGATCGGGCGCGGGGTGACCGGGGTCGTGGCGCTCGAGGTGTCGCGAAGACGATCGCGCGCATGGCCGATCGCTTGCTGGGCACCGCGGGCGCAGGTGGTGTGGTTCGCCGACGAGGCCAAGCTCGATGCGGTGACGGCGCTCTCGGGCTCGGGGCCGGCCTATGTGTTCTATATCGTCGAGGCGATGGCGGTCGCCGGGATGCGGCAGGGGCTCGATCCCGGGCAGGCGATGATGCTGGCGCGGCAGACGGTGATCGGCGCGGCGGCGCTGATGGAAGCCGACAGCACGCCGGTGTCGGTGCTGCGCGAGAACGTGACCTCGCCCAAGGGCACGACGGCGGCGGCGCTTGGGGTGCTGATGGCGCCCAACGGGCTCGAGGAGTTGATGGATCGCGCGGTGACGGCGGCGCGGCGGCGGTCGGAGGAACTGGGGCGCGGCGAGAAGTAGCGGAGTCGAGCTGTCGTTCTAGCAGCGCTCGGAAATATCTTCGGTCAGCTTCAGCCGGTCGAGCAGCGAGCGGTCGCCCGGCTCGACCATGCCGACGAAGAATCTGCAGCACGGTGCGCTTGCCGTCGGTCGGGCAGGGCGGCGATGGCGGCGTCGATGCGGCTGGTCTGGGTCGCGGATAGCATCTCGAAGAAGCGCCGGCCTTTTTCGGTGGCGAACAGCAGCCGCTGGCGGCGGTCGGCGTCGCCGGTCTTCTGCTCGATATAGCCGTTGTCGATGAGCTGGCGCAGGACGCGGGCGAGGCTCTGCTTGGTGATCTTGAGGATGTCGAGCAGGTCGGCGACCGGCATGCCCGGCTTGAGATTGACGAAGTAGAGCACCCGGTGGTGGGCGCGGCCAAATCCCTGGCGCGCGAGCAGGGCGTCGGCGTCGCCGACGAAGTCGCGATAGGCGAAGTAAAACAGGCCCATGACGTCGAGCGGCATCGGCTGCGCCGGCGTCGCGCGCGGAATTTATGTCAGTAGTGTTGACATTTATTTTGGCCGGTGCCATTCTCAGTCCGTCGCGCGCGCAGTCGCGCCTTATCCCAAAGCGGTCCCGGTTTGCCAAGGCCGGGTTCCGGGGTGCAGGATTGCAGCGCCGAGCGGTGCGGCCTTGCGAGGGCCGGACAGGGAAGACTGGAGAGCGTCCGATGGCAATTCCGATGGACCAGCGCGATGGCTGGATCTGGTTCGATGGCGAACTCAAACCCTGGAAGGACGCCAAGATCCACGTGCTGACGCACGGGCTGCATTATGCGAGCACGGTGTTCGAGGGTGAGCGCGCCTATGGCGGCGAAATCTTCAAGTCGCGGCGAGCACACCGAGCGGCTGATCCGCTCCGGCAGGGCTGCTCGACTTCACGATTCCCTATTCAGCGCGGACGAGATCGAGGCGGCCAAGCGGCTGGTGCTCGAGAAGAACAATCTGACCGACGCTTATATGCGCGCCGTTGCCTGGCGCGGCTCGGAGGAGCTGTCGGTGCCCGGCCGCAATAACAAGGTGCACCTCGCGATCGCGAGCTGGGTGTGGCCGTCGTATTTCTCGGTCGAGGAGAAGCTCAAGGGCATCCGGCTCGAATGGAGCAAGTGGAAGCGCCCGAGCCCCGAGACCATCCCGTCGCACGCCAAGGCGGCCGGTCTCTACATGATCTGCACGCTGTCGCAAGGACGCGGCGATGGCCAATGGCTATGCCGACGCGCTGATGCTCGACTATCGCGGCTACGTCGCCGAGGCGACGGGCGCCAACGTGTTCTTCATCAAGGGCGACGAGATCGTGACGCCTTTGCCGGACTGCTTCCTCAACGGCATCACGCGGCAGACGGTGATCGGGCTCGCCAAGGCCGCGGGCTACAAGGTCACCGAGCGGCACATGAAGCCGGAGGAGCTCAGGAATTTCGACGAGTGCTTCCTCACCGGCACCGCGGCGGAGATCACGCCGGTGTCGCTGGTCGGCGAGTACTGCATTCAAGCCGGCCAAGGCCTGCGAGACGCTGATGCACGCGTTCAACGAGGCCGTGACGCCCAAGAAGGTCGCGGCGGAGTAGGCCGGGACCCCTTGCGCTTGTGAACCCCGCGGTGGCGTGCTTCCAATGCCACCGTCAGGGGGAGCTCGGGGGTCGCGATGCCGTTGGCAGTTCGCGGTTACGCACGGTCGATTGTTCGCCTTGCCGCGGTGGGTGCGGTGTTCATTCCAGTTCTCACTTTGGCCGCGGGCGGCGCCGTCACCAGCTCGACCACGGAGCATGATTTCGTCGTCGACGGGACCACGCCGTCGGCAATCGTCCACTACATGGATTCGCACGCGGTGTCGGGTGACCACGGGCACGCCTACGCCAACATCCATCCCAATTATCAGCTGTCGCTGACGACACACCAGGCCGGCGACATGTGCGTTCCGTCCGACGTCGACGTGCATGTCGACTTCGACCTGACCCTGCCGGTTGCGGCTGACGTGGCGGGCATGTCGGGGCGGACGCGCTGGGCGTGGAATGACTTCGCGGCGTTCGCCCGGGCGCATGAGGGCCACCACAAGGCAAGCTACCTTGCTTGCGCCGCGGCGTTCGTCGCGCAGGCGCGGCGGCAATCGGCAGCCGAATGCTTCGCGCTGGAAGAGAACATCCGACAGATGCTCTACGAGATGAAGCAGAACTGTGAAGCCGCACAGGCGCCGTTCGACCGCGCGCAGCGTTGGCCGCTCGTGCATCAACCGTTGCTCGAGATGGCCGGCCGCTGAGCGGCGCGACGCGACCGGCGTGTTACGCCTTAGCGCCAGCGGGCCTTGGCGTCGTCGTCGTTGGAATCGTGCTCTATCCAATGTTCGCCGTTGGGCCCGCGCTCTTTCTTCCAGAACGGCGCATCGGTTTTGAGATAGTCCATCAGGAACTCGGCGGCGGCGAAGGCTGCGGCGCGATGTGGCGCAAGGGTCATCACCTGGACGATGGGCTCGCCGGCGCGCAGCGTGCCGTAGCGGTGGATGATGGTTGCCCGGACCAGTCCGAAACGGGCGATGGCCTCGGCCTCGATGGCGGCGATCTGGTTGAGGGCGAGCTCGGGATAGCACTCGAGGGTCAGGGTGGCGACGGAGTGGGCCGGGTCCGAGCGCACGAGGCCCGTAAAGGTCACGGCCGCCCCGGCGCCAGCGCTCGCCTCGAGGAAGAGGTTCGTCTCGGCACCCGGATCGAACGGCTCCGCCTGCACCCGGATCGCCATGCGCTAGCCGCCGGTCATGGGCGGAAACAGCGCGATCACTTTGGCGCCGGCGATCGGCGCGTCGTGCGCGACCTTCCTGGCGTCGATCGCGGCGCCGATGATTTCGGGCCGGGCCATCGCGAGGTCAGCGGTTTCGTCGCGACTGCGCAGCCAGCCGATCAGGTCGGCGACGGTTCGAACGGTTGCGGGGGGCATGACCTCTTGTTCGCCGCGGCCGAGCCGTTCGCGCAGGCTCGCGAAATACAGAACCTTCATGGAGTCGGGGCCGCGAAGTACGGCCAGACCGAACGCAGATATTGCCACCCGGTCCAGACGGTCATCGCTCCCGCGATCCAGAGCAGCAGCTCGCCGATGATCGCGAAGCCCGGGAGGAGCCCGCCGAGGATCACGAAGAACAGGGCGACAAGTTGCGCGGTCGTCTTCCACTTGGCGAGGAACGTCACCGGCACCGAGACGTCGCGCTTGCCCATGAATTCGCGAAGGCCGGCGATGAAGATTTCGCGCATCAGGATGGCGATGGCCGGAACGAGATCGAGGCCCCAGAAGTCGCGGGTGTAGGCGAAGGTGACGATCAGTGCGCCGACGAGCAATTTGTCGGCGATCGGGTCGAGCATCTTGCCGAGGTCGGACTGCATGTTCATGCGGCGGGCAAGGTAGCCGTCCAGCCAGTCGGTGATGGCCGCCGCGACGTAAAGGATGAGCGCCACCCAGCGCAGCCAGCCATCGCCCATGCCGATGAAGAGGCAGAGCACCGGGACCGCGACGATACGCGCGATGGTGAGCTGGTTGGGGAGCTGACGGAGCGGAGCGGGGAGCGTGGCCATGGCGCGAATGTAGGCGAGGGATGCGGCGGGGGGAAGGGCAACTGAGGTCATCGCGGCTTTTGGGCAGCCCGGACCTCGTGGTTCGACAGGCTCACCATGAGGTCCTCAAGAGCGCCGGGGTTCTCAGTAGCCCTCATGGTGAGCTTGTCGAACCACGAGGGCGTGGCACCAACCGAGGCTACGCCACCTTCGCGGATTTCTCTCGTCGCGCCGTTACGGCTTCGGCGAGCGCATCCAGAACATCGACCGTTGTCTCCCAGCCGATGCAGCCATCGGTGATCGACTGGCCGTAGGTGAGGGAGGCGCCGGGGACGAGCTCCTGCCGTCCGGCGACGAGGTTGCTCTCGATCATCACGCCGACGATGCGGCGATCGCCGCCGGCGAGCTGCGCGCCGACGTCGGCAAGGACGAGGGGCTGATTGTCGGGGTTCTTGGACGAGTTCGCGTGGCTGGCGTCGATCATGACGGCAGGGCTGAGCCCCGACCTGAGCGCCTCGGAGCAGGCCGCCTCGACACTCGCGGCGTCGTAGTTCGGGGCGATCCCGCCGCGCAAAATGATGTGGCAGTCGTCATTGCCGGTGGTCGAGGCGATGGCCGAGCGGCCGTCCTTGGTGACCGCCAGGAAATGGTGGGGCTGGCTTGCCGATTTCACCGCGTCGAGCGCGATCCGCACGTTGCCGTCGGTGCCGTTCTTGAAGCCGACGGGGCAGCTCAGGCCGGACGCCAGCTCGCGGTGCACCTGGCTCTCGGTGGTGCGCGCGCCGATGGCGCCCCAGGCAACCAGGTCGGCGAAGTATTGCGGGGTGGTCATATCGAGGAACTCGCAGCCGGCGGGAACGCCCAGATCGGCGATATCGCGAAGAAGCGAGCGAGCGAGGCCAAGGCCCTCGTCGATGCGGAAGCTGCCATCGAGCCGCGGATCGTTGATCAGGCCCTTCCAGCCGACCGTGGTGCGGGGCTTTTCGAAATAGACGCGCATGACGATTTCGAGCCGGTCGGCGAGCCGCTCGCGAATGGCGAGGAGCCGGCGGGCGTAGTCGATGGCCGCGGCCGGATCGTGGATGGAGCAGGGTCCGACGATCGCGATCAAGCGGTCATCGCCGCCGTGAAGAATATTGTGCAGCGCGTGCCGGGCCGACAGCACGGTGCGTGTGGCGGCGTCTGTGCGCGGGAATTCGCGCATGACCTCGGCCGGAGTGCGGAGCTCCCGGATGTCGCGGATACGCAGATCGTCGGTGGATTTGAGCATTTGTTGGTCCTTGGGAATGGCGGACCGGCGACAAAAAAGCCGCCAGTCGCTGGCGGCTTGTCGGGAAACTCAGGTTCGGTGTGTCAGGTCGAACGCATCCCTCCGGCTGCCAGCGGGCATCGGGTGGTAAAATACCAATACGAAACGCTGGCGCGGACGAGGTTCATGCGGGTGGTTTTAGCGAGAGGCCGGCGAATTGTCTATTGGCTGCCCGCGGCTTTGATCGCCGCGAACACGTTCATTGCCGCCTTTATGTCTTCGGCCGGCACGTCGGCGAACACCTCGAGCCGCAGCGCGGTGAGGGCATCGTTCACTTCCTTGACCACCGACACGCCGCGGTCGGTGAGCTTGACGGCATTCGCCCGCCGGTCGGACGGATTGGTCTCGCGGGTGATAAGTCCGGAGGCTTCGAGCTCGTCCATCAGGCGAACCAGGGACGCGCCCTCAATCCCGATGGCGTCGGCGAGCGCCGTCTGGCGAACATTCTCCCCCAGCCGCTCGATCCAGATCAGGGGAGAAGACGCGGCCTCCGAAACGCCGTGCTGTGCCGCGACATGGCGGGCGACCTTGCGCCACAGGCGGCCCGCGAGCAGCAGGTCGCGCGTCATATCACGCAGCAGGTATGCATCCGCATCGGTTGCCAATCATTAGTATCCTAAGTATATGAATCAACGACCGGAGCATGCCGGTCGGTCACTGGATTGCGCCTATATGCCCACCGAAATGAAGAATCACAAATGGCTGGTGCTGAGCAACACGACGCTCGGCATGCTGGCCGCGACGATCAACGCCTCGATCGTGCTCATCAGCCTGCCGGCGATCTTCCGCGGCATCGGCCTGCAGCCCCTCGATCCCGGCAACACGAACATCCTGCTGTGGACCATCATGGGCTACATGGTGGTGACCTCGGTGCTGGTGGTGACCTTCGGCCGGCTCGGCGACATGTTCGGGCGGGCGCGCATCTACAACCTCGGCTTCCTGATCTTCACGCTGGCCTCGATCCTGCTGAGCTTCATGCCATCGGGCATCATGGGCGGCTACTACCTCGTGGGCATGCGGGTGCTGCAGGGCATTGGCGGCGCCATGCTGACGGCGACGTCGACGGCGATCCTGATCGACGTTTTCCCGCCCAAACAGCGCGGGCTGGCGCTCGGCATCAACATCATGGCGGCGATCGCGGGCCAATTCATCGGGCTCGTGCTCGGCGGCCTGCTGGCCGACATCGACTGGCGATCTGGTCTTCTATATCAACATTCCAGTCGGCATCATCGGCACGATCTGGGCCTATCTCAGCCTCAAGGACGTGGGGATCGAGCCGCAAGCACGGCAAGCTCGACTGGTGGGGCAACATCACCTTCGCCGTCGGCCTGATCCTGGTCCTCACGGGCATCAATGACGGCATCCAGCCCTACGGCCACGATCTGATGTCGTGGGGCAGTCCGCGGGTGCTGGGCGAGATCGGCGCTGCGGTATCGTGATGCTGGTGCTGTTCCTGTTCATCGAGACGCGCGTCGAATCGCCGATGATCGACCTCAAGCTGTTCCGCATCCGGGCGTTCACCACTGGCGTGCTGGCGACGCTTTCGGGCTCGGTCGGTCGCGGCGGGCTGCAGTTCATGCTGATCATCTGGCTGCAGGGCATCTGGCTGCCGCTGCACGGCTACAGCTTCGAATCGACACCGCTGTGGGCCGGCATCTTCATGCTGCCGCTTACGGTGGGTGTGCTGCTGGTCGGTCCGATCTCGGGCTGGCTCAGCGACCGATTCGGGCCGAAGTACTTTGCGGCCGGCGGCATGACGCTGGGGGCGGCGACCTTCTTCGGTCTGATGCTGCTCAATGCCGACTTCGTTTACTGGATGTTTGCCGGGCTGCTGTTTCTCAACGGCGTGGGTTCGGGGCTGTTTTCGGCGCCCAACGGCACGCAGACGATGAACGCCGTGCCCGCGGCGGAGCGCGGCCAGGCCTCGGGGATCCGGGCGACGGCGATGAATGCCGGCGTGGTGCTGTCGATCGGCGTGTTCTTCACTCTGATGATCATCGGGCTCGCGATCGCCTTGCCGGCGTCGATGCAATCGGCGCTGGTCGCCCAGGGCCTGCCCCAGGCTGTCGCCGTGCAGGTCGCGAACGAGCCGCCGGTGGCGAGCATGTTCGCGGCGTTCCTCGGCTACAACCCGATGGGCCAGCTGATCCCCGCGGATGCGCTGCACGCGCTGACGGCAACACAGCAGGCGGTTATCACCGGGCAGCGCTTCTTCCCCGAACTGCTGGCCGGGCCGTTCATGGTGGGGATCAAGATCGCGTTCTCGATCTCCATCGCGCTCTACCTTTTGGCGGCGCTGTCGTCGTGGTTCGGCGCCAGCACGCGCAAGGAGCCGGCAGGCGAAGCTGTGCCAGCGGAGTAATCCCCTCACACGGCGCTTCGCGCCACCCTCTCCCGCGAGCAGGAGTGGGGAGAGCCGGTCGCTAGCTGCGGTTGAAGTGGTCGTAGACGAGCTGCGCCATCGCGCTCGAAATGCCGGGGATCGCGGCGAGATCGGCGAGCGAGGCGCGGCCGACGGCCTTGGCTGAGCCGAAATGCTGCAGCAGCGCGCGCTTGCGGGCCGGCCCGATCCCCTCGATCTCGTCGAGCGGATTTTTGATGATGTCCTTCTTGCGCCGGGCGCGGTGCGTGCCGATGGCGAAGCGGTGGGCTTCGTCGCGGAGGCGCTGCACGTAGTAGAGCACGGGATCGCGATGTGGCAGCATGAAGGCCTCGCGACCTTCCATGAAGAACTTTTCGCGACCGGCGTCGCGCTCCTCGCCCTTGGCGATGCCGATGAAGGTCACTTCGCGCGGCAGATCGAGCCCGGCGATCACTTCGCGCACCGCATTGAGCTGCCCGGCGCCGCCGTCGATGAAAACGACATCCGGCCAATCGGGCATACCGGTCGCCTCGTCTTCTGCCTCCGGCGTGCTCTCGTTGGCGAGGCGCGAGAAGCGGCGCGTCAGCACTTCGCGCATCATGCCGAAATCGTCGCCGGGGGTGATGTCGGTCGAGCGGATGTTGAAGGTGCGGTAGTGTTTCTTGGAAAGACCTTCCTCGCCGGCGACGACCATCGCGCCGACCGCGTTGGTGCCGGAGATGTGCGAGTTATCGTAGATCTCGATGCGGCGCGGCGGCTCCTCGAGGTTGAACAGGTCGGCGACGCCCTCGAGCAAAGTCTTTTGCGTCGCGCCTTCGGCCAGTTGGCGGCCGAGCGCCTCGCGCGCGTTGTTGAGGGCGTGGTTGACGAGATCGCGCTTCTCGCCGCGCTGCGGGGTCTCGACATAGACGCGCGCCCCGAGGCGCGAGGTCAGGGCTTCTTCAAGCACAGCGCGATCGGCCGCTCGTGGCTGAGCAGCACGAGCTTGGGGGGCGTGCGGTCTTCGTAGAATTGGCCGATGAAGGCCTCGAGGACTTCGGTGTCGGTGAGGGTCGGGTCGGCCTTCGGGCGGTAGGCGTAGTTGCCCCAGTTCTGATGGGCGCGGAAGAAGAAGACCTGGACGCAGAACTGGCCGGCATCGTGGGCGACGCGAAGACGTCGGCCTCTTCGACGCCACGCGCGACGATGTCGCCCTGGCTCTGGACCAAGGCGAGCGCGCGATGAGGCGATCGCGCAGGAGGGCGGCGCGCTCGAAGTCGAGGCCTGTCGCGGCTTCGTTCATTTCCCGCTGCAGCCGGTCCTGCACGGATTTCGACTTGCCGCGACAGGAACTGGCGGGCCTCTTCGACGAGCTCGCCATAGGCCTCGATCGAAATCTCGCCGGTGCAGGGGGCGGAGCAGCGCTTGATCTGATGGAGCATGCACGGGCGGGTGCGGCCCCGGTAGAAGCTGTCGGTGCAGGTGCGGAGGAGGAACGCCTTCTGCAGCGACGTGATGGTGCGCTTGACTGCGCAACGCCGAGGCAAACGGGCCGAAATAGTGGCCCTTGCTTGCGCCGGATGCCGCGATGCTTCATCAGCTCGGGCGCTTCGTGCTCGTTGGCGATGAGGATGTAGGGGAAGCTCTTGTCGTCGCGCAGCAGGACGTTGAAACGCGGTTTCAGCCGCTTGATGAGATTGGCCTCGAGCAGCAGCGCTTCGGCTTCGGTCTCGGTGCGCACGAACTCCATCGTGCGCGTTGCGGCGATCATGCGCTGCAGGCGAACCTCGAGGTCCTTCGGGCCGCGTGTAGTTGGTGACGCGCGCCTTGAGGCTGCGCGCCTTGCCGACATACATGACCTCGCCGGCTTCATCGATCATCCGGTAGACGCCGGGCGACGCGGGCAAGGTCTTGACGAAGGCGCGGATGATGTCCGCGCCGGCTTCCATCGCCGTGCTCATTGCGGCCGCCGCGGCGTCGGCCCGCGTGTCGCGGGGAAGTCGAGATGCTTGCCGCCGTCGACGCGAAATCATCTGGCCGGTGACGGTACGCGCTCTGAGCAAATAGAGCAGGGCCTCGCAGACGTCGGCCTCGTTGGCGGCGTATCCGAGCGGGGCGCTGGCCTGCGATCTGGCGAATGCTGCTTGCGACTGCTCCGCTTCGCGCAATGTCGGGCCGGGCCGATCGCGTTGACGCGAATGCGCGGGGCGAGCGATTGCGCCAAAGTCTGCGTCATAGTCCACAGAGCCGCTTTGCTCAGCGTGTAGCTAAAATAGGCTCGGTGTCGGTCGGAGGACCCGGCTCGTCGATGATGTTGACGATGTTGCCCCTGCGTGCCGCGAGGCAACTGCGCGGCGAAATCGCGTGCGAGGAAGGCGGGGGCATCGACATGGATGGCGAAGTGGCGCCGCCAGAGATCGTCCTCGATGTCGGTCGCGGCATCCGGCTCGAAGGACGAGGCGTTGTTCACGAGGACGGTGAGGGGGCCGAACGGCTTCGCCGCCCGACCGATGAGCGCCGCGCGCTGCGAGGGCGTCGCGAGGTCGGCCTTGAGCGCCGCCGCTCGTCCTCCGGTCGCTTTTATGCCGGCCACGAGGTCGGCGGCGGCCGCGGCACCGCCGCGGTGGTGGACCAGAACGGCGTATCCTTCGGCAGCAAGGGCAAGCGCCATCGCAGCGCCCAGCCGGCCGGCGGCTCCCGTGACCAGAGCCGTGCGGATTTGATTCGTCTCGGTGGGCATGAGGCCCTGAAGATAGGCGTTCGCCGCGCTACTAGAAAGGCTTTCGGGGGACGAGGCGGCCAAAGCGCTTTCGGCGAGTGAGTTCGCGGGTCTAAGCTCCGCCGCGCGAGCGGGGGCTCACCCCGTAAATGGGAAGGAGTGAATGCCATGGATTGGGTAAGTATTATCATTGGGCTGGTGGCCGGTGCTATTGGCGGCTGGCTCCTCGGAATGGTGATGAAGAACATGAGTTCGGGCACCACGGGCGATCTCATTGCCGGTCTGATCGGCGGGATCGTGCTGGTGCTGATCGGCACCTGGGGCAACTTCCTGGTTTGGGGCTCTGTCCCTTATATCGGCGCGATCATCCTGGGTCTGGTCGGCGGGATCGTGCTGGCGGCGATCGTCGGCGCGATCCGCAAGAACACCATGAAGGCCCCCTGAAGGCCTTCAATTTGGCTTCCGGGCTAGGCGGCCCGGAAGCGCACCGGACTCTAATGATGACAGACAGCAACGCGATCAACGTCCGGCAGGACAATGTCGGACGAGGCATCGCTTTCGCGCTGACGGCGCTCCTGATCTTCTCGACGCAGGATGCGGCGGGCAAGTTCCTCGTCCAGACGGTCTCGCCGTTCCAGACGACGATGATGCGGTTCTGGGCCTTTGGCGGCCTTCGCTGTGTTCCTGGGGCTGCGGAGGGGCTCGATCCGGAGCGTGGCGCGGACCAGCCATCCCGTCCTGCAGGTGCTGCGCGGCGTGCTGCTCGTCGCCGATATCTGGATGTTCGTGGCCTCGCTCAAGACGCGTGCAGCTGCCGGAGGTGCAGGCGATCACGCTGGTCTATCCGCTGATCGTGACGCTGCGCGGCCGTACCATTGCTGGGCGAGCAGGTCGGCGTCTTTCGCCTCAGCGCGGTCATCGTCGGCTTTCTCGGCGCCCTGGTGATCGTGCGGCCAGGCGGCGTGCCACTCGATTGGGGGGCGCTGTCGGCGTCGGGTCGGGGACGTGCTACGCGCTCTATATCGTGCTCACACGCAAGGTTTCGGCAGACCGACACCGCGACGACGAGCATGTTTTACGTCGGCGCTCGTCGGGCTGGTCATGAGCTCGGCGGTCGGCGTGTTCTACTGGCAGCCGCTGGATCTGCCCGACGCGCTGGGTGTCGGCTACATCATGTTCACCGGCGTTGCGGCGCACGGGCTGATGATCGTGGCGCTGTCGATGGCGCCGGCGAGCGTGCTGCAGCCATTCAACTATACCTCGCTGCCGTGGAGCATCGTTCTGAGCGTGCTGTTCTTTCGGCCATCTGATCGATCCGGTGTCGCTGCTCGGCGCGGCGGTGATCGTGGGCGCCGGGCTCGTGGTGATGGCGCGCGAGCGGATCAGGAAGATCCCCGCCGCCGCCGAACCAGCGCTACCAGGAAAAGAATAAGCGCACGAGCGACCGTGATGATGGCGCCGAGGGGGGCGACCATCACGCTCAGCAGCACCGGCACGATCGGGGCTGATGGCGGGAGCAGGAATTGCTGAAGCGAGCAACGGGATGAGGCCGACGGCGAGCAGCACGAGGCCGAGGCGCAGCGTGATCTTGGCCCAGAAGAGCAGAGGCGTGCTCATGTCGCGCGCTTCCCGTTGCGGCGGGCTTGAAAGAGCGCGCGGGGGTGGGCAGGTATATGCCATCCGCGACGAGGGGGTTGCGATGCCGGTGATGATCGAACTCGGGCTGCTGCTGTTTCTGGTGGGCGTCGTGATCAGCTACTTCACGCGCGGCCGGCGGCTTGCGCGAGAACCAGGCGATGATGGACCGGCGGGTCGAGGCTTACATCGAGACGATCCGCCGCGAGCGCAGCAATGCCGAGCTCAGCGCGATGAGCGACACCGAGCTTAAGGACCTGCTGCTGTCGAGCGCGTACAATCTCAAGGTGCAGCGCGACCGGCAGCGGTATTTGTTGTTCGGCGGCGTGGTGATTGCATTGATCGGGGCAATTCTGGTGGCGACGGAGGAGGGCTTTCGCGGCTTCGGGGTGGCGCTGGTGATCGCGGCGATCGTGCTCTACGGGATCAACGAGTTCGTCGGGCGGCAGATCAGGGCACCGCTGGTCGCCAAGGGCATCGACATCGAGCGGCTGCGCGTCGAGTAGGCTCAAAGGCGGCGCATCCGGCCCACCACGAAGATGACGGCTCCCGCCAGCACCAGCACGATCGGCGCCAGCGCCAGGATGCTGATCGTCGTGCCGTCGAGGTGCGCCGTGCCGCTGAACTTTCCCAGCCCCCACTGCTCGGCGCCGAAGAGGGCGGTGCCCAGCAGCACCAGCGTCGAGGCCAGCTTGATGTAGGGCTTTGGGCCGGGCTGAGCAGTCGCCATGCGGATCTCCGTCGATGGCGCCCTAGATAATGCGCCGGCCGGCGAAGCTCAAGCCTGCGAGGGTGGGAGGCGACCGAGGCGCGTGTTTGCGGACCCCCACCCCCGACCCCTCCCCGCAAGGGGGAGGGAGGAAGGGGCCTATGGATGGCGGTGGTTGAAGAAGCCGAGCGGGTCCATCGGGTCGAAGCTCAAATCGGGCGGTGAAACGGCGTTCTTGGCGGCGGCGCCGACGAGATAGGAGCCGTCGACCCAGCCTTCGCGCTTGCCGTCGAGGGTCTGGATTTCGCAGTGGCGAGACCCGCGCGTGCAGTCGAGGACGTAGACGTGCTCGCCGTCGGCGAGCTGGAAGAGGACGTGGCGGAACGGACCGAACTCCTGGTCGTAGACGTCGAGAGCGCCCGAGGCGCGTGCGGTCGGTTTCGACGAAGCAGCGTCGGCGGGCAGGGCGATGCCGAACGCGAGCAGCGCGGCGAGGGAGGGGAGGATCAGTTTGCGGATCATGGCGGCGACTCCTGTTTCTGCGATCCTATCGGAGATGATTTCGGCGGGGATAGGGTGGTGCGCGCTCGATCCGGCGTGGGGCCGACCCCCACCCCGACCCTCCCCCTAAGAATGGGGAGGGAGGCCCGACTGACGGGCCTGAGCATCAGAGCGTCTCGATCAGCGGCGGGCCTTTGTCGGAATCGGGGAAGGGCGGCGGAGCGGTGGGATCGTCGACGCCGGGGATCGGCGTCAGGTCCATCTCGTTCTCCATGGCTTTGTCGACGAGGCCGATGGCGGTCTGGAGCTCGAGGAAACGGCGCGCCGCGGCGTCGATGTCCTCCATGCGGGCGGTGGCGCGCCGCGCCTCGACGAGCTTGTTGCGGAAGGCGCGGAGCGAGGTGACGTGCGGCGAGTTGGGGCGGGACATGGGGACTCCTGAGGGTTCTTGGGGAACGCGGCGTGGATTTGTTGGGTTGCTCCTAGACTATCCCACTTCGAGAGTCTGGTGAGCGTGCACCCCCACCCCCGACCCCTCCCCCTGAAAATGGGGAGGGAGGCTGGCGATCGCCCGGCGCTGGGCGAGCGCAAGCGTCCGGCGCGCCGGGGCGCCCGGAGGTTTTCGGTGGTCTCTCGCCGTCCCGGAACCAGAGACGGCGCCCGCGAGACGCTTGCGCCCCGTGGACTATGTATGAGGCGCAAGCGCCTCGCGGGCGATGGGATTTCGGAGCCGGCTTGGGGCCAGGCACTCTTTCAGCCTGGCGTTACACCCGAACCTCGCGGGGTAACGATCCCCCGCGCCCATCCGCCTCGCCTCGCGTCGTTCGTCGTCGACTGCCGTCCGTGCGGACGAGGTGAGGGGAATATAACGGGCGCGAATGGCGCGTGGATAGATTGGTGGGGGATGGACGGAGAGGGCTGGGATTGCTGGGGGTTGGGCAGCGAGGATGGGGCGGCGTTCCTCCTCTGCGAAGCGGGGGAGGTGGCGCCACCGCCGATAGCGCCCGAGGGAGGCGCGGCGACGGACCGGGGCGGCCGCTTGCGCCGCTGCCTGGGGCCGCCCCCTCCACCGCCTAACGGCGGTCCCCCTCCCCCTGCTGCGCACAGGGGAGGAACCTGACTGCAGGACTAGGCGGTGGCCCAGGTGAGGACGCGGCTGTGCGAGACGGTGGGCTGCTTTTCGGCCCAGGCATCGAGGCCCCAGATGTGGCCGGCGCGGACGGCGATCAGCAGGCCCAGCACCAGCGCGAAGACGATGTGCTCGTCGAGAAGGAAATTGGTGGTGTCGGAGATGTAGGGGAAGTCCATGTGGGCCAGCCAGTAGATCAGCATGATGCCGATGCCGAAGATGGAGCTGACGCGGACGAGGAGGCCGGTGAGCAGCGACAGGCCGATCAGCAGGTGGCCATAGCCGACGAGGAAGCTCAGGATGCTGGCGAAGGGCTCGACCGTCATCGGACCGAAGAGCCAGTGGAAGGTCTTGGTGGTGCTGAGGAAGCCGGTGACCGAAAAGCCGCCGAAGATCTGGTGGCTCGCGGCGTAGAGGAAGACCCAGGCGAGCGACAGGCGCAGCAAGAGGATCAGCGGGCGGAAGGCGGGCGAGTTGGTCATGGGAGACTCCGGCGCAGGGGAAAGCGCGGAGCGCGGCCCGCGGGAGTGGGTGTCAGCAACGCGGGGGCGGGGGGATGGTTGCGGGGCATGTGACGACGCGCCCCGCGCATCGGGGAGCAAGTTACGTGGGGGCGTTGCGAGCTCACCGATCGTCGCCGCGGTCGGACAATAGTGCAGGACCAAGCGGAGCTAGTGACGGGGCGTCCCCGAAATCCTCCGTCTTGGTTTCGGGGCGAGGAGGCAGGGGTACGATGGGTGCATGGGCGATGGATCGGGGGCGACGAGGGTTGCCTCCGTCTCAGCGGCACTCCTAACGAAGGCCGGCCGGGTAGCGTGCCCAACCCTGCGCGTCGGCGGCTTCAATCGCCCGTTAACTGCGGCGCTTCGTAGGCTCACTTTTCCTATACAATAAGCCGATTTCGTGCAAGAAAAAGTACGGAAATCGAGGTGAAGCCGATGCTTTTGGAGTTTTCCGTCGCAAATTTCAAGTCAATAGCGGAGCGGCAAGTCTTCTCCATGCTTCCCGCCAAGGGTTCGACCCACCTTCATAGAACGGGAAATGAGCACTTTCCCGAGGCGTTAAAAGTCGCAGCGTTCTTTGGCCCCAACGGATCGGGAAAGACCAAATTCCTCGAAGCGATCGACCTGTTCAGAGAGTTGGTCATTGGCAGTGGAAAGTATTCCTCAACCGACGTCTTCAAGCTTACGCCGTTCAAGTTAGACGAAGCATTAGTTGAGGCGCCGACCACAATGGAGGTCTTATTTGTTTTTCTTGGTGACGTGTGGCGTTACGGATTTGAACTCACCCCATCGCGAGTGCATCGAGAATGGCTGTACCGGCGTCCCGCGGACACGGGGCGAGAGCAGAGGTATTTCGAGCGTTCAGGACAAGAGCTCGGCCTAAGCAGTCGGTTTGGAAAAATAAGAGCAGTAGCGGCTACCACGACGGCGCCGAACCAACTCTTGCTCTCTAAACTGGATCAACTGAACAGCGACCTCACTAAGGATCCATACTCGTGGATAAGTGCATTTCTGCGCACGGTAACGAGCGGTTCCGAGTTCTTCCGATCCATCACAGAGTCAGAGACTTCAGCAGGGCAAATTTGCCCCGGCCATCACTGAGTTGCTTCACTCAACGGGTTGGAATTTTGCTGACATTGAGGTCGACACGGTCTCGGTTCCCGAAGGCTCACCGGAAGAAATGGAGCTGTTGTCGGACGGTGACTCTGTCGTTGCTCGGCTGCATGACAAGAACATGTCGTCATTCTACAATATCGCGTTCGGCGCAAAAACGCGGCAGGGAAACTACGCTCACATCTCTTTCTCTGACGAGTCTCTTCGTACGAAGGTGCTGTATGGATTGGCTGGGGCACTCGTCGACACGTTTCGACATGGGCTAGTCTTGATCATCGACGAGCTGAATCAAAGCTTTCACCCTGAATTTCTTCGTCTGATTGTTGAGCTTGCGCGGAGCGAGGAGGCGAATGTGATGGGTGGGCAACTCATCTTTTCGGCCCACGACACGTCCGTGATGTCCATCATGGAACGAGACGAATTGTGGCTTGTAGAAAAGGCCTTGGACGGCTCAACAACTCTCTACTCCCTCGCCGACGTTGCCGAGGGGTCGCGTAGGTCGACGAGGCGCACCGGCGCGTTTGGCAAGCAATATCTAGAGAATCGGTTCGGGGCGCTACCACGCATTGACTTGATCCGAGCTATCCGGGCCCTGGCGCAAGCTGCCAAAGAACAAGATGATGAATAGGCGTCGGCTGACGTTTAGACGGGAGCGCGACACCGTATTGGTCCTCAGTCAAGATACCGGAGGGGCGCTTGAGTATCTCCGGCAAACCTTTGACAAACGAGAACTAGGTGATGGGCTCGTGGCCTCCGTGCATGGCTGTGGATCGGCCAGCAAGACGATGCTTGCTGATGCAAGGCGCGCTTTGGCCGGACGCTCTAGGGGTTATCCTCATTCGAAGTATGTGATGCTTGTCGTAGATCGAGACCGCGATCCGGGTCTTAGTGGGGTCCTCAACGCAACTCGGTCAATGCTGCAAATTGAGACCTTCGTTTCCGTGCCATGCATAGAATACTATTTTATGCTTCATTTCGGCGCTGATCGGCCCGCCATGAATACGTTCGCCGACCTCGAGCCTCACCTAAAAACGAAGCCCGGGTTTTCGAAGTATTCCAAGACCAAGTCCGCCGTGCCGATTGTACAACTCACGGACTTAGCCCTTGAGGCCAGAAACAATGCTGCCATTTGCCGAGCGGCATGCGTGGCCGATGGCTCAATCAGTCCGCGCTCGGACCTTGACCTGCTGTTTGAGGCAATGGACGCAGCGTCTCTCGGCGGTCTTCAAGAGCTTGCCCGAACGCGGAACGGAAGGGATGAGCGTCGAATAGTGCTCTGACTAGATCGTTCCCGTGACGTTGCACAATCGTGGGCCCTAGGAAGCGCACTGAACCGTCGGTTCGGTCACGAACGGCTGTGCGATTTGTCTGGAAGGCGAAGGAACGCGGTTAGTCTTGGTTGCCCGCTTCGAGCACATCCAGCTCCATCTCCCGCAGCCGCTTGATCTCGTCCCTCAGCCGCGCGGCCTTCTCGAACTCCAAATTCGTCGCCGCTTCGCGCATCTGCGTCTCGAGGTCCTTCAGCACCGCCTGCAGGTTGGCGCCGACCTGGATCTGTTCCTTGCCGGACTTGTCCTTGCCGATCGACACCGTGACGTGGTCCTTTTCGTAGACGCTGTCGACGATGTTCTGGATGTTGGACTTGACGCTCTGCGGTGTAATGCCGTTCGCCTCGTTGAAGGCGATCTGCTTTTCGCGGCGGCGGTTGGTTTCGGCGAGGGCGCGCTCCATGCTGCCGGTCTCGTGGTCGGCGTAGAGGATCACCTTGCCGTCGACGTTGCGGGCGGCGCGGCCGATGGTCTGGATGAGGCGAGGTCTCGGAGCGGAGGAAGCCTTCCTTGTCGGCGTCGAGGATGGCGACCAGCGCGCACTCGGGGATGTCGAGACCCTCGCGCAACAGGTTGATGCCGACGAGGACGTCGAAGGCGCCGAGGCGGAGGTCGCGGATGATCTCGATGCGCTCGATGGTGTCGATGTCGGAGTGCATGTAGCGGACGCGGATGCCCTGCTCGTGCATGTATTCGGTGAGGTCCTCGGCCATCTTCTTGGTGAGCACGGTGACGAGCGTGCGGTAGCCGGCCTTGGCGACCTGGCGGATTTCGTCGACGACGTCGTCGACCTGGGTTTTGGCGGGGCGGATCTCGACCGGCGGATCGATGAGGCCGGTGGGGCGGATGACCTGCTCGGCGAAGACGCCGCCGGCCTGCTCCATTTCCCACGCGCCGGGGGTGGCCGAGACGTAGACGGTCTGCGGGCGCATGGCGTTCCACTCCTCGAAGCGGAGCGGGCGGTTGTCCATGGCGGAGGGCAGGCGGAAGCCGTATTCGGCGAGGGTCGCCTTGCGGCGGAGGTCGCCGCGATACATGGCGCCGAGCTGGCCGATGGTGACGTGGCTCTCGTCGACGAAGACGAGGGCGTTGTCGGGGAGATATTCGAACAGGGTCGGCGGCGGCTCGCCGGGTTTGCGGCCGGTGAAGTAGCGCGAATAGTTCTCGATGCCGGCGCAGGAGCCGGTGGCTTCCATCATCTCGAGATCGAACAGGGTGCGCTGCTCGAGGCGCTGGGCTTCGAGGAAGCGGCCGGCGCCGTTGAGCTCCTGGAGGCGGGCGTTGAGCTCCTGCTTGATGAGCTTGAGCGCGCCGGTGAGGGTGGCGCGGGGGGTGACGTAGTGGGAGTTGGCGAAGACGCGGACGAAGAGGAGGTCGGAGCTTTTCTTGCCGGTGAGCGGATCGAATTCGGCGATGGATTCGATGGTGTTGCCGAACAGCGTGATGCGCCAGGCGGCATCCTCGTAGTGGGCGGGGAAGAGCTCGATGGTGTCGCCGCGGACGCGGAAACTGCCGCGCACGAAGCCGGTGTCGCCGCGCTTGTACTGGAGGTCGGTGAGGCCGCGGAGCAGGGCGCGCTGGTCGATGCGACTGGCCCTTGCGCAGGTCGAAGGTCATGGCGGTGTAGTCTTCGACCGAGCCGATGCCGTAGATGCAGGAGACCGAGGCGACGATGATGACGTCGTCGCGCTCGAGCAGGGCCCGCGTGGCGCTGTGGCGCATGCGGTCGATCTGCTCGTTGATGGTCGATTCCTTCTCGATGTAGGTGTCGGTGCGCGGCACGTACGCTTCGGGCTGGTAGTAGTCGTAGTAGGAGACGAAATACTCGACGGCGTTGTCGGGGAAGAAGCCCTTCATCTCGCCATAGAGCTGGGCCGCGAGGGTTTTGTTGGGGGCGAGGATCAGCGCCGGGCGCTGCGTGCGCATGATGGTCTGCGCGGCGGTGAAGGTCTTGCCCGAGCCGGTGACGCCGAGCAGGACCTGGTCGGTCTCGCCGTTCTCGATGCCCTCGACGATGTCGGCGATGGCGGTGGGCTGGTCGCCGGCGGGCTCATAGGGCGTCACCAGCTTGAACGGGATTCCACCTTCGGACTTTTCGCGCGGCGCGGGGCGGTGCGGCATCCAGGCGGTGTTGCCTTCGACCTCCTTGCGGCCGTGGAGGATGATGTCCTCGAGGGCCTTGACGGTCGCCGAGATGCCGACGGTCTGCGCGCCCTCGAGGTTCTGGCCGGGGAGGTTGACGCGGCGGCCCCTCGGCTTGCCCGTCTCGTCCTTCGAGACGGCGCTGCGCGCCTCCTCAGGATGAGGCTTGGAAACACCGGTGGATGGGACGTGGCCGAAGCCGGCTTGTTCGGTTTCGCCGAAGCCGTCGAGATTGGTCGGGCGGATGACGGAGTTGGCCTTCGATTTCGGGGCCTTCAGCGACATGCCGGTGGCGGCGGAGCGGGTGTGCTTCTTGGGCTTCGGCGCTTGTGGCGCCCCCCCTCCTAGCTCCGCTACGGGCCTCTGGCCCTAGCTTCGCTACCTCCCCCGCGAGGGGGGCGGTGGAAGACAGAGGCTGGGGCACCAGCGGCTTGATGCCGGTGCCATTGGCCTCGGCGGCGCGGCGGGCGGCGTTGTCGAGCTGGCGCTTGTTGCGCAGCCGCTCCTGCGGCAGGCGCTTGCCGAGCCGCTCGTCCTCGGCTTTTTCCATCTCGCCGATGAACTCGTCGATGGAAAAGGCCGGTTCTTTGTCGGGCTTGCTGGGAGGCATGGACCGCTCGCGGATTCGAATTCTGGCGTGAGCACCATAGTTAGGTGCGCGGCCGGAAAATGTCAGTGGCTATGTATCACAACGGGCCGTGGCAGCGGCAGTCCGGGGCGGCGCGAGGTTGGTTTCGCCCACCGCTTCTGCTTAGCTCCCGGCCCAGGCAAGACGATGACTGCTTTCGATTCGATATTCCGATGGTACAAGGGTCTCGACCAGAGGCTGCGGGGGTTCCCGCCGGTCACTGGCGGCTCTCGCATGCGCTGCCGCGGGGGCAATGGGTGCCGCCGCCGCCGACGCCGGAGCGCGACGCGGCGGAGAGCGCGACCGATCCGTTCGGGTCGCTCTGGACCGAGGCCGGGTTGGCCCGCGCCATCGATCTGGCGCGGCGCGTGCTGACGATCGCGGAGAGCCACGACATTCCGCTGATGCCGTTCTTCGGCACGCTACTGGGCCAGGTTCGCGAAGGCCGCATCCTGCCGTGGGACGACGACGTCGACTTCGCCCTGTTCGCGCCTGAACACGTCGGCCGGCTCCAGACGGCATGCCGTGCAGCGGGCCTGGGCGTTTTCGAACATCGCTGGACTGTGGGATGGTTCTTCAAGATCTTCGATCCGGCCGGACTTGCCGAAACGCAGGTGCCCTGGACGTTCCCGTTCATTGATGTCTTTCCATTTGCCGAGCGTCCCGAGCGGTTCGGTCACAGATGGCGAACGCCGCCGACGCCGCTGAGCAGCGTCCTGCCTGGACGGAGGGGGACGTTCGAAGGGGCGCCGTGCTGGCTGCCAGAGCAACCGCTCAAAGTCCTCGACGTCCTCTATCCGGGGTGGCGCGAGTGGGAGAAGAGCTCGGTCTGGGCGCACCAGGCCAATCGCGGCAACGACGTCATCTACGCGCGCCGGATCGTGACCGACGCGGAGGGTCGCAAGCTCAGCCCTGCTTCGGCTGGAGCCTGAGGCTACCGGCCTCATAGCGGTCGAGCGTGCGTGCGACGATCTGGCGGGTGGATATCCCCGCGCTGTAGCTGACGGTGCGCAGCCGGCCGCTGGGCAGCAACGCCCGGTACCAGAAATCGAGCTCCGACTGGTCCATGTCATCGCCGTGGACGCAGAAGGCGGCACCGATCGCGTCGAGGAAGTCGGGAGTGCAGTGGAGCGGGGCCGGGGCCTCGAGCACGCGATCCACATCGCGACAGGCCTCGACCACCAGCCGCCGCTCCTCGAACGACATGATCGGGGGCGGCTTGTAGGCGGCGACATCCGCGTCCCCGACCAGCCCGACGACCAGCCTGTCGCCGAGCGAGCGGGCCTTGCGGAAGAATTCGATGTGGCCGGGATGAAAGAGGTCGCAGACGACATCGACATAGATCCAGACAGGATTGCCGGTCACTCGCCGGCGTCCATCTGAAGCGTTCGCGGGCGGTAACGGTCGACGATGCGGGCGACGATTTCGCGCGACGCAATGGACGGCGTGTAGCCTACGGTGCGGAGGCGGCCGCGAGGCATGAGGTCGGCGTAGAAGAACTGCAGCCGTTCCTCGTCCATGTCGTCGCCGTGCACGCAAAACGTTGCGCCGAGGGCATCGAGGCGTTCTGCGGTGCACTCGAGCGGCGCGGGCGTCTCTGCAACGCGGTCGACGTGCCGGCAGGCGGCGACGACAGCCTGCCGTTCCTCGAAGCTCAGGATGGGCGCCGGCTTATACCTCGCAACATCGGCGTCGCCGTGGATGCCGACGACCAGACGATCGCCGAGAGCCCGCGCCTTGCGAAAGAACTCGACGTGACCGCGGTGAAAGAGATCGAAGACGCCGTCCACGTAAACCCAAACAGGTTCAGCCATTACAATATGAGCCACCAATAAAGACGCCCGATTTAACAATATGAGGGATGAAGCTCAATCGCCGCACCAGGCGCGGCGCAGAAGAGCTGTGGAGGGACCGAGTTGCGGCGATGAAACGGACGAATGGCGCCGATTGTCCGGGCTCAGTCCGGGGGCGGGGCGGTCGAAGCGCCGACCGCCAGGTGCAAGGGCAGCACCATGTGCCGGCTCGGTCCGTCGTCGAACAGCATGCGGGCGGCCATGCGGCCTTTTTCGCGGGTCGAGATCGGACGCACGACGGCGGTCAGGGCCGGGTCGATGGCGTCGGGCGGATCGTCGACGAATCCGGCCACTGAAACATCCGTCGGCACCATGAGCCCCCGACGACGCGCGGCCTGCAGCAGTTTTGGCGCGAGACTGCCGTTGAACGAAACCAGCGCCGTCGCGCCCGCCGCGTTGTCCAGCAGCAGGTCGCAGGGATCGCCGAAATCGCGGCGTTCTTCGTCGCTGCCGCAGGCTTCGAGCGTGGGCATGTCTTCGATCGACAGGCCGGCCTCGGCCATAGCCTCGGCGGCGCCGAGATAGCACTCGCGTTCCTCGTCGTAGCCGGAGGCAATGCCCGGGGCATCCCGGCCGGGGACGTGGAGGACCGGAGCGCCGGGCATGCGGTTGACGGTGATGAAGGCGAAGCGACGGTGCCCGAGCCGAATCAGGTGGCGGAAGAGGTCGCGCGCGCCGCCTCGGTCGTCATAGGTCAGCGAGCTCAAATCCGCGTCGGCGGTGAGTTCCAGCACGACGATGCGGAGCTTGCGGCGCATGCCCGGCGCGACGAGTTCGGCCTGTTGGCCATTGCCCAGAATGAGCCCGTCGACCACGGCCCTGCCGATGCTGCTGCCCCCGGAGCGATCGCGCGCCGAAATCATCAGCAGGCTGACTTCCTTCTCTTCGCAGATGTCGGAGACGCCGGCGAGGAGATCGCGCACATAGGGATCGGAATAGACCCAGGCGATGCCGGCGTCGGCGGGGGGGACGATGCCGATGGCATTGACCGTGCCCGAGCTCAGCAGGCGTCCCTTTGGGTCCGGCCCATCGAAATCGAGCTTCCTCGCCGCGGCCTCGACGCGGAGGCGGAGCTCGGGACGAACCTTGTCGGGGCGGCTGAAGACGTTGGCGGCGGTGGACTTTGAGACGCCCGCTGCCGCGGCAACATCCATCAGGGTGATCTGAGCCTTCATGCTGCTGGTATGACAGGTTTTTTGCACCGGTGCAAATTTCTGCTTGACTTCGGTCGTCTGGAGTCGGATTAATAGTGTACCGGTGCAATTTAATAGATGCACCGGTACATGCACAGAACATTCACCCCATTGGTCTTGGGCGCGCCGGGCACGGCGGCTTGCCGAGGTGAGCCGGCCTGCGCCCTTTAAACAGGAGACTCCAGATGCGCTTTTCCACTCTCGTTCCTGCCGTTCTTGTCCTCGCTTTGCTCGCCGGATCGGGCCCGGTCCTCGCCGCCGGGCCCGACGGCTTCTGGACCTGCCGTACCAGCACCGGCGCGCCGGGCGGCACGGTGTGGCTCGGCAGAGACCAGCTACGTCCTACAGTTCCGCGCCCGGCGCGGCGGCGACGTTCGGACGGTCGAGGATCGATGGCAATTTCGTCGCCATCGTCGACGGCCCGCTGACGGGGCTGGGGGTCAGATCCGGCGCCTACGCCGTGGGTCCGTTCCTGCCGGCGTATTTTGATGCGGGGTCGCCGAACTCGCGCAGCCAGCTGAATTTCGGCATGGGGCCGGGCAAGGGGCTGCTGTGCAGCCCTGACCGCGCCGATCCCCAGCCGTAACGCCCTGCCTCCCAGCAGCGGCCGCCGACGTCCCGGGCCGGTGACAACCTCACCGCGTCCCTGGCGTCGGCGGTAGGTTTAGCAGAGCCGTGGTGACGCCTCGTCTGGTGTCGTCGGCCGGCAGAGCCTGCGCGGGGTTCGCAACGTCGCGGCGGTGAAGCGAGTTCGATATAAGGGCGCTGGGAGGTAGCGATGCAGGCAGCTCGGCTATTGGCGCCAGGTGACATGCGGCTCGTGGACGTGGCGAAGCCCGTGCCCGGTCAGCGCGATGTGCTGGTGCGCGTCGAGGCGGCGGGGCTGTGCGGGTCGGACCGGCACATGTTTCGCGGCGAGTATCCGACGGCGCTGCCGGTGACGCTCGGGCACGAGTTCTGCGGCATCGTCGAAGCCGTGGGGGCGGAGGTCGAGGGGCTCAATGTCGGCGACCGGGTGACGGCCGATCCCAACATCGCCTGCGGGCAGTGCGAGGCGTGCCGCGCCGGGCGGGTCAATCTCTGCGTGAACCTGCAGGCGATCGGGGTGACGCGCGATGGCGGCTTTGCGGAGTGGGTGGCGATCCCGGCGGGCCAGGCCGTCGTGCTGCCGGCGGCACTCGACGCCGCTGCATGGGGCGTTCTCCGAGCCGCTGGCGTGCTGCCTCCACGGGCTCGACGTGGCGCGGATCAAGCCGGGCGATACTGTCGCGGTGCTGGGTGGCGGTGTCATCGGGCTGCTGATGGTGCAACTGGCCCGGCTCGCCGGCGCGACGAGCGTGATCCTCTCGACGCGGCAGGCGGCACGACGCGAGCTGGCACTTGCAGACAGGGCGCAACGCATGCGGTCGATCCCGCGGGCGGATCGGGCGTCGCTGCGATCCGCGACATCGCGCCATCGGGGGTGGACGTGGCGCTTGAATGCGCGGGCGTGCCCGAGACGCTGAACGATGCACTCGCGGTCGCAAAACCCGGCGGCAGCGTCGTGCTGTTCGGGGTGATGGCCAAGGGCCGGCGGATGAGCATCGAGCCATGGGATCTGCTGGTGCGCGAAATCCGGCTGGAGCCGGCTTATCTCAATCCGCACACGCACCGGCGTGCGGCCGAGATGATCGCCGCGGGCGCGCTGCGGCTCGACCCACTGATCAGCCGCGTGGTCGGCATCGATGGGGTGCCCGATGAGCTCGGCGCCGAGCCGCGTCTCGGGGACGTGAAGGTGATGGTGCGGCCCGGGGTTTAGTGCCCGCCGCGGCGCTAACGCGTTCGTTCACCGTGTTTTCGTCCGGCACGTTTCGTTTACCACGCGTAACGGGCGAGGCGCGTAGCCTCTTACCCTGTGGTCCGCAGGATTGGCGCGGATTGCGACAGGGGCTCGAAGATGATCGCGTTGACGCAGTCGTGGCGCTCCGGCGCTTTCGCGCTGGCCTTGCTGGCGCTGCCGCTCGCGGGCTGCAGCTCGCTGCTGCCGGGCGCCAGCACGAATGGCAACAACAGCCTCACGGTCGCGCAGCTCCCCGACGTTGGCGACGTCACCGCCGACCAGGCACTGGCGCAGGCGCGCGACCATTTCCGCAACAGCGACTACGGTTACTCGGCGGCGCTCTACCAGCGCTATGTCTCGCTGATGCCGAAGGACCCGCAGGGCTATGTGGGGCTCGGCGCGTCGTACGACCGGCTGGGCCGCTTCGATCTCTCCGACCGCACCTACCAGACCCTGCTGCAGGTCGGCGGGAGCAGCGCCCAGTACTACAACAATGTCGGCTATTCGTACCTGCTGCGCGGCAACCTGACCGCGGCGCTGAGCAATTTCCGCAGCGCGCACAAGCTCGATCCGGACAATGCCGTGATCAACAACAACCTGCAGATCCTGGCGAACGCTTACAGCGCCAAGGCTTAGGGCGGCTGGTCTCTCAACGAGCTGATTGTCGGTTGGAGCCAGCGGAAGCACGCCCTCGTGGTTCGACAAGCTCACCATGAGGGCTACTGAGACTTTGGCGAGGGATGCCGCGACGCTTCAGTCGCCGCAGTCCTGCCGCGTCGGTGCTCTAGTCGCCCGAGGCGCCGCTCGCGGCCTGCGAGAACATCGAGCCGTCGGCGCCGAGGCCGTGGACATTGCGCGAGCCGGGCGGGTTGGTGGTTTCCGCCGCGAGGTTGGCCTTCACCGCGTCGCCGGCGGAATAGCCGACGCGGTCGGTATGCTGCAGATAATCGTAGGTGCAGCCGCCGAGCAGCAGCGCCAGCGCGATTGGAATGGCGATCCAGAGGCCGCGCGCCGAGACGGTGATCTTCACTGGCCGTTCCCCAGATCGATGATGTCGCCATAGGGGCCGGTGACGCCGGTGCCGGACTGGAAGGTCTGCAGCATCTTCGTCGTGACCTCCATCTGCCCGAGCGCGAAGAATTCGGGGTCGTTGGCGGGCATGGTCTGGTCGAGCGGCGTCGCGAGGGTCCCGCCCGCGGGCGTCGGCTGGACGAGGCGCGGGGTCACGATGACGACGAGCTCGGTGTCGTGCTTCTGGAAGCTCGAGGACTTGAAGAGCGAGCCGAGGACCGGCACGTCGCCGAGCCAGGGCAGCTGGTTCTGGCTGAGCGTGGTGTCGTTCTGGAGGAGGCCGGCGACGGAGAAGCTCTGGCCGTCGCGCAGCTCGACCGTGGCGTCGAGGTTGCGGGTGGTAAAGAGCGGGTCGGAGTTGTCGGCGATCGCGACGGAGCTCACTTCCGGTGTCAGGTGAATCTGGATGCGGCCGCCGTCGAGGACCACGGGGGTGAAGACGAGCTTCACGCCGAAATCCTTGTAGTTGAGCGTCACGTGATTGTTGTTGTCGTAGGTGCGGATCGGCACCTGGCCGCCGGCGAGGAAGCTCGCGCTCACGCCCGAGAGGGTGGTGAGGTTGGGGTCGGCGAGGGTGCGGACGAGGCCCTTGCTCTCGAGGGCGTTGATGGTGACGTTGAGGTTGATCCCCGCGCCGTTGATGACGTTGGCGACGAACTGCGAGAAGGTCGCGGCGTCGGACGCCGGATTGAGCGTGCTGTTGACCTGCTGGACCTGGGTCGAGCCGATATTGCCGCCCCAGTTGATGCCCGAGCTCCTTGCCGGTGGTGCGCTGCGCTTCGAGAATGCGGACTTCGAGATTGACCTGCTGGCCGCCGGTGAGGGTCAGGGTATTGACGACCGCCGGGCTGCCGAACTGGGCGACGATGGCGAGCACTTTTTGCATCGTGACGTCGTCCGGCACGCCACCCGACAGCATGATGCGGCCGTTGACGGTCGAGACCTTGACCTTGGAGTCGGGCACGCCGGCCTTGATGGCGCGGGAGATCGAGGAGGTGTCGGCGCCGACCTCGACCGCGAGGAGGCCGACGGGCGTGCCATCGGCGGCGTAGAGATTGACGGTGGTGGTGCCGAAGGCCTTGCCGACGACATAGATCGAGCGATCGGTGATCGGCTGGGCGTCGGCGATGCCGGGATCGGCGGAGACGATCTTGCCGACCGGACTCGAGACGACGACGGTGACGGCCTGCGAGACGGGCAGGTCGATCTTCATCACCGAGGTGGTCGCGAGATCGTAGCTGACGGTCTGCGCGAGCGCCGGGCCGGCGCCGAGGCTCACGACCGCGAGGATCACCGCGGCCGAAAGCGCGCGCGCCGTCGTCATCAGGAAAGTGGTCCGAGCCGCCATGAATAACGCTTTGCCGAAAGTTCCGCTCGATGGGGAGAATAAGCGGGTTAGGGTCAACGCCGGCTTAACGCGGCGCCGACAGCGGCGTGGCCGTGGCGAGATTGGGAGCGGTGATCGCGGTCGTCGGGTGCGCGGTCCAGAACGGGCTCGACATGCGGATCGACTGGTCGGCGGCCTCCTCGGTGGCGTCCTTGGCCGGCCGCGAGTTGGTGAGGGGGCGCAGCACCAGCGTCAGCTTGCCAGCGGCGATGGCGTTGATGATCACCTGCGCCTCGGTGGGGTCGAGCTCAAGGGTCGCGACGGCCTGGCCGGCGAAGACCTGCGAGCCGGGGTCGGTCGAGGCGGTGCCGGCAGGGGCGGCTCCGGTCGCGCCGGTATCGCCGAGGCGGGTATTGATGGCGAGGACGCGGACATTGGTCAGCAGGGTCTGCGCGATCTGCGCGCCGGTGTCGGAGGCGGTGCGGGTCAAAACCACATCGACGTGATCGTTGGGGACGATGAAGCCGCCTGATGCCGCGTCCGGCGTCACGCTCACCGAGACGCCGCGCATGCCGGGGGCAAGGACGGCGCTGAGATAGCCGTCGGGGCTTTCGACGAGCTTGCTCGCGAGAATCGGCTCGCCGGCGACGAATTCGGCGCGTGCGACGTCGCCGGCCATCTTGGTCATGGCGTCGGGCGAGGCGGTGTCGGTGATGTAGTCGGGGCGGACCGCCTTGTCGGGCCATTCCTGCCAGCTGAGGGCGCCGCCCGAGAGGCGTTCGCCGAGCCCGATGGCGCGGCCGGCGACGAGGACGTGGAGCACGGGGGCGGCCGGCGGGCGCCTGGATCGCGACGGTCGCGGTCGGGAGCGGGCGCGGGCTCGCCGGCGTGGGTTGCGAGCCAGGCCGCGGCACCGCCGGCGACGAGGGCGAGGACGACGAGCGCGATGCGGAGCTTCGCGCCGCCGCTGAGGCCACGGATGCGCGCGGGAGCGTCGAGCAGACCATGCTGCTCGGCAAGCTCGAGGCTGCGCTGGAATTCGGTGCGGAGGGAGTCCTGATTGCCGCGGCGGTCACTGCCCTGGCGGCGATCGAGAAGCAGCGGCTCGTCGGCCACCGAGGGCCGCTGGGGCAGGACCGGCTGGTCGTTCGCTGCTGAGGTGGATGCGTCCGACTCCAACTCGTCGTCGTCGGGAAGCGAAATGGTCTTGGAACGCCGCAGCACTTGATGCCCTCGTCAATGTCGGCAGGGCAGAAAGCCCGTACATCCAATGGTCTAGAGCAGAAGAATCACCCGTTCGTTGCAAAGCGCTGCGATTTTGCGGGGGCATCGCAACCCGGCGTTTACCGTGGCCGCCCGGAGCGGGAAACTGGCCGCGCCGAACGCGCCGCCCGCGACCTAGGGCTGGATGGCGCGACGTGCTAGCGTTCCGCCGAACGGAGAGAGGGCAGATGGCCGCCGGATTCGTGTCGCGGGGTTTTGTCGGCCGGGGGCGCGCGCCCGGCGCACGGGCGTCGCGCATTCCGCCCGGGCAATACGAGACCAACGGCTTTCCGGTGCTGAGTGCCGGGCCGACGCCAAGGGTCAGGCTCGACCAGTGGCGGTTCAGTATCGAAGGGCTGGTGCGCACGCCGGCGAGCTGGAGCTGGGACGAATTCCTGAAGCTGCCGCAGCAGCAATTTCTCGTCGATATCCATTGCGTGACCAAATGGAGCAAGCTCGATACGCGCTGGACGGGCGTCAGCGTCGATACGCTGCTCGAGGCCGCCGACATCGATCCGCGCGCGCACTATGTGACGGCGTTCACCACTGAGGGCTACACCACCAACATGCCGCTCGAGGACGTCCGCAACGGCCGGGCGTTCGTCGCCCATCAATATGACGGGCGGCCGCTCGAGCCGCCGCATGGCGGGCCGGTGCGGCTGGTGGTGCCAAATCTCTATTTCTGGAAGAGCGCCAAGTGGGTCACCGGCCTGAGGCTCATGGAACACGATGCCTCGGGGTTCTGGGAGAAGGCTGGCTACAACGATCACGGCGATCCCTGGAAAGAAGAACGCTACACGGGCGACTGAGATATGGCGGGCGCGATTTCATGGCAGCTGGCAACGGTGAAGGAGGTGCGGCCCGAAACGGCGAGCACCAAGACGCTGGCGCTGACCCTGCCGAGCGCGATGCGGCACCAGGCCGGCCAGCACTATGACCTGCGGTTGACGGCGGCCGATGGCTACCAGGCGCAGCGGAGCTATTCGATCGCGTCGGCGCCGGAGCTCGAGACCAGCGTCGAGCTGACCATCGAGCGCATCATGGACGGCGAGGTGTCGGGTACCTCCATCAAGTGCCGGTCGCCGGCGACCTGATCGAGGTGCGTGGCCCGATCGGCGGCTATTTCGTGTGGGACTCCGCACAGGGCGGGCCGCTGCTGTTGATCGCGGGCGGTTCTGGCATCGTACCGCTGATGGCGATGCTGCGGCACCGCAAGGCCGCCGGATCGCGAGTGCCGGCGCGGCTGCTCTACAGCGCGCGCACGGCCGACGATCTGATCTATCGGCGCGAGCTCGATGCGCTGGCGGCCGACGGCACGGGCCTCGAGGTGATTTACACCCTGACACGCGGCGCGCCCGCGGGATGGAGCGGATTTTCGCGCCGCATCGATTTGCCGATGCTGGCGCAGGTTGCCAAACCGCTGGGCGCGGAGCCGCTCGTTTATATCTGCGGGCCGACGCTGATGGTCGAAAGCGCCGCGAGCGGCCTCGCCGAACTCGGGATCGCCGCGGCGCGGATCAAGACCGAACGATTCGGGCCGAGCGGGGGCTGAGGAGATGCCGATGGAGAGCGTGCCCGATGACGTCAATCGCGAGCTGATGCTCGACGGCAACGCCGTGGCGGGTGAATTGCGCGAAATGTTTTCGGTCGAAGTGACGACGGGCGAAGGCGAATGCGCCGCCTGCGGCAAGACGCATGCGATGGGCGCGCTGCTGGCGTTCACCCACGGTCCCGGCATCGTGCTCCGCTGCCCGAGCTGCGAGGCGGTGATGCTGAAGCTCGTGCGCACGCCGCGCGGCGTTTATCTCGACGCGCATGGCATCGCGGTCATGCGGATCGGCTCGCGAGCCTAGCGCCGCCGGCATCCGCGGGAGGTCGATGAGCGCCGGCATACGAGCCATTCGCCACACCCTGTCCCCAAATTGCCAAATGCGGAGCACAATCCTGTCGGTTCCATGATTCTCCAAGGAGCTTGGCATGTCCCAACACAAGTCCAACGAAACCGCGATCCGCGAGCAGGCCTATTATTTCTGGGAGCAGGATGGCCGTCCGCACGGCCGTGAGAGCGAATACTGGCACCGCGCAGCGGTGGCCCTGACCGAGAAGTCCGACGCCGATACGCTGACCAAGGGCCCACCAAAGCGCGCCGGCGCCGCGGCCAGCCCGGCGCCGAAGCGCGCGGTGGCCAGCCGGACGAAAGAGGCGCCGTCGAAGTCGGCAAAGGACGCGCCGGGGAAAAAGCCCAAGAAGAAATAGAAGCCGGCCGGCGTCCTCTGTTAGGGGAGAGACGGGGGCTCTCCGCATGCAATCGCTCAGAAGCGGCAATCTGCTGCTGGCTCTACTCATCGAGATCGTGGCGATCGTCGGGTTCGGGGTCGCCGGGTGGAGCGCGACGCACGTGCTGTGGCTGCGCGTGCTGCTTACAGCGGGCCTTGCCGGTGTGGCGATTGCCGCGTGGGCGGTGTGGGCTGCGCCGCGATCGGGCAGCCGACTCAAACCGCGGCCCCTCGTGATCTTCAAGATTGTGGTGTTCGCGCTGGCGACCGCGGCCTGGTGGTTTGCCGATCAGAGTTTTGTCGCCGCGGTGTTCGGTATTCTCGCGGCGATCAATCTGCTCGGCGCCTGGGCGTTCGGTCAGATCTGAACGGCACACCAGCCACGCGCTATTCGATCACAGGTCTCAAGGCTTCGTCGCTCAAATAACGTGCTGCGCGATTTGTCCCCTATGGGGTCGGCCTGGCTGGTGTGAAGTTGAGCGCGATTCCATTGATGCAGTAGCGCAGACCGGTGGGCGGCGGCCCGTCGTTGAAGACGTGCCCCAGATGGCTGCCGCAGGTCGCGCAGTGCACTTCCGTACGGACCATGCCGTGACTGGTGTCGGTGGTCGTCTCGACTGCGCCGGGGTTCGGCTCGTTGAAGCTTGGCCAGCCGGTGCCGCTTTCGAATTTCTCCCTGCCTTCGAACAGCGGCGTGTCGCAACCCGCACACGAAAACGTGCCCGGTCTTTTCTCGACGAGCAGCGCGCAGCTGCCCGGCGGCTCGGTGCCGTGAGCGCGCATGATGCGGGTACTGTTCGGGGCTCAGTCGCCTGCGCCAGTCGGCATCGCTGCGCGTTAGCGCGTAGGTTTTTTCCATCGCAATTTCCTCTCATGCTTTCGATCAGATCACGGCCAGTCGCGCGAGATAACAGAGCGCTGACGACACTGTGAGAAAATCTCCGTCTTTGTCGCAGGGGGCGATTCACGAACGCGGGAGTAGCGTCGTGATCGAGGGCTTTACTACACGGAGACTAATCATGAAGCGGCTTTTTGTGGCGCTTTCACTCGTGGTGGCAACGTCGGCGTACAGCGTGCCGACCTTTGCCGTCGATGGTGGCGTTGCGCCGCCCGAGTGCGCGGATCAGGCGACCAAGGACAAGCACCCCGACTGGTATCGGCCCGGCGGCTATTGCTCGTTGAACAATGGCTCGACGTCCTGGAACGGCTCGTCCACGCTGAACGGTTCGGGCAAGACCAACGGCGGCCTCTAACGCTACTCTGGAGCTTGAAAATGAAAGCATTTCTCATCGGCGCATCGCTACTGGTTGCGACGTCGCTCTACAGCGTGCCGAGCTTTGCCGTGGACGGTGGCGTGGCGCCGCCCGAATGCGCCGACCAGGCGACCAAGGACAAGCACCCCGATTGGTATCGGCCGGGTGGCTACTGCTCGCTCAACAACGGCTCGACCTCCTGGAACGGGTCGTCGACGCTGAACGGCTCGGGCAAGGTCAACAATCCCGGCTGACACACTTTCTGGAGATTGAAAGATGAAGACTCTTCTCATCGGGGCGTCGCTGCTGGTTGCGGCCTCGCTCTACAGTGTACCGAGCTTTGCGGTGGACGGTGGCGTTGCGCCGCCCGAATGCGCCGACCAGGCAACCAAGGACAAGCATCCCGACTGGTATCGGCCGGGCGGCTATTGCTCGTTGAACAACGGCTCGACGTCTTGGAATGGGTCGTCGACGCTGAACGGCTCGGGCAAGATCAACAACATACAGTAAGTAAGGAAGAGCGTGCGGCAGGTGTCGCACGCTCTCGCTTTCGTTACATAACGCCGTTCTAACGACAGTGTGATCTTCCTCACCGCAGTGTGAGCCGACCGGAACGCAAGAGCGGCGTTTACTAGGTCGAGGGCATGCGAACGGAGATCGTTATGAAACATCTATTTGTAGCCCTGTCGCTCGTCACCGCCGTTTCCTGCTACAGCGCGCCGACGCTTGCCAATGCTTATCCCGATGGTGGCGTTGCGCCGCCTCAGTGCGCCGACCAGGCGACCAAGGACAAGCATCCGGATTGGTACCGGCCCGGCGGCTTCTGCTCGCTCAACAACGGATCGTCGTCGTGGAATGGCTCGACGACGCTTCGCGGTGACGGCAACACCCGCTACGATCCGTAAGCTCGAGAGAGCGTGCGGTCACGCCGCACGCTCACCTCGGTCTGGGCATGCCGAAGGGCTTCAGTAGACCTTGACGGACGTGATCTGCTTGTTGAGCAGGCGATCGAGCCCGCGCGTGCTCGCGTCGATGATCTTGCAGTAGTAGCGGAAGCCGAGATCACGGCAGGCCAGGGCGCCGGCGGAGCCGGTGATCCTGACCGAGGCGAAGGCGTTGTCGAAACCGACGAGCGAGAGGTCGGCGTATTGCTGCCCCGAGTTGAGGCATAGCGAGCGGCCGCGGTAGTTCGCGCCGGTGTAGAAGCAGACCGTGCCGGGGCCGGCTGCAGCTGCGATACGCGGCCCGGTCGGCCAGCTCCTGAACCAGCCGCCCGGGAACTCGCCAAAGCTGATGTCGTCGAGCGGGAACCAGCCATGTTCGCGGCCGACGCGGATCTGGCACCAGAGGCCCGAGCAGCGGTCGACGCGGATGCGCACGCCGGCGGCGACGTGGCCGGCAATGCGATAGCCCGTGCTTGGACCGAAATAAATCACGCCGTCATAGGTGGTCCAGCCATTGGTGGTCCAGGCCGCGCTGCCGGTCGGCTGCACCGCCGAAGCGGGCAGCGCGGCGAGAAGCGCCAGAACGGCAAAAGCCAACAGACGGACGAACCACCGCATCGCAACCCCCGACAAATCGTCGGCGAACCCTAGCCGCTCGCAGGCAGAGCCGGAAGGGCGGGAGAGTCACAGTCTGGGGATATAAACAAGAAGGGCGCCGCACACGGAGCGACGCCCTCATCCCCCGCGATCCGACCTGGAGGTCCCCGATCTGAAGGCGGCGGGATGACTCGATCGAACGCGTTGCACGGATGCGGGTTCCCTCAGGCCGGCGGCAGGCGACGCTTGTGGCCATCCTCGCCCAGCGCGACGTAGACGAACCGGCCGGCGGTTACCTGCACCCGCTCGGCGATGCGCTCGCGTCGCGCCCAGGCCTCGACGGCCACGGTGACCGAGGTGGTGCCGGCGCGCTCGATGGCGGTATAGACGCAGAGCACGTCGCCGACCTTGACCGGGGCGATGAAGGTCATGGCGTCGATCGCGATGGTGACGACGCGGCCCTTGGCGCGCTCGACGGCGGCGATGGCGCCGGCGATGTCCATCTGGCTCACCACCCAGCCGCCGAAGATATCGCCGGAGGGGTTGGTATCGGCGGGCATCGCCAGCGTGCGGATGGTCAAATTGCCCGAAGGCTCCTGGCTCGCGCTCATCATGCGGGTCCCAATACCGGCCAGCGGCCGGTCTCCTCTTCCCAGTGCTTGCGGCAGAGCGACACGTAGATCGATTTCTCGATCGAGACCTGGTTGCCCTCGGTGATGACGCGGCCCTGCTCGTCCTTGCGGACGACCATCGTCGCCTTGGCGCCACAGTAACAGATGGTGCGGATTTCGCGCAGGCTGTCGGCGATCGCCAGCAGCGCTTCGGAGCCGGGAAAGAGGTTGCCTTGGAAATCGACGCGGAGGCCGAAGGCCATGACCGGAATGTCGAGCCGGTCGACCACACGGGCGAGCTGCCACACCTGGTCGGGGGTCAGGAACTGCGCCTCATCGACGAGGACGCAATCGATCTTGCCATCGAGGGCGGCCTGGCGGATGCGATCGAACAAATCGTCGCCGGCGCGGAAGAGCTCGGCGGGCGCGGAAATGCCGATGCGCGACTCGATCATCGCTTCGTCGTCATTGCCGGTGGCGTAGAGGCCCGAGGTGTAGAGCAGCGTGCGCATGCCGCGCTCGCGATAGTTGTAGGAGGCCTGCAGCAGCAGCGTCGACTTGCCGGCGTTCATCGTCGAATAGGAGAAATAGAGCTTCGCCATCGCCCCTACATGCCCGAGCGCAGGGCCGAGCGGCAAGGCGGGGCACGACGTCGTCCCAAAAAAACGGCCGCCGGGCGAGGGCGGCCGAGACCGATTTGAGGTCGGTTGGTGGAGCCGAACCGGTTGGGCGGGGTTCGGGCTCCGAAGGCGGTCCGTGCCGGTTGCGGCGGGCACGGTGTCCGGTGGTTGGGGAGACCGGACAATTGGGACGCTAGGGAGGCGAGGTGACAGGCTGATGACGCGAAAGCCCGAGCCGAGGCCGCAATTCGGTCCGAATCCGCCGCCACATGCGATTCTGTCCGATCACGGACTTGAGGGCTTCTAAATGACGAACATATTGCGGACGGCGATGGGTCTGGGAGCGGCGGCGCTGATGGCGACGGCTCCGACGGTGAGCTTCGCGGACACCGTAGTCGGGGTCTATCAGACGGCCGATCGGCTGGAGGATTATCAGGTCCGCTTCTGCGGCCCCAATGAGAGCCTGCTTTGCGTCAAGCTGCTGGCGCTGCGCGGCAAGGCGCAGTCGGCACAAGGCAACAAGCTGGTCGGCACCGATGTGGTCAGCCAGGCCAAGGGGGCCGGGACCAACACCTGGAAGGGCAAGATGACGATCGACGGCAAGACCGCCGACGCGACGCTCAAGCTCAAGAAGGGCGTGAGCCTCGACGTCAATGCGTGCGCCTATATCGTGCTCTGCGCGTCGATCAGCCTGCCGGTGGCGAAGACGGCCGCCGCGCACTGAGCTGCGGCACGAGCTCGACCAGCAGAATTGCGCAGACGATGATGGCCGCCCCCGCGTAGCCGAGCGGGGGCAGGCGCTCGCCCAGAAACAGCGCGCCGCCGGTCGCGGCAAACAGGCTCTCGGCGGCGAGGATGATCGCGGCATTGGCGGCGGGCACGTAGCGCTGGCCGATCGCCTGCAGGGTGAAGGCGATCGCCGTCGACATCACGCCGGTGTATAGAATCTCGCTCCAGCCGGCGGCGATGCCGTCGAAAGCGGGGTGCTCGAGCAGCGGGATGCCGAGTAGCCGCGAGCAGGCGCGGTGACGAAGAAGCAGGCCGCCGACAGGGTGACCGGCATGCCGGTCTCCTGGACCAGCGGGGCGAGCATCGCGATCTGCACCGCCCACGAGACGGCGCACAAGACCAGCAGCATATCGCCGAAGGTGAAGGCGGAGAGATTGGCGCCGGTCAGCAGGTAGATGCCGATCAGCGCCAGCGGTGCGCCGGCGTAGACGATCGGGTGGGGCCTCGCGCCGAGCAGCAGGAAGGCGGCGAGCGGCGTGAAGATCACGTAGAGCGCGGTCAGGAAGCCGCCATTGGTGACGGTGGCCGTTTGCAGCGCCGCCTGCTGGGCCCAGACGCCGGCGAAGAAGGACAGGACGAGGATCGCGAGCTGGATCCACTGCCGGCGGCTGAGCGGGCCGTGGATCGGCCGCTGCCGGCGATATTCGATCATCGCCAGCGGTGCGACCAGAATGGTGCCGATGCCGTAGCGGATGGCGGTGAAGGTCAGCGGGCCCATGTGGGCCATGGCGTTCTTCTGGAACAGGAAGGCGAAGCCCCAGAGCACGGTGCAGGCGACCAGCGTGAGGACCGCAAGCGGGCGTGACATCGACCGGCTCCGCTAGAGTTCGGCGTCGAGCGCGGCGATGAGGCGGAAGATGTCCTCGGGCGTGGTGTAGTGGACGAACGACATGCGCAGCACGCCGTGCGCCGGATCGACGCCGAGGCCCTCGAGCAGGCGGTAGGCGTAGAAATGGCCGCCGCCGAGCCCGACATTGTGGCGCGAAATCATGCCGGCGACGTGCGCGGCGGGCCGGTCGGTGACGATCGAAACGGTGGGCACGCGGTGCGATGCCTCGGTGGGCCCGATCAGTCGAATGCCGTTCTTGCTGCGCAGATAGTCGAGGAGCGGCGCGAGCAGGCCGGTCTCCTGGGCGCGCATGGCGTTGGCGGCACGGCGGAAGGCGCCGACGCCCTGCACGGCGTCACCGGCGATGGCCGCGACCTTTTCGAGATAGTCGGCAATGCCGGCGCAGGCGGCGATCTGCGCGTGGTCGGGGCCGGAGGGCACGAGGCGCTTGCGCGGCGCGTCGTTGTTGAAGAAATGCCCCTGGTTGGGCAGCTCGGCCGCGAGCGTCGGCCGGATCGCCATCACGCCCTGATGCGGGCCGTAGGTCTTGTAGGCCGAGAACAGATAGATGTCGCAACCGAGGCCGGCGACATCCGGCAGGCTGTGCGGCGCGAACGACACGCCGTCGATGACGCTGATCGCGCCGATCGCCCGGGCGCGGGCGGTGACATCGGCCACCGGGTTGATCTCGCCGACGATGTTGGACGCGTGCGGCATGGCGATGAGCTTGACCTTGGAGTCGAGCAGTCGATCGAGTGCGGCGAGGTCGAGATGGCCGGTCTGCGAGTTGACACGCCACTCGCGGATCTCGACGCCGAGCGCGCCGAGGCGGCGCCAGGCCCCGCTATTGGCCTCGTGGTCCTGGTTGGTGACGACGATCGCGTCGCCGGCCTTGAGCCGGCTCTTCGAAGGCGCGGCCGAGCGCGTAGGTGTTGCCGGAGGTCGAGGGGCCGAAATGGATCCAGTCGGAGGTGACGTTGAGCGCGGCGGCGATGCGGTGATGCGCGAGGTCCATGGCTTCGCCCGCGGCGCGCGAGGCGGGATAGACGCCGTAGGGCTGGACCTTGGTGGTCCAGTAATAGGTGCGCATGCGGTTGAGCACGCTGGCGCAGGTATAGGAGCCGCCGGCGTTTTCGAAGAAGGCCAGCTCCTTGAGCTCGGCCTGCCGGAAGGACGGGAATTCGGCCCGGACGAGGTTCGGATCGAGAGGCAGGGAGATCGACATGGGGGCGGTCCGCGAGGCCAACTTGTCCTAGCGGGTCGTCCCGGCAAAAGAAAGCTCCGGCCCGGCCCTCAATGGGCGGGACCGGAGCTCAGCTTGGCGAGCGGGGCGCGCTCGCCGTCCGGACGGGATGAGGGCGGTCCCGCCGAAATTGCGATCAGGCGGGGCTGCCGTTGCCGCACCGTCCTGCTGGCCATCGCCGCCGTTGTGCTTCCAGCCGTGCTGCCAGGGCATCATGCCCATGTGCGCGATGCGGCAGGAGCGCGGCCTTCTGCGTGTCGCTCAGGCGTGGCGTAGAGGGCCTCAAAGCTCGGCAGCACGTCGTTGAGCGCCGTGATGCGGGCCTGGTCGACGGCGAGGCGACCCTTGAGGCGGTCGAGGAAGTCGGGCTTGGCGCCGTTGTCGGCCGCGGCCGGGGCGTTCGACTTGCAGGCGTCCGAGAAGGTCGATTCGTCCGCCATCGCCTTGTCGTGGAAGGTCTGGAACAGCGGCTTCTGGTCGGCGGTGAGATCGAGCCGATAGGAGAGATGGAGCAGGGCGCCGTCGAGCGCCTCGGTGCCCTGGGGCGAGCAGGCGAGCATCAGCAGTTCGCCCGGGCCCATGGCGCGATGGGGCATCATGGCGCGGGCCGGCATCATGCCGGCGCCGGGCGGCATCGCGCCGGGAGCCGGCGGCGCGGCGGCGTCGCCGTTGATGGTGGGGGGCGCGGACGAGGAGGTCGCGTCCTGGGCGAAGGCCGATGCGGCGGCCCCCAGTCCGATGGCGGTCGCAACGAGCGCCGCGATGGCGATGGAGGATTTCACTGGTGGCTCCCTTACTGGGGGATCGACGATCCCGATGCAGCAGAGGCTAGCTGGCGCAACCTCGCCAGCGGATTGCGGCTGCGTGAAGCTTTGGAAAGTTTGGAAAGGAGAGGCGGCCGGGCCGCCCCTCCGTTCAGGACGCGATGTATCTGCTTGAGGGCGATCGCTTCTTGCTCGGTCACCTCGATCTTGCGTTTCACCACGTCGCCGATCGAGATGATGCCGACGAGATCGCCATCCTCGACGACCGGGCAGATGGCGGATGCGGCGCTCCGTCATCTGTTCCATGACCTGGTCGATGGTGGCGTCGCGGCCGGTGGTGACGACGTTCTTGGTCATCACTTCGCGCACGGGACGGGTCGCGAGCCTGGTCCAGTCGGTGCCAAGGTGACGGACGACGTCGCGCTCACTCAGAATGCCCACGACCTTCTTGCCGTCGGTGACGACGACCGCGCCGATCTTGTGGGTGTTGAGCAGGTCGACCGCCTGGGCGATCGTCGAATGGACCGCGACGGTGGTGACCGCCCGGCCTTTGGATTGAAGGATCGTTTCGACTTGCATCGTTCACTCCTCCTATCGGGCAGCCAATGTGCGCCCGCCCGGCGAGCCGGAAAAGACAATGCTTCTGTCCTGTCTCAGCGGTCGCGGCGGTCCCAGGAGATCGAGCGCACCGGGACCGGCTCGGGGAGCGGGGTGTGCCGCAGCACGCAGATGCGAGGCCTCGAACAGCACCGCGAGAATGAGCGTCACGATCGGCGCGAGAAAGAGCAGCGCACCGAGCTCGGTCTGGTGGAGCTGATCGAGCCCGCCCAGGGGAAGGGCGCCCGCAAAGCACGGCGAAGCTCGCCGCGAGCAGGGTGAAGGAGAACGAGACGACGACCGCGCTGGCGGCGATGTCGGCTCGCGACGATCTGGATCGAATGGTCATTGGGGCCTCACGCAAAACATCACAACGGGGTGACAAGGCCCAACCATTTGGGAGATTCGACGTAGGTATTGGGTTGGGAGGCGGACAATGTCGAGGCGCGATTGTGGCGCTCCGGCTGGATTGAAGGAGAGACCCCGATGATCCGGCTACGCTTGCTTCGCCTTTCGCCGCCGGTGTTCTTGCCCTCTCGACCTGTGCCTCGTCCGGCGGAAGTCAGTCGCCGGCTAGAACCTTTTCGGAGATTTTACGTAGCTCTCGTTTAGCGAAGCGATGGAGGGACCGATGATCCGATTTGGCTGGCTGGTGATTGCGAGTGTCGGACTCGTGATGACGGCGGCGCCGACGCTGGCGCAGACGAGCAGCGCGTCATCAGCATTATCAGAGGCTTCGCCCTCCGCTTCGAGCGAGGCGCCTGCTGCCGCGCCCGCGGCGGCGCAGGCCAGTGACTGGCAGAGCGTGATCGACCACCAGATCCAGGCGTTTCGCGATCATGACGCGGCTGCCGCACTGAGCGATGCGGCGAAATCGTTCAAAGACGCATTTCCGGACCCGGCGGCGTTTTTCACCGCGATCATGACGGGCGGCTATCAGCCGATCATGGATTCGCAGTCGGACACGTTCGGCGAGTACCAGATGGTGGCGCCCGACACCGTGCTGCAGCGCGTGAGTTTCGTCGGCAAGGACCAGATGCTCTACGAAGCGATCTACCAGCTGACCCATGAAGATGCCGGCTGGCGGGTGGTCGCGGTGCAGCTTACCAAGGCCGAAGGCACGGGGGTCTAGCCTCCACCTTATTGCGGACTTGGGCGCGGCTTGCGCTCGGCCCGCGTGCCGCCTAAGAGCCTCGGGTTTTCAGCCGGGGATTTCTCGTGGCCTTTCTTTCAGACTCGATCCTGCGCATCGCGCCATCGGCGACCGTCGCCATCTCGCGCAAGGCCGCGGATATGAAACGCGCCGGGCGCGACGTGATCTCGCTCGCGGCGGGGGAGCCGGATTTCGACACGCCGCTCAACGTGCGGGAAGCCGCGATCCGCGCCATGGCCGAAGGCAAGACGCGCTACACCAATGTCGACGGCATTCCCGAGCTCAAGGCGGCGGTGGCGCGCAAGTTCCAGCGCGACAACCGTCTCAAGGTCACGGCCGACGACTGCATGGTGAGCTCGGGCGGCAAGCAGATCATCTTCAACGCGCTGCTGGCGACGCTCAATCCCGGCGACGAGGTGGTGATCCCGGTGCCGTACTGGGTGAGCTATCCCGAGATCGTGCGCTTCTGCGACGCCGTTCCAGTGTTCGCGATGGCTGATGCGTCGACCGGATTCAAGCTGACGCCTGAGGCGCTCGAGAAGGCGATCACGCCCAAAACCAAATGGCTGATCCTCAACACGCCCTCGAACCCGAGCGGGGCGGCGTACGCGCATGCCGAGCTCAAGGCGCTGACCGACGTGCTGCTACGGCATCCGCAGGTCCACATCCTCACCGACGATATCTACGAGGTGCTGGTCTATGACGGGCGGAAGTTCGCGACCGTCGCCGAAGTCGAGCCGAAGCTGCTGCCGCGCACACTCACGATGAACGGGGTGAGCAAGTCGCATGCGATGACCGGCTGGCGGATCGGGTATTGCTGCGGGCCGCGCGAGCTGATCGGCGCCATGACCAAACTCCAGGGCCAATCGACCACCAATCCCTCCTCGATCGCCCAATGGGCGGCGGTCGAGGCGCTGGATGGGCCGCAGGAATTCCTCGCCGGCTGGCGCGCGAAATTCCAGGAGCGCCGCGATCTCGTGGTGAAGGGGCTCAATGCGAACACCGGGCTCGACTGCCTCGTGCCGGAGGGCGCGTTCTACGTGTTCCCCTCGGTCAAGCGGCTGTTGGGCAAGACCAGCAAGTCCGGGGCGATGCTCAAGGACGACGAGGCGTTCGTGACCGCGCTGCTCGACGAGACCGGCGTGGCACTGGTCCACGGCACGGCGTTCGGGCTGCCCGGACATATGCGGCTGAGCTATGCCGCATCGAACCGCGAGCTCGAGGACGCGGTGAGCCGCATCCAGAGCTTCTGCGCCGGGATCAGCTGAAGCCGATCGCACGCAACGAAAAGGCCCCGCTCGAGGGGATGAGCGGGGCCCCGGGTCACGAGCCGAAGCCAGTGACCAATTCCGATGCGGGCGACTACGCAGTCCGCAAGGTCAGGCGCTTATGCGGCCCGCCGCCGAGTCCGACAAACGCTAAGGCGGAAGCCGAGCCATGCTCAAATGCATGGGCGGGCGTCGAGGATAAAAAAAGGCTCCATCCGAAGATGGAGCCTTTGGAAAGTGGGGCAAACGGACGAGGGAGGAGGAAACGCCGTTTGCCTATCGGGCTTCGTCGAGGGAGGAGGATTCGACGCGACACCCGGTGTCGGGAGCTGGTGGACCGAGGGAGGAGGATTCGGGCCGGCAACTCAGCGACAGGCCAAATATGTGAGCGGGACGGGATTCCAGCAATGCGGGCACTGACATGTCAGCCATGCACGGGGTGCAAGGAAGGTCAGCCTGGATGACCCATTTTGGCGGCCGGCGCGGAGCATGAAAAAGGCCCCGCTCGAGGGGAGAGCAGGGCCTTTGCTTTGAAGGGAGCGAACCCCCTGCATGGTGACGCCGGCGAGGAGGGAGAGTGCCAACGTCCCGGCTACTATGGGGCGCGGGTGGCTCTGGCCTCAAGCGAGGCGCATGGCATGGCAGGCATGCGGCGGAAGCATGAACGTTGGAGCCGGGCAGTCGGTTTGCGGTTGCAGCTGTGTCTGTTGGGGACCCAATTTCGCCCCTAGAGCCAGCCTTTTCGCTTGAAGAACAGGTAGGGCAGGATGGCGGAGGCGATCATGATGCCGAGGGCCATCGGGTAGCCGAAGGGCAGGTCGAGCTCGGGCATCAGGCGGAAGTTCATGCCGTAGATCGAGGCGACGAGGGTGGGCGGCAGGAAGACCACCGCGGCCACCGAGAAGATCTTGATGATCTGGTTCTGCTCGAGGTTGATCAGCCCGAGCGTTGCATCGAGCAGGAACTGGATCTTGTTGTTGAGGAAGGCGGCGTGGTCGGACAGCGCCGCCGCGTCGCGCTGCAGCACCTTCAGTTCCTGGCGCAAATCGCGCGCCGCCTTGCCGTTTCCGTCTTCCGCGGTCTGGTGGAAGGAGGAGAGGCGGGTGATCGAGACGAGGCTTTCGCGCGCCATCGTCAGGATGTCGCCCTTGCGCGCCGATGATCTCGATGATCTCCTCGAGATCGCGCGATTTGCGGGTGACGTTCTTGGTGCGGTTGCGGAAGACATCGCGCGAGATTTTGTCGATCTCGTCGCCGGTGGTTTCGAGCAGCTGGGCGAGGCGGTCGATCATCGCCTCGATCAGCCCGAGCATGACCTTTTCGCCGCTGGTGTAGGTGTTGTTGGTCGGCCGGGTGACGAGCCGCTCGAACAGCCGGAACGGTTTTGGGTCGGCGTAGCGGACGGTCACCAGCTGGTTGTTGCGCAACACGAAGGTGATCGGGGTTTTCTGCGGCTCTTCGGTCTCGGCGTTGTAGAGCGCCGTGATGGTCATGAACTCGGCGCCGCCTTCGTTGTAGAGGCGGGCGCTGGGCTCGATGTCGTCCATCTCGGCGCGGGTCGGGATATCGATGCCGAGGCAGGACTCGACGAAGTTGTCCTCGGCCTTGGTCGGATCGGTCAGGTTGTACCAGACGGCGGCGTCGGCGAACGGCGCCGGGGCTTCGGCATCGACGTCCGTGGCGACGAGGCGGTCGTCCTGTCGGATGTAGGCACGCAGCATTGGGGTCAAGCTCCCGCCCGGGCAAGGCGACGGGTCGACTGTCCCTGCGCCCGAGGCAGGCCGAGGTCAACGGCTATAAGCAGCCAGGGTTAGTTGGTCTTGAACGCGTTGATCAGCGCGGTCTTGAGATCAGTCCCGTCGGGATAGATCACGTCATCGATGCGCCAATAGCCGACATCCATGCCTTTGATCGGCAGCTTTTTGAGGATCAGCGTGTCGGTGAAGTTGGCGGAGACGTCGTCGGGGAAGCCGTATTGGATCTCGACCTTGGCGTCGATCTTGCTGAGCGTGGCCAGACCCGTGTCGCATTTGGCGGCGTAGTCGGGCGAGGATTGCCACGGGATGCCGTCGCCGAGCGGCGGTTCGTCGCCGGGATGGGCCTTGGCGTAGGCGTCATCGAGCTTGTTGGCGACGGAGATTGCTTTCTTGAGGTCGTCGGTGAGGATGCCGGAGATCACCGCCTCGTCATTGCCGACGCGCGACATGCAGAAAATCTGGCCGATCTGGTCGGCCTTCAGCACGACCATCTGGCCGGCGGGCTCAGTGTCGGCGGCGAGCGCGGGCGAAGCGACCAGAAGTGCAGCCAGCGCGGCGAGGACAGTCGTGCGCATCCGAATCCCCAAGCGAATGGGGCGCGCTTACATCATGGCGCCCTGAATGTCGGCTGAACCGATTGCCGCGGATTAGAACTGCCACTCGCGCGATTTGGTGACCAGGAAATCGCGGAACACGCCGACGCGCTTGGAGTTCTTGAGCGCCGGCGGGTAGACGAAATAGGCCTCGTAGGCGGGCAGCTCGATGCCGGTGAGGACGCGGCGGAGCGTGGTTTCGGCTTCGGTGACGTAGTCGGGCAGCATGGCGATGCCGATGCCGGCGCGGCAGGCCTGCATCATGCCCATGATGGCGTTGACCTTCATGGCCGAGCGGCGCGGCGAGGAATCGGCGCGGCCGAGGCGCTCGATGTAGTTGATGTCGCCCAGATGCTGCGGCACCGGCTCGCCGAAGGTGATGATGCGGTGGTTGTCGAGCTCTTCGAGGCTCTTGGGCTCGCCGTACTCGGCGAGGTAGTCGAGCGACATGTAGAAGTGATTGTGGACGGTGAACAGCTTGCGCTGGATCATCTCGGACTGGTTCGGCCGGTGCAGGCGGATGGCGACGTCGGCCTCGCGCATGCGCGAGGTCGAGCTCGGCGTCGTTGAGCTTGATCTCGATGGTGATGTCCGGATAGAGCAGCAGGAATTCGTGGATGCGGCCCGAGCTGAGCCAGGTCGAGCCGATGCCGACGGTGGTGGTGACGAGGAGCTGGCCGGTCGGCACGTCCTGGCTGTCGGACATCTGCGTTTCGACCTGCTGCAGCTCCGAATGCATGCGGTGGGCGGTGCGGAACAGCTGCTCGCCCAGCTCGGTCAGCACGAGGCCGCGGGCGTGGCGGATGAAGAGCTTGAGGTTGAGGTCTTCTTCGAGCGCCGAAATCTGCCGCGACACGGCCGACTGGCACATGTTCAGCTTTTCGGCGGCATGGGTGAAGCTGCCGGACTCCGCGGCGGTGTGGAAGATGCGGAGCTTGTCCCAGTCGAGCATGATCTACTCCGCCGCTTCGGCGAGGTGTTCCTCGGCGAGGAAGCGCTCGGCTTCGAGCGCGGCCATGCAGCCCATGCCGGCGGCGGTGACGGCCTGGCGGAAGACGTCGTCGGTGACGTCGCCGGCGGCATAGACGCCGGGGATGTTGGTCTGGGTGGTGCCGGGCTTTACCCCGAGATAGCCGCCGGGCTTCATGTCGAGCTTGCCGGCGAACATGGCGGTCGCCGGGGTGTGGCCGATGGCGACGAAGACGCCGTCGACGGGCAGCGTCTCGGTCGCGCCGGTCGCGGTGTTCCTGAGGACGACGCCAGTGACCGAGGGCGGCATGTCGCTGCCGGTGATGTCGGCGAGCTCGGTGTTCCAGCGCACCTCGATCTTGGGGTGGTTGAAGACGCGCTCCTGCAGGATGCGCTCGGCGCGGAACTCGCTGCGGCGGTGGATCAGCGTCACCTTGCGAGGCGAAATTGGTGAGGAACAGCGCCTCTTCGACCGCGGTGTTGCCGCCGCCGATGACGATCACGTGCTTGTTGCGGTAAAAGAAGCCGTCGCAGGTGGCGCAGGCGGAGACGCCGAAGCCCTGGAACTTCGATTCGGACGGCAGGCCCAGCCAGCGCGCCTGCGCGCCGGTGGCGACGATCAGCGCGTCGCGCGGTGTAGGTCGTGCCGCTGTCGCCCTTGAGGGTGAACGGGCGATGGTCGAGATCGACCTCGGTGATGAGGTCGTTGACGATGCGCGTGCCGACGTGCTCGGCCTGCGCCTTCATCTGCTCCATCAGCCACGGGCCCTGGATGACGTCGGCGAAGCCGGGGTAGTTCTCGACATCGGTGGTGATGGTGAGCTGGCCGCCCGGCTGGATGCCGTTGATGATGATCGGCTCGAGCATTGCGCGGGCCGCATAGATGGCCGCGGTGTATCCGGCCGGCCCCGACCCGATGATGATGACCTTGGAGTGCATGAGAGTCTCCCGCTCCTCGGCCCGCAATGATAGAGGCGCGGACCCCGCCGTTTCAAGCGTGTCGCGCCCGAAAGCCCCGGAAATGAGGACATTCCACAACAAGCCGCCGTCGACTTCCGGCCTCGCGCAAACGCTGGACGAATGTCGCGCCGTCTCCCCTCGGCGTTCCGCTGAAATCGGCGCGTAGGTATGCGTCAGCGGCGCCGGCTAGACGTATTTGATCTCGGTGATCTCGTAGCTCCTGGTGCCGCCGGGGGCGGGGACCTCGAAGCTGTCGCCCTTCTGCTTGCCGATCATGGCGCGGGCGATGGGCGAGGAGATCGAGATGCGGCCGTTGCCGGCATCGGCCTCGGCGTCGCCGACGATGGTGTATTTCCGGGCTTCCTCGCTGTCCTCGTCGATGATCCGGACGGTGGCGCCGAACTTGACGGTCGAGCCGGAGAGCTTGCTGACATCGATCACGTCGGCGAGGGCGAGCAGGCTCTCGAGCTCCTTGATGCGGCCTTCGTTGAGGCTCTGCTGCTCCTTGGCGGCGTGATATTCGGCATTTTCGCGACAGATCGCCGTGGGCGCGCGCTTCCGAGATCGCGGCGATGATGCGCGGACGGTCCTCGCTGGTGCGGCGGCGATATTCCTCGCCGAGCGCCGCGTGGCCCGCAGGCGTCATCGGAATCTTGTCCATCGTCGTCTCCTTGTTCCCCGCGACGGCAAAAGCCCGCTTTCGCCGTGTGCCCGGCGCAAGCGAATTGCTCGTTGTGGGGAGCATCGGCAAATTGCGCCCAGAGGGCGCGGGGGTCAAGCGCCGCGGGGGCGGCAGGCCGGCGGGAGCGCCGCCGGCCGCAATCGCATCAGGCCTTGACCGCGGCCCAGGCGGCGTCGGCGACAGCTCGGCGGCGCGCTTGGCGGCGACACGAGCGCGGCCCGTGGCGGCAAGGCGCAGGTAGTTGTAGGCGGGCCCGAGGATCAGCGAATGGGCGACCGGCCAGGGCAGATCCTTGACCTTGCGGGACTTGACGAATTTCGCGTAGCTCGCGGACAGCGAACCCTGGCCTTCGGCAAGGGTATCGGCGATCGCCGCGAATTCCGGCGCGGTGGCCGAGAGGGTGCGGATTTCGTCCGTGAAGCGGAACAGCTCGGGATTTTTGAGGCCCCAGCTGACGAGGCCGCCGGCGCTGGCCTTGACCACCGCGTCGGCGGTTTCGCACGAGGCCTGCGATTCGCCCGACCAGCCGGCCATGGCGTCTTCGAGCAGCGCCATGGCCAGCGCGCCCTTGCCGTCGAAGAAGTGGTAGATCGAGCCGGTGGTCGCGCCCGACGCCTCGCGGATGTCGTTGATGGTGGTCGCGATATAGCCCTTCTCGAGGAAGCAGCCGAGGGCCGCCTCGAGGATTGATTCGCGGCGTTCGTCGCCGGTCAAACGCTTGCGGGGTTTCACTTTTTTTGCGGCGGCACGGGCCATTCGCGTCCCTTTCCTGGAGGAATTGTCTGGAATTTCCTTCCAGCATGGAGCAGAGCGTAGTTCTAGTCGAGCGTTTTGTTGGGGTTTTGGACAAATCAGGAGATGCCCAAGCGATGGGCAATCAAGGTGTCCGGATAAAGGCAGGCATCTGCATTGGCGCGGCAGACGGGCGCTGGCGCGGTTCGCCAGGGCTGGCCTCAGAATGAGGTTCAAGGGAGGCGTTCTAAGCGGTTGTCGCCGCACGATGATTGATGAGCTCGAGGATACCCTCGCCGGGCAATCCGAAGCCAAAAGCGCGGCTCGAGGCCGCGCCGCTGGTTCGGTGACGATGGCTTAAGCCGGCGCCTTACGACGCCATCGAGAGATTGTCGGCGGCGGACTTGCCGGTGCGCTTGTCCTTGACGATCTCGTAGTTGACCTTCTGGCCCTCATCGAGGCCGTTGAGGCCGGAGCGCTGGACCGCAGAAATGTGCACGAACACGTCCGCCCCGCCCTCGTCGGGCTGGATGAAGCCGTAGCCCTTCTGCCCGTTGAACCATTTTACAGTGCCGGTAGCCATAGAAGTCCCTCTCACAGTCGCTGCCCGTGGCGGCCCCTACGCTTGGGTCTCGCCAATCGAAATGTCGGTAGGACGTCAGCAGGCGCGGTATGGCGTCGCCAGGCACGAACAGTCGGCCGCAATATTCGACAGCATCGTTCTAGCGGGATTTCTGAAGGGGCACAATATGTCGCAGGTACATCCAGACGCCCGCCGCGACGATGGCCGGGCGGGGACGGGACGTTGATGACGATGCGACGCATTCCGGCCCTTTTTGGAGACCGGTAGACGAGGCGCCAGCCTGGAGCAGCCGCCGCTTCGATGATGAGACTTGGACGTTTACGTCAGCCCGGCGATAGCGTCCAGTAAACTCCCCGCGCGCCGAAACCTTTCGAGAGTGAGATGTCCGCTATCCGCGATGATTTCCGTTCCGACACCGTGACGCGGCCGAGTCCGGGCATGCGGGAAGCCATGGCCAATGCCGAGGTGGGCGACGACGTGTTCGGGGACGATCCGACCGTGCGGCGGCTCGAGGCGACGATGGCCGAGCGGCTGGGCAAGCCGGCGGCGGTCTTCATGGCGTCGGGAACGCAGTCGAACCTGGCGGCGCTCCTCAGCCATTGCGGCCGCGGCGACGAATATATCGCCGGCATGGAGGCGCATTGCTACGGCCACGAGCAGGGCGGTGCGGCCTGGATCGGCGGGATCCAGCCGCAGCCGCTGCCGCACCAGCCGGACGGCACGCTGGCGCTTTCAGACATCGAGGCGGCAATCAAGCCCGACGACCTCCACTATGCACGAACGCGGTTGCTGGCGCTCGAAAACACGCTGGGCGGCCGGGTGATCCCGATGACCTATCTCAACGACGCCACGGCGTTGGCCAAGCGGCACGGGCTCGGCACGCATCTCGACGGGGCGCGGATGTTCAACGCGGTGGTGGCGACCAATGCCGACCCCGCCGAAATGGCGCGGCCGTTCGATACGATTTCGGTCTGCCTCAGCAAGGGGCTCGGGGCGCCGGTCGGCACCGTGCTGGTGGGCGAGCCGGAGCTGATCAAGGCGGCGCGCCGGCATCGGAAGGCACTCGGGGGCGGCATGCGGCAGGCCGGGATCCTCGCCGCCGCCGGACTCTATGCGCTCGAGCACAACGTGGCGCGGCTCGCCGAGGATCACGCCAATGCCCGGCGGCTGGCAGAGGCTTTTGCGAAGATTCCGGCGCTGGTGGTGACGATGCCGGACACCAACATCGTCTGGGTGAAGGTGGCGCCCGACAGCGCCGAGGCGTTCTCGGCGTATCTGGGGCGGGAGGGGTTCGGGGTGCTTGGCGGGTATAGCGGGGAGGCGCAGCGCTGGGTGACGCATCTCGATGTGGGGAGCGAGGCGGTGGAGCGGGCGATCGCGGCGGCGGAGCGGTTTTACGAGGGCGCTCGGGTACTAGCATTAGCGGCGCTACCACGGGATCGTCTGGTTTTCCCAGCCGGTGAACGTGCCCGTGGGGCCGTCTGGGCCGAGCAGGGCGACGCGGACGACCTCGCGGGAGCCGTCCACGATGGATTGGGTGCCGGCGTAGTTGTTGAGGTTGGTGGCGGTGAAGCCCGGTGAGACCAGGTTGACCTTGATGCCGGTGCCCTCCAGCTCGATCATCATGGCGAGCGTGATGGCGTTGAGCGCGGCCTTCGAGGCCGGGTAGACCGGCCCGAAGATCCGGCGAAAACGAAAGGCCGGGTCGGCGTTGGTCGCCAGGGAGCCGACGCCGCTGGAGACGTTGACGATCCGGGCGTCGGACGACAGGCGTAGCAACGGCAGCACTGCCTGATAGACGGCGAGGACGCCGAAGACGTTGGTTTCCCAGACGGCGCGCATCTCGTCGAACGAGACGTTACTGGCGCGGGTGGTCCTGGCGTATTCCTCGATGTTGGCGGTCGGATCGCGGCCGGAATTGGAGATGCCGGCGTTGTTGACGAGCAGGTCGAGCCGGCCGAACCCGGCGCGGATCGTTTCGGCGGCGGCGACGATCGAAGCGTTGTCGGTCACGTCGATCTGGATGGCGATGGCGGCCGGGCCGATCTGCCTGGCCGCGGCCTCGCCGCGGGCGAGATTGCGCGAGCCGACGAGCACGGTGACGCCGTTCGCAGCGAGTTCTCTGGCGACCTGCAGGCCGACACCCTGATTGGCGCCGGTAACGAGGGCGACGCGCGTATGCAGCATGGCTAGCTCCTTTGTTCGATTGCTTGTCACGGCGCCGGCGTTGCCCTATCGTGGCCGAAACGGAACCGTGTTCCGCATCTGAATACGGAACATTGTTCCGTTTTACAAGGGGCGATTTGTGGGTGTGAATGACGGCGAGGTTCAGGGCAGGGATAGGCGCGTCCGCGCGGACGCCCAGCGGAGCCTCGATGTCCTGGTCAAGGCGGCGAGGGAGGTGTTCGCGATCTCAGGGGTCGATGCGCCCGTGCGTGAGATTGCCGAAAAGGCCGGCGTCGGGATCGGGACGCTCTATCGTCATTTCCCGCGGCGCGCCGATCTCGTGATCGCGGTGTTCGGCCTCGAAATGGACGCGTGCGCAGAGGCAGCGCCGGCCTTTGCCGCGCAATACCCGCCGGGAGAAGCGCTGGATCGCTGGATCGAGCGCTTCCTCGGTTTCATCGCGACCAAGCGCGGGCTCGTCGCGGCGCTGCATGCGGGAACCCCGGCGTTCGAGCCGCGGTACTTCGACGAGCGGCTGGCGCCGGCATTGGGCGTGCTGCTCGAGGCGGCGGCGGCGAGCGGCGAGATTCGTCCCGGGATCGATGGGCGCGACCTATTGGTGGCGATCGCGAGCCTGTCGTGGCACGAGGGCTCGGAGAAGGCGACGCCAATGATCCGGCTGCTGCTGGATGGGCTGCGCTACGCGGCTAAACCGGCAGCGTCACCCTAGCCCAGATCGGCAGATGGTCGGACGCCTCGCGCGACAGCAGCGTGCGGTGGACGCCCGTTTCGCCGATGACAATGTCCTGCGTGACGATGATGCGGTCGAGCGTGAAGAGCGGCATCGAGGCGTGAAAGCTCGGCCCGCAGGCGGCGATGCGGTGGCTCAGCTCGAAAGCACGCAGCGTGCCGGACTTGAGGTCGGGCTCGTTGAGGTCGCCCATCAGGATGGTGGGCAGGTTGGCTTCGAGCGTGCGCAATTCGGAGACGATGGTCTCGGTCTGAAGCTGCCGCCATTTGCGCGTCAGACCCAGATGCATGCCGACGACGCGCAGTCGGCGCCCGTCGATCTCGAGATCGGCGACGGCGGCGCCGCGCGGCTCCAGATGCGGCAGCACCATCGGGCGAGCGTCGAGGATGCGGATGGATTTGCGGGCGAGGATGACGTTGCCGTGGTGGCCGAGGCTTTGCGGCCGGTGCGAGAAGCTGATCGGTTGGTAGTCGGTTTCCCTGGCGATGAGGTCGGGATCGAGCGCGCTGGTGCGCGAGCCGAAGCGCCGGTCGACTTCCTGCAGCGCGATGACGTCAGCGCCGATCTCGTTGAGCACGTCGAGGACGCGGTTCGGGCGCCGCCGCCAGTCGAGGCCGACGGCCTTGCGGATATTGTAGGACGCGACCTTGATCTGCACCAAAAACTCCGGCCGAGGAACGGCCGGAGCCGCGAGCGGTTGCTTAGACCATCGGCGCGGCGGTGTTAACGCCAGCTTGCTGCAACGCGATCAACCAAACGCGAGCCTCAGCCCCACGATCACGAGGATGATGGCGAGCAGCCAGCGAATGACGCGCTCGTCGAGTTTTGGCGCGAGGCGGGTGGCGATCAGGATGCCCGGGATCGATCCGCAGAGCAGTGCGATGAGCATGTGCCAGTCGACATCGCCGATCACCCAATGTCCGAGGCCGGCGACAAGGGTCAGCGGAACGGCATGGGCGATGTCCGAGCCGACGATCCGCAGCACCGGCAGTTTTGGATAGAGCAGGAAAAGCACCGTCACGCCGATGGCACCGGCGCCGACCGAAGAAATCGAAACGAGAACACCGAGCACGAGGCCGGTGAGGACGGTCAGGACATCGCGGACGCGCGCCGGCAACTCGCGATGCCGCCCGGCAAAGCGGATGAGCTGGGGGCGCAGCAACAGGCTGAGCGCGGTCAGGACCAGCATGATGCCCAAAACGAGCGCTAGCACGTGCTCTGCCCCGATCGACTGGGTGCCGCTGGCGGACAGCCACCAGAGCGTCACCGCCGCGGCCGGGACGCTGCCGGTGGCGAGCAGTCCCACGAGCCGCCACTCGATGAGGCGGTTGAAGCCGTGAACCAGCGTTCCCGCCGATTTGGTCGCGGCGGCATAGAGCAGATCGGTGCCGACCGCGGTGGCGGGATGGATGCCGAAGAGCAGGATGAGCAGCGGCGTCATCAGCGAACCGCCGCCGACGCCGGTCAAGCCGACGATGAAGCCGACGCAAAGGCCGGACAGACCGTACAGGACCTCGATCGGCAGTTGTGTATCCCCCGCAACGCGGCGGCACACTATTGGGACGGTCAGGGGCTGGCTAGGCTTGTTCCGAGCATGATTTCGCCCGCCAAAGGGACTTCTGCGCCAAGCCATTTGCTGGCGCGAAAGCCACATCCTCCACGTCTTTTCAAGGGCTTGGGTAATTGCGCAAGCATTCCTTTACCCGGCGGTCCCAATGTGGCCCCGGCCCAGGCGTCCGCGCTGCGGGCAGGTTTTCATTTGGTGTCGCGTTTTGGACGATTTCGACCTCTTCAAATCCGACGAGGGGCTGGGAGCCGCGGTGCTGACCCAGAAGTCCCTCATCGACACCCAGGAACGCCTGGGTGCCATGCTCGACGTCATGCCGATCGGCCTACTGATCCATACCGAGCAGGGGATCCTGTTCGCCAACCGCGCGGGCTGCGATCTGCTCGGCGGCGATCCGCAGCGGCTCACCGGCCAGCACGTGCTCGATTTTCTGCGGGGTGCTGATGTCACCGTGGTGCAGGCGCAGCTGCGGGCGACGTTCGCGGCCGAACAGGAGATGTTCGAGGTCGAGACGGTGGTCGAGGTCGGCGGACGCTCGCCGCGGCTGGTGAAGATGATTTCGAGCCGCTTGCCGTGGCCCGGCAATCCGGTGGTGCAGGTGCTGGTGCAGGACATCACCGACCAGAAGCGTGCGGAGAACTCGCTGCGCCAGCTGACCATCACCGATGAGCTGACCGGCGCGTATAATCGCCGGCATGCGTTTTATGAAGCGGCGCTCTATGTCGACGATCGCAGCCATGCGGTGGCGCTCAGCGTCGTCATGGTCGACATCGACCATTTCAAGAAGATCAACGACAGCTATGGCCACGCGGCCGGCGACGTCGCGCTGAAGCGCCTGACGCTGCTCGCGAACGAAATGCTGCCGACTATCCGGGGCGCCGAATTCGAGCATTTTTGCGCGGGTGGGTGGCGAGGAATTCGTGCTGCTGCTGCCAGGCCTCGGGCACACCGCGGCGATGGAGATCGGCGAGCGGTTCCGCCGGGCGGTGGAAGCCCTGCACGTCGACGTGCCGGACGGCCAATTCGGCTTCACGATCTCCGCCGGCGTTGCGACGCTGGCGCCGGGCGATGCCGATTTTCCGGCGCTGCTGGGGCGCGCCGACGCGGCGCTCTACGAAGCCAAAGGTGCGGGCCGGAACTGCGTGATGGCGGCCCAGCCGCCGGCGCTGCGGTCGGTCTCGGCCGCGTAGCCGGAGGACCGCCGCCGGTTGCACGGCGCTCGCAAATATCCTCTACTCGGGCCGGGTTTAGGGGAAACTACAATGCGCATGATTTTTGCCGCCGCCATCGCAATGGCGTTGACGACGTCTGCCGCAATCGCGTCGGACGATTCCGTTCCGTGGGGAGACGGGGAGGTCGCCGGCTGGAATATCGCCGTCGATACCAGCCTTGGGGGCGGGTGCTTCATTTACGCCATCTTCGATGGCAACACGCTGGTCCGCATCGGGTTCGACCCGAGCAGCTCGGACTACTACCTCATCCTCGGTGACGACGACTGGAAGTCGATCGAGGCGGGCAAGGAATACGATCTAACTCTCAAGCTCGGCCGACGCGATCCGTGGGATGCGCAGGCGAACGGCATCCCGCTCGGCGACGGCACGGCGCTGATGGTCACCAGCACCGATACAAATTTCCTTCAGGAGTTCTCGTCGCAGCAGAACATCAAGGTCGAGTACAATGGCGACCAGATCGCCAATCTCGACCTCGGTGGGTCCGCTGCGGCGATCCAGGAAATGATCAACTGCCAGACGACGGTGGATGCAGCGGCCAGCAATGGCGGCGATGATCCGTTCAAGAAGACCGACAGCGGCGATCCGTTTTCGGATTAGCCGTCAGGCGAAATAGTCCTGCAGCGGGCGGACGGTGAGGTTGCCGTCGCGGAGGCCGATGATGCCTTCGACGGCGGCGATCGCGCCGGGGATGGTGGTGTAGTAGGGGATCTTGCCCATCAGCGCGGTGCGGCGGATGTCGCGGCTGTCGGAGATCGACTTGGCGCCCTCGGTGGTGTTGATGACGAGCTGCACGCCGCCGTTCTTCATCGAGTCGACGATGTGCGGGCGGCCCTCGGCGACCTTGTTGACCTTGGTCGCGGCGATGCCGTTGTCGTGGAGATAGCGGTAGGTGCCGGCGGTGGCGACGATCTTGAAGCCGGCGGCCTCGAGGTCGCGCATGGCGCTGCGGATCAGCGGCTTGTCGTCATCGCGGACCGAGACGAACACGGTGCCTTCGCGCGGCACCTTGCTGCCCGAGCCGATCTGCGACTTGGCGAAGGCGAGCGCGTAGTCGGTAGTCGAGGCCGATGACCTCGCCGGTCGATTTCATCTCGGGGCCGAGCACGGTGTCGACGCCGGGGAAGCGGTTGAACGGGAACACGGCTTCCTTGATGGCGATGTGGTGGAGCGGCGTTTCAGTGAGGTTGAAGCTGGCGAGGACTTTCGCCGGCCATGATGCGCGAGGCGATCTTGGCGATCGGCTTGCCGATGACCTTGGCGACGAACGGCACGGTGCGGGAGGCGCGCGGGTTGACCTCGAGGATGAAGATGGTGCCGTCCTTGAGCGCGTATTGCACGTTCATCAGGCCGCCGACCTTGAGCGCGAGCGCGAGCTCGGTGGTCTGCCGCTTGAGCTCGGCGATGACGTCGGCGCTGAGGGTCTGCGGCGGCAGCGAGCAGGCGCTGTCGCCCGAATGGATGCCGGCTTCCTCGATGTGCTCCATGATGCCGCAGACGAAGACGTCCTTGCCGTCGACGAGGCAATCGACGTCGATCTCGATGGCGCGGCTCAGATAGGCGTCGAACAGCAGCGGGTTGTCGGAGAGGACCGAGTTGATCTGGCCGGTCTTGTCGTTGGGGTAGCGGATGAGGACGTCGGGCGGGACCAGCGAGGTCAGCGTGTCCTGGACATAGTTCTCGAACTCGCCCGGCGCGCGGACGATCTGCATGGCGCGGCCGCCGAGCACGTAGGACGGGCGGATGACCAGCGGGATAGCCGAGCCGCTCGGCGACGAGGCGCGCCTGCTCGAGCGAATAGGCGATGCCGTTGCGGGGCTGGTTGAGCTCGAGCCGGCTGATGAGCTTTGAAAAGAGGTCGCGGTCTTCGGCGAGATCGATGCTTTGCGGCTGCGTGCCGAGGATGGGCACGCCCGCCTTCTCGACGGCGTCGGCGAGGTTGAGCGGAGTCTGGCCGCCGAACTGCACGATGACGCCGACCAGCGTGCCGTTCGACTTTTCGAGCTCGAGGATCTCGATGACGTCTTCTTCGGTCAGCGGCTCGAAATAGAGGCGGTCGGAGGTGTCGTAGTCGGTCGAGACGGTCTCGGGGTTGCAGTTGACCATGATGGTCTCGTAGCCCGCGTCGCTGAGCGCGAAGCGGCGTGGCAGCAGCAATAGTCGAACTCGATGCCCTGGCCGATGCGGTTGGGGCCGCCGCCGAGGATGACGATCTTCTTCTTGTCGGACGGCCGCGACTCGTCCGCGACGGCGCCGGCGAAGGGCACCTCGTAGGTCGAATACATGTAGGCCGTGGGCGAGGCGAACTCGGCGGCGCTGGTATCGATGCGCTTGTAGACCGGATGGACTCTCAGGCTCTTGCGCAGGGCTCGGACTTCCTTGGCCTGCTTGCCGGCTCAGCTCGGCGAGGCGGCGATCGGAAAAGCCCATCGACTTGAGGCGCCGCAGGGTCGGCGCGTCGTCGGGCAGGCCCCAGTCGCGGACCTTCTTTTCGATGTCGACGATGCCCTTGATCTGCTCGAGGAACCACATGTCGATGCGGCACGCGTCGTAGATGTCCTCGAGGCTCATGCCGAGCCGCATCGCCTCGGCGACGTAGAGCAGGCGGTTGGGCGTCGCGACGGCGACGGCGGCGCGCATGGCGTTGCGGTTCTCGTCGTCGTTGAGGCCCAGGCCTGGAATGCCGATCTCGTTGAAGCCGGTGAGGCCGGTCTCGAGCGAGCGCAGCGCCTTCTGCAGCGACTCCTGGAAGGTGCGGCCGATGGCCATGGCCTCGCCGACCGACTTCATCGAGGTGGTGAGGCGATTGTCGGCGCCGGGGAATTTCTCGAAGGCGAAGCGCGGGATTTTGGTGACGACGTAGTCGATCGAGGGCTCGAATGAGGCGGGCGTGGCGCCGCCGGTGATGTCGTTGTCGAGCTCGTCGAGGGTGTAGCCGACAGCGAGGCGCGCGGCGACCTTGGCGATGGGGAAGCCCGTGGCCTTGCTGGCGAGCGCCGACGAGCGGCTAACGCGCGGGTTCATCTCGATGACGATCATGCGGCCGTCGGCGGGGTTGACGGCGAACTGCACGTTGGAGCCGCCGGTCTCGACGCCGATCTCGCGCAGCACCGCGATGCGATGCGTCGCGCATGATCTGGTATTCCTTGTCGGTCAGCGTCAGCGCCGGCGCGACGGTGATCGAATCGCCGGTGTGGACGCCCATCGGATCGAGGTTCTCGATCGAGCAGACGATGATGCAGTTGTCGTTCTTGTCGCGAACGACCTCCATCTCGAACTCTTTCCAGCCGAGCACGCTCTCCTCGACCAGCACCTCGTCGGTGGGCGAGGCGTCGATGCCGGTCTCGACGATGTCGAGGAATTCTTCCTTGTTGTAGGCGATGCCGCCGCCGGTGCCGCCGAGGGTAAAGCTCGGGCGGATGATGCAGGGCAGGCCGATGACCTCGAGCGCCTGCAGCGCCTCGATCATGTTGTGGGCGAGCATCGAGCGCGGCGTTTCGAGGCCGATCTTCTTCATGGCGTCGCGGAACAGCTCGCGGTCCTCGGCCTTATCGATGGCCTCGGCGTCGGCGCCGATCATCTCGACGTCGAATTTGTCGAGCACGCCCATCTTGCGCAGCGACAGCGCGCAGTTGAGCGCGGTCTGGCCACCCATGGTCGGCAGCAGCACCAGCTTGTCGTCGGGACGTGCGGTGCGCTCCTTCTCGATGATCATGGCGACCACTTCGGGCGTGATCGGCTCCATGTAGGTGGCGTCGGCCAGATCCGGGTCGGTCATGATGGTCGCCGGATTGGAGTTGACCAGGACGATGCGGTAGCCCTCGGCCTTCAGCGCCTTGCAGGCCTGGGTGCCGGAATAATCGAACTCGCAGGCCTGCCCGATGATGATCGGACCAGCGCCGATGATGAGGATCGATTTGATGTCGGTGCGTTTGGGCATCAGCGAGTCGCTCGTTAAAGAGTTGCGCTACGTGAGGCGCGCGGAAAGACCCGGTTGAGCCGGGTTTTTCGGTCGCAGTCGTCAGGTTAAGGCGGCTCTCTAGCCGAGGCGGGCGCGGAAGGGAAGGGCGCGGCCTAAAGGCTCTTGTCGAGGCCGATCGCGAGATCGCGGCTGTCGAAGGGGAGCGGGAAGCCGTAGCCGTCGCCTGGCGTGCCGAAATAGAGACTTCGCGATTGATGATAGGGGCTGGAATAGAGCTGGATAGCCACGAACCGGAGGGCTGAATAGAGGGCCTGGACGGCGTCAAATCCCATCCCATAACCGGCTTTCTCTCCGTCCGGCCAGCCGATCCTGAGATCGCACCGCCACGCACTGCGATCCATTACGGGCACGTCGATTGAGATCGACACTTCCGTGGGTGCTGTCGCCCCGGTTGTGCGAATGTAGAGCGTCCGCGTAGCCGCGATCATCGTCCGACCTCCAGGGGCGGAATGTAAGCGTTCCGAACACAGTTGTTGTAGCGGAAATCGGCCGATTCCCAGCACTTCGACGTGCGAGCCATTCTACATAGCTCGTGGTCCAACTGACGCTGTTCCTCGCACATCGCCTCTCGGCTCGGATCGTAGCCAACTTGGCCCTATTGCATGCCGTCGTCGGGGCGCCATTGGCCCCCGTCGTGTTTGCCCTGCAGGCCACCGGGGCTGGTCGGGGTTGAACTTCTTCAGTGCCATGCGAATACGCACGGCCGCGATCTCGGGTCTCAGGTTCAGAAGTATTGAACCCGCTTCGCCCAGAGGGTCGTACTTTGCCATCTTGCTTTCCTCATCGAGAGGCGAAGCATACTGGCGCTCGAACCCACTTGAGTAAGTCCGCCGAGCGGGGTCCCGTTTTCGACTTTACTGCCCGTAAACCGGCGTGATCCGGCCGAACTCCAGCGCGTGCTGGCTTAGCCACTTGCCGACGTCTGCGGGTTTGGTGCCGGCGGGGATGGCGGAGCTGGCATCGGGCAGCGCCCAGACGGTGATCTGGTAGTGGTGCGGCTTGCCGGGCGGCGGGCACGGGCCGTCGTAGTTGGCGTGGCCGGCGCCGTTGGCGAGCGGCTTGGTGCCGGCAGGCATGGCGCCGTTGGCCGCGCCGGCATTCTGATCGAGGCCAGTGGCGGTTGCGGGAATATCGACCGCAACCCAGTGCCAGAAGCCGGTGGGTCCGGCGTCGGGGTCGAACATGGTGACGGCGAGGCTCTTGGCGTTGGCCGGAACGTTCGACCAGGCGAGGGCCGGCGAGATGCTCTGCCCGCCAAACTTGGCGCAGACGAACTTGGTGTCGAACTGCGCCCCGTCCTTGACGTCGGGGCTGGTCAGATCGATGGCGAAGGCAGGGCTGGCGAGCAGGGCTATCGTTGTGGCCAAAGCGATGCGGATCATCGGGTGCTCCCTCGGAGACGGTCTCACGAGGGCGATAACGCCAAAGGCCCCTCTGTCGTCCATCACAAGCTGCGGCGCCCACGGGGTGTCGCGTCGCAGGCCTTGCGGCCGCCGCGATTTCGCGTCTCCATGGCGGTAACGCAGGAGTTCAAGCATGTGCCGCAACATCAAGCCGCTGTTCAACTTCGAGCCCCCGGCGACGGGTAACGAAATGCACGAGGCGTCGCTCCAGTTCGTGCGGAAGATTTCGGGCTACACGCATCCCTCGCAGGCGAACGAGGCCGCATTCCACGAGGCGGTCGAGGACATCGAGAAGGTGGTGCGCAACCTGCTCCGGCACCTCGAGACCGCTGCGCCGCCGCGCGATCGCGAGGTCGAGGCCGAAAAGCGCAAGGCGCGCTCGCGGCTCCGGTTTGCCGGCGCCGCCTAGCCGCGGATCAGTGCGAGAAAGTGATCGTCGACGACGTCCTGCCGCCGTCCTGGTCGATGATCGAGAAATCGATCACGAGGCTCGAGGGCGAAATCCGCATGGTCGAGTAAGTCCGGCCCTGCATGGAGTTGCTTTTGTTGGTGAAGGTCAGCGTGTCGCCGTGGCGGGTGCCGACGACCGAGCCGCCCGCGGAACGCGAGATGTAGCGGTGGGTGGCGTCGTCGTAGCTGATCGCGCCATTGAAGGCCTGGGCCGCGGCGTCCGGTATCGAGCAGCGCCCCTGGTAACGCGTGCTCTGGCCGCCGGCGGTGAAATCGATCCGGCAGGTGACGGGGCCGCTTTGGGCGCCGGAGAGGCGACCATGCCCGGTCCAGCTCGCGGAAAGCCGCTGCAGGTACGCAGTCTCCGCCGGACCCGCGAGGGCGGGAGCGGCGCTCAGACCTGTGAACAGAACAACGAGGGCGGGGGCAATCCAGCGGCGCATGACGCATCCTTTTCGGCGAGGCGTGCACCTTGCCGGCGGAATGTGGCAAGGCGAGGTTCGCGACAGGGTTAAGCCGCAGTCCGGGGTGGAGTTCCCGCGCAGCGTCTTGATGACAGGAAATTAAGGTGGGGAACGGACTTACTCTTCCGGCTCGGTGGTGAAGAGCAGCGGGAAACCCTCTTTGCGCGCCATTTCGGTGGCGCGGGTCGCCTTGTCTTCAGCCACTTCCCGCGTGAAGACCGCGACGACGCAGGCGCCCTTGGTGTGGGCGGTAATCATGACGCGGTTCGCCTGGTCCTCGGTCATGCGGAATTCGGCTTTCAGCACGCGCACGACGAAGTCGCGCGGCGTGAAGTCGTCATTGACCAGAATGACCTTGTAGAGCGGCGGCCGCTTGGTTTCGATTTTGGCGCGGGTGCGCGGCTTGGTGTCGAGATCAGGCATCGAGGCGCCTCCGATGGCGCGCGTCTCGCCGCGGGACGGGCGGCGTCAGAGGCCGGTCGAGTTGAGCGGCTGCGGCGCCGAACGGCCGGCCTTGCTCGGGGCGCCGCCGCGCTCGGCGGCGATCTGCGGCGGCATGGGGTACGGCATGACGGTCGAATCGTCGGCGGTCTGGCTGTCGTCCGACGCGGTTGATGCCTGATCGGCGCTTGCCGCATCCGAAGCGGGTGCCGAGGCGGTGTCGGTGCCGGGCGGCTGCAACGCGGTCTGGTCGGGCCGAGGTTGCGTCACGGGCTGGCCGGGAGCGGCAATCGTCGGGGTCGAAACGACGACGCCCACCGGCGCGCGCGGCGGTTGCTGGGCGGTGGCCACCGTCGTGGGCGGCGCTACCGGCGCGGTTGACGCCGCTGGCGCCGCTGCGGTCAGCGCTGGCGCCGCCGGCTTGGCGGGCGCGGGCTTGACGGCGGTGGTCGCGGCCGGCTCGAGCTTGGCGGCGGCGGGATGCTCGCCTCCGCCGAAATGCAAATTCCAGGCGACGAGGATTACGGCGCCTGCGACAGCGGCGTAGAGGCCAAAGCTCAGGATACTCGAAAGACCCCGCGCGAACCGCGAGAACCCGGTGTCCTCGGGCTCGTCCATGTCCGGCTGTCGAAAGACCTGGCGCTGGCGCGGCGGCACGGCACGGCGCCGGCGCCCTGGCTCCCAGTCGTCAGGCGAGTCGCGCTCGTCCATGCTGCCCAGATTGGGGTCCGCGGCGTTGCGCAGCGGCTGAGCCGTCCCACCTTCGCCGAAAAATCCCGCACCGACACGAATTTGAGGCACCTGCTCGTATTCCTCCGGGCTTTCCACGGCCGCCCGCCGGCCGAACTTGAGCGGGGGGACCTTGATCGGCCGCTCGCGTCGAATGAACGAGATCAACGAGAGCCCGCCCGCAATCAGCAATAGCGCAGGTGGGACGATCAATACCAGATCGGTTGAATGATGCAGAAATAGGGCGGCGATCAGCCAGGCGAGCGCGCCGACGGAAAAAAGCACGGCACCGCCGAGCGGCGAGGCGAGCACGAGGCCGGCACCGAAGACGCCCAGATTGGCGACGACGAAGAGGCCGAAGCGGCTGATCTGCACCTGCCGCTCGCTGGCGAATTGCGCCGTCGCGGCGACGTCGAGACCGCCCAGCGCCAGAATCAGCGAGGCGATAAGTCCAGCGACGACGCCAAAGGCTAGGGCGGCAATGCGCAATGCTCTGCTCCGGCTAGGGACCCGGGCTCGCCACCCGGGGAAATCTCTCCGCTGTCAGGCCGTTAGCGAAGAAATCTGGCGCAAAATAGCAGCCGAGCCGGGGAAAACAAGGAAAACACCGGTCACGATCGTGGCGCGGGCGATGAACCTTTGCCGCACCCCGCGGTTCTGAGTGACAACTACCCTCCACGAGGACGCGGATCATGACGACCCAAGCTGCAGTGAACTCATCTCCAGGAACGCCGGCGACGCCAGGCACGACAGGCGCGGTGCCGACGGTGCGGCTCGCCGACGGCGTCGAGATGCCGGTGCTGGGCATGGGGGTGTGGGAGGTCGATCCGAAGATCACCGTCCAGGTTGTCGGCGACGGCATCAAGGCCGGCTTCCGGCTGATCGACACGGCCGAGGGCTACCACAACGAGGAAGGCGTGGGCGAAGCGATCCGGCAGGCCGAGGTGCCGCGCGACGAGCTGTTCATCACCAGCAAGCTCCGGAACGGCGCCCACAGCCGCGACGAGGCGCTCGAGGCATTCGACACGACCATGGCGGCGCTGGGGCTCGACCGGCTGGATCTGTTCCTGATCCACTGGCCGGTGCCGAGCCAGGGCAAATATGTCGAGGCCTGGAAGACGCTGATCGAGCTCAAGGAGCAGGGCCGCATCACCTCGATCGGCGTTGCCAACTTCCTGCCCAGCCATCTCGAGCGGATCATCGAGGAGACCGGGACGGTGCCGGTGGTCGACCAGATCGAGCTGCACCCCTATTTCCCGCAGTTCGATGTGCGCGACGCCATCGGCCAGCGCGGCATTCACCTCGAATCCTACTCCCCGCTCGGACATGGCGACGTGCTCAAGGACCAGACCATCAAATCGATCGCCGAGCAGCACGGCAAGTCGCCGGCGCAGGTAATCATCCGCTGGCACCTGCAGCAGGGCCTGATCGTCATCCCGCGCTCGATCCACGCCGAACGACTGGCAGAGAATATCGATGTGTTCGATTTCGAACTGAGCCCAGACCAGATGCGGATGCTCTCGAGCCTCGGCAAAGGCGAGGCGGGCCGGACCGGCAGCGATCCGGCGACGGCGAGCTTCCTGTTCTAGCGTTTTTTAAGCAGCCAAGATCGCTCGCGAGGCGCGAGATACCTTCGCGCGATCCTGTCGCGAAAGGACGCCCAGCTTCTGGGTAATGAGATCATTAGGAAGCGTGAAGAGCTTGAACCGGATGGTCGATGGTTGAAGCAGTCCAACTGACGTGACGTCTGCGATAGGGATGTCGGAGGGCCACGCTGACCGTGCCGCGGTCGTAATCATGGCAAGTACGCTCTGCCCTTGAGCTCTATTGAAATCGATTGCGGACAGGATCAGTGACGGTCGCCGACGGACGACCGGCATATCCACAAATGGAAACGGCACGACGACCACATCGCCGAACTCACAGATCATGGTAGGCCAATTCGTCTTCGGGCAAATCCCACTCAGCCATCAACGGGGTCAGGGATGCCAGGTAAGAGTCGGCGGACCTGACCTCTCGGATGTCGACGACCTTGCCACGGTTCTTTTGCCATGAGCTCCAGACATCCCGCATTGCTTCAATGGGGCGAATGCCCGGTGTTGGCCGGCCATCCTTGCCGTCCCGCATGCGCTGCCAGCGGCCATACACGCCGTTGATCTCGAGATCGACGATCTCGCCGGGTTTCATGCTGTTCAACCTGTCCTTCAGGCGGACATCGCCCTCGACATGTCTGGCCCAAATCGCGTCGTCGGCAATTTTCACCTTGGCCATCGCATCCTCTCCTCGGAAGAGAGCATAGATAGGGGTGGGGTGGGGGTGACGTCAAGGCCGCCTGAACAGCAGATCGCTCGCGGCGATAACCGCGCCGGCGGTGACCAGCAGGGCGGCGACCGCCAGAATGGGTGTGAGCGTCGCGTAGCCGGCGAGGACGAGGATGGCGGTCGACAACAGCGGCGTCGCGTAGGAGGCGGCGCCCAGGATCTGGATGTCGCCGCGCTTGACGCCGATATCCCAGACGTAGAACGCGAGTCCAACTGGGCCGAGGCCCAGGCCGACGATCGCGGCCCATTGCCAGGCGTTCGCCGGCCAGATGGTGGGTTCGATAACGACGTGGACGATCGCGGCGAGCGCGGCCGTAGCGAGGCAGAAGCCAGTGATGGCGTCGCTCGGGACATGGGCGACGCGACGCGAAAGTACGGAGTAGGCGCCCCAGGTGACGGCCGCAAACAGCGCCGCGGCGTAGCCGCCGAAATAGGCCGGATCGAAGCTGAAGCCATGCCCGCCGGTGACGACCAGCACGGCACCCGCGAGGGCGAGGGCACAGCCGACGATGTGCTGCCACTTGAGCCGTTCGCCCGGCAGGAGTGCGGAGAGCACCACGATGAGCAGTGGCCAGAGATAGTTGATGAGGCCCGCTTCAACGACCGGCGCGTGACGCAGCGCGATGAAATAGGACGCATGATAGCCGAACAAGCCGCCAACCCCGAGCAGCCAGACGGGCCATGGCTGACGCAGGGCTTTCGCCGCGCCGGGACGGACCGGCCAGAGCGCCACGCCGGCAACGCCACCGATGCCGAAGGTCAGCGCCAGCAACTCGAACGGAGGCACCGATCCGCTCGCAGCGGTGAGCCAGGCGAGCGTGCTCCAGAGCAGGACGGCGGTAAGGCCGATGGCGGTCGCCGACGAGCGTGAGACGGTCATGCCTGCGCTCCTAGCGGAATTGCCTCCGGCACGCGAGCGCTCTAGGTAAAGGCCATGGAATACGATCTTCCGGACCGCCTGGCGGTCGCCCGCCGCTCGGACGCGGCGTTCAACGCGCTCGAAGCCGATATGGTGGCCGACAAGGCTGCGTCGCTAGGCCACCATGGACGGCAGGTCGAAAAGGCGCTGGCGGCGCTGCGGGCGTTCGATCCCGCGGCCGGCACGCCCGAGGAGCGGCCGGCGCTGGTGCGCAAGGCGGCACGCGAGGTGTGGGCGTTTCTGGTGCAGCGCGAACTCTGCGGGCTGCGCGACCAGAAGCAGATCATCAAGGACTATGGCGTCCCGGGCGAGGTCGTGGCGCGGCTGGGCGCGATCGAAAAATAGGGCGCTTCAAGAGTAGTGTTTGAAGCCTTCGTGGCTCTGCTGAAAGCCGAGGCGCGTGTAGAAGCGATGGGCGTCGGTGCGCAGTTTGTTGGAGGTCAACTGCACGAGGCCGCAGCCCTTCTCGCGGCAACGCTCCACGGCCCAGCGCATCATTTCCGAGCCGATGCCGAGATTGCGGCGCGCGGCGGCGACGTGCACGAGCTCGATCTGGCCGCGGCGCATGCCGTGTCGCATCAGGCCGGGGATGTAGCTCAGCTGAAAGCAGCCGACCGGCTCACCGTCGCGCTCGACCACCAGCATTTCCTGGTTCGGATCGGCGGTGATTTCGGCGAGCGCTGCGACATAGTCGGGGTGCATTGCATCGGCGATACTGTCATTGGTCGCAACGACGGAATCCTCGACGACGAGGCCGATGATGAACGGCAGGTCGGCGGGCGTGGCGGCGCGGTAGGTCAGCATATCGATCAACGCGGGTGATGGGGACTATCGTCACTCGTCATGCCACAGGTGGGCGAGGCGAGCTATAGTCCCCGTGGTCCGTTGCGAAGGAGCTGCCATGCCGGCGCTGGAACTGCGTCCCAATTGCGAACTGTGCGATCGCGACCTGCCGCCGCAGAGCTACGACGCGCGCATCTGCTCGAACGAATGCACGTGGTGCGCCGACTGCGCCGACAATACACTGATGAATGTCTGCCCAAATTGCGGCGGGGAGCTGGTGCGGCGGCCGATCCGGCCGATGGAGGCGTATCGGCCAGGCGAGGGCCTGCGGCTCAATCCAGCAGGGACGGCGCGACGGCACGTCAAATATACGCGCGAGGAGATCGCGGAGCTGACGGCGGGGCTCAAGGATGTGCCGGCGTATTTGCGCTAGCGATCAGCGGACGACGACCGGCTTTGCCCTTGGGGCTCAGCGACCAGGCGACGAACAGCGTGAGCGATGCGAGGACCGCCGGCAGAATGGCGATCCAGTATTGGTCGCCGGCGACGAGCACCGCGGTGCCGGCCCAGAAGATCGAACTCAGGGCTTCGGAGATGGTCGAGACGCGCGAGGCGACCTGGCGGCGGCGGAACATGGCGCGGCGCATCGGCACGCGGAACCAGAGCTGGATGGCGGTGGCGGAGCCAGAGCTCAGCGCGGCAAAGACCGCGGTGGTCGCCGCAAGCTCGTAGGACGCGAACATCATCAAAAGGATGATTGGGGTGAGGACGACCAGGACGACGGTGGCGACGGCTTCGATCTTGGCCTGCGAGCACGGCCCGGCCGAGACCGGCGCGGTGACGACGAGATCATAGCGCATCCTCGCCCGAGATGGCGAGCCAGCTGAGGCCGCCCGAGAGCTGGCCGGTGGCCATGACCAGCACGGGGATGACGACGACGTAGGTGCCGGCGGACTGGCCGTAGCTGATCCACAGGTAAAGCGCCGGCGGCAGCAGATAGAGGATCTGCATCAGCGTCTGGCTCAGGAGCCAGGGGTCGCGCGCGAGGAGCTTCCATTCCTTGACGCGCAAGCTGCTGCTTGATGCTGCGCGGCTGGTAGTTGACGGTGCCGTGGCGCTGCGCGGTGCGCTGCTGGCTCGACGCCGGCGGCGGCGATGGCGGGCGGCCGTAGCCGGAGGCGGCGAAGGCGATGGTGCCGCCGAGTGCGGCGAAGCCGAACAGCGCGAAGCCGACGAGCGCGGGCCAGTCGCCGAGCGCCGCCCGTGCCGGCAGCCAGACGAGGCTGTCGAGGTCGGGCATCGAGGCGACGAACTGCGGATCGCGAGAAGACCGCGAAGCGCGACGACATGTTGCCGAAATGGAGGATCGCGACGGCCTGGATGCCGATGACGAAGCCGGCGCCGACGATGCCGGCGATGATCTGGGCGATGAGCCGGGTGCGGCGCGGTCCGGCGATGCGGAACAGTGCGACGGTGATCAGGACGGCTATCGCGGTCGACAGCGCCGAGAGCGCCGCGAGCACCAGATAGGCCATCAGCCAGTGCGCGCCATCGTGGAGGACGAGCACGTCGACGATGGGACTGGCGAGCAGGCAGGCGAGGACCAGCGTGGTGAGCGCGGTGATGCCGGTGCGGACGGCGAACAGCGTGCGCGAGGAGGCAGGCGAGCTCAGGATCAGATCGAGGTCGGAGCGCGAATAATAGGCGCGGGTGACCGATTCCAGCGCCTGGCTCAGCATCACCGTCCAGAACAGGAACCCGGAGCCGGTGATGAGGACGAGGGTCGGCTTGTCGGGAGCGATGCCGTGGGCGACCCAGGGGGCGACGATGGCGTTGGCGAGCAGGTGCAACAGCGACCGCGGCGACGACGAGGACGACGATCAGCGCGACGCGTCGGGCGGGGTAGCCGCCGGTCATCATGGCGACGCCGTCGCGCCACATCAGCCGGGCTTCATGGGCGGCGAACCATGGCATGGTGGCAGGGGCAAAGCTCATGCGGCGGCGTCCACGACGGGGTCGATGTCCATTTCCTTCTGGGCGACGAGATCGAGGAAGATTTCCTCGAGCGTCGTCTCGCGGCCGATGCGGGTGCGGAGCTCGGCGAGCGTGCCCTCGGCAATCAGCCGGCCGTGATTGATGACGCCGATGCGCTCGGCCATGCGCTCGGCGACCTCGAGGATGTGCGTCGTCATGATGACGGTGACGCCCTGCCGGACCTTGTCGAGCAGCACCTGCTTGACCTGCCGGGCGGAGCCGGCGTCGAGGCCGGTCAGGGGTTCATCGAGAATGATGAGTTTGGGGTCGTGCACCAGGGCGCCGGCGAGGGCGACTTTTTGCAGCATGCCCTTGGAAAAGCCGCCGCAGCGTGTCGTGGGCGTGTGGAGTCAGGCCCAGCCAGCCGATGAGCTCGGTGGCGCGCTGCTGGGCGAGGCGCGCGTCCATGTGCCAGAGGCCGGCGACGAACTCGAGATATTCGTAGGGGGTGAGGCGGTCATAGACCATCGGCTCGTCGCTGACCCAGGCGATGGCCGACTTGGCGGCGATGGGGTTGGCGCGGGCATCGATGCCGAACACCGAGATCGAGCCGGCTTCGGGTTGGAGCAGGCCCGCCACCATCCGGAGGATCGTGGTCTTGCCGGCGCCGTTGGGGCCGAGCAGGGCGTAGAACTCGCCACCTTTGACGCTCAGATCGAGGTCGCGGATGACGGGGCGGTCAAAGCTCTTGTTCAGCCCGCGGACTTCGAGGGCGGGGGTGGGATCGGACATGTCGCGGCTCCGGCAGCGTTGGCGCGGAGCCTAGCGGCGGCTCGTTGAAGCCAGATGAAAGCGAGAGGTTAAGATTTTCGCTCGCCCGGAACCGCTCGGCGCATTCGACGTTCACCGACCAGCGAATCCGTCAGTGTGGCGCCCCACGGCCTCCATGCCACGCTGCAACGGAAAAGAGCGGCCTCGTGCCGCTCTTTTCGTCAGGAGTGGGCGGCGACGGCACCGACAATGCCGCCGGGACAGCCGGCATCGGTCGCTGGCGCCGCGGCGATCAGGTCGCCGAGACTTCCGGTTCCCGTCACGTCGCCGGTCAGCCCCACGGTGATCTCAGAAATCAGGCTCTTGTCGCCCTCGCGTTCGCACGAGACCCGGACGCGGTCGCCGGCGCCCTTGCCGAACGCGGTGTCGAACGCCGCGCGGATATCGCTGGTGGCGACCTCCTGGCCGATATGGCCGGCGAGGAGCGCATTGATCGGACTTGTGGCCACGGCCTGCGCGAACCCTGCCGCCCGGCCAAAATAGGCGTCAGGCGGCAACCCCTGAGCAGGTGCCGTGGACGAGCCATTCGTGCCGCTCGAGCATCGACTGCGTTCCGGGCATGGTCTGGTCGAGCGCCGTTGTGGTCGCAGACGAAATATCCACGGCGGGCAGCGCCGGCCAGTCATGCGCCTTGTCGCTGGCCACATCCTTGGCGGTCGGCGCCGCAATAGGCTTTGCTGCGCGGCTGGGCCAGAGGCCGTGGAGCGAAATGTGCGTGGCTTCGTATGAGTTGGGCGTCTCGGCCTTGCATTCGGGCTTGCTCGCCTGGCCCTCACAGAAAGCGGGCTCCCAGCTCAACGCGAGGATATATTGCGGGCCGGTGCTCTTGCTCGAACTGGCGTCCGCCGGTACGGCGGTCGCGTCGGCGGTGCCGCAGCCGACCGGCACCCAGCGAAAGTCGGGCGAGGCATCTGGAACGACGATCCAGTAGTAGGTGGGCTCGGTCCTTGTTGCCGCCGAGAAGCTTGTAGCTCGTGCCGGCGGTGAGCGTCACGTTGCCCGGATTGGTGGCTTTCTTGATCGATTGCAGGGCCGGGCAGGCCTTGGTTGGCGGTAAAGGTGCCGGTGAGCTTGGTCTGCGCCGACACGGGCGCGACCGACAGGCAAAGGCAGGCGAGGACAAAAACAAGGATTTTCATGACAGCCCCCTAAATCAACGCGCGCTATCTGTTCCCTTTTTGTTCCTCGCGTCAAGCATGGACAAAGGATTTGGCAGACGCGAGTTCGTCTGAGATGGTTTCCGGATGTCCTTCGGGCCTGCGACTTAACGAGGAGCCGTTGAAGCGCATGACTGAGCATCCCCTCGACAATCAACTTTGGCATGGCCTGACTGGTCGGATGGCCCAGCACAGCGTCGGATCTGGCGAGGTGCGGATGTTTCGGCCCGAGATCGCACCTGCCGGCGGTATCGCCCGGGTGACGCCTGAGAACCTTTCGGCACTGGCCGCTTTGGTCACGCCAGGCTCGACGTTCATCCTCCACTCCGCCGAACCAATCGGCGGCACGGCAGAACTCGAATCGATTGATTGTCATCCGCTGCTACAGATGGTCGCCAACAAATTCACCCCGGTCGATCATGCGGTGCCGGTGACGGAGCTCAGCCCGGCCGACCTTCCGCGCGATGAGCCGATTGATCGACATCGCTAAACCCGGACCGCTGCTCCCAGGCGCGTTCGTGCTCGGGCGCTTCGTCGGCATCACTGACGGCGAGGAGCTGGTCGCCGTCGCCGGGGATCGAATCCAGCTCCCCGGTTATCGCGAGGTCTGCACGGTGTGCTCGCACCCGAAGGTGCGCGGCCGGGGCTACGCCAGGATCGTCTCATCCGTCGTCGCGGAAGCGATCGTCGCCCGCGGCGAGACGCCTTATCTGATGGTTCTGCCGGACAATGCTGCCGCCGTGGGGCTCTATAATAGCCTCGGGTTCGAGCCGCGGCGCATACTCTACTTCAATCTGTTCAAGCGCATCGCATAGCTCGCGAGCCTTTTCAGGCGGCGGTCATCGCTTCCGCGTCGAATTCGGCGGCGATGTTCGCGCCGAAGCCCGGTGGCAGACCCGCGATGATCGAGTCCAGCAAGCCCGGAAAGAGCTTCTGGAGGTCTTCGGTCCGCAGCGAAATGATCTTGCGCGTGCCCTCGGGTACCACCCGGACGACGCCAGCCTCGCGCAGCTTGCCCAGATGGTAGGTCAAATTGCTCTTGCTGGTGAGGTGGTTGAAGGAGCTGCAGATGGCGTTTCCGGTTTCGCTGCGGACGATGTGCGCGACCATGGCAAGGCGCGTGTCGTCGCCAAGGGCCGCCAGGACATTGCCGAGCTGCATTTGATCGGTCGTGGGATGAAACTGCTGAGCCATGCGCCGGAGATAGGCCAGATGCGGCGAGATTGCAATGTTCAATAATCTTTGAAATAAGCATTGACGGGAGCGGGGCAAGCGCCGATGTTCAACGTTCATTGAACTAAGGACAGCTCCCATGGATACCCGTCTCATCTGGATGGCGCTCGGCACCTTCGCGGTCGGCACCGGTGCGTTCGTTATCGCCAGCCTGCTCCCCGGCATTTCCGGCGAGTTCGGGGTCACCACGACGCAGGCGGGGCTCCTGGTGACCGTGTTTGCCATCGCCTATGCGATCGGAACGCCGATCCTCTCTGCCCTCACCGGCGGGGCCGACCGGCGCACGGTGCTGACCGCGGCGATTCTGGTCTATGCCGTCTCCAATCTCGCGGCAGGGGTCGCGCCGTCCTATGTCACGTTGATGCTGGCGCGCGTCTTCATGGCCGTGGCGTCCGGCGTCTTTGCGGCGACCGCGCAGGGAACGGCCGCATTGATGGCCGCGCCCGACCGGCGGGCCCGGGCGATCGCGGTGATCGTGGGTGGAACGACGCTCTCGGTGGCGCTCGGCGCGCCGCTCGGGGCGTTCATCGCCAACATCATGTCGTGGCGCGCAGCGTTCCTGTCGCTGGGCGGCGTGTCGCTGCTCGTTACCGCGGCGATCTGGCTGATGCTGCCGAAGGGCCTGCCAGGGACCAAGCTCAATCTGCGCGACCGGCTGATGGTCGTGGCCCGGCCGGGAATTTCGCGGGCTCTGCTGGTGACGGTGGTGTCGCTTGCCGCGCGTGTTCAGCGTCTTCACCTATATCGCCTCGCTCGCCAAGGCGATGGGCCTGGGCGCAGGACCTGCTGCCCCTCGTGCTGATCGGGTTCGGCGGCGGCGCGGTGATCGGCAATTTCGCGGCTGGGCGGCTGGCCGACCGGTTCGGGCCGTCGCGCACCGTCGGCTGGGTGATCGCCGCGGTGACGCTGATCATGGCGGTGTTCTCGCTCGAGGCGCACCTCCTGCCGATCGGTATCGCCGGGTGGACGCTGGTCGCGTCGATGGTCGCCTGGGGTTTTGTCGGCTGGGGCTTCCCGCCGGCCCAGAGCAGCTACGTCGTGTCGCTCGCGCCGGAGGTCGCGCCGGTATCGCTCGCGCTCAACGCGTCGGCGATCTATGCCGGCATCGCGTTTGGCTCGGCCATTGGCGGGGCATGGCTCGCGGCAGCGCCGGTCACCGATATCGGCTTCGTCGGTGCGGCGCTGGGGCTCGTCGCCGCTGGCGATCCACACGCTGCGGCGCCTGCGCCGGCGCTTCAGCGGGCGAAGGTGTAGCCTTCGGGCACGCCGGTGGGCGACAGGACGAACTGCCAGACCTGGAGGGCGCGGGCGCGGAAGCCGCCCGCGCAGCACAGCAGGTAGTATTTCCACATGCGGTAGAAGCGCTGGTCCTCCGGCGTGTTGCGGCGGGTCCACTTGGCCTCGAAGTTCTCGTGCCAGGCCATCAGCGTCTTGTCGTAGTGCGGGCCGATATTGTGGACGTCGACGACGGTCCACAGGCCATCGATGGCCTTGCCGATCTGGGCCATCGAGGGGATGACGCCGCCGGGGAAGATGTACTTTTCGATCCACGGCTCGATCGTGTCGGTCGAGACCTGGCTGGCCGATCGTGTGCATCATGAACAGGCCATCGTCCTTGACCACCGAGCGGGCCTTTTCGAAATAGGTCCGGTAGTTCTTGTGGCCGACGTGCTCGAACATGCCCATCGAGACGACCTTGTCGGTCTTGCCCTCGAACAGGCGGTAGTCCTTGACCTGGAACTCGATGGGCAGGTCCTTGTAGCGCTCGCGGCCATAGGCGGCCTGGTCGGGCGAGACGGTGACGCCGACGCAGCGCGCGCCGTATTTTTCGGCGGCAAAGCCCATGAAGGCGCCCCAGCCGCAGCCGATGTCCCACACCAACTCGCCGGGCTTGAGGCCGATCTTGCGGCAGACGAGGTCGAGCTTGGCCTCCTGCGCCTCGTCGACATTGGTGACGCCCGCCGGGCCAGTAGCCGCAGGAGCCGGTCATGCGCTTGTCGAGCGAGGCCTTGTAGGCGTCGGTCTCGTTGTAGTGCATCTGCGCGACGCGCTGGCTGCGCGCGATCGATCTGCATGTTGATGAGCTTGGCCTGCGCGATCTGCCAGATCAGATTGGGCGTGATGCTGAGCTTTTGCGCGACGCCCGATTCAGCACGCGGCTGAAGAACTCGGCGAGGTCGGCGGCGTCCCACCAACCGTCCATATAGGCTTCGCCGAGGCCCAGCGTGCCCTGGGCGAAGAGGCGGTTCCAGGTGCGCTCGTCGAGGATGTGCAGGTCCCACGGATCGGGGCCGTTGATCTTGATGCCCGCATCGGCCAGCAGGCCAATGATCCGGTCTTTTTCCGTCACGTCGTCCGGCGCCCCCGCGCGGTTGGTCAAAATTGGTGCGGGGAAACAAGACGCTGGGCGACGGGTGTGTCAATAGAAACGTGCATGATCCGCAGGCACGGGCGGGGAACCGAACGGCGCCTGCCAGCGATATGACCGCGGCGGTGGATTCGGCGGCGACCCGTCGCTAGAGTGGTCGCTCCAGAGGAGACGCACCGATGGTCAGGTGGCAGGGCCGCGCCGAGAGCGGCAATATCGAGGACCGCAGCGGAGGCGGCGGGTTTGGCGGGCTGCCCGGTGGACTCGGGGGCGGCGGTTTCGGCGGAGGATTCGGCGGCGGCCTTGGTGGCGGACTGGGGGGCCTCGGCGGCATCCCGATCGGGCGGCTGGCGGTTTCGGCGGCATCGCCGTGGTCATCATTTTCGTGCTCGTCGCGTGGCCTTCGGCATCAATCCGCTGACGCTGCTGACCGGCGCCACGACGACCAGCGACACGAGCTCAGCGCTGCCGCCGACCAGCGGGGCCAGCGAGGACGACCTCCGCAAATTCGTCGGCGTGATGGTCAAGGACACCGAGACCTACTGGACCGACTATTTCCAGCAGCACGGGCAGAGCTACACGCCGCCCAAGGTCGTGCTCTATTCGGGGCAGACGAGCTCGGGATGCGGCACCGCCGATAAGTCCGCCGGGCCGTTCTACTGCCCCAACGACAAGACGGTTTACCTCGACCTGAGCTTCTACCAGGAGCTGCGCGACCAGTTCGGCGCGCCGGGCGATTTCGCGCAGGCCTACGTGATCGCGCACGAGGTCGGCCATCACGTGCAGGACGTGCTGGGCATACTGCCGAAGTTCGACCAGGCGCAGCAAAACGATGAGCCAGGACGCGGCCAACGCCTATTCGGTCAAGATCGAACTGCAGGCCGACTGCTTTGCCGGGATGTGGGGCAAGGGCGAGTTCGACGCGGGCTATCTCGACGACGGCGACGTCAACGAAGCGATCATCGCGGCCAACCGATCGGCGACGATACGCTGCAGCCACAACTCCATCTCGCCGCGGCAATATACGCACGGCACCTCGGCGCAGCGCATGCAGTGGTTCAAGCAGGGCTATCAGTCCACCGACGTCAGCCAGTGCGACACCGGCCTGCCGAAGTAGAGCTTCGTTCTAGCCGAGTGGAGCGGTCACCCTGCGGCGAGCGGACGCAGGCCAATTGCGTGCTCCGCGTGGAACCTTTCCCGTCGCCGACAGGTCCGGCGGACGCGTTTTTCGCTCACAAAAAACGCTCACATTTTGCGGCGCAACCAATCGCCGGTCCTAGGGTTGAAGGGGCGGAGCGCACCGACGCCTGGCGCGTCGCGGTGCCTTCACCCCCAACGAATAAGGACAATAAACATGAACAAGATCGCCCTTATCCTCGCCGCGGCCGGTCTGGCCGCATTCAGTGGCGCCGCCGTGGCGCAGGGCACTCCGACCTTTGCAACGGCGGACGCCAACCATGACGGGTTCGTCGATTTCGGTGAGGCGCAGGCCGCCTTTCCTGGCCTGACGCAGAACAATTTCGACCAGGTCGACACCAACAAGGACGGCAAGCTGACCCAGGATGAATTCAACCAGCTTGGCGGGACATACTCCCCCCAGAACAACCAAAGCTCGTCGGCGTCAAAGTAGGTCTTGGTTCGGCTACAGTCAGAAACCGCCCCTTCGGGGGCGGTTTTCTATGACTGCAGCGCGACCCGCTCGGGCTCGGCGGGCAGGCCCTTCTGGGCCCGCACCTGATTGAGGAAGCGGGTGAAGAGGTAGTGGCTGTCGTGCGGCCCGGGCGACGCTTCGGGGTGATACTGCACTGAAAAGATCGGCTTGCCTTCGACGCTGAGGCCGGCGTTGGAGCCGTCGAACAGCGAGACATGGGTCTGCGTCACGCCCTTCGGCAGGCTGTCGTTCACGACCGCGAAGCCGTGGTTCATCGAGGTGATCTCGACCTTGCCGGTGGTCAGGTCTTTGACCGGATGATTGGCGCCGTGGTGGCCCTGATGCATCTTGGTCGGTGCTGCCGCCGAGCGCGATGCCGAGCAGCTGGTGGCCGAGGCAGATGCCGAAGATCGGCTTGCCGGTCTGCATCAGCGACTGGATCGTCGGCACGGCGTATTCGCCGGTCGCCGCCGGGTCGCCGGGGCCGTTGCTGAGGAAAATCCCGTCAGGCTTGTGCGCGAGGATATCCGCGGCGGTCGCCGTCGCTGGCACGACCGTGACGCGCGCGCCTTCGTTCGCGAGCTGCCGGAGGATGTTGCGCTTGGCACCGTAGTCGACCGCAACGATGTGGAATTTGGGATTTTCCAGCGTGCCGTAGCCCTCGTTCCAGCGCCACGGCGTCTGGTCCCATTTGTAAGTCTGCGCGGTCGAGACGTCCTTGGCGAGGTCGAGTCCTTCGAGACCCGGGAAGGCCTTGAGCTCAGCCAGGATCGTGGGCTCGTCGAAGACGCCGTCGGGCGCATGCGCAACGACGCCATCGGCCATGCCGCTCTCGCGGATGCGTGCCGTCAGCGCCCGCGTGTCGATGCCGGTGATGCCGACGATGTTGCGCTTCCTCAGCCAGGCATCGAGCCGCTCGACGGCGCGATAGTTCGAGGGGTTGGTGACGTCCGCCTTGAGCACGACGCCGCGCACGCCCGAGAGTGCCGCCATATTGACGGTCTCAATGTCCTCGTCGTTGGCGCCGACATTGCCGATGTGCGGGAAGGTGAAGGTGACGATCTGGCCGGCATAGGACGGATCGGTGAGAATCTCCTCGTAGCCGGTCATCGCGGTGTTGAAGCAGACCTCGCCCGCCGCCTGGCCGACGGCGCCGATGCCGCGGCCCTCGAGTCGCGTGCCGTCCCTCAGGATCAGAAGCGCGGTCGCGGGTTGTGGCTGCCAGCCGGACATGGCGGGGTCTCCGAAGTTACAGGCGTTGAGGTTGAAGCCACCCCATAAAAGGGCGGCCGCGCCGGCGCAAGTGGCGGCGTCTTCCAATAGCCGGTATATGGGGCGAAACCGCTGAAATTGAAGGGGATGCCGGCCATGCGCGAGGAGATCAACGAAGGCTACAAGGCGGCCATGAAGGCGCACGACCAGCGCCGCACGGCGACGCTGCGCGCGATCAACGCCACGATCAAGGACAAGGACATCGCCAATCGCGGCGAGGGCAAGCCGCCGCTGAGCGACGACGAGCTGCTGGTGGTGCTGCAGAAGATGGTCAAGCAGCGCGAGGAGAGCCTCGGCATCTACACGCAGGCCAAGCGCGAGGACCTCGCGGTGGTCGAGCGTGAGGAAATCGCGATCATCAGCGAGTTCCTGCCCAAATCGCTGAGCGAGGCCGAGGTCGAGGCGGCGATCAAGGCCGCGGTCGCCAAGACCGGCGCGGCGGGTGGCAAGGACATGGGCAAGGTGATCGCCTCGCTCAAGGCCGACTACCCGGGCCGCATCGATTTCGGCAAGGCGAGCGCCAAGGTGAAGGCCGCGCTCGGCTAGGTGGCGTTGTCCACAGAGTGGGTGGGGTGAGGCAACGCGCGTGCCTTCAATGCGCAGTGACCCCGTGGGGGTGCCCACGGAGCACGCCAGACCCCCGGTGTCACCCCGGCGTAAGCCAGGGTTCCAGTCCACACAGTGGCTCTGGTGAATACTGGGTCCCGGCCTCCGCCGGGACGACAGAGCAGTGGGTGGACGGGCCCGTTCATGCACCGCGGTCCGTCACTGCACAGGTGTCTCCCTGCGAAAGCAGGGACCCAGCTCGCCTGAGCGCATGGGGACGGGTAGGTCCCTAGCTTCCGCTGGGATGACATTTGGGGGTGGGATCGCACAGAGATTTCGCTTGCGCTACTGCCGCCGGAAGAAGGGATCGCCGTTGACGGTGATTTCGCCCTGGTTGACCCAGATGACGCTCCAGTAGACCGGGGCGAGGCCTTTGATGGTCTCGTAGTAGAGGGCGAGGATGCCGCCATTACTCGAGGATTGCCAGACGCAGTTGCCGCCAAACTGACTGCCGCCGACCGCATAGAACGAGCAACTGGTGTTCTGCTCGATCAGCAGGCGCTCGCCGCCATCCGGCGTGGTCCAGAAGCCGATCGGCACCGCGGCCTGGGCGAAGGCAGGCGTCGCGAGAACGGCGAGGGCGAAGGCAAGCAGCAGGCGGGTCATGGGCGTCTCCGTCCGGTGGCCAATAATACCGTTCCGGTTGCGGCCGCCAAGCCCTATCAGGCGCGTCGCGCCCGCGTCGCGGACCACACCGCGACGCCGAGCGCCAGCGCCGAGCCGATGACACCGGTCCACGGTAACGCCGCATAGGAGATATTGCGGTCGATCAGCACGCCGCCAAGCCACGCGCCGCCGGCGATCGAGATGTTGAAGGCCGAGGGGATGAGGCTTGACGCGAGGAGCGGCGCGTCGCGGGTATTGGCGAGCACGCGGCTTTGCACGGGCGAGCCGAAGGCGAAGGCGAGAGCGCCCCAGATCATCACCAGAACGCCCATCGGCCAGGGCGAGGCGACGAAAAACACCATCAGCAGATACATCACCACCTGCGCGGCGAGGATGCCGATCAACGTTCCCATCAGGTTCCAGTCGGCGAGGCGGCCGCCGATGAGGACGCCGATGGTCGAGCCGACGCCGAAGACCACCAGCAGCAGCGGCACATTGTCGATGTTGAGGCCCGATACGCCCGTCAGCAGCGGGGCGATGTAGGTGAAGACCGCGAATTGCCCGACGGTCTGCAGCGCAATGACGAGCAGTGAGGAATAGACCGGCTCGCGCCCGATGACGCGGAGCTCGGCGAGGAAATTGCCGCGGGCGTCTCCCGGCGCCTTGTCGCTGGGGAGCAGCACGACGACGGCGACCAGGGATATCGCGCCCAGCGCGGCGACCGCCCAGAACGTCGTTCTCCAGCCGAGCGCGTTGCCGATTGCCGCGCCGAACGGAACGCCGAGCACGTTGGCGACCGTCAGGCCGGCAAGCACGAGGGCGATGGCAAAGCTGCGCCGGCGCTCTTCGACGAGGGTGGTCGCGACGATCATCGCGGTGCCGAAGTAAGCGCCGTGGATCAGCGAGATCGCCATGCGCGCCGCAAGCAGCGCGGTAAAGCCGGGGGCAAGCGCGCAGACAACGTAGCCGATGGAAAAGATCACGACGTAGGTGACGAGCAGCCGCTTGCGGGCGAAGCGGCCGGTGAAGGTTGCGAGCAATGGCCCGCCGATGGCGACGCCGAGCGCGTAAAGGCTCACCAGCATGCCGGCAGTGGGGATCGAAATGGCGAGGTCGGAGGAGACGGCCGGCAGGATGCCCGCGATCACGAATTCGGACGTGCCGATGGCGAACGCGGCGGCGAAAAGGGCGAACAGGGCGGGGGACATCGGGGCGGACCTGGCGGGCCCGACCTTTGACCATTTGGACAAAGCCCGCGCAAGCGCCGGGGTGCAAATAGCTGGGACCTGAGTCATAGTCGTTGCGACAACCGGAGGAGGCGAAGATGGCGGCGTCGGCACTGCAGAAGCGCTGGGGATTGTTGATGGGGCTGCGCGCCCTCGTGATGCTGATCGCGGGACTTTATGCCGTGATCACGCCCGGCGCGGCGATCGTGACACTGACGCTGATCGGGGGCGCGGTGCTGCTGATCGACGGCGTGCTCGGCGTGTGGGCGCTGACCTTCGGTGGGGCCAAGACGGGGAATTTCTGGTTCGACGTGATCCGCAACGTGCTCGCCATCATCCTCGGCGTGCTGGTGCTGCTGACCCCGGTGTTCTCTGCGATCGTGTTCACGATGTTCGTGGTCTACGTCCTCGCCATCCAGGCGGTGGTCGTCGGCGTGATGGAAATCTCGATCGCCATCCGCGAGCGGGCGCTGATGAGCCGGGTCTGGCCGGTGCTGCTGGCGGGCGTGCTCTACGTGATCTTCGGCATCGCCCTGGCGCTGGCCCCGCTGATGGGCGCGGTGTTTTTCGTGGTGTTCGCCGGTGTGGTGATGATCCTGTTTTCGGTTGGGCTGTTCACGCTGGCCTGGCGGATTTACCGCGGCGCGACGGCTTGATCGTCGGAGCGGCGGGCGATGGCGACGTCACGACACCGCTATGCGGGCCCAGGCCGGCGGCATTCTCGAGGGCGGCGTTGAAGGCGGCACCCAATACGAGAATCTGCGCCGAATTATACATCCAGAGCATGAGCACGACGGCCGCCGATACCGAGCCGAAGGTCGCCGAGTAGTTGCCCCAGTTCTGGACGTAGATCGAGAAGACCGCACCCGCGAGGATCCAGAGGATCGAAGCGAGCACGGCGCCGGGCCAGACGAAGCGGAAGCGGTGGGGGTGACGATCGGGTCCGAAGCGGTAGAGCAGGACCATCACCACGGCCGAGATCAGCAGCAGCACCGGCCAGCGCAGGACGAGCACCAGCCAACCGACGCCGGTGGGGAAGGGGATGAGGGCCGGAAGCCCTGCCACCGTCACCAGGGCGACGACGACGAAGATCGAACCGCCGATCGTCATGCCGACTGCAATCAGCACCTCCTTGACGAAGCCCCGACGCTCGGGCGCACCGCGGACGCGGGACATCGCAAAGAGCAGGGCCCCGACGCCGCGCGAGCCCGACCAGAGCGCCAGGGGGATCGACACGATCAGCCCCAGCCCGAGCGTGGCGGCGCGGGGCCGAGGCCAGAAGCTTCAGCTGATCGTCGAGGATGCCGACGGCCATCGTCGGCAGGAAGTAGCTGAGCCCGTCGACGGTCTTGGCGACCAGCGGGCCGTTGGCGACGATACCGTAGATCAGCGCAACCGTCGCGAGGGCGGGAAAGAACGACAGGAAGCCGAAGAAGGCGGTGGCGGCGCAGCGTGGCGAGGTATCGGGGTCAAGGAGCACCTTGAGCGTTGCGAGCGCGACCCCCTTCCAGCGATTGAATCCAGAAGGGGGATAGGGATCGACGGCGGCGGCCACGGATTGTCCTCGGTCAGCGAGGATCAACGGCGATGGCGACGGGCGGGTTGCGGGCGAAAGCCGCTAAGATTTGAGCGGATCGGCGTGGCGGTGGACGAGCTTCCAGGCGCCGCCGTCGCGACGGAAGATTTCGGTGATGCGGAGCTCATAGGGCACAGCCGCATCCTTGCCCTTCACCTTGACCTTTGCATGCTGCACGCCGGTCCAGAAACCGAGGTCGCCATCCGCGCCTGAATCCAGGATTTCGAGGGTGCTCGTGCTCTCGGGCAGGAAGTGCGACGCACCCTCCTTGAAGGATTTGCGGACGGCGGTCTCGCCGGTCACGACCTTGCCGTCAGGCCCGAAGAAGGTCGACGTGAAGCTGCTGTCGGCGAGCCGGTCGACCGGCGCCGCATCGCCCTGCACGTAGGCGGTGGCCGCCTCGTTGCGTTCCACGAGGAATCGCTCGAAATCCTGGTTGGCCATGATGGTCTCCTTGCCTGGTCCCAAGGCGAACGGTGCGCAAGGGGGAGGGTTCCGAGATGTGAATAGCGGGGACGAGCGCGACTCAGCCTACTGGATCGGCCGCTCAACGCTTACTTACGGTCATGCGCTTTTCCGACGGCTTCCTCGATGAAATCCGGCAGCGGCTGCCCATCCACGAGGTGGTGGGCGAGCATGTCATCTGGGACAAGCGCAAGAGCCAGCCCGGGCGCGGCGACTATTGGGCCTGCTGCCCGTTCCATGGCGAAAAGACGCCCGAGCTTTCACGCCGACGACCGCAAGGGCATCTATCACTGCTTCGGCTGCGGCAAGACCGGCGACCATTTCCGGTTCCTGACCGAAAAGGCCGGGATGAGCTTTCCCGAGGCGGTCGAAAAGCTCGCCGGGAATGGCCGGCGTGCCGATGCCGGCGCGCGACGAACGCGAAGAGGCGCGCGAGGAGGCGCGGCGCTCGCTCTATGAGGTGATGGAGCTGGCCGCCGCGTATTTCGAGGCGGCGCTGGCGCACAATATCGGGGCGCGGGCCCGCGGCTATCTGTTCGAGCGCGGCGTGACGCGCCGCGGCGCAGACGCGCTTCCGCGTCGGCTTTGCGCCCGACAGCCGCAATGGCCTCAAGGAGCACCTCGCGGCGCAACGGCGTGTCGGCGCAGGACATGATCGATACCGGGCTGGTGATCTCGGGCGACGATATCGCGGTGCCCTACGACCGGTTCCGCAACCGCGTGATGTTTCCGATCACCGATTTCCGCGGGCGGATCGTGGCGTTCGGCGGCCGGGCGCTCACGCGCCGATGTGCCGGCGAAATATCTCAACTCGCCCGAGACGGCGCTCTTTCAGAAGCGGCTGGTGCTCTACAACGGCAAGGACGCGCGCAAGGCGGCGCGCGACGGCAAGCCGGTGATCGTGGTCGAGGGCTATCTCGACGTGATCTCGACGGTGATGGCGGGGTTCGAGGGCACCGTCGCGCCGATGGGCACGGCGCTCACCGAAGACCACTTGCAGCTGCTCTGGCGGATGAGCGATGCGCCGATCCTCTGCTTTGACGGCGACGCGGCGGGACAGCGCGCGGCCGAGCGCGCCGCCGGCCTGGTGCTGCCGCTGCTGCAGCCGGGCAAGACGGTGCGGATCGCGACGCTGCCCGAGGGGCTCGATCCGGACGATCTGATCCGGCAGCAGGGCCGCAACGCCTTCGCCGATGTGATCGATCGCGCGCGGTCGCTGAGCGACGTGGTCTGGAGCATGGAGACCGGCGGCATGGTGCCGGAGACGCCGGAGGCGCGTGCGGCGCTCGAGGCGCGGTTGCGCGAGCGGGCCAATTCGATCGGCGAGCAGTCGGTGCGGCGGCACTACCTCCAGGCGTTCGACGAGAAGCTCGCGGCGTTCTTTCAGCCGGTGCGGCCGCAGCGCTATCGACGACCGCCGGTCGCGGTGCCGCGCCGCAACGGCCGTTACGGCGACACCCGGCAGTGGACGCCGCCGGGCACGACGCCGCGGCTCGTCGTCTCCGATACGCTGCGCAATTCGCGGCTGTTGAAGCCGGGCCGGGCGGCGGACGCGACGCCGCGCGAGGCGGCGATCCTCCTGAGCCTGATCAATCATCCGGCGCTGGCGGAAAGCCGGCTCGAGGCGCTGGCGGGGCTCGAATTCGGCTCGCCGGCGGGCGCGAAAGCTGTTTGCGGCGGTGCTCGAGGTGATCATGGCCGACCACGATATCACCGGCGCCGACTCTGCGGGCGGCGCTCGGGGCGCGCGGATTCGGGCCCGATATCGAGCGGATGGAGGCCTCGCTCAAGGGCCAGGGCGTCTGGCAGGTGCTGGCGGATGCCGCCGAGCTCGACGCCGAAACCGGGCTTCGGCATGCGCTTGCCTTGCATTACAAGTCGGTTGAGCTAAATAAGGCTCTGAAAGCAGCCGAAAACGCCCTCGACGTCGATTGGACCGAGGACTCCTTCAAGGTGCTGCAGGACATCAAGAACCAGATCACCACCGTCGATGGGACAGAGGCGTTGATCGAAGGGTTTGGTTCGCTATCCGGACGCGCGGCCCGCGGCTTCTGAAGAAGTTCGCGAATCGCGCGATTTTGCTTATGCCCAAATCAGTTGCATAAGCCAGTCCGGAACCGAATCAGTGGCCATGAGTGCGGCCGCTTCCTTTTGCTGCAGTTACCCTGCCTTTGACAAGAAGCCACTGGCCCGGCGAGGGGCCACGGAGCACGAAGCCAGATGGCCAGCAAGGCATCCCCCAAGGCAAAGGCGCCAAGGCCAAGCCGGCGAAGGCCGCCAGCCAAGCCGGAAAAGAAGAAGGCGAAGCCGGCGGCGAAAGCCGCGCCCGTCGCCAGGACAAAGGCTCAAGACTGCCGCCAAGCCGGCGCCGAAGCCGAAGCCTGCGGCGAAAGCCAAGCCCGTCGTGCAAGCCCGGTGGCCAAGACTCAGGCGAAGGCGATGCCCAAGGCCGTCGCCAAGCCGAAGACGAAGACCAAGACGCCGGCTGCCGTAAAGCCGTCGCCGAAAGCCGCTAGCAAGCCGGCCGTGCAAGCCGTCCCCGAAGCCGGTCGCAAAGGCGCCGGTGAAAGTCCGAAGCCAAGGCCGCGTCCAAGCCCGAAGCCAAGCTTGACAAGAAGCCCATTCTAAAGACGGCCGCGAAGGCCGCCGCGCCGACGCCGGAACCCCCGGTCCAGCCCAAGGCTGAGACCAAGGCTCCGGCCCCCAAGTCCTGCTCGAAGTAAAGACCACCAAGTTCAGACTCCAGACGACTATCAAGACCGCGACCAAGACCCCGTCCAAAGCCGCCGGGCGAAATCCGCCAAGGACGCCGACAAAGCCCGGCGACAAGCCCGAGGGCGCCGCCGAGACGCCCGACAGCCCGCTGCTCGACCTTTCCGATGCCGCGGTCAAAAAGCTCATCAAGACGGCCAAGAAGCGCGGCTACGTGACCTATGAAGAGGTCAACGCGGTGCTGCCCGAGCGAGGAGGTCTCGCCCGACCAGATCGAGGACATCATGGCGATGTTCTCCGAGATGGGGATCAACGTCGTCGACGAGGACGAGGTCGAAGAGGCCGAGCCCGAGAACGCCGAAGAGGAGTCGACCGAGCTCGCCGAGCGCACCGGCACGGCCGTCGCCAGCAAGTCGAATACCCGCGAGGGCAGCGACCGCACCGACGATCCGGTGCGCATGTATCTGCGCGAGATGGGCTCGGTCGAGCTGCTCAGCCGCGAGGGCGAAATCGCCATCGCCAAGCGCATCGAGGCCGGCCGCGAGACGATGATCGAGGGCCTCTGCGAGTAGCCCGCTGACCTTCCAGGCCATCATCATCTGGCGCGACCAGCTCGCGAGCAGCCGAAATTCTGCTGCGCGACATCATCGATCTCGAGGCGACCTATGCCGGCCCCGACGCCAAGCAGGCGGCGCCCGCAGCGCCGGTTCGAGGCCGATGCGCGCCCGCCGCGGCGGTCGCGCCGGCACCGTCCAGGTCCGAGCCGGCCAAGCCGCCGCCGCCGACGCGTGCCGCGGGCAACGAGGAGGACGACTACGTCCCCGAGGAGCCGCAGGCGCCGCAGGACCCGGTCGAGGACGACGACGACGATTTCGAGAACTCGCTGTCGCTGAGCGCCATGGAAGCCGAGCTCAAGCCGCAGGTGGTCGAGACCTTCGATCGCATCGCCGAAGCCTACGGCAAGATGCGCAAGCTGCAGGACAAGCACGCGGCCGATCGCTCGAAGCCGGTGACCGGCGCCGAGACCAAGAAGGTCGAAGGCTTCCGCTCGACGGTGATCGCCGACGTGAAGTCGCTGAGCCTCAATGCCTCGCGCATCGAGAGCCTGGTCGAGCAGCTCTACGACATCAACAAGCGGCTGGTGCGGCTCGAGGGCCGGCTGCTGCGCCTCGCCGAGAGCTACGGCATCAAGCGCGAGGATTTCCTCGAGGCCTATTTCACGCACGAGCTCGACGAGAGCTGGGCCAAGGCCGTCGCGTCGCGCGGCAAGCACTGGGCCGAGTTCATCAAGCGCGAAGGCGACACGATCAAGCGACATCCGCGGCGAGATCCATACGCTCGCGACGGAAGCCGGGCTCGACGTCACCGAGTATCGCCGCATCGTCCACAAGGTGCAGAAGGGCGAGCGCGAAGCCGCCATCGCCAAGAAGGAGATGGTCGAGGCGAACCTTCGCCTCGTGATCTCGATCGCCAAGAAATACACGAACCGCGGCCTGCAGTTCCTCGACCTGATCCAGGAAGGCAATATCGGGCTGATGAAGGCCGTCGACAAGTTCGAGTACCGCCGCGGCTACAAGTTCTCGACCTACGCCACCTGGTGGATCCGGCAGGCGATCACCCGCTCGATCGCCGACCAGGCGCGCACCATCCGCATCCCGGTGCACATGATCGAGACGATCAACAAGATCGTCCGCACCTCGCGCCAGATGCTGCACGAGATCGGCCGCGAGCCGACGCCCGAGGAGCTCAGCGAAAAGCTGCAGATGCCCTTGGACAAGGTGCGCAAGGTGCTGAAGATCGCCAAGGAGCCGATCAGCCTCGAGACGCCGATCGGCGACGAGGAGGATTCCAACCTCGGCGACTTCATCCCCGATGTGAACGCGATCCAGCCGATCGATGCGGCGATCCAGTCGAACCTGCGCGAGACCACGACCCGCGTGCTGGCCTCGCTGACGCCGCGCGAGGAACGCGTGCTGCGCATGCGCTTCGGCATCGGCATGAACACCGACCATACGCTCGAGGAAGTCGGCCAGCAGTTCTCGCGTGACCCGCGAACGCATCCGGCAGATCGAAGCCAAGGCGCTGCGCAAGCTGAAGCACCCGAGCCGCAGCCGGAAGCTCAGGAGCTTCCTGGACAACTGATGAAGATCAAGGTCGTCGTCCATGAAGCGGAAGAGGGGGGCTACTGGGGCGAGGTTCCAACCCTTCCCGGTTGCGCGAGCCAAGGCGAGACCGTCGACGAGCTTTTAGAGAACCTCCACGAGGCCATCGAGGGGTATCTGACGGCCGACTTGGAGGACGAGCCTCACGAGCGCGGCGATCGCGTTGTTGAAATCGCTCTATGAAGCCGATTTCCGGCAAGCAGTTCGCAAAGCTGCTTGAGCGAAACGGATGGCGGTTGCTGAGAGTGAATGGCAGCCACCATATCTATGGAAAGCCGGGCGTTGAAGCGAAGCTCTCGGTACCGATCCATGGCAACGACGCGCTGAAGCTTGGTTTGGCGCGCCATCTCGCCGGGCTCGCCGAGCTCTCGCTGGACGACTGAAACGGGGCCCTTGCGGGCCCCGTCGCTTTTTGGGACGGCACGCGCTCACGCCGCCGGCGAGATGTAGTCCTGGATGATCTTTTCGTTCTTGGCGGCTTCGAGCTTGAACATGCGCTCCTGCTGCATGCGGTCTTCGAGCCGGTATTTGACGAAGTTCACCAGCGACAGGGTGAGCAGGAAGATGCCCATCCCCCAATAGCCCTTGGTCGACAGGTCGATCGGCGCGAGCCAGACCGAGAGGGCGAGCATGCCGTAGGCGGTGGCGACGCCCAGGGCGTTGAACATGATGTAGATCGAGCTGTTCTGGTTGTTCATTTGAAGTCTCCTTGGATTTGGGTTGAGTTGACGCTGAAGGCTCAGGCGGCAGGCGTGGTCCGGAGACGCGCGAGGATGTCCTCGGCGCGCACCTTGGTCGGGGGGCCGAAGCCGGCTTCGGCGAGCCGGTTTTCGGCGCTCACATGGGAGAGCGAATTGTCGATCTCCTCGATGATTTCGGTCTGGGCGAGCGGGTCGTCCTGATCGGCGACGCGGCGGATCAGCGCTTCGGCTTCCTCGATGGCGCTGGTGCCGAGCGCGCGGTTGACGCGCTTCTGCGACCGGCGCTCGAGGTCGATGGCGCGGGCGGTGACGGCGCCCTGCCGGAGATCGACGACGCGGCGGTGCGCCTTCTCGACCGATTGCCGCAGGCGGACGACGCGCTCGCCCACGCGGGCAACGGTTTCGGCGCGAACCGCCTCCTCGTTTTCCATCTCGGCGAGAGCATTGGCGCCGTCGAGCGCCAGCGCTTCGCTGCCCGCCGCGAGGGCCTGGCGCACGCGCGCCTCCATCGAGGTTTTGCGGTTGCGCAGCAGGTCGAGCGCTTTCTGTTCGGCGCGCTCGCGCAGGATGAGCGAGGCGAGGGCCTCCTTGGCGTGGTTCACGCCGGCTTCGGCCTCGCGGATTTTCTGGGTGATGAGATCGATGGCGAAGATATCCGTGGCCGCCTCGACGGCCTTGGCGTTGGAGCCTTTGATCAGGGTCGTCAGCAGTTCGAGCATTGGGTTCTCCGTTCTCCGGGCAAAGCGCCGTGCGCGCATCGCCGTGGTTTTGAACAACGTTCACGAATGCGGTTATAGCTGGTTTTGAACGACGTTCAAGAATAAAATGAACATAGTTCAGATTTTATGCTAAAGATGCGCCGGCAAGGAGAGTGCGGGCATGACGCTGGAACACCGGTCGGTGCGGGAAAACCTCATCAAAACAACGCTCAAGCTGATGGAGAAAGGCGGGCTCGAGAACGTCAAGGCGCGCGCCGTGGCCGAGCTCACCGGGGTTTCCGTTGGCACGATCTACAATCTTTTCGGCAATTTCGACCGGCTGATCCTCAGCGCCAATTCGACGATCTACGCCGAGCTGGCGGCGCTCGGGCGAGAGCGGATGGCCAGGCTCGAGGCCGACATTGCGCGGCGTATCGCAAGCGGCAAGCTCGCCGACACCGCGCACGACAGGATGCTCGAGCGGCTGCTGGGCCTGGGCGACGTCTATGTCGAGTTCGTCTCAGCCAACGCCTCGCGCTGGTCGGCGCTGCTCGCGTTCAATCGCACGCGCGGGGTGCGGGACAGCGAGGAAAACCAGCAGCAGCTCGCCGTGCTGATCGACATCGTCGGCGACGTCATCGGCGAAGCTCCCGCCTGGCGCACCGCGGCCAAGCGGCGCCTCGCGGCGCGGGCGCTGTGGTCGGCGGTACATGGCATCGTCACCACCAACTATTTTGGCGGCGAGGTGGCGACCGCCCGGGAGCGGACCTCGGGCCTGCTGCGGATCCTGCTCACCACCATCGTCGACGGGGCGTTTGCGGGCAGCGGTGCGCGATAGGGCTTGGCGCACCCACCGAAGGCGCTATGCTTTGCTGCAAGAGGAGTTTTGCGATGTCCTTCTGGAAATCACTGTTCGGCGTCGGTGGCAGCGCGCCCAAGGAGGCCGCACCCGCGCCTGGCGAGGACTACAAGGGCTTTACGCTGCGCGCGACGCCGCTGCCCGTGGGCAGCGAATTCCAGCTCGCGGGGCAGATCGAAAAGACCATCGGCGGAGAGCTCAAGGTCCACAAGTTCGTTCGGGCCGACCGGCTGAGCTCGCGCGAAGAGGCCGTCAACTTCGCGCTTGCTAAGGCACGCCTGATCGTCGACGAGCAGGGCGAGCGTGTGTTTTCGCAGAGCTGGCCGAAAGCCACCTAGCCACCAACTCGCCGTCTGGAACGTTAGTCCGCAAAGCTTGTGGCCAACGCCGCCGAGGCGTAGAGCCGCGCGCAACGGAGAGTCGATCATGGCCAAGAAACCCTCGCCTCGCGCCGAATACGTGCTGTTCAACGTCGTCTATGAAGACGGCACGCAACGCTCGAACCGCAAGGTGCCGGCGGAGCTTCTGGGCGGGCTCGACGGCGACGAGCCGGCGAAAACCGAAATCGAGGCGCAGGATCGTGCGATCGCGGAAAAATCCCGCATGCCGCCGATGGCGATCAAGTCGATCAAGCGCGTGGGGGCAAAGTAGGGCGCCGGATCAGCGCGAGGCGAAGTCCGAAATCGAGTTGGCGAGCTGCGTCGTCGACAAGCCCGAGTCGGCCAGGATCGCAAAGCCGCCAAAAGCCAGCACCGCCGCGACCACGAGCACTTCGGCGAGCCAGAGGCGGCGAACGCGGCGCGGCAGGGTTTCGAGGCGGCTCAGCATGGGATCGACCTTCATGGCGGGAACAACGTTCCGAACCTGGAGTTGGTTTCTAGAAGCCGGCCGTGGCGCGATCACGACGTGATCGTGTCAAGAAACGGGCGAACGTTTGAGCAAGCTCGGGCGGGGCGGCGCTGGCTCGGTCGGCTAGGTCGCTGGAGTGCCGAGCGCCTTGTTGACCGCAGGTTTGACCACGGTGCCGAAGAGCTCGATGGCCTTCATGACCTTGTCGTGGGGCAGGGTGCCGACCGAGAGCTGCAGGCCGAAGCGTTCGTGGCCGAACCATTCGTGCTGCATCAGGATCTTGTCGATGACCTGCTGCGGCGAGCCCATGAAATAGGCGCCCTGCGGGCTGGCGCCCGGCCTCGAACTGCTCGCGCGTCGTCGGCGGCCAGCCGCGCTCCTTGCCGATGCGGCTCATCGCGGCCTGGTGCGCCGGAAACGCCGTGTCCATCGCGTCCTGCGTCGTCTCGGCGATGAAGCCATGGGACGAGATGCCGACCGGCAGGCTCGTCGCGTCGTGGCCGACCTTGGCCGCCGTGTCGCGATACAGCTGCACGAGCGGCTGCGAACTGCTGCGGGCGACCGCCGATGATGGCGATCATCAGCGGCAGCGCGAAATAGGCGGCGCGCGCCACCGAGTTCGGCGTGCCGCCCACCGCGATCCAGAGCGGCAGCGGGTCCTGGACGGGCTTGGGATAAATCTCCATGCCGGGGATCGGCCTTGTGTGTGCCGAGCCCGGCCAGCTGACCTTGCCGCCCTTCCGGATCTCGAGCAGCTCCTGCAGCTTTTCCTCGAACAGCTCGTCATAGTCGTCGAGGTCGTAGCCGAAGAGCGGGAAGCTCTCGATGAACGAGCCGCGGCCGGCCATGATCTCGGCGCGGCCGTTGGACAAGCAGGTCGAGCGTGGCGAATTGCTGCCAGACGCGGATCGGATCGTCCGAGCTCAGCACGGTGACGGCGGTCGAGAGCCGGATGCGCTTGGTGCGCGCCGCGGCGGCGGCGAGAATCGTCACCGGCGCCGAGGCGACGAAATCGGGGCGGTGGTGTTCGCCCAGCCCGTAGAAATCGAGCCCCACCTGATCGGCGAGCTCGATCTCCTCCAGCAGGTCGCGGAGCCGCTCGGCCGGCGACTGCAGATGATTGCCGTTGAGGGGATCGGGGGTGTTCTCGGCGAAGGAATAGAGGCCGATTTCCATCGTGCGCGCTCCCAGGGTGTCGTCCTAACTGTGGCAGGCGCACGCCGCGCGCAAGAACGTACAGCGGAGTAACCGCCCGAGCTCACCCAAAAGAAAGACCCCGGCTCGTTGCCGGGGTCCTTGATGTGACGTCGGCCCTAAGGCCGATGTGGTCGTTACTGAGCGGCCGACGGAGCCGGAGCCGAGGGCTCGATGGACGGCGCGATCGAGGGGGCTACCGAGGTCGTCGTTGCGGCCGGAGTGCTCGTGTCGGTCGCAGCAGCCGGGGCCGCAGGCGTTGCAGTGCTGGCCGCGCCGGGCGCGGTCGGAGCAGGCGCCATCGGCGCGATCGAGGCGCCGGTATCAGCCGGAGCCAGAGGGGTCGTCGTGGTCGCCGCAGGATTGTTGTTGATCGTCGCATTGGTGCTCGAGGGCTGCGAGTTCGCAGAGAACACCAGATAGGCGATGGCCAGCAGCGCCAGAGCGACAACGATGCCGACGAACCAGCCGGTCGAGTTGTTGTCGCGGGTATAGACGGTGCGCTTCACGCCATCGTCCGTGTAGACGGTGTCACGGTCCGGATTAGCCATTTGGGGATCTCCTTTGCTGGTACCGTGCGGCAAAAACGCGAGGGCCATTGAATTGTTCCGAGATAAGTTCGGGCGGTCCCGGCTGGGACTTTTGCGCTAAGTGGTTCCAATAGTTTGATGATCTCGAGCCTAGGGATGAAACCCGCGGGCGAGATAGATTTTGGGCGCATAAATGGTGATGCCAAACCGGGCGATCGGCACGGTTTCGAGCGGGGTCACCGAGTCGAAGTGCGAGGCCACTTCGTCGATGCCATTGTTCGAATCGGCAACGACGAGGGCGTCCTCGCCCGCGTGGTCCGCGGGTACGAACCAGTAGTCGTACTCGTCGCGGCCGATTGGAGAGCGCGGTGACGTTCGCGTCGCGGAGCGCATAGCCGAGTTGCGCGGCCGTCGAGTAGCGGGTCGCGGCGACGAAGCCGACGGGATGCTCCGCCTCGAGGGCCGTGATGCGCGACGCGACATCGGGCCAGCCGAAGTTTGAGGTCGCGTACCAGTCGGGCCGGCCGGCGAGCGTCCCAATCGGGATGACGCCGTAATTGAAGACGACGAGTGCGGCGATCGCCACGCCGTAGAGGAGATGCAGCCGGAAGCCCCAGCGGCCGATGCGGCCGGCGAGCAGCAGCATCAGCGGCAGCACGGCGAGGATGTTCCAGTAGAAGTAAACCTCGACGAACAGCGACAGGCCGACCATCAGCAGGCTCGAGGCGGCGAACACCGAGATCGCGAGCAGGCGCGCGCGGTCGGCGAACGCCTCATGCGAGGGTCGGCGGATCACCCGGATCAGCGCCGGCAGCAGGAAGGGCGAGACCACGAGGACCGCGCTCAGGATGAAGCCGATGGCGGCGACCGGGCGGAGCGACACGCCGCCGCCCCAGCGTTCCGACAGATGGAAATTGTAGGACGCAAGGCCGGTGCTGAAATTCCACCAGAACACCGGCGCCTGGATCGCCACCGCCAGCAGCGCCGCGAGATAGAGGTGCGGCGAGCGCCAGAGCGGGCGCAGCGGGCGATGGATCGACAAAGAACGCGGCGATGCCGACGCCAAGCAGAACGCCGTTATACTTGGTGAGGACGGTCAGCCCCAGCGCCGCCCCGGCGGCGTAGAGCCAGCGATAGCCGCGACCCGTCGCCTCCCATTGCTCGGCGAACACCAGGAAGAGGTGGGCAGTGAGGAGGCAAAGGAAGATCAGCAGATGGTCGTGGAACGAGATCGCGCTCATGATGAAAAAGAGCGGGCTCGCGAGGTAGATCGCCGCGGTCGGCCAGAACCAGGCGCCGGGATCGTTCGGCCTCAGCCGCTTCGCCCATAGCCACATGATCCAGAGCGTGCCAGCCAGCGTCAGCCAGGTGAGGGCGCGCAGCGAGAACAGGTTCCAGCCGAGGACGAGGCCGACGATGTGGAGCAGCCAGGCGTGGAGCGGGGGATGGTCGAGATACGACCAGGCCGGCTTCTGGCCCCACATCCAGTAATAGGCCTCGTCGCCGATCGGCGGCACGACGATGTCGAGGCGACGCGCAGGACCAGCAGCACCCCGAACGCGGCCTGCGCCAGCCGCCGCGAGGGAAGGGCGTCAGCCGCCATGGCCGAAATCCTTCCCCAGCCAGATTTGGAAGGTCCAGATGGTCTGGCCGAACGCGGTCACCGGCACGTCCTCGAGCTTTTCGACCGAGGCGAAGTGCGGGCTGGCGTTGGCGATCGGGAACGGCTGGTCGGCAACGATCAGCGCGTCCTCGCCGTCATGCGCCGCCGCGTTCCACCAGAGATCGTATTGCGAGGGGGTCGAATTGAACGCGGCCACGTTGGCGTCGTGCAGCACGAAGCCGAGCTGGCTGGCATAGGTGTAGCGTGTCGCCGCAAGGAACGCGCCGGGGTGCGCCGCTTCCTGCGCCGTAACCGCCGCACCGAGGTCGGGCCAGCCATGGGCGGCTCCCGCGCTTGCGTCGGCGAGACCCAGCAGCGACAGCGGCGTCACGATGTAGCTCAGGAGCGCCAGCGTGCCGATGAGACCGCCAAAACCGATGTGCAGCCAGAACAGGATGCGGCCGCCGAGCAGCAGATAGACGAGGGGGGCGAGCGCGACATAGGCCACGATGTTCCAGTGGAAATAGACGGCGACGAATGGCGCGAGCACAGCCCAGAACAGGGTCGATGTGAGAAACACCGTGGTCGACGAGTCCCGCCGTGCTGCCGGCCACGCCGCTGCGGATCAGCCGGGGCAACCAGAACAGCCGCACGAACAGGAAGGGCCCGACCCCGAGCAGCGCGATCGTCCCGATGATAGCCAAGGGCGAACTGCTGAAGGCTGCGGATGGGTCCAGTCGGCGCCGCGTTCGGCAAGATGGAAGTGGAGGCTCGCAAAGCCGGTCGTGATGTTCCAGTAGAAGTACCGGCGCCTGCATCGCGACGGCGAGCAGCGCGGCGCCCCAGAGCTGCCAGTCGGCGGAGCAGCGGGCGCAGTCCCGGACGCACGACGATCCAGATCGCAAAGCCGATGCCGAGCAGCGCGCCGTTGTATTTGGTCAGCGTCGCGAGCCCGAGCAGGAGTGCGGACGAGGTAAAGGTCGCGCCAGCCGATCGGCCCTGTTCGGCATCGCGCGCAAAACCGTCGAAGCAGTAGAGCGCGGCGACGACGAGCGCCATCAGCAGGTGATCGTGGAACGCCGCGGTCGTCATCAGGAAGATGACGGGAATGGTGAGGTAGATCGCGGTGGTGTGCCAGAACCAGCCCCAGCGATCACCGGGCGCGAGGCGCGCGCTCCACAGCCAGAAGATCGCGAGGGTCGCGGCCGTGCTGAGCCAGGTCAGCGCCCGCGCCGAGAAATTGCTCCAGCCGAAGACAGGCTCGCGACCAGACCCTGCAGCCAGCGCGTCGAACGGCGGATGGTCGAGATAGGACCACGCCGGGTGCTGGCCCCACATCCAGTAGTAGGCCTCGTCGCCCATCGGCGTGACGGTGATGTCGTACCAGAGCCGCAGCGCGAGCAGATAGCCGACGATCACCGCGAGAAGAACGAGCTTCCAGCGGGGCGCGGGCGAAGCGATTCCGGTGACGGCGGGACCCGGCGCGGCCATCGTCTGCTGCATCCCGCGGGCCTCCTCAAACCGCGCGACAAAGGCGGTTTCGCCGGTGCCTTGTCAAGTCGGCCAGCGGGCCCTCGGCAATAGGCAGCGGAAAAGCTGCATGAGCCGCCTTTATTCGCGCGCAATTTCACGGGTAACAAGGAGCAGGCGTGGTCGGGGGCAGGCGACTACGGGGGTGTGGCGTTCATGAGTGTTGCGGACCGGGACGCGGTGTTTACCGCGCTTGCGGACGAGTATCGGCGTCAATTGCTGGAGCGGCTGAAGCGAGCCAACGGGCAGACGCTGGCGCGGCTTTGCGACGGGCTTCCGATCAGCCGGCAGGCGGTGACCAAGCATCTGAGCGCGCTCGAGGAGGCCAATCTGGTTCTCACCGAGCGGCGCGGGCGGGAGAAACTCCACTTCCTCAATCCCGTGCCGATCCATGCCGTCGCGATGCGCTGGCTGCGCCAGTTCGATGCGGTCAAGCTCGAGGCGTTGGCCGCGGTCGACGGGCTGAAGACCGGCGGACCCAAAGCAAAAGGGCCGGGATGATCCCGGCCCTCGTCGTTTCGATTGCCTGCGGCTTAGTGGTCGTAGGCGATGAGCGGCGTGATGCGCTTGATGGTGACGCGCCGGTTGAGCGGCTCGGGGCCCTGCGTGTCACCTTGAGGTAGCGCTCGCCATAGCCCTGGGTCACCAGGTTCTCCGGCGGGATGTCGTAGAAGTCGGTGAGGATGCGGGCGACCGTCGCGGCGCGCTGGTCCGACAGGACCAGGTTGGCAACGTCCGATCCCACGGCGTCGGTGTGGCCCTCGATGAGGAAGACCTCACCGGGGTTCTTGGCGAGCAGGTCGGTCATGGCCTTCGCCACCTGTGCCAGGGCGCCGACCTGGTCACGCGAGATCGTGGCCTTGCCGCTGTCGAAGGTCAGGTCCCCCACCTCGAGACGGCGGACCATGTCGCGCAGGCGCGCCGAACGCTTGACATCGTCGATCGTATAGATCTGATGGACCTGTTCGACCGGGGGCTGATCGAGGAAGAAGTCGATCTGGTTCTGGTCGGCGGTGTCCGCGTCGAGGATGTAGTCCTTGGCTGGGATGTTCAGCACGCAGCGGCGGCAGCTTGTCGCCCGGATCGGTCCAGGTGTTGTTGTCCTGCTCGCGCGGATCGGCGGAGGCGAGGACGATCTCGCGGCCGTTGGGCAGGATTTTCGAGCGCTGCAGCACGTCGCCGTCCTTGGCGTAGATGGTGACGATCTTGGTGCCGTCATGGCGCGTGATGGTTTCGCGCGTCCGGCCGAAGCTCAGGTCCTCGTAGGTGACCTTGTCGCCGTGGTCCGGGTCGTAGAAGCGGTCGCGCTCCTGCGTCGGATTGTTGATGTAGAGGTTGATGCCGATCTGGAAGACCAGCCCGCCCTTGTCCTGGTTGTCCTGCGGCGGCTGGACGACCTTGACGTCAGGCTGATCTGCCGGCGGCTGCGGGAACTGCGAACTGGAAGCCCGGTCGGCTTGGGCTTGCCGTTGTCGGTCTGGGTCGATTGCTGGGCAGGCGGCGGCGGCTGGATATTGGCCTGCGCCGACTTGTCGTCCTTCGGCGGTGGTCCGACGGGACCGGGAGGTGGTGGCTCGATGGAGCTCGATGCCGATGCATCCTGGCCACCCTGCGGCTGGCCGCCGGGTCCGCGGTGCTTGTGCTGGTCCTTGGTGCTGTCGAGGATCGGCGCTGCTTCCTTGGAGACGTCCGAGGGCAAAACCTCGACCGCGCTCGGGGTCACGGCCTCGCTCGCGTTCGGCAGGTCGCTGATCGGCGGCACCGAGGAGGGCTGCTCCTTCGGCGCCGAAGGCGAGGCCGGCGTCACTTCCGGGGTTGCCGCCGAGGACTGCGCCGCCGATGCCGGCGGCTCGCCCGGCTTGGGCGGCAGCGGATTGAGCTGCAGGCCGAACTGGGCGAGGCACGCCGTGGTGTCGGTGAAGCCGGCGTCCTGGCAGATGCGGTCGATGCGCGGCTTGGCGCGGTCGATCTGGCCCTGGCCGGCGGCATTGCCCGATTGCAGGGCGGCGACGCCCTGGTTGTACATGTCGACCGCCTGCTTGAGCTGAGCGGCAGCTTTGCCTTGCGGCGCCGGAGCCGACGACGACGGCAGCCGGCGGCGGAGGAGGCGCTGACGAGGATGCGGCTGTAGCGGCCGGCTGCTCTTCGGAAGACGAAGCTGGCTTGCCCGGCTTGCCGTGCTGCTGCGGCTGCTCAGACGACGGTGGCGGCGGCGGTGGCGGTGCGGCCGACGAGGACGGTGCAGTCTGTGCAGCCGGCGCTTCCGCCGGCTTGGCGGGCAGCGGATCGAGCGTCAGGCCGAACTGGGCGAGGCACGCCGTGGTGTCGGTGAAGCCCGCGTCTTTGCAGATGCGGTCGATGCGCGGCTTGGCGCGGTCGATGGCGCCCTGGCCGGCGGCGTTGCCCGACTGGAGCGCCGCGACGCCTTGGTTGTACATGTCCACCGCCTGCTTGAGCTGCGCAGCGGCCTTGCCCTGCGTCGGTTCAGCCGACGATGCGGGAGGAGCCGGCGGCGGCGGCGGAGCCTCCGACGATGGTGCTGCCGTCACGGCCGGCTGCTCCTCGGACGACGAGGGCGCTCGCTTGTTGCGCGGCGGCGGCGCGGGCTGCTCCGAGGACGCGGGAGGCGCTGCTTCGCTCGAAGCCGGCGGCGGCGGGGGAGGCGGGGCCTCGCTTGAGGCCGGCGGCGGCGCGGCGGACGAGGCGGCCTCGGCGGCTGCTGGCGCGGCGCCCTGGCCATCCGCCGCTGCCTTCAGCGCGGCGATGCAATCGTCGACGTTGTCGAAGCCGAAGCGCATGCAGATGCCGGCAAGCTCGGGTCTTGTTGTCGTCGCTCTGGTCGGCGGTGTAGGCCGTGTAGGCGGCTTTCAGCGGCGGCTTGTTCACGTCCGGCGCCGCCATGGCGAGCGGGGACAGGGCAAGCAGACCGATGCTCGTGCCGGCCAGAAGCCAGGTACGGAGGGTCATAATGGGATTCCTTTTTTGGAGCGGGTTGATCAAACGTGTGACGCGTGGCGGCTGAACCCTGGATGAACGCAGGGACGCTATTGTCCCAACTGCGGCAACGTCACGGCGGCGTGATCGGTTCCCTCATCGCCGTCAGCGTGCTAGTCGCTGTCGCCATGCGGCAGTCCCTGTCCAGCCTCGAAATTTCCACAAATGGCCAGGGCCTTTACGAATTCACGCGCGAGGTGAACGCATTCGTCGCCGACAGCGGTGTTCGCACCGGACTTGTAACGGCGTTTTGCCGGCACACCTCGGCGTCGTTGCTGATCCAGGAAAACGCCGATCCGGACGTGAAGACCGATCTGCTCGGCTTCTTCCAGCGGCTCGCGCCCGAAGGCATGGACTGGATCGTCCATCGCACCGAGGGTCCCGACGATATGCCGGCGCACATCAAGGCGGCGCTGACCCAGACCTCGATCGGCATTCCGGTCGCCGATGGCGCGCCGGTGTTCGGCACGTGGCAGGGGCATCTATCTCTTCGAGCATCGGACACGGCCCCACCGGCGCGAGGTCGTGCTGCATCTGATCGGCGAGACCCTGATGAACCTCGTCGTGACCTACTGGCCGCTGCTCGCTCGGGCTGTCGCTCGGCGGCTGCGTTTCCGGCGTGTTCGCCGGACTGCTCGGCGTCGGCGGCGGCGTCATCATCGTGCCGATCCTCGCGACTGCGTTCGAGGCGCATGGGATTTTCGGGCGACGCCGCGCAGCACGTTGCCGTCGCCTCCTCGCTCGCGATCATCATCCCGACCGGCACTGATGAGTGCGCGGGCGCACTACCGGCGCGGCGCGGTCGATGTCGCCGACGCTGCGGCTCTGGGCGCCGTTCGTCCTCGGTGGCACGCTGATCGGCGGGCTGCGTCGCGCGGTTCTTCACCGGCGAGGCGCTGCGGATCGTCTTCGGCGTCATCGCGCATGCTGATCGCGCTCAACATCGTGACGCCGCTTCCAGCAGCGGCTGATGGGACACCTCAAGGGCTCGGCGACGACGAACCGCATCGCGGCCACGATCGTCGGCTTGCTGTCGGCGCTGATGGGGATCGGCGGCGGCTCGCTGAGCGTGCCGACGATGGTGGCGTTCGGCGCGACCATGCATCAGGCCGTCGGCACCGGTGCCGCGATCGGCGTCTTCATCGCGATCGGCGGGACGATCGGCTACATCCTTTCCGGCTGGGGCGTGACCGGCCTGCCGCCGCTCAGCCTCGGCTACGTCAACCTGATCGCCTTCGTGCTGGTCGGCGGCTTTGCGGCGCTGACCGCGCCGCTGGGCGCCGCGCTGGCGCACCGGCTCAACCAGAAGACGCTGCGCTACGTGTTCGCGGCGTTCCTCGTGATCGTCGGCCTCAATATGATCTGGAAGGCGATCACTGGTTGAGGCGGACCCTTACTTCGCCGCGCCCAAATCCCAGGTGACGTTGACGTCGATCGCATAGGTCAGCTGGCCGGCCTCGACCGGGACCGGGCGCGCGGTCGGCGCCGACATGGCTTTGGCCATCATCGGCATGCGGCGGCGAGGCGTGTAGGCGGTTCCCTCGATGATGTTCTCGATCGCGCCGAGCGTGACGCCGGCGGCCGCGGCGTAGAGTGTCGGCCTTGGCCTTGGCGTCGGCGAAGGCGGCCTTGCGGGCCTCGTCGTAGAGCTTGGCTCGGGTCTTCGACCGCAGAAGCTGATGCCGTTGATGGTGTTGGCGCCGACGCTCGACCGTCTGGTCGAGCACCGTGCCGAGCGTCTTGAGGTCGCGGACATGGACGGTGACCGAGTTGGTGACGGCGTAGCCGGCGATCTTGGGCGGCAGCTGGTAGCCGTTCGGCGTCCTTGGCGTCGGAATAGACGTAGTTCGGGTTGACCGAGAAGCCCGAGGTCTGGATGTCGTCCGGGTCGATGCCGGCGGTCTTGAGCACGTCGATCAGCGCCGACATGTCGTGGGTGTTGGCGGCGAGGGCGCCTTGGCGGTCGTCGCGCCTGGGAGGTCACGCCGGAGGTGACGTAGGCGGTGTCCGGGCTCGGCGGTGACTTCGCCGTGGCCGGTCAGCTGCATGGTGCCGGCGGCCAAAGGCAGGGGACGCCAGCGCCGCGCAGGGCGAAGGGAGCGAGGAGCGGCAGACAGGCGCATGGAAGTCTCCGTTCGGCGGCGAAGTGCCGGCAGATGCGGTTACGGATATGACGCCCCCGCGGTCAGCGATCCTTGGGGCCGATCGCTGGCACAGGGCTCTGCTGGACAGCGCACCGTGGTTACCTAGCGCCGCCGGTTCCGGGGAGCAAATGGCTGAAACGATCGTCCCGCCCGACGGACGTGCTGCTGGGCCGCGCCACGGTGCCCGGGATTTGCCTATCCGCGCGATCGTCACGCGTGCGCGACGGGCGGGTGGTCGACATCACCGCCAAGGCCGCGCCGACGGTGCGCGACATCTGCGAGCTGGCGCGATCCGGCCGGTTATGTCGCCGGCGCCGAGGGCACCGATCTCGGGCCGATCGACGCGATCGCTGGCCAACAGCTGGGCGGCTGACCGCTGACAGCCGCGGTCCCATCGCTGCTGTCGCCGATCGACCTGCAGGCGGTGAAGGCGGCCGGGCGTGACCTTCGTCGTCTCGCTGCTCGAGCGCGTCATCGAGGAGCAGGCGCGCGGCGACAAGGCCAAGGCCGACGCGCTGCGCGGCGAAATCATGGGGCTGATCGGCACCGACCTGTCAGCAAGCTCGTGCCCGGCTCCGATGCGGCCATGAAGGTCAAGCAGACGCTGATCGGCAAGGGCGTCTGGAGCCAGTATCTCGAAGTCGGCATCGGGCCCGACGCCGAGATTTTCACCAAGAGCCAGCCGATGTCGACGGTGGGCTATCGGCGCCGATGTCGGCATTCTGCCGATCAGCGAGTGGAACAATCCCGAGCCCGAAGTGGCGCTGGTGGTCGCGAGCGACGGCCGCATCGTCGGCGCGACGCTGGGCAATGACGTCAATCTGCGCGACGTCGAGGGCCGCTCGGCGCTGCTGCTCGGCAAGGCCAAGGACAACAATGCCTCGGCCTCGCTCGGGCCGTTCATCCGGCTGTTCGACGGCGAGCTTCACGCTCGCCGACGTCAAGCCGGCCGAGATCGGCCTGAAGGTCGACCGGCGAGGACGGCTTCGTGCTCGAGGGGCACTCGTCGATGAGCCAGATTTCGCGCTCGCCGGAATCGCTGGTCGGCCTCGGCGATCGGCCGGCACCACCAATATCCCGACGGCTTCGTGATCTATCTCGGCACGATGTTCGCGCCGGTCAAGGACCGCGGCGGGGCCGGGCAAGGGCTTCACCCACAAGCCGAACGACATCGTGACCATCTCCACACCAAAGTTGGGGTCGCTTTCCAACCGCGTGCGCCTATCTACCGAATGCCCGCCCTGGACCTACGGCGCGAGCCACCTGATGCGGGATCTGGCGAAGGCCGGGCTGCTGTGAGCGTCTCCGAACACCCACTGGGCTCATCAGCGAAAGCTGGACCAGACATCACGGCGCAGCAGTTGGATCCCGCTTCGCAGGATGACCGAGTTATGCGGACCACGTCGGAAGAACATCATGGACGACCTGCATAAGAACCTGATCGACGGCGAATGGGTCGGCGGCGAGGGCGTGCCGAACATCAATCCGTCCAACACCGACGAAGTGGTCGGCCTCTACGCGCGCGCCACGCTCGACGACACCAAGCGGGCGATCGCGGCGGCCAAGGCGGCGTTTCCGGCGTGGTCGCGCTCGGGCATTCTGGAGCGGCATTCTATCCTGACCAAGGCGTCGCAGGAGATCATGGCGCGCAAGGACGAGCTGGGCGCGCTGCTGAGCCGCGAAGAGGGCAAGACGCTGCCCGAAGGCATCGGCGAGGTCGCGCGCGCCGCGGCAGATCTTCGATTTCTTCGCGGGCGAGGCGCTGCGGCTCACCGGCGAGATGCGTGCCGTCGACGCGGCCGGGCGTCGGCGTCGAGATCACCCGCGAGGCCGTCGGCGTCGTCGGCATCATCACGCCGTGGAATTTTCCGATCGCGATCCCGACCTGGAAGATCGCGCCGGCGCTGGTCTACGGCAACACCATCGTGTTCAAGCCGGCCGACCTGGTGCCGGGCTCGTCCTGGGCGATCGTCGACATCCTCCATCGCGCGGGGCTGCCCAAGGGCGTGCTCAACCTCGTGATGGGCAAGGGCTCGGTGGTCGGGCAGGCGATGCTCGAGTCCGCCGGACATCGATGCCTTCACCTTCACCGGCTCGGCCGGCACCGGCAAGCAAGGTCGCCGAGGCGAGCGTCAAGGTCATGCGCAAGTTCCAGCTCGAAATGGGCGGCAAGAACCCGACCATCGTGCTCGACGACGCCGACCTCAAGGTCGCGGTCGAGACGGTCGCCAACTCGGCGTTCTTTTCGACCGGCCAGCGCTGCACCGCCGTCGTCGCGCATCATCGTGACCGAGGGCATCCACGACAAGTTCGTCGCGGCGCTGACCGAGCGGGTGCGCAATCTCAAGGTCGGCGACGCGCTCGAGAAGGGCATCGAGATCGGGCCGGTGGTCGATCCGGGCCAGCTCAAGCAGGACACCGACTACATCGAGATCGGCAAGAAAGAAGGCGCCAAGCTCGCGGCCGGCGGCGAGCTGCATCAAGCTCAAGACGCCCGGCTATTACCTGCAGCCGACGCTGTTCACGGAAGCGACCAACCAGATGCGCATCAGCCGCGAAGAGATCTTCGGGCCGGTGGCGTCGGTCATCCGCGTCAAGAACTACGAGGAAGCGCTGGCGACCGCCAACGACACCGAGTTCGGCCTCTCGCGCCGGGATCGTCACGACCTCGCTCAAATACGCGACGCACTTCAAGCGCAACGCCGAGGCGGGCATGGTGATGGTCAACGTGCCGACCGCCGGCGTCGACCCGCACGTGCCGTTCGGCGGCCGCAAGGGCTCGAGCTATGGTCCCAAGGAGCAGGGCAAGTACGCGCTCGAGTTCTTCACGCAGGTGAAGATCGCCTACACCGCGGCGGGCTGACCCGCAGTCATCAATCGCGCAAAAAAATAGAGGCCGCCCCGCTGAGGCGGCCTCTTTCGTTTCGCCGCGACGCTTGGGAGTGCGGAGGTTACTTCGCCGCCGGGGGAACGTACGATCGCGGTGCAGGTCGCGACGCTGCCGGCCGGGCCGCGGACCGAGATGGTCTTGCCGGCCGAAAGGATGGCGGTCGAGCTTCTGGCTGCCCTTGTGCTTGCCGAGCACCCAGCTGATCTTGGTGCCCTTGGCGATGTCGGTCGTGTCGCGCTGTTGGTGATCGTCAGGGTCTGGGAGACGTCGCCCGAGGTCGACGGCGCAGGTCAGCGAGACCGGAGCCGGCTTGGCTGCGGCGGGCGCTGCCATCGACGTCATCGACGACGTGCTCGCCATGCTGGACGAGGTCGCCGCGGCCTGGGCGACGACGCCGAGTCAGCAGGAAGGCGGCAGTCGCGGCGGCCGCAATGATCGCGTGTTTGGACATATCGATTCTCCGTTGGACGACCGAATGCAAATCGGCCGGTGCCGTGGAGTCGCATGGCGAGCTGTCCTCCGCCTGTCGCGAGACTTACTTCGCTGTAATGGAACCGGCGTGCAGATGCCGCTCAGTTGCCGCCGATGGCGGGCGAGCGCCCGAGCTCGCCGGCGACATGGCGAGCGACGGAATTGCGCAGGATGAGTTCGCTGCGCAGCAGCACCTGGCGCTGTCTCGAGCGGCCGCCCTTCGACCACGGCGAGCAGCAGGTTCATCGCCGCCTCGCCGATCTTGGAGCGCGGCTGCTTCATGGTGGTGAGCGAGGGCGTGACGAAGCTCGCGAACGAGATGTCGTCGAAGCCCATCACCGAGAACTGCCGCGGCAGATCATAGCCGCGGGCATTGAGCGCGATGATGACGCCGAGCGCGGTCGCGTCGTTGACGCAGAGGAACGCCGTGGGCAGCACGTCGCGCACGAACATGTGCTCGGCCGCCTGGCGGCCGCTCTCGGTGGTGCCGTCGCCATCGAGGATCAGCATCGGGTCGATGGCGATGCCGGCGTCGCGCGAGCGCCGCGCGATAGCCGCGCTCGCGCAGCTCGTTGACGTCGCGGCCGTGGACGCGGCCGATGAAGGCGATGCGCCGGTGGCCCTGCGAGATCAGATGCTCGGCGGCGATGCGCGCGCCCTCGAAATTGTCGACGCCGACAAACGGCACGTCGCTCGCCGGGCACCGGCTCGTTCACCGCCACCATCGGCGGCAGGCGCGCGTCGGCACCGGCCGCTGGCTGATAGCCGAAGGGCAGGTGGCCGGTGAGCAGGATCAGGCCCTCCGCCTTGTTGGAGAAGATGAAGCGCAGATAGTCGGTCTCGCGCGTCGGGTCGTTCTGCGTGTTGCCGATGAGCACGCCGTAGCCGCGCTTGCTGGCCTCGGTCTCGAGGCCGACGAGGATGTTGGAAAAGTTCGGATCGCCCACGTCCGGGGCGAGGATCAGGATCATGTTGGCGCGCCGCATGCGCAGCGAGCGCGCCATGGCGTTGGTGGTGTAGCCGGTGCGGGCGATCGCATCGTTGACGCGGCGGCGGGTGGCGTCGGCGACTTTGGCGGGCTCGTTGATGGCGCGGCTGACCGTGGCGATCGAGACGCCCGCGATCGCGGCGACATCCTCGATCGTGGCCAGTCTCTGTTGCTGCACGTGGCGCTCCACCGGCGGACGATCCGGCTGCACGTCGTCCGCCCCGAGGCGGCGCCGGCGCACCCAATGCCGACGCGCAAGCTATACCAGTCCGGGCTTGTGTAAACCTTTACACGCCAACTGAAAACCTTTACATCCGCCAATAGGCGAGGAAAGTGCCGCTAGACGCGCGCCCGTCGGGGAGGCTATACCGGATGTCGACGTACGAGCGGCGCGACGCCGCGCCGCCGATCCTTTCGGCGAACCGGATCTCGAAATCGTTCGGCGAGATCCCGGTGCTGTTCAGCATCGATTTCGACGTCCGCCCGGGCGAGGTGCACGCCATCATCGGCGAGAACGGCGCCGGCAAGTCGACCCTGATGAAGATCCTGTCGGGCTTCGAGCAGCCGACCTCGGGCACCATCACCTATGACGGCAAGACCGTCGTCGCTGCCGCCCAACGGGCAGGCCGAGGCGATGGGCATCGTGCTCATCCACCAGGAATTCAACCTCGCCGAGCATCTGACGGTCGCGGCATTCGATCTTTCTCGGCCGCGAGATCAAGCGCTTCGGCTTCCTCGACAGCGCGGCGATGCACGAGCAAGGCGCAGGCGCTGCTCGAGACGCTGCACGTCGCAGATCGACCCGAACGCGCGCATCGACACGCTGTCCGTCGCCGACAAGCAGATGGTCGAGATCGCCAAGGCGATCAGCCGCGACGCGCGCGTGCTGATCATGGACGAGCCGACCGCGGTGCTGTCGGTCGCCGAGACGCAGACGCTGTTCGAGCAGATCCAGCGGCTGACCGCGCGGGGCGTCGCCATCATCTTCATCTCGCACAAGCTCGACGAGGTGATGCGCATCGCCAACCGCGTCACCGTGCTGCGCGACGGCCAGCTGATCGCGACGGTCGACGCCGGCGGCGCTGACGCCGGATTCGGCGGCGCAGATGATGGTCGGCCGCGAGCTCTCCAATCTCTATCCGCCCAAGCACGAGCCGGACGTCGATGCGCCGCAGCGTGCTGACGGTCGCGGCACCTCGAGCGCCGCCGGCATCCACGACGTCTCGTTCGATCTGCGGAAGGGCGAAATCCTCGGCTTTGCCGGGCTTGTCGGCTCGGGCCGCACGGCGGTCGCCGAGGCCGTCGTCGGCCTCGAGCCATCGCAGCGCGCGGCGAGGTCGAGGTCAACGGCCGGCGCGGTGCATTTCGCCGAGCGTCGCGCAGTCGCTGGCCGCGGGCATCGCCTACATGACCAAGGATCGCAAGGGCAAAGGCCTGCTGGTCAATATGGGCCTCAGGCCCAACCTGACGCTGCTGACGCTCAGCCACCATCTGCGCGGCCTGCTTCCTCGACACCGCCAGCGAGAACGCGGGCGCTCGAGCGCGCCGTGCGCCGCTTCGATATCCGGGCGCGCGATGCCTCGGTGCGGGTCGGCAGCTCTCGGGCGGCAACCAGCAGAAGCTGATGCTGGGCAAGACGATGGAGAGCGAGCCCGAGATCATCATCATGGATGAGCCGACGCGCGGCATCGACGTCGGCACCAAGCAGCAGATCTATCACATCATCGCGGCGCTCGCGGCCGAGGGGAAATCGATCATCCTGATTTCGTCGGAGCTGCAGGAGGTGATCGGCCTCAGCCATCGCGTGATGGTGATGCGGCCGGGCCGCATCGTCGGCGAGCTGGAGGGCGCGCAGATCAGCGAAGAAGCAGATCGTGCGGCACCAGATGGGCATCGAGGGGGCAAGGCGGCATGACGCAACGTCGGCAAGCAGTCGCCACGCCGGCGCCGGCGCGCCGCGCATCCGCTTCGGCGCGCTCGGGCCGCTGGTGGCGCTGCTGCTGCTGATGATCCTCGGCGCGCTGCTCAACGGCAATTTCCTCAGCCTCGCCAACCTCGCCAACATCGTCGCGCGCGTCGTCGTTCATCGGCATCATCGCGATCGGCGCGACCTTCGTCATCACCTCGGGCGGCCTCGACCTGTCGGTCGGCTCGATGGCGGCGTTCATCGCCGGCATGATGATCATCATCATCAACAGCCTCGTGCCGTCGCTCGGCAGCGGCTGGGGCGCGGTCGGGCTCGGCATCGTCGCCGGGCCTCGCGATCGGCAGCGCCGGCGGCGCGGCCAACGGCCTGCTGGTGACCGTCGGGCGGATCGAGCCCTTCATCGTGACGCTGGGCACGCTCGGCATCTTCCGGGCGCTCATCACCTTCCTCGCCAATGGCGGCACGCTCAACCTCAACATGCGGCGCGTCGGACACCTACTCGCCGCTCTATTCCGGCAAGCATCTTCGACGTGCCGGTGCCGATCATCGTCTTCGCGGTGGTCGCGATCATCGCCGAGATGGTGCATGCGGCGCACGACCTTCGGCCGGCACATCGCGGCGATCGGCTCGAACGAGCAGGTGGCGCGCTACTCGGCGATCAAGGTCGATCGCGTGCGGCTGATGACCTACGTGCTGCAGGGCCTGCTGGTCGGCGCCGCGGCGGTGCTCTACGTGCCGAAGTTCGGCTCGGCCAACAGCTCGACGGCGGTGCTCTGGGAGCTGCAGGCGATCGCCGCGGTGATCATCGGCGGCACGACGCTGCGCGGCGGCTTCGGGCGCATCTGGGGCACGGTGGTCGGCGTCATCATCCTCGAGCTGATCGGCAACATCCTCAATCTGCAGAGCTTCATCAGCCCCTATCTCAACCAGGCGTTCCAGGGCGCCATCATCATCATCGCGGTGCTGCTGCAGCGGTCGCCGCAAGACCACGTAGAATGCAAGTTTCATGCAACGCCCGATCATCGGGCGATCAACGGGAGGAGACTGAGACTATGAATCTTCTTGAAGACCACAGCGCTGGCGGCACTCGTCGCCGGCAGCGTGATGCTCGCCGGGGCGGCAGTCGCCCAGGACAAGACCTATACGATCGGCGTTTCGGTGCCGACCGCCGACCACGGCTGGACCGGCGGCGTCGACTTCTTCGCCCAGCAGGCCGTCGACCGGCTCAGCAAGGCCTATCCGAACCTCAAGTTCGTGCTGGCCACCGCGCCCGATTCGACCAAGCAGGCCGCCGACCTCGAAGACATGCTGGCGACCCGCAATATCGACGCGCCTCGTCATCCTGCCGGGCGATCCGGACGCGATGACCGCCTCGATCAAGAAGGTCAAGGACGCCGGCAAGTGGGTGACGGTCATCGACCGCGCAGCTCAGCCAGCCGGGCATCGAGGACCTCTACGTCGCCGGCGACAACCCGGGCCTCGGCGCCACCACGGCCGACCTACTTCAAGCAGGCGCTGCCGAATGGCGGCAACATCGTCGTCCTCCGCGGCCTGCCGATCCCGATCGACAAGCAGCGCGTCGATGCGTTCATGGCCGGCATCCAGGGCACCAACATCAAGGTGCTCGACAGCCAGTTCGCCAACTGGAACCGCGACGACGGCTACAAGGTCATGCAGGACTTCCTGACCAAGTATCCGCAACATCGATGCGGTCTGGGCGCAGGACGACGACACCCTGGTCGGCGCGCTCAAGGCGGTCAAGGAAGCCGGGCGTGACAAGAAGATCTGGGCCGTCGGCGGCGCCGGCATGAACCAGATCGTCAAGATGGTCGAAGCCGGCTCGACCCAGGTGCCGGTCGACGTCAGCTACAACCCGAACATGGTGGCGACCGCCATCGACCTGACCGCGCTGCACTTCGTGGCCGGACGCCCAGGTCGACGGCACGATGATCATCAACTCGACGCTGATCACCAAGGACAACGCCAAGGAGTTCGACTACGCCAACACGCCGTTCTGATCGCTACCCTCCCGCGCAACTGGAAGGGCCGCCCGGCAATCCGGGCGGCCTTTTTCATTTGCCGGCGTCGAGTTCCTGCCTCGCAGCAAGGCAGCGAGCTCCGCCGAGGGCGGTGTGACGGTGGTGTCGCCCCCGGCGGTGCGCGTGACGGTCGCGTAGCGCTCCAGAAGCGTTGCGAGATCGGCCGCAAGGGTGTCGCTTGTGCCGGGCTCACCGAGAGTGCGCGGCTGCGGCATCGGCCCGGTCACCGGCGGCAGGGGCTCCGGGACGAGCAGGCCGTCGGTTGCGTCCCCGCCCGATCCCGCGCTGGAGCTCGCGGCGACGGCTGGCATGGTGCCGAGAGCCGCGAGCGACGCGACGAGTGCGGGGAGGGCAAAGGGGCGGCACGTCATGGTCGGCTCCGGTTCTGGGGCGATGCCCCGCAATGAACCTGAGACGCAGGTCCGGCCGCGATCCTTGGGACGTCATGCCCGAACCGCTATGGTCCAAACGAACGAAACCGGCGCCTCACGCGTTGATCAGTCGACCGACAATGTGGAGAAGCACCATGAAGACGTTAATTTCAGCCCTTTGCGTCGCAACCCTGTCCTTTGGAACGATGGCGGCGACGATGGTCCCGGCGCAGGCCAGTCCCGTACGGCGACCAGCAGAACTGGAAGTTCTATCAGCATAACGGCATTGGCTATCTCAACGGCCATGCGGGCGACCGGCACTATCATCCGGGCTGGCGCTTCTATAACGGGTACTATTTTCCGCCCGCCGCCTTCATCATCGGCGGCCTGATCTTCGGGGCGATCCTGGGCAACATCTTCGCCAACCAGCACTGAGCCGACGGACTTTGACCAAGACGGGCGGCCTGCGGGCCGCCCGTTCCGTTTGCGCGCGCGATCTCGCCGGCAATCAGTAAAACCGCACCGCGCCGATGTGGGGCAGGTTGCGATTGCGCTGGGCGTAGTCGATGCCGTAGCCGACGACGAAGCGGTCCGGGATTTCAAAGCCGGTCCAGCGCGCCTTGATGTCGACCTCGCGGCGCGACGGCTTGTCGAGCAGGGCGCAGACCTCGAGGCTGCGCGGGTGGCGCGTGGCGAGGATGTCGAGCACGTGCCGCAGCGTCCGGCCGGTATCGACGATGTCCTCGACGACCAGCAGGTCGTGACCTTCGATCTCGCCGCGCAAATCCTTGAGGATGCGCACCTCGCGGCTCGACTCCGTGGCATTGCCGTAGGACGAGACCTCGATGAAATCGACCTCCACCGGCAAATCGAGCTCGCGCACCAGATCGGCTATGAAGATGAAGGAGCCGCGCAGCAGCCCGACGACCACCAGCTTGTCGGTGCCGCGATAGTGCGCGGAGATTTCCGCGGCCAGCGCCTCGACGCGGGCGGCGATGGCCTTGGCTGAAATCAGCTGATCGATGGCGTAGGCATCGGGCATCGAGGGCACTCCGGGAAGTCACAAGCAAACTCCCGGCGAAGTTGTCACATTTCTAACTATTACGGGCCCCCAATTCTTGGCACTCCTGCCCTACTGGGGCGGTGATTCGGTCATCACCCGCGGCGGCGAGGCAAATGGGCGCCTATCAGGGCTTAGCGGCGGTCGTCAGGCTCGGTCTCTGGGCGTTCGCGATGGCTTTCGCGATGACGATGGGGGTCGGCTCAGCACAGGCGCAATCGGACGAGCGTTCGATCACGGTCTTCGACATCCACCAGGGTGATCCGCTGTCCGACCTCGCGCTGTCCTACAGCCAAGAGGGGTATCAGCTCTCGACGCTCGGCGGCGGCGGCTGGCAGTCGATGGCGCCCTTTTACGCAACGCACTGGCGCGAAATTACCGCCAAGGCGCTCCTCACGCTCGACGCGGATCACGGGATCGTGTTCGGGGTGACGACCGGCGAAGCCGGCGAAAAATACAAAATCGATCCAGGAATTATCCTTGGATTCATTGCCCAGAGCCATCCTCGGCCGCAGGGAACGCTGTCACTCTCGGTCAACACCAGCCTGTTTGGACACATGACGGAGTATCCGTGCCAAGGCGATTTCGGCGATCTGGGCGACGATATCACCGTGAATTGTCGACTAGCGGCAAGCCCGATAAGTATAGAGGACGGCCTCGCGCAACTGGTCGACCAGGACCCAAGCCGGTTGACACTTTCCGTCAGCTATACTGTGAACTTCTAAGGGACGAACAAGATGTTTATCGGAAAGCGCAAAGCACTCGGCATCCTTGTCGCGATGTCGCTGGTCTCTGTCGTCACGGCGGCGATCGCCCAGGAGGCGCCCAGCTACTATCAGTCGACGCTGGCGCTGCCCCCGTCCTACGCGTGGATGAGTCCCGACGTGAAGCTTGCCTGGTCGAAGGGCTATGAGGGCAAAGGCGTCACTGTAACGTTCGTCGACGAATACACGGGCAACGATCCCTTCTCGGGCAGCTGGACCGGCAAGAAGCAGACCCAGCTGCATGGCTTCTTCACGCTTGAAGAAGCGCAGCTTCTGGCGCCGCAGGCGACGTTCGTCGAAAAGAACTTCAATGGCCAAGGCTCCGCGGTCTCGCTGCATTCGGGCCTCAACGTCATCAATCTGAGCTACGCGATCTACGCGTCCAAAATCTATTCGGGCATCAACTGGACCGGCGACAAGCAGGAGCAGTCGATCATCTCCGACGCGATGAACGGCAAGGCTGTCATCTCGAAGGCCGCCGGCAACAACTCGGTCGCGATCGGCAGCGCCAACAGCCAAGGCAACATCGATTTCCTGAACACCTCGCTCGAGGGCGCGCAGTCGGTGATCTATGCCGGCGCGTTGAACGCCGTAGGCTCGACCGGCAAGGAGGCGATGGCCACTTATTCCAACACCGCCGGCAGCAACACATTCGTCCAGCAGCATTTCCTGACGGTCGACGTCAACTCCGCCCAAACGGGCCTCGCCGGCACATCGTTCGCGGCGCCGATTATCTCAGGCTATGCGGCGATCATCGGCAGCAAATTCACCAAGGCCAGCGCGACGCAGATTACCAACCAGCTCCTCGACACGGCCATTACCAGCACGCTGGTCAACTACAACGCGGCAACCTACGGCCGCGGTGAAGCGAGCCTCGCCAACGCCATCGCACCGTCGTCGATCCACTAGGTGGGCAAGGAAGCTGGTGGGCCCGGCAGGACTCGAACCTGCAACCAGACCGTTATGAGCGGTCGGCTCTAACCATTGAGCTACAGGCCCCGCCGCTCAATAGCAGCGGGGTAAGCCGCGGCAAGTGGAATCAGGGGTTGCGCGCGGCGTCTTCGAGATCGGCGAGCCGCGCCTCGGCACGCAGTGCGCGCTCGCGCCATTCCTCGATATCGAGGCCGTCGAGCCGGGCCGGGCCGACGCCCTGGCTGGGTGCTTCAGCGTCGGGCATCAGGTTCATGACCTTTGCGTGCAGCGCCGTCACGTAGTCGGCGTCGTCGGGGTCGAGTTTGCCCGCCCGCCAATCGTTGAGGATGCGGTTCAGCTCGATCGTCGTGTCGTCATTGATGTCGCCGCGGGCGAGGAGTTCGGCAATGAGCTGGTCAAGCCTGCACGTCGTGTCCTTTCGGTTCGTCGGGCGGCGTTATAGCCAAGACCTCGCGATCCGTCACGCCGTCCGGAACGGCCGCGATAGGAAGCGCGATCCGGCAATGCCGAACCGCCAGGGGATTTCCGCCGCCTTGGTGATGCCGATGCGCGGGCCGATGGCGATTTCCGCGGCGGCGCGGGGCAGGGTGATGGCAAAGGGCGGTGCGTCGAGCCGATGGTCGTCGAGCGCGATCGTGACGCCCAGCGCGGCGCAAAGCTTGCCCGGCCCGGAGCACAGCGCGCGCAAATCGTCCAGGTCCCGCGCCGGTGTCGCATCACGTCGAACCGATCGGTCGGCTCGAGCGCGCGGATCAGCACGGCGCTGGCGTCGGCCGCAGACGAAGTTGAGGCACCAGTGGATGCCGTAGGAGCGATAGACGTAGGCGCGTGGCGGACCCTCGAACATCGCGCGGTTGCGCGGGCGTCGGCCCGCGGAAGCTGTGCGAGGCGGGATCGGTCGGGTGGTACGCCTCGGTCTCGACGATCAGCCCGCCGACGCCGTCGACGAGCAGCTTTGCGCCGAGCAGTGCCGGCGCGACGAGCGCGGCTTCGCGGTCGAGGAAGTGCTGAGGAGCGACATGAAGCGCAGTTAGCCGGCAGCGGCGCCAGGTCAATCCGTTGATCCCGACCGCATGCGGCGTGGCAGAAGCGGCGCGATGGGCAACAGCCTCAAATTCGGAACCAGCGGGCTGCGCGGCCTTGCGACCGACCTCGTCGGCGCCGAGGCGCGGCGCTACGCGGCGGCGTTCGCGCGCTCCTACGGCGAGGCCGGACGGCAAACGGTGCTGGTCGGCCGCGACCTTCGCGCCAGCAGTCCCGAGATCGCGGCGTCGGTGATCTCTGCGATAACGCGCTCTGGGCGTCGAGGCGGTCGATTGCGGGGAGCTGCCCACGCCGGCGCTGGCGCTGGCATCGATGCGCGAACGGGTGCCGGCGATCATGGTCACCGGGCAGCCATATTCCGGCCGATCGAAATGGACTGAAGTTCTACTCGGCAAGGGCGAGATCGACAAGGCCGACGAGGCGCGGATACTCGCCGCGCTCGGCGACGCGCCCGCGGGTCCATGGACCGGCGCGACCACGATCCGGCGTGCCCTGCGCCACTATCGCGAGCGCTAGCTGCAGTTCTTGCCGCACGGAACGCCCTCGCGGGCTGGCGGATCGGGGTCTGGCAGCATTCGTCGGTGATGCGCGATCTGCTCGCCGACGTGCTCGATGTCTATGGCGCCGAGGTCGTGGCGCTCGGCCGGTCGGAGACGTTCATGCCGGTCGATACGGAGGCGGTCAGCGGCGATATCGGCGACCGAACTCGCGCGGCTGGGTACATGCGCACGGGCTCGACGCGCATCGTGTCGACCGATGGCGACGGCGACCGGCCGCTGATTGTCGATGAGACTGGGCACGCTTCATCCGCGGCGATGTGCTCGGCATCCTGACGGCGAAGTTCCTTCACGCGGATGTGGTGGTGACGCCTGTCACCTCGAATTCGTCGATCGAGGGGACGGGTGTGTTCCGACGCGGTGGTGCGCACCAAGGTCGGCTCGCCCTATGTCATTGCGGGGATGGAGAGCGACCAGCCGCGGCGGCTATGGGCCGTGGTCGGCTTCGAGGCCAATGGCGGCGTGCTACTCGGCAGCGACGTCAAGATCGATGGAACGTGAGCTGACGGCGCTGCCGACGCGCGATGCGCATGCTGCCGATCCTCGAGCGTGCTCGGGGCGGCGCGGGCCGCGGACCAGACGCTGTCGCAGCTGGTCGCGACGCTGCCGCCGCGTTTCGCGCGCAGCGACCGGCTCGAGCACGTGCCGGCCGAGCGGCAGCGCGAACCTGCTCGACCAGCTGCTGGCGCGACGCGGCCAGCTTCTTTGCAGCCGCAGGGCGCCGGTTGCCAGCGCATCCGACATCGACGGCCTGCGCTTCACGCTCGCGTCCGGCGACGTGATCCACTACCGGCCCTCGGGCAACGCACCGGAGCTGCGCTGCTATACCGAAGCGTCGACTGCGGAGCGTGCCGACGAGCTCCTCGCCTGGGGACTCAAGGCCGCCGAGGCGGTGGTTCGGACGCGACAAATCATGATCCCGGCGCTGCCCGAGCTCGACCGCGCGTGGAGCCTGCTGGGGCGTGGCGACGCCGTTCAGGCACGCGACGTCGGCGGCGGAAATCCTCGCGCGCTTCCCGGACAACGTCTCGGCGCTGGCCTGCCACGCGATGGCCAACTGGCGGGCCGAGGCGATATGGCGCTGTCGATCGCGGAGATGCGAGCGGGCGCTCGCAGCGGCGCCGGGTCTCGCGGCGATCCGGCACAATCTCGCGACGCTGCTGATCCTCGCAGGGCCGCGACGCTGACGCCACCGCGGAGTTCCGCGAGGCGCTGCGGATCAAGCCGGACGATACAATCGCCTTCCAGGGTCTGACGCAGAACGTCAAGTTCAAGGAAGAAGACGATCTTGGTTCGCGCGATGGTGGCGCTGCACGCGCAGAGGAGCCTCGACCCGGCGCGCCGCGAATATCTCGCCTTCGGCCTCGCCAAGGTTTTCGACGATCTCAACGTTCCTGAGCGGGCGATGGCCTACGCGATCGAGGCCAACAGTGCTCGGCGGCGCGGCCGTTCGATCTGAGCCGGCGAGGCGGCAACCCTCGATGAGCTCAGGGAGCTCGGCCGGCTCGATGCGTTCCGGCGGGCTCGCGGCAGCGGCCACCCGACCCGCGCGCCGATCTTCATCGTGGGCATGCCGCGCGCCGGAACGACACTGGTCGAGGCGATCCTTGCGCGCCACCCCGATGTGCTGGCGCTCGGCGAATCGAGCCTGATCCTGGGCGTCGAGATGGCGGCGCTCTGCAGGCAGCGCGGTCGCGCGGCCGCCAGGTGCTGCGGCACGAGCTGACGCTCGGCGCTCGATCGCGACTGGCTTGGCGCGCAGGCCGAGGCGATGGTGCAGCTACTGGCACCGCAAGCGCCGGGCGGCCGTTCGACCGTGGTGACCGACAAGGTGCCGGAGAACGCGGTTCGGCTGGGGTTGGTCGCAGCGGCTTTTTCCAAACGCGCGGGTGATCCACGTCCGCCGCCATCCGCTCGACACGGGCGTGTCCAATTTCTTCCAGCGCTTCACCGCGACGGGGCAGGGGTTCTCGACCCGCCTCGACTGGATCGGCACGCGCACGCGGCAGACGGCGGACAGCCATGGCGATCTGGAAGACGCGCGCTCGACCTGCCGATCCTCGATGTCAGTTACGAGCGGCTGGTCGCCGAGCCCGAAGCGCAGGCGCGGCGCATCGCCGAGTTCGCGGGGCTGGCGTGGACCGACGCGCTGCTCGCGCCCGACCGCAGCGCCATCGCGCCAGTGCTCACCGCCAGCGTCTGGCAGGTGCGGCAGCCGATCTACACCAGCGCCGTCGACGCGCTGGAAACGCTACGAGCCGTGGCTCGGCCCGATGATCGCGGCGATGGGCGGCATGGGCTGGATCGAGGAGCGAGGTCGCGCTCGATTCAGGGCAGCGTCCCCAGCCGCTCGACCAGTAGATCGTAAAAGCCGTCCGCATCGCCCGAGCGGAGATAGTTGACGTTCTTGGCGCGGCCGGTGACGCCCCACTAGTCGACCACGGTCATGCCGCGTGTCAGCTCGCTCGCGGTTTCGATCGCGACGTTGACGTGCTTGCCCTTGAACAGTTCCGGCTTCAGCAGATAGGCGATGACGCACGGGTCGTGCAGCGGCCCGCCCTCCGAGCCGTATTTCGCTTCATCGAAGCGCTCGAAGAACTCGAGCATTTCGGCCGTGGCGATCGCCGGTGCGGTTGCCGAGTAGCGCGGAAGCGTGTCGATGCGCGCCCGGGTCGCGCAGCATGAAGTGCGTGAGGTCGAGCGGCGCCATGGTGATCGGGATGCCCGAGTGGCAAGACGATGTCGGCGGCTTCGGGGTCGACATAGATGTTGAATTCGGCGGCGGGCGTGATGTTGCCGCCTTCGAACAGGCCGCCGCCCATCAGCACGATTTCCTGCGACGCGCTCGTTGATGTCGGGCGCCTTGACGCAGCGCCACGCCGATATTGGTGAGCGGGCCGAGGCAGCAGAGCGTCACGGTCTTGGCCGGCTCGCGCCGCAGCGTCTCGATGATGAAGTCGACGCCGTGCTGGTCGCGGAGCTTGATCTTGGGATCGGGAAGCGTCGGGCCATCGAGGCCGGTCTTGCCGTGGACGTGCTCGGCGGTGACGAGGCGGCGCCGGATCGGGCGCTTCGCAGCCGGCATAGACGGGGGTGTCGGTCTTGCCCGAAAGCTCCACGACCTTGAGCGCGTTGATGGCGTTCTGCGCCAGCCCGACATTGCCGGCCACGGCGACGATGCCGAGCACTTCGAGCTCGGCCGGCGAGCCGAGCGCCAGGAGGATCGCGACGGCGTCGTCCTGCCCCGGATCGGTGTCGATGATGATCTTGCGCCGCATCTGATGGTCTCCCCGGCTCGATTTCGAGTCCTGTGCCCAGCATAGGAGCCCGGCCGGCCTTCGTCACGGCGGAACGAAACCAACAGCCAAGTGATTGTGAGCGACGAGGGAGGCGGGTTTGCCTGCACGAGCGTCTGCGCGTCCGCATCTGCGGGCCATGCCAAAATCGATGACGACCAACCAGTTCGAGCAGCTCGCGGAGAGCGGCTCGCGGCTGGCGATGCTCGTCGGCTGGCGTGCTGGCCGTTGTCGTGGCGCTGGCGCTTGGTCAAGGTGATCCTCGCCCCGATCTGCCTCGCCATCATCATCGGGCTGATGTTCGGCCCGATCGCCGATCTGCTCGAACGCCGCGGGGTTCCGCCGGCGCTTTCCGCCGCCGTGGTCGTGCTGGTTCTGATCGGGATCCTCGCCATCGCCGCGGGACTGTTTGCCGTCGCCGATCTCCGAGTGGGTCGGCGCGCGGGCCGGTCGATCTGGGACAAGCTCAAGACCAGCTCGCCGGGCTCAAGGAGCCGCTGCAAGCCATCGGCGCTTTGCAGGACCAGCTCAAGAGCGTCCTCGGCAGCGACGCGGCGATGACGGTCGAGGTTCAGGGACGGCGGGCCGGTGCACGGACGTCGCGCTGATGGCGCCGAGCATCCTGGCCGATATCGTGCTGTTTCTCGCGGGGCTCTATTTCTTTCTCGCGAGCCGCCATCAGATCCGGATCGACGGTGCTGTCGCTCTGCTTTTCCCGCCGCACCCGCTGGCGGGCCGCGCATGTGTTCCGTGACGTCGAGCCAAGGTCAGCCGGTTTCTGCTGGCGGCGACGCTGATCAACACCAGCGTCGGCGTTACGACCGCGGCCGCGACCTGGGCGCTCGGCATGCCGTCCCCACTGCTCTGGGGTGCGCTCGCAGCGGTCATGAACTTCATCCCGTACTCGGCCAGGCGATCATGTTCGTCGTGCTCTTCGCGGTCGGCCTCGGCGACGCAGAACGGGTTCGTTGGCGATCCTTTCGCCGGTGGTCGCCTATGCGGTGATCAATTTCATCGCCGACCAGGTGGTGTTCCCGCATCTCGTCGGGCGGCCCTGACGCTCAATCCGTTCGTCATTTTCGTGTCGACGGCGTTCTGGCTGTGGATCTGGGGCCCGGTCGGCGGCCTGATCTCGGTGCCCTCGCTGCTCGTGCTGCAGTCGCTGATCCTTCACATCTTCCCGATGACGCGCGGCATTCCGGAGCGCTCGCAGCGCAAGCTCGAGACAGATCGCCGGGACGACCCCCACGCCTGAAGTAGAGGCAGCCGCCGCCGGCCTCCGACCGCCAGCCGGCAGCTCGCCGCCGCCAAGCCCCGACGCGCGCCGCGCAAGGCAGCCGGCCATCGCCGCCTCGACCTTGACGCGCGGGCCGCGTCTGGCGCCGCATACCGCCGGGATGGCGGGCGAAATCACCCAGGCTGCCGGCGTCCAATATCGATCTGATCCAGGTCGTGGCGCTGCTCGCGGCGGGCGTCATCGCGGTGCCGATCTTCAAGCGCGCGGGGCTCGGCTCGGTGCTCGGCTATCTGGCGGCGGGGCTCGCCATCGGGCCGTTCGGGCTGCGCGTCATCGCCGACCCGGAGGCGATCCTGCAGGTCTCCGAACTTGGGCGTCGTGCTGTTCCTGTTCATCGTCGGGCTCGAGATGGAGCCGAGCCGGCTGTGGAGCCTGCGCAAGCAGATCTTCGGGCTCGGCGTGATCCAGGTCGCGCTCTGCGGCGCGCTGCTGACCGGCGCGGGCATCCTGCTGCGGCTTCGCGCCGGCGGTGGCGTTCATCGCCGGCATGGGGTTCGTGCTGACCTCGACCGCGATCGTCATGCAACTGCTGACCGAGCGCGGCGACCTCGCAACGCCCGGCGGCCAGAAGATCGTCTCGATCCTGCTGCTCGAAGATCTTGCCATCGTGCCGCTGCTGGCGATCGTCGCGCTGATCTCGCCGCAGGTCGGTCGAGCGCGGCGACAGCGACGCCGGTCTGGATCTCGATCCTCGTCGCCATCGGCTGCGTCGCGGCGCTGCAGCTCATCGGCCGCTGGGTGCTCAATCCGCTGTTCCGCATCCTCGCCAATGCGCAGGCGCGCGAGGTGATGACCGGCCGCGGCGCTGCTCGTCGTGCTGGGGGCGGCGCTGCTCTTCCAGTTCGGCGGGCTCAGCATGGCGATGGGCGCGTTCCTCGCCGGCGTGCTGCTCTCGACCTCGACCTTCCGGCATCAGCTCGAGGCCGACATCGAGCCGTTCCGCGGCATCCTGCTCGGCCTGTTCTTCCTCGCCGTCGGCATGTCGCTCGACCTCAACGTCGTGGCCGCGCGACTGGCAGATCATCGCGCTCTGCGTGGTCTGCTACATGGCGGTCAAGGGCGGCGCGATCTTCGTTCTGGCGCGCGTCGCTGAAGTCGAGCATCGCCGATGCGCTCGAGCGCGCGCTGCTGATGGCGCAGGGCGGCGAGTTCGCCTTCGTGCTGTTCACCACCGCCGCGGCGTCGGGCCTCATCAGCGCCGGACCAGCAGGCGATCTTTTCGGCGACGGTGATCATCTCGATGGTGCTGACGCCGCTGACCATTCTCAGCGCTCAAGCTGCTGCCGAGCGCAGGCGCAGTCGATGGATGGGCGTCGAGGAGCCCGACGGGCTCAGCGGCGACGTGCTGATCATCGGCTTCGGCCGCTTCGGCCAGATCGCGGCGCAGGCGCTGCTCGCCAAGGGCCACAAGATTTCGCTGATCGACACCGACACCGACATGATCCGCGCCGCCGGCCAGTTCGGCGCGCAAGGTCTATTACGGCGACGGCACGCGGCTCGACATCCTGCGTGCGGCCGGCATCGAGAAGGTCGATATGGTGGTGATCGCCGTCGACAAGCCGCGACGACGCCGTGCGCATCGCCGAGCTGATCCACGCCGAGTTCCCGCTGGTCAAGGTGATGGCGCGCGCCTTCGACCGCGGCCACGCGCATCGCACTGATCAAGGCCGGCGTCGACTTCCAGATCCGCGAGACGTTCGAGTCGGCGCTGCGTCTCTCGCGGCGAGGCGCTGAAGGCGCTCGGGCGCCAGCGACGAGGAAATCGCCGACGCCATCGCAGGGGTGCGCGAGCGCGATCGGCAGCGCTTCGCGGCGCAGTTGGTCGGCGGGATCGCGGCCGGGCGCGACCTGCTGCTCTCCAATGCCGAGGAGCAGGCGCGCGAGAGCGGCGCCGTCAGCGGTCCCTCGACGCCGGTCATGCTCGAAAAGGAGCCGCGAAAAGGCTTCTTCTGCGATGGGTTAGCCGGTTTGCCCGAGCTTCTCGCAGGGCTTCCAACTGCACAGGATTGATGCAATGGTGCCCGCTCATAGAGGGGACTACATCGTCATGCTGATCGGATTGCGCCATGCCGCAAAAGCCTATCGTATTCGACGCCCCCACCCCGGAGAAACGGGCGCGCACGGCTGAGGCGCTGCAGGCTGAGATCCTCGAAAAGCTGACCTATTCGGTCGGCAAGGACGCGATCGTCGCCCGCCCGCACGACTGGCTGCAGCGCCACGATCCTCGCGATCCGCGACCGGGTGATCGACCTCTGGTTCGAGTCGAGCCGCGCGACGTGGCGCACCTCGGAAAAGCGCGTCTATTACCTCAGCCTCGAATTCCTCATCGGCCGCCTGATGCGCGATGCGATGACCAATATCGGCATCATGGACCAGGTGCGGCAGGCGCTCAAGAACCTCAATGTCGATCTGGGCGACCTGATCAATCTCGAGCCCGACGCGGCGCTCGGCAATGGCGGCCTCGGCCGTCTCGCCGCCTGCTTCATGGATTCGATGGCGACGCTGCAAGATCCCCGCCTACGGCTACGGCATCCGCTACGCCAACGGCATGTTCCGGCAGGAAATGAGCGAAGGCTGGCAGGTCGAGCTGCCCGAGGACTGGCTCGCGCACGGCAATCCCTGGGAGTTCGAGCGGCGCGAGATCGACCTACGAGATCGGCTTCGGCGGGCAGGTCGTGCCGGTGCAGGAGCCGGACGGCACGACGCGGCTCGAATGGCGGCCGGCCGAGCATTTCCTCGCCGTCGCGTTCGATACGCCGATCGTCGGCTGGCGCGGCGCGCGCGTGAACACGCTGCGGCTGTGGAGCGCGCAGCCGATCGATCCGATCTTGCTCGACAAGTTCAACTCCGGCGACCACATCGGCGCGCTCGAGGAAAGCTCGCGGGCCGAGGCGATCACCCGCGTGCTCTATCCCGCCGATTCGACGCCGGCGGGGCAGGAGCTGCGGCTCAGGCAGGAGTACTTCTTCTCCTCCGCCTCGCTGCAGGACATCGTCCGCCGCCACCTGCAGCAATATGGCGACCTGAGCTCGCTGCCCGACAAGGTCGCGATCCAGCTCAACGACACCCACCCGGCGATCTCGATCGCCGAGCTGATGCGCATCCTGATCGACATCCACGGCATGAAGTGGGCGCAGGCCTGGCCGCTGGTCAAGGGCACCTTCGGCTACACCAACCACACGCTGCTGCCCGAGGCGCTCGAGACCTGGCCGGTGTCGCTGCTCGAGCGCATGCTGCCGCGGCAGATGCAGATCATCTACGCCATCAATGCCGAGGTGCTGACCGAGGCGCGCGCCAAGCGCCGGACTTCAACGACCAGCAGATCGCCAACGTCTCGCTGATCGACGAGGGCGGCGCGCGCCGCGTGCGCATGGGCCAGCTCGCCTTCGTCGGCAGCCACTCGATCAACGGCGTGTCGGCGCTCCACACCGAGCTGATGAAGAAGACGGTGTTTGCCGACCTCAACCAGCTCTATCCCGACCGCATCAACAACAAGACCAACGGCGTCACGCCGCGGCGCTGGCTGCTCGAATGCAATCCCGGGCCTGACGCAAGCTGATCACCGATCGGATCGGCCCGGAGTTCCAGGACAACATCGACCTGCTCGCCGCAGCTCGACACGCATGCCGACGATCCGAAGTTCCAGGAGCAGTTCGCGGCGGTGAAGCGCGCCAACAAGGAGCGGCTGGCCGAACTGATCAAGGACCGGCTCGGCGTCGCGGTGTCGCCGGACGCGCTGTTCGACGTCCAGGTCAAGCGCATCCACGAATACAAGCGCCAGCTGCTCAACATCATCGAGGCGGTGGCGCAGTACTCAGGCGATCAAGTCGCATCCGGAAGTCGACTGGGTGCCGCGCGTCAAGGTGTTCGCCGGCAAGGCGGCGCCCAGCTACTGGAACGCCAAGCTGATCATCAAGCTGATCAACGACGTGGCCAAGGTGATCAACAACGACCCCTCGGTGCGCGAGCTGCTCAAGGTGGTGTTCCTGCCCAACTACAATGTGTCGGCTGGCCGAGATGATCATGCCGGCGGCCGACCTGTCGCGAGCAGATCTCGACCGCCGGGCTCGAGGCCTCGGGCACCGGCAACATGAAGTTCGCGCTCAACGGCGCGCTGACCATCGGCACGCTCGACGGCGCCAACATCGAGATGCTCGACGCCGTGGGCAAGGAGAACATGATCATCTTCGGCCTCACCGCCGAGGAGGTGGCCGCACAAGCGCGCCCGCACGGAAGTGCCGCGCAGCGCGATCGATGCCTCGCCGCCGCTGCGCGAGGCGCTGGAGATGATCTCGTCCGGGCGTCTTCTCGCCCGACGATCCGAACCGCTATCGCGATCTGATCGGCGGCCTCTACGACCACGACTGGTTCATGGTGGCGCGCGATTTCGACGCCTATGCCGCGGCGCAGCGGCAGGTCGATGCGCTCTGGCAGACACCCGCGCAAATGGTATGCGCATGGCGATCCGCAACACCGCGCATATGGGCTGGTTCTCGTCGGACCGGACGATCCGGCAATATGCCGCGTGAGATCTGGGGCGTGCCGGTCGGATCAGCGCATAGGAAGGGTATCCGTGGAGAACTGGCAGGCAGATCCCGAGGCAGTCGAGGCGATCGTCAAGGGGCAGCATGCCGACCCGTTCGCCGTGCTCGGGCTGCAGCAGGTCGGACGGCGTCTGGGTCGCTGCGCGCGTTCATCCCGCATGCCGAACGCGTCGCGGCGTTCACGCGCGACGGGCAAGCCGCTGGGCGAGCTGCAGCCAGCGGCACGCCGAGGGCTTCTTCGAGGGCACGGTGCAGATCGATCGCCGCCAGCCGATCCGCTATCGCGCCGCGCAACGCCGGCGGCGAGTGGGACGTCTGCGATCCCTACAGCTTCGGGCCGGTGCTCGGGCCGATGGACGACTACTACATCGCCGAAGGCACGCACCTGCGGCTGTTCGACAAGCTCGGCGCGCACGCGATGGAGTTCGAGGGCGTCGCACGGCGTGCATTTCGCGGTCTGGGCGCCGAACGCGCGGCGCGTCTCGGTGGTCGGCGCCTTCAACGACTGGGACGGCCGCCGCCATCCGATGCGCAACCGCTTCGAGACCGGCGTCTGGGAGGTGTTCATCCCGGGCGTCGGGCCGGGCACGATCTACAAGTTCGAGATCGTCGGGCAGGACGGCAAGCTGCTGCCGCTCAAGGCCGACCCGTTCGCGCGGCAGTCCGAGCTGCGGCCCAAGACCGCCTCGGTCGTCGCCGATCCGACGCCGTTCGCGTGGACCGACGCAGAAGTATCTCGAGGCACGCGGCAAGAAGGATTGGCGCCGCACGCCGATCTCGATCTACGAGGTGCATCTCGGCTCCTGGCGGAAGCGCGCCGACGGCAGCTTCATGAGCTACGAGCAGCTCGCCGAGCAGCTGATCCCCTACGCCAAGGACATGGGCTTCACCCATATCGAGCTGCTGCCGATCTCCGAGCATCCGTTCGATCCGAGCTGGGGCTACCAGCCGACCGGGCTCTATTCGCCCGACCGCGCGCTTCGGCGATCCCAAGGGCTTCAAGCGCTTCGTCGACGCGGCGCACAAGGCCGGCCTCGGCATCATCCTCGACTGGGTGCCGGCGCATTTCCCGACCGACGAGCACGGCCTCGCGCATTTCGACGGAACCGCGCTCTACGAGCATGCCGATCCGCGCCAGGGCTTCCATCCCGGACTGGAACACCGCGATCTACAATTTCGGCCGCAAGGAAGTCTCGGCCTTCCTCGTCAACAACGCGCTCTACTGGTTCGAGGAGTTCCACATCGACGGCCTGCGCGTCGATGCGGTGGCCTCGATGCTCTACCTCGACTATTCGCGCCAGCCGGGGCAGTGGGTGCCCAACCAGTTCGGCGGCAACCACAATCTCGAGGCGGTCGAGTTCCTGAAGCGGGTCAACCAGGAGGTCTATCGGCTGCATCCCGGCGCGCTGATGATCGCCGAGGAGTCGACGGCCTGGCGCGGCGTGTCGGCGCCGGTGCTATACCGGCGGCCTCGGCTTCGGCTTCAAGTGGAACATGGGGTTCATGAACGACACGCTGCGCTACATGGCGCGCAACCCCATCCATCGCCGCTACCACCACAACGACATGACCTTCGCGGCGCTCTACGCCTTCACCGAGAACTACGTGCTGCCGCTCAGCCATGACGAGGTGGTGCACGGCAAGGGCTCGCTGATCTCCAAGATGAGCGGCGACGACTGGCAGCAGTTCGCGACGCTGCGCGCCTACTACGCCTTCATGTGGGGCTGGCCCGGCAAGAAGCTGCTGTTCATGGGCCAGGAGTTCGCGCAGCGCGAGGAGTGGAGCGAGGCCAAGGGGCTCGACTGGTGGCTGCTCGATGCGGGCATGCACGAGGGCGTGCGGCGGCTGATCATCGATCTCAACGCGGCCTATCGCGAGCTGCCGGCGCTGCACGCCCGCGACAACGAGCCCGAGGGTTTCGACTGGCTGATCGGCAACGACCACGCCAATTCGGTGTTCGCCTGGGTGCGCCGCTCGAACGGGGCGAACCCGGTGGTGGTGATCTCCAACATGACGCCGGTGCCGCGCGACAACTATCGCGTGCCGATGCCGCGCGACGGCAACTGGAGCGAGCGCATCAATACCGATGCCGGCTGGTACGGCGGCTCGAACACCGGCAACCAGGGCAAGGTGATGGCGCAGAAGGCCGAGGGCGAGCCTGGATGCCGGCATACGCCGATCTCTACCTGCCGCCGCTGGCGACGCTGATCTTGAAATACGACCCGGATTGATCCGGGCAGGGAGGGAGAAATGGCAGACTACCGGACACCGTCGCCGCTGGCCCGCGAAGCGATGGCCTATGTGCTGGCGGGCGGACGCGGCACCCGCCTCTACGACCTGACCGACCGGCGCGCCAAGCCCGCCGTCTATTTCGGCGGCAAGTCGCGCATCATCGATTTCGCGCTGTCCAACGCGCTCAATTCCGGCATCCGCCGCATCTCGGTGGCGACGCAGTACCAGGCGCACTAGCCTGATCCGCCACCTGCAGCGCGGCTGGAACTTCCTGCGCACCGAGCGAAACGAAAGCTTCGACGTGCTGCCGGCCAGCCAGCGCGTCACCGAGACGCAGTGGTACGCGGGCACCGCCGACGCCGTGTACCAGAACATGGACATCATCGAGGACTACGGCCCGCGCTACATCGTGCTCCTGGCGGGCGACCACATCTACAAGATGGACTACGAAATCATGCTCCGCCAGCATGTCGACACCGGCGCGGACGTGACCATCGGCTGCCTCGAAGTGCCGCGCATGGAAGCCACCGGCTTCGGCGTGATGCACGTCGACGCGCGCGACCGCATCATCGACTTCGTCGAAAAGCCCAAGGACCCGCCGGGCATTCCCGACAATCCGGATATCGCGCTCGCCTCGCATGGGCATCTACGTGTTCGAGACGCGGTTCCTGATGGAGCAGCTGCGCCGCGACGCGGCGACCGAGGGCTCGAGCCGCGATTTCGGCAAGGACATCATCCCCTACATCGTCAAGAACGGCACGGCCTGGGCGCATCGCTTCCCGCGCTCCTGCGTCCGCTCGCCGAACGAAGAGGTCGCCTACTGGCGCGACGTCGGAACGATCGACGCCTACTGGAAGGCCAATATCGACCTGACCGACGTGACCCCGCAGCTCGATCTCTACGATCGCGACTGGCCGATCTGGACCTTTGCCGAGATCACCCCGCCGGCCAAGTTCGTGCACGACTTCGACGGGCGGCGCGGCTACGGCGGTCAACTCGCTGGTCTCGGGCGACTGCATCATCTCGGGCGGCGCGCTCGAGCGCACGCTGCTGTCGACCGGCTCGCGCGTCCACTCCTACTCGCAGCTGCACGAAGCGGTGGTGCTGCCCTACTGCACCATCAACCGCGGCGCGCGGCTCAGGAAAGTCGTGGTCGATCGCGGCGTCGTCATCCCGGAAGGGCTCGTGGTCGGCGAGGATCCGGAGTTCGACAAGCAGCTGGTTCCGCCGCACCGACGATGGCGTCACGCTGATCACGCAACCCATGATCGACAAGTATCCTGGCCGAGCAAATGATCGAAGTCATCTCGGTCGCCTCGGAGGCCTATCCGCTGATCAAGACGGGTGGGCTTGCGGACGTGGCTGGCGCATTGCCGGGCGCGCTGGCGAGCGCATGGCGTGCCGATGCGCACGCTGCTCCCCGGCTATCCGGCGGTGATGGGCGCGATCGAGGACGGCACGGGTCGCTGGCGAGTTACGCCGATTTCTTCGGCGGGCCGGCGCAGCTCGTCGCCGGCAGGGCCGAGGGGCTCGACATCATCGCGATCAATGCGCCGCATCTCTACGACCGGCCGGGCAATCCCTATCTCGGCCCCGACCGGCAAGGACTGGCCCGACAACTGGCAGCGCTTCGCGGCGCTCGAGCTTTGCGGCCTACGAGCTCGGCGCGCGGCATCGATCGGCGACTACCATCCGCAGATCGTCCACTGCCACGACTGGCAGGCGGCGCCTCGCGCCGGCCTACGTCGCGCTTCAACGCGCCGACGCGGGCCAAGACCGTGCTGACCGTCCACAACATCGCGTTCCAGGGCCGCTTCGGCTGGGACATCTTCAACGCAGCTGCGGATCGACTACCGCGCGGCGCGAGACGAGCGCGATCGAGTATTACGGCGGCATCGGATTACCTCAAGGCCGGCCTGCAGACGGCCGATGCAGCTGACGACGGTGAGCCCGACCTACGCGCTCGAGATCAAGGGCACCGGCCTACGGCATGGGCCTCGAGGGCCTGCTGCAACGCGCGGCCGACGTGCTGACGCGGCATCACTCAACGGCATCGACGATCGCGAGTGGGATCCGATGGTCGATCCGGCGCTGCGCGCAGCACTTCAGCCACAACACGACCGAGCACGCGCGCCGTCAACAAGCGCGCGCTGCTCGAGCGCTTCGATCTCGACGACACGGCCGGCGCCGCTGTTCGCGGTGGTCAGCCGGCTGACCTGGCAGAAGGGCATCGACATGCTGGTCGAGGTCGTCGACCAGCTGGTGCGCGGCGGGCGGCAAGCTCGATCGGTGCTCGGGCTCGGGCGACGCCGAGATCGAGAACGGCCTCGCCGGCGCCGCGATGCGGCATCCCGGCAAGGTCGGCTTCGTCGCGCGCCTATGACGAGCCGCTGAGCCATCTGATGCAGGGCGGCGCCGACGTCATGCTGGTGCCGTCGCGCTTCGAGCCCTGCGGGCTGACCCAGCTCTACGGCCTGCGCTATGGCTGCGTGCCGCTGGTGAGCCGCGTCGGCGGCCTCGCCGACACGGTGATCGACGCCAACGAGGCGGCGGTCGAAGCGGGCGTTGCGACCGGTATCGTCTTCGCGCCGGCGACGGCCGATGCGCTGCGCGAGGCGATCCGCCGGACCATCCGGCTCTATGGCCGCGAGAAGGTCTGGCGCAAAATGCAGCGCCGCGGCATGAAGTCGGACGTGAGCTGGGATGTGAGCGCCGAGCAAATACGCCAAGCTCTATCGCAAGCTTCTGGGGGTGAGGGACGATGACAGCACAACGACGATTAGCACCACGCCGTTCGCCGACCAGAAGCCGGGCACCTCGGGGCTGCGCAAGCGCGACCCGCGCGTTCATGGTCAGCCCAACTATGTCGAGAACTTCGTGCAGTCGGTGATCGACTGCCTCGAGGGCTTCAAGGGCAAGACGCTGGTGATCGGCGGCGACGGCCGCTACTTCAACGACGTCGCCATCCAGACGCATCATCCGCATCGCCGCCGCCAACGGCTTCGGCAAGGTGATGGTCGGGCAGAGCGGCATTCTGTCGACGCCCGGCGACCTCGCACATCATCCGCCACTACAAGGCGTTCGGCGGCTTCATCCTCAGCGCCAGCCACAATCCCGGGCGGCATCGGATGGCGATTTCGGCATCAAGTACAACATCGGCAATGGCGGCCCGGCGCCCGAGAAGATCACCGATGCGGTGTTCGCCCGCTCGCAAGGTGATCGACCGCTATCTGATCACCGACGCGCCCGATGTCGACCTCGTCGACCATCGGCACGCAGAAGTCCGGCGACATGACGGTCGAGGTCATCGATCCGGTCGCCGACTACGCCGCGCTGATGCAGACGCTGTTCGATTTTCCGGCGATCGCGGCGATGTTCGCCGGCGGCTTCACGCATGCGCTTCGATGCGCATGCACGCCGTGACCGGCCCCTATGCGCACCGCATCTTCGAGGACATCCTCGGCGCCGCCGAAGGGCACGGTGGTCAACGGCACGCCGCTGCCCGATTTCGGCGGCGGCCATCCCGATCCGAACCTGGTCTACGCCAAGGCGCTCTACGATCTGATGATGGGACCGGACGCGCCCGGATTTCGGCGCGGCCTCGGATGGCGACGGCGACCGCAACCTCATCATCGGCCGGAAGCGCTACGTCACGCCGTCGGACTCGCTGGCGCTGCTCGCCGCCAACGCGCCTCTGGCGCCGGGCTATGCCAACGGCCTCGCCGGCATCGCGCGCTCGATGCCGACCAGCGCCGCCGCCGACCGCGTCGCCGAAGAGCTCGGCATCGAGATGCACGAGACGCCGACCGGCTGGAAGTTCTTCGGCAATCTGCTCGATGCCGGCCGCGTCACCATCTGCGGCGAGGAGAGCTCGGGCACCGGCTCCAACCATGTGCGCGAGAAGGACGGCCTCTGGGCGGTGCTGCTCTGGCTCAACATCCTCGCCGCGCGCAAGCAGGGCGTCGACGAGATCGTCGCGCGACCACTGGGCGCATCTATGGCCGCAACTACTACACGCGGCACGACTACGAAGAGGTCGACGCGGGCGTCGCCAACAAGCTGATGGACGACCTGCGGGCGCAGCTGCCCGAGCTCGCCGGTGCAACCTATGACGGCCTCAAGGTTTCCTACGCCGACGACTTCACCTACCACGACCCGGTCGATGGCTCGGTGAGCGCCAATCAGGGCATCCGCATCGGCTTTGCCGATGGCAGCCGCATCGTGCTGCGGCTGAGCGGAACGGGAACCGTCGGGGCGACGTTACGGCTCTACCTCGAAAGGTACGAGCCGGCCCATGGACAGCACGACCTCGACACCCAGTCCGCCCTCTGCTTTCCTCATCGCCCTTGCCGACCGGATCGCCGGGATCCAGCGAGCGCACCGGCCGCGACGCCCCCAGCGTCATTACCTGAGCCGTGATCTGCGGCGTGGTGAAACCGCAGCTCGTGCCGCATGGCGGCAGCGCCGACAAGCTCGGCGCGACGGTTACCGCCGAAGGCATCAATTTCGCCGTCTATTCGGAGACGGCCTCGGCGCTGTTCGTGTCGCTCTACGACGAGGCCGATCGCGAGATCGGCGCGCTTCGAGCTCGACGGCCACGACAACAACATCCATCACGGCCTGATCGCCGGCATCGGCCCCGGCGACGAAATACGGCCTCCGCGCCGATGGGCCGTACGATCCGGACCAGGGCCTGCATTTCGATCCCAACAAGCTGCTGGTCGATCCCTATGCGCGCCGGCTCGACCGCGTCGTTCGTCCGCTCGCCGCGGCTGCGGCTGCCGCGCTCGGACGCCGAGGATACCGCGCCGCTGGTGCCCAAGGCGGTGGTGCATGTCGCCGCAGCTCAACAAGCACGCGACGCCGCGCCGCAAGGCGCCGAGCCTGATGTACGAGCTCAATGTGCGCGGCTACACCATGCGCCATCCGAGCGTGCAGGGGCCGCTGCGCGGCACCATCGCCGGGCTCACGACGCGCCGCGTCATCGATCACCTCAAATTCCTCGGCGTCGACTGCGTCGAGCTGATGCCGATCGCCGCCTTCATCGACGACGGCCATCTGCCGGCGCTCGGGCTCACCAATGCCTGGGGCTACAATCCGGTCGCCTATTTCGCGATCGATCCGCGGCTCGCGCCGCGCGGGCCGCAGGAGCTGCGCTTCCTCACCGACCTCTACCGCAAGAACGGCATTTCAGTGATCCTCGACGTGGTCTACAACCACACCGGCGAGGGCGACAATATGGGCCCGGTGCTGAGCCTCAAGGGGCTCGACGCCAAGACCTACTACCGGCACGTCGAAGTCGACGGCAAGCAGGTGCTGGTCAACGACGCCGGCACCGGCAACACGCTGCGCTGCGATCATCCGGCGGTGCAGCGGCTGGTGATCGAGAGCCTGCGCTACTGGGTCGAGGAGACCGGCGTCTCCGGCTTCCGCTTCGATCTCGCGACCGGTGCTCGGCCGCGAGCCGGGGTTCAATCCCGACGCCAAGATGCTGCAGATGATCAAGGCCGATCCGGTGCTGAGCAAGTGCATGCTCGTCGCCGAGCCGTGGGATCCGGGTCCGGGCGGCTATCGGCGTCGGCAAGTTCGGCAAGGAATTCCGCGAGTGGAACGACACCTATCGCGACGAAGTGCGCGGCTTCTGGCGCGGCGAGCCGGGCAAGATCGGCGCGCTCGCCGGCAAGGTCGCGGGCTCGGCCGAGATCTTCAATTTCGCCGGCCGCAAGCCGAGCGCCGGGGTCAATTTCCTCGCCGTGCATGACGGCTTCACGCTCGCCGACCTCGTCTCCTACGGCGACAAGCACAACGAGGCGAATGGCGAGGACAATCGCGACGGCAACAACAACAACTCGTCGTGGAACTGCGGCGTCGAAGGGCCGACCGACGATGCCGGCATCAACGCGGCGCGCAAGCGCGACGTGCGGGCGCTGCTCGCGACGCTGTTCATGTCGCGCGGCATGCCGCTGATCCAGCAGGGCGACGAGATGGGCCGCACGCAGCGCGGCAACAACAATGCCTACGCGCAGGACAACGAGATCACCTGGGTCGACTGGGACAGCGCCGACGGCGCGCTGGTCGATTTCGTCGCCGCGCGCACAACGCTTCCGCAAGGCGCATCCGGCGCTGACGCAGCGACGCACTTCCTCGACGGCAAGGAGCAAGCAGCGGCATCCGCGACGTCGTCTGGTGGCATCAGGACGGCCGCGAGATGAGCGAGGGCGACTGGAACAATCCCGGCCAGTCGGTGCTCGGCATGCAGCTCGAGATCGCCGACGACGAGGTGCTGGTCTGGTTCAACCGCCACGCCGAGAAGCCGCCCGCGAAGCTGCCCGAGGGCGACTGGGTCGTCGGCTTCGTGTCGGACGACGAAGAGCAGACTTGCCGATCGACGACGGCTCGTTGCGCTGCCGCCGCGCTCGGTCGTGGCGCTGGTGCGCGCGCAGGTGCCGGCCGGACAAGCCGCAAGCGAAGTGCCGCCGGAGAAGGGCCCCGAGCCCGCGCAGGAGCCGGAGGGCGTGCCGCCCGTCCGGTCCGCCGGAGCAGGCACCGACGCCCGCCGGAGGCGCCGCCGGCCACAGTCCGCCGCACGGAAGTGCCGCCGCCGCAGACCGAAGCTAGGTCTATTCCGCCGCGGCGACCGCCGGCTGCAGCCCGCCGATCTTCTCGATGAAGGCGATGACCTCGTCGAGGCCCTGCGCGGCGCAGCATGTCGGTGAAGACGTAAGGCCGGCCCTCGCGCACCTTGATGCGTGTCGCGCTCCATCACCTCGAGGCTGGCATTCACATAGGGCGCGAGGTCGGCCTTGTTGATGATCAGCAGGTCCGATTTGGTGATCGCCGGGCCGCCCTTGCGCGGGATCTTTTCGCCCTCGGCGACCGAGATCACGTAGAGCGTGATGTCGGCGAGGTCGGGCGAGAAGGTCGCGCTCAGATTGTCGCCGCCGGACTCGATCAGCACGATGTCGAGGTCGGGGAAGCGCCGGTTGAGATCGGCGATCGCCGCGAGGTTGAGCGACACGTCCTCGCGGATCGCGGTGTGCGGGCAGCCGCCGGTCTCGACGCCGACGATGCGGTCCTCGCTGATCGCCTGCACGCGGTTGAGGATCAGCGCGTCCTCGCGCGTGTAGATGTCGTTGGTGACCACCGCCATCGAGTAGCGGTCGCGCATCGCCTTGAGCAGCATCTCGCAGACCGTCGTCTTGCCCGAGCCGACCGGGCCGCCGATGCCGACGCGCAGCGGACCGTTCAGCGATGTCATATGCAACCTCATCATCACGAGGATCAGGAATCCCGCTCCAATCCACAGGCAGAGCGGCGAGTAGTTCGTGCGGTCGAGCGTCGCGAACGGCTCGGTCGGATAGCGCGCGCGCCAGCCGGCGGTGTAGCCGAGCACGCCGCGGCGCGAGGAAGACGATCGCCAAGAGCAGCGCCGAGCAGGGTGCGGCGCAGTGCCGCCGTCGTCGTGGTCGGCGAGCGCCGATCGCGACGATCGCCAGCAGCGAACAGCGCGATCGCGACCAGGAAGCGTCAGCAGCGCGGTTGGGCATGCGGGTGATGCCGGCGCGGCCGACGACGGTCTGCGCCAGCAGCGCCTCGCTGCGGATCGGCCAGGTGGTGCCGCAGCGCCCAGAAGCAGATGGGCAAGCGCCGACCATCAGCAGCGGCAGGAAGGTCAGGACGCTGCGATGGTCGATGCTCATGAGCGGAAGACTCGCGATTCCAATGGTCTCGTGGCGCATCTGCGCGATGTCGGCTGCGTAGGCGATGCCGCCGATATCGTCGAGGCTCGCGATCGCCGCAGCCTCGGCCAGCGCCGCGACCGCGGGCTCGAGCGCGGCGATCACCTGCAGCCCGGCGGTCTGGCCGAGCGGCACCAGCCGCACGGCGACCGAGACCTGCGACTGCACCGCCGCGGTGAGGTAGCCGAGCAGCGTATCCGCGCAGCCCGATGCCCTGCGCCGCGGCGATCGCGCCGACCGCGACCGGGTAGGGGCAGGGCTGCGGGCAGCCGCGCGAACACATCCGACGGCCAGGCGCGCGCCGCGATGCGCGAAGGCCTCGCCGGTCAGCGTCGTTTCGAGCGTGCCGCTCGCTCGGCGCGGTCAGCGCGAGGCCGAGATCGGCGAGCTCGCTGCAGCATCGCGGCGTCATCGGCGCCGCGCGATACGCGTGCGCCAGGAGGATCGCGTCGGTCCTGCAGGCCGCCATGCGCGAGCGCGCCGCCGATCCAGTCCTTGCAGGTTCGGCGCCGTCGTGATGCGGCCATCGGCGATCGCCGTCTCGAGCCCCTGCGACCAGGCGAAGCGCGCCGACCGGAAAGGCCGGCGACAGGAAGGTCAGCAGCCGCTGCAGCGCCGATCGCTCAATGCGCGTGCTCGTGATAGGCGCCGCGTTCACGGCGGGAACGGCTCGGTCACCTCGCGGACCTCGGCGCCGAGGCCCGCCAGCATGGTGCGGGCGACATGATCGCGCGGCACCAGAATGCGCTTCTTTTCGATCTGCGCCGACATGTGCCGATTGCCGATGTGCCAGGCGAGCTGCGCCAGGTGCTCGCTGCCGCGCCGCGTGATCTCGTAGAGCGGCTCGGGCGGCGGCGACGATCTCGACCACGCGGCCATCCTCGAGCAGCAGCCCGCCGAAATGCTCGAGCGTCACCGGCGTCGGCGAAATCGACCATCACCTCCTCGCCCTTGGGCAGGTCAGCAGCTTGCGGCGCACGCGGCGCTGGTCGTGCGGCAGGGTCAGGCTGTCGAACGGCTTGCCCTTGCCGTGGTTGGGCGGCAGCGCGGCGGTGGCGCGGACGCTCATGGCGTGTCGACTTCTTCGGTGCAGGTGAGCACCGGCGCGGCGTCGAGGCCCTCGGTGACATCGTGCGAGCGTCGCGTCATTGCCCTTGGTCCACCACTCGTATTTGCTCGGCGACATATTTCGCGCCCGAGCCGGAGATGACATTGACGAAGACCAGCGGTCGCGCTCCATCGTTCGACCGGAACCAAAGCGAGGAAATTCGGCGCGGCGTTGAGATACTGCACGGTGATCGGGTCATGGTGCTCGCAGTCGTATTTGACGGTCTTGATCTCGGCATCGCCGGTGACGGTGAGCCCGGTCGAAAAGGTCACGTCGGCGAAGACGGGCGAGGCGAGGGGCAGCAGCAAAGCCGCGGCAATCAGAGTGATTTTCCATCGCCCCACTATGCCCTGCTTCCGCCGCCGAGGCAAAGCGGGCCGGTTGTTGTGGGCGCACCGTGCCGGACCTCCTGCGGCCAACGGACGCGTCGGCGGGGGCCAGAGTTAATGTTCCGGCCAGCCGCACGCAAAGTTTACGACCCATCCCTATCCTCGACGGGAGACGAATCGCTGCCCGTCGAGGGGGCACCGTGCTGGATACCATTCTCTTGCTGACGGGCGCGACGGAGCAGCCGGTGCTGTCGGCGCGGCTCGTCGCCTGCAACGGGGCGCTGACGGTCCTCCCTATCGCCTCGCGCGAGGCGCTTGTCGCGGTTCCCGAGGACGTGTTGGCGCGCGCCCGGCTGATCGGCTTTGCGACGCCCGTGGTCGTCCCGGCGCCGGTCCTCGAGGCGCTGGGCTACGGCGCCTACAATTTCCATCCGGGTCCGCCGGAGTTTCCCGGCCTCTGCCCGGCGCAATACGCCATCTATACGGGCGCGCGCCGGTTCGGGGTTACGGCGCACCGCATGGTGGCTCGCGTCGACGCAGGCCCCATCGTCGGGGTCACGACCTTTGATGTCACGCCGCCGGTCGCGGTGCGCGACCTCGAGATCATGTCGTATCGCGCGCTCGCCCGCGTGTTCTGGGAGCTCGCGCCGGCGCTCGCGCTGTTCCCCGAGCCGCTCGATGAGCTGCCGCTGCAATGGGGCACGAACAAGAGCTCGCGCCGGTCCGCCGAGGCGCTTTGCGAAATCGCTCCCGACGTCGCGAAAGACGAACTCGAACGGATCGTCGCCGCGTTCGGGGAAGCGCCGTTCGGCATCGCGCCGACGCTGACCCTCCACGGCCACCGCTTCCGGCTCGTCCGCGATGCGGAGCCGGAAGCCGCGCCCGAACCCGAGCAGAAGCCGCTCGCCAGCTAGGACCGCCCGAGTTCTCAGTCTGGCCTCCCTCCCCCTTGAGGGGAGGGAACGAGGGTGGGGGTGGTGCAATCACCACGGCCGGAGCCGTCCGACTGGAAGCTGAATCGCTCTAGAACAGGAAATAGCGCTGCGCCATCGGCAGCACCGTCGCCGGCTCGCAGGTCAGCAGCTCGCCGTCGGCGCGCACCTCGTAGGTCTCGGGGTCGACCTCGATATTCGGCATCGCCGCGTTGTGGATCATCGAGCGCTTGCCGATGCCGCCGCGGGTGTTGGCGACGGCCACCATCTTCTTGTCCGTGCCGAGCCGGCTGCGGCAGGTCGGCGTCGAGCGCCGCCTGGCTGGTGAACACCACCGCTCGAGGTCGCGACCAGCTTGCCGAAGCCGGCGAACATCGGGCGATAGTGCACCGGCTGCGGCGTCGGGATCGAGGCGTTGGGGTCGCCCATCGGCGCCGCGGCGATCGAGCCGCCGAGCAGGACCATCTCGGGCTTCACGCCGAAGAAGGCCGGCGCCCAGAGCACGAGGTCGGCGCGCTTGCCCACTTCGACCGAGCCGATGTGCTGGCTCATGCCCTGCGCGATGGCCGGGTTGATGGTGTATTTGGCGATGTAGCGCTTCACGCGGAAATTGTCGTTGTCGCCGGTCTCGTCCTTGAGCCGGCCGCGCTGCTTCTTCATCTTGTCGGCGGTCTGCCAGGTGCGGATGATCACCTCGCCGACGCGGCCCATCGCCTGGCTGTCGGACGAGAACATCGAGAACGCGCCGAGGTCGTGGAGGATGTCCTCGGCGGCGATCGTCTCCTTGCGGATGCGGCTTTCGGCGAAGGCGACGTCCTCGGCAATCTGCGGGCGACAGATGATGGCAGACCATCAGCATGTCGAGATGCTCGGCCAGCGTGTTGACGGTGTAGGGCCGCGTCGGGTTGGTCGAGGAGGGCAGCACGTTGGGCAGGCCCGCGACCTTGATGATGTCGGGCGCGTGCCCGCCGCCGGCGCCTTCGGTGTGGAAGGCGTGGATGGTGCGGCCCTTGAAGGCGGCGACGGTGTCCTCGACGAAGCCGCATCTCGTTGAGCGTGTCGGTGTGGATCATCACCTGCACGTCGAACCGGTCGGCGACGGCGAGGCAGTTGTCGATCGCGGCGGGCGTCGTGCCCCAGTCCTCGTGCAGCTTCAGCGACGCGACGCCGGAGAGGATCATCTCCTCGAGCGGCTTGGGCTTGCTGGCGTTGCCCTTGCCGGCGAGCGCGAGGTTCATCGGGAAGGCGTCGAAGCTCTCGATCATCCGCTCGGCGTGCCAGGCGCCGGTGCAGGTGGTCGCCAGCGTGCCGTGCGCCGGGCCGGTGCCGCCGCCGAGCATCGTGGTGATGCCGCGACATCAGCGCTTCTTCGATCTGCTGCGGCGCGATGAAATGGATGTGGCTGTCGAAGCCGCCGGCGGTGAGGATCTTGCCTTCGCCGGCGATGGCTTCGGTCGACGGCCCGATGATGATGGTGACGCCCGGCTGCGTGTCGGGATTGCCGGCCTTGCCGATGCCGGCGATGCGGCCGTCCTTGAGGCCGACATCGGCCTTGTAGATGCCGGTGTGGTCGACGATCAGCGCGTTGGTGATGACGGTATCGACGGCGCCCTCGGCGCGCGTCGCCTGGCTCTGGCCCATGCCGTCGCGGATCACCTTGCCGCCGCCGAACTTCACCTCTTCGCCGTAGATGGTGAAGTCGCGTTCGACCTCGATGAAGAGGTCGGTGTCGGCGAGCCGCACCTTGTCGCCGGTCGTCGGGCCGTACATGTCGGCATAGGTCGGCGCGGGAGATGCGGGCGGGCATCAGCGACGCTCCTTCGGCTGGATGATGGGCAGTCGGCATGCCGCGGTTGCGCTCGCGGAAGGCGCGCATGGCGTTCGTCGATGAAGTCGTCGAGATAGTCGACGCCCGGCTCGAGATCGGATCCTGGTATTGCGGCGGGCGATCAGCGAGATGGCGAGCAGCTCGATCGGCCGTGACGGTCGCGTCGTCGCCCTGCTTGGTCGCGAGCTCGCTCTGTTTCTGGAACAGCTCGCAGCAGCGAGTCGTAGGTCGGCGCCGTCGGCGCGCTCCTTGAGATCGGCCCAGCTGCGTGCGCCGCGCATCGCGTGTACGAGCTTCAGCGCCAGGCCGCCGACCATGCGGCGCAGCTCGCGGATTGCTGGCCGTCGCCGGCGTTGAGCTCGCTCATCACGCGCGATCGAGGCGGCTGGCGGAAGATCTCGTCGCGTTCGCTCATCAGCAGTCTGCCCATGATCTTTTGCTGGAAGCCGAACACCGTGCGCGCTGCCGGAAAGCGGCACGAGCTTGACCTCGCGCGACTGGCCCGGCTCGAAGCGCACCGCCGTGCCTGCCGCGATATCGAGCCGCATGCCGCGGGCCTTCTCGCGGTCGAATCTGCAGGCCGTTATTGGTCTCATAGAAATGATAGTGCGAGCCGACCTGGATCGGCCGGTCGCCGGTGTTGGCGACCTCGATAGTGATCTGCGGCGCGCCGGCGTTGAGCTCGATGTCGCCGGATTTCGGTGATGATTTCGCCGGGGATCATGTGTCTCCTCACCGGATCGGATGGTGGACGGTGACGAGCTTGGTGCCGTCGGGGAAGGTGGCTTCGACCTGGACGTCGGGGATCATCTCGGCGATGCCCTCCATCACCTGCGCGCGGGTGACGACGTGGGCCCCGGCTTCCATCAGATCGGCGACGGTGCGGCCGTCGCGGGCGCCTTCGACGACATAATCGGTGATCAGCGCGATGGCCTCGGGATGGTTGAGCTTGACGCCGCGCTCGAGGCGCTTGCGCGCGACGATCGCCGCCATCGAGATCAGCAGCTTGTCCTTTTCGCGCGGGGTCAGGTTCATGCGGCGGTCAGAGGCTCCAGAGGCGCGGCAGGCTGCCCGCCGACGACAGCAGAGCGATAATGGGTGCGAGCGCGCGGCGCAAGGCGAGGCCCGTCGGCGGCCAGCAGGCGCACCGTCAGGCGTCTCGCCGATGACGCTGGCGCCGCCGGTCTCGGGCAGCAGCGCGCGCACGGCGTCGAGCCGGCGCTCGGCCGTCGGCGGAGATGTGCAGCACGGTGGCGAAGGCGCAGGGCGCCGGCGAGCAGCGACAGGCTCGTCGCGTTCGCGCGGATCGGCGGAGAGCGTCGTCGCTTCGGCATGGATCAGCCGGCCATCGCGGCGGATGCGCCAATTGTCGCGCAGCCGCGCATTGCGCGGCAGCCTCGCCCATCGCCTCGCGGCCGAGCAGCACCGCCTCGACCGCGGTGAAGCGTCGCGTCCGCCGGCGAGATCGACCTCGAGCCGCCGGTCGAGCCGCGCGCCCTCGAACAGGATGGTTTCCTGCGGCAGCCAGTCGAGATGCGCGCCGGCCTCGGCGCGCAGCCGGGTCTCGATCACGGCGTCGGTCGCCGAGCGAGCGATAGACGCGCTCGCAGGCGGGCGTCGTCAGCACCAGGCGCGCGCCTGGCGCTGCGCGTCGCCGACCAGCTGCATGTGGTCGCCGCCGGTGAGGCCGCCGGCGGTGTTCATCAGCACCGCCTGCAGCGAGCGCATCGTGCGTGTGCGGCAGGCGGATCTTGGCGCAGCCCTCCTGGTAGAGCGTCGCGATCTCGGTGCGGCCGTCGCGCACGGTGGCGACGACGCGGCCTTCGCCGCGGGCGCGCTGCAGTGTGGGCAGTCGGAGTTTCGGCGACGGCGAGCGCGCGCCATGCTCACACCATCAGATGCCGGCGCACCTCGGGCAGGTCGAGGTCGCTGGCGGGGCCGGCATGCATGATCTCGCCGCGGTCCATGATGTAGATGTCGTCGGCGATTTCCCGGCAGAAGTCCAGATATTGCTCGACCAGCAGGATGGTCATGCCCTTCTCGTCGCGCAGGAACTGCAGCGCCCGGCCGATGTCCTTGATGATCGAGGGCTGGATGCCTTCGGTCGGCTCGTCGAGCACCAGCACTTTGGGTCGGGTGACCAGCGCACGCCCGATTGCGAGCTGCTGCTGCTGGCCACCCGAGAGGTCACCGCCGCGCCGGCCGAGCATGGACTTCAGCACGGGGAAGAGCGTGAAGATGTAGTCGGGGATGGATTTGTCCGCCGCCCTTGAGGCCCGGCATAGCCGGTCTCGAGGTTTTCCCTGCACCGTCAGCAGCGCAAAGATCTCGCGGCCCTGCGGCACGTAGCCGATGCCCATGCGGCGCGCGCCTGTAGGGCGGCGCCTTCCGCAGCACGTCGTTGTCGAAGACGATCTCGCCGGCGGCGGTCGTGGTTGATGCCGGTGACGGCGCGCAGCGTCGAGCTCTTGCCGACGCCGTTGCGGCCGAGCACGGCGGTGATCCGGCCCGGCTTGGCATTCGATGGTGACGCCGTAGCAGCGCCTGCGCCGCGCCGTAGTAGAGATCGACGGACTTGATGCGCGAGGGTGGAGCTCATCGGCTTCGTCTCCCTCGCTAACCCTCCCCCTTGTGGGAGTGCCGCGAGCGCACGGGTGACGTCAGTGGCCGCGACAGCACAGCCGCTCACCTCCACCATTGCTGGGCACGCTTCGCGTCGGACAGAACCTTTCACTCATCGTCCCAGATACCTTTCGATCACCACCGGGTTGGCGCTCACCTGGTCGAGCGTGCCTTCGGCCAGCACCGAGCCTTCGGCGAGGCACATGACGCGCGTGCCGAGCTCGCGCACGAAGCTCATGTCGTGCTCGACCACCACCACCGAGCGGGTCCTGGCGATGTCCTTGAGCAGCTTTGCCGTCTCGACCGTCTCGCGTCGGTCATGCCGGCGACCGGCTCGTCGACCAGCAGCAGCTTGGGGTCCTGCGCCAGCAGCATGCCGATCTCGAGCCATTGCTTCTGGCCGTGGCTGAGGCCGGCGGCGAGGTCGCCCTTGCGGGCGGTGAGGCGGATGGTCGCGAGGATCTCCTCGATGCCGCGCGATGTCGTCGTTGTCGGCGACGTAGCCGAGCGTCGAGAACACGCCGCGCGGCTTCTTCAGCGCCATCTCGAGATTGTCCCAGACGGTCTGGCTCTCGAACACCGTCGGCTTCTGGAACTTGCGGCCGATGCCGAGATTGGCGATCGCCGCTTCGTCGAGCCGGGTGAGGTCGATCTGTGCCGTCGAAGAACACTTCGCCCGCGTCGGGCCGGGTCTTGCCGGTGATGATGTCCATCATCGTCGTCTTGCCGGCGCCGTTCGGGCCGATGATCGCCAGCATCTCGCTGGGATGGACGATGATCGAGAGATTGTTGAGCGCCTTGAAGCCGTCGAAGCTGACGCTCACGCCGTAGAGGTAGAGCATCGTTTTGAGCCGGTCGCGCGCTTCGCTCATGGCTTACTCCGCGGGACCGGGTGCGGGGTCGGCTCGGCCGACCATCGGCCGATCGGTCTGGCCCGTCTCCTCGGGCTCGGTGTTGTCGCTGCGCGGCGGCGCCCTGGCGCGCGAACACATCGCGGCAGCGTGCCGACGATGCCCTTGGGCAGGAACAGCGTGACAGATGAACAGCGCGCCGAGCGCGATAGAGCCAGTAGTCGGGCCAGAGGCTGGTGAAGAGCGTCTTGCCGGCGTTGACCAGCAGGCCGCCGATGATCGGACCGATCAGCGTGCCGCGGCCGCCGACGGCGGTCCAGATCACCACCTCGATCGAGTTGGCCGGCGAGAACTCGCTCGGGTTGATGATGCCGACCTGCGGCACGTAGAGCGCGCCGGCGATGCCGGCGATGACCGCCGACACCACGAAGGCGAAGAGCTTCACGTTGTCGACGCGGTAGCCGAGGAAGCGCGTGCGGCTCTCGGCGTCGCGGATGGCGACCATCACCTTGCCGAGCTTGGAATTGACGATCGCCGAGCAGACGAGCACCGCGAGCGCCAGCGCGATCGCCGGTCGCGGCGAACAGCGCGCGCGCGCGTGCTCGTCGCCTGGACGTTGAAGCCGAGGATGTCCTTGAAGTCGGTGAGGCCGTTATTGCCGCCGAAGCCGAGGTCGTTGCGGAAGAAGGCGAGCAGCAGCGCGTAGGTCATCGCCTGCGTGATGATCGAGAGATAGACGCCGGTGACGCGGCTGCGGAAGGCGAGGAAGCCGAAGACGAAGGCCAGCAGCCGCCGGCACCAGCACGATCATGATGCACGGCGAACCAGAACATTGTCGAAGCCGTTCCAGAACCAGGGCAGCGCCTTGTAGTTGAGGAACACCATGAAGTCGGGAAGGATCGGATTGCCGTAGACGCCGCGCGCGCCGATCTGGCGCATCAGGTACATGCCCATGGCGTAGCCGCCGAGCGCGAAGAAGGCGCGCGTGCCCGAGCGAGAGGATGCCGCAATAGCCCCAGACCAGGTCGAGCGCGAGCGCGAGCATGGCGTAGGTCAGGTATTTGCCGAGCAGCGGCACCGACGTAGTTGGGCAGATGCAGCGGGCTCGTCGCCGGCAGCACCAGGTTCGAGAACGGCACCGCCAGCGCCAGCAGCAGCAGCGCGAGACCAGCCAGACCGCCTTGCGGTCGAGGGCGCGAAAGATGAGCTGGGTGATCATCGACGCGCTCCGCGTTCGCGGCCCCACCGCTCACTCGGCTTCGCCACCTTCTCCCATCGAGGGAGAAGGCAACAGAGCCGTGATGCCGGTGAGTTGTGCCTTCTCCCCTTGCGGGAGAAGGTGCCCGAAGGGCGGATGAGGGGCGCCGAGCCAAGGGCACATTCTCATGCTCCACCGCCCGGCCCTTGAGCGCGAACAGCCCGCGCGGGCGGCGCTGGATGAAGAGGATGATCAGCACGAGGATGATGATCTTGCCGAGCACCGCGCCGGCATAGGGCTCGAGGAATTTGTTGGCCATGCCGAGTCGACAGCGCGCCGATCAGCGTGCCCCAGAGATTGCCGACGCCGCCGAACACCACCACCATGAAGCTGTCGATGATGTAGTTCTGGCCCGAGGTTGGGCGAGACGTTGTCGATCTGGCTCAGCGCCACGCCGGCGAGCCCGGCAATGCCCGAGCCGAGCCCGAAGGTCATGGCGTCGACGAACGGCGTTCTGATGCCCATCGCCGAGGCCATGCGGCGGTTCTGCGTCACCGCCCGCATCTGCAGGCCCAGCGGCGTGCGGTTGAGCACCAGCTGCAGCGCGAGGAACACCACGATCGCGAACACCACGATCCACAGCCGGTTCCAGGTGATGTCAGGCCGCCGAGCGCGAACTCGCCCGGTCATCCAGCTCGGGATCGATGCACGGGCCGGTTGTTGGCGCCGAAGATCGTGCGCACCGCCTGCTGCAGGATCAGCGACAGGCCCCAGGTGGCGAGCAGCGTTTCGAGCGGCCGGCCGTAGAGCCAGCGGATGATGCCGCGCTCGATGGCGACGCCGACGAGGCCGGTGAAGAGGAAGGCCGCGGGGATCGCGATCACCAGCGACCAGTCCATCAGGCCCGGCGCGTAGGCGAGCGATCAGCTGCTGGACGACATAGGTCGACGTAGGCGCCCAGCATCACCATCTCGCCATGCGCCATGTTGATGACGCCCATCACGCCGAAGGTGATGGCGAGGCCGATGGCGGCGAGCAGCAGCACCGAGCCGAGCGAGAGGCCGTAGATCAGGTTCTGCGCGACGTTCCAGAGCTGCGAGCGTGCGGTTGATCGCGTCGATGCCGGCCTGGATGTCGGGCTTCAGCTCGTCGGGCGCGGTGGCGAGCGCCGCGGTCAGCACCGTCAGCGCATCGCGGTCGCCATGCGCGGCGACCGTCGCGATCGCGGCGCGCTTCTCGTCGATCGGCGGCGTCGGTCTTGAGGACGATGACCGCTTCGGCCAGCTCCATCACCGACTTGATCTGCGGATCGGTCTCGGCGGCGAGCGCCTTCTTCAGCAGGTCGAGCGTCGCGGGATCGGCGGTCTTGAGCATCGACTGCGCCGCCGACAGCCGCGTCGCTGCGGTCGGGCGACAGCAGCGTCAGCTGCCCGATCGCGGTCGTCAGCTTGCCGCGCAGCGCCATTGTTGATCTTGATCTTCTCGACGTCGCTCGGTCGCCGCCGTGCCGAGATCGGCGCCGCTGAGCGGGTCCTTGAGAGCGAAGCCCGTCGCCGGCCTTGCTGCCGAGCACGACCTTGCTGTCGGATTTGCGCAGTATAGAGCGTTGCCGTCGCGACAGCGCCTCGAGGATCGGCACGACCTGCGGATCGCCGGTCGCGACCAGCGCGGCGATCGCCGCTTCGCGCTCGGGGAAGCCGCCCTGGCCCGAGGGCGTCGACCATGCGCCGTGGTGGCGTGCGGACTGCGGCGACAGCATGCGGCACGGCAAGCAGAAGCGCAAGCGATCAGGAAAGCAATCAGTCGAAGCAGGCGGGTGGCCATCGTGCTCGCTCGTGTGGTCCGCGAAGAGGCGAGGGCGGCGGACCGCCCTCGCGAGATTCGTCGTCGCCGTGCTTACGGCGCCGGCGCCGTCGTGCAGGTCTTGGTCGCCGTGTCGAAGTGGCCGCAGCCCTTGATCGGATCGGTCCAGTCGGCCTCGATGCCCTTGTCTTCGGGCAGCACGTCCGACCAGGCGTCGCCGGGCACTTCCTTGTCGGTCTGCCACACGACGTCGAACTGGCCGTCGGCCTGGACTTCGCCGATCAGCACCGGCTTGGTCAGGTGGTGGTTCGGGCAGCACGGTCGCGGTGCCGCCGGTGAGGTTCGGCACCGAGAGGCCGACGATCGCCTTGAGCACGGCGTCGGTGTCGGTGGTGCCGGCCTTGGTACGGCCTGCGACCCAGAGGTTGAAGCCGAGATAGGCCGCTTCCATCGGATCGTTCGTGATGCGCTTGTCGTTCTTGATGTAGGCGTGCCAGCCATCGATGAACGCCTTGTTCGCCGGGGTATCGACGGACTCGAAGTAGTTCCAGGCGGCGAGGTGGCCGACGAGGTTGGTCGGTGTCCATGCCGCGCGAGCTCTTCCTCACCCACCGAGAAGGCGACGACCGGGATGTCCTCGGCCTTGATGCCCTGGTTGGCGAGTTCCTTGTAGAACGGCACGTTGGCGTCGCCGTTGATGGTCGAGACCACGGCGGTCTTCTTGCCGGCCGAGCCGAACGCCTTGATCTTGGCGACTTCGGTCTGCCAGTCGGAGAAGCCGAACGGCGTGTAGTTGATCTTGATGTCTTCCTTGGCGACGCCCTTGATCGTTGAGGTATTGCTCGAGGATCTTGTTGGTCGTGCGCGGATAGACGTAGTCGGTGCGCTTCGAGCACCCAGCGCTTCACGCTGCCGCCCTCGTCGCTCATCAGATAGTCGACGGCCGGGATCGCCTGCTGGTTCGGCGCGGCGCCGGTGTAGATCACGTTCTTTTCGGACTCTTCGCCCTCGTACTGCACCGGGATAGAAGAGGATCGAGTTCAGCTCCTTGAACACCGGGAGCACGGATTTGCGCGACGACGAGGTCCAGCAGCCGAACACCGCGGCGACCTTGTCCTGGCTGATCAGCTCGCGGGCCTTCTCGGCGAAGGTCGGCCAGTCGGACGCCGGGTCGACGACGACCGGCTCGAGCTTCTTGCCGAGCAGGCCGCCCTTCTTGTTCTGCTCGTCGATGAGGAAGAGCATGGTGTCCTTGAGGGTCGTCTCCGAGATCGCCATCGTTCCCGACAGCGAATGGAGGATGCCCACCTTGATGGTGTCGTCGGCCGCGACGCGCGGGCGCGAGCGCCCCCAGCGTCATGGCGGCGCCGAGCGCGAGCCCGGCCGCAATGCGGTTTACTCCTGTCAATTAATGCCTCCGACAGTTGGTTGTTTGCACCGTGAGAGGCAATTGCAAAGCCTGTGCCAGCGTCGTCATCATTCGTCTAAGCCTGCTGATCGAGTTCCGATTTTCGCTCCGCGGACCGGCGTCGGGCACAGCTGTCGGCGCGGCGCGGGTGCCGGTTCTCTGGGCAGGCTGTTAACGCCTGCTTAACAATTGTGCAGGCATCGCCGGCTCGCGTCCGCACTCTCCGCTCACGGGGCTGTGATCCGACCGATGACCGCTTTGCCGCCATGCGATAGGATCGCCGAACCGGGAGTTCGCTTCCGGCAGAGGTTGTTTGCACCAACGCCTCGGCCCCGTGCCTTCGGGCGCGGGGTTTTTGTTTGCGCGGTCAGGGCATTGGCCCGGCAACCTTTCGCGCGATGCGCCCCGTTAACGACCCACGCAACCGACGAGATTGGCGCGCCCTTTTTGGGGCTCCGCCTACAGGTTCGGTGACCACGGTGCAAGGGCTGACGCTCCCTTGTCGATCGGAGCCGAAGGGGCGCGGGACTTCGGTCCCGCGCTTTCCTTATTGCGGCGCTGCCACATCTTCACCGTCCCATCGCATTCGCCGCAATTCCGGCCAAAGCCGGGTTTCCATTCGCGCGCTAGGGGAGACTGCGTCGGGGCGGCTCGCACAACCGGAACAAGGCGCACAAACTCGCTCACTTGATTCGACCGGGTTGACGTCGCGGAAACCACGCGGGCCAATACGGCGAAACCACGCTGCCGACCTCGCGGTTGCCTCTGCAGCGCCCAGGCTCGACGTCATGACACGCCGTCCCTGCTCGAGTGGAAACAAATCGAGGAGTGGTAAAGTGTACAAAGTGCGTGGTCTTTCCCTGCTTATCGCGATTGCCGCCTTCGCGGCGGCCGGCCCGGCCCAGGCCGCATCGATCAATCTGGGCGGCAACGGCGGCGGCCTGCTCGGCACGGGCCTGCTTGCCGGTGGTGGCAATAGCGGCGGCGGCAATGCCTCGGCCACTGTCAGCATCGGCGGCAACGGCCTGCTGGGCAATGATGGAAGAACCGGATCGGCGACCGTGACCCTCGGCAACGACGACAACGGCAACACTACCGGCAATGTCCTCGTCGACCTCTTCGGCAATGGCGGCAACACCGGCGACGCCGGCGTGACGCTCGGCGTCGGCGACCTTGGGACTGGCGGCGACGCGGCTGACCCTGCCGCCGGTAACGTGACGCTCGATCTGTTCGGAAACGGCGGCGACAACGGGTCGGGTGGCGGCGGCAGCGGTTCGCCGACCCCGGCGGCGGCGGTCTGTTCGGGGCGGGCGGCGGCTCGGCCACGGTCTCGACGGCCTCGCTCGACAACAGGCTTGCCGGATCGTGCTTCTCGCCCAACCCGCGGCAAGTCGCTCAGCTGGTCAATCGCCATGCCTATGTGCCCGCAACGTTCGACAGCTGGACGGGCGCCTCGACCATCAAGGTGATCCACGCCGGCGTCTGCGGCCCCGCCGCGGCCCGGATCGACGCGGAGGCCAATATCGGCCGGCTGCAGACCTACATCGGCGACAATCCGCAGCTGCGCTCGCAGCTCGCGCAGTGGGGCCATGCCCCCACCGACGTGATCGCCGTCGACCGGCAGGGCAAGACGCTCCTCGTCTACGTCTCCTGAGCCTCACTTTGCGGGTCTCGTGAGCGAGCTCCGCAGCGCCTCTTTCCCTCCCCGGTAAAGCCGCTAGAATTGGCGGGCCGGGGAGGGATCATGACCAAGGCTCAAGCGTCAGCGTCCACAGGCTTTCCCAAAGCGACGTTCGAGTTCCTCGCCGGCATCGCCGCGCACAACGAGAAGGCGTGGTTCGAGGACCATCGCGAGCTCTACGAGGCGGGCTATGTCGATCCGGCCCGCGCCTTCGTCGAGGCGCTCGGCGCAAGGCTGCGGAAGATCTCGCCGACGGTGCAGTACGAGGCCAAGGTCAACCGCTCGATGCATCGCATCAATCGCGACATCCGCTTCTCCAAGGACAAGCGGCCCTACAAGGACCACCTCAACCTCTGGTTCTGGCACGGCGACAGCAAGGACTGGCATCGGCCTGGATTCTGGTTCGGCCTCGGCGCGAAGGAGCTCTACCTCGGGGTCGGGATGTACCAGTTCGAAAAGGACGTGCTCGACAGCTTCCGGCAGGCGGTGATCCACCCGCGCTCGGGCAAGGCGCTGCTCGCGGCGGTCGCCAAGGTCGAGAAGGCCGGCGCCTACGAGGTCGGCGGCAAGACGCGCAAGCTCATGCCGCGCGGCTTCAGCACCGACCCGGACCGCGCCGACTATCTCCTCTACGAAGGCCTCCATGTCGGCCGGACGCTTCCGGCGCAGGCCGCGATGCAGCCCGATTTCCTCGACGTCTGCGCCGCCGAGTACCGGCCGGATGTGGCCGATCGGCAAATGGCTGCTCGACGAGGTCGCTGGCTGAGATGGCGCGCAAGGCAGCGTCGTCGGGCGGGCGTCCGGTGGCGCGACCGAGGCCCGCGTCGCGCTACTGCGACAGTGCCTTGTTGACCAGGTCGGTGAGCTTCTGCTGGATGCCAGGCCAGTCGCTTTCCGGCCGGAGCCACTCGGCGTCGGCAACGGTTTCCGATGGTCCCTGAGTGGCCCCGTCCGACATCTTGCCGGTCAGTTCGTTCATCAGCTGGGTTCCGCCCGAGCAGATCCACCACGGTGACGCGGTGGATTGGAACAGGTCCGGTTCGGCGAGCGTCTTGGCGAGGCTGGCATTGAAGCTGGCCCGGCCCGCCGGCAGGTAGGACGCGCACTCGCGAAACTGTACCCAGGTCAAGGTTGCCTCGACATTGTCCGAGGCCGAGTCATCGGTGCAGCGCATGGCGTCGTAGCGCGCCCGGATGCTGTAGAGCGTGAGCCAGGCCAGCGCCGCCACCGGGTCCGCCACGCAGGTGCGGCGGACGGCTTCGAGATAGTAGGGCGGCGGCAGGCTGTTCCGGTTGGCTTCGATGAAGGCAACGATTTCGTCGTTGGTCTTGGTGGTGTCCGTTCGCAGCGCGAGCACTTGCGCGAGGATGGTCGAAAACGTCCCGTCGCCGGCCACGTAGACGTTTGCGGTGTTGTTGCCCTGCGGCTGAATTTCGAGATGGATCGTAGTGGTCTTGGGCAAACGAGATCGCTCGGGGCGAGCACGGACGCGGCAAGCAGCCCCGACAACACCGGAACGAACGGTAGTTCAGCATCAGGCAAATCCAAAAATCAAATGGCCTGGCCGGACTGTAGGGGCGGCCCGCTGACCCGTCCAGCCGGTGAGCGGGAGCGGTGCAGATTCACGCCCCGCCGCACATGTGCTCGGCGTCGGGCAGCTGCCAGAATTGCCGTGGGTGCTGAGATCGACGGCCGAGTAGACCTTGCCGCGGTCGTCGCCCTTGGGGCAGTTCTGCGGCAGCGAGACGAGGCAGAGCTGACCTTGTCGCCGGCCTTGGCGTTGCGATCACCTCGGGACCGTGTCGTAGCTCACGCCGTCGATGCCGTTGGCGTAGTCGACGCGCTGCCGCTGTCGGCGACGCCCTCGAGCCGCGTGCCGATCTCCTTGATGCTGGTCGGCGACGCAACTGCCCGACCTGGTCGGCACTTTGTCCGCGCCGCCGAGCGCCGGCACCGGGAGCGATGCCGCCAGCAGCAGCGCCGGCAACCAGAGCCAAAGAAATCCGCTTCATTCCCAAATCCTCTCTGCGTGTTGCCCGCTAGCGGGGCTTGCCCTACATACGGCGCCCATACTCAGCCCAGACGGCAGGATTCATGGCCCGCCAGTTCATCTACCACATGCACGGAATGTCGAAGGCCTATGCCGGCGGCAAGAAGGTGCTCGACAACATCCATCTGCAGCTTCTACCCCGACGCCAAGATCGGCGTGCTCGGGCCCCAACGGCTCGGGCAAATCGACGCTGCTGCGCATCATGGCCGGCATCGACACCGAGTTCATCGGCGAGGCCTGGCTCGCCGACAGGGCGCCAAGGTCGGCTATCTGCCGCAGGAGCCGCAGCTCGACGACGCGCTCGACGTGCTCGGCAACGTCATGACCGGGCGTCAAGGAAAAGAAGGCCATCGTCGATCGCTACAACGAGCTGATGATGAACTATTCCGACGAGACCGCCGACGAGGCGACCAAGCTCCAGGACCCCATCGACAGCCAGAACCTCTGGGACCTCGAGGCGCAGGTCGGCGTCGCGATGGAAGCGCTCGGCTGCCCGCCCGGCGATGCCTCGATCGACAAGCTCTCGGGCGGCGAGAAGCGCCGCGTCGCGCTGTGCGCGCTGCTGCTGAGCAAGCCCGATCTGCTGCTGCTCGACGAGCCGACCAACCATCTCGACGCCGAGACCACCGCGTGGCTCGAAAAGCACCTGCGCGAGTTTCCCGGCGCGGTGCTGATCATCACCCACGACCGCTACTTCCTCGACAACGTCACCGGCTGGATCCTCGAGCTCGATCGCGGCCGCGGCGTGCCCTACGAGGGCAATTACTCGGCCTATCTCGACGCCAAGGCCAAGCGCTTCGCGCAGGAGGAGCGCGAGGACGCGGCGCGCCTCAAGGTGCTCGAGCAGCGAAAAGGAGTGGATGGGGCAATCGCCGCAGGCGCGGCAGGCCAAATCCAAGGCGCGCATCAAGGCCTATGACGAGCTGGTCAAGATCAACGAGGCGCGCACGCAGTCCAACACCGCGCAGATCATCATTCCGCCCGGCGAGCGGCTCGGCCAGAACGTCATCGACATCGAGGGGCTCAGCAAGTCCTATGGCGACCGGCTGCTGATCGACAACCTCACCTTCAAGCTGCCGCCCGGCGGCATCGTCGGCATCATCGGCCCGAACGGCGTCGGCAAGACCACGCTGTTCCGCATGCTCACCGGCCAGGAAAAGCCCGACGCGGGCAGCATCACCGTCGCCGACGCGGTGCACCTCGGCTATGTCGACCAGAGCCGCGACACGCTCAACGCCAACAAGACCGTGTGGGAGGAAATCTCCGGCGGCAACGAAATCCTGATGCTCGGCAAGCGCGAGATGAACTCGCGCGCCTACACCTCGGCGCCTTCAACTTCAAGGGCGCCGACCAGCAGCAGAAGGTCGGCAACCTCTCAGGCGGCCAGCGCAACCGCGTGCACCTCGCCAAGATGCTGAAGAGCGGCGCCAACGTGCTGCTCCTCGACGAGCCCACCAACGACCTCGACACCGAAACGCTGGCGGCGCTCGAAGAGGCGCTCGAGGAATTCGCCGGCTGCGCCGTGATCATCAGCCACGACCGCATGTTCCTCGACCGGCTGGCGACGCACATGCTGGCCTATCGAGGGCGACAGCCACTTCGAGTGGTTCGAGGGCAATTTCGCGGACTACGAGGCCGGACAAGATCAGGCGGCTGGGGCCGGACAGCGTCAACCCGAAGCGGGTGACGTATAAGCGGCTGGAGAGGTAGGGTTGAACCTTGACCCGCCATGAGATCGGACTGCCGGATTCTTAGGTAATTCTGCGGCGGCGGATGCGCTCCGTTCGGAGCCTCTGCGCATCGGAATTTCGACGCGCGCGTTGTTCGACCTTGAGCATGAGCACAAAGTCTTCGAGTACTCGAAGAAGTCGATGGCTTACGCAAAAATGCAGCTTGAGCGTGAGGACCTCGTTCTAGAGAGGGGAGCTGGGTTCGAGGTGATTGAGAACACTCTTGGTCTCCAATGCTGGTGGATCGGCGCCATTCGTCGAGGTCATTCTGACTTTCTCAGAACTCTCCGGACCTATCCCTTCGAGCGTCTCAAGTCCATCGATTATTAATGGGCTGGCGATAAAGACGGGCAGCTTAAACTAAGCGGTCGATCACTTGCGCCCTTTGACTCGGCTTGGGCGAATTGAAACTCTTTTTCTAGATCGAAGCGGCCGATTATTGCCGACGTGACATCGGAGCCGCTTCGATGATGGGGCAAGCGGCAGACACGCCATTGGCGATGGCTCCGCCGAAGAACCGTCGCCGATTTACCCACTGACGAAGTTCGCTTCGCACTTCGATGGTCGACGCTGTCGGTGTTCGATGAGCTGAATCCGATTTGATTTTTATAGTGAGAAAGCGGCTTTTGAGGCACTTCTCGCGCTGAGACGCCGAATGCCCAGAACCCCCTGGCAAGGGGGCCTTTTGGCATAGCCTTTCTTCACAAGCTTTCTGATCCTTCGGCCGCTATCTTTCACAATGAGGACCAATGTAAGCAAGCGTGAGGATCGTGAGCACGTGACAGCGAGGAACGCGCTCTAGCCCACGAGAGAGATAAGTGACAGGCCCTTGCGTGCGTCGGGGAAAAGTCCTGGGCAGACGCCGGCTCATTTCCCCTGCCGCACTAAGGGCATTCTGAAAAGAGCGGCGGGGATTCGATTCTTGAACAGCCTCGCTTTTCGAGGAGGATGAACTCATCCGACGCGCTGTCCGGCGATTCAGGATCGGAGCATGTAAATCGCGAAGTGGCCCTTATGGGCCGGTGCGAACAGGCATAGACGTCTCAGCATCTACACCCAGATCGCCGCAGTGCTTGAGCAACGATCCCAAAGCGCGCGGTTATTCCCGCCGGCTAGTACCCGCGGTCGTCCACGTAGATCGCTTGGGTCATCGCAAACACAAGCACCGGACAACCACCCGCGCCGCCGCCGAGTATGCGCGGCTCAAGCTTGTCGAAGTGTGTCGTCGATGACCCGTAGGTGCCGGCCGCCTTTGCGAAGTCGGCGTAACTGTCCCGCATCCACTGCATCAATCCAGTCGATCGCGTAACGACCACGCCGACATCGGCCACCCTCAGGTCATAGAGCAGCCTGAAGTTATTGAGGTCGCGGTCGTAAAACGGGTCCTTGTTGTTCCACTCGACCTCCAGCGCGATCTTCCCCTTGAAGCAGTCGACGAGATGCGTCGGGCTGTCGCTTTCTTCGCCGTCTACAACGATCTTGGTCTCGAACTTCTTCTCGATCCAGCCGCGCTTGTAGAGCTCCGAGTTCGAGCGCGCTGGCAGTCTTGGTCTTGCTGCCGCCCTTGGCGGCCAACTCGGTGTGCGGCAGGCGCGCCGCAGTCAGCACATCGATGATGTCGTGCCACTCGCTCGCGTGCCCGTGCTCAAGGATGGTCCGCGCATTGCGCCAGTCGTAGCAGTCCCAGCCGGGGATGAGGTCGATCTTCGGCAGACCGCTCATTCGGCCGCCGAGTTGTAGGCGTAGGTCTGCCAGGTCGGCCTATAGCTCTCGTCCGCCTGATTGCCCCAATAGGTCCAGCCGGGCCGCGTGCCGCGCGCGAACAGCTCGAGATAGGGCCCGGGCGAACAGCTCTCGATCAGGTCGTATTGCTCGTCAGGCTTGCGCGAATGCTCGCGCTTGCGCGACGACATGTAGTTCACCTGGCTCCGGCCGGGTGCTTCGGTGCGCGCGTTCTTGCCCCGCACGCCGAACAGCAGGAGTTCGGTGACGTTGCGGAAGTAGAACCCCACTCCACGACCGTCGGAGCCGCCGTCCTTGCGCACCTTGTGCCAGACGATGTTGGACTTGTACTGGAAGCCCCAGGCCTCCATAACCTTAAGGCCGTCGGGCAGCAGGGCGTTCGGCACCCAGAGATAGAGGTGCGCCGTTTTCTCGGCCATTTCCGAGATCGGCATCTGGCAGATGTCATCGGTCGTCAGCGTCGAGTAACGCGCGAGCCGCCGATGCTCCGGCGCGACCTTGCCGGTGCGGTTGGTGAAGCGCCACGGGGGATCGGCCAGCAGCGTGCGGTATTTCTCGCCCCGCGTCTTACCCGTCAGGTCCAGGATCGTGCTGCTGATGTGCAGGTTCATCGCCACCTCCGACACCACGAACCGTAGCGTGAGAACAAATATAGAACAAGCAGGTTAACTCCTGCCTAGCAGAGTTTCGGCTGGAGTCCCCACGGGCGGTGGCGCTTATCCCCGCGATTGCAAGTCAGTCGGGCGGCCCGGTCAATTCTGGTGTTCGAGCGCACCGCCTCAATCCCAGCATTCCCAGCCCTCTCCACCAATCTTCGCCCAATCTATCCACGCGCCTTCCCACCGCCCCTATCATCCCCACGCCTTTCCGCTGCGGGCGGGGTCGCGACGAACGTCTCGCGGGAGGGCGCCGGGGGTCGCGGAGTTGTCTGCGGCGGGCCCCGGCGTGGCCAGCTGCTCCGAGGTGTGGCACCACGCCGGTAAGTCCAACTCTACCCCGGCGCGGGGCGGGACGGACACGTCCCTTACCTGCCGAACTACGGCTGGACGTTTTCGTCCCGCCCCGCCGTCCGCACCAGCGGTCGGCCTCCGCCAGAGCAAAATGCGCCTGGCGGCATCAGCAAAATCCGGGCGCGCCGGCGCGGCCCGGTGTTTCGGCGCGTCCGCAGCGACCCGCTGCAGCCAGCCGGGTCCGCCTGCCGGGAACATTCAGCCCCGCAGACGCACAGAAAAGTGCAGGCGCCAGCGGCTCACGGGGGCTATACGCTCCACGGCAAAATCTCGAATATCCGCGATGAGATGACCTGAGAGCCCGCCATGTCCCACCCGTTCAAAATCCTCACCGCCGAGCAGCGCCGGCACTTCGTCGAGAAGGGCTATGTCCGCGTCACCGGCTGCCTCGAGCGCAGCCTCGCCCAGCGCTGGACCGACGAGGCCTATGTGCGGCTCGGCTACGACCCGCACGACCGCGCAACCTGGACCAAGGACATCGTCTGGATGGACCGGCACAACAAGGCGGCCATCAAGGACATCTCGCCGAAGGGGTGGGCGGCGCTCTGCGATGTGACGGGCGGCGAGGACCGCATCGATCACAAGATCATGGAGATCGAGTCCAAGCACTTCACCACCATCGACTCCACCGAATGGTCGGATGCCTTCGTCGTCAATTTCCGCCGCGGCGCCGACCAGCCCTGGATCGCGCCATCGCCCGAGGCCGGCGGCTGGCACAAGGACGGCAGCTTCTTCCGGCATTTCCTCGACAGCCGCGAGCAGGGGCTGCTGACCATCGTCTATTGGTCGGATGTCCCCCATGAGGGCGGCGGCACGTTCATCGCGCCGGACTTCGATCAAGGTGGTGGCGCGCTATCTCGCCGACCACCCCGAGGGTGTCGACCCGAGCTTCAATTTCGGCAGCCTGATCACGCAGTGCCGCGAGTTCGAGGAGGTCACCGGCGCGGTCGGCGACTTCATCATCCTCCATCCCTTCATGCTGCACGCCTCGTCGAACAACCACGCGGGCCGGGTGCGCTTCATGACCAATCCGCCGGTGGTGCTGAGGGAACCGATGAACCTCAACCGCGAAGATGCCGACGACTTCTCGCTGATCGAGCTTGCAACGCTCCACGCTTTGGGCAAGGACCGCTACGACTTCCGGCCGACCGCGCCGCGCGAAGAACACTGGACGATCCACGCATGAAATCCATCGGCTTTCTGAGCTTCGGTCACTGGAACCCGTCGCCGCATTCGGGCACGCGCAGCGCCTCCGATGCGCTGCTGCAGTCGATCGATCTGGCGGTCGCAGCGGAAGAGGTGGGGGCCGATGGCGCCTATTTCCGCGTCCACCATTTCGCGCGGCAGCTCGGCTCGCCATTCCCGCTGCTGGCGGCGTGCGGGGCCAGGACCAAGCGCATCGAGATCGGCACCGCCGTCATCGATATGCGCTACGAGAATCCGCTCTACATGATGGAGGACGCCGGCGCCACCGACCTGATCGCCGGTGGGCGGCTGCAGCTTGGCATCTCGCGCGGCTCACCCGAGCAGGTGATCGACGGCTACAAGCATTTCGGCTACGTGCCGGCCGAGGGCCAGACCGATGCCGACATGGCGCGCGGCCACGCCGAGGTGTTCCTCGAGCTGCTCGCCGGGCAGGGCTTCGCCCAGCCCAATCCGCGGCCGATGTTCCCCAATCCGCCAGGCCTGCTTCGCCTCGAGCCGTTCTCCGAGGGTCTGCGCGATCGCATCTGGTGGGGCGCGGCCTCGACGCCCACGGTGCAGTGGGCGGCCAAGATGGCGATGAACCTCCAGAGCTCGACGCTGGTCTTCGACGAATCCGGAAAGCCGTTCCACATCCAGCAGGCCGAGCAGATCCGCGCCTACAAGGCCGCCTGGAAAGAAGCCGGCCATACCCGCACGCCGCGCATCTCGGTCAGCCGCTCGATCTTTCCGATCACCACCGATATGGACCGCCGCTATTTCGGCAACGACAGCAGCGAGGATCATTTCGGCTACATCGAGCCCACCAAGCGCGCTGCGTTCGGCCGCTCCTATGCTGACGAGCCCGATAAGCTCATCGAGCAACTGCGCGGCGACGAGGGCATCCAGGAGGCCGACACGATCCTGCTCACCGTGCCCAACCAGCTCGGCGTCGCCTACAACGCGCACGTCATCGAGTCGGTGGTGAAGCTCGTGGCGCCGGCGCTCGGCTGGCGCTGAGCAACAGGCGCCAGCGCTGGACGGACGTCGCGACGCCTAGAGCGGCGGTTGCGGCGAGGATGCCTCTTCGGCCACTACCGGGGCGGGCTCTTCCGGCGGCGGTTCCGCCACGGGCGAAGTGTAGATCAGCTTATCGGCAGTGCGGGCGGGCGACTGGATGGCACGCACGGCGTAGTGGTGCGTCTTCTTCCAGCTGTCGACGCGCAGGCCCTCGGCGAGCGCCTCGCCGTCGTCCTTCGCGTCGATCCGCAGCACCTCGCGGCGCAGCCGGTCGGAGCGTTCGTCGTCCTGGAAATAGAGGTCCAATACATAGTGCGAGTGGGCCATGGCGGCGTCGCCTTTCTTGTGGATTGAGGCTCCCGACAGTCTCCCTCTCGGGGGAGTGTCGCCAGCAGGTCTGGGCGCACCGATGCGGAAGGCGCTTGCTGAGCCTTGCGGCCGTTGCTCGGCGTTGAGCTGCGGACGCCGCCTGCTGAAGCGGACGGAAGCGTAACTCCCGGGCAGCGTGCCCGGGCACATGCCCTTCCTTAGGCGCATGGGGCGGCAAAACCTAACGAATACTTCGCGGCCGGAGCGCCACCGGTCACAGCCAGGGAACCGCGTTGCATTTCCGGCGCGATGGCTTAGCTAGCACCGCAGCTATCCTCGCAAGGTCTGTGCTCATGAAGCTCTACAATTCCCCCGGTTCGCCCAACGCGCTCCGCGCCCGCGCCGTCGTCTTCGAGCTCGGGCTCGACCCCGAGATCATCGACGTCAACATCGGCAATGGCGACAACCGCAAGCCGGAGTATCTGAAGCTCAATCCGAACGGCAAGGTGCCGCTCCTCGTCGATGGCGACATCGTCATCTGGGAGTCGCGGGCCATCAACGCCTACCTTGCGGGCAAATATCCCAAGGCCGGCCTCTACCCCACCGATCTCGTGACCCGCGCGCACATCGATCAGTGGTCGTACTGGCAGGCGATCCATCTCGGCCCCGCCATGCAGCGCGTCCACTACGAGCGCGTCCAGAAGAAGGGTTTTGGGCGCGGCGAGCCCGATGAATTCGACGATCGTCGGCGAGCTCAAGACCGTCGCCGAGCACCTTGCTATTTTCGAGGGCGCGCTCGCGGGCAAGGAGTGGATCGCGGGATCGCTCAGCATCGCCGATTTCGCGCTCGCCACCACCTTCATGCTGCGCAAGTCGGGGCAGCTCGGCGTCGAGGCGTACCCGAATGTCACCGCCTGGGTCGATCGGCTCGAGTTGCGGCCATCGTGGCAGAAGGCCATCGGCCCGTGGAAGACGCTGATGGAGTTGCGAGGCATCCCGACCAGCTGACGGCAGCTCATCGGCCGCTTCGGAGGTGAAGATTCCGGACGGCTTCGGCTTGTCCCGGCATGGCCAGTGGCCCCGCGCCGCCGCCAAAAAGCAGCGATCGTTCTCAACATAGGCCCGACCATGCCGACGCCGCTGCTTGCGCCGACCCCGCCCATGGGCTGGAACAGCTGGAACAGCTTTGCCACGACCATCACCGAAGCGCAGGCGCTCGAGGTGGCGGCCATCATGGCCGAAAAGCTCCTGCCGTTCGGCTACGACGTCTTTACCGTCGACATCCAGTGGTACGAGCCTGGTGCGTCCAGCTACGACTACACGCGCACCCCGCAGACGGTGATGGACGAGTGGGGCAGGGCGGTGCCGGCGCCCAATCGCTTCCCGTCAGCGGCCAACGGCGCGGGCTTCACGGAGCTGGCGCGCAAGATCCACGCGCTCGGCCTCAAATTCGGCATCCACGTCATGCGTGGCATTCCGCGGCTCGCCGTCGAGCGCAATCTGCCGATGCTCGGCACGTCCGTGCGGGCCCGCGACATCGCCGACATCGCTGGCATCTGCTCGTGGAACCCCGACATGTATGGCGTCGATATGTCGAGGCCAGGCGCGCAGTCCTACTACGACTTGATCTTTGCGCTCTACGCGCAATGGGGCGTCGATTTCGTCAAGATGGACGACATGAGCCGGCCCTACGACGCGCATGCGGCCGAGATCGAGGCCGCACACACGGCCATCGGCAAGGCCGGTCGGCCGATCGTCCTCTCGCTATCGCCGGGCGAAACGCCGATGCTTCGCGCCGGGCATGTCAGCCGCTTCGCGCAGATGTGGCGCATCAGCGACGATTTCTGGGACGAATGGGCGATGCTCGAAGCCCAGTTCACCCGGCTCGAAAACTGGAATGCCATTCGCCGCGACGGTGCGTGGCCCGATCCGGACATGCTGCCGCTGGGCCGGCTGGCGCTTGGCGCCCGCGACACGCGCTTCACGCCCGATGAACAGCAGACGCTGATGACGCTCTGGGCGATCACGCGCTCGCCGCTGATCATGGGTGGCGACCTGCGCTACCTCGATGCGCCGACGCTCGCGCTCCTCACCAATCGCGACGTGCTCGCCCTCGATCAAACCAGCACCGACAACCGCCCGCATTTCGAGGCGGACGGCGCGCGCATCTGGTCGGCGCGGGACAACAAGAGCGGCGACCGCTATCTCGCGCTGTTCAATGTCACCGCGAAACCGAAGGACGTCGGATTGCCGCTCGCGCGGCTCGGCCTCGCCTCGGTTCCAGGCGTGCGCGATCTCTGGACCGGCAGGGAGCTGGGTCCCGCGACCGGACGTGTCGCGGCGACGCTGCCGCCGCACGGCTCGGCGCTGTACCGTTTGCGGGTGGCTTGACCGCCAGGGCTGCCCGGCGGCATAGCGGACGTCTCTTCTGGTGGGATGCCGATGCCGGATTGGTCTCCGTCTCTCTACTCGCGCTTCGAGGACGAACGCACGCGGCCGGCGCGCGATCTGCTGGCGCAGGTGCCGGACGTTTCCGGCCGCATTGTCGACATGGGCTGCGGGCCGGGCAATTCCACCGCGCTTCTGGCCGAGCGCTGGCCCGATCGCGAGATCGTCGGCCTCGACAGCTCGCCCGCCATGCTGGAGGAGGCGCGCAACCGTCTCCCGGCGCTACGGTTCGAGCCGGCCGATGCGGCGACCTGGACACCCGATTCCCATATGGGGCTGGTCTTCGCCAACGCCATCTACCAATGGGTCCCCGACCACCTGGCCGTGCTGCCGCGTGTCCTTGCCCAGATGGCGCCGGGCAGCGCGCTGGCCGTGCAGATGCCGGACAATCTCACCGAGCCGACGCATCAACTGATGCGCGAGGTCGCGGCGAGCGGACCCTGGGCCGCGCGGCTCAGGAGCGCCGCGCGCGCCGCATTGCCGCCGCCCCGCATCTACTACGACGCGCTGAAGCCGCTCGCAGCGCGCGTCGATATCTGGCACACCGCCTATAATCACGTTCTGGCCGATGCCGGTGCCGTCGTCGAGTGGGTGCGCTCGACCGGGCTCCGGCCGTTCCTCGATCCCCTGGCCGAAGACGAGCGCCGGTCGTTCCTTGCCGACTACACGGCGCGCATTGCGCGAGCCTATCCCGCGGCCAGCGACGGCAAGGTGCTGCTGCGCTTTCCGCGCCTGTTCATCGTCGCGGTCCGCTGATGGCGATGGATGCCGATACGGTGATCGTCGGCGCCAGTGCGTCGGGCCTCGCCGTCGCGCGCTGCCTCGAGGAGGCCGGTGGCTCGCCCATCGTCATCGATGCCGCGAGCGATGTCGGCAGCATGTGGCGCAAAGCCTATGAGCGGCTGCACCTCCACACGCCGCGCGGCACGTCCGGCCTGCCGTTCCTGCCGATGCCGGCCAGCTACCCGCGCTATCCGTCGCGACAGCAGGTCGTCGACTACCTCGTGGCTTACGCCGCGACGCTGCGGCGTCGACCGGAATTCGGCCGGCCTGCCACACACATCCGGCGGGACGGCGACGGCTGGATCGTCGACACACCGCAAGGTGTGCTCAGCGCCGGCGCCGTCGTCCTCGCTACCGGCAATACGCGCGTTCCAGTCATTCCGCATTGGCCCGGCGAGGAGGGCTTCGGCGGCGGGCTCATCCACTCCTCCGCCTATCGCACCGGCGCTGCCTATCGCGGGCGGCGCGTCCTGGTCGTCGGCTTCGGCAATTCGGCCTGCGAGATCGCGATCGATCTCGTCGAGCAGGGCGCGTCGCCGACGCTCAGCGTGCGCGGTCCGGTCAATATCATCCCGCGCGACCTGCTCGGCATCCCCATCGTCAACCTCGGCCTCGTCTCGCAACTGTTCCCGCCGCGCATCGCTGATGCGATCAACGCGCCGCTGCTGCGGCTTGCGCTCGGCGATACCGAGCGGCTCGGCTTCCGTCGCCCACCTTATGGGCCGATCGAGCAGATCGTTCTCCACCGCCGAATCCCGTTGCTCGACATCGGCACGATCTCGCTCATCCGCAAAGGCGACATCGCGGTGCGGCCGGGCGTCAGCCACTTCACCGGCTCCGGGGTGGCCTTCGAGGATGGCCGAGAGGAGCAATTCGATGCGGTGGTCCTCGCGACGGGCTATCGCGCAGCGCTTGGCGATCTGCTGCCGAACGTCGTCGGCGTCCTCGATGCCGACGGCACGCCGCTCACCAGCGGCACGCCCACCGTTGCGCCGGGCCTCTATTTCTGCGGCTTTGCCGTCACGCCCGGCGGCATGCTGCGCAGCATCGGGCGCGAGGCCCGCGCCATCGCCGCCGATATCGCAGGGCCGGACTAGATCGCGGGCACGTCGCCTGTTTGGTTGCGTTCGGACGCGACTCCCCATTGGCAGCGCGGCGCCGGGTTGCTAGAGCGGATTCGAGGAGTGCCCCGCACGAGGGGCCGATCAGCTTGGCCGAATCCCCCACCATCGCCGTTGAAGACGCCGCGAGCCGCACCCGGTCGGGGCTCGTCGCCGGCCTCGTCTGCTACATGCTGTGGGGCTTCCTGCCGCTGCTCTTCGACGCACTGGAGAAAGCCGGCGCACTCACCATCGTCGCCGACCGCACCATCTGGTCGCTGCTGTTCGTCGGCATCATCCTCGTCGTCACCGGCCGCATCCCCGAAGTGCGGACGGCGCTGCGCGACCTCCGCGTCGTGCGGACCCTCGTCCTCTCCTCGGTGCTGCTCGCCGCCAACTGGCTGATCTACGTCTGGGCGGTCGCCGACGGGCAGCTCGTCGAAGCCAGCTTCGGCTATTTCATCAACCCGATCGCCAACATCGTCATCGGCATGCTCTTCCTCGGCGAGCGGCAGCGGCCGCTGCAGGTCGTGGCGATCGTCATCGCGCTCGCCGCGATCGCTCTCCAGGGCCTCGGACTTGGCCATGTGCCCTATGTCGCGCTGGCCATCGCCCTGACCTTTGCCGCCTATGGTTTCGTGCGGAAGCAGGTGCGGGTGGAATCGACCAGCGGCCTCTTCATCGAAACCAGCATCCTCGTGCCGGTGGCGCTCGCCTATCTCGCCTTCAGCTTCTGGCGCGATGGTGGGCCGGGCCTCCATGCCGACCCGTACTACATGATCCTGTTGCTCTGCACCGGCCCGGCAACGGCGATCCCGCTGCTGCTCTTTACCTTCGCCGTGCGGCGGCTGCAGGCTCACCACCATCGGCATGCTGCAATACCTCAGCCCATCGATCCAGTTCCTCCTCGCGGTGCTCGTCCTCCGCGAGCCGATCAACGCCACGCAGCTCTGGAGTTTTGCGCTGATCTGGCTGTCGCTCGCGGTCTACAGCGCCGATGCGTTCCTGCCGCGCAAGATCGCGGTGACGCGCGCCATGACCGAGCGGCTCGACGCGAGGACACTGGAAGCGCGCCTCGAGGGCGTGTTCATCGCTCCGGGCGACGAGGTCGCGAGCGTGCCCGTGGACCGCCTCACGCTCACCTATGCCGGCATTCCCGGCGATCGCCATGCGGGCACGACCCGCCTCTCCGGCGCGCGCGAGCCCTGGTATCCGCGCGGCACGCCGATGCGCAACGAGCGGCAATTGTCGATCCTGTCGGCCGAGGAACTCGTCGAAGTCGCCGCCGCGATGGCGATCCCTGAGCTCAAGCCCGAGTGGATCGGGGCGAGCCTGCTGCTCTCGGGCATCCACGATATGAGCCGCTTGCCGCCGCGCATCGATCCTGATGTTCCCATCCGGCGCCGCCGATCCGCATCGATGGCGACAACGGCCCGTGCCGCGATTCCGGCCGCTCGATCGTCGCGGCCACCGGGCAGGCGGAGCACGAATTCTCGTTCGTCAAAGCCGCCAAGGGCAAGCGCGGTCTGGTCGGCTGGGTCGAGCGGGAGGGGGCGATAACCCCCGGAGATTCCATCAAAATCCGCGTCTGGGCGCAGGAGCTTTATCGGCCGTAGCCGCCGCCCGAATTGCCTACAATTTTAGACAAATCCCCGCTTCCGCTTTCAGCGCGCAATCTCGCCGGCCTGCCATTCTCCACGGAAGCGGCAGAAGCCGGGGAGAATGAAATTGTCTCAGGAAATGGAAGACGGGCAGCGCGCGTTCTCGACCTTCAGGGTCCTCAATGGCGATGCCAACGTGGCCGAGCGCGACCAGCTGTTCCGCAATATGGCGCAGCTCTACTCTTACGTCTCGGATCGCTGCGACGACGAGCAGGTCGCGCAGTACGACGAAGTCTTCTGCCAGCTCGCCGAGCTGGTCGAGGTCGAGGCCCGCACCCACGTGGCCAAGCTTCTCGCTCCGCTCGAGCGGGCGCCGGGCAACGTCGTCAACAAGCTCGCCTATGACGAGATCGAGGTCGCAGCGCCGCTGCTCGAATTTTCCAACGTCCTCAGCGACGACGATCTCATCGACATCGCGTCCACCCAGTCCGAAGCGCATCGCGTCGCCATCGCCGGCCGGCCGGTCGTGCCGGAGCGCGTCGGCGAGGCGATCGTCCAGCATGGCGGCTCGCCGTCGGTCGCCCGTCTCGTCAGCAACCAGCGCGCCGAGCTCGGCCGCTCGACCGTCGAGCGGCTCGTCGTGCGCGCCGCCCAGGACGAAGCGCTGGCCAACAATCTGCGCGGCCGTACCGATATCGACTGGGGCTCGATGCGCAGCGAGATCACCGAGGCCGGCCAGAAGGTGCTCGACGAGCTCGGTGCCAACGGCAAGCCGCTCGATCCGGTGACGGCGAGCAAGATCAACGCCGTCGTCTACAATCGCCTGCGCAACCGCGCCGGCTTCTCGGCCCAGGACTGGAAGGTCGCCTACAATCAGGTGAAGGCGCTCTACGATCGCCACCAGCTCGACGAGAAGGCGCTGATGCGCTTTGCCCGTTTCGGCTACGGCCACCACGGCGCCGCGGCGCTGTCGGTGATGCTCAACGTGCAGCCCGAAGTGTTCGTCAAATGGCTCGCCATGCAGGACTACGTGGCGATCACCGTGGCCCTCAAGGCGCTCAACATTTCGCCCGACCTGTTCGAGGCGCTGGTCGCCACGCTGCCGTGGCGCGACATGCCCACCGAGGCCGACAAGGCCAACGTCCGCCGTCGCTTCGAAGCGCTCAATCGCGATGAAGCCACCGGCATCTTCGAGCTCTGGCGCACCCACGCCTTCCGCCGCCGCGCCCCCGCCGAAGAGCGCGTCGCCTGAACCATCATTCTAGCCTGCCCAAACTTCGCAGCGGCTCCGGCCGCTGTTTTTTTGTGGGGGGTGAAGCGAAGCCAGGCCGTGTTGTTGAGAGCTACCGCTCGCTCGGCCGTCATGGCCGGGCGAAGACCCGGCCACCCAGCCGGACATGCCGCATTAGATCAGGGTGGCATAGAGATCGTCCCACTCAGGGTTCATCGCATCGATCAGCACGGTTTTCCATTCGCGCTTCCAGTGCTTCATGTTGTGCTCGCGCTGGATAGCGCCTTCGATCCGTTCGTGGCGCTCGAACCAGACGAGGTCGTGCACCTGGTAGCGTTTGGTGAAGCCGGGCATGATGTCGGTCTTGTGCTCCCAAACGCGGAGCGGCAGGTTGGCCGTCACGCCGGTGTAGATCGTGCCGTAGCGCTTAGTCGCCATGATGTAGACGTAGCCGCCCATCGCGCCGATTGAGCATTCCGTTGGGTGGCCGGGTCAAGCCCGGCCATGACGGTGGATGGATGGAAGGGCTAGACAGCGGCCTCGATATTCCGTTCCCGGGTCCTCTCTCGGCCGTCATGGCCGGGCTTGACCCGGCCACCCAACCGGACACGCCACGTCAGAATAGGCATGACCTCGCGCTTGGCGCCCCACCCACAACGTCATTCCCGCGAAAGCGGGAACCTCAGTTTCGCGGTGCCGATCCGGCCAACAGAGTTTCCCGCTTGCGCGGGAATGACCCCGCGAGTGGGACCCGGGCAAAGGGCGCGAACCCCAACATTCCCAGCCGTCTCCGCGCTACCGAGCGCAAATCTATCCACGCACCTTCCACCGACGCGCATATTCCATCGCATCTCCCCCGCGACGGACGGGACCGGTCAAACGGACGGGGCGGGGGGACAGGTAGGCGCGGGGCTCCGTTTCGGTCCCGCGAGGTTTGGCCTTAACGCCCGGCTGCAAGAGTGCCGGGCCTGACCGTCACTCCGAAATCCTGCCGCCCGCGAGGCGTGTGTGCCTCATACAAATTACCTCGGGGCGCAGGCGCCTCGCGGGCCCCGTCTTCTTGGAGCCATCCGGGCCACCGGACGCATTCGGCTGCCCGCAAAGCCTTGCGAACCAGCGCATATAAAGATATCTTTATATCCCAACGGAGGCCTTATGGCGGACTCGGCGACATTGGTGGGCGCGTTGCGCGCGGCGGGCGAGAGCACCCGGCTGCGGCTGCTCGCGCTCCTCGCCGAGGGCGAGCATTCGGTCAAGGATCTGACCGAAATCCTCGGACAAAGCCAGCCGCGCGTTTCACGCCACCTGAAGCTGCTCGCCGATGCCGGCCTCGTCGACGCGCAACGCCGAAGGCGCATGGGCCTATTACCGGCTCGCCGAGGACGATGCGGCCGAGCTCGGGCGCTGGCTCGTCGGGCGGCTCGATCCCACCGATCCCGACCGGCAGCGCGCGACCGGCTGCGGCTCGAGGCCGTACGCGCCGGGCGCAGCAGGCACAGGCCGCCGCGTATTTCGCCAAGGTCGCCGAGCGCTGGGACGAGCTGCGGCGGCTGCACGTTCCCGAAGAGGCGGTCGAGGCTGCCATCCTCGAGGCTGTCGGCGAGCAGGGTCGTCGACCTCCTGATCGATCTCGGCACGGGCACCGGCCGCATGCTCGAGCTGCTCAAGGACCACTATCGGCGCGGCATCGGCATCGATGCGAGCCGCGAGATGCTCGCGGTGGCGCGCGCCAAGCTCGCCGCGGCGGGTATCGCCAATGCGCAGGTGCGGCTCGGCGAGATCGCCGATCTCGACGCCGGCACCGGCCGCGCCGACCTCGTCGTCATCCACCAGGTGCTGCACTATTTCGACGACCCGGGCCGCGCGCTCGCCGCAGGCGAGCCGCGCTGCTCAAGCCAGGCGGCCGCGCTGCTGTCGTCGATTTCGCGCCGCACGATCTCGAATTCCTGCGCGCCGAGCACGCGCATCGCCGGCTCGGCCTGTCGGAAGCACAGATGCAGGCCTGGGCCCGCACGGCCGGGCTCATGGTCGTCGGCCGCACCGATTTTCCGCCGCGTCGCGGCGGCGAGGGACTGACCGTCTGCCTCTGGCGGCTCGGCAAAGAAGGGGAAAGCACGATGAACCGTCCATCCGGAGAGCGGCCGAGCCGCAAGCGGCAAGCAGCCGCTGCCAGCTCTCGTTCGAGTTCTTTCCGCCCAAGACCGACGCGATGGAGGAGCGCTTCTGGGAGAGCGGTACACGGCTCGCGCCGCTCCATCCGCGCTTCGTCTCGGTCACCTATGGCGCAGGCGGGTCGACACGCGAGCGCACGCTTAGAATGGTGTCCCAGATTCACGCCGAAACCGGCGTCGACGCGGCGGCGCACATCACCTGCGTCGGCGCGTCGCGCGACGAGGTCGACCAGGTGATCCACGCCTACAAGACCGCCGGCATCAAGCGCATCGTCGCGCTGCGCGGCGATCCGCCGGAAGGCGTCGGCAAGCCCTTCGTCGCCGCATCCCGAGGGCTATAAATCGCCGCCGAGCTGGTCGCCGGCATCCGCAAGATCGGCGATTTCGACATCTCGGTCGCGGCCTATCCCGAACAAGCATCCGCAGATCGCCGAACTGGGACGTCGAGATCGACAATCTGAAGCGCAAGCTCGACGCGGGCGCCACGCGCGCCATCACCCAGATGTTCTTCGACAACCACTATTACTTCGACCTGCTCGAGCGGGCCGCCAAGGCGGGGATCACCGCGCCGATCGTTCCGGGCATCCAGCCGATCCATTCGTTCAAGCAGATCTCCGAGCTTCGCCGCCAAATGCGGCGCCTCGATGCCCGCCTGGGTCGCCGAGCGGTTCGACGGGCTCGAGGACGATCCGGAAACGCACGCGCTGGTCGCTTCTGCTGTGGCGGCGGAGCAGGTGCTGGAGCTGGTCGACGCCGGCGTCACCGAGTTCCACTTCCTCACCCTCAACCGCTCCAATCTCGTCCTGGCGCTGGCGCGGCTGCTCGGCGTGCGGCCCGATTGAACCAGGCGAAACTGCGGCGGCCTCGTTCAGCACCCATTCACGCGATGCGCTCATAGTTAACCGTGATGGCCGCGTTCAAAGTCTGGCCATGTTTGTCGCCTCCAACCGCAGTCGGGGTGGGGCGATGTTGCGTGAGCGGAAGTACAGCAGATGAGACTCAACTCCAAAGTGACCTGGGGCCTGGCGTGGGCCGGCCTCGCGGTCGTCGTCGCCGTGCCCTCCGCCGATTTCTTGACCGGCAAGGTCGGCGGCAAGGCCGCAGATCGCTCCTGACCTCGACGGTCGAGCCCGGCACGCCGGTCAAGACCGCCGTCGGTAGACGACCACAGTCACCCCCATCGGGCATCACGATCATGCCGGCCGGCCGCATCGGCGCGGGCGATCCGGTGTCGAGCTACCTGCAAACGCGGTAAGCCGCTGCCCGAGCTACATCTCGAACGCCAGCGCGCCCTCGTCTCCCGCGCCGGTTCCGGCCGCCTCGAGCGAAGCGCCGACCCAGGTCGCGACCATCGATCCGGCGCAGCAGGTCGTCGCGCCGGTGCCGTTCCCGGCCGTCCCGCCGAGCTCGATGCCCAGCCGAAGGTCTCTACGCCGCAGCCGGCCGCCGCCCCGGCGGCTCCCGTGCTTGCCGACAACAGCGATGTCAATGTCATTGGTCCCGATGCCTCAAGCGCGGCGCCGATCGTCGATGAGTCGTCGGACGAGCCGCAGGTCGCCGAAGCTCCGCCCGGTCCGGTGCCGCCCGAGCCGATCGATGACGGCAGCGCCGACGCGCCGAGCGGCAGCTTGCAGCAGCTATCTCAGCCGCAACGGCCTGCTCGACAACGGCTCGGCGGACGAGGGCGGGCGCAGCACCGCGTCGGTCACCGTCGCCGACCAGCCCAATTCGGACTACGATCCGAAGGGCTTCTATCTGAACGATGGCCCGAACAATCCGCACGCTGCGGCCCGCCGTCGGCGCTCTCGAGCAGCATGCTCGATGGCGGCGACGGCGACCCCGGATTTCACCCTGTTTTGACCCTGCCGAGGCCGACGCGACTATGGTCCCGCGCCGCAACGGAGCGGGACATGGCGTCGGTCTGGCAGCGCCTCACGGAATTGTCGGGTCGGCCGAGCGAGCGCACGGGCGTGGTGGGTTCGCTGCTCAATCTGCTCGATCCCGACAACTGGCTGCCCGGCGGCAAGGACGCCGCCTTCACGCTCGCGCTGATCGCGCTCTCGGCGAAGATGGCGGTGAGCGACGGCGTGGTGACGGCCTCCGAGCTCCGCGCCTTCCAGCGCACGGTCGATGATCCCGCCCGAAAACGTCGCGCAGGTCGATCGCGTCTTCAAGCTCGCCCAGCAGGATGTCGCCGGCTACGACGCCTACGCCCGCAAGGTCCGCCGCTTCTTTTCGACCAGGATCCCGACACGCTCGAGCATGTGCTCGACGGGCTCTTCTACATCGCGTCGGCCGACGGCTTCATCCACGAGGCCGAGCTCGATTATCTCAAGCACGTCAGCGACATCTTCGGCTTCGATGACGCGCGGTTCGAACAGATCGCGGCGCAGCACGTGGTGCTCGACACCGGCGCCGATCCCTATCTCGTGCTCGGCCTGATGCCGGGCGCCGATCCGGCCGAAGTGCGGCGCGTCTATCGCTCAGCTGGTCGCCGAGCACCACCCCGACCGGCTGATCGCCAAGGGGGTGCCGGAGGAGCTGATCGACATCGCCACGGCGCGCATGCAGGCCATCAACCAGGCCTACAACCAGATCATCAAGCTGCCGCCGCCGCGCAACGCGGCTTGACGACGCCTGCAATCGCCCGCACATACGCCCGGCGCCAGTTGACCGGGTGGCCGCACCCCAAGAAGGGTGAGGAAAGTCCGGGCTCCATCGAAATACGGTGACGGCTAACGGCCGCCGGGGGCGACCCCAGGGAAAGTGCCACAGAGAGCAGACCGCCTCGGCGTGTTCCGCAGGTAAGGGTGAAAGGGTGCGGTAAGAGCGCACCGCGGGACTGGCAACAGGACCGGCACGGCAAACCCCACCGGGAGCAAGACCAAATAGGGATGACGCGGGGTAACCCGGCCGGTTTTCGAGGCTTGTCATCCGGGTTGGTTGCTTGAGGGCGCCGGCAACGGCGTCCCCAGAGGAATGGCCGCCACGTCGGAGCGCAAGCCTGGCCCTACAGAACCCGGCTTACAGGTCAACTGGCGCTCTTCTCCCTCGGAAGGCCAAGCCCTTCTTGCTTAATCGAATCTCAACCGCGCTTGGACAAAGTGCGGCGGGTTGCGTACCGGCTCGGGAGCCGGGTGGAGTGTGCAGTCCGAGAATGCCGAGGCCGGTCGGAAGCGAGCAGGGTGCGCCGCACGTGCCGGTGCTGCTCGCCGAGGTCCTGGCGGCCCTGGCGCCGCTGGACGGCGCCCGAGATCGTCGACGGCACGTTCGGCGCCGGCGGCTATTCGCGCGCGCTGCTGGAGGCGGGCGCCATCGGTCGTCGCGCATCGATCGCGACCCCAATGTGCGGCCGTTCGCCGAGGCGCTGAGCGCCGAATTCCCGAGTCGCTTCAGTTTCGTAGCCGGGGCCTTTGCCGAGCTGGATCGAGCTCGCCGGCCGGCCCGGTCGACGGCGTGGTGCTCGATCTCGGCGTCTCGTCCATGCAGCTCGACGAGGCCGATCGCGGCTTCTCCTTCATGCGCGAAGGTCCGCTCGACATGCGGATGGCCGGGGAGGGCGAAAGCGCTGCCGACCTCGTCAACGGGCTCGACGAGACCGAGCCTCGCCAATCTGCTCTTCGCCTATGGCGAGGAGCGCAAGTCGCGCCGCATCGCCCATTCGATCGTCGCGGCCCGCGCGGCAGCAGCCGATCGCGACCACCAGCGGAGCTGGCGCGGCTGATCGAGAAGGCCATCGGCCGCAAGCCCGGCGACGCGCATCCGGCGACGCGCTCGTTTCAGGCGCTTCGCATCGCGGTCAATGACGAATTCGGCCAATTGGTCGAAGGGCTGTTCGCCTCCGAGCGGCTGCTGCCCGAGGGCGGCCGGCTCGCCGTCGTGACGTTCCATTCGCTCGAGGACCGCATCGTCAAGCGCTTCTTCGATCCCGAAAAGGGCGGCGCCGACGCAGTCGCGGCACTTGCCGCAGTGTCGGCCGCGGAACCGCTGCGCTGGGTCGAGGTCGCCCAAGGCGGCGCAAGCCCTCCGCCGCCGAGATCGCGCGCAACCCGCGCGCCCGCTCGGCCGATGCTGCGCAGCGCCCGCCGTTCGGCCGCGCCGGCCGCGGCCGGTAGCAATCTCGCCGGCCTCGGCGTGCCGCGATTCAGGGGCGCCGCATGATCCGCACGCTCAACATCGTTCTCGTCATGCACCAGCATCGTGTGCGCTGGTCGGGGTCTATGCCCTCAAATATTCGGTCGAGGACACGGCCGAGCAGAAGACCGCGCTGCAGCGCCAGATCGATCGGCAGCAGGCGGACCTGTCGCTGCTCCAGGCCGACTGGGCCTTTCTCAACCAGCCCGGCCAACGTCGCGCCGATCGTCGACCGGCACGTCGCCGAGCTCAAGCTGCAGCCGCTGACGCAGGACCAGTTCGGCGATTTCTCCATCCTGCCGATGCGGCTCAAGGCACCCGATACGCAACGCGCTCGACACGCTGTTCCAGTCGCTCAATTCGGGCGTCGACCCGATCCAGCAGATCATCGAGGAGTCCAATTGATGGTCGCGCTCGATGCCGACAGCCTGCCGATTGCGTTCGAGGGCGCCCGCAAGACTCGCGGCGGTCTGACCCGCGCGCGCATCCGCTGGGTCATCGTCGTCCTCGCGCTGATGTTCCTGCGCCGTCGCCGGCCGTCTGATCCAGCTCGGCACGGTCGTCCAGGACACCTCCATCGAAGGCCGAGCCGCGCGACCTCATCACCGCGACGCGGCCGGCGATCCTCGATCGCAACGGGCTCGAGCTCGCGGTCGATATCCGCGTGCCGTCGCTGTTTGCCGAGCCGCGCAGCATCATCGACGTCGACGAGGCGGCGAACGGCATCCACTCCGTGCTGCCCGACCTCAATGCCGACTGGCTGCGCGACCGGCTGACCGGCGACAAGGGCTTCGTCTGGATCAAGCGCGAGCTGACGCCGGCCGATCGAAGACAAGATCATGCAGCTCGGCATTCCCGGGCTCGACTTCCTCACCGAGAGCAAGCGCTTCTATCCGGGCGGCAACGAGGCCTCGCATATCCTTGGTGCCGTCAACATCGACAACCAGGGCATCGCCGGCATCGAAAAGGCGATCGACGACCAGGACGTCGCGCTGCTGCAGCAGGTGGGGCTGGCGCGCGGCAATGACCTGTCGCCGGTGCAATCTCTCGATCGATCTGCGGGTGCAGCACGTGATGCATGACGTGCTCGCCGATGCGATCACGCCGCTACCAGGCCGCCGATGCCTCGGGCGTCGATGATGGACATCAAGACCGGCGAAATCCTCGGGCTGGTCTCGCTGCCCGACTTCGATCCCAACGATCCGGTGACGGCGCTGCAGAAGGACAGCCTTCAACCGCATCACCGCCGGCATTTACGAGCTCGGCTCGACCATGAAGTCGGTGACCATCGCGGGCGCGCTCGACAGCGGCAAGGTCAAGATCACCGATACGTTCGACGCGCGCTTCGGCGTCACGCTTCGGCCGCTTCACCATCACCGACTTCCACGGCAAGAACCGCATTCTGACGCTGCCCGAGGTCTACAAGTATTCGTCCAACGTCGGCGCCATCCACATCATGCAGCAATGGGGCAAGGAGAACTTCCGCGCCTTCCTGCACAAGATGCGGTTTCGACGAGCCCGAGCCGCTGCGAGCTGCCGGAGAAACGCGACCCGGTGGTCCCCAAGACGTTCTCCGATATCGTCGCGGCGACCGCGGCCTTCGGACATGGCCTCTCCGTCTCGCCCGTGGCGATGCTGCGCGCCATGGCCGCCTTCGCCAACGACGGCGTGATGGTGAAGCCCACGCTCTACAAGACCAGCCCCGACGACGCGGCGAAGACCTATCGAGCAGGTGGTCTCGCCGGACGACCAGCACCGAGATGCGCTACCTCATGCGCCTCAACGCGCTCGAGGGCTCGGGCTCGCGCATGAACAAGCTCGCGCAACGGATATCGCGCCGGCGGCAAGACGGGCACGGCCGAAAAGGTCGTCAAGGGCCGCTACGACACCGGTCACGTGCTGGCGCTCTTTGCCTCGGTCTTCCCGCTCGACAAGCCGCGCTACGCCATGATGATCCTTGTCGACGATCCGCACACCGAACCCGGGCAGGGCGGCCACACTGCCGGCTGGAACGCCGGCGAGGCAACCGGCCGGATCATCGCCCAGGTCGCGCCGATGCTTGGCATCAGCCCCGATTTCGATCCAATGTTGGATCAGCAACCTTGTCCCGCCCCAACTCCGCTGAAGCCTTCTCCGAGGAACCCGTTGCCCTTCGCCCTCGACGGATTTGCTCGAACGGATCGGTGAGCGAGGCACCGCCCGCTCACGGTCGTCACGGCGTCAACGCCGACAGCCGGCGATCGCCGCGGCGACGCGTTCTTCGCGCTGCCGGGTCTGCACACGCACGGCGACGCCTTTGCCGCCGAAGCGCGATCGCGCGGCGCCGCGGCGATGATCACCGATCGCACGCCCGCGGCCGATCCCGGCATGCCGGTCGTGGTCGTCGACGATGTGCGGGCCGCCTATGCGCGCGCCGCCGCCGCGCAGTTCGCGCCGCTGCCCGCGAGATCGTCGTCGGCGTCACCGGCACCAACGGCAAATCCTCGATCGTCTCGTTCGTCCGCCAGATCTGGACCGCCGCCGGCTTCAAGGCGGCAAGCGTCGGCACGGTCGGCATTGAGACGGCAAGCGCGGCCTCATGCCCGGGCGAACTGACGACGCCCGATGCGCTGTCGCTGGCCCGCGACGCTCGGCCGGCTCAAGGCCGCAGGGCATCGAGCACGTCGCGATGGAGGCCTCGAGCCAGGGGCTCGACCAGCGCCGCGTCGACGGGCTGCGCTTCAACGCCGTGGCCTTCACCAATCTCAGCCGCGACCACCTCGACTATCACGCGGACATGGACGCCTATCGCGACGCCAAGCTTCGGCTCTTCACCGACCTGCATCGCGGACGGCGGCGCGGCGGTGGTCAATGTCGACGATCCCGAGCTACGAGCCCTTCATGTTCGCGGCGCTCGACGCGCGGCGTGACGCTGCTGACCGTCGGGCGCGAGGGCGCCTGGTTCGAGAATCTGTCGACGCGTCGAGGAGGGTCTCGGCCAGCGCGTCACGGGCCGGCTGGTCGGCGAGGAGATCTCGTTCCACCTGCCGCTGACCGGCTCGTTCCAGGCCAGCAATGCGATCGTCGCGCTCGGCGCTCGCGATGGCCACCGGCGCGCCGAAGGACAAGGCGCTGTCGGCGCTCGCCAGCATCTCAAGGGCGCCCGCGGCCGGCTCGAGCTCGTCGGCGAGCACAATGGCGCGGCGATCTTCGTCGACTACGCGCACAAGCCGGTGGCGCTCGAATCGGCGCTCGCGGCGCTGCGGCCCTATGCGCGCGGCAAGCTGCAGCGTCGTGTTCGGCTGCCGGCGGCGATCGCGACAAGGGCAAGCGTCCGATGATGGGCGAGATCGCCGAGCCGCATGGCCGACGCGGTCTATCGTCACCGACGACAATCCGCGCACCGAGGATGCCGCGCGCGATCCGCGCCGAGATACTCGCCGCGGCGCCCGAGCGCCAGGGAGATCGGCGACCGGCGCAAGGCCATCGAGACGGCCGATCAAGGCAGCTGCAGCCGGGCGACGTGCTGCTGATTGCCGGCAAGGGCCACGAGGACTATCAGATCGTGGGCACCACCAAGCACCACTTCTCCGACCACGAGGTGGTCGCGGAGACGCTGAAAGGCCTCTGATGCAACCGCTCTGGACCGTCGCCGAAGCCGTCGCCGCAACCGGCGGACGGCCCGAGAGACTGTCCGACGGTCCGCTCCACTCCATCTCGATCGACAGCCGCGAGATCGACCACGACGCGCTGTTCGTCGCCATCAAGGGCGACAAGCTCGACGGCCATGATTTCGTCCGCGCGGCGCTCGACGGCGGGCGCCGCTGCGGCGATCGTCAGCGAAGACTGGTTCCGCAGCACATGGCGGCGAAAAGCTGATCGTCGTCCCCGATCCGCTCGAGGCCCTGCGCGCCTTGGGCCGCGCCGCGCGAGCGCGCAGCAAGGCGCTGATCGTCGCGCGTCACCGGCAGCGCCGGCAAGACCACGACCAAGGAGGCGATCCGCGCCGTGCTCGCGGCGGCCGGGCCAGACGCACTGGTCGATCAAGTCGCTTCAACAATCACTGGGGCGTGCCGCTGATGCTGGCGCGCCTGCCGCGCGAGGCGCAGTACGGCGTGTTCGAGATCGGCATGAACCACGCCGGCGAGATCACGCCGCTGGTGCAGCTGGTGCGGCCGCACATCGCGGTGATCACCACGGTCGCCGCGGCGCATCTCGAATTCTTCCAGTCGATCAGCGAGATCGCCGAGGCCAAGGCCGAGATTTTCCTCGGCCTCGAGCCGGGCGGCACCGCGGTGCTCAACGCCGACCACGACTACCTCCACATCCTCTTCGCCAAGGCGCGCGAGGCGCGGCATCGAGCACATCGTCACCTATGGCTACGACGAGGAGGCCGACTGGCGCATCGGCAAGCCCGAGACCGCCGGCGCCCGCACCTTCGCCCGCGTCACCCATGGCGACGAGATCTTCGATCTCAACCTCGGCGTGCGCGGCAGGCACATGGTCGCCAACGCCACCGCCGCGCTCGCCGTCGGCCGGCTAGCCGGCATCGACCGTTATGTCGTCGCTCAAGGCGCTGGCCGATTTCGGCGCGGCCGAGGGGCGCGGCGAGACGACGCCGGCTCGGGCCCGCCGACAAGCCGCTGTTGCTGGTCGACGAGAGCTACAACGCCAACGTCGCCTCGATGGACGCGGCGATGGACGTCTTCGCCTCGATCCAGCCGCGCCGGCGGCAGCAAGGTGCTGGTGCTCGGCGACATGCTGGAGCTCGGGCCGCAGGGCGCCGAGCTCCACCAATCGCTGAAGGATGCGGTGCTCGGCACTGGTGCCACAAAGCATTTTTCTGGTCGGCGCGGCGATGGAGGCGCTCGGCCGAGGACGCTCGGCGAGGCCGGGTCGCCGGGCATTCGCCGCTATATCGACGGGCTCATCGAGCCGATCCTCTCCGGCCTTGCCTATGGCGACGCTGTTATGGTCAAAGGGTCGAAAGGCGTGCGCCTCGCCCTGCTCGTCGACAAGATCAAGGAGCGGTTGGGCCGGTCGCCTAGACGCATTTTCGCCGGTTCGCGGTTCGCGACGCCGCGTAGGGACGGAGACCCGCGCCGCATGCTGTATTTCCTCGGCCAGTTGGGCGAGAGCCTGACCGCGTTCAACGTCTTCCGCTACATCACCTTTCAGAACCGCCGGCGCGGTCGTCACGGCGCTGTTCTTCGTCTTCCTGTTCGGCCCGCAGATCATCGCCGGCCTGCGCATCCGGCAGGGCAAGGGCCAGCCGATCCGCGAGGACGGGCCGCAGGGCCATCTGCTGACCAAGAAGGGCACGCCCACGATGGGCGGCCTGATGATCCTCGCCGGCGCGGTGATCTCGATCCTGCTCTGGTCGAACCTGTCCAACGGCTATGTCTGGGCGGTGCTGTTCGTCACCGTTCGCTTCGGCGCCATCGGCTTTTACGACGACTACCTCAAGGTCAAGCGGATGTCGCACAAGGGGTTCTCCGGTTGGCAGCGGCTGATCATCGAAGCCGTCGTCGCGCTCATCGCCGCCTACGTCATCGGCATCGATCACCGACCCCAAGATCGCCACCAGCTCCTGATGTTCCCGTTCGTCAAGGGGCCGGGCATTCCGCTTTGGTATTTCTTCTACTTCTTCGCGGCGTTCATCATCGTCGGCGCCGGCAATTCGGTGAACTTCACCGACGGTCTCGACGGGCTCGCCATCGTGCCGGTGATGGTGGCGGCGGCTTGCTTCGGGCTCATCGCCTATCTCGTCGGCTCGGCCACGTTCTCGGAATATCTGCTGGTCAACTTCGTGCCCGGCACCGCCGAACTCTCGGTGGTCTGCGGCGCGCTGATCGGGGCGGGCTCGGATTCCTGTGGTTCAACGCCCCGCCGGCGCAGATTTTCATGGGCGATACCGGCTCGCTGGCCCTGGGCGGCGCGCTCGGCACCATCGCGGTCGCCACCAAGCACGAGATCGTCCTCGCCATCGTCGGCGGCCTGTTCGTGCTCGAAACGGTGTCGGTGATCGTCCAGGTCCTGTCGTTCAGGCTCACCGGCAAGCGCGTGTTCAAGATGGCGCCCATCCACCACCATTTCGAAATGCTGGGCTGGACCGAAAGCCAGGTGGTGATCCGCTTCTGGATCATTTCGCTTCGTCCTGGCGCTGATCGGGCTGAGCGAGCTGAAACTGCGCTAGTCTCGCAGGCCGCAAGTCCGGCTGCTCACACCTTGCTCACCATCGCGCGCGCTAGACTGACGGCTCTCATGTCAGGGGAGCCGCGCGTGGCGGGCGGCTGAAGCTCATGTTCGCACGCGATCGCAAAACTCCCATCGCCGAGTGGTGGTGGACGATCGACAAGCAATTGCTGTCGGCGCTGATCCTGCTGATGGCCGTCGGCATGGTGCTGAGCTTTGCCGCGAGCCCGCCGGTTGCCGAGCGGCTGCGTCTCAGCCCGTGGCACTTCATCATCCGCCAGGCGATGTTCGACCTGCTCGCGCTGCCGGTGATGCTCGGCGACCTCGTTCCTGACCCACCGGCAGGCGCGCTTCCGGCGCTCGGCGTGCTGGTCGTCTCGATCGTGCTGCTCTGGCTGACGCTGAAGCTCGGCGTCGAGGTCAAGGGCGCGCGAGCGCTGGGTCAGCTTCGCTCGGCAACACCGTGCAGCCGTCGGAATTCGTGAAGCCCGCCTATGCGGTGATCGCGGCGTGGCTGTTCTCCGAGAGCATGCAGAAGCGGGGCATGCTCGCCGCGCGTCGCCGCGACGCTGATCATGCTCGCGATCGTCGGCGGCCTGCTGCTGCAGCCCGACATCGGGCAGACCGCGCTGATGCTCTGCGACCTGGGCCGGGCTGCTGTTTCTCGCCGGCATCTCGTGGTTCCTGATCTTCGGGCTGTTCGGGCGTCGGGGTCGGCGGCCTCTTCGGCGCCTACTATCTGTTCCCGCATTTCGCCAAGCGCATCGACGCCTTCCTCAATCCCGAGGGCGGCGGCAACACCTATCAGGTCGACAAGGCGCTGAACTCGTTGCTCGAAGGCGGCTGGTTCGGCCGCGGCCCCGGCGAGTCGATGGCCAAGAAGGTCATCCCCGACGCGCATGCCGACTATGTGTTCTCGGCCGCCGCCGGCGAGTTTGGAATCCTGTTCTGCCTCTGCCTCGTGGCGCTGATCGTGCTTCATCGTGCTGCGCGCGCTTCTCGCGGCGCGCAGCAACAGCAGACGCCTGTTCGCGCGGCTGGCGGTCGTCGACGCTCGCGCATCCAGTTCGGCCTGCAATGCGCGATCAACCTCGCGGTCAACCTCAACCTCATCCCGCCCAAGGGCATGACGCTGCCGTTCGTTTCCTATGGCGGCACCTCGACCATCGCCATCGCCTTCGGCATGGGGCTGATGCTGGCGCTGACCCGCAAGCGGCCCGAGGAGCGGATGGCGACGGGCCTGCCGCGCCTATCGTCGGCAGCGCGCCGGCTGCTATTGCCCGCCGAATGAGCATCTTCGTCCTGATGGCGGGCGGCACGGGAGGGCATCTCTTCCCGGCCATGGCGCTGGCGCAGGAGCTGCGCCGCCGCGGCCACGTCATCCACCTGATGACCGACCATCGCGTCGCCGGCTATGGCGACAACTTTCCGGCGCGCGAAACGCACATCGTGCCATCGGCGACGCCCTCGATCCGCAACCCGGTCAAGTTCGTCGGCGCGGCGCTCAAGATTCTGCTGGGGCACCGCCGTCGCCTGGCGGCAAGCTCGGCGGCAGTCCAGGCCGATGCGGTGGTCGGCTTCGGCGGCTATCCGACGGTCCCGCCGTTCCTCGCGGCGCGGCTGCGCGGCGTGCCCGGCATCCTGCACGAGCAGAATGCCGTGATCGGCCGCGCCAACCGCGCGCTCGCGCCGCTACGCGAGCATGCTCGCGCTGAGCTTCGCGCAAGACGCGCGCATGCCGAAGGCTTCGAGGGCAAGGTCGGTGCTCACCGGCAATCCGGTGCGCGATCGCGTGCGCGCCGTCGCCGGATACGCCGTATCCGCCGCTCGGCGACGACGGTCCGATCCGTCTCGTCGTCTTCGGCGGCAGCCAGGGCGCGCGCATCTTCGGCGAACGTGGTGCCGCCGGCGATCGCGCTGCTGCCGCGAAGCTGCTGCGCCTGCGTCTGCGCCTCGTGCAGCAGTGCCGGGCCGAGGACCTCGACCGCGTCGCCGAGGCCTATCGGCAGGCCAAGGTCAACGTCGAGCTGCAGCCGTTCTTCACCGACCTGCCGGAGCGCATGGCCGACGCCATCTGGTCATCGGCCGCTCCGGCGCGTCGCACCGTCGCCGAACTCGCGTGCATCGGCCGGCCGGCGATCCTCGTGCCGCTGCCGGGCGCGATCGACGCGGACCAGAAGAACAACGCGCTGGTCGTCGATGCGCGCCGGCGGCGGGCTGGATCATGGAGCAGGCCACGCTTTCGCCACCTTCGCTCGCCACTCGCTTGACCGCGCTGTTCGAGCGATCCGGCAGCGCTTGCAAAGCGGCCGCGGCCGCCGCCAAGTCGCTCGGGCAGCCGCGAGGCGGTCGAGACGCTGGCCGATCTCGCCGAAGGGCTCGTGCAGGGGGAAGACCGACAATGAAGATGCCGCGCAATATCGGCCCGGTGCATTTCGTCGGCATCGGCGGCATCGGCATGAGCGGCATCGCCGAAATCCTGCACAACCAGGGCTACAAGGTGCACGGCTCCGACAGCGCCGACAGCGCCAACGTGCAGCGCCTGCGCGACCATGGGCATCGACGTCGAGGTCGGCCAGTCGGCGGACAACCTCAGGGACGCGGCGGTCGTCGTCATCTCGTCGGCGATCAAGACGGGCAATCCGGAGCTGGCGGCGGCGCGGGCGCGCGGCCTGCCGGTGGTGCGTCGCGCCGAGATGCTGGCCGAGATCATGCGCTTCAAGAACTCCGTTGCAATCGCCGGCACGCATGGCAAGACCACGACGACGACGCTGGTCGCGACGCTGCTCGACGCGGCCAACTACGACCCGACGGTCATCAATGGCGGCATCATCAACGCCTATGGCACCAATGCGCGGCTCGGCGGCGGCGAGTGGATGGTGGTCGAGGCCGACGAGAGCGACGGCACCTTCGTCAAGCTGCCGGCCGACGTGGTGATCGTCACCAATATCGATCCCGAGCATCTCGACCACTATCACGACTTCGAGCACGTCAAGCGAGGCGTTCCTCAACTTCGTCGAGAACGTGCCGTTCTACGGCTTTGCGGTGATGTGCACCGATCATCCGGTCGTGCAGGAGATGGTCGGGCTGGTGCGCGACCGCCGCGTCATCACCTATGGCCCAACCCGCAGGCCGATGTGCGGCTGGTCGATCTCGAGATCGTCGACGGCGCAGAGCCATTTCGCGGTCGAAATCCGCGACCGCATCCGCATGACGCATCTGCGGATCGAGGGGCTGACGCTGCCGATGCCGGGCGAGCACAACGCGCTCAACGCCACCGCGGCGATCGCCGTCGCCGATCAGCTCAAGGTGCCGGCCGAGGCGATCCGCAAGGGGCTCGCGGGCTTCTCCGGCGTGAAGCGGCGCTTTACCAAGACCGGCATCGTCGGCGGCGTTACCGTCATCGACGACTACGGCCACCATCCGGTCGAGATCGCCGCGGTGCTCAAGGCCGCGCGGCAATCGACGCAGGCGCGACGTCATCGCCGTGGTGCAGCCGCACCGCTAATCGCGCCTCCACGATCTGTTCAACGATTTCGCCACCGCCTTCAACGACGCCGACACCGTCATCGTCGCGCCGGTCTATGCGGCCGGCGAGCAGCCGATCGAGGGCGTGACGCATGAGGAGCTGGTGCCCGCATCAAGGCGCGCGGCCATCGCGACGCGCGCGTCATCGATCGGCCCGAGGCATCTGGCGCCGCTGCTCGCGAGCCGCGTCGCCGAGGGCGACTATGTGGTGATGCTCGGCGCCGGCAACATCACGCAATGGGCGGCGCGCTGCCGGCCGAGCTCGGCAAGCTGATGGGCAAGGAGCCCGAGCTGCCATGAGCGACAGCCAACGCTCTGGCCCGACCTGCTGCCGTCGCTCCAGCCCTGGGTCGCCGAGGTGCGGGGCGCGCTGATCCCCAACCAGCTGCTGGGCGAGATGACGACGCTGCGCGTCGGCGGGCCGGCGCAGCTGTTCTTCCGCCCGGCGGACGAGGCGGACCTGGCTTCTTCCTCAAGCACCTGCCAGCTGAGATCAGGGTGACGGTCATCGGCCTCGGCTCGAACCTCTTGATCCGCGACGGCGGCCTCGACGGCGTCGTCATCCGGCTGCCGGCCAAGGGATTTGGCAGCATCGAGATTCTCGACGGCCATCGCGTTCGCGTCGGCACGGCGGTGCCGGACGTCAAGGTCGCGACCGCCGCGGCCGAAGCCGGCATCGATGGACTCTGGTTCTATCGCGGCATCCCCGGTGGCATCGGCGGCGCGCTCTACATGAATGCCGGCTGCTACAGGACCGAAACGCGCGAGCGCATGGTCGAGCTGCGGGCGGTGACTCGCGCACGGCGAGATCGTGACGCTCACCAATGCCGACATGGGCTACCTCTATCGCAAGTCGAACGGGCCGCGCGGCGCGGTGTTCACCTCGGCGACCTATCAGGGCTTCGCCGGCGACTCCCGAGACGATCCTCGACCGAGATGCGCGCCGTCACCGAGCGGCGCGAAAGCTCGCAGCCGACGCGCGCCAAGACCGCCGGTTCGACCTTCAAGAACCCCGAAGGCCATTCGAGCTGGAAGCTGATCGACGAGGCCGGCGGCCGCGGCTTCACCTTCGGCCGCGCGCAGATGAGCGAGATGCACTCCAACTTCCTCATCAACATGGGCGAGGCCGACGCGTTCGAGGTCGAGACGCGTGGGCGAGACGATCCGCCAGAAGGTCCGCGACAAACACGGCATCGAGCTCCGCTGGGAAGTCCGCCGCATGGGCCACTTCGTCCCCGGCCGCGAAGTGCGCGAGTTCATGGACGGCGAGCCGTTCACGGGGCGGTGTGATGGGCAAGCACGTCGCCGTCCTCATGGGCGGCGTGTCCAACGAGCGCGCAGGTGTCGCTGAGTTCCGGCGCCGGCTGCGCCAAGGCGCTGCGCAATGCCGGCTACACCGTCACTGAGGTCGATGTCGGCTACGACATCGCCGAGCAGCTCGCGCGACCTGAAGCCCGATGTCGCGTTCAACGCGCTGCACGGCCGCTACGGCGAGGACGGCACGGTGCAGGGCGTGCTCGAGTTCCTGCGCATCCCCTACACGCATTCGGGCGTGCTGGCCTCGGCGCTGGCCATGGACAAGCACCAGGCCAAGATCATGTTCAAGGCGGCCGGCATTCCGGTGACCGACCATGTGATCGCCTCGCGCGCCGAGGTCGGCCGGGCGCACGTCATGCCGCCGCCCTATGTGGTGAAGCCCGTCGCCGACGGGTCGTCCATCGGCATCTTCATCGTCAAGGCCGACCAGGCGCATCCGCCGCAGGAAATCCTCGGCGCCGACTGGAAGGGCGGCGAGGAGCTGATGGTCGAGCGCTATATCCCCGGCCGCGAGCTCACCTGCGCCGTGATGGGCGACGTGGCGCTCGGCGTCACCGAGATCGTCACCGATCTCGAGCTTCTACAATTACGAGGCGAAATACGCGGCTGGCGGCTCGCGGCACATCGTTCCGGCGCCGAGTGCAACCGAAAATTTACGACAAAGTGCAGAAGATGGCCCTCAAGGCGCATGCTGCGCTTGGGTGCCGGGGCGTATCGCGGACGGATTTCCGCTTCAACGATCGGGCAGGCGAAGACGGCGAGCTCGTCTGCCTCGAAATCAACACCCAGCCAGGCATGACCGAGACTTCTCTGGTCCCCGAACAGGCCCGCGTCTGCGGGCCATTCGTTCGAGGAACTGGTCAGCCTGGATGGTGGAGGACGCGAGTTGCAACAGGTAGGCGCCCAGGGTTTCGCCGATGCCCAGCTTGTCGATCCGCGCCAGCTTCCGGTCCCGCTCGAGCCATCGCCCGCCGGCGCGCCGGCTGAGTTTCGGCGCGCGCCTGGATGCTGCATCGCAAGCTGATGCTGCGCGGCATCGCTGCGGGCGTCGTCGCTGCGTCGGCGGCATCGGCGCTCTACGAGATGCGCGACCAGCTCGCGGCCGGCGGTGGATCGGCGCTGTCGCAGCTGGCGCAGGGCGAGCTCGCCCGTGCGCGGCTTCGGCATCTCCAAGATCGATATCACCGGCCAGTCGCTGACCAGCGAGGCCGACGATCCTCAAGGCGCTGGCGATCACGCCCGACGACCTCGACGCTCAACTTCGATGCCGACGCTGCGCTCTCGCGCATCGAAGTCCATTCCGACCGTCAAGTCCGCGAAGATCCGCAAGATTTATCCGGGCGAGCCTCACGTGTCAGCGTCGTCGAGAAGGTGCCGATGGCGCGCTGGCGCATCGGCGGCGTGACCTAGGTCGTCGATGAGGACGGCAGCCCGATCGTCGCCGACGACGGCAGCTTCCGCTGCGCTGCCGCTGGTGGTCGGGCAGGGCGCCGCCGACGACGCCAAGGTGATGATCCACGCGCTCGACAAGTATCCCGCAGCTCACCGCCGATCTCGCGGCGCTGAGCCGGATCGGCGAGCGCCGCTGGGACCTGATCTTCTATTCGGGCCTGCGCGTGCGAGCTGCCGGAGAACGGCGTCGCGCAGGCGCTCGGCCAGCTCGCCATGTACCAGCAGCAGAACCAGCTGCTCGATCGCGACGTGACCGTCATCGACATGCGCGTGCCGGGCATGCTGTCGCTGAAGCTCGGCGATCTCGCCAGCGCAGGCCTGGGCCGACTTCAAGAAGAAGAACACGCACGTCACCAAGGGCGACGTCCGAATACGAGACCGCGGCAGAGCGCGCGCGGAGAGCAAACCGCAATGATGACCGACATGATGACCGCACGGCTGAAGCCGGTGCAGCCGGGCCGGACCTCGCTGATTTCGCGTGCTCGATATCGGCTCGACCAAGATCTGCTGCGTCATCGCGCGGCTGACGCCGCAAGCCCGAGGGCAAGGCGCTGCCGGGCCGGACCCACACCGTCGAGGTCATCGGCTTCGGCTATGGCGCGTCGGCGGGCATCAAGAGCGGCGTCATCACCGATCTCGACGCAGGCCGAGCAGGCGATCCGCACCGTCGTCGGCATGGCCGAGCGCGCCGCTGGCCTCACGGTCCAGTCGGTGATCGTCAACGTCACGGCCGGCCGGCTCGGCTCGGAGACGTTCTCGGCGACCGTCAATCTGGGCGGGCAGGAGGTCGAGAAGGCCGACGTGCAGCGCGTGCTGCGCGCCGTCAACGAGCGCTCGCGTCCGGCCCGAGCGCTCGATCGTCCACGCGCTGCCGATCGGCTATGCGATCGACGGCCAGAAGGGCGTGCAGCGATCCGCGCGGCCTCGTCGGCGAGAAGCTCGTCGGTCGACGTCGCGGTGATCAGCGCCGAGACGCTCGCGATGCGCAACATCGAGCTGGTGCTCAACCGCTGCCATCTGCAGATCGAAGCGCTGATGGCGACGCCTTACGCCTCCGGGCTGTCGACGCTCGTCGATGACGAGGCGGCAGCTCGGTGTCGCGGTCATCGATTTCGGCGGCGCGACGACGACCGTCGCGGTCTTCGCCGACGGCCATCCGGTCTATTGCGATGCCATCGCCATCGGCGGCCATCACCTGACCCTCGATATCGCCCGCCAGCTCTCGGTGTCGGTCGCCGACGCCGAGCGGCTGAAGACGGTCTACGGCTCGGTGCTGCCCGGCCAGGCCGACGAGCGCGAGATGATCCCGATCGTCCCGGTCGGCGGCGGGGCCGGACGAGGCGCCGGGGCATGATCCCGCGCTCGCATCTGACGCGCATCCTTCGCCCGCGCGTCGAGGAAATCCTCACCGCCATTCGCGACCGCATGCAGGCGACGGGCATGATGGACATCTGCGGCCGCCGGTTCGTGCTCACCGGCGGCGGCAGCGAGCTCACCGGCCTGCCGGAAGTGGCGCGCCGGATGCTCGGCCGCAACGTCCGCAACGGCCGGCCGATGGGAATCGCCGGTCTGCCGGAAATGGCGCGCGGCCCGGCCTTCGCCACGGTCGGCGGCATGCTGATCTACCCGCAGATCTGCGGCCAGGAATTCGCCGACCCGGTGCCAGCCGGTCAAGCTCACCGGCACCGACGGCTATTTCGCCCGCGTCGGCAACTGGTTACGCTCCAGCTTCTGAAGTCAACGATTTCAGTGATTGCCCCCGTCACCTCGGCGTGGGCATAGTGCGCCCGCAGACGCGGGGGCTGATTTGGAACAGTCGATCTTCGACGCGTATCGGGTGCGACAGGCCCGATGCGCGGTATCGGCCGGAGTTCTTCATTTTCGGCCTCTCCTTCGCCGTGTGGGCGATCCACATCCCGGCCATAGCGCAGCGGCTTGCGCTCGATCCGGCGGTGCTTGGCCTCGCGCTGTTGAGCATCGGGCTTGGCGGACTCGTCGGCCAGCCGATTACCGGGTGGCTGATCTCGCGGGTCGACTCGCGACGCGCCTCAATCGTCCTCGTGCCGCTCGCAACCTTGATCGTGCTGTTGCCGATCCTCGCGCCGAACCTGCCGATCCTGTTCGTCGGCACCTTCCTCTGGGGCGCAATTGGCGGGTCGGCCAATGTCGCGATCAACACGCAGGCCACCGAAGTCGAAGGCGCCGCGCGAAAGCCGGTGATGTCCTCGTTCCACGGCTTCTTCAGCCTCGGCCAGCTCACCGGGGCGGCTCTCGCCAGCCCGATCTACGCCTTCGGCTTTGCCGACGGGCGAGGGGCCGTCGCCATTGCCATCCTCGCGTTCATCGCCTCATTCGCGCTCGCGCCGTTCTATCTGAAGGCCGCGCCGCACCCGGCAACCAAGATCGTCGAGCGCCGGGGCCTGGCCTTCCCGGTCGCAGCAGTGGTGGTGCTGTCGGCACTCTGCTTTTTTTGCGACATGTCGGAAGGCGCGGTGGGTGACTGGAGCGCGCTCTATCTCGCGACGGTCCGGCATCTGCCGGACTTCATCGCGAGCAGCGGCTATGCCGCCTTCGCCCTGGTGATGACGGCGGCGCGTTTCGCCGGCGGACCGGTGGTCGCCCGGCTCGGCGACCAGCGCGTGGTGCTGCTGGGCGGCGTCTCGATCGCGCTGGGTATCGCAATCGTCGTGCTGTCGCCGTGGCCGGCCCTGAGCCCGCTCGGCTTCGCCGTTCTCGCGGCCGGCGCGGCGAACAATTATCCCATCCTCATCAGTGCCGGATCACGGATACCCGGCATTGCTGCCGGGACCGCCGTCACCTGGCTGGCGACGGGCGGGCTGCTGGGCTTTCTCATCGGCCCGCCGATCATCGGATTTGTGGCCCACGCCATGGGCTTGGCGGCAGGAGTTGGCAGCCTGATTCTGTTCGGGCTGCTGGTTGCAGCGGGGGCGGCAGCGTATCGCTGGCCGGAACGGTCCCTCGCGGAGCCTGTCCAGGCCTGATTGTCACGCCGCCGCAGACGCTTGCGCGCCCCGGCCGTATGGTTAACGCCAACCTAAAGTCAGCCCGCAGCGGGCTTGCAAAATGCGTGGCGCGTTAACGGATTGGTCCCAATTGTTAGGGTCCGGTTAACGAATTGGCGACTAACAATGGTGCCATCCGCCGTCCCCTGGGGCCCTCCATGCCAATCAATCTCGCCATTCCCGACATCCAGGAATTGAAGCCCCGCATCACGGTTTTCGGCGTGGGCGGCGCCGGCGGCAACGCCGTCAACAACATGATCGCGTCGGGCCTGGACGGGGTCGATTTCGTCTGCGCCAACACCGATGCGCAGGCGCTCGCGCTCAGCAAATCGCCACGCATCATCCAGCTCGGCGTCTCGGTGACCGAAGGTCTGGGCGCGGGCTCGCATCCGGAAGTCGGGCGCGCCGCGGCCGAGGAAAGCTTCGACGAGATCAACGACCACCTCTCGCGGCTCGCACATGGTGTTCATCACCGCGGGCATGGGCGGCGGCACCGGCACGGGCGCGGCGCCGGTGATCGCGCGGGCGGCACGCGAGCAGGGCATCCTCACGGTCGGCGTCGTCACCAAGCCCTTCACGTTCGAGGGCAACCGCCGCATGCGGCTCGCCGAAGACGGCATCGACGAGCTGCACCGCCACGTCGACACGCTCATCGTCATTCCGAACCAGAACCTCTTCCGCGTCGCCAATGAGAAGACCACCTTCGCCGACGCCTTCAAGATGGCCGACCAGGTGCTGTACTCCGGCGTCTCGCTGCATCACCGACCTGATGGTCAAGGAAGGCCTCATCAATCTCGACTTCGCCGACGTGCGCGCCGTGATGCGCGGCATGGGCAAGGCGATGATGGGCACCGGCGAGGCCTCGGGCGAGGATCGCGCGCGGCACGCCGCCGAAGCGGCGATCGCCAATCCGCTGCTCGACGACGTGTCGATGCACGGGGCGAGGGGCCTGCTCATCTCGATCACCGGCGGTCCGGACCTCACCCTCTACGAAGTCGACGAGGCGGCGAGCCGCATCCGCGAGGAAGTCGATGCCGACGCCAACATCATTCTCGGCGCGACCTACGATCCCGAGATGACCGGGCACGATCCGCGTCGTCGGTCGTTGCGACCGGCACCGACGCAACGATGGTTCAGGCGCTCGAGCCGATGAAGGCCAGTCACCGACCCGCGCGCCGCTCGACGCGCAGGCGCCGCGCGTCGCGCAGGCGCCGCCGCAGCCGGTCCAGCACGGTGCCAGCAGTTCGAGGCCGACGTCCGGCAGGCCGTGGCCGAGGCCATCACGCAGCATCAGCCGCTGCAGCAGGCCTACGAGCACGACGACGGCGTGACGGTCGAGCCCTACATTCCGAGCGCCGCGCACGAGCCGCTCGAGGAGCCGATTCGCGCCGCCGAACAGCCGATTCCGAGCGTCTACGTACCCTCGCACGCCGAGCGTCCCGACCGCAGCGCCGGATGCCCCGTACCGAGGAGCTTCCGGCTGTTGCGCGGAAGACACTGGCGGCCGAAGAACGACACGATCCGGAGCCCCGAAATGCCCGCGCTTTGTTCAAGACGGCTGGCCTCCAATGTGGGTCTCGGCCTGCGTCCGCAGCAGCATCCGGCGCATCGACGAAACCGCCCTATTCGGCCAAGCGACGATGCGGCCGCGCGCAGTGCGATCGAGGCCGGAACGGCCCGGAATTCCGGGACTTCTCAGCGCTCATCGAGGGTGCGGCCGGGCAGCTCGACCCGCACGGTCGTCCGGCAGCCGCTGCAAGGAGCAGATCGAGATCCCGTCCTTCCTTCGCAAGCACGGCTGAAGACCGTCTGCGATTGGGCAGTTGAAGCTTCAACCGGCGCGCTTCCGCGCCGGTTTGTTTTTGGTTAAGACGTGTCTCGGTCTAGGGGTCGGAGACGTAGTTCATGCAGAACCTGTCGGCGCGGCAGCGCACCGTTGGCGGTGCGCTCGAGTTCAGTGGGTTCGGCGTTCATTCCGGCGCTGCCCGTTACCCTCACCATCGATCCGGCGCCGCGCCGACAGCGGCTATCAGGATCCAGCGCCGTTTCGAGGACGGCTCGATCGTCGGACCGGTGGCGGTCCATTTCGCCCGCGTCACCCGCACCACGCTCTGCACCACCATCGATCTCGGCGACAGCGTCTCGGTCGCGACCGTCGAGCACGTGATCTCGGCACTTTCGGGGCTCGGCGTCGACAATGCGCTGCTGACCGTCGACGGGCCGGAATGTCCGATCCTCGATGGCAGCGCCGCGCCCTTCGCCGAAGGGCATCATGCGCGTCGGCCTCGAAATCCAGGGCAAGTCGCGCCGCTACATCAAGATCATGCGGCAGGTGCTGGTCCGCAACAACGAGGCCTCCGCCGCGCTCGAGCCGTACAATGGCCGCCTGCTCGACCTCGAGATCGATTTCGACAGCAAGGTCATCGGCCGCCAGCGCATGATCTTCGACTGGACGCCGCGCAAATATCTCAACGACGTCTCGCGCGCCCGCACCTTCGGCTTCGTGCGCGATGCCAAGATTCTGCGCCAGGCCGGCTACGCGCTGGGCTCCTCGCTCGACAATTCCATCACCGTGCACGAGGACCGCATCCTCAATCCGGGCGGCCTGCGCTACGAGGACGAGTTCGTCCGCCACAAGCTGCTCGATGCCATCGGCGATCTGGCGCTCTGCGGCCTGCCGATCTACGGCCGCTTCCGCTCCTACAAGGGCGGCCACGCGCTCAACGCGCTGGTGCTGCACGGCCTGTTTGCGAGCGAAGCGAACTACGAGGTCGTCTCCGCCGAGGATCTGCCGCTCGGCTACGACGCGCTCAACGACATGCCGGACGGCCTCGAAGTCCGGCCCTACATCCGCGCGGTCGGCTGACCCGTCACAGTTTTGATGGATTTGATGCTTAGGCCGCGCGGCGGTGCTAAGGTGCGCAATCGATTAGGGCGGGGCGTTTCGTGAGCAAGACTGAATTTGCGGCGTCTGCGGGTCGGCGGCCGAGTCGCAGCGGTCGGCTCAGTTGCGGTGTCGTTTGCGGCCCTGCTCGCCGGCTGCTCGATGTTCGGGCCGACCAAGATCAAGGACGAGCCGATCATCCCGCCCGATACGCTCTACCAGTCCGCGCTCACGGACATGGACGAGCAGCGCTACAACACGGCCGTCACGACCTCCAGAAGCTCGAGCGGCAGCATCCCTACTCGGACTACAACGAGAAGGCGAAGCTGATGGAGACCTATGCGAATTACCGCATGGGCCAGTTCCCCGACGCGATCACTCGCCGCCGATCGTTACATCGCGCTGTTCCCGTCTTCGGACCAGATGCCCTACGTGCTCTTCCTCAAGGGCACCGCCTATTTCGCGCAGATGACCGACATCACGCGCGACCAGCAGGACGACGCAGAACGCGATCGACACCTACACGCTGCTGATCTACGAACTATCCCAAGTCCGACTACGCCAAGGACGCGCGCGGACAAGATGGCGATCGCCATCGACCAGCTCGCCGGCAAGGAAATGTCGGTCGGCCGCTATTACGAGGGCAACGGGCAGTATGCGGCGGCGATCAACCGATTCCGCAACGTGGTCGACCACTACCAGACCTCGAGCCATATCGAGGAAGCGCTGTTCCGGCTGACCGAATGCGAATCTGTCGCTCGGTCTGTCGTCGGAGGCACAGACCGCCGCCGCGGTGCTCGGCCACAATTACCCGTCGAGCTCCTGGTACAAGGAGGCCTACGATCTGCTGCAGAAGCAGGGTCTCGAGCCCAAGATCAACACGCAGAGCACGCTCGCGGCGGCCATCAGCGCCCCGCAGGCGCCGGTCACCGCACCGCCGCCGACTCGGGCAAGCCGGTCCCGCCGCCCGTCATCTAGGTTGCAGCGCAAGAACGCAGCGGTCGGGCTGGATTATCCGGCCCGGCGTTGCTAGTTTGTTCGCTCTCGGTCCGGAGCCTGACTCGCCAGTGCTGAACGCCCTTTCAGTCCGCAATATCGTGCTGATCGACCAGCTCGATATCGGGCTCGAGGGCGGGCTGACGCGCGCTCACGGGCGAGACCGGCGCGGGCAAGTCGATCCTGCTCGATGCCCTGACGCTGGCGCTCGGCGGCCGCGGCGATGCGGCGCTGGTGCGCACACGGGCAGGAGAGCGGCCAGGTGGTCGCGGTGCTGCAGCTCGCCGCCGATCATCCGGCGCGAGTCGCGCTCCGCGAGAACGAGATCGCCGACGACGCCGAGCTCATCATGCGGCGCGTGCAGTACGCCGACGGCCGCACCCGCGCCTTCATCAACGACCAGCCGGTCGGCGCCGGGCTGATGCAGGCGATCGGCCGGCAGCTCGTCGAAATCCACGGCCAGCACGACGATCGCGCGCTGGTCGATGCCGCGACGCACCGTGCGCTGCTCGATGCCTTCGGCGGCCTCGACGCGGAGGTCGCGCGCGGTTCGCGACGCGCACGCCGCGCTGACCGCCGCCGACGCCGCGGTTGCCGAGCAGCGGCGGCTGATCGCGGAGGCCGCGGCGCGCGAGGACTATGCGCGGCACGTCGTCGAGGAGCTCGCGGCGCTCGCTCCCGAGGCCGGCGAGGAGGAGGCGCTCGCCGACCGGCGGGCGCGGCTGATGCAGCTCGAAAAGGCGGCCGACGAGGTCCGCGATGCCGACGAGATGCTGTCCGGGCCGAACGCGCCGGGTCCGGCGCTGGCCGGCGCTGATGCGCCGGCTGATGCGCAAGGTCGACGGCGGCATGGCGGTGTTCACGCCGCTGGTCGAGGCGCTCGACGGAACGCTGGCCGCGCTCGACCGCGCCGAGGAGGCCGTCGAGAGCGCTGAAGCGCGACATGGCGTTCGATCCCGACGAGCTCGAAGCGGTCGAGAGCCGGCTGTTTGCGCTGCGTGCCGCCGCGCGCAAGCATCACGTGCATCGTCGACGAGCTGGCGGCGGTGCTGGCGCGATACGCGGCCGAGCTCGACGCGCTCGAAAGCGGCGAGGCGGCGCTCGCGCGGCTCGAGGCCGCTGCCGCCGCGGCGCGCGAGGCCTATCTCAAGGCGGCGCGCAAGCTCAGCGCCGGCGCGGACCAAGGCCGGCCAAGGCGCTGAGCAAGGCCGTCGAGGCCGAACTGCCGGACCTGAAGCTCGGCGCTGCGAAATTCATCGTCGACCAGCAGGTGGACGAGACGCGCGTCGCCGCGACCGGCTTCGACAGCATCGCCTTTCACGTGCAGACCAATCCGGGCACGCTCGCCGGGTCCGCTGATGAAGGTCGCCTCGGGCGGCGAGCTCAGCCGGTTCCTGCTCGCGCTCAAGGTCGTGCTGGCCGATCGCGGCTCGGCGCCGGTGCTGATCTTCGACGAGATCGACACCGGCGTCGGCGGCGCCGTGGCCGACGCCATCGGCCGCCGGCTGAAGCGGCTTTCCGACCAAGGTGCAGGTGCTGACCGTCACGCACGCGCCGCAGGTCGCGGCGCGCGCCGATGCGCACCTGTTCATCGAAAAGCAGGCGATCGACGGAGGGCGCGTTCGTCGCGCACCCACGTCCGGCCGCTCGACGGCGCGCGCGCGCAAGGAAGAGATGGCGCGCATGCTGGCCGGCGCGACGATCACCGCGGAGGCCCGCGCGGCCGCGGGCAAGCTGCTGTCGGACGTCGCATGACGCGACGCCGCGCGAAGTCGAGAGCTTCAGCGAAGACGAGGCGCGCGCCGAGCTCGACCGGCTGCACGAGGCGCTGGGCGAGGCCGACCGGCTTATTTCGAGAACGACGCGCCGGAGATGACCGACGCCGCCTACGACGCGCTGAAGCGCCGCTACCAGGCGATCGAGCGCGCCTTTCCCGAGCTGAAGCGGCCCGACAGCCTCAGCGACAAGGTCGCGGGCGCGCCGGTCGAGGGCTTTGCCAAGGTCCGGCACGCCGTGCCGATGCTGTCGCCTCGCCAAGGCCTACACCGACCAGGACGTCATCGACTTCGCCGAGCGCGGCAAGCGCTTCTTCGAGCGCGACAAGGACCTCGAGCTGGTGTTCACCGCCGAGCCCAAGATCGACGGGCTCTCGGCCTCGCTGCGCTACGAGAACGGCGTTTTCGTGCAGGGCGCGACGCGCGGCGACGGCACGGTCGGCGAGGACATCACCGCGAACCTCAGGACCATCGCCGACATCCCGCACAAGCTCAAGGGCAAGGGCTGGCCGGAGGTCATCGAGATCCGCGGCGAGGTCTACATGACCTACGCCGAGTTCGAGGCGCTGAAGGCGCGCTCGGCCGCCGCCGGCGGGCAGGACTACGTCAATCCGCGCAACACCGCGGCCGGCTCGCTGCGCCAGAAGGACCCGTCGGTCACCGCCAGCCGCAAGCTGCAAATTCTTCGCCTATGCCTGGGGCGCCGCGAGCGAAGATCCGGCGCCGACGCAGTACGATGCGGTGCAGAAATTCGGCGACTGGGGCTTCAAGCGTCAGCCCGCTGATGGTGCGCGCGACGCTCGGTCGAGGAGCTGCTCGCGCAGTACCGCGCTCATCGAGGCGCAGCGCTCGTCGCTCGGCTACGACATCGACGGCGTCGTCTACAAGCTCGACCGGCTCGACCTGCAGCGGCGCTGGGGCACCGTCACCGGCGAGCCGCGCTGGGCGGTCGCCCACAAATTTCCGGCCGAGCAGGCGACCGACCGTCTGCGCCACATCGACATCCAGGTCGGCCGCACCGGCACGCTCGCGCCGGTCGGCGCGGCTCGACGCCGGTGACGGTCGGCGGCGTCGACGGTCGAGAACGTCACGCTCCACAACGAGGACTACATCAAGGGCCTCGACAGCAATGGCGCAGCCGATCCGCGGCGAGCGGATCGACATCCGCATCGGCGACACCGTGGTGATCCAGCGCGCCGGCGACGTCATCCCGCAGATCGTCGAGGTGGTGCTCGACAAGCGGCCGAAGATGCGCCAAGCCTTACGAGTTTCCGCATGTCTGCCCGGTTTGCGGCTCGCCGGCGGTGCGCGAGCTCAACGAGAAGACCGGCAAGGACGATTCGCGCCGCCGCTGCACCGGCGAGCTGATCTGCGCCGCGCAGGCGGTGGAGCGGCTCCGGCATTTCGTCGCGCGCGACGCGATGGATATCGAGGGCCTCGGCGCCGAGAACATCGACCTCTTCTTCAACGCCGGCCTGATCAAGACCGCCGCCGACATCTTCACGCTCAAGGAGCGCCGCGCCGCGGTGCAAGCAGGCGCTGTCCGAGCGGCGCGAGGAGCAGGCGCGGCTGCGCGAGGCGGCCTCAGGCAAGGCGCGCAAGAAGGTGCTGCAGCGCCGAGGAGCGCACCTATGAGGGCCTCGACAAGCTCTTTGCCGCGATCGACGCGCGGCGCGAGCCGGAACTCGACCGCTTCATCTTCGCGCTCGGCATCCGCCACATCGGCGAGACCACCGCGGCGGTGCTGGCCAAGACCTTCGGCACGATCGAGGAGTTCATCCGCGTCGGCAAGGAGACGGCGGCGCACGCTGACGATCCGCACGCCGTGTTCCCCTCGGTCGACGGCATCGGCGATACGGTGATCGAGGCGCTGCGTCGCTTTCTTCGGCAATGAGCGGAACGACGACGTGCTCGACGGCGCTGCTCAAGCAGGTCAAGCCGCAAGCCCTACGTCGTCACCGTCTCCGCCACATTCGCAGGTCGCCGGCAAGACCGTGGTGTTCACCGGCAGCCTCGAAAAGATGACGCGCGGCGAGGCCAAGGCGATGGCCGAGCGGCTGGGCGCCAAGGTCGCCGGGTCAGCGTTTCGGCCAAGACCGATATCGTGGTTGCGGGTCCCGGCGCTGGCAGCAAGCTCGCCGAAGCCGAGAAGCACGGCGTCCGCGTCATCGACGAAGACGGGTGGCTCGCGATGGTCAAGGCCTAGCCGTTCATCCTGCGTTCGAAATCGACGGGCTAAAGGGGCGCATCGTTGATCAGCCCCACGAGTTCCCCATGCGCCGCACCGCCCTTGTCCTCATGCTTCTCGCCCTCGGCGCCGCTCCGGCTTTCGCCTACGACACGCCGAAGGCGCTGCTCACGGCGCTTTACGCGCCCTATCTGAAAGGCGACTCCTTCGACTGGAGCAAGTGGGACGAGACCCCGTTCCGCTCGAAGGCGCTCAACGCGCTGTTCGCGCGCGATACGAAAGAGGCCAAGGGCGAGGTTGGGCGGCTCGACTTCGACCCCTATGTCGACGGGCAGGATTTCAGATCACCGCGCTCAAGATTGGCGAGCCGAAGATCGACGGCGTCACGGCGACCGAGGAGGTGACCTTCAAGAACTTCGACGACGCCGAGGACCTGACTTTCACCCTCGTCAAGGAAGCCGGCGGATGGAAGATCGACGACGTGGTCTCGCACCGCAAGGACAATCCGTACTCGCTGAAGACGATCATGTCGGGTCCGCTGGACTGATAGCCCGCGCGCTCTCCTCCGGGTTGGGGCGGGTTGACGCCTGACGTCGGTTCCGCCCCCGGTGTCATTCCCGCGAAGGCGGGAATCCACCTCTCGTTTCGCGCGGGCCGGTCGATGGGTCCCCGCTTTCGCGGGGATGACACCCAGTGGCAAGGCGAGCCTGATTGCTAAATGCCCCGCGTCGCCTCCTTCAGCCACGCCTTGTCGTCGCCCTTGAGCTCGCCGCCGATCTCGCGGAACACGCGCTTGTGGTAGGCGTTGAGCCAGTCGCGCTCGTGCGGCAGCAGCAAGTTCTCGTCGATCAGCCTGAGTTCGATCGGGCACAGCGTCAGTGTCTCGAGCTCCAGGAACTTGCCGTCGCCGATCCCGCTCTCGACCACCAGAACCAGGTTCTCGATCCGGATGCCATAGGCACCGGCCTTGTAGTAGCCGGGCTCGTTGGAGATGATCATGCCCCGGCTCGAGAGCGGTCGCTGTGTAGCGCGGTGAAAATCCGATCGGCCCTTCGTGCACGCTGAGGAAGGCGCCGACGCCGTGGCCGGTGCCGTGGCTGTAGGTCACGCCGTCGGCCCACAGGAACTGCCGCGCCAGCACGTCAAGCTGGGCACCCGTCGTGCCGCGCGGGAAGCGTGCCGTCGACAGCGCGATCATGCCTTTGAGCACGCGCGTATAGCGGTCCTTCTCCTCGGCGCTCGCCTTGCCGGTGAACAGGGTGCGCGTGATGTCCGTCGTGCCGCTCAGATATTGCGCGCCGGAATCGAGCAGCATCAGCTCGCCGCGCTTCAGCACGCGGTTCGACTTTTCGTCCACATGGTAGTGGATGATCGCGCCGTTCGGCCCCGATCCAGAAATCGTGTCAAAGCTTGCATCGACGCAGCTCGGCTCCTCGCGTCTGAAATGCTCGAGCGCCTCGACGATGCCGATCTCGGTGAGCTTGCCCTGGGGCGCCTCGGCATCGAACCAGCGGAGGAATTTGGCCAGCGCCACGCCGTCGAGCCGGTGCGCCTCCTTCATGCCGCCGATCTCGGCGTCGTTCTTCTTCGATTTCGGCAGGAGCACCGGGTCACGCTTTTCGATGAGCGGCGCGTCGCCCAGCGCGCCGCACCAGCGCGAGCGGCGCGCGTGGCGGGGTCGATCCAGACGCGCTTGCCGGCCGCGCCGAGCGTCGCGAGATCTGCCATCAGCTCGTCCACGTCAGCGCACCTTGGCGATGCCCGCGAGTCCCTTGCGCAAATCGGGCGTCATCTTGAGCCGGTGGACGAACAGCGTCGGCTGGCCTTTTTGCGGCACCAGAGCGAAGCCGAGGACCACCGGCACGTTCGGCACGTCGCGTCCGCGCATGTTGAAGAGCCAGTTGATCGATTCCGGCAGGGTCAGCACCACCAGGTCGGCGCCTTCCTCCGCGAGCGACTTGCGCAGCTCGGTGAGCTTCTCCGCCGGCGCGCGCCCGGCGCGGTTGCCGCCGAGGAACTCGACCGCCGACAGGGGCGGCGTCGGCCGGTCGGTCCAGATCTGGTCGACGAGATTGCGCGAAGGCACGAGCGTCGCCTTGCCCCTGAGCTTTTCGCCCAGCTCCTTGATCTCGCCGGGCGTATGGAGCCACGGATCGAAACCCAGCCGCCCGCCCTTCGGCACGAAGTCGCCGATCCGCGCGTCGACCGCGCCCTGGCCCGTCTCGATCACTGTGACCAGTCTGCGTGTCGGTCTCGATCGGCGCCTGCAGCGTGTAGCGCGAATCGACCAGCAGCGCCGGCCGTCTTGGGTCCGACGACGGCAATGCCCGCCGAGCCCGTGAAGCTCGTCACATACGCCAGCCGTGCCTCGCTCTCGGGCACCGATTCGCCGCGATGCGCGTCGGCGCGGGGAATCGAGGAAGGCATCGAGCCCCGCCTCGGCGATCGCCGCGCGCAACGCCTTGAGGCGCGGCGCGACGGTCTTGGGTGACGTTTTGGTGACGAAGCGTCTGGAAGCGTGCGGGGCCGAAGTCATTGATCGCCATGTTTATTTCTCGTTAAGCCGGGTTGCGGCAGGGGCATGGCAGGCCTGCCGGATGCCGCCTTTCCCCGGTGGTGCTTGGCGCCTATTTAGCCATTGGTCGCAGCAGCGGCCAGCCTCAGACTTACGAAAGACTTGCCGATGACCACCGATCTCAGCCGCCCCGATTTCACTCGCTCGCTCGAGCCGTGCTCAGCGCGCGCGGCCGCGAGGCCACGCGCCAGATCGCCCGTCGCAACGAATTCCAGCTGATCGGCGCGATCACCAAGCGGCCGAACTGAGCTGCCTGCGGCTACGGCTTCTCCAGAACCAGCGTCGCCCAGTCGCCGCGAATGAGCTTGCGGCGCAGCACCAGGCCTTGCGCAAGATAGGCATTGGCGACTCGCGCGCGCCTGCGTCACCAGCAACCCGGATAGAACGACGTTCGCGCCGTGCGCCGCGGCGCGGCCGATGGCCGGCGCCAGCGCCACCAGCGGGCCCGAGAGGATATTGGCGACGATCAGCTCATAGGGCCCGTGCGTCGCGATCGCGCGATGCTTGAGCCCCGGCGCGGTCACCGGCCGGATCAGCCGGCCGACGCCGTTGGCCGCGGCGTTGTCGGCAGCGGTGCGCGTCGCTATCGGATCGATGTCGCTTGCCACTACCGGCAGATGCGTGCGCTTGGCGATCGCGATCGCGAGGATGCCGGTGCCGGTGCCGACGTCGAGCATCGTCCTCGGCCGCCGCCGCTTGAGCAGCATGTCGATCGCCTCGAGGCAACCGGTCGTCGTTTCATGGTGGCCGGTCCCGAAGGCCTGCGCCGCGTCGATCCGGATCGGGATTGCTCCGCCGGCGGGCGGCGCCGGATCGTGGCTGCCATAGACATAGACCCCGCCGGCCTCGACCGGCCGCAGTCCTTCGAGCGATTTGGCGACCCAGTTCACCTCCGGGTCCACCGGCGTGATGGTGAAGCCCACCTCGCCACCGAGCCGGCCCTGCGCCAGCGCCACGAAGGCGTTGAGATCGGGCAGCATTTCCGTGGTCGCCTCGAACACCCATTCGCCGGTCGCTTCGTCCTCGTGCGCCGAGGCGGTGAGGGCAAGCCCGTCCGCTTCCATCACCGCGTCGACGAGGGCAAAGGCCTGGTCGCGCGTGAGCGGCGCAGAGAGCTGGCGGATGGTCATGGGCGCGATGTTGCCGGCGAGGGGAGCGAAGTCAATCGCGGCCCGGCGCATTCCTGCTCCCTAATCGCGCGCCTGTGGCGACGCCGCCCGCGGCGACGTCGCTCCGGTGCCAAGCGGTCAGTAGCCGCCGTCCCAGGATTCCCGGATACGGCCGTCGGGCAGGGCGCGGACGGTCCACTTGCCTGCCATCGTCTGGGATGAGCCGCGGATGAGAAAGCTCACCGTGATGCGGCAGTCGAGCTGGTCTTTGCTGGCATCGAGCGTGGTCGCGGTGAGATTGCCGTTGTCGCCGAGGAAGGTCGACAGGAACGCGCGTCCGCCCGCTACCTGCATGGTGGGCAGCACCGCCTTGATGTGAGCGATGACCTTGGGACTTTCGCAGCGTGCGCGCGACAGATCGACCGGACCTTTCGGGGCGGGGGTCGGTGCGGCGATCGCGGGTGAAAACAGGGCAAGGAAAAGGGCAATTGCAGAAACAGAACGTCGCATGAAAAATGCTCCAAAAATACCGCGGGGCCATAGATCATGAGGCGCCCGCAGGTTCAACTCCCGCCTGCGTTGAGCGAGCTCTTGCCACCCACCAGCTGTCACTACCGACCCACCAGCTGTCATCCCTGCGAAAGCAGGGACCCAAATCCCCTCTCGCGCCGAACGATAGATGGCCCGCAGCTTCCGCTGGGGTGACAGCGGTGTTGGAGGACGCGTCCCGCCCCACCAGCGTCATTTCCGCAAAGCGGGAATCTCCGTTGGCATCGCTGCCTCACCCGCCTAATCTCTCGCCCGGCGCCCTTGGTCGTTCCGCGCCGGAATCGCAGATGAACCCCACCCCATTGCCGGTCGCGCGGGGCCCTCTCGTCGGCATCGCTTTCAAGGTCAGCTCGGTGCTGATCTTTCTGGTCATGTCGAGCCTGCTCAAGGCGTCATCGGATATTCCAGCCGGCGAGCTGGTGTTCTTCCGCTCGTTCTTCGGTCTTCCGCCGGTGCTGGTGTTCCTCGCGGCGACCGGGCAGTTCCGCGACGGCATCCGCACCAATGCGCTCGGCAACCAGCTCTGGCGCGGCTTCGTCGGCACGGTCTCGATGGGGCTCGGCTTTTTCGCGCTGACCCGGCTGCCGCTGCCGGAAGCGGTGACCATCGCCTACATGATGCCGCTCGTCATCGTCATCCTCAGCGCCATCTTCTTTCACGAGCAGGTCCGGCTCTATCGCTGGGCCGCGGTGATCATCGGCCTCGCCGGCGTGGTGGTCATCGCCTGGCCGACCTTCACGCTATTCCAGTCGGGCGTCGACAACGCGGCGGCGATCGGCGTCGTCGCCTCGATCCTCGCCGCGACGATCGGCGCGGTGGCGCAGATCCTCGTGCGCCGTCTCGTCCGCACCGAGCGCTCGGCGACGATCGTGCTCTACTTTCTCGGCTCGTCGAGCCTGATCTCGCTCGCGACGATCCCCTTCGGCTGGGTGATGCCGAGCCCGATCATCGCCGCGTGCCTCGTCGGCGCGGGCCTCTGCGGCGGCATCGCGCAGGTGCTGCTGACCGAGAGCTACCGCCACACCGAAATGAGCGTGGTCGCGCCGTTCGAATACACCTCGCTGATCTTCTCGCTGATCATCGGCTACGCCTTCTTCGGCGACGTGCCGACGCCCTTCATGCTGGTCGGCGCGCTGATCGTCGTCGGCTCCGGCCTCTTCATCATCTACCGCGAACACCGGTTGGGATTGGATCGGCCGCGCGTGCAGGAAGTGGTGACGCCGCAGGGGTAGCTGCGCGTCGAGAGGCAAGAGTTCGAGGGAATTGTCACCACACGGTGTCATTCCCGCGAAGGCGGGGAATCCAGGCCGGCCGTTCGGACGTCCGTTTATCCTACCTGAAAGCCCGCATTCGCGGGAATGACACAGAGTCGAGAAGGTCGTGGTCACCCCTTGCTCACAAAGCTATCGAGCACCTTCTTCTTCCCGGCCTTCTCGAAATCGATGCTGAGCTTGTTCCCCTCGACGCTCTCGATCCGGCCGTAGCCGAACTTCAGGTGGAACACCCTTTCACCGACGCCATAGGTGCTGCCGCGGCCGTTGTCGGTCGAGCGCGCGACGAGGTCGCCGTCGATGGTCAGCGGGCCGCCGCCCTTCCGGTCCTTGGCCTGGGCGCGGGCGCGCTGCCAGCCGGGGGTTTCGTAGACGCTGTCGAACGGGTCGGCGGTCGAAAAGCGCGACGAGGTGCGCCCGCCATAGCCGTAGCCGCCATAGCCGGAGCCGGTGTCCTTGACCTCGACGGCCTCGGGCGGCAGCTCGTCGAGGAAGCGCGAGGGCAGGGCCGATTGCCAGAGGCCGCGCACGCGCCGGTTCTGCGCGACCGAAATCCGCGCCCGCTTCTTGGCCCGGGTGATGCCGACATAGGCGAGGCGGCGCTCTTCCTCGAGGCCGGCGCGGCCGAGCTCGTCCATGGTGCGCTGGCTCGGGAACAGGCCTTCCTCCCAGCCGGGGAGGAACACCGTGTCGAACTCCAGCCCCTTGGCCGAGTGCAGCGTCATGATCGACACCGCGTCCTGCGCCTCGGAGTGTCGCGGTCCATCACCAGCGCGATGTGCTCGAGGAAGCCGCCGAGCGTTTCGAACTCGGCCATCGAGTTGACCAGCTCCTTGAGGTTCTCGAGCCGGCCGGGGCTGTCCGGCGATTTGTCGGCCTGCCACATCGCCGTATAGCCGCTCTCGTCGAGGATTTGCTGGGCGAGCTCGGCCTGCGGGATGGTCCGCGCCCGCTCGCTCCAGTTGTCGAACTGCGCGATGAGGTCGCGCAGCGTGGTGCGCATCTTCGGCTTCAGCTCCTCGGTCTCGAGCAGGGTGCGCGTCGCGGCAAGCAGCGGCTGGTTGGTCGCCCGCGCCGTGTCGAACAGCGTCTTGATGGTGGAGTCGCCGATGCCGCGCTTCGGCACGTTGATGATGCGCTCGAAGGCCAGCGTGTCGGACGCGATTGGAAACCAGCCGCAGATAGGCGAGCGCATCGCGGACCTCGCGCCGCTCGTAAAAGCGCGGGCCGCCAATGACGCGATAATTGAGGCCGAGCGTGATGAACCGCTCCTCGAACTCGCGCATCTGGTAGGAGGCGCGAACGAGGATCGCGACGTCATTGAGCTTGCTGCCGTGGCGCTGGAGCTGCTCGATCTCCTCGCCGATCATGCGCGCCTCTTCCTCGCTGTCCCAGACCGAGGTGACGCCGACCGGATCGCCCTTCTCGCCGACATCGGTCTGCAGCGTCTTGCCGAGCCGGCTCTCATTGTGCGCGATGAGGTGCGAGGCGGCGCTGAGGATGTTGCTGGTCGAGCGGTAGTTGCGCTCGAGCCGGATCACCTTGGCGCCCGGAAAATCCTTCTCGAAGCGGAGGATGTTGTCGACCTCGGCGCCGCGCCAGCCATAGATCGACTGGTCGTCGTCGCCGACGACGCAGACATTGGCCTCACTCGCCGGCCGGCCCTGCGCCAGCAGCCGCAGCCAGAGATACTGCGCGACGTTGCTGTCCTGGTACTCGTCGACGAGCATGTAGCGGTAGCCGCGCATGGTAGTCCGCGAGCACGTCCGGATGCTCGCCTGAACAGCCGGATGTTCTCGAGCAGCAGGTCGCCGAAATCGACGGCGTTCAGCGTCTTCAGCCGTGCCTGGTAGTCGGCGTAGAGCGTCTTGGCGCGCCCGTTGGCGAAGGCTCCCGCTTCGGCGGGCAGTCACATCGGCGGGCAGCAGGCCGCGGTTCTTCCAGTTGTCGAGCATGCCGGCGAAGGCGCGCGCCGGCCAGCGCTTCTCGTCGATGTTTTCTGCCGTGAGCAGCTGCTTGATCAGCCGGATCTGGTCGTCGGTATCGAGGATGGTGAAGTCCGAACGTGAGGCCCGCCAGTTCGGCGTGGCGCGCGGAGAATGCGGGCGCCGATCGAGTGAAACGTGCCGAGCCACGGCATGCCCTCGACGCCGGCGCCGACCAGGCGGCCGACGCGATCGCGCATCTCGCGGGCGGCCTTGTTGGTGAAGGTCACCGCGAGGATTTCGCTGGCGCGCGCCTTGCGGGTGGTGAGGATGTGCCCGATCCGCGTCGTCAGCACGCGGGTCTTGCCGGTACCGGCGCCGGCCAAAACGAGCAGCGGCCCTTCCGTGGTCAGCACGGCCTCGCGCTGCTCGGAATTGAGGCCCTTGAGATAGTCGTTCTCGCGCCGGGCGAACTGGCCGGTGATCGGATTGGGGGAGGCGGGGGCGCGCAGCGGCTCAGCCGGCATCGGCGGGTCGAATCTCATTTTGTTCCGGGCCGCCAGATATAGGCCGCCGGGGCCCGTAATGCCATGCGGAGGCCATGAAAAACGCCGGGACCGGGCCGCAATTCCGCCGTGGAGGCGAGCGATTGCACGCGTGACGCGCGGCTCCGGCTTGCCTAGACTTGCCGCGGTCCTTGGGGTTCGACCGGCAAGTGCTCAACCGCCTCTTCGTCGCTATCGGAGTGCTGGTCATTCTGACCATCGCGACGGCGTTTTTCGTGCCCCGGTTCATCCAGTGGAACGACTATCGGCCGCGCCTTGAAAAGATGGCGTCCGAGGCCTTCGGCACGCCGGTGTCGATTGAGGGTGAGATCTCGCTCGTGCTCCTGCCGCAGCCCGAGCTGCACTTCACCAAGGTCCGGGTCGGCCCGGCGGATGCGCCCGTCATGGAGGTCGCGAGCGTCGGCGCGCAGTTCTCGTTGCTCGATTTCCTGCGCGACCAATACAACGTCACGCATCTTGAACTTGACCAGCCCGTGATGAACTTTTCGATCGGGCCGGACGGCACGCTCGGGCAGACCATTTCGCTGCCGCAGACCGGCGGCCAGTCGAACGTCTCGGTCAACAATGCGCAGGTCGTTGACGGTGCGATCCGCGTCAGCGATGCGCGGTCCGGTGCGACCTATGCCGCCGAGGCGCTGAACGGCCAGCTGCTGATGCAGAGCCTGCAGGGTCCCTACGGGTTCCAGGGCCAGGCGCGTGTCGATGACGCCGACTACGCCGTGCATGTCTCGACCGGCCGCAGCGACGCCGGAACGATGCTCTCGGTTTACCTCCAGCCGCTCGACAAGCACTTCACGTTGCAAGCCGATGGCACCGTGCAATCGGGCGCCGCCCCCCGTTTTGTCGGAACGCTCAGCTACAGCGCAGGAGCCACCGAGCGGTAAAGCGGGCGAGACGGTCGATCTCGGCCGGGGCAATTTCAGCCTCGACGGCAAGGTCGACGCCGGCGCCGACAAGGTGCTGCTCACGAGCTACACCGCAATCCCCGACGCCAACCGTCCGGCGACCCGGCTCACCGGCGCGGGCGAGCTCGACTTCGGCAAGACGGCTAGCTTCAACACCGTGATTTCGGGTGGCGTGATCGCGCTCCCGCCCCGTGACGTCACCAAGGAATTGACCGACCCGCCTTACGAGCTGGTCCGTCTCCTCGGCGAAACACCCCTGCCGCCGGTTCCGCCAATTCCCGGCAAGATCGGGCTCGATATCAGCCAGCTCGACCTGCGCGCGGTGTCGCTGCGCAATGTCCGGCTCGATGCGGAGAGCGATGGAAAAGCCTGGGCGGTCCAGAGCCTCTCTGCCAGCCTGCCCGGTGGCGCCGTCGTCGGCCTCACCGGGACGCTGACCGCGTCGGGCGGGCGGCCGGTGTTCGCAGGCGACCTCTCGATCAGCGCGCAGCAGCTCGACCGCTTCGTCTCCCTCTATCGCAAGCTCCCGCCCGACGATCCGCTGCTCGACACGCAAGGCTCGCTCAGCGCCGACGTTGCGCTCTCGGGCGACACGCTCGCGCTGACCTCGGGGCGGCTGGTCGTCGGCGATGTCAACCAGCCCTTCACCGCCGAGATCGGCTTCGGCACGCAGCGCTCACTCACGCTCGAAACGCACCTGACGGCCCTCGATGCCGATCAGAGCGCCGCCTTCGCCGCGCTGCTGCCCGACATCGCGAGCAATGGCAGCTTCGGGGCGACTTTCCCGAAAGGCGATATCTCCCTCAGTGCCGACAAGGCGGTGGTTTTCGGTCTCGACGGCGCCGCGCTTGCTGCCGACGCCAGCTGGGATGGCGGCGTCCTCACCTTCACCAAGCTGAGCGCCGGCGATCTTGGCGGATTGTCGTTCGATGGCAGCCTCACCGCATTCGGCACGCTGCTGAAGCCGCAACTGTCGGGCACGGGCACGCTCAAGGTCGTCGAGAACGCGCCCGCGCTGTCGCAGGCGCTTGGCGCCGCCGGCGCGCCGCAAGCTGTCGTCGACCTCCTCAAACGATCGCTGCCCGCCACGCTCACGCTCAAGCTCGACGCGCCAACCGGCGATGGCGCGCAGTCGCTCACGGCCGCTGGAACGCTCGCGTCGAGCGATGCAACCGCGACGGCCAAATTCGCGTCCGGCGTGGTCGCGGCGCTCACGGCGCCGATCAGCGCGACCCTCAAGCTGTCATCGAGCAGCCCGCATTTGCTCGTGGCGCAACTCGGCCTCGGCGACGCGCCGCTCTTTGACGAGACGACGCCGCTTGAGTTGACGGCATCGGTCAGCGGCGCGCCCTCCAGCTCTTATGCCACTCAGCTGTCCCTCACGGGTGGCAAGGATCGTGTCGGCTTCACCGGAAGCGTCGCGCCGGGGGACTTCACCTCCGTGACGGGGAGCGGCGATCTCGACCTCGCGCTGTCGGACCCGTCGGCGCTCGCGGGAGCGCTCGGCGTCGACGGCATCTACGTTCCACCGCTCACCGGCAAGGCGAGCCTGAGCTTCGATGGCGCGGGCAAGCTGGCGCTGACCAAGATCGCGGCCGGGGATGTCACGGGCGCTCTCAGCCTCTCGCGGCACGACAACAAGACGACGATTGGTGGGTCTCTTGCGTTGCCCGCGTTCGACGTGAAGGAGCTGCTGCCCTACATCGTCGGCGTCTCGGGAACCCTCAATGCACCGGACAGTCTCTGGCCCGATGGGCCGATCGATCTCGGCTCGACGGCACGGACCAGCGAGGGCCGCATTGATCTGAGTTCTCCATCGCTCTCGATCGGGGGGACCACACTCGCGGACGCGGCCTTCGGGTTCGACTGGGACGCCCAGAGCATCCATCTGCGCAATCTCAACGGCAAGTTCGGCGGAGGGACCGGGACGCTCGATGTCACGCTCTGCTGCGCCGGCACGACGGTGTCGGACAAGCAGGTCAGCGGCCGGCTGGCACTCGACGAGCGTCGACATCGCAGCCGTCGTGCCGCAGGCCATCTCGGATTTGCTCAAGGGCAAGCTGCAGTCGTCCGCAGCCTTCACCGGCACCGGGGCCTCACTCTCCGAAGCAATCGCTGCGATGACCGGCAGCGGCAGCTTCACCATCGGCGATTTCTCGGTGGCGCATTTCGATCAAGGCCTGTTCAAGGGGCTGGCCTCGCTTCCCGACATCCTCAACGCGGAACCCGATGCCTTGAGCGCCTCCGTGACCGATCGGCTCGCCGCCGCGCCGTTCGCGGCGCCGTCCGTCACGGGCACATTTACGATCGCCGCTGGCACGGTACGGAGCCCCGACCTGACGATCGACGGCGCGGATGCGAAGCTCTTCGGCAGCGCGACGCTGGCGCTGCCGACGCTCACGGTCGATGGTCGCTATACCCTGTCACCGATGACGGCGCCCGACGACGCAAGCCCGGTCGATGCCAACAGTGCGGAAGTTGCCGCGACCTTCTCAGGCCCGCTGTGGGCGCCAACCGGCAGTTACGACGTCGCCTCGCTCGTCGAGGGCATGAAGATCAAGGCGAGCGAGGCCGAGCTTGCCCATCTCGAGCAGCTCAAGGCCGAGGCCGACGCGCGGGCGAAGGCCGCCGCCGACGCGGACGCGAGCATTTCGTCCGAGCGGGCGGCATCCGAAGCCTCCGTCTCGTCGGCCTCCGAAGCAGCCGCTGAGGCCGCCGCGTCGTCGGCAGCCGATGCATCGTCGTCGTCCGCATTGGCAGCGTCATCGGCCGTTGCTGCAAGTTCATCGTCGGCGGAAGCCGCGCGGCAGGCGGCCTCGTCGTCGTCGATGGCGGCGAGCTCAAAGGACCTTGGTCTCTAGGGCCTGCGCCGCCCGGAGCACCGCGACCCGCAGCGCCGACGAGAGGTTCGGGCCGTCGCGATTGCGGTCGATCTGCTCGATCAGCTCGGTGAGGCGCTCCCCGCGCGCTGCCGCGAGTGTTTCGAGCCCCTGCCAGAACTCGGGCTCCAGCGCGACGCTGGTGCGGTGACCGGCGATCGTCAGCGAGCGCTTCAGCAAGGGCCTATTTCTTGCGGAAGGCGTCGAGGCTGATGACTTTTTCGCCGGGCTTTTCCTGCGCAGCGGGAGCAACGGATGATGCCATCGCGGACGCCAGGGTCTTGGTCTCCTGGCTCGAACTCAGTTGCTTCGTCTTCGCTCGGCGTGGCGGTCGCGCCGGTCAGCTGGAGCCCGAACTGCACCGATGGATCGAAGAAGCCCTTGATCGCCGCGAACGGGATCTCCAGTGCTTCCGGCTTGTCGTCAAAACTCAGGCCTACCTCGAACCCGGCCTCGCCGACCTTGAGGTCCCAGAACTGGTTCTGGAGCACGATCGTCATATCGTTGGGATATTGCTCGAGGAGCCGCTGGCTGAGCCGGACGCCCGGTGCCCTGGTCAGGAACGAGATAAAGAAATGGTGCTCGCCCGGCAGGCCGGTGCGCGCCACCTCGGACAGCACCTTGCGGACGACGCCGCGCAGAGCTTCCTGGGTGAGAATATCGTACCGGATATGATCTTGGGCCATGTCGCCTTGGAATCCCGCCGCGATCATATCAGCCACGGCGGCCCTGAAAGACAAGGAGAAAGGTGCAGGCTTCTGTTGCCAGGTGCCTGCGGACCCCGCCTGTCACCCTGTGAAAGGTGGAGGACTTGATTTCCAGTGCTAGCGCCGCTTACGCAGCGAGAGCGACCGGCACATAGTTGTCATTTGCAACTATTGAGATGGCCCGATGTCGGCGGAACCATGCCGAGCGAAAACACACCCTTTACGCCCTTGTCGATCCTGTTTCGCCCCCAGTGGCTCCCCCTCGAGCGGGGAGGAGATGGTGGAGGCGCCGGGTACTGCCCCCGGGTCCAATGGGTTTATTACGATGGCCATTTATCGCCATAGCCGTTGCCGGCAAGCGAATATAGGCGCGGGCGCAGGGGATGCAAATCACCGGGTGAGGCGCGTTCACGGGAGCTGGAATCTGCTAGGCTGGCCCAATGCGCGAATATCTCGACCTCATGCGGACCGTCCTCGAAACCGGCACCGACCGGCCCGACCGGACCGGCACCGGCACCCGCTCGATTTTCGGCTACCAGATGCGGTTCGACCTCGGCCGCGGCTTTCCGTTGGTCACCACCAAGAAAATCCACCTCAAGTCGGTGATCTACGAGCTGCTGTGGTTCCTGCGCGGCGACACCAACGTGCGCTGGCTGCAGGAGCGCGGCGTGACGATCTGGGACAGCTGGGCGGATGCGAACGGCGACCTCGGTCCGGTCTATGGCAGCCAGTGGCGCAGCTGGCCGGACGGCAGGGGCGGGACGATCGACCAGATCGCCAAGGTCATCGAGAACATCCGCGACCCGTCCGGATTCGCGGCGGCATATCGTCAGCGCGTGGAACCCGGCGGAGGTCGACGAGATGGCGTTGCCGCCGTGCCATTGCCTGTTCCAGTTCTACGTCGCCGACGGCCGTCTCAGCTGCCAGCTCTACCAGCGCAGTGGCGACGTGTTCCTCGGCGTGCCGTTCAACATCGCGTCCTACGCGCTGCTCACGCTGATGGTCGCGCAGGTGACGGGGCTCAAGGCGGGTGATTTCGTCCACAGCTTTGGCGATGTGCATCTTTATTCCAACCATTTCGAGCAGGCCGTCGAGCAGTTGCGCCGGTCGCCGCGGCCGCTGCCGCGGGTGACGCTCAATCCGAGACCGCACCTCGATCTTCGATTTCGAGTATGAGGACTTCATGCTGACTGGCTACGATCCGCATCCCCACATCAAGGCGCAGGTGGCGGTGTGAGAGCCGCGCTCGCCATCGCGCTGCTCGCGCTGCTGGGCGCGCCGGCTCTTGCCAACGACACCACGTCGCAGCTGGGCACCGGTGGGCTGGTGTTCATCACCAATGACGACGTGTCGATGGATTCCGAGGACCTGAGCGTCTCGCCCAAGCAGGTGAAGGTGGTTTACGCCTTCACCAACCACGCCAAGACCGACCAGCATGCGCTGGTGGCGTTCCCGCTTGCCCGACATCACCGGCGATGGCGACTTCACGGTCGATGTTCCCAACGAAGACCCGGCCAATCTGTTTGGCTTTGAAACGACGTTCAACGGCAAGCACGTGGACTCGACGCTGCATCAATACGCCTTCGCCGTTGGCATCGATCAGACGGCGCTGCTCGCGTCCCTCAACGTGCCGCTGTCGCCGTTCGGCAAGGCGACGACTGACGCACTCAATGCGCTGACGTCGGCGCAGCAGCAGAATCTCATTCACCTCGGCATGGTCATCCCGATGACCTACAATGCCGGGAACGGCGACCAGACCGACTACACGCCGATCTGGACGCTGAAGACGACCTACAGCTGGGAGGCCGACTTCCCCGCCGGCAAGACGGTGCAAGTCGTCCACACCTACACGCCGAGCGTTGGCGGCACGGTTGCAGCGACGTTCCTCACGCCGCCTGCCAGTGCAACGGACGAGGATCGCCCGAAGGAATACCGCGACAAGTACTGCACGGACGATGACTTCATCAAGACCGTGAAGGCGTCGCTCAAAGACCCCAAGGACCTGTTCAGCGCGCCCTACCAGGAGACCTGGATTTCCTACATCTGGTCGACGGGCGCCAACTGGAGCGGGCCGATCGGCCACTTCCACCTCACCATCGACAAGGGCGATCCCAAGAGCCTCGTCTCGTTCTGCTGGGACGGCAAGGTCAGCAAGACCGGTCCGACGACCTTCGAGATGGATGCCAAGGACTGGTCGCCCCCTTATGGCCACGAGCTCGAAATCCTGATCCTCAATCATCAGGACGCCGACGCCAATGCCGGCTGAGTAATGGGCGTCCTCGTTCGCGATGCGGTGCGTGCCGACGCGCCGCTCATCATCAAGTTCATCAATGATCTCGCGACCTACGAGCGGCTGAGCCACGAATCCGTCGCGACCGAAGCCGACATCGCGCGCGATCTCTTCGGCGCGGCGCCGAAGGTCTTCTGCCAGATCGCCGAAGCCGATGGCACGCCCGTCGGTTTCGCGCTCTGGTTCTATACCTACTCGACGTTCCTCGGCCGCCACGGCATCTGGCTCGAGGATTTGTTTGTCGAGCCGGCGGCGCGGGGGCAGGGCGCCGGCAAGGCACTCCTCGCCGACCTTGCGGCGCGCTGCGTGCGCGAAGCCCTCGGCCGGCTCGAATGGGCGGTGCTTGACTGGAACCAGCCCTCCATCGAATTCTATGAGGCGCGAGGGGCGATCTTCATGGACGATTGGCGGCGCTGCCGGCTCTCGGGGCCGGCGCTGCTCGAGCTTGGGACGCAATGAGTGTTGCGGTTTCGATCATCGCCGCGGTTGCCGCCAACGGCGTGATTGGCGACCGGAACGGGATTCCGTGGCGCCTGCCGTCCGATTTCGCACACTTCAAGCGGATGACCCTCGGCAAGCCGCTGATCATGGGGCGGCACACGTTCGAGAGCATCGGCCGCCCGCTGCCGGGCCGCACCAACATCGTCGTCAGCCGGCAGGCGGGCTATCAGCCGGACGGCGTGATCGTCATCTCGAGCCTTGAGGCGGCGCTCGATCATGCCCAGACGATCGCCAAGGCCGATCGCGCCAACGAGGTCATGGTCGGCGGCGGCGCGCAGATTTACGCGCAGGCGCTCGGGCTCGCCGACCGACTCTATATTACCCATGTCGGCCTCAATCCGCCGGGAGATGCGTATTTCCCGCGGGTTATGCAGGAAGACTGGATGGATGCCGGGACAATCCAGGTGGAGGCCAATCCCGCCGATACCGCGCCGTTCCGGATCAGGGTGTATCGGCGGCGGCCAAAGGCCTGACGTTGATCCGACAGGACCGTCCCCCTATATAGGGCGGCACCAAGCCAAGCGCGAAAGGCGTCAGATGCCCTGGGACAACAATACGGGGGGCGGCGGCCGCAACACCAATGGCGGCGGCCCCTGGGGGCAACCGCCGAGCGGCGGTGGCGGCGGCGGCCCCAGGCGGGGCGGCACTCCCAGTCTCGAGGACATCCTCAATCGCGGCCGCGATCGGTTCCGCGGCACGTTGCCCGGCGGGCGCTGGGCGCTGATCGGCGGCGTGGTCGTGATCGTCGCCGTCTGGGCCTACAATTCGTTCTACACGGTGAGCCCGCAGGAAGTCGGCGTCGAGATGACGTTCGGTAAACCGAGTCCCGATCTGTCCACATCGGGGCTGCATTTCCTCTGGTGGCCGATCCAGTCGGTCGAGCGCGTCAACATCGCGCAGAACAAGACCGAGATCGGTTCGGTCGGCAATCACGCCGGCGGCAATGACGACGGCGTCATGCTGACCTCGGACCAGAACATCGTCGATGCGAAATTCTCCGTGCTGTGGACGATTACCGATCCCAAGGCCTATCTGTTCGACGTCCGCGACCCCGATGACATGGTGCGGGCGGCCAGCGAGAGCGCCATGCGCGAGGTCGTCGGCCGCAGTCCGGCCACCGAGATTTTCCGTTCCGACCGCGCCGGTATCCAGACCGAGGTCGAGCAGATCGTCCAGTCGATCGCCGATGACTACAAGCTGGGCGTTCACGTCGATCAGGTGAATATCGAGGACGTGGCTCCCCCTGAGGAAGTCGCGGACGCGTTCGCCGAAGTGCAGCGGGCGCAGCAGGACCAGCAGAAATACCAGGAAGACGCGCGCACCGATGCCAACACGCTGCTCGGCAATGCCCGCGGCCAGGCGGCCAAGATTCGCCAGGACGCCGCGGCGTACAAGAGCCAGGTGGTCCAGAACGCCGAGGGCGAGGCGGCGCGCTTCATCTCGGTTTACAACCAGTACGTGAAGGCGCCGGAAGTGACGCGCCGCCGGCTCTATCTCGAGACGCTCGAGCAGGTGCTGAGCGGGTCCAACAAGGTCGTGGTGCAGCCCGGCACAACCGGCAGCGGCGTTGTGCCATATCTGCCGCTGCCCGCGTTGCAACCGAGCTCCACCAGCAGCCCTCCACCAAATACCGCACCGAGCATGCCGTCGGTGACGACCGCGCCTTCCACGCCGACGGGGAACTGAGCCATGAACCGACTCATCGCCGGGGGCGTCGCCGTCATCGTCGTGCTCTACCTGCTGTTCTCCTCGATCTACGTCGTCAATGTGCGGGAACAGGCCATCGTGCTGCGCTTCGGCCAGATCACGGCGGTGCGGACCGAGCCCGGCCTCTACTTCAAGCTGCCGACCTCGCTGGTCGATTCGGTGCAGATCATCGAGAACCGGCTGCTGCGCTACGACGCCGACAACATGCAGGTGCAGGTCAGCGACGGCGCCAAGTACATCGTCGACGCGTTCCTGACCTACCGGATCGCCGATCCCGTCCTGTTCCGGGAGCGGCTGCAGGGTGACCTCGATCTGGCCGAGCAGCGCATCGCGACGCGGTTCGACTCGGCGCTGCGGCAGGTTTACGGCACGCGCAAGTTCGATGCGGCCCTGTCCGCCGAGCGTCCCGCCATGATGCGCGAGGCGCACGACATCATCGAGCCGGGCATGAAGGATCTCGGCATCGAGATCACCGATGTGCGAATCCTCAGGACCGATCTCACACCCGACGTTTCGAAGAACACCTTCGACCGGATGTCGGCCGAGCGTTTTGCGCAGGCTGCGGCGATCCGGGCGGACGGCACGCAGGCCGCCGCCTCGATCCGCGCGATCGCGGGACGGCAGGCGATCGAGACGGTCGCCGGCGCTAACAAGGACAGCGAGATCATCCGCGGCGAGGGCGATGCCCAGCGCGCGGCGATCTACGCCTCGGCTTACGGCGCCGACCCGGAGTTCTTCGAGTTCTACCGCTCGCTGCAATCGTACCGCACCGCGCTCACGCCGAGCAACACGACCATGGTGCTGTCGCCAGACAGTCCGTTCTTCCAGTACTTCAAGGCGGATACGCTCAACGGCAAGGTGCCGACCCCGGCGACACCGAACGGCATTCCAACGCTGGCCGATACGCAGCTGACGACGCCCGAGCCGTCCGACGTGCTGCCGCCGACCAATGTCGGGGCACCGACGGACACCACGCCGGCTGCGGCCTCGGATGCTTCGAGCGCATCGAGCGCGTTGCTGGCGCCAGCCGTTCCATTGGCGCCGAGCATCGAGGTCCCGCCGCCGAGTGCTCCGCCGCCGGTGAGCTCGGAGGTTTCGGCTCCAGCGCCGAGCGCGAGCTCGGCTCCATAGTGAACCGCTGGCCCGCTACCCCCGCACGAACTCGTCGTCGGTGTAGCCCTGGAGGTAGAGCAGGGCGGTGAGGTCGCCGTGGTCGATCCGCACCTGCGCCTCGGCCGCGACGACAGGCTTGGCGTGAAGCGCAACGCCGAGCCCCGCCGCCTTGATCATGGCGAGGTCATTGGCGCCGTCGCCCACGGCGAGGGTCAGCGGCAGGGGGATGTCCTTTTCAGCGCTCAGCTCATTGAGGCGATCGAGCTTGGCCTGCTGGCCGAGGATCGGCTCCGTAACCTGGCCGCTGAGCGTGTCGCCGTCGAATTCGAGCGTATTGGCGCGCGCCTCGTCAAAGCCGATGCGCCGCGCAATATCGTCGGCAAAAAAGCTGAAGCCGCCTGACACCAGCGACGTATAGGCGCCGTAGGCCTTCATGGTCTGGACCAGCGCACGGCCACCAGGCGCGAGCGTGATCCGTTCGCGGCGAACCGCGGCGATGCGATCCCGGGCGAGGCCCTTGAGGAGCGCGACGCGGGTGCGGAGCGCCGAGGGAAAATCGAGCTCGCCCCGCATCGCCCGCGCGGTAATCGCCGCGACCTCGGCCTTGATGCCGATGGCGTCCGCCAGCTCATCGATGCACTCCTGCTCGATCATGGTCGAATCCATGTCGGCGATCAGCAGCTGTTTGCGGCGATTGGTGGCCGGCACCAGAGCGACATCGATGGGTCGGCCGGCGACAAGCGCGCGGGCCGCTTCGACCGCCGTCGCCAGATGCGGCTTGACGAACTCCACCGCGATGCGCTGGTTGAGCCAGTTGAGCTCGCCGCCGATCTCCTTATAGACCGCGTTGACGAGCGCGGCATCGAGGGCCGGTTCGGCCGGATTTGCGATGAGGCAGAGGACCGACACGGGGAACCTGTGGGGAAAAGAGCGGTCCTGATAGCGGGTCCCACCGCGAGCGGCAAGTCGCGGCTGGCGCTGGAGAAGGCGCGCGCGCTCGGCGGGGTGGTGGTGAACGCCGACGCGCTGCAGGTCTATGACGGGCTGCGCCTCGTGACGGCTCGGCCGGACGATGCGGCGATGGCGGAGGCTCCGCACCGGCTCTACGGCGTCGTGTCGCCGACCACACGATTTTCGACCGGCGACTGGTTGCGGGCGGCGCGAAAGGAAATCGACGCCGCCGGCGAGCGCTCGTTGATCTTCGTGGGCGGAACCGGACTCTATTTCGAGGCGCTCACCAATGGCATTGCCGAGGTGCCGGAGGTACCGGCCGAGGCGCTCGCCGCCGCGGAAAACGAGGTGCGGGGCCTGAACCGGGACGAGCGGGGACGACTGATCGCCGCCCGCGATCCCGAGATCGCCGCGCGGCTCAAGGCCCCCGACCCGCAGCGGGTGATCCGCGCGCTGGCGGTGCTGAATGCGACCGGCCGGTCGCTGGCCCGCTTCCAGGACGAGGCACAAAGAGGCGCACTCGACGGCTACGCGGTCGAGCGACTGGTCCTGAACCCCGATCGGACCATCCTGAGACAGCGCATTCATGACCGCTTCCTGTCGATGCTCGATCATGGGGCCATCGACGAGGTGCGTGCGTTGGTCTCGTCGGGGCTCGATCCAACCCTGCCGATCTGCAAGGCGATCGGGGTCCGCGAGATCGGCGATTTTCTTGCCGAGCGCACCGACCGCGACACGATGATCGATCGCGCCGTCATCGCGACGCGCCAGTACGCCAAGCGGCAGCGGACGTGGTTTCGCGGCCGCATGGCGGACTGGACCTGGATCGAGAGCTAGCCGGGCGTCGCCTCGGCCAGTCCGAGCCGGTCGCGCAGCGCGAAGCGGATCGCAAGCAGCACGCCGACCACCGCCAGCCCGGACGCGAGGCCCCACCAGATGCCGACGCCCCTGAGGCCAAGAAGGAAGCCCAGCACGTAGCTCACCGGGAACCCGACCAGCCAATAGCCGAACAGCGCGATCACCAGCGGCACGCGGGTGTCGGACAGGCCGCGCAGCGCGCCGCTCATGGCGACCTGCGTGCCGTCGACGATCTGGAAGATGCCGGCGACCAGCACGTAGCTCGCGGCGAGCGAGATGGCGCGGGTGTTGGCGGGATCGTCGGGATTGAGGAACAGCGACACGAGGCTGCGCGGGAACAGCTCGAAGCAGATGCCGGTGCCGGCCATGAACAGCACCGTAAGGAGCAGCGCCATCCAGCCGGCCCGGCGCACACCCTCGCGGTCGCCTTCACCAAAGGCGAGGCCGACGCGAACGGTGGCCGCGATACTGAGGCCGAGCGGCACCATGAACGAGATCGAGGCGAGCTGCAGCGCCACCGCGTGCGCCGCAACTTCATCGACGCCCAGCAGGCCCTGCAGCAGCGCCGCGGAGGTAAACAGCAGCACCTCAGCCAGCCGGATGAAGCCGATCGGCAGTCCGACGCGGAGGAGCTCGCGCAGGCGCGGCCAATCGGCGTCGAACAGGCGGTGGAAGATGTGGTAGCGCCGATAGCGGCGGTGCAGCTGGATGTAGGCGATGGTGAGCCCCAGCATCACGAGACTTACCAAGGTCGTCGAGATACCGGCGCCGGCGAGCTCCAGGCGCGGCATGCCCCAATTGCCGAGGATGAGGGCATAGTCGCCGAGGGCATTCACCACGACGCCGGCCAGCGTGATCCAGAGGATGATGCGGGTGTCGCCATGGGCGCTGAGGAAGCCGCGGAGCACCGAGATCAGGAACGTCGGCACGATCATCCAGACGACGAAATGCACGAATCGGTCGGACATCACGATGAGCGCGGGATCTTCGCCGATCAGCCGATAGAGCGGAGCGATGTTCCAGATCACCGGCAGCAGCAGGATCGCGGTGCCGAGGCGCAAGCCACAGCCCTTGCCGCACGGTGCGGCGCACGGAGCGGCGGTCACCGGCGCCGAGCGCCTGCGCCACCAGCGGCGCCACGGCATCGGTGAGGCCGAGCCCGAACAGTTGCAGCGCGATGAACAACGCATTGGCGAGCGCGGCGGCCGCGAGGAAGCGCGGGCCGAGCCAGCCGGTCATGATGACGTCGGTGGTGATCAGCGCGATCTGGGCAAGCTGGGCGATCACCAGCGGCCAGCCGAGCGTGAGCAGGGCGCGAAACTCCCCGCCCCAGCTGTGGCGCGACATCGGACCGCTGGCGCCGGGGGCCGGCGCCGATGGGGCAGTGCTCATTTTGGGATCCACTCGCGTGGACTTCGACTAGCCGACGCGAGGGCAAAAGAAAAGGCGCCCCCGAAGGAGCGCCTCTCGAATGCGAATGCCGCCGTCCTTAGTACATGTGATGCGGATGCGACGGATAGGACGGATGCGACGGGTAGTGGTGGGGGAACGGGATCGGGAACCCAAAGTTGAATTCGATCCCGGGCCGGAAGTAGCTCAGCGGATAATTGCCGAGCGCACTGCAGGCCACCCAGCCGTCGGGGCCGGGCAGGCTCACTTCGCACCAGCTGCCGCGCGCACCGAGGATGCGCACGTGCTCACCGCGGGTGAGGTAGTTGACGACATGCGAATTCCAGGACGGACGGCTATGCACCGGTGTGCCATGACTGGCCACCGCCGCCAGCGATGCGCCCGCCGAAACGACGGCAAGCACGACGCCCAGACCCAGAGACTTTGCGAGGTTGGATTTCAAAGACATGCGATTTCCTTTTCTCGCCCCTTGTGATCGCAACAGCGTGAGCCGCGACAATGTTCCGGCCTGCTGGAATTTTAATCCTGTTCATCCCGGTTCATGTTTTGGGCGGCGATGTGGCATGCGGGAGCGCCCGGCGGCGAGTAGGGGAGGCGTGCGCTCCAGGGCCTTACATTCGACGGGCAGAGTTCCTACATCCAGGGCACGGGCCGCGATTGCGGCTTTCGCTTCCTTCCACTTTTCAAGCTGCACCTGCCGCGGGATTCCCGCGGGGCGAGGACTGCCATGTCGTACGAGACCGATCGCGAGAGCGCCTATCTGCCGCCGGCGGAGCTGTTCGCGGTGCAGCTGAACCGCCGCAAGCGCAGCCTGTTCTATCGCCGCTTCGAGACGGTTGCTGAAGCGGTCAAGTTTGCGATCGAGGAAATGCCCAAGAACAGCGCCAACGTCTCGCTCGAAGCCGATTTCGGCCGCCTCGGCCGCACCGAAATCGCCGCCCTCTACGACGCCGCCGAGTTTCCGCTGGAACGGAATTCGGCCGGCAGGCTCGTCTCGTGACGACCACCCGCAACACCAGCGTGACGTTCCTCTCGCCGTTCACTTTGCCCGGGCTCGATCGGAACTATCCCGCCGGCAGCTATGTCGTGCGGATCGACGAAGACCCGGTGGATGTCAGCTTTGCGGCCACTCGCCGCGTCGCGACGTCAATCATGCTATCCTCCGGGGCGATGACGCAGGCATGGCCCGTCACGCCGATGGAGCTCGATGCTGCGCTCGCGAGGGACGCGGCCTCCCACGAACCAGGCCATCATTCATGAACAACACTCGCGCCTCCGAGCGCCGTAAATTTACCAGCCAGCGCGCCTCCCTGATGTTTGACGCGCACCTCGCCAAGCTCGGGCACAGGCCGCTCGACTGGGCCGGCAATGTCCACGACAGCGGTGCCGAGGCGGATGCTCCTTCTCCCGCTCACCCAGGGAGCGACGCCGATGCCGAGCTGGCACGCCTACGCGGCCGAAACTGAGCTTCGCGCCGGCCTCGAGATCATCTTTACCGGCGGCACCGAGGTGGTGCGGCTGATGACCGGCGACCAGGTGGTGATCGAGATGTCCGAGGCAAGCCGCATCTCGGGCGTCGTCGTTGACCGGACGGGCGAACAACTCGCGCTTGGTTTTGCCGACGGCCGGATGCTGCGGCTCCACATGGTCTCCGATTTGGGCCTCGCAGACTTCAAATTGTCGGACGGATTTTCGCGCCAAAGCTGGGCGGTTGACGGCTAGGCTTCACGCCGAGGGAGGAAACGCCTTATGCTTGGCAGCATGGACGGAACTAAAACGACACTGGAGCGTGCCTTCGAGCTGGCGAAGTCCGGCAGCGTGCTCAACATGGCCGAGCTCCACTCCAAGCTTAAACGCGAGGGGTACATGCTCAACCAGATCGATGGCCCCACCCTCCGCCGGCAGCTGAGCCAGCTGATGCGTGAGCGAGCGGGGCGGCCCGATGCCGCCGCGGTCGCGAGCAGCGATGTAGATGCCTCCGACGATCCGGACGGCGCGGCCTGACGGCTACCGGACGAGGATCGCGCTGCGCAGGTCGAGCGGCTTGGCGATGTGGTTGAGGCCTTCGATACCCGAGCCGGTGCCGCGGATCACGATCGAGCCGTAATTGAGGACGCGGCCGAGCAGCGACTGCTCGACCAGCGCAGACTCGACCTTGTCCATGTTCATCTCGGCGGTCTCGCGCCAGATCGAGGCCGCGCTTCTTGATGACGCGCTTGTTGGTCACGGCGACTTCGGTGGTGACCTTGTTGATCCAGGCGCGGCCAAGATCGTAGAGCGCCACCAGCATGCCGAGGATCGCAACGATGCGGACGAAGCTGCCGACGCCGCTGTCGGGCGCGATCGCATAGATCAGCAGCGCGACGACGAGGACAATGAGCCCGCGGATATAGATGATCCAGTGCACATGCCCGGTGGCGATGATCTTTTCGTCGGGCTGGAGCACACTTGTCACGTAACTCACGGCGCTATGCTCCTTCGGACGCGGGCGCTGTTGTCTTAGCGCGCATCGGCCTGTTTATCGAGCCGGTATCGGCGTCTTTACCATTCCGGCGGCATCGAAAAAATGTCTGGAACGACGCGGCGGCATTTCTTAACACTTGCGGCGTGAATTCCCCCGCGCGCCGGCCCCCCGGCGGTGCGTCAACTCTACGAGGTATTCCGATGAAACCGACTCTTCTCGCCGCGCTCGCGGCGACGGCGCTGCTCGCCGCGCCCGCGGTCGCTCAGCAGGCTGCCCCCGCAGCGGCCGGGCCGAACACCGTAACCTTCACCGATCTCGCCGACATGCCGGGCCTCACCGACCCGAGCCAGAAGAACCATTTCACGGTCGGCATCTCCGACCCGCAGGTCGATGTGCAGTTCAAGGTCGACTGCTCGCCGGGCGGCTCGTCGCTGTTCGTGCTGCACAAGGACAAGGTGTGTGGGATCAGCGGCACCGGCAACGTCATCAATCCCAACAACAAGCAGGAACTGCCGCGTACCCAGTATATGGGTGGTTACGACGTCGGCCAGAACGGCGTCGCCAACGGCGAGACGATTGCGATCAACTATCTCGCTCTCGGCAATGTGGCGGCACAATCGGGCGTGCAATTCGGCGGCTCGCTGCATATGCGCGCAAGCCTCAACGCCACCGGCCTCACAGGCATCGAGCAGAAGATCTCGGACAAGCTCGGGCTCAACACGACGGACACCACTATCGACAAGCGGCTCGATACGGTGACGCTCGACGGCTTTGTGGTGCCGGGCGCCGGCCTGCCGTCGGACAAGGGCTGCACTTGGGACGGACAGATGGTGTTCGCCTACCAGACAAGCTCGTGGTTCCTCGATCTGCAGGCGACCTGCGGCACGGACAAATACGCGCTCAAGGGCAACATGCCGTGGACGGCCACCAAGGGCGTCTCCAACCAGATGCAGTATGACCTCAACCTGACGCTGCCCAATGCCAATTCGCAGGGTGACGACTCGTTGTTCGCGGCGGGCGGCGGCGGCGATCTGTTCGCGGCGGTCGACGGCATCAAGGGCACGATCATCCAGAAGAACTCGAACAACGTGACGATCAAGGTCGACGGCCAGGACACCGACACGCCCAGCCGCGTCGATGCGTCTGGAACGCTGATCGGCACCAATGTCTCGTTGAATGCGGTGCGCTCGCTCGCGGTGATCTTCGGGATCCTGAGCGACAATTTGTTCGGCGCGTAAGCCGGGAGATTTGGGGCGGGGCGCTGGTGCGCCCCGCTCGTTTCGTCAGGCTGCGGCCTTGGCGTTGTCGCCGCCGGCTTCTGCCAGCTCCGTCAGCTTCTTGTCGGTGGCTTCTTCTTCCTTGAGCGTGGCTTCGAGCAGCTGGGCGGCGTCGGACCAGCCGAGCTGTTCCGCCCACGTCCGCAGCGTGCCGTAGCGGGCCATCTCGTAGTGCTCGACGGCCTGGCCCGAGGAGATCAGGCCGGCATCGAGCGCCGCGGTGCCTTTGTAGTCCGCGATGATGTCCTTGCCCTCGGCGATGATGCCGAGGATGGCGTCGCAGGTCTTGGCGCGCGGCGATTCACCGATGATGTCGAAGACCTGCTCGAGGCGCTCGACGTGGCCCTCGGTCTCCTTGAGGTGCTTTTCGAACCCGGCCTTGAGCTTTGGATCCTGGGCCGCTTCGGCCATCTTGGGCAGGGTCTTCACGATCTGCTTTTCAGCGTAGTAGATGTCTTTGAGGGTATCGAGGAAAAGGTCCTCGAGGCGCTTTTCGGCGGCCATTGGCATACTCCGTTGCTGTGTTCGACGCTCCGCCTCGGCAACGTCACGGGGCGGGCGGCGTTCCCGACGGCGCAACGATTTTGACCGGCCGCCGTTGACCATCGGCGCGAGTGGGTGGGCCCTCGCGAACAAGGAAAGCGTCACATGAGCCTCATCGTTTCCATTCTGATTACCTTCCTGGTGATCGTCCTCGTGCTGTGGCTGGTGCAGCGGCTGCCGCTCGATGCCCGCGTGCGCCAGATCGCGCAGCTGATCGTGATCATCATCGGCATCGTCGCCCTGCTGAAATATCTGGCGGTGTTTTAGCCGCGCCTTTCCGCAAGGGCGCTCGTCTCCGCCCTCATGTCATTCCGGCGAAGGCCGGAATCGAGGATGCATCAGGTCTGCTGGCGCCTGCTGGACCCCGGCCCGTCGCCGGGGTGACACGCAAGCAACGATGATTTCGGGGCGGGGTTGACAGTTTTACAGGGCAGAGCGTAGCTTCCAGTCGGTTTCAAGGAGACGCTCGTGCGGAGCATTCTCGTAGTTGGGTGGCGCATCGGCAACGCGGGGTAAGTCCCTGCGCGAGAGCTGATGCGCCGAGCAAGGTCCCGAAAGGGGCCTTTTTTATTGCCTGAAATTCCGCCGCGAGGCGGGTGTGAATGAGGAGAGACGACATGCCCCAGCAGATGACGGGCGCGGAAATGGTGATCCAGGCACTGGCCGACCAGGGCGTCACCGATATTTTCGGCTATCCCGGCGGGGCGGTGCTGCCGCTCTACGACGTGATCTTCCAGCAGGACAAGGTGCGGCCACATCCTGGTCCGGCACGAGCAGGGCGCGACGCACATGGCCGAGGGCTATGCGCGCTCGACCGGCAAGGTCGGCGTCGTGCTCGTGACCTCGGGGCCGGGCGCAACCAACGCCGTCACCGGCATGACCGATGCGCTGATGGACTCGATCCCGCTGGTGGTCTTGACCGGGCAGGTGGCAACGCCGCTGATCGGCTCGGACGCCTTCCAGGAATGCGACACGGTCGGCATCACGCGCAGCTGCACCAAGCACAATTATCTCGTCAAGAACGTCGCCGACCTGGCGCGCGTGCTGCACGAGGCGTTCTACATCGCCCAGAGCGGCCGGCCGGGGCCGGTGCTGGTCGACATCCCCAAGGACGTGCAGTTCGCGATGGGCACCTATTACGGGCCCAACGAGATCGAGGCGACGCGGCACAAGAGCTACCACCCGCAGCTCGATGCCGATCCACGCCTGATCGAGGCCGCGGTGGACCTGATGATGACCTCGACGCGACCGGTGTTCTACACCGGCGGCGGGGTGATCAACGCCGGGCCGGAAGCGAGCGAGCATTTGCGCGAGCTCGCCGAACTCACGGGCTTTCCGGTGACCTCGACGCTGATGGGGCTGGGCGCGTTCCCGGGCAGCAATCCGCAATGGCTCGGCATGCTCGGCATGCACGGTTCGTACGAAGCGAACCTTGCGATGCACGACTGCGATTTGATGATCAATATCGGCGCGCGGTTCGACGACCGCATCACCGGTCGCATCGATGCGTTCTCGCCCGGCAGCAAGAAAATCCACGTCGATATCGATCCGGCATCGATCAACAAGAACGTGCTGATCGACCTGCCGATCATCGGCGATTGCGGGCACGTGCTGAAGGAAATGGTGCGCGTCTGGCGGGCCAAGACCAATGCGCCGCGCACCGAAGCGCTGGCGCCGTGGTGGACGGAGATCGAGGGCTGGCGGGCGAAGAAGTCGTTCTCGTTCCGCAACTCCTCGACCGTGATCAAGCCGCAATACGCGATCCAGCGCCTCTATGAAGCCGTGAAGGGCCGCGACGTCTATGTCACGACCGAAGTCGGCCAGCACCAGATGTGGGCGGCCCAGCATTTTCCGTTCGAGATGCCGAACCGCTGGATGACTTCGGGCGGTCTCGGCACGATGGGCTATGGCCTGCCGGCGGCGATCGGCGTGCAGGTCGCGCATCCCGACGCGCTGGTCATCGACATCGCCGGCGAAGCGAGCGTGCAGATGACGATGCAGGAGATGTCGACCGCGGTGCAGTACGAGCTGCCGGTCAAGATCTTCATCCTCAACAACGAGCGGATGGGCATGGTGCGCCAGTGGCAGGAGCTGCTGCATGGCGGCCGCTACGCGCACAGCTACAGCGAGAGCTTGCCCGATTTCGTCAAGCTCGCCGAAGCCTATGGCGGCCACGGGATCAAATGCGAGAACCCCGCCGACCTCGACGCCGCGATCAAGGAGATGATCGATTCGCCCAAGCCCGTGCTGTTCGATTGCCTCGTCGAGCGCCACGAGAACTGCCTGCCGATGATCCCGTCGGGCAAGCCGCACAACGAAATGATCCTGCCCGATTTCGAGGCGAGGGCGACGTCGGGCAGCGTGATCTGGATGACGCGGTGCAGGGGGACGCCGGAGTGCTGGTCGCTGGATGAACGCTGACGACACCTGCAACCACCGGATCGGTGTATTTCCTGCCCACCGAGACGCAGACGCCGGAGCGGCACACGCTCACGGTGCTCGTCGACAACGAGCCGGGCATCCTGGCGCGGATCGCGGGCCTGTTCTCGGCCCGCGGCTTCAACATCGAGAGCCTCACGGTTTCCGAGACCGAGCACGAAAAGGGCCTCAGCCGGATCACGCTCGTGACCATCGCGACGCCAAAAGTGCTGCTGCAGATCAAGCTGCAGCTCGAGCGGCTGGTGCCGGTGCACAAGGTGCACGACCTCACCGCCGAGGGCCGCGCGCTCGAGCGCGAGCTGGCGCTGGTCAAGGTTGCCGGCACCGGCGACCTGCGCGGCGAAGCGCTGCGGCTCGCGGACGCGTTTCGCGCCCAGATCGTCGATGCGACCACCGAGAGCTTCGTGTTCGAGATCACCGGCAAGCCATCCAAGATCGACTCGTTCATCGCCATCATGATGCCGATCGGGCTGGTGGAGGTGGTGCGCACGGGGCTCGCGGCGATCTCGCGCGGCGGCGAGGGGATGTAGGGCTGGGCTTCGTTTCCATCGCTCCCCCAGAAAGGGGCACGGTCGGGGTGGGGGTTGACCCCACCGCACCGTCGGCGGTTCAACCCCCTCCTGTCCTCCCCCTTTCTGGGGGAGGGACCCGACTGCCGGGACCGGGAAGAATTGACCGCCATTGACGCCACGGGAGCGCCGCGGCTACGGCTGCGGCGGGCTTGGGGCATCGGCATGACGCAAGGCGGCAATCTGCGCGGCATCATCTTCATGGTGCTGGCGACGGGCTTCTTCACCTGCAACGACGCGTTCATGAAGCTCGCGACGGTGGGGCTGCCGCCGTTCGAGGTGTTGTTCCTCCGCGGCGTCGCGGGCTCGCTCTGGGCCCTGCCGGTCGTGCTGCTGACGGGCAACGGGCCGGCGCTGCAGCACGTCGTCAATCGCTGGGTTGTCCTCCGCAATCTCTTCGAGCTCGCGGGCGTGCTCTGCTACGTCGTGGCGCTGGCGCATATGGGGATCGCCGACGTGGTGGCGCTGGGCCAGCTGGCGCCGATGATCCTGCTGATTGGGGTGGCTGTCGTCTATCGCGACCGCATCGGATGGGCGAGGGCGCTCCTCATCGCCCTGGGCTTCATCGGCGCGATCGGCGTCGCCCAGCCGGGCTCGAACGGCATTTCAATCTTCGCCTTGCTCGGCCTCGCGACCGCCGTCGGCACCGCGCTCAGAGACCTCACGGGCAGGAAGGTGCCGCCGCAGATCCCGAGCCTCGTCGTCGCCTACGGAACGCTGCTTCTGGTCATGGTCGGCGCGGGAATTGCCTCTTTCGCCACCGAGCACTGGGTCATGCCCGATACCCAGCACCTCGTCTGGCTCGCCTGCTCGGGGCTGCTCTTGAGCCTCGGGCACTTTTTCATCTTCCAGAGCTACCGGAGCGGGGCGACTTCGGCCGTCGCGCCGTTCTACTACAGCTTCGCCATCTGGGGCGTGATCGTGGGCGTCGTGGTGTTCAACTCGATCCCGAACCTGCTGGCCTTCGCCGGCATCGCGCTGATCGTCCTCAGCGGCGTCGCGGTGATGCTGGTCGATATCCGCCGTCGCGCCGAGGTGCCCGTCGAGGTTCCGATCGCCTGAACTCACGGCTTGGGGCCGCGGCTCCGGTTGTGCTAGGGGCGGGCATGGCTGCTCTTTCGGTCAACCTCAACGCGGTCGCGCAATTGCGCAATCGGCGGAACCTGCCCTGGCCCAGCGTGACCGAGATTGCGCGCCTGTCGCTGGCGGCGGGGGCGCATGGCATTACCGTGCATCCACGGCCGGACGAGCGGCACATCCGGCAATCGGACGTGTTCGAGCTGGCGGATCTGCTGCATGATCAATGGCCGGATCGCGAGCTCAACATCGAGGGCTTTCCGACCGAGCCGTTCCTCAAGCTCTGCGACGTGGTGCGGCCCGATCAGGTGACGCTGGTGCCCGACGATCCGGCGCAGGCGACATCGGATCATGGCTGGGACATCGTCGCGCACGGCACGATGCTCGCCGAGACCATCGAGCGGCTGCAGAACGCCAGCATGCGGGTATCGCTGTTCATCGACGCCGATCCGGCGCTTCCGGCGCTGGCGGCGGAGGTGGGGGCCGACCGGGTGGAGTTCTACACCGGGCCCTATGGCGACCCGAAAGGGAACTCGCGCGCGGAGCTCGACAAGCTTGTGGCCGCCGCGGCAGCGGCACGCAAAGCGGGGCTCCGAGCGGCTCGCGGCGGGGCGGGGCTCGGGCTCAATGCCGGGCACGACCTGACGCTCGACAATCTGCCTGCGCTGATCCGGGCGATTCCCGATCTCGACGAGTGTTCGATCGGCCACGCGCTCACGGCCGACGCGCTGAAGTTCGGGTTTCCGGAGACAGTCCGGAAATATGTGAGCCTGCTCACCGTTTAGTTTTAACGAACGATCCAGTGCTCGAACGTGACCGGCGGAGCGGAACCGACGGCCGGCCCACTGGTTTTTCGCTGGAACGCCCGGTCGCCGGACACACACAGAAATGTGCCTAAGCTCCAGTGGCTTAATGCGGTTATCCTGATGTGGCCTCGGGTACGGAAAGTGCCCCCTTGTGGTACCCAATTTAAGGCACATATTCGCACTCAGTTACAGTTTGTGACTGGAGAGCAAGATGAACAAACCAAAGATCGGCGTCATTCTGGGGAGCATTCGCCCCAACCGCCAGGGCGACAAGCCGGCCAAGTGGATTGCCGAGCAGGCCAAGGCCTACGGCGCCTTCGACGTCGAGCTGATCGACCTCAAGGACTACCCGCTGCCGCTGTTCGACGCGCCCGCCTCGGACTTCTGGGTTCCGACCACCAACGAGGTCGCCAAGAAATGGCAGGCCAAGCTCAACGAGTTCGATGGCTTCATCATCGTGACGGCCGAGTACAACCGCTCGGTGCCGGGTGCGCTCAAGAACGCCATCGACTGGGCCTACAAGCCGTTCATGAAGAAGGCCGTCGCCTATATGAGCTACGGCTCGGTCGGCGGCGCGCGTGCGGTCGAGCACCTGCGGACGATCATGATCGAGCTGCAGGCGGTCAACGTACGCCATGGCCTCCACATCGGCGGCTCCGAGTTCGGGCCCATCATGATGGGCCAGAAGACCTGGGACGACGTGCTGCCCCATCAGGTGCCGTTTACCAAAGACGTGTTCGACAGCCTTTTGTGGTGGACCAACGCCACCCGCGCGGCGCGGACCGCAGACGTGGCTGCCCAGAAGGCGGCCTGAAACCCGGCCTCCCTCCTTCTGGGCCGGGCAGGGCGGCGCTTCGGCGCCGCCCGCTGCTTTTGCAGCAATGCGACCCCCGTGGTCGCGCCATTTGCAAGCGGTTTTCGCGCGGCTGCCCTGCGCGGCGGCGATTGAATGCGACTGGTGGGGGGTGTAGACCCCGCCCGCCTCATTTCGGGGCGACGAAGGCCACATGACGAACACCACAGCGCACGGCACGGTTGCCGGCGACGTGGCGGCCCCGCCAGTTGCGGACGCCAACAAGAATCTTCCGATCCTGATCCTCGGTGCGCTCGGCGTCGTCTATGGCGACATCGGCACGAGCCCGATCTACGCGTTCCGCCAGGCCTATGCCGACGGCAGCAGCGGTCTCGATGTGACCGGCGACGTCTTGGGACTGCTGTCCCTGATCGCCTGGGCGCTGACCATCACGGTGTCGATCAAGTACGTGTTCTTCGTGACCCGCGCCGACAACAAGGGCGAGGGCGGCGTGCTGTCGCTGATGTCGCTCGTGCGCTCGACGTTCACCAAGCGCACCGGCTGGATCGTCGCGATGGGCGTCATTGGAGCGGCGCTGTTTTTCGGCGACGCGATCATCACGCCGGCGATCTCGGTCCTGTCGGCGGTCGAAGGCGTCGAGGTCGTCGAGCCGCAGCTTGCGAGCTGGGTGGTGCCGATCACGGTGATCATCATCATCGGCCTCTTCTTCTTCCAGCGCTTCGGCACGGCGCGGGTCAGCACGGTGTTCGGGCCGGTGATGGTGCTGTGGTTCATTACGCTCGGGATCAGCGGCATCGTCCATATCGTCGGCAACCCGGGAGTGCTCTGGGCGCTCAACCCGGCGCACGGCATCCTCTACCTCGTGCACCACTCGACCATCGCGTTCGTCGTGGTAGGCGCAGTGTTCCTCGCCGTGACGGGAGCCGAGGCGCTCTATGCCGATCTCGGCCATTTCGGGCGGAAGCCGATCGCCATCGCCTGGTTCGCCCTGGTGTTTCCGGCGCTGTTGCTGAACTATTTCGGGCAGGGCGCCTATATGATCCAGACCAATGGCGCGGGCGCCGACAATCCGTTCTTTTCGATGCAGCCCGACTGGTTCCAGCTGCCGTTCGTGGTCCTCACCACCGCAGCGACGGTGATCGCCAGCCAGGCGGTGATCTCGGGCATGTTCAGCCTGTCGCAGCAGGCGGCGGCGCTCAACTTCCTGCCGCGGCTCACCATCCGCCATACATCGGAGACGCAGAGCGGGCAGATCTTCGTGCCGCAGATCAACGGCATCCTCTTCATCCTCGTCGTGCTGCTCGTCATCGCGTTCGGCAGCTCGGCCGCGCTCTCGGCCGCTTACGGTATCGCGGTCAGCGGCGTCATGCTGGGCACCGCGATCTTCCTCGGCCTCGTGATGTGGCGGCGCTGGCTCTGGAACCCGGTCGCGATCGGGCTGGTGATGACGCCGTTCCTCGTGGTGGACCTCAGCTTTTTCGTGTCGAACCTCTTCAAGATTCTCGACGGCGGCTGGGTGCCGGTGCTGACGGCCTCCGTCGCGGCGCTGTTGATCACCGTCTGGATCCAGGGCCGGAAGCGGCTCACCGAAAAGACCCGCCGCGACGAGGTGCCGCTCGAGTTCCTGGTCGAGAACCTCGCCAAGAAGAAGCCGACCATCGTGCCGGGGACCGCGGTGTTCCTCACCGCCGACAGCACCGGCGCGCCGACGGCGCTGCTCCACAGCCTCAAGCATTACAAAGTGCTGCACGAGCATAACGTCATTCTAACGGTGCAGACGGCGGAGACGCCGCGGGTGCCCGATGACGAGAAGGTCAAGATCGACGCCTACAACGACCTGTTCTACCGGGTGGTGGTGACGTTCGGCTACATCGAGACGCCGAACATCCCGAAGGCGCTGGCGCTGGCGCGCAAGCTCGGCTGGAAGTTCGACATCATGTCGACCTCGTTCTTCCTCAGCCGCCGCTCGCTGAAGCCGCAGGTGAAGGGGCTGCTGATCGGCTGGCTCGACCGCGTGTTCATCGCCCTCGCGCGGAACGCAACGGATGCCACGGAGTATTTCCACATCCCCACGGGCCGCGTGGTAGAAATCGGCACGCAGGTGCTGCTGTAAGCAGCCGCAATGCCCGGACCTCGTGGTTCGACAAGCTCACCATGAGGTCCTCAGGGGACCAGTGCTGCACCAGCCCTCATATCCCCGCAGCGCTCACAGCAGTAGCGCTCACGGCCGAATAGCCCTCATATCCCAGTAGCCCTCATGGTGAGCTTGTCGAACCACGAGGGCGTGGCAGCGATGGTCAAGGGCCAGATTTCAGGCTTCGCCGAGATCCACCGACGGCGCGTACCGCTCCTCCACCACCCCGCCCCTCAGCTTCAGCGACAGCACCAGCTCGTCGGCCGTCAGCGTCACGATGTCCGCCCGCACCTCGGCGCCGTTCTCCGTCCATGCCAACGTTTTGGCGCCGGTCATCTGCCAGGGCGACATGCGGTGCGTTTCCCACACTGAGTCCTGCACGAGCGTGCCGTCCGAGAGGAAAATCTTGATGGCGCCGGGCAGCGCGGCGGCATCGCCGGCCTTAACCCAGATGCGGTTGGTGAGATCGCCAGGAGGGAGCGGGGCGTCCTCGTCCTCGGTGGCGTGCTCGGAGGTGGTGGTCTCGTCGGCCCAGGCCTGATGCGGCACGGCGGCGCCGACGCCCCAGACCGTCAGCAGCGCGAGCAGGGCGGCTTTGCTGGTCATGGCGCGGGTCTCCTGGCGGCGTCGTGTTTTGGACGTGGGGTGGCCGACGCGCGGTTGCAAGTGTCGCGAGTCAAAGACGGCGCGATTTGGGCCGCCCCATTCACAGCATGCGGAGGCCGCCTATTGCAGCCGGCCGAGCGCTCGGTCCTTGCCGCGGATGCGCTCGCGCGCCTGGATCGGCCACAGCTCGTATTGCGCGCCATCGAGGGCGCGCTCGGCGTGGATCGGCCAGTTGGGGTCCTCGAGCGCCGCGCGCGCGAAGGCGACAAGATCGGCCTCGCCGCGCTCTAGGATCGCCTCGGCATCGTGCGGATCATCGATCAGGCCGACGGCGATGGTCTTGGCGCCGGTCTCGCGGATCGCTCGGGCCAGCGGCACCTGGTAGAGCGGCTCGGGCTTGAGACCGCCCGGCCCCTCCATGCCGCCCGACGAGACGTGGATCAGGTCGACGCCGCGCGCCGTGAGCTCGCGGGCCAGCACCTTGGAATCCTCGACGCTCCAGCCATTGGCGCCATCGACGCCGGAGATGCGGACGAACAGCGGCTTGTCCTCGGGCCAGGCGGCGCGGACGGCATCGGTGACCTCGAGCGCGAAGCGCATGCGGTTTTCGAGACTGCCACCCCAGCGATCGGTGCGCGTGTTGGACGCGGTCGAGAGGAACTGGTTGACCAAATAGCCATGCGCGGCGTGGATCTCGACCACGTCGAAGCCGGCCTTGTCGGCGCGGCGCGCGGCGTCGGCAAACGCGGCGATGGTGCGCTGGATGTCGTCCTCGGTCATGGCGCGGGGCAGGGTGTAGCCTGGCGTCTTCTCGGAATGGATCAGGGCGCTCGGGGCGAGCGGCGTCCAGGCCTCGAACGCGACCTCCGGCTTTTCCGCCTCGGTCTCATCGAAGCCGTGGCGCCAGGCGATCGGGGTCGAGGCCTTGCGCCCGGCGTGGGCAAGCTGGATGCCGGCCGCGGCGCCCTCGCGATGCAGGAACTCGACGATGTGCGCGAGGCCGGGGACCTGCCCATCCGTCCAGATGCCGGTGTCGCCGTAAGAGATGCGGCCTTCAGGGGTGACGCCGGTCGCTTCCATGATGACGAGGCCGAAACCGCCGATGGCGAAGCGGCCGAGATGCACGAAGTGCCAGTCGTTCACGACGCCGTGCTGCGCCGAATACTGGCACATCGGGGCGACGACGGTGCGGTTGCGAAGCGTGAGATTGCGGAGCGTGATGGGCGAAAAGAGCAGGGACATGGGGGACGCCGGTTGATGGGCGCCTGATCTAACCCGCAGCCCTTCCATCGGCAATAGACGATGGAGCATGCCTGCCGAGCGACCGGCTGGTTCGCGCAATCGTGTTCGCGCCGCGACGGCAAAGCGGATGAAATGGCCTGCCCCGGGCATTTCTCCCGCGGAGCGGAGGAATATCCACATGCACAAACTCGTCGTACTCGCTGTGGCCAGCTTGCTGGCCCTGAGCGGCGCTGCACTCGGACAGCAGCAGGGTCCACCGCTGACCCCGGTGAGCGGCGTGGTCGCGACGGTCACCGACACCGAGGTCGATATCACGCAGGCCGACGGCACCGTGGCCAAGGTGATGCTGGGCGACAAGACGCGGTTCGCACTGGTGAGCCCGATGACGGTCGGCGACATCCCGGCGGGCAGTTATGTCGGCGTCGGGGCGATGACGCAGGCCGATGGCTCCAACAGCGCGATGCAGATCACGGTGTTTCCGGCGGACTTCCCCGGCAACAAACGAAGCTTCCACAGCGGCTGGAACCAGGGCCCGAACTCGACGATGACCAACGGCACGGTGTCGGCCGCGCAGGTCACAGGCACCAGCGGCAAATCGATCACTGTCACTTATGATGGCGGCCAGCAGGTCATCACCGTGCCCGACAGCGCCACGATCACCACCTTCGCCTCCGCCGACAAGACCGCGCTGGTGGCAGGCGCGCACGTGTCGATCCGCGCGTTCAAGGGCGACGACGGCACGCTGACCGCGCAGTTCGTCAGTATCGGCAAGGACGGCTACGCGCCGAAGTAGGAGATGGAGCGCTCGCTCCGCTGAAAGCCGCCGCTCCATCGCCTTCTCCCCTTGCGGGAGAAGGTGCCCGAAGAGCCTGCCCCCGCGAAGGCGGGGGGCGGATGAGGGGTTCTCTCCACATCCGCGATGTCCGGACCTCGTGGTTCGACAAGCTCACCATGAGGTCCTCACAGGCACCGGCGCTCCGGTAGCCGTCATGCTGGCCTCATTCTGGCCGAACCAAGAGGCCCGTCCAGAATCTCGAGTAGCCCTCATGGTGAGCTTGTCGAACCACGAGGGCGTGTCCGGAGGAGCTTTACCAAGGCCTCGGCGCTCTGAAGCGCGACACCAGCATCCATCTCGCCAGGAGGGCGACCTCTCGGCGAGCAGCTTCACTTCCCCGCGTAAGCCCGCTCCAACTCCACCACCACCAGCTTTTTCATCTTCATCATCGCCGCCATAGCGCGACCGCGACCGGCGGCATCCGGGCCGCCGATGGTATGCTGCATGGCATCCGGGACGATCTGCCAACTCAGCCCGTACCTATCCTTGAGCCAGCCGCAGGGGCCTTCCTGGCCACCGTCCACGCTGAGTGCGTTCCAGTAGTGGTCGACTTCGGCCTGGTCTTTGCAATTCACATAGAACGACGTTGCCTCGGTGAATTTATAGTCGGCGCCACCGTTGAGCAGCATGAAGGTCGTGCCGAGGATATCGACGTGCATGACGAGCACGCGGCCGTCGGGGTAGTGGCTCGTGTCGAGGATTTTGCCCTTGAAGATGCGGACGTAGTAGTCGGCAGCCTCCGCGATGCGATCGTCGCACCAGAGGCAGGGCGTGATTTTCTGGGACATGATGGTCTCCTTTTGATGAAGCTAAGGTTCGATTTCGGTGGAAGCGTGGGGGCGGTCAGCGGCGCACCGGGTATCGCAGATGCAGGGCGCGGTGCCCCTGGGTGACGACAGGATCTTCGAGCAGGTGTGGCTGCGGCAGCTTCGAGAAGTAGGGGATGCCGTCGCCGAGCAGAACCGGCGCGAGGCTGATGCAAATCTCGTCGAGAAGCCGCAGGGTAATTGCCTGCTGCAGGACGTTGGCGCTGGCGATGACGATGTTCTTGTCGCCGGCGATCTTGCGGGCTTCGGCAACGGCCGCTTCGAGGCCGCTGACGAACGTCGTTCGCGGCCACTTCTTCGCGGCATCCGGCGGCGGCTTGTGGGTCACCACCACGACAGGCGTTCCGATCGGGTGGCTGTCGTTCCAGCCGTTGGTCAGGTCGAAGAGGCGCCGCCCGGAGATCAAGGCGCCCGACGAGGCGATCAGGTCACGCATCATTTCAGCACTGGCCGCGTCGAGCTTGAAGGACACATCGGGGTTGGCGGTCGACATGGGAATGTCGCCGGCACCATACCAATCGAAGATGTGCTCGACGCCGTCCTTGGGGGTCGCGATGTAGCCGTCGAGGGACATCGTCATGTGGCTGAGGATTTTCTGGGCCATGATAGATTTCCTTGAAGTGGCCTTCAGCGGGCGAAGCGCGTGAAGACCCAGCCGCCGAGCGCGGTCGATGGCAGAGCGAGCACGGCGAGCGAGATGCCGTACCACTGGTGGCCGACGCTCCACATGGCGACAACGCCCAGGATCGCCGGAAGGGTGCCAATGGCGCCGAGGATTGTCGCGAGCCGCAGGGGGTGCGAGGGGGCGAGCCAGGCGGCGACGAAGCCGCCGATGACGGCGAACAGCGTCCGGTAGGCGACGGCGAACGCAAGCTCAGGGTCGGACCCGGCGGTGCCGTCGTTCGGATAATAGTTGAGGGCGTGGAGCAGGGTGTCGGCCGCGGTCGACAGCGCGGCGACGGCGACGAAGCCCGCGATCAGCGCGCCGGCGGTGCGAAGGCGCGGATGGACGGGGGCGGGGGCGATGAGGGTGAAGGTCATTTCTATCTCCGTTTTCGAAGTTGAGTTTTCCGGCGCGCCGCGAACGGATATCCGTGGCGCTGGATCGTCGATAAGTGGTGCGTCGTTCTAGTCTTGTCGGAGCTCGGCGAGGGCGGCATCGAGCCGCTTGAAACCGATCTCCATGCCGGTCGCCATGGGCGAGGCCGCGGCGGCGGCGCGGGCCTCGGGGGACGTGAAGGTCAAAGTCGTGGTGGCGGTGGTGACGCCGTCCTTTTCGACGAAGGCGACGGCGTTCACGGTGCCGCCCTGCGTCCAGTTGTCATCATACCTTTCGGTCTGCTCGATGCCGGCCGGCGGATGGATGGCGGTGTAGGTGCCCTGGCTCGCGAGTTCGAAACCCTGCGGCGAGCGGGAGACGAAGCGCCATTTGCCGCCGATGCGAAAATCGATCTCGCAGACGGGCATGGTCCAATCGGGCAGGCCATACCAGCGGCGGAGCAGATCGGGTTTAGAGTAGCAGAGGAAGACGAGGTCGCGCGGCGCGTCGAACGAACGCGTGATGACGATCTGCCGGTCGCCGGGGGTGGTGAGGACGAGCGGCTCAGGCATTGGTTTCGTCCTTCTTGTTCTTCGGCTTGTCGGAATTGGTGGGGGTCTGCAGCGCGATCGAGCAGCGCATCGAGGCGGCCGTAACTCGCCTCCCAGAATTTGCGGAACTCCTCGAGCCAGGCGACGGCGTCCTTCATGGGGGCGGCCTCGATGCGGACGGGCCGGCGGGTGCCGTCGGCGGAACGAGTGACAAGCCCCGCGCGCTCCAGCATTTTGATGTGCTTGCTGATCGCCGGCTGGCTCATCGCGAACGGTGCCGCAAGCTCGTTGACCGAGGCCGAACCCTCCGTCAGCCGCGCCAGGATCGCGCGGCGGGTCGGGTCGGCGAGGGCGGCGAAGGTGGCATCGAGTTGCGTGGGCGTCATTTTGCATAACCGAAGTGTTATAGAACAATATGGTTATGCAATGAACGGACCTACCTGTCAACCGGCTAGGGAGATTTTCTTTGTTTCCGGTTTGTTCCACGTGTAACATGCGGTTTCACCAGAGAGAATGTCATGGCCCAGCGCGCCGGAAGCGCCGATTTGCCGCTGCATCATGGGAAGGTGCCCGAGTGGCTCGCCGGCCGGATGGCCAAGCTCGGCGCGATCATCGCCGAGGCCATCTGCCAGGATTACGGCCGCGACGAGTTCCTGAGCCGGCTCGCCAGCCCGTTCTGGTTCCAGTCCTTTGGCGCCGTCATGGGAATGGACTGGCACTCGTCCGGCATCACGACCTCGGTGATCGGCGCGCTGAAACGCGGGCTGGTGCCGCTCGAACAGGAGCTCGGCCTCCACGTCTGCGGCGGCCGCGGCAAGCACTCGCGCAAGACGCCGGCGGAGCTTGTCGCGATCGGCCAGCGCGTCGGCTTTGACGGCGCGGCGCTGGCGCAGGCGAGCCGGCTGGTGGCAAAAGTCGACAGCGCCGCGGTGCAGGACGGCTTCGAGCTCTATCTCCACGGCTTCATCGTTGCCGACGACGGCAAGTGGGTCGTCGTGCAGCAAGGCATGAAGGACGAGACCGGCACGGCGCGGCGCTACCACTGGCAGAGCGAGGGCCTCAAAAGCTTCGTCGAAGCGCCGCACAGCGCGATCGAAGGTCCGGGGCAGGGCACCATCGTCAATCTGACAGATGTGCGGGCGGCAAAGGCCCGGGCGTCGTCCGTCGACCTGCTCGGCACGATGGGTCCGGACGGGCTAGTGCGCGAGGTCGGCCGCATCGAGGGTCGCGACGCCGCGCCCGAAAAATCCGACGAGCCGCTGCTGCCGGACCTGGTGATGCCGGCGCATCACGACATCAGGCCGAAGGACGTGATCCTGAGGCGGCTCCACGCCTCGCTCGCGGCGGCGGCGGACAAGGGGCCGACGGATTTCTCCCAGCTGCTGCTGGTACCGGGCGTCGGCGCGCGCACCGTCAAATCGCTGGCGATGGTGGCGGAAGTGATCCACGGCGCGCCGCATCGCTTCGCCGATCCGGCGCGTTACGCGATGGCGCATGGCGGCAAGGACGGCGAGCCGTTCCCGGTGCCGCTGAAAGTCTATGACGAGACAATCCGGGTGCTCAAATACGCCGTGGTCAAGGGTCGGCTCGGGGCAAGCGAGGAAACCGCCGCGCTCCGCCGGCTCGACGCGCAGGCGCGGGCGGTCGAGGGCAAGGTGACTGGACCTTCATTCTACGGGTTTATTGCCGAGGAGCGGCAACGCTCCAGGGAGTACGGCGGCCGCACGGTGATGGACGACGCCCGCGACAAGGGCCTGCCGCTGCCGGAATGGGCGCAGGCCGCGGAGAAGCGACAGGCGCGGCTTCGTTGAAATCGGCGGGCAGGGCGGATAAGTTCGCCGCCTTCCGGAGGTCTTTGCATGGGTACGATCGTCGTCACCGGCGGCAGCGGCAAGCTCGGCCGCGTCGCCGTTCGGCATTTGATGGAGCGCGGCTACAAGGTTGTTTCGATCGACCTTGCGACGCCGCCGGGGATTTCTAACCCGCCCAAGCCGACCGACCCGGTGTTTTCGCGGGTCGACATCACCGATTTCGGGCAACTGATGGGTGCGCTGTCCGGGATCAACGATCGCGTGGTGGGCGAGGTGAGCGGCATCGTGCATCTGGGCGCGATCGCGGCGCCGGGGCTGGCGGCGGACAACGCGATCTTCGAGACCAACACGCTCTCGACCTACTATGTCTTCGAAGCGGCGAAGCGGCTCAAGATCCGCAATGTCGTGTGGGCGTCGAGCGAGACTGTGTACGGGCTGCCCTACACCAACGGTCCGGCCTACGTGCCGCTGGACGAGCAGATCGAGCTGCCGCAATCGTCGTATTCGCTCAGCAAGCTGATCGGTGAAAAGCTCGCGGAGCAATATGCGCTGTGGGACGCCGAGACCAAGATCGTGGGCCTTCGCTTCTCCAACGTTCAGGAGCCGCAGGACTACGCCAATTTCGAGAGCTACCAGGCGGACGCGCAGAAGCGGCGGTTCAACCTCTGGACTTATATCGATGCGCGAGATGGGGCGCAGGCGATCCGGCTGGCGCTCGATGCCAAGCTCAAGGGTGCGCATGTGTTCGGCATTGCCAACACAAATTCCCTGATGCGGCGACCCAATGACGAGCTGCTCGACGAGGTGTTCCCGGGCACGGTGCGCAAGCGCGCGCTGAGGCCGAACGAGTCGCTGATCTCGATCGAGAAGGCGCAGAAAGTGCTGGGGTACAAGCCCGAGTTCGATTGGCAGGGGTGAGCGCGGTTCCTGCGCCGGCCGGAGTCGCGGTCAAGACCGAGATCGCGGTGATCGGCGCCGGGCAGGCCGGGCTCAGTGCGGCCTATCACCTCAAGCGCGGCGGCCTCGCGCCGGGGCGCGGCTTCATCGTCCTCGACGAGAACGAAAAGGCGGGCGGCGCCTGGCAATATCGCTGGCCGTCGCTGACGCTGAGCACTGTCAACCGCATTCACGACCTGCCAGGCCTCGGCTTTGCCGAAGCTGTGCCGGATGCCGGCGCGAGCGTCGAGGCTGCCGTCGCGGTGCCAGCCTACTTCGCGGCGTATGAAGCCGCGTTTGCCCTGCGCGTCGCACGGCCGGTGAAGGTGGTGCTGGTAACGCGGCGCGGCGAGCGCTTCCGCATCGAGAGCGATCGCGGCGTCTTCTCCGCGCGCGGGCTGATCAACGCCACGGGCACGTGGACCGCGCCGTTCATTCCCGACGTGCCGGGACGCGAGACGTTTGCCGGCCGGCAGCTCCACACGCACGACTACAAGACCGCCGAGGCGTTCCGGGGCGCGCACGTGCTGATCGTCGGGGGTGGCATTTCGGCGATCCAGCTGCTCGACGAGATTTCGCAGGTGACCCGCACGACCTGGGTCACGCGCCGCGAACCGCAATGGCGGACAGGACCGTTCGATCCGGAGGCCGGTCGTGCCGCGGTCAGGCTGGTCGAGGAACGCGTCCGTGCCGGCCTGCCGCCGCGCTCGGTGGTGTCGGTCACTGGCCTTCCGGTCAACGAGCGCACGGAGGCGATGCGGGCGCGGGGTGTGCTCGCGCGCCGCCCGATGTTCGACGAAGTCGTGCCCGAGGGCGTCCGGTGGGCCGACGGAACGATGCTAGCCGTCGACGTGATCCTGTGGTGCACGGGGTTCCGCTCGTCGCTCGACCATCTGGCGCCGCTGCTGCTGCGCGAACCCGGCGGCGGGATCACCATGACAGGGCGGCTCGCAACCGAGGTTGCGAAAGAGCCGCGCGTGCATCTGGTAGGTTATGGACCGTCCGCGTCGACGATCGGCGCCAACCGCGCGGGATCGGCGGCGGCGACCGAACTCATGCGCACGCTCGGCCCCGGGCCGGCTAGCGCCTGATCCAGGCGGTGATGCCGTTGTCGGTTTGCACCTCGAGCCAGTCGCCGCGAACTTCGGCGATCCGCACTTCGTCGCCCGGCTGGAAGGTGAAGATCGAGGGCTCGGAATCGCCCGGCCGCGAGTAGGCCGGCAGCGCCGACGAGAAGCGAGCCGGTGCGGTTCTCGAGATCGCCGCCGTCGGACTGGATGACAGCGCGCGGCGCATTTGCCGCAACGGTGCGGACCGGGGTGGCGGGAGGCGCCGCCGCGTCCGGGGTCGACCCGGTGTCGGCGGCCGCGCCACCGCCCGTGAGATAGGTCGAATAGACCCATCCATCCCGGCCGTCGTCGAGACGAACGTGGACCCAGCCGCCGTTGGTCTCGATCACCGAGACCGCGGCGCCGGCGTCGAGGACGGAAATGACGCTGCCAGAGGGGCCGGCCCGCAGGTTCACCGCGATGTCGCCAACGCTATCGGTGCGGATCGCCGGCGGTTGGGACGGCTCCAGCGACAAGGCATCGGGGCTGAGCGCCGGCTCTGCCGCAGCGGTGGGTAGGACAGAGGCGACAGCGGCATTGGCTGGCGGACGCAGCGCATAGGAATTGGGCGAGGGCGGCACGAGTTCTGCGTTGAGCGCCTCGAGCAGTTTGGCATTTGGCGCGGTCGCGGAGGCCGGTGACTCAATGGCGGGACTGGCCGTAGCGACCGCAACGGAGGCAGATCGGTTGGCCGGCAGCAAAGCGAGCGCTCCCACGCCCAGTGCGAGCACAGTACCCGTCAGCAACAGCCGCGATCCGGCGTGGGCCATTCCCATTCTCCTGGTTCATGCAAGTCGTCCGGCCGCCCAAAGGTTCCATAACGGCCGATTGCGCTTTGTGGGCGGTCGGGGAGCGGTTAAAAAACCGGCTGGAGTGTCAGCCATGCCGTTTTTCGACCTACCGAACGCCGAGCTGCCGGCCTATCGCAGCAACGTGACCGCGCCGGCCGATTTCGACGCGTTCTGGACGCAGACGCTGGGAGAAGCGCGCGAACACGATCTCGACGCGCGATTTGACGCCGTTCGATGCGGGGCTCGCGGCGTTCGAGGTGTTCGATGTGACCTATGCCGGCTTCGGCGGGCATCCGGTGAGGGGCTGGTACATCAAGCCGCGCGGCGTGCCGGTCGACGGCAGCTGCGTGGTCAAGTTCATCGGCTACAATGGCGGGCGCGGCTTCCCGCACGAGCATCTGCTGTGGCCGGCGAGCGGACGGCCGGTGCTGGTGATGGACACGCGCGGGCAGGGGAGCGGCTGGTCGCGTGGCGACACCGCGGACCCGGTCGGCTCGGAGCCGTCGCAAGCCGGCTTCATGACGCGCGGTATCGCGAGCCCTCAAACCTATTTCTATCGACGCGTCTATACCGACGGGGTGCGCGCGGTCGAGGCGGCGCGCAGCCGCGCCGAAGTCGATCCGGCGAAGATCGCTGTGGTCGGCGGCAGCCAGGGCGGCGGCATTTCACTGGCCGTCGCAGGACTGGTGCCGACGGTCAAAGCCGTGATGAGCGACGTGCCGTATCTCAGCGATTTTCCGCGGGCGGTGGGGGTGGCGCAGCACGACCCTTACAATGAGATCGCACGATATTTGTCGGTGCATCGCGACAAGGTGGAGACGGCGTTCGAGACCCTCCGCTATTTCGATACGGTCAACTTCGTGCCGAGGGCGCGGGCGCATGGGCTGTTCTCGGTGGCCCTGATGGACACGACCTGTCCGCCCTCGACGGTCTATGGTGCTTATAACGCCTTCGCGGGGGCCTCGAAAAAGATCGTGGCGTATACATTCAACGATCACGAGGGCGGCGGGCCGTACCAGGAGCGCGCGCAGATCGACTGGCTGAAGGGCGTGCTGTAGAGCGGCGTTCGGGCTGGAGAGCGTCGAGGCGCGCAGCGGCGGCGGCGACATAGGTCGGATCGATGTCGATGCCAATGCCGCGATGGCCCAGACGCTCGGCGGCAACGAGCGTGGTGCCGGCGCCCATGAAGGGATCGAGCACGACCGCTTCCGGATCGCCATGCAGCCGGATGCAGCGTTCGGGCAAGGCCTCGGGAAACCCGGCGGGGTGATCGAACTTCTGCGCCTTCGAGCGCACCGTATCATAGGGAATGAACCACACATTGCCGGCGCAGCGGCGGTCGCGGGCGTGGCCCCAGCGCGCAATGTTGGACTTGTCCTTGAACGGCACGCCGATCGCGAGGCGGTCGATCGGCACGCTGCCTGTCGGGGTGAAGTGGAAGATCGTCTCGTGCGCGTTGTTGAGGAAGCGGTGGCTGGTCACCGGCTTGAAATGGCCAAAGCTGTCGTCGCCGATGCTGACCGACTTCACCCAAGAGATGGTGTTCTGGAGGACGAAGGCATCGCGGAATTGTGCGGCGACGTCGTAGGCGATCCAGCCGTCGGAGCTGGTGTTGCCGATGTTGAGGAAGAGCGAGCCCACCGGGCTTAGGACGCGGCGAAGCTCGGTCGCGATGCCGCGCATCCACGCGAGGTAGTCGGCGCGCGGCAGGCGGTCGGCGTGGGCGTTGTAGCGGACGCCGATATTGTAGGGCGGCGAGGTGACGATGACGCCGAGTGATGCCTCGGGCAGGCAGGCGGAGCGAGTTGAGCACGTCGCCGGTAATGAGGCGCTGCCGGCCGACGGTGATTTCCGGAGGTCTTCGGGACATGGCTTCTGGTACGCCGAGTTCGAGCGGGCTGTACAAGGGAAGCTGGCGAGGACCTGCGACCTAGGCTTGCGCCAAACCGTAACCGACGTTACTGTCGCCCATGGCCCCCCGTATTCATGAGCATTCCGACGAATCTGACACCGCGGCAGCAGGTGGTGCTGACGGCGGCGCTCGATCTGCTGGTCGAGGCGGGGGACGGGCTGACGATGACGGCGGTGGCGCGGCGCGCCAGCTGTTCGAAGGAGACGCTCTACAAGTGGTTCGGCGACCGCGACGGGCTGCTGACGGCGACGGTGCAGTGGCAGGCGGCGAAGGTGCGCGTGCCGGCGGTCGATCGGCGGACGCTCGATCCGCTGTCACTGAAGGCGAGCATCACGCAGTTCGCGCGCGACCTGCTGGGGACGATCGCTGGCACGACCTCGGTGACGCTCAACCGGCTCGCGGTGTCGCATGCCACCGAAGATGGAGGTCTCGGCGCGATTGTGCTCGAGAACGGCCGCTTCACGATGGGCAAGCGGCTGAAGCCGGTGCTCGAGGCCGGACGCGATGCACGGCTGCTGCGGTTCGACACCGCCGAGGCGGCGTTCCGGACGTTCTTCGGGCTTGTCGTGCGCGACGTGCAGATCCGGTTGCTGCTGGGTGAGGAGCTGACGCTGACGCCCAAGGAGATCGAGCAGGACGCCGAGCGGGCGACGGGGCAGTTTCTGGAGTTGTATGGGGTGGAGGCGGCAGGAGTGCGAGGCAAATAGACGATGTCATTCCCGCGCAGGCGGGAATCCAGGAGTCACACGCACGGTGTCGGACTGGGCTCCTGGATTCCCGCCTTCGCGGGAATGACACCGAGTTTCAGAAACGTCGAACACATCGCGGCTCTGGCCGCCAACGCACACAAGGGAGATGACCATGCGCGTTTTTTACGATCGGGATGCCGATCTCAATATCATCAAGTCCAAGAAGGTCGCGATTGTCGGCTATGGCAGCCAGGGGCACGCGCATACGCTCAACCTGCGCGACAGCGGCGTGAAGGACGTCGTCTCAGCGCTGCGGCCGGACGGGGCGTCCGCCAGCAAGGCGCAGGGCGAGGGGCTCAAGGTGATGTCGATCGCCGATGCCGCCAAGTGGGCCGACGTGATCATGATGCTGGTGCCGGACGAACTGCAGGCCGACATCTACAAGAAGGACATCGCGCCCAATATCCGCGACGGCGCGGCGATTGCGTTCGCGCACGGGCTCAACATCCACTTCAACCTGATCGAAGTGAAGCCGACGGTCGACGTGATCATGATCGCGCCGAAGGGCCCGGGTCACACGGTGCGCGGCGAGTTCCAGAAGGGCGGCGGCGTGCCGTGCCTGATCGCGGTCCATCAGGATGCGTCGGGCAATGCGCACGACATCGCACTCGCCTATGCCTCGGGCATCGGCGGCGGGCGGTCGGGCGTGATTGAAACGACGTTCCGCGAGGAGTGCGAGACGGACCTGTTCGGCGAGCAGGTGGTGCTCTGCGGCGGGCTGGTTGAGCTGATCCGCGGCGGGTTCGAGACGCTGGTGGAAGCCGGCTACGCGCCAGAGATGGCGTATTTCGAGTGCCTGCACGAAGTGAAGCTGATCGTCGACCTGATCTACCAGGGCGGCATCGCCAACATGAACTATTCGATCTCCAACACGGCCGAGTATGGCGAGTATGTTTCAGGGCCGCGGATCATCACGTCGGACACCAAAGCCGAAATGAAACGCGTGCTGCACGACATCCAGTCGGGCCAGTTCACCTCGAAGTGGATGCAGGAATATCGCGCCGGTGCATCGAGCTTCAAGGCGATGCGCCGGTTGGCCGATGAGCATCCGATCGAGCAGGTGGGCGAGAAGCTGCGCGGCATGATGCCGTGGATCAAGGCGGGTGCGCTGGTGGACAAGAGCAAGAACTGAAGCCGCTCCATGGCCAACTGGACCATCGGTGACATTCCTGACCAGCGCGGCCGCGTCGCGCTGGTCACGGGGGCCAGCAACGGCATCGGGTATGCGACGGCGTTGGAGCTCGCCCGGCACGGGGCTCACGTGATCGTCGGCGCGCGGGATCAGAGTCGCGGCGCGGCAGCGATGGCGCGGATCGCAGCGGCTGTGCCGGGCGCGAGCCTCGAGCTCGGGCTTGCGGACCTCGGCGATCTTGATGCGGTGAGGGGGTTCGCGGCGCGGGTGCGGGACGCGCATCCCCGAATTGATCTGCTCATCAACAATGCCGGGACGATGATGGCCGCGAAACGGCCGACGGTGCAGGGGCACGAGCAGCATTTCGGGGTCAACTATCTGGGGCATTTCGCGCTGACGCTGGAGCTGCTGCCGGCGATGAACACGGCTGGCGGGCGTGTGGTGAGCGTGTCCTCGATCGCACACAGGCATTGGTGGATGAAGCCGGAGAATCTGCAGGCGCGAGGCCTGCCTCCGTATCTCCACTACGCGCGCTCGAAGCTGGCGCTGACGCTGTTTGCGGTCGAGCTCGACCGGCGGCTGCGCGCGGCGAAAAGTCCGATCCTCAGCGTCATCGCGCATCCGGGTTTTGCCGGCACCAATCTCGCGGCGAGCATGGCGCCGGGGCCGACACGGGCGTGGATGGCGTTCATCTTTCCGCGCTTCGGGCAGAGCCTCGCGGATGGTGCGACACCAACACTGCGTGCGGCGACGGCACCGGATGTGGTTGGAGGCGAGTTCTACGGCCCGAGCGGGTTCGGCGAGCTTGCAGGCGCACCGAAGCGCGTAAAGTTGGCACGGCGTGCCGTCGACACCGAGACGGCCCGGCGGCTCTGGGCGGTGTCCGAGGAGATCACTGGATTGACCTTCGCGCTGCAATAGCTGCGCGGCCGGCCGCGTCTGCACGGCGCAGCCAGGCGTCGTCAAGCGGCAGCAGGTCCGCGCAGCTGGGGCGGCGGGGGACAGAACGGAACAGGGCAGTGAGAAGGCCGAACATTTGGACCCTCCTTGAATTGCAGGGCTTGCGCCCGATCAGGTTGACGGGGTTGTATGCCCGCCGACTTGAACTGGCGCTGAATGGGTGAGTCAGATGCGGCTGCCGACATTTCCGGTCGAGGGCGGGTGCCAGTGCGGCGCAGTGCGCTACCGGCTGAAGGGCGCGCCGGTGGGCGTTTATGCCTGTCACTGCAAGGACTGCCAGCGGTTTTCCGGCACGACGCACACGATCTCGATGATGGTGAAGGCGAGCGATGTCGAGCTGCTTCGGGGCAAACTGGTCTCGTTCGACAAGGCGGCCGACAGCGGGCGCGTCGTACGGATGCATGGGTGCATCGACTGCGGCACCAAAGTCTGGAATGAGCCGCTGAGCTCGCCCGGCACGCTGAACATCAAGCCGGGAACGCTCGATGACATGAGCTGGGCGAAGCCGGTTGGCCATATCTGGACGGACAGCGCGGTGGCCTGGGACATCATCGACGAGAGCGGGCCGGTTTTTGGCAGCCAGCCCGCGGACCGCAAGCCGCTGTTCGACGCGTATGCGGCCGAGATTGCCAAGGGCTGAAACAGGACAAAGAGCGAATGGCCAAGGACGACGATATCAAGCGCATCCTCGAGCAGGAGAGGGCGCTGGTTTTTCCAGCCTTCAGCGAGGACATCGCGTTCGAACTGGGCATCCAGCTCCGGCAGAAGGGCGTCGAGCGGCGTCACGCGATTGCCATCGAGATCAGGGTAGGTGAGCGCCCTCTGTTCTACACAGCGCTGGCCGGAACGAACCCGGACAATGCCCATTGGCTGCGGCGCAAATCCAATACCGTGCAGCGGCTCTATAAGAGCAGCTATCGGGTGGTGCTGGAGCAGAGCGAACCGCAGAATTTCTTCGGGCCGCGCCGCGGGCTCGACAATGCCGATTTCGTGCTCGCCGGCGGCGGCTTTCCGATCTGGGTCAAGTCGGCCGGCATGATCGGATCGATCTGCGTGTCGGGATTGCACGAACGCGACGATCACGGCCTCGTGGTCGAGGTGCTGTGCGAGCATCTGGGCGCGGACCCCAAGGCGCTGGCGCTGCCGCCGGCCTGAGCCGGCGCGCTTGACAGGGCGGGCAAACTGCCGCAACGCATCGGCCGCGGGGGCGGCGTCGCATGAAGGTCTCCTATACATTGATGGACGTGTTCACGCGCGAGCGGCTGAGCGGCAATCCGCTGGCCGTGGCGCGGCACGCCGACGGGCTGCTCGACGACCAGATGCAGCGCATTGCGCGCGAACTGAACCTCTCCGAGACGGTGTTCGTGCAGTCTCCAAAAACCGAGACGCACACGGCGTCGGTGCGGATCTTCACGCCGCGCAGCGAGCTGTCCTTTGCGGGGCACCCGACGGTGGGCGTGGCTGTGGCGTTGAGCCTCGATATTGGCGTGCCGGTGGTGCGGCTCGAGGAGAAGGTCGGGCTCATCACCTGTGTGATCGACAAGATCGACAAGCGCACGGCGCATGCGCGGTTCACGCTGCCGCATCTGCCGGAGGTCGCGGGTCAGCCGCCCGACAAGAAGACGCTGGCGCTGGTGCTGGGGCTCGATATGGAGGAGATCGGCTGCGGCCGGTTCCAGCCAAGCGTCCACACCGCCGGAACGATCTTCTATCTCGTGCCGGTGCGCAACGCGCAGAGCCTCAAGCGGATCACCCCGGTGCTCCCGGCGTGGGCCGACCTGTTCCCGCTCGGGCACCATTCGGTCTACGCCTATACGGCGACGCCCGAGGAGCGCGACAACAATTTCGCGGCGCGGATGTTCTCTCCGGATATGCCCTCGGGCGAGGACCCGGCCACCGGCTCGGCAGCGGCGGCGCTGATCGGGCCGCTCGCCGAAGACGCCAATAGCGGGCAGACGAACTACGTGATCCGGCAGGGCGTCGAGATGGGCCGGCCGAGCCGTATCCTCGTGCAGCTGCGCAAGGACGGCGACACGCTCGTCCACGGCGGCATCGGCGGCGACGCCGTGATCCTCGGGCAGGGAACGCTCGACCTCGACGACTAGGCACATTGCCGTAACCGGGGTTGGCCGGTAAGGTCCGCGCGGGTTTTTTTAAGGAGGGGGAATAGGCATGGATATTCTCAACAATCTGCTGTTCTGGCTGCACTTGATCGGCCTGGGTCTGGGCGCCGTCGCGTCGTTTGGCCTGCCGGTCGTCGGGCGGCAGATGCCGACCGCGACAGCGGAGACGCGGCCGACGCTGTTCAAGGTCGCCGAGGGTATGTCGACGCTGGGCCGGGCGGGATTTGCTATCCTCATCGTCACCGGGCCGCTGCTGGTCTGGCTGAAATTCGGCGGCACTTCGGGGTTCACTGGCATGGTTTTGGGCCAAGATGATCCTCGTGGTGATTCTGCTCGCGATCGTGATCTTCGCAGGGATCAACGCCAAGCGCGCAGAGGGCGGTGACCGGGAGGCGGGCAAGCGAGCGGGCATGATCGGCATGGCGGCGGTGGTCGTCTATCTCGGCGTCATCCTTTGTGCGGTTTTCGCCTTCAACTAGAACGACTTGCTCCGGGCGGCTTGCCAAAGCCGCCCGAATTCACGCATCATTGGTCTGCAGTCAGGAACCAGCCAATGAAGCGCGCCCGCGCCATTGCCATCGCTCAGGCGGAACAGAAGGCCCACGAGGCCCAGCTGTTGCTTGCCGGCGCTCTGCTGCTGCTTCCTGCCCTGCTGCTTCTCCTTCTTATTCGCCCCTGAGTACCGGCGGCTCGCAAGCGCGGGCGGGTGGTCAGGGGAGCGCACGAGACCGCCGAACAGGACTTGTCCGGCCGCGAGGGTTTGACCGATGTCGCCCCGGCCGCTGAATGGGAAGAACCAGATGACCAGTACGAGCGAAGCCACCAAGACCAACAAAGACCACGTCTTCATCTTCGATACGACGCTGCGCGACGGCGAGCAGAGCCCCGGCGCGACGATGACGCTCGAGGAAAAACTGCAGGTCGCCGACGCACTCGACGAGATGGGCGTCGACATCATCGAGGCCGGATTCCCCATCGCCAGCAATGGCGACTTCGAGGCGGTGGTGGCGGTCGCCAAACACGTCAAGAAATCGGTGGTCGCGGGATTGGCGCGCGCCATCCCTGCCGACATCGCGCGCGCGGGTGAAGCAGTGCGGCACGCCCAGCAGGGCCGCATCCATACGTTCGTCTCGACCTCGCCGATCCACCTCGCGCACCAGATGAAGAAGACCGAGGAAGAGGTGCTCGAGATCATCACCGCCACGGTGACCCAGGCGCGCAACCTCATCGACAACATCGAGTGGAGCGCGATGGACGCGACCCGCACGCCGATCGACTATCTGAAGCGGTGCTGCGAGCTGGCGATCCGGGCGGGGGCGACGACGATCAACATTCCCGACACCGTGGGCTATGCGGTGCCGGAGGAATACTACGCGCTGATCCGCGAGTTGATCACCAAGGTGCCGGGCGGCGACAAGGTGATCTGGTCGACGCATTGCCACAATGATCTGGGGCTGGCGGTCGCCAACTCGCTGGCCGGCGTGCGGGCTGGGGCGCGGCAGGTCGAGTGCACGATCAACGGGCTCGGCGAGCGGGCGGGCAATGCCGCGCTCGAGGAGGTCGTGATGGCGTTGCGAACGCGCGCCGATGCCATGCCGTTCGACACCCAGATCGAGTCGACGCATCTGGCGCGGGCGAGCAAGATCGTGTCGGCGGCAGCGAACTTCCCCGTGCAGTTCAACAAGGCGATCGTCGGCAAGAACGCGTTCGCACACGAGAGCGGCATTCACCAGGACGGCATGCTCAAGAACGCGCAGACCTACGAGATCATGACGCCGGAATCGGTCGGGATCAAAGAGACGACGTTGGTGATGGGCAAGCATTCGGGCCGCGCGGCGTTCAAGGACAAGCTGCGGGAGCTCGGCTATGAACTCGGCGACAATGCATTCCAGGAAGCCTTCGTGCGGTTCAAGGATCTCGCCGATCGCAAGAAGCACATCTACGACGCCGATATCGTGGCGCTGGTCGACGACGAGGCAGGCTCGGCCGACGATCGCATCAAGCTCGTCGACATGGAGGTGGTCAGCAAGACCGGCGGTACGCACCGCTGCGATCTGACGCTGTCGATCGACGGCCGCGATGTGAAGGTGAGCCATGACGGCACCGGCTCCGTGGACGCGATTTTCACGGCCATCAAGGAGGCGGTGGGGCAATGGCCGCACTTAGTGTTGTATGCGGTCGACGGCGTGACTGGCGGCACCGATGCTCAGGCCAGCGCGCATGTTCGGCTCGAACTCAATGGGCGGATCGCGTCCGGCAATGCAGCCGAGCCCGATACGCTGGTGGCGTCGGCGCGGGCGTATCTCAATGCGGTCAACCGGCTCCTAATCGAGCGCGGGGCGGCGGCGCAGGGCGCCATGGAAAGCGCGGCTGGCTGAGGATCATGGAATGACGCTTTACCCGCCCAATGCGCTGAAGCGCAAACTGGCTGAGCGCAAACCTGCGCTCGGCTTCTGGCTCAGCCTTAACAGCATCGCGGTCACCGAAATGGCGGCTGGTGCGGGTTGGGACTGGCTGCTGCTTGACCTCGAGCACGTGATGCATGATGACGAGGCGGTCGAGCGGCACCTGCTTGCCGCGCATCACGGCGGACCGGCAGAACTGGTGGTGCGCGTCCCGGGCGTCGAGCCGAACCTCATCAAACGGCTGCTCGATGCGGGCGTCCGCAGCTTCATGTTCCCATTCGTGCAGACGGAGGAAGAGGCAAAGCTCGCTGTGGCCTCGACGCGCTACCCTCCGCACGGCATCCGCGGTTTTTCGGGCGGCACACGGGCAACGCGCTGGGGACGCGACACCGACTACCTCAAGACGTATGCCGAGGACATCTTCGTCGTCGTGCAGATCGAGTCGGCGGAAGCAGTCGCCAACATCGCCGCCTATGCCGCGATCCCGGGGATCGACGCGATCCTCATCGGCGCCAACGATCTCGCGGCGAACATGGGCCACCTCGGCAACACCAGGCATCCGGACGTGATGGCGAAATTCGACGAGGCGGCTGCTGCGATCATGAAAGCCGGCAAGCCCGCGGGCTTCCAGTTCTTCGACCATGCGCGCTCGAAGAGGCTGCTGGAGCGCGGTTTTACACTCGCGGCGGTCGCGGGCGATCTCAATACCATCACGCAAGGCAGCGCCGAGGCGCTGGCCGCGTTCCGAGTCGGATGACCGTCCCGCTAGAGGGTTGGTGGCGCTGGCTGCTCAACCGCCTGGCAAGGGAAGTCGGCAAGACCGGGCGCTTCTGGACGGTCTTTGCGGCGAATACCACTGCGCGTTGGCACGCCGCGAAGTCGGATCGGCTCCCGGCGCAACCCTGGCGAATAAAGTCATCGCGATCCGACATCGTCATCAAGACACTCCCCTGGCACAGGGCAGCGAACGAAGCGGTCGCGCCCGTGTTCTATAAGGACACCGGGGCTGTCAGAGGTTCACCCGGACCAGAAAGCTACGATTTCGAGATCAGCCACACGACCGATGTCCTCCTCTTGCCGCGTGCGATCACTCTCCGGCTGGACGGCACGGTGCTGCGCCGAGACTTCCTGAGCAGGGCTGCGAAGCACCACGCGCTCAAGCGAGTGCCCATTGTCCGGATGCAGGTGGCTCGCGATGTCGTAGGCGGCCGAATACTGGGGCGCATCGCTGAGAATGTGTTCCTCGCCGATTCGTGGTGGCCAACGGTCTACGGGCATCAGCTGCTCGAGGTCGTGCCTCGCCTTGCGCTGCTGCAGTATCTTCCGGCGCAAGTGATGGTCGCGACATCGGCGCCGCTGAGCCAAACGCTTCTGACGATGTTCGAGGTCTTTGGCGTCGGGCGCGACAGAGTTATTCCCGTCAACGGCCCAGTTCTCTGTCGCAGCTTATATCTGTCGGATTCTCCGGTGGTGTTGACCTCGAAGGTCCATCCCGTCGCCCGCGAGGCGTTCGCCGTGCTGAGGACGCTGGCGGCTCGCAGCTCGATCGACCGGCATGATCGCGTGTACGTTTCGCGCGCGGGCGTGCGGGACCGGCGCCTGGTGAACGAAGGGGAGATCGAAGCGCTCTTCGCAAGTTATGGCTTTGCGATCGTCCGACCCGAGACGCTACCGATCGAGGATCAAGTCGGCCTATTCGGCGGTGCGCGGATGCTTGCCGGCCTGGGGGGATCGGCCATGCACAATGCGGTGTTCTGCCCGCGGGACACCCCGGTCTTGATTGTCCAGTCGCCGGAAATGTCGACGGGAACGGATGCCGCACTTGCAGAGCCGCCCCGCCGCCTCGGTTTTGTGCTCGGCAATGTCGAACGAAGCGAGGACCATATGGCGTGGCGGGTCGACGCGGCGCTGGTCGATTCCGCCATTCGGCAGCATTTCGGGCTCTGATCAAGTGAGGGTGGGCGTCTTGGCGCCGCTCTGGGCGACGTGGGGGTCTTCGGCTTGCGCGACCTCGGCGGCGCCGCCTTGGCCGCCGGCGAGCATGCGGTTGATCGCCAGTTTGGTGTTCTCGGTAAGGTCGCGCAGCGCGGTCCGGTAGTCCGGCGTCGCCACCCAGACGCGCACCTCGAGGGTCATGGTGTTCGGTACCGAAGCTGTCGACGAAGGCGATCGGGGCGGGATCCTTGAGGACGCGGGCATCGGCTGCGGCGACGGCCAGCAGCGTCTGACGGGCCCGTCCCACGTCGGCTTGGTCGGGAATCGTGACCTTGATGTCGATTCGCCGGCGCGGTTCGCGGGTGTGGTTGGTAATGGCCCCGTTCCACAGCTTGTTGTTGTTGGTGAAGACGTAGAGGCCGGACGTCGAACGGAGCCGCGTGCCAAACAGGCCGATCTCGACGACGATGCCCTCGACACCGTCGCCGGTGATGTAATCGCCCACCGCGATGGGGCGGATCCAGGCGAGCATGATGCCGGCCGCGATGTTGCTTAGAGTGTTTTGCAGGGCCAGGGCGACGGCGAGCGAGGCCGTGCCGACGACGGTCAGGATCGAGGCGGAGGGCACTCCCACGAAACTCAGGGCCGTGATGATCGCGACGATGAGGATCGCGTAGCGCACGGCCTGGGCGATCAGCGGGGCGATAGTGTTCATGGGGCCGGAGCCGAGGCGCGGCAGGTGAAGGCGAACGAGGCGATAGGCGAGGCGCGCGAGGAACCACCCCACGGCAAGCGCGAGGAGGGCGCCCAGAACCGGCAGCAGGAACTGCGTCCAAGTGGCTGGATTGGAGAGGGAAAACGGCAGATTCATCGATGACGCTTCGAGCACACTGGCAGATCGGTCCTCCTTTGAACGCGCGCGCGGAAGGAAAGTGCCCGCGTTGCTGGACAGGGCCGGATGCCTCTGCTAGTCAGCCGCCCGGATCGGGTGCGTAGCTCAGATGGTAGAGCAGCTGACTCTTAATCAGCGGGTCCACGGTTCGAGTCCGTGCGCACCCACCAATACCCGTCGAAATCGCTAAACTTTACCCGCTGGGGCCGCAGGTGCAGCCCTGACCTTGGCCTGGCGGATCAGCTCAGCCTGCAGGCCGGATTCGCCCTTGGCCATGGCCCAGCGGTGGTTGGAAATCATCAGCCATCGGAAGAACGGCGCGAGCAGGCGAAACAGCAGGCGGTCGGAGCGCACCGACCAATCATAGCCGATCTCGGCCGTCTCGCCGTTTTGGGCAAGCGTCCAGATACCCCGGCCGATGAGGTCGCCGGTGGCTTCGACGGTCCATGTCGTGGGCATGTGGCTTTCGACCAGCGTGCCCTGCCAGTTGAGGCGATAGGGCAGCCAGCCTTTGGAATAGACCGCGACGATCTGGCCGATGCTGTTGGCGTCGCCGGGACTGACGATCTCGACCGCCAAGATAGACGTCGCCCCACCAACGGGGGAATTCGTTCGGGCTCCGACAGGATGGCGGCGACATCCTCGATGCGGCCGCGCACGCGCCAAAGCGTAGGGATGCGGAAGCTCACTGCCGGAAACATGATGACGCCCTCATTGCCGACCCAGCGGATTTACGATGCACCCGCGCGGGAAGTTTCGCCATGTCCGCGATCTTTGGCGCGGCGGGGCGGCATGGTATGGCGCGAGCGTGAACCGGACGCCCACGCTATCGCAGGCGCAACGCGACGCCATCCACGCCGGGCGCGAGACCCGGCTGGCGCGGGCGCGGCGGCTCGGATGGCGCAAGCTGGCGTCGTACCGGGCGCAGTATGGGCTGATGCTCGTGCTGGTCGGCTTGCTGCGGCTATTGCCGGTCGAGGCGGCCTCGGGGCTCGGCGGCTGGGCCGGGCGTCTGCTGCTGGGCCGGCGGCTCGATACCCCGGCGGTGCGGAAAACCATCCGGGTGCCGTTTCCGGACGCGGACGAGGCGCTGATCGCGGCGCTGGTACGCGAGACGGCCGATAACATCGTGCGGGTGGTGGCGGAGCTCGCGCATCTGAAGACCTTCGCCCGAGAGCCCGATCGCATCCGGATCGAGGGGGCGGAACACGTGACGGCGGCACGCGCCGGTGGGCGCGGAGTGTTGTTCGTCATGGGGCATTTCGCGAACTGGGAGATCGCTGCGATCCCGTTGCGGCGGCTCGGGCTCGACGGCGCCTATGCGGTGATGCCGCCGAGCAACCCCTACGTTTTCGACTGGCTGACGCGGCTCAGGATGGGCGCCGGATTTTCCGAGCAGGCGAATGCGGGCGAGGGGGTCTATCGCATTTTTCGCAAGGTGCTGCGCGAGGGAGGCGGCGCGATCGTCCTCGCCGACCAGCGGCTGCACAACGGGATCATGGCGCCGTTCTTCGCGATCGAAACGGTGACGAACGTCATTCCAGCGCGGCTGGCGCGGACGCTCGGGATTTCGGTGGTGCCGCTCGCGGTCGAGCGGGTGGCGGGGCAGACGGCGCGGTTCACGGTACGGTTCGAGCCGCCGCTCGAGTTCGCCGCAACGGGTGACGATGCGGCGGACGAGCGGGTGTTCACGGCGCGGATCAACGCGTTCTACGAGCGCGAAATCCTCAGGGCGCCGGGGCAGTGGTTGTGGGTCGACCCGCGCTGGGAGCCGGCATGAGCGCGCTGACGCCGGCGCAGCGCCAGGCAATGCGGGCGGCGCGCGACGCGATGACCGAGCGTGCGCGGACCAAAGGCTTCGGCAAGCAGCTTTCCTACGCCTTGCAGGCGGCGCTGCTCTTTCCCCTGATCGGGCTGCTCAAGGTGCTGCCAGTCGATGCGGCTTCGGCGGCAGGGGGCTGGATTGGGCGCGCATTGGTTGCGCGGCTGCTCGACCGTCCGCTGCATTTCGAGACGATGCGCGTCGCCTTTCCCGGCGCAAGTGATGCTGAGCTCGAAGCGATGCTGGTGGAGATGTGCGATCATCTGGGTAGGGTGCTGGGCGAGACAGTGCATCTCGAGGACTTTGCCGGAGCGGGCAATCCGCGGCTGTCCATCACAGGCGCCGAGCGGGTGGTCGGCCGCGCGACGGCCGGGGCAGGGTGTGTTGTTCATCGGCGGTCATTTCGGCAACTGGGAGCTCATTCCAGTCGCGCTGCGGGCCGCCGGATTCGATGGCGTGTCGGTAGTGCAGCACCCCAACAATCCGCACGTCGTCGAGTTGATCGCGGCGGAACGCTATCGGGCCGGTCTCAGCGAGCAGATCGGCGCCGGCGACGGCGTCTACGCGGCGCTGAGGCGGAAGCTCAAGGCGGGTGGGGTGGCCGCGATGCTCGCCGACCAGCGTGTGCTCAATGGCATCGCGGTGCCGTTTTTTGGCGTCGAGACGACGACCAATCTGATCCCGGCGCGGCTGGCACGCGACCTCAATGTGCTGGTGGTGCCGATGGCGAACCGCCGCGTCGGCGGCGCGCGGTTCGAGATCGTGCTGGGCGAGCCGATGCTCGTGGAGCGCACCGGCGATCGCGCCGCCGACGAGCGGGCCTTTACGACCCGGATTAACCGGTTCTACGAGGACCAGATCCGGGCGGCGCCGGCGGGGTGGCTCTGGGGACATCCGCGCTTCGACGACGCCTTCCACGAACTCGACGCGCGCGGCAAGCGCCTCGGGCGCAAGGCATGAGGCCGGAATTTGCCCCGCGGGGGGATGAAACCGGGCGGCGCACCGACTAGATAGCTCGGAGCGGCTCACGGCCGGGCCAGGTTCAGGACGGTCCCCTTTTGCAGTTTTTCACTCCCGGCGGGTTCGGCGCGCTGCTGCAGGTCATCCTGATCGACCTCGTGCTGGCCGGGGACAACGCCATCGTCATCGGCATGGCGGCCGCGGGCCTGCCCCACGGGATGCGCGGCAAGGCGATCATGATCGGCATCGGGGCGGCGACGCTCCTGAGGATCGGTTTCGCGCTGATCGCGACGCAGCTGCTGGCCTTCACCGGCCTGCTGCTCGCCGGGGGACTGCTGCTCCTCTGGGTCTGCTTCAAGATGTGGCAGGAACTCCATCACAGCGCGCATGGCGACGATGCAGCCGCCGCGCTGCGGACGGCGCAGGCGCTGGTGCCGACCGGCGCGCGCAAGACGCTGCACCAGGCCGTCGCGCAGATCGTGATCGCGGACGTGTCGATGTCGATCGACAATGTGCTGGCCGTGGCGGGCGCGGCGCAGCGGCATGTCGAGGCGCTGATTTTCGGGCTCGCGCTCTCGGTGGTGCTGATGGGGGTCGCGTCCTCGATCGTCGCCCGGCTGCTCAACCGCTTCCGCTGGATCGCCTGGGCGGGGCTGCTGATCGTCGTCTATGTCGCCCTTCGCATGAGCTATGAGGGGCTCGATCAGGTGCTGGGGGGCGCACTGCCGCCGATCCCGCTGATGGAAGGTCCGATGCCGCTGCCGGGACTTGCCTGATCTTAACCCTGTCTGCGGTTAGCTCAAATTTACTCTGTTTCTGAAGGGTTTCTGTCTGCTCGCGGTCCTATTTTCGCGCCCCAGCAGACGGAGAAATCCCGTGTCCATTACCGCCGACGGCGTCGCCGACGAGCTGACGCGCAGCGTGCCACGCGCGCAGGCGCCGCAGCTGAGTCTCACCGCGCAGATCGTCTCGCCCGAACTGTGGGACCGCACGATCGCGAGCTTCGATGAGGTTTGCCAGGAGCAACTCTATACCTTTGCAAAGACGCGCTGGCCCAAGGTCGGCCACGAGCCGATGCTGTTCTGGCTGGGCGGCGAAGTGGTGGGCGGCAGCCTCGTGATGATCCAACCATTGCCGTTCAGGGCCGGTGCGCTGGCGGTGGCGAAATGGGGACCAATGCTGGCCCGCGCGGATCATCCGCGAGCGACCGAGATCTATCGCCAAATGATCGAGGCCCTGATGCAGGAGTATGCACGCAGGCGGCACCTCATGCTAAGCGTCCTGCCGCGGGCCTCGCTCGGCGTGTTCAACGCCGAGTACGATTATCTCGAGCACCACGGATTCACCCGCGGCTCTGAGCTCGGTTTCCCCAACCGCTACATCGTCGATCTGCGGCTGAGCGACGACGAGCAGCGCGCCAGCTTCGAACAGAAGTGGCGCTATCACCTCAAGAAGTCCGAGAAGGCTGGGCTGAGCTTCGAGTGGGCGCCGGCTGAACGGCTCAAGGAGTTCGAGGCCCTCTACGACCGCATGCTCGACCGCAAGAAGTTCTCGGATCATTCCGCCTACGAGACGCTTCCCGCGCTGATGGCGGTGGACAACAACCGGCTGCGGCCGGAGCTGTTCTTCGTGCGTCATCTGGGCGAGGTGATCGCGGGTGCGGTGATCTTCAAGGCGGGCGATCGCGCGGTCTATCTTTACGGGGCGACGAACGACCGGGCGCTGCCGCTCCGCGCTGGCTATTTCCTCCACTGGAACATCATTCGCTGGCTGCGCGACAACACCCCGGCCAAATGGTACGACCTCGGCGGCACCGACGGGTTCCACGGCTTGCACCAGTTCAAGAAGGGCATGGTGGGCGAGCGTGGCGTCATCCAGCCGGTTCCGCCCGTCGCGAACTACGCCTCGCATTGGTGGCCACGGCTTGCGGGCAACCTGGCGTTCTTCGCGCGTGACAGCGCGCAACGGCTGAAGCGCGAAATCGACCGGCGGCGTTCGGACCGGGCCAAGCCGGATCAGAAGCGCGCCGACGCGGACGTTTCTGAATGACTCTCCGCCGGCGGCTGCTGTCCCAATCCACGGTGATCTTTGGAGCGCGGCTGTTCGGCGCCGGGCTGACCTTCCTCGTGCAGGTCGCCATCGCGCGATTGCTCGGCGCGCAGGTGCTCGGCGAATACATCCTGGTGATGGCGACGGTGAATATCATCGCGGTTGCGATGCCGCTCGGCTTCGAGGCCACCGGCACGTACTTTGCTGCGGAATACCGGGCGAGGGGTGAGGGCCGGATGCTGCGCGGCTTCATGCTGCGCGCCTATGGACACATCGCGCTCTGCGGTGTGGTGCTCCTGGCGGCGGGTTACCCGATCGCCGGACTCTTCGGCGAGCCGGGACGGATCCTCGCGTCGCACTGGGCGCCGGCGGCGCTGCTCTGCATCGCGACGGCGATGGTGTTCGTGTCCGGGGCGATGCTGGTCGGGCTGAAGCGGCCTTTCGCCGGATTTTTCGCCGAGACCCTGTTCCGCCCGCTGCTGGCGATTGCGGGCTTCACTCTGGCGTTCGTGGAACTGAGCGGTCGCTCGGGCCGGCTCGATGTGCTGCTGTGGACGCTCGCGATCGGCTATGCGGTGGTCGCATTGGTGCAACTCAGGCTGCTGCTCACCACCGTGAGCGCGATCCCGCTCGAGCCAACGCCGCGCGCCGGCGAATGGCGCCGGTGGTGGCATTTTGCCGTGCCGTGGATCGCGCTGGTCGTGGCCGGCGATTTCTTTTTCGACATCGACCTGTTGCTGCTGGCTGGCCGACTGCCGCCGGAGCAGCTCGCGATCTTTGGCGTCTGCACGCGCGTGTTCTCGCTGGTGTCGTTCGGCGTGGGCGCGGTCTATGCCGTAACCATGCCCGATATGTTTGAGAGCGAAGCGCTGAAAGACCGCGCCGGCTTTCATCGCAAGATCGGGGAAGCAAACCTCATCGCCTCAGGGCTCGCCGTACTCCTGCTGGTGCTTGTGCTGGTCGGCGCGCCGCTCGGATTCATGCTGTTCGGTACAGCGTTCGAGGCGGGCGTCACGCCCCTCGCGCTGCTCTGCGTCGGCCTCGTGATCCGCTCGGTGTTCGGGCCGGCTTCGGTGATGCTGTCGGTCCACAACAAGCCCTATGCGAGCCTGCCGGCGGTGGGCGCCTCGATGCTGGTGCTGATCGTCGCCAATGCGCTGCTCGTGCCACCGCTCGGCCTGATGGGGGCGGCGCTCGCGGCGCTCTGCAGCATGACGGTCTGGTCTGGTGCGTTGTGGTTCACGGCGGTCCGTGTTGCGGGCGTCGACGTCTCGATCCGGGCGCGCCTGACGCGGGCGACCGCGCTCGTCACCAACCCCGCGGAGTAGCGGTCAACCGCCGCAGCTGAAATCCGGCGTGCCCGACCGATCGGGGACGCGCGGCCAGGTCTGGACCGTCACGCAGATGCCGAGGCACTGCTGCAGATCGAGCGAATTGCCGTCGATCTTCGCCGAGCCGCCATAGGTCTTGCCGTCCTGCGGGCTGTAGCTCTGGATATCATAGCGCGTGGGATCGCCGGTCGGTTTCAGCGTCATGATCTGGAGGCCAACGAGCGACCGGGACCGCAGGTTGGGATCAGGGTTCTTGGTGTCGACCATCGCCGCACCAAAGCCAGCGCGATCGGCGTTGCACTTGGCGCTGTATTCCTTCGGGATGACGATCCAGCTCATCGATCCGCAATAGTCCGCGCCGCATGGCACGATGCTGATCTCGGCACCCTGCTGCGTCTGCCAGGTGCCTTCGACAGGAGCGGCGCCGGCCGCGCCGGCGGCGGTCGCCACGAGCGCCGCAGTACCCCATGCCGCCGCGCGGACCGCCTTGAATTTGGATAGCCAGATCATGTCACCCCTCGCCAGGTAACTCACGCCGCAATTGGCTCGATGCCGCATTCTGCGGCGCGCTTCTATTCCACAGGAACTAAGGCACGAGAACGGCGCAACTCTGACGATTGCCCGCGGCGGACGCAAGCCACGCCCCGTGCCCCATCCACGGCGAAACGCCGATCCCCAGGCCGCGCGGCAGTTTAGCATCACTCCGCTGGCCCGGTCAGTTGCCCCGCGGGGCCTGGCTAGTAGGTGGCGCGACCGCCGGAAATGTCGAAAACACCGGCCGTTGTGAACGAGTTTTCCTCGGAGGCGAGCCAAGCCACCATCGAGGCGACTTCCGACAATTCGAGCATGCGGCCGCGCGGAATCTTCTGCAGCATGTAGGCAATCGCCTCCTTGGTCTGCGCCATCGCGCCGGGCGTGGCGGCGATCGCAGGAGTCACCACGTTGACGGCGATGTTCCGGGTGGCGTGTTCCTTGCCGAGCGATTTGGTGAGGGCAATCACCCCCGCCTTCATGGATGAATAGGCGACGGCGTTGGGATTGCCTTCCTTGCCGGCAATGGAAGCGATGTTGACGATCCGCCCGTAATTGGCCGCCACCATGTGCGGAACGATAGTCTTGCAGCAAAAGAAGGTGCCGACGAGACCGACATGGACGACGTCCATGAAGTCCTGCGGCGGGTAGTCGATGGTCGACACCTGCGGGCCGATGATGGCGGCGTTGTTGACGAGGATGTCGATCTTGCCGAAGCGGCCGAGCACCGCGCGGGTGCCGGCCTCGACCGAGTTCGAGCTTGCCGATATCGACATTGACGGTCTGGACGGCGTCGCCGTGATGGGCCGCGACCGCATCGAGCAAGGCCTGGTCGCGGTCCCAGATCGAGACGCGTGCACCGCTCTCGATGAGGCGTCCGGCGATGGCGAGACCAATGCCCTGGCCGCCGCCCGTGACGATGGCGACGCGGTCGTTGAGGTCGTAGCGGTTCATGAATTCAGTTCCGTAGACGGGTCCGGGCGGCCGGACTAGGATCAAGGGTACCTAAACCATGAGGGAGGGACAAGGTGTTCGAGGAATTCAAGAAATTTGCGCTCCGCGGCAATGTCGTCGACCTGGCGATTGGCGTGATCATCGGCGCGGCGTTCGGCGCGATCGTGACCTCGCTGGTCCAGGACATCCTCATGCCGATCATCGGCGCGGTGACCGGCGGGCTCGACTTCTCCAACTACTACGTGCCGCTCTCCTCCAAAGTGCAGGCTGGAATGGCCTATGCGGACGCCAAGAAGGCGGGCGCCGTGCTCGGCTACGGCAACTTCATCACCGTGGCGATCAACTTCATCATCATCGCGTTCGTGCTGTTCCTGGTGATCCGCGGCATCAACATGATGACCGCCCGCAACAGGAAAGAAGAAGCTGCCGTGCAGCCGCCTCCGCCGGCGGAGGAAGTGCTGCTGCTCAGCCAGATCCGCGACCAGCTCTCGAGCCTCAACAGCACGATGGGGTCGCGCCCGAAGATGTAGGCTGGGGGACGGCCAGCGGCGCGGACCGCACCGACGCGGCCCGGGCCTAAAAAATCGCAGGCTGGCGGAGAGGATGGGATTCGAACCCACGAGACCCTTTAGGGGTCTGCGCCCTTAGCAGGGGCGTGCCTTCGACCACTCGGCCACCTCTCCTACCGCCGCGCCTTAAATCCGGTTTGCCCCCTCAAAGCAAGCGCGCTCCGGGCCAGTTAGAGAGACTTGTCGCGACATAGTTTGCCTGGTGTTCATCATGCTGCGCGGTTTGTGCGGCATGGCGGCACGGCGGCCCACTGCATAAGGCTCTCCTTAAGGGTCGCCTGCCAGCCTATGAGAATGGGCCAGTTTCCTGCCGCGCAGGGCGATGGCAATGTGTTCCGCTTCGACCAGAGCGGCGCGTTGTTGCGCAAAGTCATGGAAAGCGCCGCCGTCGGCATGACGTTGGTGGGCGCGGACTTTCGCATGATCTATGTCAACCGCGCCTTCGAGGCGATGGTGGGCTTCGAGCCCGACGCGTGCGCCGGCCTCGATGTCGGCGAAATGCTCTTTCCCGCCGATCGGCAGAGCGCCCTTCTCAGATTCGGCCAGTTGATGCGCGGCGAAGTCGAAGAATTCCGCTTCGAATGCCGGATGCAGCACCGCGACGGCACACCGCTCTGGGCGATGGTCTCCGCCGCCCTGCTGAAGAGCGAGGGCAGCGGGCGGCCGCTTTATTCGATCATCCAGGTGATGAACATCGACCGGCAGAAGCGCGCCGAAGAGGCACTGGCCCAGAGCGAGGGCCGGTGGAACTTTGCGCTCGAGGCGGCGCGACAGGGCGTGTGGGATTTCTCCGCGGACGGCGAGATGTTCTACTCGCGTACGTGGCACACAATGCGCGGCATTCCGCCGGAAGAGCGCGTCGATCCATCGCGTGAAAAGTGGATGGCACGGTTGCACCCTGACGACCGGACGCGCGTGGCCGCAACGATCGAGCGACAGGAGCGCGGCGAAGACGGCTACGATACTGTCGAATATCGCGAGCGCCATCGCGACGGACATTACATCTGGATCTTGAGCCGAGGGCGTCCGATCGAGTGGGACGCCGAAGGGCGACGCACGCGTGTCGTGGGCACCGACACGGATATCACCCATCTCAAGAGGATCGAGACGGCCCTGCAGGGCGAGCGCGAGCGGTTTCGGACGACCCTCGAGTCGCTGGCGGACGGGGTGATCTCGGCCGACCGCGATCAGCGGATCACCTTCATGAATCCAACGGCGGAAGCTCTCACCGGCTGGCGGTGCGAGGAGGCGACGGGCCACCTGCTGACCGAGGTCTTCGTAGTTAAATCAGAGTCGACCGGCGAGCGGGCGACGGACCCGATCTGCGCGTGCCTGTCAACCAACCAGCCGACGGCGATCGAGGACGACGTGATCCTTGCGGCGCGCGACGGTATTGGGCGCGGCGTGAGCGGCGTCGCCTCGCCGCTGCGTGCGGAGGACGGACAGACGATCGGCGCCGTGCTGGTGTTCCGCGACGTCACCGATACGCAGGAGTTGCATCGCCGGCTGTCCCACTCGGCCAACCATGATCCGCTGACCGGGCTCGTCAACCGCTCGGCCTTCGGGCGGGCGCTGGCCGAAGCGCAGCGTCGAGGCCGTCGACGAAAGGCGTGCGCACGCGCTTTGCTTCATCGATCTCGACCGGTTCAAGCCGGTCAACGACAGCGCCGGACACAGCGCGGGCGATGCGATGCTGCAGAAGGTGGCGCAATGCATCCGAAACACCTGCCGTAGTGCCGATTGCGCGGCGCGGCTGGGTGGCGATGAGTTCGTCCTGCTCCTCGCGGACTGCTCGGTTGCCGATGCGCGCAAGGTTGCGGGTAAGCTGATCGATGCGATCTCGGCCATCGAGTTCGCCTGGAACGGCGCCAACTACCGGGTCGGCGCCTCAATCGGTGTCGCGCCGGTGACGGCCGATCGCGGTCGCGACCCCCTCGCTGAAGCCGATGCCGCCTGTTACGCGGCCAAGGGCGCCGGCCGCGGCCGGGTCGAAGCCGTCGAGGCCTGAGCCGATCTTTCGACCGGCGACGAAAGGCGCGCTTGCGGGGTCGCTGCAGGATCGGCTACGGAGCGGCCACAATCAGACATGGGAGACGTCATGGGCCGGCTCGATGGCAAGATCAGCCTCATTACCGCGGCGGCGCAGGGCATCGGCCGGGCTACGGCAGAGGCCTTTGCGCGCGAGGGCGCGCGGGTGATCGCGACCGATATTAACGAGCAGAAGCTCGACGAGCTGAAAAAGCTGCCGAACCTGACCACGCGGGTGCTCAACGTGCTCGACAGCGACGCGGTGAGCGCGACGGTCGCGGCCGTGGGGCGGATCGACGTGCTGTTCAATTGCGCGGGCGTTGTCCACAGCGGCAGTGTTCTCGAGATGCCCGACAAGGAGCTCGAATTCGCGCTCGATCTTAACCTCTGGTCGCAGGTGCGGCTGATCAAGGCGGTGCTGCCGCAGATGGTCTCGCGGAACGACGGCTGCATCATCAACATGTCGACGGTTGCGTCGTCCTGGAAGGCCGTTCCAAACCGCGCGGCCTATTCGATCAGCAAGGCGGCGGTGATTGGGCTGACGAAGTCCATCGCGGCGGACTTCACGTCGAAGGGCATCCGGGTCAACGCCATCGCGCCGGGCACCGTCGACAGCCCATCGCTGCACGAGCGCTGGTCGGCGACGGGCGACATCGAGGCGGCGCGTGCGACCTTCGTTGCGCGCCAGCCGATGGGCCGGATCGGGACTCCGGAGGAGGTCGCGGAGCTCGCGGTGTATCTGGCGACGGCGACCTACACGACCGGCCAGGTGTATGCGATCGACGGTGGCTGGACCGCCTGAGGCCGGCTTTAGCTGGCCCAAGCGACTTCCTCAGCTTCGGTCGTCTGCGGTAGTTGGAACGAGAAGGATCGCGGCGATGAAGGTCGGTATCTTAGGCACGGGTTCCGTCGGCCAGACCGTCGGCACCAAACTGGTCGAGCTGGGCCACGATGTCATGATGGGCGCTCGCTCACCGGACAACGAGAAGGTGCTTGGCTTTGCGAGCCGCACCGGCGGCAAGGCCGGAGCCTTTGCCGATGCGGCGGCGCATGGCGAGATGGTGATCAACGCGACCCGAGGGGACACCTCGCTGGCGCTGCTCACGAGCCTGAGCCGTGAGCTCGAGGGTAAGGTGCTCATCGATGTGGCGAACCCGCTGGACTTTTCCGCGGGTTACCCCCCGCACCTGACCGTCTCCAACACGGATTCGCTGGCCGAGCAGATCCAGCGCGCCTTGCCGCAGACGTTCGTCGTCAAGTCGCTGAACACGGTGACGGCGCAGGTGATGGTCGAGCCGTCGCTGGTGCCGGGCCATCATACGGTGTTCGTTTCCGGCAACGATCAAAGGGCGAAGGGCCGGGTGATGGATTTCCTGCGCACGCTCGGCTGGGTGTCGATCATCGACCTCGGTGACATATCGAGCGCGCGCGCCGCCGAGCAGCTGCTGCCGCTGTGGGTGCGGCTCTATTCGAAGCTCGGCACCGGGCTTTTCAATATCGCGGTGATGAAGGCCTGAGCTAGCTCGTCGGATAGCCGAAAAACTCGGCCCATTTGGCGATCGGTTTTGCGGACGGCTGGGCGAACAGGAACGCGTAGTTCCGCCAGCTCGACTGGACGCCAATTGTCAGGCCCTGCCTGACTTTCATGTAGCTTGGGGTGCGGGCTCCACGGGTCTCGGCGCTCTTGGCAAAGTCGTGGACGCCGGCGTCCCAGTCGAGGCCGAGAAAGCCGAAAACGCTGCGCATGCTCGGCTCGAATTCGGTCACGAGGTCGTCGTAGCGCAGATAGTGCACGCGCGCATCGTCGAGCCCGTACACGGAAAACCACTGCGACATCGTGAAGTCGTAGAGCTTTGCGGCATTGTCGAAGGTGCGGAAGTGCTCCATCGCCATGTTGCGCACGAATTGCTGCTTGAAGCAGCTCAGCACGACGTCGAACGGATGCCGGATCGAGAAGATGAAGCGCTTCTGCGGGAACAGGCGCTCGAGGAACACCGCATCGGCGGCGCGGATCGGCATCTTGTCGATGAGGACGCGCGCGTCGGGCTTGCGATGGAGGCGATCGATCTCGGCGTAATAGCGCTCGCGACCGCGCAGCAGCACTGGCGTGAGGTCCGCGTCCGGCGGCAGGGTCGGCAGCGTCAGGTCGAGGTGAAGCTGCAGGCTGCTCCAGGACGGGATTTCCTCGAACGTCTCGATCGCCGGGTGGGCGGCCAGCGCATTTTCCAGAAGGGTCGTGCCCGATCGTGGGAAACCGGTCATGATCAGCGTTTCTCTGCGCGGATCCGGTGGCAAAGCGGGGACCTTGAGCTTGGCGTTCGCCATGACGACGCTGCCCAGCTCCTCGAGGTCATAGGGCTTGCCCTGGTCGATCTTGTTGAGCTCGGCGTATGCCGCATAGGACTTGCGGTAGTCGCCGAGCTTGTCGTGCGCCTCGCCACTGAGCTCAAGCGCACGGATGCGCAGAGCCGCGGCAACGTCGGGGCGGGTCCGCACAGCGGCGAGGGCGCCGAGGCCCTGGAGGCAGGCACTCGGATTGCCCTTCAGCAACCGGCTCGCAGCTTCGTAGAGCAGCGCGATCGCCGGATGGAGGCTCGCCTCCCGCAGCAGACCGACCAGCGCGTCGATAAGTTCGACATTGCGGCCGGCATGGATGAGACCGAAGAGCTGGAACAGTGGCTGCAACTCGTGCGGGTTGAGCGCCACCTGGTCGACCGCGAGCGGCAGGGCCGCGCGCCAGCCTTGAGCCCGCTCGGTGAGACTGACCAGGCCGGCCAGCAGTTCCACCCGGCCGGTCGCGAGGTAAAGTGCGCGCTGGCAGGCAAGTACCGCCAGATCGTCGGCGGCAAGCTCGGCTTTGAGGAGCGCGGTTTCGACTTCCGATTCAGGCGGCGGCGTTGCGGCAATCGCCTGCGCCGCGAAGTCATAGTCCCACCAGGTCATGAAGTGCTTTACGGCGCGGCGGCGAATGCCGGGATTGCTCGCCGCAAGCGCGAGCACCGCGGGATATTGCGCCGGAACCAGCTCGTTGCGGTCGAGCAGGACAGACCACGCACCGATCCGTAGAATATCGTTCTTGCTGTCGAGCAGGGGCGCGTAGTAGGCGGCCGCATTCTGCCGGGCGGTGAGCAGCATGGCGAGCGGCGCGAGGACTTCTGGAAGCTCGCTCACTTGGTGTCGTAGCCGAAGAACTCGGCCCATTTATAGAGCGGCCTCGCCGCCGGCGTCTCGAACAGGAAGCGGTAGTTGTGCCAGCTGGTCTGGACGCCGATCGAGAGACCCTGGCGCACCTTGCGGTAGCTGGGTGTCTTGGTGGCGCGGTCCTGCGCGCCGGTCGCGAAGGAGGTAACGGCGTCGTCCCAGGGTACACCGAAAAACTCCAGCACGCCGCGAAGGCTCGCTTCGAAGTCGGTCACGAGCTTTTCGTAGCGCAGATAGTGCACGCGCGGATCGGCGAGGGTGTAGGACGCGAACCACTCGCCCATCGAGAAATCATAGAGGCTCGCGGTGCTATCGAAGGTGCGGAAGTTGTCCATTGCGATGTTGCGCATGAAATCCTGGCGGAAGCAGCTCAGCACGACATCGAAGGGGTGGCGGATGGAAAAGATGTAGCGTTTGTCCGGAAAGAGTTTGGCGTTGAAGCGCGCGTCGGTGCTGCGCATGGGTTGCTTGTCGATGTGAACGCGCGCCCCGGTCTTGCGGCTGTAGCGGGAGAGCTCGGCGTAGTAGCGCTCGCGGGCGGCGAGGAACAGCCGCCGGCGGTCGACCTCCGTCTTGGCGGCCGGCAGGACGCGGCCGAGAAAATTCATTATCACCGGCCGGACCGCCAGTTCCTCATAGGTTTCGATCTCGGGGTGAGCACTCAAGGCATTCTCGAGGAGCGTGGTGCCGGAGCGCGCGAAGCCCGTCATCACGAACCAGTCGCGGCGTGGATCGGGCGGCAGAGCGGGGATCGGCAGGCTGCCGGCACCGGCGGCCGAGCCGCGATAGGTGGTCGTATCGAGGGTCTCGCCCGGATTGGGCCGGTTCATCTCGACGTAACTGCGATAGGCGGCCGGATAGTCACCAAGTTCGTCGAGGGCCTGGGCGCGGATTCCGGCGGCAATGGCGCGGAGGCGATTGACCATCTCCGGCGAATTGGGCGGCGGGGGCGGCCTCGTATCGAGCTGTGCGATGGCGCCGCGCGCATCGCCTTTGCGCAGGGCGGACGAGGCCCGATAAAGCCAGCAGGTGAAGGCGTGCAGCCCAACGCCAGCGAAGCGCTCGATCACCGTATCGAGGAGCGCGACATCGGCGATTTCGGCGCAGCGTTGCACCAGCAGCAGAGCGCCCTTGGGCTCGTGCGGATTGGAGACGACATTGCGGACGGCAATCGGCAGCGCCTCGGCCGGGCCGGAGGCGACATAGGTGTAGTGCTCCTCCTGGAGCAGGTCGCCCGCCTCCCCGGTTGCGAGATAGAGCCGGCGATGGGCCGCGGCCCGCGCGCGGTCATCGGCGTCGATCTCGGCGAGCATGGCGGCCTGCTCCGGGACCGTCTCGGACTCGCAAGGCTGGGCCGCAACAGCCGCGGCGAGGCCGTGCTCCCATTGAGCCTGGAAAAAATCGAACGCCACGCCGCGCACCGCGCCATGGACCGACAGTTCCACGGCGCGATCGAAAAGATCGAACGGCAGCTCATGGCGGCTCAGCATGGCGTAGAAGGCGGCAACGCGAAGGACTTCGTCATCGGCCGCGGCGAGCGGCCGATCGTACTCCGCGGCGCTCGAGCGCGCGCGCGCCAGATGGGCGAGGGGCCCGAGCACCGAGAGCAAGCCGTCCGCAGGCACCGTGACGGTCATTGCGTTTCAAAGCCGAAGAACTCGGCCCATTTGTGCAAGGGTTTGGCAGCCTCCGACTGGAACACGAATCCATAATTCCGCCAGTAGGTCTGGACGCCGATGGAGAGGCCCTGCCGCACCTTCTGGTAGCTGGGGGTAAACGCCTGACGGCGCTCGGCGTGTCCGGCAAAGTTGCGCACCTCGTCGTCCCATTCGAGGCCGAGGAAACGCAGGATGCCGCTCGCGACACGCTCGAAATCCGTCACCAGTTCGTCATATCGAATATAGTGTACCGCAGGATCGTCCAGGGTATGGATACCGAACCACTCGGACATGGTGTGATCATAACTTCGCACGGTGCCCTCGAAGGTGCGAAAATTGTCCATTGCGGGGTTCGACCCGAACCGCTGCTTCAGGCAGCTGAGGGCGACGTCGAAGGGATGGCGGAGGGCGAAGATATAGCGCCAGTCGGGGAAGAGCCGGTGCATAAAATCGGCCTCGCTGGTGCGCATCGGCAGCTTGTCGACGAGCACGCTCGCATCGGGCTTTTCCCGGCGGATGTCGAGCTCCTCGTAGTACTTGGCGCGGGCCGCGAGATAGATGCCGGCCGGGTCAGCGGGGGACGGCCGGCCTCCTGAGATATAGGCGGCAACGGTGTCCATCGCGGCTTTGAGACCGGCAATCTCCTCGAAGGTCTCAACCTTCGGATGCGAGTCGAGAATATTCTCGAGCAGCGTCGTTCCGGAGCGGGCAAAGCCCAGCATCTGGACCACGTCGTGACGCGTATCCGGTGGCAGGGAAGGGACGTGCAGCGCGCGCTGCTGCGACGGTGCGGCGGAAAAATTCCTCGGGATCGACGGTGGGTTTCGGTTGCGACGCCTTGGTCGCAAGATAGCTGGCAAAAGCGTCGCGATATTTGCCGAGCTTTTCCTCTGCCTGCGCCTTGAGGGCCAGCATCGTGCCCCTGTAGGGCCCGAGCGGCGAGCTGGACGTCGCTGGTTGCGCCAGCAGCGCCGTGACTCGCGCGAGGCAGCTGGCCGGATCACCGCGGTCGAGTGCAGCCGCGGCGAGGAACAGCGTTCCGATCTCGCCGAAAAGTCCGATGGACTGGAGCAGCGAGCCGCAGGCCTCCAGCAGGTCCACCTGGGTTGCGTCGCTCAGCATCGACAGCGTGCGCTGGTGGAAGCTCGAGCTCATCGGCGAGATGACGATCATCCGGATCGCCCAGGGCAGCGAGACTTTCCAGCCGCCCTGGATATCGGCCATGCCCATCGCCCGGTCCAGGCAGTTGAGATCGCCAGTGGCGAGATAGAGCTCGGCGTTCGAGGCTTCTCCGGCAACGGCGTCGAAGGCGATGGTCGCGCGCATGCCCGCCGTAATGGCATCAGTAGGCGAGGCGGCCTCAGTGTGCGCCACGCGTTTCGCGATGGCGTGCTCGTAGACCTGCCGCTCGAAGAACTCGAACGCACGGCGCTTTACCGCCGCGTAGCGGCACATGCCGATGAGTTCGTCCCAAAGATCCTCGCGATTGGCGAGCTGGCGCGCGTCCAGTAGCGCACACCAGGCGCCGACGGAGACGTAGATGTCAGGCTCGTTCCGGAGTGCAAGAAAGTACGGCGCGGCGCCTTCCTTGACCCGTCGCAGGGCCGCGAGCGGCGCGAGCCGATCCGGGAGGAAAACTGTCTGAACCACCGTTCTAGCCCCGGCCGATATAAGGCATGGTGGTCGCCATCACGGTCATGAATTGCACGTTCGCATCGAGCGGCAGCGAAGCCATGTAGAGCAGCGCGTCGACGACATGCCTGACGTCGAAGGTCGGCTCGACGCGCAGCGTGCCGTCGGCTTGCGGGACGCCGCCCGACATGTCCTTGGTCATGTCGGTGAGCGTGTTGCCGATATCGATCTGTCCGCAGGCAATGTTGAATTTGCGACCGTCGAGCGAGATCGACCGGGTAAGCCCGGTGATCGCGTGCTTGGGGGCCGTATAGGCGGCGGCGCCGTAGCGGGGCACGTCGGCGGAGATCGATCCGTTGTTGATGATGCGGCCGCCCTGTGGCGCCTGATCGCGCATGGCGCGGTACGCCTCGCGAGCGACGTAGAAAGCGCTGTTGAGGTTGGTGTCGACCATGGCGCGCCAGGTGGCGATATCGAGATCGCCGAAATTGGCATTGGGCGCGAACATGCCGACATTGTTGAAGACGACGTCGAGATGGCCCAGCCGGTCGCGCACGGATACGAACAGTTCGGCGACGGCTGCCGGGTCGGTGACGTCGCAGCGGGCGGCGATCGCGACGCCGGGAATGGTGCCGATTTCGGCCAGTTTGTCGGCCCGTCGACCGCAGGTCGCGACCCGCCAGCCGGCGGCAGCAAAGCCAACCGCGGCGGCGCGGCCGATACCGGAGGTGCCGCCGGTGATGAGGATACTTCTGTTGGTCGGTGCGGGCATGGCGGCGCTATACACGGGCGGACGGGCGCTTTCCAGCGGCTCGCATGATGGTCAGGCGGTTTCGTAGCCGAAGAATTCGGCCCATTTGCGCAGGGGTTTGGCCGCTTCCGACTGGAACACGAATCCATAGTTGCGCCAGGAGGTCTGGACGCCGATGGCAACGCCCTGCCGCACCTTCTGGTAGCTGGGGGTCTTCGCCGCGCGTCCTTCCGCCGCCTTGGCGAAGTCGCGCACGGCATCCTGCCACTCGAGACCGAGAAACTGCAGGACCCCCGCGACCACAGGGTCGAACTCAGGCACCAGCTGCTCGTATCGAACGTAATGGACCTGTGGATCGTCCATCGTGTGGTGACGGAACCACTCGTCCATGGTGTGGTCGTAGGCGCGGGCAACGCCTTCCATGCTGCGGAAATTCTCCATGGCCGGATTGGGTGCAAAGCGCTGCCGCAGGCAGCTCAGCGCAACATCGTAGGGGTGGCGGATCGAAAAGATGTAACGCCATTCCGGAAAGAGTTTGGCGAGCATGGCGGCGTCGGACGAGCGGATCGGCATCTTGTCGATGAGGACCTGCGCGCCGGCCTTGCGGCGCCTGATGTCGACCTCCTCATAGTATTTTTCGCGGGCCGCGACATACGTATCCGCCGGGTCGGCAGGTGGCGCGGCCTTGCCGACAAGGACGCGCTCGATGCGGTCGATAGCGGCATTGAGGGCGGGGATTTCCTCGAACGTTTCGACCAGCGGGTGCGCGGCGAGGGCGTTTTCGAGCAGCGTCGTGCCTGAGCGGGGAAAGCCGACCATTTGCACGACGTCGCGCCGGGGATCGGCGGGCAGCGGTGGGATTGGCAGGCGCGCGCGTGCCGCGGTGCCGCGATAGAAATCTGCCGGATCGATCTTTGGATCGCGTTCGGCCGCCTTGAGCGCGAGGAGGCCCGCGAACAATTCGCGATAGCGCCCGAGCTTGTCTTCCGCCGTGGAACGAAGGGCCCGGATGTGGCCGAGATAGGCGGCCGCGCCGGCGTCAGCCGCGACGCGTTTGTCATCGAGAGGCTTGAGCTTGCTGAGGCAGAGCGCGGCATTGCCAAGCTTCAGGGCGCCCGCCGCGGCGAAGACCTGCGCAATCATCAGGTGAAGATTCCGCGCGACGAGGAGCTCGGCGATCTCGACCATGAGCTCGCCCTGACCCGCATCATCGAGGACGGTGTAAACGCGCTGGAGGTGCTGCGGATCGAGGGGCGCGACGGCCACGGCCCGCAGCGCCCAGCCCAGCGATGGTCGCCAGCCGCCGGCCGCATCGGCGAACTCCGATGCCTTGGTCAGCCAGCCGGGCCAGCCCGTTGCGAGAAACAGGGCGCCGCACGCCTCGGCCGCGGCCTGCGAATCGAAGGCGAGCTCGGCTCGCATCAGGGCGGTCTGCCCGTCGGCGGGGGAGGGGGCCGGCGTCTCCGCGACCCGCCGCGCGAGTTGATGTTCGTATTGGGCCTGGAAATAGGCGAACGCGCGCGTCTTGACCGCCGCGTGCCGGGAAGCGGCCACCAGCAAATCCCACAAGGTGCGGTGTGGCCAGGCGATTGTCGAGAATCGCACACAGCGCGCCGGCGGCGAGGATTTCGTCGCGGCTGCGGCTCAGTTCGCCGAAATACGCGGCGGGACCTTGCTGAATCAGGCCGAGCGGCGCGAGCGGCGCGAAGAAGCTCGGACTTTATGGCGAGCGGGGCGGCCATTCAGGGCCTCCCGGCGGGACTCGCCCGCGATTTCGACAGTCGCGCCGGGGATTTAGAGGCCATGTCGCGGCTATACACGGACGCCGGGCGCCGTTCCAGCGCCTGCGGACCGCCGCCGATTCCCGCCCGCAACAGCGCAAAGGCCCCAGCGGCAAAGGGATTGTGGGACTTTTTCCACATTTCGCCGGGGATCGGCCTGCGAATGCGGCAATCGCTGGATTTTCGCGCCGGCCGCGCGCTATTCGGCCATGTTGTTGCCGCGACCGGCGCTCCTGCCGCCGGCGCAAAAGGCCTTGGAACGCGGGCAATTAACCCGCTGTTCAGGCCTCTTAACGGGAGGTTTCGAAAGCTGTGCTGAATCTGCAACAACACCGCCCGAACCATGTGAACACTTCCACAATTTGGCCTTTGTGCCGTTGCGTGCCCCCTGCGTGTGGGTAATGGTGCTCATGCGAATCCATGCATGGGATCGTTTGTCGGTCGCAAACGCGACGACAACACACACAATGACTCGTGTGTTCGCGTTTCGACAAACCCGCCGGGGCAACCTGGCAAACCAAATGACTGACTTTGGAGGTCAACAATGAAAATCAGGAGCGTACTGCTCGGCTCCGCAGCGATCGCCGGTCTCACGACCGCCGGTTATGCTGCTGATCTGGGCGTCGTCACCTCTCTGGATGTCTGCGACCAGCTGGGCATCTCCGGTCTGACGATTGCCTCGAGCGACAACTGCCTGGCCATTTCGGGCAATGTCAGCTTCGAGTACCGACGTCGGCGATTTCTACAGCCAGCCCGGTAACACGGGCGACAACGTTTACGGTGGGCCGGGTGTTGGCTTTGCGCGGACAATGCCGCCGGCCGCTGGTCCGATTAAGACGGCGACCATTCCCGGCGCCGACGGCACGGTCGACAGCCACGTCGACCTCGACTGGTGGCTGAAGTTCGTTGCCACGGCAAATTCGGACTTCGGTCCCGCCACGGCGACCTTGAGGATTGGCCAGAACAACTGGAGCAACTCGACCTCCGGCACGATCGTCGTGCAGGAAGCCTGGGTTGGCGTCGGCGACACCACGATGGTGATGTTGGGCTACAAGGGCTCGATCTTCAACACGGGTGACGACACTCCGCTCAACGTTCTTGGGCTGTTCAACTCGCAGCAGGTCAACACTGGCGTTGGCTTCCGCAGCGCGGATGGTACCGGCGGCATGTCGATGCAGGTGGTGTCGAACGTCGGCAACGGTCTGTCGATCGGCGGCGGTCTCGAGCACCTCAACCAGTTCGGTTCGGCTAACACAAGCGGCAACACGAATGCCACTTGGACCGCAGTCGGCGTGCTGAATTACGCCGGCGACGGCCTCACCGCGCACTCGTCCTTCGCGATCAACCAGAACAGCGTGTGGAACATCCACTCGGGCTTCACGGGCACCTGGGACAAGGTCAAGGTTGTGGGCGCCATCGCGGCCGACAGTTCCGGCTGGTGGAACGCTTTGGGCAGCGCGCAGGTCGGCTTCGACATGTTCACTTTGGCGGGCTCGGTCGAAGCGACCTCCGCTGGCGAATGGGGTGTCGGTGCCTCCGGTACGGCGACGATCAGCGACGGTGTGTCAATTGATCTGGCTGGCCGGTACTTCCAGGGCGTAGGCGGCAATAACGTCGCGCAGGTCGAGGCGGGGATTTCCGCCGCGGTCACCGAGGCGATCACGCTGTCCGGCTCGATTGGAGCTTACTCGGACAACGCGAGCGGACCGTTTGCCGACGACAGCGACTTCTACGGCATCGGCAAGGTGTCGTGGAGCCCGGGCGGCGGCTTTACGTCGGCGGCTGCACTCGAAGCTCACTCGAGCGGCGGTTACAAGGCCACGTTCACCGCGTCCAAGTCGATCAAGTAAGATCGTCGACAGAACGAATTTGGGAAGGCCCGGCATTGCCGGGCCTTTTCTTTTGTGCCTGAGGTTGCGGTTCACGGCGCATTCAGGCGGCAGGTGCCAACGTGCGCCAGTGACCAAGAGCCCGCGATAAACAAACAGATAGCCGGTTTGCTTGCGCGGTCGCTTCTGCTATTCGCGAGCGGTCCCGCTGCGGCTGCGGGCACGGCAATCGAGGCGGCGGCGGTTCGGGGGCGGTATGAGCGGCATTTTTTTCAAATGGCTGATCCCGTGCGTGATCACGGTCGTCGGGGGCACCGCGCTCTCGATCGTGACAACCAGCAACTCGCTCAGCGGCGATTTGTCGGCCCGCGCTCGTGCCGCACTGGGAACAGACGCCAGCTGGGCCGATATCACGATCGACGGGCGAGAAGCACTGATTTCGGGGATCGTCGCCGACCCCGCCGCTGCGAACGCGGCAGTGGTGAGGATCTCCGACGTCGACGGAATTGCCGCCACAACCTCCGACATCCAACTGGTCGGCATTGCCCACCCATTTCCATTCGCGGCGTCAGTCGATGGCAGCGCGATTGACCTCTCAGGCGGCATGCCAAGTGCTGCCGCCGGCAAGACGCTGCTGGCCGAAGCCGGCGACGGCGCGCGCACGAGTCTCAAGCTTCTTGGTGGCGCGCCGGACCCGGCGGCGTTCGCCGGAGCGGCAGGGTATGCGATCGAGGCTGCGACGCATCTCGACCAGGGCCGCGCTGAGCTAGCGGACCTCTCGCTCACCATTACCGGTCGCGCCAAGACTACCGACGACTACACATGGATCGAGTTGCTGCCGGGGGTCCCTGCGGGCGTGACGGTCGCCCAGGTCAGCGTCCAGCCACCCGTCGCCAGCCCCTATCTGTTTTCCGCCACCTACGACGGCACAACGATCGCAGTCAGCGGCGATGCGCCCGATGCCGCGTTTGCCCAGGCGATCCGCGACGCGGTCCCCGCCAGTATCCCTGTCACGTTCGACCTCACACCCGCCTCCGGCAGTGAATCCGGTTTCGAGGCTAACGCGCTGGCATTGCTCAAGACCTTGCTGACGCTGCAAAGCGGCGAGGCGCATCTCAGCGACAGCACCGCGACCCTCAGCGGCGTGCCGGCCACGGCCGAAGTCGCCCAGGCCGCGACAGCCGAACTCGCGTCGATCGGGGGAGCGGCGACGCTCGAGGCGCCGCACGGCGCCGACTATACCCTGGCCGTCACCAAGGCGGACGACAAGCTCACCTTCGCCGGCGTCGTGCCGGACAAGACGACGCGCGACAAACTCGCGGCACTCGATGGCGCGGCGGTCGATTCCCTGAGCACACAGCATGGGGCGCCCGAGCACTTCGGCGCAGGGCTGGATTTTGCGCTCGACGCGCTGTCGCACCTGGTCTCGGGTCAGCTCGACATCAAGGGGACCCGGATGAATATCGGCGGCGTTGCGCCATCGGTGGCCGACTACAAGGCGGTCGAGGATCTGATCTCCAAGGGAGCCGCGGGCTTCACGGTCACGGCCGGCGATCTGCGACCGCCGGAAGCCGATCCCTTCATGTGGAGCGCCACGAAGGCGAGCGATGGCAGCGTTGCGATGACCGGTTTCGTGCCAGACGATGCCGCGCGCTCCGCCCTGCGGGCCAAGATGGCGATGCCGGGCACCGACGACGCTGAGCCCGCGCAAGGCGCGCCCGACAATTTCGTGCTGCTCGCCGGCAAGGGTCTGGACGTACTGGCCACGCTCGATACCGGCACCGTCAACTACGACGGAAAGGCATGGTCGATCGACGGCAATGTCGACAGCGCCAAGAAAGGCTTTGCGGCGGACGCGGCCTATTCGGTGACCGGCCTCCGCACCGCGGGGTGGACCTACACCTTGCGTGCGCCGACTCTCCCGAGTGTCGCGCCTTATGTCTGGCGCGCGCAGAAGGGCGCGGACGGATCGGTCGCCCTCAGCGGGTATGCACCCGACGAGGCGTTCCAGCAGACGGCGAAGGCTCACGCCTCCAGCGCAAGCGACACCACCAGCCTCGCGGCGGGTGCGCCGCCGGATTTCGGCAAGAATGCGGTTGCAGCGCTCGACGCGCTGGCTGGGCTGGATGAAGGAAGCGCGGGGCTTAGCGGCTCGCAATGGTCGCTGGCGGGCACCGTAGCCAGTGCGGCCGGTCGCGATGCGTTGATCGCACAGCTCTCCGCCGCAACGGATATCTCGCAATGGCAGATCAGCGTCGAGGCCAAGGATACCGCGCCGGTGGTGACGCCCTATCTGTGGTCGGCGACCAAGACTGCCGATGGCGCCATCTCCATCTCTGGCTACGTGTCGAGCGGCAAGCTCAAGGGCGACATCGCAGCGAAGCTTGGCGCCGCGGCGCATGATACCACGACCCTGGCGTCGGGCCAGCCCACAGGATTTGAGAACGACGTTCTGGCGGCCCTCGACGCGCTGGGCCATCTCAGCGCCGGACGAGCAGCATTCGATGGCAGTCATTGGTCGCTGACCGGCAATGTCGCGAGCCCGACCGACCGCGATGCCGCTACCGCCGCGCTGGCAGGGGCCAGTCAGTGGAACATCGTTCTCAGCAGTTCTGCCGATGTGTCGAGCGTTGTCGCCGCGGCCTCGATGCCGGCGAGCTCCGAAGCGATCTCGTCTGTGTCGTCGGAGTCAGCGGTGACAGCTGCGTCTGAGTCTGCGTCGTCTGCATCATCATCGGCAATGATGTCGTCGGCCGCGGCGTCCTTGCCCGAGTCTTCCTCCTCGTCGGAAGCCACATCGTCGACGGAGCTGCCCAGCAGCGCGTCTCAGCAGCCATCGTCTTCATCGGCGTCCGCTTCGTCAGTGGCCCCGCCGACGGCATCGTCGAGCGAGGCGTCATCGAGCAGCGCGTCGTCCTCGGTCGAGCCGGCGGCGCCATCGCCATCCGCGTCGATGCCGACCGCGCTTGTATTCGAAGCGACCTTCGACGGCGCTCAGACGGTCCTCAAAGGCGGTGCACCGACCGCCGCGGCTGTGACCGTGCTGACGAAGGCCGCCGGTGTCTCCTCCAAGTCGCTGAAGGTCACGCCGGGACTGCCCGACAGTTTCGTCGCGAGTGCGAACAGCGGGCTTGCCGCGCTGGCGCAGCTCGATAGCGGCCATCTTGGATTTGATGGCACGAACTGGTGGCTGCGCGGCTCGGCGGCGACCCAGGCGCTCCACGACACTGTGACCGGCGCGATCGCCGCTCTGCCTAACGGCACCGACTGGTCGGTCGCGATCGATGTGCCGACGCCGCTGGTCGGCTGTCGCGAGCGTGTCGCCGGGCTCGCCAAGCGCAATGCCATCCAGTTCGTGACGGGCAAGGCGACGCTGACCAAGGACTCCGCCGCGGTGGTCGACGAGCTTGCGGCGGACCTCAAGATCTGCCCCGATACCGACGTGCATGTCCAGGGCCATACGGACTCCGACGGTGCTGCCGCCGCCAACGTCGCGCTTTCGGTCGCGCGGGCGGAGGCGGTGGTCGCCGGGCTCGTCCAGCGCGGCATCAGCGACGACCGGCTTTACGCTGAAGGCTTCGGCTCAACGGTGCCGGCCGCCTCCAACGCGACCAAGGCCGGAAAGGCCGCGAACCGTCGCATCGCCTTCGAGATCGATCCCAAATGAGCCTCGCGCACACGCTGAGTTCGCTGGTCTATCTGCTCGGCGTCTACTGGCCGTATCTCGCTGCCGCCGCGCTGATTGGCGCCGGCGCGGGCTGGTTCAGCGCGGCTGGCCCGAAGGGGTGAACGCCGGGTGGGCATGATCCTCCACATCGCGGAAGTCGCGGGGCTGATGTTCCTCGCCTTCGTGCTTGGGTCGGCACTGGGCTACGCCGCGCGGCGCCTGAGCTTGCGCGCGGGCCGTCCGGCGAACGCCATCCCGGCTCAGCGGCTCGCGATCGCGAAGGGGGAAGCAATCCCTCCCGCTGCTGAACCGACTGTCGTGGCGCCGGTTGTCGCGGTTGCAGCGGTCGCGCCGGTCACCCCGATCGTGGTGGCGACACCCATGGCTTCAGCCGCACCGGTGGCGCCTCGCGTACCGGTGGCTCCCGTGGCGAGTGCCACGCCGGCGCCGTCCGGCCCGGCGGTCCAGCCTCGCCCGGTTGGCGCGGCCGCCGTGCCTCCGCCGCTCATGCCGGCCAGCGCGGCGCCGCCCGCCGTGGCGCCCCAACCCATGCCGCAGGCCGCGCCGAATCTGCCGATGTCTGGCGCCGTCTCCGGACGGCAAGGCGACGAGGACGACATTATGGTCCCCTCGCGAGCTTCCGGGCCGCGTTCTGACGTGCCTGACGATTTCGCGGTGCTCCGTCGGCGACCGGCGGGATACGTGCCTGTGCCGGCCGAGCCGACGTCGCAGCCGGGCATCGCCTGGACCGGCGATCTCAACGGACATATGGCACGGCGGCCGGTCCGCGTCGCGCCGACAGCGCCGCCGACGGCGCCGCTATCCTCGCCAGCCGAGGCGGAGCCTGAGGCGACCGCTCCACGCGTCGAGCCTCCCGTCATGGCGACGTTCGAGACGGCTCACGAAGTCGAGGCCACCGCAACACCAAGTGTCGCAGCGCCGCCCCGAGCGCCAGAGGTTTCGCCTCCCGCAGCGCCCAAGATCCGATCCGCCTCCGAGGCCATTTCTCCGAAGCCGGCGCCCGAGGCGCCCCGGACCGCACCATCCGCTAACGTGCTGTTCGGCGAGATTCTGCCGCCCGGTGCTTCAGGAGACGCGATGCGGCAGCCCGAGATCGTAGATGGGCCGGTTGCCGACGACGAGCCCGAGCCTGCGATGAGCCGACCGGAGCGAGCCCCGCGGGAGCCAACGCCGGTCCCACCGCTCTTTGCCGACTTCACTGTGCCGGAGTTCGGGCCTCCGGCTGAGCTGCAGTCTGACCCTTCAAGCGTCGAGGAGGGCGGCTGGCCGGAGCCCGCGCCGCCGCATCCGTTCCTGCAGCCGGGTGCCCAGGTCGTTGACCGGCCCGTTGCCGCCGGTCCCGCTGCGCCGGAGTCTGAGGCCGATGCGGAGCCGTCAGCGAAACCGACGGCTCCTATCGCCTCGAGCCTGCCGGGCACGCGCGACAGCGAAGACGACGCGATGCGCGCCATCGAAGGCGGCTGGAGCGGTCGGCGCCGAGGACGCGCCGACCAGCCAGAGCTCATCGATGTGAGTTCAGCCGTCGCCGCGGCACAGAGCGCCGTAGCGCAGGTGTTGGCGCAGACCGGCGAAAGCGCACGGGACGATCAGGGCAAACCGCAGGGCCTGCCGCGGCCGCGCGGCGGCGCGCGCGACGATCTGCGGCTGATCAGCGGCCTCAGCCCGCTGGACGAGTCGACGCTCAACAATCTGGGCGTCTACCATTTCGACCAGATCGCGGCGTGGTCGGACGCCGAGGTGCTATGGCTCGAGAACCACGCGTTCGCGCGCGACCGGATCGGTCGCGAGGACTGGCAGCGGCAGGCGCGCACCCTCAGCAACCAGCGACCGGCGCCACCGCCGCGTGTCGCGCGCTCCTAGGCGGCCTGCCGGTCGACGCCAAGGCGGCGGATGAAATCCGCGATCGGCTGTACGTCATCAGTATTGTCGAGCAAAGCGGGCGAGCCCTGGTGCTCGATAATGTAGCCCTCCGCGTCACGCCGCCGCCGCATCATCTCCTCGAAGGTTTCGCGGCGAAGCTGGTGGGTGAGCTGCGTTCGCATCATCAGGAGCGGCAGGGGCTGCAGCGCATCGAATAGCGGCCATTGGGCGACAAGCACGTCGCCAAGCTCAAAGGGCTCGAGCAGATCGACAAGCCTGGGGTCGAACAGCGGCTGCAGTCGGCCGCGGCGATCGACGAAATGCGTGCGGAAGGCGAGGTCATCGACCAGCGCTTCCGGCGCGTCGGGATAGTCGCGGGTGACCATGCGGCGAAGCATAGTGGTGAGGCTCGCTTCGCCGCGCACGCCGATGAGATCGCCCAGGGTCACGCGCAGGCGCACGAGACCGCGTGGATCGGAGACGGGGCCCGCGTCGATCAGCACCACGCCGGCGATCAGCGACGGCCGCTCGGCGGCGAGCGCCATCAGCACCTGTCCGCCATAGCCCTGGCCGACAAACACCGCATGCTCAATGGCGAGGGCGCGCGTGACCTCGACGAGATCAGCCGCGTCGTTCAACGAGGAATAGTCGCCGATGCGCGCGCGGTCGCCGGAGCGGCCACGGCCTTTGAGGTCGACAAGCACGAGCGGCTGACGATCGCCGAGGAGCGGCGCGGCCAGGCGCGCGAACTCGGCGAAGTCAGCCATGTTGCGATTGTAACCCGACACGCAGATCACCGGCGTGCGCCCCGGGCCCAGCCGGCCGGCGACGTGGACCGCGATCTGCTCGGCGGAACGCCCAACCGTGACCATGCGCACCGGCAGGCCGGCAAATTGCTTATGGTCGGTGGGGAGCAGGCGGGGCTTGGCCATGGCCGCCCCTCTTACCCGAGCTCAGCCGGCGATGGAATGGAGCGCCGTCACCGGATCGAGCGGTGGCTGACCCAGCCGGGCGCGATAGACAAGGTAATTGCCGAGCACGCGCTGCACGTAGTGCCGGGTCTCCTCGACCGGGATCAACTCGATCCAGAGGACCGGATCGACATTGGCGAGGCGTGGATCGCCGAAGGTCGCGATCCATTTGTTGGCGTTCCCGGCGCCGGCGTTATAGGCGGCGGCCGCGAGCACCAGCGAGCCATTATAGGCCTGGAGCTGCGCGGCAAGGTAGCTCGAGCCGAGAAGCGCGTTGTATTCCGGGTCGGAGGTGAGCTTGCGGGCGGAGTAGGCGACGCCGATCTTGCGCGCGGTTTCGGCGGCGGTCGCCGGCATTAGCTGCATCAGGCCGCGCGCGCCCGAGGACGATATCGCGTCGACCTGGAAGCGGCTCTCGGTGCGGGTGATGGCGTAGATCGCCGCCATGTCGATGTCGGCGAGCTTGGTGGTGGGCAGCCCGTCCTTGGGGAAACTGAACAGATCGAGTGGGACGCCGCGCTTGTCGGCGATGTCGGCGATTGTGATCGCGAGGTGATGGGCGTCGATCTTCTGGGCAAGGCGGGCAGCGAGGACCAGCTCACCGCCGCTCTTGAGGGTCGGCGCAAGCGTGCGCAGCAACACCCCGGCCATGTCGTTCTTGCCGTCAGCCATCAGCAGGTCGATGGCGGCGACGAGCGGCCGCGCCTGGAACGTGGATTCACTCGGGCCGGTGTCGGGCTGGTTGTGGAGCTGGACCACTTGTTCGCCGAGCGCGGCGCGGGCGAGGAGCCCGTAGTAGATCGTGCCGTAGCCGGCGGCGGTCGTGTAGGCAGTCTTGGCGCCGGCGGCGTTGCCGGCGGCGGCCTGGGCCCGGCCGAGCCAGAAGTCGGCCTGGCTGACGGAATCGTCGAGCGTTGACAGCTTGGCCATCGCCTCGAACTGCTTGACGGCGGTCTTGGGCTCCTTGAGGAAGCTCAGCGCGATCCAGCCCGACTGGAAACGGGCCTCGACGAGCCGGCCTTCGGGTCCCGAGGTGTAGCCTGAGGCGACGACGTAGGCGCGCTTGGCGTCGCCGGCAGCGAGCAGATCGCGGATCACCGCGCGGCGCTCGTACCACCAATCCTCGGGAGCGGGATCGTTGATCTGCCCCTTGTCGAGATAGGCAATCGCGTCGTCCCAGTGCTGCGCGGCGTGCGCGAGCTGGGCGCGCGAGAAATAATAGACCGCGTTGTGCTTGTAGCTCGCGTCAACCTTGTCAAGAAGCGCGCCGGCATTGGCCTGGTTGAGCGAGACGGCGTTGCGGGCGAGCGCCAGCGACTTTTGTGCGGGCGTCATGAAGGGAAAAAGGCGGGTGACCGCGGTCGCGCGGTCGGCCATCATCAGCTGCTCGGCGCGGTCCCAGTGATCGGTCGGGGTCAAGAGGCTGCCGAGGGCGGCGAGCACCTTGGCCTCGCTATCCGGATCGGCGGCGCCGAAGACCCAGAGCGAATGCGCAATGGTGTGCGCCCGGGCCTTCTGGCTGGTCGCAGCGTAAGCCTGGGCGAGCGCGATCTCGGCATCGAGCGTGTTGGGCATGGCGGTGCCCAGGACCTTGATCAGTACGTCACCCGGCGCCTTGGCCTTGATCAGCGCCTGCTCGATCCGCGTCTCGAAGATGTCGGGGATGACGAAGTCCGGCGCCTCGGCCATGAAGGACTGGACGGTCGCGTAGGGGATCGCGCCGTTGCCGTAGTAGATCGCGGCCCACTGGGCGGTGTGGCGCTCGATAGGGTCGGTGAGCGCGGTCGCAGCAGAATAGGCGCCAGTATAATCCTGCGATTGAACTTGGCTCAGCGCGCCGATGAAGGCTGCGGACCCCTGCGGCTGGACAGGCGCCGCCGAGGACGGCGCCGGACCGATCGAGCCGGTGACGATGGTATCGATCGTCGGCGCCGATGCGGGCTGCGGTGAAGCCGCCACCGCGGCCGGCGGGGGCAGCGGTTGCGGCGCGACGATGTCGGCGGTGAACCGTGGCCCAGCGCGCAGCGCGAAACTCACCCCGACGATGAGGGCCGCAGCGAGTCCGCCGATCAGGGCTCCCCTGAGCGTGCCGTTCGCGATCAGCATGGCGTCGTCCCGTTGGTCCTCAGTACACGTCCAACAAGGTGCCTCACCCTTGCGACCTGCCATTGTCGACCCACAGGGTGAACAAAGCATTGCCGCGGTTCCTTGCGGACGATCCAGCAGCGCTCCTGCTTGTCGCGCCGGACGCGGGACTCTATGGTGCGCGACTATGGCCAAAGGGCGGAGAAGCCTTGGCCGCAATCTGTCGCCGGTCGAGGGGCCGGCCGCTCCAGGGATTTCCAGTAAATGTTCAGAGGCTCGATCACGGCGCTCATCACTCCATTTGCCGATGGAGCGCTGGACGAGAAAGCCTTCTCGAGCCTCGTCGACTGGCAGATCAAGGAAGGCACGCACGGCCTGGTGCCGGTGGGCACCACGGGCGAGAGCCCCACGGTAAGTCATGAGGAACACCGCCGCGTCATCGAGATGTGCGTCGACGTCGCCGACCGTCGCGTGCCGGTGATCGCCGGCGCCGGCTCGAACTCGACCGACGAGGCGATCTCGCTGGCGCGCTTCGCCGAGGAGATCGGCGCGGATGCGGTGCTGGTGGTCGTGCCCTATTACAACAAGCCGACGCAGGAAGGGCTGTTCCGGCATTTCTCGGCCGTCGCTGCGGCGACGTCGCTGCCGGTCCTGCTCTACTCGGTGCCGGGGCGGACCGTGGTGGACCTCTCCGTCGACACCATCGCGCGGCTGCGGGAGGCGCACGCCAACATCGTCGGCGATCAAGGACGCGACCGCGAGCATGGAGAAGGCGAGCCTGCGAGCGCGCCAAGCTCGGGCCCGATTTCGTGCTGCTCTCGGGCGAGGACATGACGGCGCTGGGCTTCAATGCGCATGGCGGACAGGGCTGCATCTCGGTGACCGCCAATATCGCGCCAAAGCTTTGCGCGCAGCTGCAGAACGCCTGCCAGCAGGGGAATTATGCGGCGGCGCTGATGCTGCAGGACAAGCTGGTGCACCTCCACAAGAACCTGTTCCTCGAGAACAATCCGGGCGGCGTGAAATATGCCGTCGAGCCGGCTCGGGCTTTGCCGCAACGAGTTGCGGCTGCCGCTGGTGCCGATCAGCGAGGCCAACGAGAAGGCGATCGATTTGCGCTATGCGACGCGGCTGCTGAACTAGGCGTGGCCTGCTCGCCCAGACTAGAGCCACCATGGCCAAGCCGCCCAACAAACCAGCGATGATCGTGACCGGTCCGGTGGCCGAGAACCGTCGGGCGCGCTACGACTACGAGATTCTCGAGACGCTCGAAGCGGGCATCGTGCTGACCGGCACCGAGGTCAAGTCGCTGCGCACCGGCAAGGCGCAGATCACCGAGAGCTACGCCTCGCCCGAGCGCGGCGAGCTTTGGCTGATCAACGCGCACATCCCCGAATACCTTCAGGCCAACCGCTTCAACCACGAGGAGAAGCGGCCGCGAAAGCTGCTGGTGTCGAAGAAGGACCTGGGCAAGCTGCGCGAGGGCGTCGAGCGCGCCGGCAACACGATCGTGCCGCTAAAACTCTATTTCAACGAGCGCGGCATCGCGAAGCTGCTGATCGCGCTCGGCAAGGGCAAGAAGAGCTTCGACAAGCGCGAAACCGAGAAGAACCGCGACTGGAAGCGCGAGCAGGGGCGGTTGCTCAAGCGCGGCTGACGAACCGGGCTGCGCCGGCCCACGACATCCTCGAACATCGCGGTCGTCAGCACGCCGGTGTTCGTGTTGTAGCGCGAGCAGTGGTAGCTGTCGAACAGCGTCGCGCCGGCCGCGAGGCGATGCTCGGTGCCGTGGCCAAAGGGATGGGCAGAGCGCTTTTCGCCGAGCGCGACCAGCAGCGAGTCGTGGGCGATGCGGCCGAGCGCCAGGTAGGCGCGCGGGCGCTGCTCGCCGAGGCGCCGCGTCATGAACTGGCGGCAGGTCTTGATCTCGTCGGTGGTCGGTTTGTTCTCGCGGCGGCACGCAGGCACGGCATTGGCGATCAGCGTGTCGCGGAGCGGCAAGGCCATCGTCGGGGCGCTGCTGCGTAGTTGCCCGTCGCGAGACCGAACTTCTGCAGCGTCGCATAGAGCAGGTCGCCGGCGTAGTCGCCGGTGAAGGGCCGGCCGGTGCGGTTGGCGCCCTTGAGGCCGGGCGCAAGGCCGATGATCAGCAGTTGCGCGTCGGCATCCCCCCAGTAGGGCACCGGATTGTTATGCCAGTCGGGGTGGAGGCGGCGCGCTTCCTCGCGGAAGGCGACCAGGCGCGGACAGAGCGGACAGTCCGGCGGTGGCTGGGTGAGGGGCACGCCGTTGATGGCGGCGGCTAGCGATTGTCGGCGGGGGTCGGCGAGCGCTCGGCTTGCGCGGCACGCTCCTGCGACGTGCGCTCCTGGGGCGGGCGGCCGACGGTCTTGGCGAGTTCGGCGACGTCGAGGAAGAAATCGGCCTGGCGGCGAAGGTCGTCGGCGATCATCGGGGTCGGCGTGCTGAGGGTCGAGGCGACCGTGACGCGCTTGCCGCGGCGCTGCAGGGCCGCCACGAGCGCGGTGAAGTCGCCGTCGCCCGAAAACAGCACCATGTGGTCGAAGAAGGGGGCCATTTCGAGCGCATCGACGGTGAGCTCGATATCCATGTTGCCCTTGATCTTGCGGCGGCCGGCCGCGTCGGTGAATTCCTTGGCCGGCTTGGTGACCACCGTAAACCCGTTGTAATCGAGCCAGTCGATCAGGGGGCGGATGGAGGAGTATTCCTGATCCTCGACCAGCGCGGTGTAGTAGTAGGCGCGCAGCAGATAGGCCTTGGACTGGAATTCCGAGAGCAGGCGGCGGTAGTCGATGTCGATCCCGATAGCCTTGCTGGTGGCGTAAAGATTGGCGCCATCGATGAACAGAACGATCTTTTCACGCGGATCGATCGACATAATTTCTCCTATCGGGCAGCCGGTCTCAAGGGCTGCCGCTTGTCACGGTCTTCGGCTGTCTTGAGCCGGGCCTGCTTTTCGTCCCCACGATCGCCCGCCAGATCAAGGGAATAGCAAGGCGGGCCCGGCGGAGCAATTTAATTTCATTCCATGCGGGGGAGGAGGTGTGCGCCGGTTATCCTTGAACCGCGGGGCGGGCTCGTGTATGAGCGCCCCAATTCCAACATTTCCCGGAGACGTGCAGTGGCCCGTGTCACCGTCGAGGACTGCGTTGAGAAGGTCGAAAACCGCTTCGACCTGGTATTGATGGCGGCGCACCGCGCCCGGATGATTTCGGCCGGCGCCGCGATCACGGTCGATCGCGACAATGACAAGAACCCCGTAGTGTCGCTGCGCGAGATCGGCGACGGCGCGATCTCGCCAGAAGACTTGCGCGAGGACCTGATCCACTCGCTGCAGAAGTACGTGGAAGTGGACGAGCCGGAAGGCATGCCGCGCCGCTGCTCGATGCGGACGCCGATCCCGATGGCGACACGTTCGACACGCTCTCGGAAGACGAGTTGCTGCGCGGCATCGAGAGCCTCGCGCCGCCCGAGCGCCGGGACGACTAGTCCGGTTTTCATTGGGCCGGTTTTGGCCCTATAGTGCAAGGCGCCCGCCGGTTCGGGCGCCTTTTGCGTTTTTGGCCATGAGTTCGCCGAACTGCGGCCCAACAAGATCGACGCCCCGGCGGCCCGGCCGGTGATGCGCCAGTACGAGCTGGTCGAGAAGGTGCTCGCCTATAATCCGCACGCCGACGAGGCGCTGCTCAACCGCGCCTATGTCTATGCGATGCAGAAGCACGGCCGCCAGAAGCGGGCCTCGGGCGATCCGTTCTTCAACCACCCACTCGAAGTCGCCTCCATCCTTACCGATTTGAAGCTCGACGACGCGACGATCGCGGTCGGCCTGCTGCACGACACGATCGAGGACACCGACGCGACCCGCGCCGAGATCGATCAGATCTTCGGCGGCGAGATCGGCGAGATCGTCGACGGGCTGACCAAGATCGAGCGGCTGCAGCTGGTGACGCGCGAGGAAGCGCAGGCCGAAAATCTCAGGAAGCTCCTGCTGGCGATTTCGGCCGATGTGCGGGTGCTGCTGGTCAAGCTCGCGGACCGGCTGCACAACATGCGCACGCTCGAGCTTCATGCCGCCCGAAAAGCAGCGCCGCATCGCCGAAGAGACGATCGACATCTACGCCCCGCTCGCCGGCCGGATGGGCATGCAGGACATGCGCAGCGAGCTCGAGAACCTGGCGTTCAAGACCCTGCAGCCCGACCACTATGCGGCGATCACCGACCGACTCGCGGAAATGCAGGCAGAGTTCCGCGAGACCATCGCCTCGGTCGAAAGGGAGCTGGCCGACAAGCTGCGCAATGAGGGCATTGATGCAAAGGTCTCGTCACGGGTGAAATCGGCGTGGTCGATCGCGACCAAGATCGAACGCAAGCAGATCGCGCTCGAGCAGCTGTCGGACATGATCGGTTTTCGCATCGTCGTGCCGACGGTTGCCGACTGCTATCGCGCGCTCGGCGTCGTCCATACCAACTGGAAGGTCGTTCCAGGCCGGTTCAAGGACTATATCTCGGTCCCCAAGCACAATGACTATCGCTCGATCCACACCACCATCGTCGGGCTCGGCCGGCAGCGCATCGAACTGCAGATCCGCACCGCAGAGATGCACCGGGTCGCCGAATACGGCATCGCGGCGCATGCGGCCTACAAGGAGGGAGCAGATATCTCCGGAGCGGATCGGCAATGAGAGCCAGGCCTTCCTGTGGCTGCGCCAAACCATCGAGCACCTGACCGATGGCGGAGGGAGCAAGGAAGACTTCCTCGAATACACCAAGCTCGAGCTGTTCCAGGACCAGGTGTTCTGCTTCACCCCGCGCGGACGGCTGATTGCGCTGCCGCGCGGCGCGACGCCGATCGACTTCGCCTATGCGCTCCACACCGATATCGGCGACACCACGGTTGGCGCCAAGATCAACGGCGCCCTCGTGCCGCTCGTCACGCAGCTGCAGTCGGGCGACGAGGTCGAGATCATCCGCGACCAGAACCATTTGCCGCCGGCCAATTGGGAGACGATCGCCGCGACCGGCAAGGCGCGCGCCGCGATCCGCCGAGCGGTGCGGTTGCAGGCGCAGCAGCGCGCCCACGCACTGGGGGAGCGGATCGTTTTCTCGCTGCTCGAACGCGAAAACGTCACGCTCGACGAAGGCGAATACGAGCAGTTGGCCAAGGCGCTCGGTCAGCTCAACCGGCGCGAGCTGCTGGTCGCGGTCGGAGAGGGCAAGATCGACTCTGAGCCGCTGGGGCAGTCGCTTGCCTCGGTCAAGGGCATCAAGAAGCGCCGCAAGAAGGCGCTCGACCTGCCGATCCCCGACAAGGCCGAGGGCTGGTTTGCGCTGCGCGATGCCGATCTCTTCCGGTTTCGGGCGCCGGGCGGGCCCACGCCCGGACCCAATGCCCGTCTGGCGCTCACGCAACTGGGGTTCTCGACCAAGGTCGAGATTTCGCCTGAGGGCGTGGTGCCCGGCGACCGGCTCATCGGCATTTTGCGGCCCGACGTGCCGATCGTGATCTATCCGGCGCATTCCGATGCGCTCGTCGCGCTGCATGATTCCGACGTCGCCTGGATCGACGTGCGCTGGGACATCGCCGGCCGCGAGGATCGGCTGCACAAGGTGGTTATCTCGATGCTGGTTCAGAACAAGCCCGGCGTCCTGGCCCAGGTCTCGGCCGCCATTGCCGCCGGTGAGGCGAACATCCATAATCTCGTGATGCGGATCGTGTCGCCGGACTTTCACAAAAACATCTTCGAGCTCGAGGTGAGGGACCTGTCGCAACTGACGGAAGTGCTGAACACATTGAAGCTCACCCCGGGCCTGTCGCAGGTGCATCGCGCGACGGTCGCGGAGGCCGAAGCGGTCACCGTCGCCGATTGGGGCAAGGACGGCAGCGGGCCGGGCGAATGACGCAGGACGAGGTTCTCGACATCTTCCGGCAGTGCGGGGCACTGCTCGAAGGCCATTTCATCCTGAGCTCGGGGTTGCGCTCGCCGGTGTTCCTGCAAAAGGCGCGGGTGTTCATGCATCCGGACAAGGCCGAGCGGCTTTGCCGGGCGCTGGCTCAGAAAATCCGGTCCGAGGGATATGGCGGGGTGAGCCAGGTGGTGTCACCCGCGGTCGGCGGAATCATCCCGGGCTACGAGACGGCGCGGCATCTCGGCCTGCCGGCGATCTATACTGAGCGCGTCGATGGCAAGTTCCAGCTGCGGCGCGGCTTCGAGGTCAAAAAGGGCGAGAAGGTGCTGGTGGTCGAGGACATCGTGACCACCGGCCTGTCGATCCGCGAGTGCATCGATTGTCTCAGGGCGATCGGCGCGCGATGTGGTCGCAGCGGCCTGCCTCGTCGACCGGTCTGGCGGCGAAGCCGAAGTCGGCGTGCCGCTGGTGTGCACTCACACAATATAAGGTGCCGGCCTATCCGGCCGATGCGTTGCCGCCGGAGCTGGCGGCGATGCCGGCGGTGAAGCCCGGCAGCCGGGGGCTCGCATGATCATCGGCCTGGGCAACGACCTTTGCGACATCTCGCGCGTGCAGGCGGTGCTCGATCGCTACGGCGAGCGGTTCACCAACCGCTGCTTTACCGAGATCGAGCGCAGGAAGTCGGATCGGCGGGCGCAGCGGGCGGCGTCCTACGCCAAGCGCTTCGCCGCCAAGGAAGCCTGTTCCAAGGCACTCGGCACCGGCATCGCCTGGGGCGTCTACTGGCGCGACATGGGCGTCGTGAACCTGCCGTCCGGCAAGCCGACGATGAAACTCGAAAATGGCGCTGCCCGGGCGCTGGCGCGCCTTGTGCCGGCGGGACACCAGCCTCATATCCACCTGACCATCACCGACGATGGCGGCATGGCTCAAGCCTTTGTCATCATCGAAGCGCTGCCCTCGGTTGACGCGCCGGGCCACGCGGACTAACCACGGCCCGCGAGGGCGATCAGGGACCAGCAATGAGCCAGACCTCAATGACCAAGGCCGAAAAAGCCAAGAAGAACGAGCTGCGCGAGACGATCGTCGTGATCATCGAGGCGCTGCTGATTGCGCTGGTCTTCCGCACGTTCCTCTATCAGCCGTTCTCCATTCCCACGGCATCGATGCAATCCACGCTGGAGATCGGCGACTATTTCGTCGCCAACAAATTCATCTGGGGGCTGGGCAAGTATTCGTTCCCGGTGCCGCTGCCGTTCAACGGGCGCATCCTCGCCTTCCAGCAGCCGCAGCAGGGCGACATCGTGGTCTTCCACAACGAGCCGACCAACGAGGACTACATCAAGCGCATCATCGGTCTGCCGGGCGACCACATCCAGATGAAGCAGGGCCGGCTCTATATTAACGGCGTCATGGTGCAGCGCGAGCAGGTGGGCACCGGCCAGGACAAGGACAGCTACGACGAGACCGTGCCGGTGATCATCTACAAGGAGACGCTGCCCGATGGCGTCGTGCACTCGATCCAGGAGATCGACGACAACCAGCCGCTCGACAACACCGCTGAATATGTCGTGCCGCCCGGCCACTATTTCATGATGGGCGACAACCGCGACCGCTCGGCCGACAGCCGCGTGCTGAGCCAGGTGGGCTACGTGCCCGCGGGCAACCTCATCGGCAAGGCCGAGGCGCGGTTCTTCTCCATCAAGGACAACCTGCCGCCGTGGGAATTCTGGACCTGGCCGACCTCGATCCGCTGGGATCGGATGTTCCAGTCGGTCTATCAGAATTACACGACGACTCCCGCGCCGTGAGGCGGACCGAGCGGATGGACGCATGAGCCACCGGGGCAAGGCGCATCTCAAGCTCGAAGCCCGACTGGGCTACAGCTTCGCCGATCCCTCGCTGCTCGACCGCGCCCTGACCCATTCGAGTGCTGTGGCACCGGCGAAGCGCGTCGACCAATCGTATCAGCGGCTCGAGTTCCTGGGTGATCGCGTGCTGGGGCTGACCGTCGCGGACTTGCTCTATCGGCGCTTTCCGAAATCGGCGGAGGGCGATCTCAACCGCACGTTGGTGACCCTGGTGCGCGGCGAGACCTGCGCCGCGATTGCGCGGGAGCTCGGGCTCGGCGCGGAGCTCAATCTGGGCGAGAGCGAGCGGCGGACAGGTGGCGACGACAACGACACGATCCTCGGCGATGCGGTGGAAGCGGTGATCGGCGCGATCTATCTCGATGGCGGTTACGGCGCGGCCTACTCGTTCCTTGAACGGATGCTGGGCGACAAGCTTGATCTTGCGCTGCATCAGCGGCCCGATCCAAAGACGACGTTGCAGGAATGGGCGCAGGCGAAGGGGCTCGAACCGCCGGATTATGCGGTGGTCGACCGCCAAGGCCCCCAGCATGCGCCGGAGTTCACGATCGCCGTGCGTCTTGGCGACTACGATCCGCTGAGCGCCACCGGTCCCTCCAAGCGCATCGCGGAGCAAAAGGCCGCCGAAGCGTTTCTGGTGCGCGAGAAGGTCTGGCAGGGCGCGACCTCATGAGCGAAGGGACGCGCTGCGGCTTCATTGCGCTGGTGGGTGCGCCCAACGCCGGCAAATCGACGCTGCTCAATGCGCTGGTTGGCACCAAGGTGTCGATCGTGACGCACAAGGCGCAGACGACGCGGGCTCAGATCCGGGGCGTCGTGACCGAAGGGCAGACGCAGATCGTCTTTATCGACACGCCGGGCATTTTTGCGCCGAAGCGGCGCCTCGACCGCGCCATGGTGGGGGCCGCCTGGGCCGGAGCCGGAGACGCCGACCTCGTGGCGCTGATCGTCGACGTCGAGCGGGGCGTGACGGGCGAGGTCGAAACGCTGCTCAAGGGGCTCGAGGCGGTGCGTCACCCGAGGGTGCTCGTGCTCAACAAGATCGACCTCATCCCGCACGAAAAGCTGCTGGGACTGTCCGCCGATCTCAATGCGCGCCTCAAGTTCGAGGCGACCTTCATGCTCTCGGCGCTCAAGGGTTTTGGGGTCAAGGATTTCCTTGGCTGGGCCGAGGCGCATGTGCCCGAGGGGCCGTGGCACTTCCCCGAGGACCAGCTCACCGACCTGACGCTGGCGCTCACCGCCGCCGAAGTGACGCGCGAGAAGCTGTTCCTCCGCATCCACGAGGAAATCCCGTACAACGCGACGGTCGAGACCGAGAAGTTCACCATCCAGGACGACGGCGCCTATCGCATCGACCAGGTGATCTACGTGACGCGCGACAGTCACAAGAAGATCGTTCTAGGGGCGGGCGGGCAGGCGATCAAGGCGATCGGCGCGGAGAGCCGCAAGGAACTGACGCAGATCTTCGAGACGCCGGTGCATCTGTTCCTGTTCGTCAAGGTGCGCGAGAAGTGGGGCGACGATCCCGAGCGCTATCGCGAGATGGGTCTCGAATGGACGAAGTGAGAGCAACTGGCCTTGAAGGCTCGCAGTCAGGTCCCCTCCCCCTTGAGGGGGAGGGGACTGGGGGCGGGGGTCGTGCGCTCCAGCTGTGCCGACTGCACCACCCCCTACCCTCGTTCCCTCCCCTCAAGGGGGAGGGAGGCACGCGCCGGCGCGGCTCGCCAATGCAATGGACCTCTGAAGGCCTCATCATCGGCGTGCGGCGTCACGGCGAAACCAGTGTCATCGCGGAAGTCATGGCGGCCGGCCGCGGACGCACACTGGGGCTGATCCGCGGGGGGCGATCGAGCAAGCTCGCGGCGACATTGCAGCCCGGTAACACCGTTCAGCTCACCTGGCGGGCGCGGCTCGAGGAGCACCTCGGCACGATGACGGTCGAGACGATCAATTCGCGCGCCGCCGACCTGATCGAGGATCGGACGAGGCTCTATGCCTGCCAGCTGCTCTGCGATCATCTGCGGCTGCTGCCCGAACGCGACCCGCACGACCGGCTGCTGGCCCTCGCAGTGGACGCGCTGGATGAGGGCAAAGATCATCTGGCGCTCGGCGCAGAGCTGGCGCGCTTCGAGCTGACGCTGCTCGACGAGCTCGGCTTCGGGCTGGATTTGAGCGCCTGCGCCGTGACCGGCCAGATCACCGATCTCACGCACGTCTCGCCCAAGACCGGTCGGGCGGTCAGCCGCGAGCCGGCCAAGCCCTATTGCGATCGGCTACTGCGGTTGCCGCAGTTCCTGATCTCATATGCCCCGGCCAGCTCGGGGGACGTGGCCGACGCGTTCCGGCTGACCGGACATTTCCTCGCGATGCATGTGTGGGAGGCGCGCGGCATTGAGCCGCCGACGATGCGGGAGGCGCTGGTGGAGGCGGTGACCGAGGGCTGATCGCAAATCTCTCCGGCGTCATGGCCGGACTTGATCCGGCCACCCAGCCGATGTTCCTCTTGCGTGGCAGGTCACGTTGGGTCCCCGGGTCAGGCCCGGGGTGGCGACTGAGAGGGTGGTGGCTCCTGTGTGCGATCAATGAGCGCTGACCTATAGTTCGCCCATGATTCGCATCGCCGTCACCCATGCCTAAAAAGACCGACCTCACGACATTGCGGCCCGAGCAGGACCCGGTGGTGGTCGATCTCAGGAAAGCGCTTGAGGAGCGCTATCTCAGTTATGCGCTATCCACGATCACGCAGCGCGCGCTGCCCGATGCGCGCGACGGGCTGAAGCCGGTGCATCGGCGCATCCTCCACGGTATGCGGCTGCTGCGGCTCGACCCCGGTGGCGCCTACAAGAAATCGGCGAAGATCGTCGGCGACGTGATGGGCTCGTTCCATCCGCATGGCGACCAGTCGATCTACGACGCGCTGGTGCGGCTGGCACAGGACTTTTCGATGCGCTATCCGCTCGCCGACGGGCAGGGCAATTTCGGCAATATCGACGGCGATGGCGCAGCGGCCATGCGCTACACCGAAACCAAGATGACCGACGTCGCAATGCGGCTGATGGAGGGGATGGCCGAGGACGCCGTCGACTTCAAGCCGAACTACGACGGCGCCGACGAAGAGCCGGTGGTGCTGCCGGCGAACTTCCCGAACCTGTTGGCCAATGGTTCGCAGGGCATCGCGGTCGGCATGGCGACCTCGATCCCGCCGCACAACGTCGCCGAGCTCTGCGAGGCGGCGCTGGCGCTGATTGCGAAGCCGACGACCTACCGTGGAGGAATTGGTGCGCCACGTGCCCGGCCCGGATTTCCCGACCGGCGGGGTGCTGGTCGAACCGGCCTCGGCGATTCTCGAAGCGTATTCGACAGGGCGGGGCTCGTTCCGCCTGCGCGCGCGGTGGCATCGCGAGGACAAGGGCCGCGGCGTCTACAATCTGATCGTCACGGAGATTCCGTATGGCGTGCAGAAGAGCAAGTTGATCGAAAAGATCGCCGAACTGCTGCTGGCCAAGAAGCTGCCGCTGCTCAAGGACGTGCGCGACGAGAGCGCCGACGACATCCGCGTCGTGCTCGAGCCGCGGGCCGGAACGGTCGAGGACGCGGTGCTGATGGAACAGCTGTTCCGGATGACCGAACTCGAGCAGCGCATCCCGCTCAACATGAATGTCCTCGACCGGGGCGTCGTGCCGCGTGTGATGAGCCTTCACGATGCGCTGGCGGCGTGGCTCGAGCATCGCAAGGACGTACTGGTGCGCCGCACGCAGCACCGGCTCGAGCAGATCGCTAAGCGGCTCGAGGTGCTCGACGGCTATATCGTCGCGTTCCTCAATCTCGATGCGGTCATCAAGATCATCCGCGAGGAGGACGATCCGAAGGCGCGACTGATGAAGCGCTTCAAGCTCAGCGACAACCAGGCTGAGGCGATCCTCAACATGCGGCTGCGCTCGCTGCGGCGGCTCGAGGAGATAGAACTGCGTTCCGAACACAAGGCGTTGACCGAAGAGCAGACGCATCTCAATGCGCTGCTCGGCTCGGACAAGAAGCAATGGGGCGAGATCACCCGGCAGATCGGCGACCTCAAGAAGGCGTACGGCAAGGATACCGTGCTCGGCCGCCGCAAGACCAGCTTCGCCGACGCGCCGCATGCCGATCTCGCCGACGAGGCGGCCTCCGCCTTCATCGAGCGCGAGCCGATCACCGTGGTGCTGTCGGAGAAGGGCTGGATCCGCACGCTCCGGGGGCACACCAGCGACATCGACGAGAAGGGCTTCAAGGCTGGCGACAAGCTGAAGATTGCGCTGCATGCCGAGACCACGGACAAGCTGCTGCTGCTGTCGACGGGCGGCAAGGTCTATACGCTGGCGCCGGACAAGCTGCCGGGTGGCCGCGGGCAGGGCGAACCGCTGCGGTTGATGGTCGATATCGAGGAGGGGCAGGATTTCGTCGACCTCTTCGTGCATCGGCCGGGCATGAAGCGGCTGGTCGCGTCGTCGTCCGGGAACGGGTTCATCGTCGCCGAGGACGAGCTCATCGCCAACACGCGCAAGGGTAAGCAGGTGCTGAACCTCGCGGGCGACGAAGAAGCCAAGCTGATCGTGCCGGCCGTGGGCGACATGGTCGCGACCATCGGCGAGAACCGGAAGATGATCGTCTTCAAGCGCGACGAGCTGCCGGAGATGGCGCGCGGCAAGGGCGTGCGGCTGCAGAAATACAAAGACGGCGGCATCGCCGACGCGCGGGTGTTCGCGGCGAAGGACGGGCTTAGTTGGACGGACAGCTCGGGGCGCGTCTTCGTCAAATCGCTGGCCGAATTGCGCGACTGGATGGGCGAGCGCGCGCAGGCCGGCCGGCAGCCGCCGCAGGGCTTCCCCCGCAACAACCGCTTCGGGTGAGGCGTTCCGGCCGTGGCGGACCTTCGCGTCTATCAAATCTTCTACGACGATGCGACGCGGGCGAAACTCGACCCCGGATTTCTGCCGCTCGACAACAGCGCGAACGACCGGCCGGACTGGTACGAGCTCTGGCCGATGCGGAAGTTCCTGCATGAGACGACGCTGGAGGAGGGGACGTGGTACGGCTTTCTGTCCACTCGGTTCAGCGCAAAGACCGGGCTCACCGCGGCTGCGGTCAGGCAACTCGTCTCGCGTGCGGACAGAGAAGCGGACGTGTTGCTGTTGTCACCGGGCTGGGACCAGATCGCCTATTTCGCGTCGGTCTTCGAGCAGGGTGAATTCTGGCACGCGGGCCTGCTCGATGTGTCGCAGGCTCTGTGCGACAGGATGGGGCTTGGCCTTGATCTTAAGCGGATGGTTACGCATTCGTCGTCGTCGGCATTCAGCAACTATGTCGTGGCGCGGCCGGTGTATTGGCGGGCGTGGCTCGACCTCGCCGACGCGCTGCTTGAGGCCGTCGACAGCGAAGGGCTCGGTACAGAGCGGACGAGCTATGGCTCAAAGGCCAGCGCGCCGATGAAGGCGTTCCTCCAGGAACGACTGGTGTCGCTCGTCCTTGCGAAAAATCTGCAGCGCGTCGTGAGTTTTGTGCCGTCGGCGATCGCTCCCATTGAGCCACTGTTTGGGAGGGCGCCAGAAACACGCGGCCTGCTGCAAGCCTGCGACCGGCTGAAGCAACAGTTCGTTGCGAGCGGCGACCGCGTGGTGCTCGATCGCTATTGGCAGACGCGCGGACAGATCGTCACTGCGCGGCCCGTTCCGGTGCTGGTTCCGGCGGACCTGACTAGCGGTCAACCGAAAAGCTGAAGACCACCGGCAGATGGTCGCTGCCGGTTTGCGGGCCGGTGTGCAGTTCGTGCACGGAGATGCCGCGATCGAACACCTGATCGAGCGGCAGGAACGGCAGGAAGCGGAGGAGCCCGTTGCGCGAGATGCGCGGGGGGACGGTGAACATCAGGGGATAGGTGAGGAGTGCGCGGGTGTCGCGATGGAGCCCGGTGGTCGCCTCGAACCCCTTCATTGCATACGACCAGGGAGTGGAATTGAAATCGCCGACGACGAGCAGCGGTCCGCTGACGCTGGCGACGGCATCCTCGATGGTCTTGAGCTCGTCCTGCTGCCGCTCGATCGGAAACGGCCAGTCGAAATGCGTCGTCAGCACGCTGAACTGCGTGCCGTCGGCGAGGGTGAACCGGGCGACGATGTGGGCGGTGCGCTGCTGGCCGAGATCGGTCGGGCAGTCTTCCGCCGTCATCTCCTTGTCGAACGGAATTTTGGCGTAGACCGCAATGTTGGCGCGCTTGCCGCCTTCGCAGCGCACCACGAAGGGGTAGCGCGGCTTGATCAACGCATCGAGCGGCGACTGCTCGGGGAAATATTCCTGCAGCGCGAGGATGTCGGGATTCTCCGTGAAGATCGCCTGCGCGGCCCGCTCCATGTCGGTGTTGAGCCCGAAGATATTGTGGGTCATTACCTTGAGCACAGGTCGACCGTCGGTCGGCAGCGCGGGCCGCGGCATCAGGCTGGAACTCCATTCCGGAACGAAGGTCCAGGCCGAAGCAAGCAGCCCGACCGCGGTGATCGCAATGAGCGGCGCAGGCACGCGAACGAGGAGCGCGAGGATCAGCGCCACGATCGTGCCAAGGAACAGCAGCAGCTGCAGGTGATTGAAGATGTCGAACAGCGGCACCGCGAAGCCGAGCAGCGCGAGAATCGCCGGGATTGCGGTCACGACAATCAACAGCGCCACGACGAGGCGCACCAGGAGCAGCAGGAGGTGCATCGCGGCTAGTCGAGCCGCCGCCAACCGAGCGGGCCGCGCTGGACTTCGAGGGGACGGAACTGGCCCTTGTAGGCCATCTTCGGGGAGTCCTGCACCCAATAGCCGAGGTAGACGTATCTGAGCCCGGCGAGGCGCACCTGGCGGACGTGATCTAGGATCAGCAGATTGCCGAGGCCGCGACGGCTGAGCTCGGGCGCGAAGTAGGAATAGACCATCGAGAGCCCGTCGGGCAGCACATCGGTCAGCGCGACGGCGATGAGCGTGCTGTCGTGGGCGAGCCGGTACTCGACGACCACGGTCTGCACCGGGGTGTCCTCGACCATGTACTCGTAGTCGACAAAGCTCATCGTGGTCATCCCGCCACCGGTGTGGCGCGCATCGAGATAGCGCTTGAACAGCGCGAACTGCTCGGCCGTCGCGTGTGCGGGGCGAACGGAGACTTCGATGTCGGCGTTGAGGCGCATGATGCGCCGGTAACGCGGCGTCATCTCGAATTCGGCGGCGAGGATACGGACCGACTGGCAGGCAGCGCAGCCCTCGCAGGCGGGACGATAAATGAGGTTCTGGCTGCGGCGGAAGCCGTTGTCTGAGAGCAGCGCGTGGAGCGAACTGGCGCGCCGGCCGGTCAGGTGCGTGAAGAGCTTGCGCTCCTGCTTGCCCGGCAGATACGGGCACGGCATTGGTGCGGTGAGGAAAAGCTGAGTGTTTTCCGGTGTGTGTTCAGTCATCTACGCCCGCTCACGGCGCAAGCTTATGCCGCGCCGATTCCGAGGGCAATGCGCTTGAATTTTGTCGGAACAGCGATGCTCAGCCACCGAGCGCGCGCGCGGCCTCAAGCGCGAAATAGGTCAGCACGCCCTTGGCGCCGGCGCGCTTGAAGGCCCAGAGCGATTCCAGCATCGCCGCCTTGCCATCGATGGCGCCCGCGTCACCGGCCAGTCGCAGCATCGTGTACTCGCCGCTCACCTGGTAGGCGAAAACCGGCACATTGAAGCTGTCGCGGACGCGGCGGACGATATCGAGATAGGGCAGGCCCGGCTTGACCATCACCATGTCGGCGCCCTCTTCGAGGTCCTGGGCGACTTCGCGCAGCGCCTCGTCGGAGTTGGCGAAGTCGAGCTGGTAGGTCTTCTTGTCGCCGAGGAGACGCTTGCCCGAACCGACCGCTTCCCTGAACGGGCCGTAAAAGCTCGAGGCGTATTTGGCGGCATAGGACATGATGGCGATATGCTCGTGGCCGGCGGCGTCGAGCTCCTGCCGGATGGCGCCGACGCGGCCATCCATCATGTCGGACGGGGCGATGATGTCGGCGCCCGCCTCGGCCTGGACGAGGGCGGAGCGGACCATTGCGGCGATGGTCTCGTCGTTGAGGATTTCGCCGTTGCGGACGAGACCGTCCTGACCGTCGGAAGAATATTCGTCCAGCGCGACATCGGCGATGAGGCCGATCTCCGGCACCTTGTCCTTGATGGCCTTGAGCGCCCGGCACGTCAGATTATCCGGGTTCCAAGCCTCGCTGCCGTCCGGGTTGCGCAGGCGATCGGGCGTGTTGGGAAAGAGCGCGAGCGCAGGGATCCCGGCCTTGTGCGCCTCGCGCGCTGCCTTGACGGCGAGATCGACGCTGAGCCGCTCGACACCCGGCATGGTCTTGATCTGGGTGCGCTCGTTCTTGCCGTCGATGATGAAGAGCGGCCAGATCAGATCGGCGGGCGACAGTGTGGTCTCGCGCACGAGGTCGCGCATCCAGCCGCTGGCGCGGAGGCGGCGCTGCCGCCGGCCACCGAGGAAATCCATGTCGTATTTCGGCCAGTCGCTCATGGCGCGGTGTTTAGCAGCGCGGGGATGACACTCCTAGAGGGAGGCGGTATCTCTCCTGGATGGACTTCAATACCCCGATCGCCGGGCGCTACGTTCGAATCATCTCGATCATTTCGCTGCTGCTGGGGCTGAGCGACGCGTCGCGGCTGCTCGGCGTGTCCGGGCACCACGGCGACAATCCGATCATCACGCTGGGGCCGACCGGGTTCACCTATCTCGCGATCTTTGCCACCGCGTGCCTCTTCGCTTCGGTGGGCCTGTGGATACGCGCCAGCTGGGGCGCCGTGCTGCTGCTTGCGGCGATGGCGATCGAGCTCGGGCTGTTCCTGACCGGCAATCGCGATATCCAGCTGGCGCCGCTCGATTTCGCGCTGCGGCTGGTGGTGCTGGTGGCACTGGTGGTGCTGTTCGGGCTGGCGTTCCGCTTCCGCCTGAGGGCGCACGACTAGAGCTTTAGCGAGGTCGGCAACATTCGGTTTAGCTTACCGTTTTCCGACCATCGTTCACCGCTCGTAAAGCCAAAATCGCGAACTTTTGCAGTAACATAGCCTTAAGTGTGCGGCTTAAGCCGATCTTATTTGCAGGGCTCTAGGTTGGCCCCATGAGAGGCGGAAAAACGCCCGGACGACTTCAACAGTGAGGCAAGAATGGCAACCAAATCCAATGCCGTTGCGGCAGAGGTGCAGGGCAGTGCGGGCGGCCTGAAGCCGGCATATCTCGAGGCAGTTAGCCGCGTAGAGCGGCTTCACCGCCGACTGCTCGATCTGATCAAGGACGAATTCGACCGCATGGGGTGGGACGATATCAACCCCGTGCAGGCGCTGCTGATGTTCAACATCGGCGACGCGGAGATGACGGCCGGCGAACTGAGGTCGCGTGGCTATTATCTCGGCTCGAACGTCTCGTACAACCTCAAGAAGCTGGTTGAGACCGGCTACATCTTCCAGGAGCGCTCGCGCGCCGACCGTCGCTCGGTCCGCATCCGCCTGACGCCGAAGGGAGAGGAGGTCGCCGAGGTGATCGACGAGCTCTACGATCGTCACCTCAAATCAATCGACAAAGTCGGCGGGCTCGACGCCGGCACCTTCGAGGGGCTCAACCGGGCGCTTGGCCGCCTCGAGCGCTTCTGGGTCGACCAGATTCTCTACAAGCTCTGATCCGTCGATAAAAATGTGGCGTCGGGGCCACAAAGACACAGCAAACGCCGGCCATCGCGCCGGCGTTTCTTATTTGTGCCGCAAAATCCAATAAAACCAGAAACGGCCCTGCGCCCGGGCCGCCCGCGTTCCGCCCAGCGTTATCGAATTCACAGCTCGTTGATTCCATTGAAGCGAGCCGGGGTCGGATGGTATTTTCGGGTGCGCGACTTTTGTCCTCACCTCTGGTGCCTTTGATGCCTTTGACTCGGCGCAATTTCCTGACTTCGGCGGCTGCCATGAGCGTCGCATCGATGATTTCTCCGGTTCGCGCCGACGATGCCGGCGGCTCGATCTGGGACATGCTCTCGCACAACGCGCTGATGAAGAGTGCGAACCCGGACAAGAACACCGCGACGGCGCTCGCGACGATCGACACGACCGATCCGATCCTGAGCTCGGACACCGCGTACAACATCCAGGTCGCGATCCAGTATTACCAGCAGCTTGTCGCACAGGGCGGCTGGGAGCCGCCGTCGCGCGACCTGCTCAACATGTCGCTGGGCAAGGGCAATTCTGCCGCCATCGCGCACCTCAAGCAGATGCTGCGGCTGGTCCAGGACTACCCGGCGGCGACCAAGGTCGATGGCAATTTCGACGACGCGACGGATCTCGCGGTGCGCAAGTTCCAGGTCCGGCACGGCATCATCCCGAACGGCAAGATCGATCCCGCGACGTTCACGGCGTTGAGCGTGACGGCCGACCAGCGCCTCGCGCAACTCCAGCTCAACTCGCAGCGTGTGATCAACGCGATGGGCACGCTCAGCGACCGCTATGTCGTGGTGAACATTCCGGCCGCCGCGATCGAGGCGATCGACGCGGGGGCTGTCGAGCAGCGCCACACGGCGATCGTCGGCCGCGTCGACCGCCCGACTCCGCTTCTCGATTCCAAGATCAACCAGATCATCTTCAATCCGTTCTGGCATGTGCCCAAGAGCATCATCCAGAAGGACCTGATCCCGCAGATGCAGAAGGACCCGACCTATCTGACGGACTTCCACATCCGCACCTACAATTCGAAAGGCGTCGAGGTCGACCCGACGACGGTCGACTGGACCTCGCCCACCGACGCGCTGAACTACGCGTTCACGCAGGATCCCGGCGCCTTCAATTCCGAGGGGCACGTCAAGATCAACTTCCCGAGCCCGAACGATGTCTATCTCCACGATACGCCGGAGAAGGAGCTGTTCGCCGAGGACCAGCGGTTCGATTTATCGGGCTGCGTTCGCGTCAAGGACGTGGATCAGCTGGTGACCTGGCTGCTGCAGGACAATGGCGGCTGGACGCTCGATGCGGTGCAGCAGGCGATGGAGTCCAACCAGTCGCTGCCGGTTTCCATCAAGAAGCCGACGCCGCTGCACACGACCTACATCACGGCATGGGCAAACAAGCAGTACACCGTCAGCTTCCGCGACGATGTCTATCAGCTCGATGCGCAGGGCGTCGCGGACGTCAAAGCGACATGACGAGACGCGCAGCTCGCGAGCACTGGCTGCTCTGCCGTCCTGGACGGATGGTCGTCTGATGGCCTGGGGCGACGATAAGCGCGCCGCCCCGACTCCCGGTGAGGTCTATTTCGAATTCACGCAGCTGGGCGGCCAGGTGCGGATCGCGGCGATCGATGCGAAAACCGGCACCGAAGTGGTGGTGATTGCGCCGCTCACCGCCACGCAGGTGCAGATGCAGAACCTGGCGCTCGCCAAGCTCAAGCGACGCATGGAGCAGGGGGCCTGAAATACGAAAAGGCCCGCTTTGAAGCGGGCCTTTTGGCAGACGCTGTGGGTTTAGAGGGTGCAGACGTGCCACTGGCCATCGCGGCCGAGCCAGCTGTCATTGTCGGTGCGGTACGAATGGTAGCGCGCATGGCAGGCGTTCTGGTGGTCGGTATTGACGCCAATGGTGACGTCGGCGCCGGGGCTGTTCCAGCCGGCCATGCCACCGTGATTGACGACGGCAGTCGCCGCAACGCCGGTCCAGAAGGTGCTGCCTGCCAGCAGGGCAATCATGAATGGGGTCAGGAACATTGTTATCTCCTTGGTTTCGTTACAGGCTTTTCGCGAAGGCCGAGCCTAAGCACACCGCCGGGGAGAGGACGGCATTCGCCTGACACCGGCTAACTCCATGCCTGGGACATCGTTCCGCTTCCCAAGCCCGCCAATTGTCGCCATATTGCCGCGGTTCGCGCGACTGGCGAGAAAAGATGGGTAACCATCGGGGAACGCGAACATCGACGCCGCTCGCCTGGGCACCCTCAAAACTCATGGGAGCCCGCATGCCCGAATCCTCATTCCAGTCGCCCCAGTTCCGCAGCCTTGGAATTGCGCCCCGCCGCGTGATAAACGCCGCCCTTCGCCGGAGTCAGCCGAGCATCTTCGAGGGGGACCGCCCATGAGCGCCGCCATTCTCTCCCGTTTCTCGGTCGATTTCTCGACCGACCTCGGCGGCGCCGACTTCGAGATCGCCGAAGCCATCCGGCACGAGCTCGGGCGACAGCAGCAGGAGATCGAACTGATCGCGTCGGAGAACATCGTTTCAAAAGCGGTGCTCGAAGCGCAGGGCTCGATCATGACCAATAAATATGCCGAGGGCTATCCGGGCAAGCGCTACTATGGCGGCTGCGAGTTCGTGGACGTCGCCGAGACGCTCGCCATCGAGCGCGCCAAGCAGCTCTTCGGCGTCGGCTTCGTCAATGTGCAGCCCAATTCCGGCAGCCAGGCGAACCAGGGCGTTTACCAGGCGCTGCTGTCGCCGGGCGACACGATCCTCGGGATGAGCCTCGACGGCGGCGGGCACCTGACGCACGGCGCCAAGCCCAACCAGTCGGGCAAGTGGTTCAACGCCATCCAGTATGGCGTGCGCAAGCAGGACGGGCGCGTCGACATGGATCAGGTCCGCGAGCTTGCCAAAGAACATCATCCCAAGCTGATGGTCGCGGGGTTCTCGGCCTATTCGCGCATCATGGACTGGGCGCGCGTTCCGCGCCATCGCCGACGAGATCGGGGCGCTCTTGATGGTCGACATGGCGCACGTCGCGGGGCTGGTCGCGGGCGGGGTCTATCCAAGCCCGTTCCCGCACGCGCACGTTGCGACCACGACGACGCACAAGACGCTGCGCGGGCCGCGCGGCGGCATGATCCTCACCAACGACGAGGACCTCGCCAAGAAGATCAATTCCGCAATTTTCCCAGGTATCCAGGGCGGACCGTTGATGCATGTGATCGCGGCCAAGGCCGTGGCGTTCAAAGAGGCGCTGCAGCCCGAGTTCAAGGTTTATGCAAAGCAGGTGGTGGCCAACGCGAACGTGCTCGCGGAGGGACTGCTCAAGGGCGGCGTCGACATCGTCACCGGGGGCACCGACAACCATTTGATGCTGGTTGATCTCAGGCCGAAGAAGCTCACCGGCAAGGCCACCGAGAAGTCGCTGGAGCGGGCGTTCATCACGACCAACAAGAACGCCGTTCCGAACGATCCGGAGAAGCCGGCGATCACCTCGGGTATTCGCGTCGGCACACCGGCCGCGACGTCGCGGGGGTTCCGCGAGGCCGAGTTTGCACAGGTGGCAGAGCTGATGGTCGAGGTGTTGGACGGGCTTGCCGAGAACGGCGAGGACAATAATGGTGCGATCGAGCGCGCGGTCCGCGACAAGGTCAAAGCGCTGACCGCGCGGTTCCCGATCTATTCGAACTGAGGTTCCGGCGTGCGCTGCCCGTATTGCGGAAATGACGACACGCAGGTGAAGGACTCGCGCCCGACGGACGACTCGTCGGCGATCCGCCGCCGCCGTATCTGTCCCAGCTGCGGCGGCCGCTTCACGACCTTCGAGCGGGTGCAGCTGCGCGAGCTCACGGTCGTCAAGAAATCCGGACGCAAGGTGCCGTTCGATCGCGAGAAGCTGGCGCGGTCCGTCTATACTGCGGTGCGCAAGCGCAACATCGACGGTGAGCGGGTGGAGCGGATGATCTCTGGCGTCGTGCGGCAGCTCGAAAGCCTCGGCGAAGTCGAGATCAGCTCGGACCAGATCGGCGAGGCGGTGATGGACGGCCTCAAGAATCTCGACGACGTGGCGTTCGTCCGCTTTGCGTCCGTTTACAAGAACTTCGGAGCCGCCGACGACTTCCGCTCGTTCCTGAGCGAGCTCAAGGACGGCGAGACACCCACGCTCGGCGAAGACGACGAGTGAGCGACGCCGAGGCGAAGGATCGGCGGTGGCTCGATGCCGCGGTGCGGCTCGCGACGCCGGCGATGGGCACCACGGGCCCCGGTCCGGCGGTGGGCGCGATCGTTGCTGATCCCGCGCTCAATCTGATGTTCGGCCGGGCCGTGACGCCGCCCCGCGGCGTGGGCCAGGCGGAGCTGCTCGCGATCGAGGATACGCAGGGCACGGCTGCCGGGCACACGCTCTACGTCACGCTCGAGCCGCCGCGGTCTTCGGCGCTACAGATCGCGGAGGCGGGACTGACGCGTGTCGTGGTGGGCGCGCTCGACCCTGATCCCGCCAATCATGAGGAAGGCGTCAAGGCGCTGCGTGAGCGCAAGCTTGAGGTCGTCGTGCTCGAGCAGGACGGCGCCCGGCGGCTGATCGAGGGCTACGCCATGCGGCTCGGCAAGAACCGGCCGCTGGTGACCATGAAGGTCACGGTGTCGCGCGACGGCATGGTGGGAAATGCGCAAGCAGGCGGGCGCGCCGCCGATCGGCGTCGAGGCGCAGCGTTTCGTCGACCGCGAGCGGGCCGCCTCCGACGCGGTGCTCGGGGGTGTGGCGCGAACCGAAGTCGAGGACAGCGATCTGCGCCCGCACCTGCCGGGTCTCGACGACCGCATGCCACTGCGCGTCGTCCTGTCGGGCAAGCGTCCGCCGGACCAGACCAACCCGCTGTTCTCCGACATGGAGGGTGGCCCGCTGATCGTGTTCACGACGCCCGAGCAGCCGCTGCAGATGCGGAGCGGGATCAACGTCGTCGAGGTCGACGGCCGGCGGAATCACCCGGACCTGCGCCGGGTCGTGGCGCTGCTCGCGGCTGGCGGCATCAACCGGCTGTTTGTCGAGGCGGGCGCACGGCTGGCGGAATCGTTTATCGCGGCCGAGCTGATCGACCGGCTTTACGTCATCGACAGCGCCGTCACCGTCGGACGGTTCGGCGTGCCGGCGGCGCTGCTCGGGCGCTTCCACGAACGCATAGCGGCTGCCAAATATGCGGAGGTTGACCGGTTGATGCTGGGCGAAGATAAGGTGCGCGTCTTCGAGCGCCGCTAACCCCATGACCACTCCGCCGAGCCGTCCCGACGCGCCATCGCGCCCTGCCAACCAGCGCGGGGCGGCACGTCTGGCTGCGGTGCAGGCGCTCTATCAGATGGAGATCGGCCGGCAGTCGCTCGAGGAGACGCTGAGCCAGTTCTCGACGCACATGCTCGGCCGCGAGGTGGAGGGCGAGCAGTACCTCCCGGCCGACGCGGATTTCTTCCGCCAGATCGTTTCGGGCGTGGTGCGCAACCAGCTCGAGATCGATCCGAGCATCGACAGGGCGCTCACCGCCGACTGGCCGGTGACGCGGATCGATGCAACGCTGCGCGCGATCCTCCGCGCCGCGGCGTTTGAGCTGATCAAGCGGCGCGACATCCCGCCGGGCGTCGTCATCAGCGAGTACGTCGATGTGGCGAAGGCGTTCTACGAGGACGAGGCACCGGGCATGGTGCACGCCGTTCTCGACGTCATTGCGCGATCGCAGTCGCAGGCGCCTGCGGCCTAGATCGAATCCATGATCGACTGTAGGAAGCTCTTGTCCTCGCCGTAACCCTGGGTCTTGCGGCCCTCGATGGTGATGACCTTGCCATCCTTCAGCGAATAGAGCGCCTTGTCGGCGACTTTCTTGTTCTTGTCGAAATAGACGGCGAGCACCGTGCGGTCGATCACGCTGGTCATGCCGAAGGCGGTCTGGCTCACCTTGGTCTGCACGTAGTACCAGGCCGTACCTTCGTTGAAGGCGTTCTGCACTTGTGGCGAGCCGAGGACGACGACCACCAGGTCCTGGCTCTGGCCGGGACGGATCTGCGCCAGGGCGTCCTGGGAAATCTGGTAGCCCTCGACCTTGGTCGAGGTGAGCGCCATGCCGGACCCCATCGAACAGGCACCGAGCGCCAGCGCCAGGGCTCCCGCGGCAACGACGAGGAGGGGAGCGCGGTGACTGGACGTCATGGATTTGACTTTCACGATGCCTCTCGACTAAGACCCGGCGCGCGGCGAAGCGCGGGACTGTTTACCGACCAAACGCCGAGGCTGGCAAGCGCGCGTCGCGCGCTCCCAACCGGTAATGCGGCCCGGAAGACGCGCATGATCTTCAACCTGTTCAGTAAATCGACCGCCCCGGATGCCGCCGCTGCTGCGTACCGATCCATCGTGGCGCAATCCCGGCAGGAGCGGTTCTACGCCGAGTGGGGCGTGCCCGACACGCCGACCGGCCGCTTCAATATGATCACGCTCCACATCACGCTGCTCCTGCGTCGCTTGCGCGGGGAGCGTGCTGCGCGCGTGCTCAGCCAATCGCTCGTCGATCTGTTCTTTGAGGACATGGATCACTCGCATCGCGAACTCGGCGTTACCGATCTCGGGGTGCCGAGGCAGGTGAGGCGGGTCGGGGACTATTTCTACGGGCTCATGCGGGCGGTTAGCGATGCGCTCGATGCGGGCAACGCGTCGGCGCTGGAGGCGGTGCTGGTTAAGAACCTCTATGGCGGCGTCGCGTCGGCGGGGACGGCGCCACTCGCGACGTATCTGCTCGCCGAACGGGCGCGCCTCGACACGCAACCGACGGCGACCCTCATTGCGGGGCAATTACCGCAGGGTCTTGTCGCGTGAGCACGCGGCCGCGGTTCACACTGGCTGGGGCGAGCGTGCGGATCGACTCGATGCCGATCCACGGGCGCGACATCGATGTTGCGCCCGATGCCGACGAACGCGCGGCGATGGCGGCGCTGCTGGGCGTGTTGTCCATCGACCGGCTCGACGTCAAGCTCCAGGCCGTGAAGTTCCGCGGCGGCATGCGGGTCAGCGGTAGGTTGACGGCGGCGGTGACGCAGCCCTCGGTAGTATCGCTTGAGCCGCTGCAGCAGCAGATCGACGAGCCGATCGACCGCATCTTCCTGCCGGGCGAAGAGAAGACCTACGCAGGGCCGGCTGATGCGGAAGTCTTTGTCGATCTCGAAGGCGACGACCTGCCCGACCACTTCGACGGCAACGAGGCCGATCTCACCGACCTGATCGTTGAAACGCTGGCGCTCGCGATCGATCTCTACCCGCGCGGGCCCGGCGAAACTCCCGAAACGACGGGTGATGCCCCGAACCCGGCAGGGGATTCGCCGTTTGCCGTGCTCAAGGCCTTGAAAGACAAAGGTTCCTGAGGGAGCACGGGCCGCTCCACTTGCACGGCAAACGGGTTCGATTAAGCTGCCCGCCGCGTCTCGCGGCAGGCGCAGACGGAACAAATGGCAGACAGCATTCGCATTTCGGTGGACGCCATGGGCGGCGATATCGGCCCAGAGGTGGCGATCCACGGCGCCGCGCTCGCTCTCGCCGAACGTCGCAACACGAGCTTCATCTTCCATGGCCGCGAGGCGGAGCTCACGCCCCTGCTCGAGAAATACCCTGCGCTCAAGCCGGCCTCGCGGATCGTCCATTCCGACAACGTGATCGCGATGGACGAAAAGCCATCGCAGGCGCTGCGCAAGGGCCGTGGCAATTCCTCGATGTGGGCGGCCCTGCAATCGGTCAAGGACGGCGAGGCGGATGTCGCGATCTCGGGGGGCAATACCGGCGCACTGATGGCGATGGCGACCTTCTGCCTGCGGCCGATCGAGGGCATCTCGCGCCCGGCGATCGCAGCGATCTGGCCGACGCTGCGCGCCGATATCGTGGTGCTGGATGTGGGCGCGACGATCGGCGGGGATGCCAAGCAATTGGTCGATTTCTCGATCCTCGGTGCCGCGCTGGCGCGGGCGCTGTTCGACGCCGAGCTCCCGACCATCGGGCTGCTCAATGTCGGCACCGAAGAGATGAAAGGCCACGATGAGGTGCGCGAGGCGGCCGATATCCTCAAGCACGGCAATGGCGCTGGCTTTCGCTATCATGGGTTCGTCGAAGGCGACGACATCGGCAAGGGCACGGTCGACGTGGTCGTCACCGAAGGCTTTACCGGCAATATCGCGCTCAAGACCGCCGAGGGTACTGCACGGCAGATCGGCAGCTATGTGCGCGAGGCGCTCAAGGCCGACGTATTCTCGCGGCTCGGGGCGCTGATCGCCGGCAAGGCGCTCAATGCGATCCGCCGCAAGCTCGATCCGCGCACCATCAATGGCGGCGTGTTCCTCGGGCTCAACGGCATCGTCATCAAGAGCCATGGCGGTACCGATGAGATCGGCTACAAGTCGGCGCTGGGGCTCGCTTACGAGATGGCGCGCAGCCGGCTCATCGACAAGATTGCCGAGGGCATGCGGCGCTTCCCCAGTTTCGACGCCGTCGCGGCACCGGCCGCACCCCAAAGAGAGGCGAAACCCGCGTGAGTGAGCTGCGGTCCATCATACGTGGCGTCGGCAGCTATTTGCCCGCGCGGATCATGACCAATGACGAGCTGTCCAAGACCGTCGACACCACCGACGAGTGGATTCAGCAGCGGGTCGGGATCAAGCAGCGCCACATCGCAGCCGACGACGAGGTGACCTCAGACCTTGCCGTCCACGCGGCGCGACGGGCGCTCGACGATGCGCACCTCTCGCCCGCCGAGATCGACCTCATTCTCGTCGCGACGACGACGCCAGACCTGACGTTCCCCGCGACCGCGGCGATCGTGCAGCAGAAGCTCGGCATGCATCACGGCGCGGCGTTCGATATCCAGGCCGTATGCTCCGGCTTCGTTTATGGCCTCGCGACGGCCGAACTCCTATCTCAAGAACGGACTCGCGCGGCGCGCGCTCGTGATCGGGGCCGAGACCACCTCACGCATCCTCGACTGGACCGACCGCTCGACCTGCGTGCTGTTCGGCGACGGCGCCGGCGCGGCGGTGATCGAGCTCGGCGGCGACGGCGACCGCGGCGTGCTTGCCTCGTCGTTGCGCTCGGACGGCCATTTCGCGGACAAGCTCAACACGACGGGCGGTCCCTCGTCGACGCGTTCGATCGGCCAGATCCACATGGACGGCCGCGAGGTGTTCCGGCACGCCGTCGGCAAGATCACGGACGTCGTCGAGAACGTGCTGGCGCGGACGGGCTATACGGTCCGCGACCTCGACTGGTTCGTGCCGCACCAGGCCAATCGGCGCATCATCGAGGGCGCGGGCGAGAAGCTCCACATCCCGCCCGAGAAGGTGGTGATCACCGTCGACCGCCACGCCAACACGTCCGCCGCGTCCGTGCCGCTGGCATTGACGGAGGCGGTTCGCGACGGACGCATCCAGCGCGGCCATCTGGTGATGATCGAAGCGATGGGCGGTGGCTTCACGTGGGGCGCCTCGCTGATCCGCTGGTGATAGTCGATATCCCTACCATCGAGACGCCGCGTCTGCTGCTCAGGCCGCATCGCCTCGAGGACTTCGAGGCGTGCCTCGCCCAGTACAGCGACCCCGAAATCGTCAAGCATCTCGGCGGCGTGCCGTTCAACCGCACCCAGTCCTGGATCCGGTTCGTGCGCTACGCAGGGCTTTGGCATCATCTCGGCTTCGGCTATTTCGCGGTCGAGGAGAAAGCGACCGGGCTCTTTGCCGGCGAATGTGGCTTCATGGACCTGCAGCGCGGCACCACCCCCTCGCTCGACGGCACCATGGAGGCCGGCTGGGCTTTCGGCGTGCCGTTCCAGGGGCGCGGCTATGCCCGGGAGGCGCTTGCGGCTTGTCTCGACTGGGGCCGGCGACACGGCCCCCGCGACCGCATCACGGCGATAATTGATCCGGGCAATACGCGCTCGCTCCGGCTGGCAGTCGGGGTGGGCTTTGTCGAGTTCGCCCGGAGCCTGCTTGGCGAGCAGCCAATGATCGTGTTCGAGCTGCGGCGGCCGTGAGAGAAGGTCAGGCCAAGTGTGACAGTTCAGCGACCGACCGTTGCCTTAATTGCTTCTCAGCGCTAAGGTTTCGCGCTCCGGGCTCAAGCCCGACAGGATGGCGGATCCGGTTCGAGCGGGGGGAAGCATGGCTCAAAAGACAGTGACGCGAGCAGATCTCGCCGAGGCCGTTTATGAGTCGGTGGGGCTGTCACGAACCGAGTCGGCGGAGCTGGTCGAGCGCTTTCTGGGCCTTATCGGCGACGCCCTCGTCGAGGGCCAGAACGTCAAACTCAGCTCGTTCGGATCATTCCAGGTCCGCTCCAAGAACCAGCGGATCGGCCGCAACCCAAAGACGGGGCAGGAGGTGCCGATCCTGCCGCGACAGGTTCTGGTGTTCAAACCCAGCAACGTGTTGAAATCCAAGATCAACAAATCTATGGTTCGCGCTGGAAAATAAGCCTTTCTTGCGAAGGGATTCGGGTTGGAGAAGTCTCCCGAAGCGTTCCGCACGATCTCCGAAGCCGCCGAGGAACTCGACCTTCCCCAGCACGTGCTGCGATTTTGGGAGACGCGGTTCTCGACCATCAAGCCGCTGAAGCGCGGCGGCGGGCGGCGTTACTATCGCCCCGAAGACGTGCTGCTGCTCAAGGGCATCCGGCATCTGCTCTACGACCAGGGTTTCACCATCAAGGGCGTCCAGAAGATCCTCAAGGATCAGGGCGCACGGCACGTTGCGGTCCATCGGCAACGGGGGCGTGATGGCGGATTTGCCTGTTGCCGCGATGCTGGAGGATGGCGATGGCCGCCCGGACCAGCTGGATGGCGAATTGCCGGCCGCCCGCGCCAACGGAGCGATGCCCAACGGAACTGCGCTCGAGCGCGGCTCAGCGCCCCAGATCGGGAACGACTATCCGGCGTTCTGCGGGATCTGCTCGAAATGAAACGGCTGCTCGAGCGAGCACGCGAGTAACAGCTCTATCGTTCCCGTTATAGCCGCTTGAGCCGACGAGACGGCACCGGCCTGGCAGACTCGCCCGTCCCTATTCGCTCGCGGTCGGGGGTCCCGTTCAGGCGCGTGTACCACGCCAAAATCCTGGGATCGCGCACCTGTGATGTCGGCTGAATAGCCGCCGCCCTCGAGTCCCCGCCGCAGCAGTTCGCGAATTGCGGCCGCCCGGCTTGGCATCCGGTTCGCATATCGGAAATCATCAAGGGCTCTCAGTTCGCCCTCGTCGAGCATCAGCTGGAGCCGCTCACCGCGCTGTAAGTCCCGTCCCTTAGCTGTTTTTTCCGTCATCGCCCCGAGGCCCTTGAGAGAGGAATAGCTGACTACTCATTTAGCTCACTTTGCCCATCCTTACAATGCTGAAAATCAGGCGAAGGTTGCAACGGTGGTAAATGAGCTAAGCGCCCTCAATGCATAGCCCGCGTGCTCCTCTCACTGCGTTTAACTTCGACATGCCAAGGGCCCCGGGCGCACGAATCGTCCGCAACGAAAGGCGGCCCGAAATGCACGTCCAGATCGAAGAAGGCATCCATTCGGTGCTCATCGTCGAAGACGAGGGGCTGCTGGCGCTGATGATGGAAGACCTGGTACGCGAGCTGGGTGCCACGGACGTGCACCTGTGCGGCGACCTGGCGAGCGCGATGCGAGATGGCGCGTTCCGCCGAGATCGATTGCGCGGTGCTCGACCTGAAGGTGAGGGGCGGGACCAGCACCGCCATCGCCGACACGTTGAGCCTGCGATCGATCCCGTTCCTCTATTCGACGGGCAGCGCGCCTGACGGGCTTGAACTGCGGCACCGCAGCCGCCCGATACTCTTTAAGCCGTTCAGCGACGACGACTTCAAGCGAGCGCTGCTTGATACGCTGGCGGGTTGGGGTGTTCGACGCAGCAAGGCCCCGCGGCCTGGGTTGCGCCCTTACGGCCAACCGACTAGATAGGCGCCCGTGTCGGGGTGTAGCGCAGCCTGGTAGCGCATTTGTCTGGGGGACAAAGGGTCGTCGGTTCAAATCCGGCCACTCCGACCATTCTTCCCCTCCGATCAGGCCGAGAGCCGGGCATCCTCCGCGGCAAGCCGGGCAGTGATATCGGCAGCGGGCATCGGCCGTCCGAAATAGTAGCCCTGCAGGCTCGACGCATCCGGCGGCTTTGAGCATCGCCGCCTGCTCGACGGTCTCGACGCCTTCGGCGACCGTGGTTTTGCCCAGCGTGGCGCTCAGCGACAGGATGGTGCGCACGATCGCGAGCGCCTCCGGATCGCCCGGCAGGCGTTTGACGAAGCTCTGGTCGACCTTGATCTTGTCGATCGGTAGCCCGCCCAGATAGCCCAGCGACGAATAGCCGGTGCCGAAGTCGTCGAGCGCGATGCCGATGCCGAGACCCCGCAGCCGCTCGAGCGTCGCCGTAGCGGCGGCGGCGTTTTTGACGAACACGCCCTCGGTGATCTCGAGATCGAGCCGCCGGGGATCGAGCCCCGAGCGGTCGAGCGCCGCGCGCACGTCGGCGGCGACATCGGACAATTCGAACTGCACCGGCGAGACGTTGACGGCGACCCGGATGTCGCCGGGCCAGTTGATGGCATCGCGGCATGCGGTCTCGAGGGCCCAGCGGCCAATCTCGACGATGAGGCCGGTTTCTTCGGCGACCGCGATGAAGCGCGCCGGCGAGACCTGGCCGAGCGTCTGGTCGTGCCAGCGCGCCAACGCCTCGACGCCGGTCATGCGGCCGGTCTGCGGATCGATCTGCGGCTGGTAGGCGAGGCTGAGCGCGCGCCGGCTGATCGCGGCGCGGAGGGCCAAGTCGAGCGTCTGGCTGTCGGCGAGGCGATCGCTCATTTCCGACGAATAATGTTCTACGGCGCTGCCTGGCCGGGTCCTTGCGGCCCAGAGCGCCATGTCGGCGTGGCGCAACAGCGTCTCCGGATCGTGACCTGAGGTGAGCGAGGTCGTGACCCCCGCGCAGGCGGCGATCGTGACGCGGTGGCCATTGGGAAGCTCGTAGGGCGACGCCAGCACCTGCACCATCGCGGCGCAAAAGCCGAGCAGCCGGTGGGGTTCCATCGCCGGCGCAAGCGCGATGAAGCTGTCGCCGCCGAGCCGGGCGATGCCGTCCGGAGCAAGGCCGGCAAGACGCCGCGCGACTTGTTTCAGCAGCTCATCACCTTCACTGTGCCCAAGGCTGTCGTTGATGGCGCGGAAGCGGCGGAGGTCGATAGCGATCACGGCAATGTCGCGTCGGGTCTCGCCGAGAGCCGCGATGTGCTCGACCAGATTGGTGCGCGACAGCGTGCCGGTCAGCGGGTCGTGGCGCGCAAGATAGCGCAGCCGATCCTCGGCGATGCGGCGTTCGGCGCCGCGTCGGCGGACTTCGCTGAGCAGCGCGGCAAGCCCGAGCGTCACGAGCGCCCCGTCCATGCTGGCGGTGTCAAGCAGCCAACCCGGCCCGATCTGGAGGATCGCCGCCAGCGTTTCGGCCGCGACAATGCCGACGCCTCCCATAAGCATGAAGGCCCAGAACGGCAGCCGGCGGCGGAGCAGGTAGCCTGCGGCCGCGATCAGCAGGATCGCGGCGAGCGCCGGCCACGGACCCAGCGGCACGGGTGCGCGGTTCTGGAGCAGCGTTTCGGCCGCGAGGATCTGCAGCACCGCGCCCGGCAGCACGCCGTAGCGCGGCACCACGAAGAAGTCGCGCAGCTCCAGCGCTGATGCGCCGATGACGATATCCTTGCCGGCGACGAGCTTCGGATCGACCCGGCCACCGATCACGTCGATGGCTGAGACGCGCGTCAGGGATTGCGGATCGATGGTGTAGTCGATGTCGAGAGTTCGACCGGGACCGTGGATCGTGCCGGCGAGCAGGGTCGCCGCCGAGGGAATCCGGCGGCCTCCGAGCGTCGCCGCGTAGGGGTAGCTGCGCACCATGCCGGCCGAGTCGAGTGGCACGTTGACCCCGACCGGATCGGCGTCGGCGAGGAAGCGCGGCAGCGGCAGGTTCTCGTGCTGCGAGCCGTCGGCGAGGCGCGGCTGGGCGAAAGCTGCGAGATAGGCGTAGCCCCCGGCATCGGCGAGGGCGCCGCTGAACGCGGCGTCATCGGCTTCGTTAGAGGCGGCACTGAAATCGACATCGAAGACGACGCGGCGCGCGCCGAGTTGCATCAGCGCGTTGAGGATCTGCGCGTCGACATGGCGCGGCCACGGCCAGACGCCGATCGCGCTCAGGCTTTTGGAATCGATGTCGACGAAAACGATATTGCCGGTCGTGCCACGGGTGGTGAGGTCGAAGCGGAGGTCGCGCAGGACGTTGTCGAGCGGCGCGGCCCAGCCCAGGAGCGCGACCGCGGCCAGCATGATCGAGGCGAGGGCCGCAACGAGCAGCTCCTGCACCGTGCGCGATGGCCTTATGGTGCTGCGCTCCCCCAGCGACATCGAGCCCGCCTAGAGCTTGCCCAGCAGATGGCCGAGCGTTCCGGTGACGCCGCCGACAACGCCGCCAACGGTGTTGCCAACCGTCCCGACGACGCCGCCCGCGGTGTTACCAACCGTATGAACGACACCGCCAACCGTATCGCCGACTGTGCCGACGACACCGCCAACCGTACTGGTGGTTCCACCGACGAGGTTGCTCACGCCGCCGGTCAACGAGGTCACGGTATTGCCCACGGTGTTGCCAAGCGACTGCACGGTGCTGCCGATGGTCTGGCTGATCGTCTTGACGACGGAGCCGAGGGTCGAGAGCGTCTGCGATACGACCCCTGAGCTCGGGGGCGGAACCGGCTTGCCGTTGCTCCCGGTGACGGACGGCAGCGGTCCCTGGCCAGTGACGACGATCGGGCCCATGCCGCTGCCGAATTTGGCGACCCACGCGGCCTGGCCGACGGTGATGAGAACATGGCTGTGGTCGCTCGACGAGATGACCTCCACATGGCCTCGCGTCACCGCGACGCCGCCACCGTTCTGGCCGGTGCTGACGGTGAACTTGGTGCCCTTGACGACCGCGGCGAGGTACGGCGTTACGACGGCGAAGTGCTGCACCTTCTCGACGTCGGCCTCGACGGAGACGGTTCCGAAAAATTCAGTGACCGTGGTGAAGGGCTTGCTGCCCGCGGCTGCCGCGTCGGCGATCTCGAGTTCCGTGTTCGGCGAGACGGAAACGGTCTCCGAGCCGCGCACGAAGTCGGCATAACCATTGCTCGTGCTTCGCACGACCGTGCCGTCGGCGACGGTCGCGCCGCGGGCGACCGGCTGCCACTGCTTGTCGACCAGTTCGAGCAGCTGGCCGCGCAGGCGAACGGCGGTCCAGTCATCGGCAAGCGCCGCGCTCGCGCAAAGGAGCCCTGCCAAACACGCCACGACGCGCAACGTCCACATCGTCTCAACCTTTCACTTCTCGTCGGGCGAGGCCCTGACGCTGCCCGAAACTGGCACTTCCGACGGTAAGAACCGCCTAATCCGAATGGCTAAAACTTCGTGCCCGGAGCGGATCGCTTTGTCCGGATCTCACGCGAAGGCGGACAACCAGTCGGCAGAGAGACTCAGCGCTGCTTGCTTGCCCTTGCCGTTGCCCGGCATGCCGCCATTGCCATTGCCATTGTCCGTCTTGCCGCTCTTTCCGTCGCCGAACTCGTCATCGCCCTTGCCTTTGTCCGATCCCGTGCTCGTGTCGTCCGAGGCGGCTTCGTCGCTTGTGCTGCTGGTCGTCGTGGTCGTGGTACTGGCCGAACTCTTCGTCGCTGGGTCGTCGAGCACGGGGGGCAAGTCGCCGGCGCCTGAAACGGTCAGCCCATCCTTGCGGGATCGATGGTGAGCGGTGACGGTCGCGGTCTGCCCGACGGTGACGGTCACGTGGGTATGGTCGGCGAAATCGGACACGGCGACGTGGCCGCGATCGACCGTCACGCTGGCGCCGCCGGGACCCGAGGTCACGACGAAGCGGGTGCCCTTGACCACCGCCGCGAGGTACGGCGTCTCGACGGCAAAGTGCTTGACGTTCTCGACGTCAGCATCGATCTCGACCGTGCCGAAGTATTCGGTCACCGTGGTGAACGGCTTGCTGCCAGCGACGGCCTGATCCGCGATCTTGATCTGGGTATTCGGTCCGATCGAGAGCGTTTCGGTGCCGCGCACGAAGTCGGCGTAGCCATTGCCGAGGCTGCGCACCGCGGTTCCATCGGCCACCACGGCGCCGCGACCGATCGGCTGCCATTGCTTCCCGACGAGTTCGAGCATCTGGCCGCGCAGTCGAACGGCAGTCCAGTCATCGGCGAGAGCGATGCCGCTCATGGCAAGCAGCGCCAGGGCAGCGAGGATAGGCAAAGAGATGCGCATTTGGGGCTCCCGGTCACGGAGGTGCGCGTGACAACGTTGCCCAGTTTCTCCGTAAAGACCCTAGGGTCGGCTTAAGCCGGAGCCTTAATGACCCGTTGCATGCCGAGAGAAAAGCCGCGCTTGGCGATGGGGCTAGATCAACGCGCTCAGCGGCTTGTCCTCGCCCGGCGCAAGTTTGCGATATCCAGCCGTGACGCCCCAGATCAGTCCGCCGATGAGGAAGAAATGCCGCCAGTGGTCGAGGTCGATGATCGCGGCTTCGACGGCCAGCGGAATCCACACCGAGATCAGGGGGATCAGCAGCAGCCGGTTCGGCGAGCGGACGAACAGGAAGCGCACGCCGCGCCACATGGTGATGAGGATGAACAGGATGAACATCGCGCCGCCGCCCCAGCCATAGACGTGGATGACGTTCACGTAGCTGTCGTGCGGCTCTTCCTTGACGCGCATGTTGCGGAATTCGAGCGGACCGATGCCCCAGGGGTTGGAGAGCGCCAGCTCCCACGCGTAGCCCTGCCGGCCGAAGCGGCCGCTGTCGCCCTCGTCGTAGTCCTGCGCCTGGGCGCGGACGGCGAACAGCTCCTGCACCTTCGGGATGGAGAGGAGGCCGCCGATCGCGATCACCACCATCGCGAGGCCGACCAGCGCGATCAGCACCATCCGCACCTTCTGCTTGGCGTTGGCGACGAGAAAAAAGCAGAGCACGTAGACGCCGAGCCCGGAGGCGATGAGGTGCGCCCAGGCGGCGCGCGAGAAGCTCGCGAACACGCCGAGGACGATCACCATCACGATGCCGGTTGCGACCGCGGCGCGCCGGGGCGCACCGAGCAGCACGCGCTGCAGCGCGTACATCGCCGGCAGGATGAGGAACGGCCCGAAGACGTTGGGATCGTTGAACAGGGCCTTCGCCCGGTCGTAGCGGGTGAAGAGATCGTGCCCCGGGATAACGCCGAGATAGCCCAGCGTTCCGAGCAGCGCCGAGATCGCGGCGCAGGCGATGTAGGCGTTCACGATCAGCCGCATCCGGACCTGCGGCGCGTCGGCAACGTAGTTGGCGATCCAGTAACTGGTGAAGAACAGGAAGATCGTCACCAGCTGGAACTGCAGCGCCGTCAGCAGCGGATTGAACCGCCCCTGGAACCCCGCGATCATCGCAAAGGGGATGAACACCGCCCACAGCACGAGCAACCCGAGCGTCGAGCGGCGGAAAGCGAAGGTGCCCGCAAACAGCGAGATGCCGAGCACGAGAAAGAAGATGAGCTCGTAGGGCGCGGGCTCGGTGATCACCACGCAGCCGAGGAAGATCCAGAACGCCACGATCCAGTCGAGCACGCGTGCTGAAACGGGATTTTACCCAGAGCGAGCCGAGATCGGGAGCGGCGACCGCGGTGGCGCTGAGGCTCATCTCAGTAGGCGTTCTCAGACTTCCCGAGCAGGGAGACGGGCGTCATCACGAGGATGTAGAGGTCGAGCAGGATCGACCATTTCTCGATGTAGTAGAGATCGTGCTGCACGCGCTGCATGATCTTTTCGACGGTGTCCGTCTCGCCGCGCCAGCCGTTGATCTGGGCCCAGCCGGTGATGCCCGGCTTCACCTTGTGGCGGGCGAAATAGCCCTCGACGGCCTCGTAGTAGAGCTTGTTGTCGGCCTTGGCCTGCAGCGCGTGCGGGCGCGGCCCGACGATCGACAGCTCGCCGCGCAGCACGTTGAAGAGCTGCGGCAGCTCGTCGATCGAGGTCCTGCGGATGAACTTGCCGACGCGGGTGACGCGCGGATCGCCGCGGGTCACGAGCTTCGCAGCCGACGCATCGGTCATGTCGGTGCGCATCGAGCGGAACTTGTAGACCTCGATCAGCTCGTTGTTGAAGCCGTGACGCTTCTGCTTGAAGAACACCGGCCCCTTGCTGTCGAGCTTCACGGCGATCGCGGTCGCAACCATCACCGGCGACAGCAGGATCAGCGCGGTCACCGCGACGATCTTGTCGAACAGCCATTTGAAAACGAGATTCCAGTCCGAGATCGGCCGGTCGGCCATGTCGAAGACCGGCACGTCGCCGACGTAGGAATAGGCGCGGCTGGTGAAGCGCAGCTTGCTCATGTGGGCGCTGAGGCGGATATCGACGGGCAGCACCCAGAGCTGGTTGAGCATCTCGAGCACGCGCTTTTCGGCGCTCAGCGGCATCGAGACGATGACGAGGTCGACGCGGGTCTGGCGCGCGAATTCGATGAGGTCGGCGACCTTGCCGAGTTTTGGAAGCCCGGCGACCAATTCCGGCGAGCGTTCGTCGATGCGGTCATCGAAGAGGCCGAGCAGGCGCACATCGTTGCCGGCACCCTGCTTGATGGAGCCGACCAACATCTCCGCATCGCTGCCGCCGCCGACGATGACCGTACGCCGTCTGAGGCGACCCTCGGCGGTCCACTGCATGACCAGCGCATGCAGTGAAAGGCGGAACAGCACGAGGACCACCGACCCGCCCAGATACCAGGCGACCAGCCAGACGCGCGACACCAGGTCGGACGCCTTGAGCAGGAAGGCGAGGGCGAGAAGGAGGGTGAACACCACCGACCACGCCGCCAGCACGCGGCCGATTTGCGGCACCGCGGTGCGGTAGGCCGCGATCCGATGCGTGCGCGCGGCGTTGAGGACGATATTGGCCAGCAGCGTCGTGCCCGCGATGGCCACGAGATAGACCGCCAGGTGTCCCGGCGCGACATAGCTCTGCGAACAGCGCGTAGCCGAGCGTGGCCAGCAGCAGCGCTTCGACGGCTTGCGCGACTCCGACGATCACCGAGCTCGAATAGCTCGCGCTCGATCGGGGTCGCGACGATCGCGCGCGCTTCCGCACCCAGCTCGCCGGAGCCGGCGCTGCGGCGGGCGACGTGGTCGAGAACGGCCTGACGCGGGATCGAGGCGAAACATGCTGGAAAGTCCGGTCGCTGTGTCGCTGCAAGTCTAGGGGTCAACGCATGAAGACGGAGTGAAAACCGCGGGCAGGATCGGCGATGGCGGCACTCAATCCGCTGCGCCACGGCGCTTCGCGAGAGTCTGCCGATAGAGCGCCTCGATCTGGTCGGCCATGTGCGCGATCGAAAAGCGCGGCCGGATGTAGTCGAGCCGGAGCTGCGCCTCCGCCAGCGCAGCCACCGGATCGGCGAGGTAAGACTGCATCGCACTGCGCAGGGCTGCGGCGTCCGCCGCCGGCACCAGCCCCGTTGATGTCGGCCCGAAGATTTCGCGGATGCCGCCGACATCGGTCGAGATCACCGGCAGACCGGCCGATGCCCCTTCGAGGATCACATAGGGCAGCGATTCCGCCAGCGAGGCGACGACGAGGCAACGGCCGCGGCGAAGCGCCTCGCGCACCGGCCGGACCCCCAGAAGCTCGACGCGATCGCTGAGCCCGAGCTGCGCGATGCGGGTCCTGGTCTGTTCGAACTCGGGGCCGCTGCCGGCCATCGCGAGGGTTGCCGGCCGACCGTCGGGCGCCTTGGTCTCGACGAGCGCGTCGATGAGATAGCCGATCCCCTTGGCACCGCGGAATTCGCCGACGAAGACGAAGTCGCGCGCATCCGGATCGGCGACCACCGGCGTGAATTCGGCCGGCGCAATGCCGTTGTGGATCACCGCCTCGGTGCAGGGCGGCGTCCCGATGAGGCGGTGAAACGCCTCGCGGGCATAAGCGCTTTCGAAGATGTAGGCGTCGGTGATCGCCCCGATCACGCGCTCAATGCCGCGGAACATACCGCCGGTGAATGTGCCGGGCTTGTAGTTGAGCACACCACCATGCGGGGTATTGAGCGCGATACGCCGGCGGTTGCCAACTCGGGCGAGGCGCGCGTGCACGCCGCCCTTGCTGCCATGGCCATGGAGCACGTCGATATTGAGCCTGCCGGCCAGCGCGCGCACCTGGAATGGAGTGGTGACGTCGCCCCAGCCGATGGTGCGTGGCATCGGGAAATAGTAGGTGCCAAGCGTGATTGAGGGCGCCAGCTCACGCAATCTCTGACCCGTCATCGCGTCCGAGGTGAGGCTGTCGGCGACGACGCCGATCAGGTGGCCGCGGCGCGCCAGCTCCTCGGTCAGATCGAAGACGTGACGGAAGAGTCCGCCCACAGGCGCCCGCAATACCTGCAGAATTCGCAGCGGCGGCTCTGCCACCGTCAATCGACCACGAGGGTGTCGCCGGCGAGGATCGGGAAGTCGAGATCGACCCGGCTCTTGACCGTGGCGTCGCCCACCCTGCGATACAGCGTCGCCTCGGTGTGGATGCCGCTGCCGAGGACAACGCCGCCCGCGGTCGAGATGGCGGAACGTACGGTCATTCCGGGAACGTAGGGGAACTGTCCGGGCGAGCTGACCGCACCGGAGATGTAGAACGGCCGGTAGGTATCGACCTCGAGGGTGACGTTTGGGGACTTCATGTAGCCATTGGCGAGCGCGGCGGCGATCGCCTTGGCCGCGGCGACGGTCGTCATGCCGCGCACGGCGACCTGGCCGACGAGCGGGAAGGCGATGTCGCCGCTGTCGTCGACCCGGTAGGAGCGGCTGATCGAGTCGTCGCCATAGACGGCGACCTTCACCACGTCGCCGGAGTCGAGCGTGTAGGGATGGTCGAGGGTGGACTCGAGTACGGTCTGCGGACCGTTCAGCGCGCACGCGGCCAACGGAACCAACAGCAGCGCGAAAAGCAGTCTGAACCAGGCCATCACGGGAACCGCATCGGGATCGCGGCCAGTCTCGCGGCGCATGGTTAACAATATGCTTATGGTGGAGGCGGAAAATTGCGGTCTGCGAGCCGCTTAACCGAATGTTGACCACGATCGCCTGATAAAGAGCCGGTCAGCAAGGGTAGAGCGTGATGGTGGAGTTGGCGCCGGCAGAGGATTTGCGGATGGACGCCGGCGCGCTGATGCGGGCGCTATGGTCGAAAGCCATTCGCATCGTGGTCGTGACGCTGCTGCTGCTCGGGCTGACCTATGGCGTCCTGCTGTTCGTGCCCAAGCAGTACGAATCGTCGGCAAGCCTCCTGGTCGAGGATCGCTCCAATTCCATCACCGAGCTCACCGGCGCCGCGCCGCAGACCAATAGCGGAGGCGGGGTGTCGATCGACGCGCTGATCTCGAGCCAGATCGAGCTGATCAAGTCGCGCGACACGCTGCTCGCGGTGGTCGACCAGCTCAATCTGCGCTCGGTGCCCGAGTTCAACGGCTCGAGCAGCAGTCCGCTCACGCTGGTGATGTCCCTGCTCGGGAGAAAGCCCGAGGCCAAGAGCGTCGATGACTCGGTGGTGCAGGCGCTCAATGATCGGCTGACGGTCATCCGCGAGCGCGACAGTGCGGTAATCTCGATCTATGTGCGCGCCGGCGATCCCGAGCTCGCGGCCAAGATCGCCAATGCCATCGCCGCCGAGCACGTGAAGCGCCGGGCGCAGCAGTCGATCACCGACACGCAGGACGCGACCACCTGGCTGCAGCAGCAGGTCCAGCAGCTGCAGGCGAAGGTCCAGCAGGAGGACGCCAAGGTCGCCGACTACAAGGCGAGCAACGGTATCTTCGCCGGCGCCAACGGCACGTCGCTGCCCGATCAGCAGATTTCCGATATCGGCAAGCAGCTGACCGACGCACAGGCAGCGCTCAACACCGCGCGCGAGCATGCAGATCTGATCCGCTCGCTGCTGAAGGCGGGCCAGCCCATCGACGGTGTCGACGACGTCCGCGCCAGCGCTGTCGTCCAGTCGCTGCTGCAGAACCGCGCCACGCTGCAGTCCTCGCTCGCCGAGAAATCGGCGACGCTCTTGCCGGCGCATCCGACCATCATTGCGCTCAAGGCGCAGATCGCGCAGGTCGATGCGCAAATCAAGGCGGAGGCCATGCACGTCGCCGACGGGCTCGACGCACAGGTCAAGGTGCAGACGGGGATCATCGCGTCCCTCAATGACGACCTCAAGACCGCGCAGGGCTCGGCCTCGACGCAGACCAAGGACAGCGTCACGCTCGACAGCCTGACGCGCGAGGCCAATGCCGACCGCGACCTGCTGAACTCCTACCTCGTCAAATACCGCGACGCCTCCGGCCGCACCGACACCGGGGCGGTGCTGCCCGACGTGCGGATCATCACCCAGGCGGCGCCCTCGGTCACGCCGGCTTCACCCAAGACCGGGCTGATCCTCGGAGCGGTGGCGGGTGTGTCGCTGGCGCTGCAGATCGGCGCGGTGCTGTTCGGTGAGCTGATGTCCGGGCGCGCGGTCTACAACCGAAATGCCGGGCGACATCCTCTCGCATCCGCCGACGATGAAAGCGCTGAGATCGAGGACGAGGACTTTCCTGATATCGAGGAGCCGCTGGCTGAGCCCGACGAGGCCACCGAGCAGGATGCGGGGGTCGCCGCGCCGCCCATCGCTGCCCGTGCCGGCGTTCCTGTTCCTCCGCGACGTGGGACCGCGCCGACCTCGCAGCATCGCGCCGCGGCGAAAGGTGAAATTGAATTCTTCAATCTTGCGTCCGATATCGCGCTCGGGCGTGCGCGCGTCGTGCTGCTTGCCGGCGTCAGCGACGGGCGCGACGCGGCGGTCGCGGCGGATGCGCTGGTGCGCGACGCTCTCGCCAAGGGCCTCAGCGTTTGCCGTGTCGACGCCGGCAGTGCGCACCCGACGAGCGAGATGGGGCTCACCGACCTTTGCGCCGAACAGGCAAGCTATGGCGACATCGTCCACAAGGTGCGCAGCGGCCTCGCCGAAGTTCCGTGGGGACAGCTCGCGGCGCTCGACCGCCGCTCGATGCGCCCGCTGACCCTGCTCGAGGCGCTCGCCGACATCTACGAACTCGTGGTCGTGGCAACCGGGCGGGTCGGGATGAATTCGACCCTGCCGCTGTTCGCAGGTGCTCCCGGGCGCGTCGTGATGGTGCGGCGCGCCGGCACAGCAGCGACCACGATCGATGCCGTATCGGCAGAGGCGGCAGCGCTCGGCTTCGAGTCCGTGCAGAGCGTCGCCGTCCCCGAGCGCGAAACCGCCGTCGCCTGATGGCGTCATTCCGTTACGCTGCGATCCGCACCGCGTTCGAGCTGCTGTGGGCCACCGGCGCGGCGCGCCTCATCCGCTCGATGTCCAAGGCCCGCGGCGTGATCCTTACGCTCCACCGCGTGTTGCCCGATGACCCGGCGGATTTCTCGCCGAATGCCATTCTCCAGGTGAAGCCTGACTTCCTCGAGTATGCGATCAAGCGCATCCGGGCGCTCGACATCGACATCGTAACGCTGGACGAAGCGGTGCGCCGGGTCGAAGCCGATGCCCTGCAGCGGCGCTTCGCGGTCTTCACCTTCGACGACGCCTATCGCGACAACCTCAAATTCGCGCTGCCGATCCTGCGGCGCGCGCAGTGCCCGTTCACGCTCTACGTGCCGACCGCGTTCGTCGATGGCGTCGGCGAGCTCTGGTGGCAGGCGCTCGAGGACATCATCGCAGGGCAAAAGGCGATCGCGGTTACCCACGATGGCGAGACCGACTATCTGCCGACCGGCACGCTCGCCGAAAAGCAGGCCACCTACGATACGCTCTACTGGCGGATGCGGGCGCTCTCCGAGCCCGAGCGCGTGCGTCTGCTGCACGACCTCGCGGGCAAATATGACTTCGACCTGCAGGCGCAGTGCCAGAACCTCATCATGAGCTGGCCCGAACTTCGCCAATTCGCAACTGAGCCATTATGCACCATCGGCGCCCATACCGTGCACCATTACGAGCTCGCAAAACTCCCCGCCGAGCAGGCGCGCAGCGAGATCGAGCAGTCGGTTCGAGTGCTGGAGGCGCAGCTTGGGCGGCGACCGACGCATCTGAGCTATCCGATCGGCGGGCCGACCTCGGCGGGAACGCGCGAATACGCGATCGCCAAGGCGCTCGGCCTCCGCTCGGCGGTGACGACAATTCCGGGCGGTCTCTACGGGCACCACCGTAACGCCCTGACGGCTTTGCCTCGTGTGTCGCTCAACGGCCTGTTCCAGGCGCGCCGCTATGTCGACGTGTTCGCGACGCCAGCCGTGTTCAGCGCTCTCGGACGCTAGAGTCTCCTCCACGACATTGTGTGAGATGGTTAGCTCAGTGAGAGCCAGGATCCGGTGCGCTCATCCACCTCACCACTCTGCTTGCCGGAAAGAACCACAGCAGCCCGGCCACGCAGAGCACGATGATCGCGCCCCACCAGGGGAGCGCGGCAAACCAGGTCACGTAGATTTCCATCACCGCCAGCGGATAGGCGATCAGGAGGATCACGATCGCGACCGTGCCCAGGAGCTTGCGGGTTCGCTGCGGCATGCGGCACTCCGGCGATTGCACCGGGCGGCGCCGGGCGCTATTCCCTCGCCGCAATTTCCGGAACGGTCAATCCTTGGTTTCTCTTACCTCCGCCGAAGCCGTCGCCAACGACATGCCCGCCGACCGGCTCAAGCCGGTGCGTATCTGGCTCTACGTGCTGGCGGTGATCGTGCTCGCCATCCTCGTGGTCGGCGGCATCACGCGGCTGACCAATTCCGGCCTGTCGATCACCTCGTGGGACCCGATCAGCGGCGCGGTGCCGCTGCTCAGCGATGCCGACTGGGCGCGCGAGTTCGATGCCTACAAACAGATCCCGCAGTACCAGCTGCTTAACCAGGACATGACCCTCGAAGGGTTCAAATACATCTTCTGGTGGGAGTGGCTGCACCGCAATCTGGCTCGCCTGATCGGCGTCGCCTTCGCCGTTCCGTTCCTCGTCTTCCTGTTCCAGCGGCGGTTCAGCTGGAACCTCGCGCTGCCGCTCGCGGGCCTGTTCGTCCTCGGCGGGCTACAGGGCGCGATCGGCTGGTGGATGGTGAGCTCCGGGCTCGAGACGCTGACCTCGGTCAGCCAGTACCGGCTGGCGGTGCATCTGTGCACAGCGCTGGTGCTGTTTCTTGCGCTGATCTGGGTGGCGCGGCGGCTCGGTCCGGCCCGGCCGGTGCCCGCGGATGCGCAGCGCGGCGCCGTGGCGCTGCTCCTCGCGCTCATCTTCATCCAGATCGCCGCCGGCGCATTGGTCGCGGGCCTTCACGCCGGGCAGGGCTACAACACCTGGCCGTTGATGGATGGCTCGCTCGTCCCCGATGGGCTCGATGCGATGGACCCGTGGTGGAAGAACATTTTCGAGAATGCCCTGACCGTGCAGTTCGTCCACCGCACCATCGCCTACGTTATCGTGCTCTATGTCGCCGCGCTGTTCGTGTGGAAACGCGGGGCTGGCGGCTTCGCCGGTGCCAATGGCTGGCTGCCGCGCATCGCGGTGCTGGTGCTCCTGCAGGCGGCACTCGGCATCTCGACGCTGCTGCTTAAGGTGCCGCTGCCGCTGGCGCTCGGCCACCAGGCGCTGGCGTTCATGCTGGCCGGCGCGACCTGCGCCTGGCTGGCCGATATCACCCCGCGCCCAGCGGTCGCCTGAGCCGCTCTGGCGTCGTCGCAAGCTCCCATGCTAAGCGGCGGCCCATGACTTCTGCGACTGGCAAAACCGCGCTGATCACCGGCATTACCGGGCAGGACGGCGCCTATCTCGCGCGGCTGCTGCTGGGCAAGGGCTACACCGTCCACGGCATCAAGCGCCGCTCGTCCTCGTTCAACACCGGCCGCATCGACGACATCTACCGCGATATCCACGACGCAGACGCGCGGCTGGTGCTGCATTTCGGCGACGTGACCGACAGCACCAACCTCATCCGCGTCATCCAGCAGATCCAGCCCGACGAGATCTACAATCTCGCCGCCCAGAGCCACGTGCAGGTGAGTTTTGAGACGCCCGAATACACGGCGCAGGCCGATGCACTCGGCACGCTCCGGCTGCTCGAGGCCATCCGCATCCTCGGCCTTATCGGCAAACTCCGCTTCTACCAGGCCTCGACCTCGGAGATGTTCGGCGGCATGCAGGAGACGGCGCAGAGCGAGCGGACGCCGTTCTATCCGCGCTCGCCCTATGGGGTCGCCAAGCTCTACGGCCACTGGATCACCGTGAACTATCGCGAGGCCTACGGCATCCACGCCTCGAGCGGCATCCTGTTCAACCATGAGAGCCCGATCCGCGGCGAGACGTTCGTCACGCGCAAGATTTCGCGCGCCGTGGCCGCCATGAAGCTTGGCGCGCGCGAGAAGCTGTTCTTGGGCAATCTCAACGCCGAGCGCGACTGGGGTCACGCCGAGGACTATGTGCGCGGCATGTGGCTGATGCTGCAACAGGACGCGGCGGAGGATTACGTGCTGGCGACCGGGCGCACGACCTCGGTTCGCCGCTTCACCGAGATGGCGTTCGCCGAAGCGGGCATCACGATCGAGTGGCGCGGCAGCGGGCAAGGAGCGAGACGGCGGTCGACGCCGCGACGGGCGAGGTGCTGGTCGAGATCGATCCGCGCTATTTCCGCCCGACCGAGGTCGACCGGCTGGTGGGCGATGCGACCAAAGCGCGGGAAAAGCTCGGCTGGGTGCCCGAGCACAGCGTCGAGGACCTGGTGCGCGAGATGGTGCGCGAGGACATCAAGGTGCTCGAGGGGCAGGCGAGGCGGCATTGAGCGAGCTCGCCGGCAAGCGCATCTGGGTCGCGGGCCACACCGGCATGGTCGGCTCGGCCGTGCTGCGGGCGTTGGGCGAGCGGAACGCCGTTCCCGTCACGGCAACTCACGCGGAGCTCGACCTGACGCGGCAGGCTGACGTCGAGCGGTTCGTCGCCGACCAAAGGCCGGATGCGATCGTCGTCGCGGCGGCGCATGTCGGCGGCATCCTCGCCAACGACACCTATCCCGCCGACTTCCTCTGGCAGAACCTCGCCATCGAGGCCAACATCTTCGAAGCCGCGCACCGCGCCGGCGTCGACCGGCTGTTGTTTCTCGGCTCGAGTTGCATCTACCCGCGCCTCGCGCCGCAGCCGATCCGCGAGGACGCGCTGCTCACCGGCCCGCTGGAGCCGACCAACGAGGCCTATGCCGTCGCCAAGATTGCCGGCGTGAAGCTCGCCGACGCCTATCGCCGCCAGCACGGGCGGGACTACATCTCGGCAATGCCGACCAATCTCTATGGGCCCGGCGACAATTTCGACCTCGGCGCGAGCCACGTACTGCCGGCGCTGATGCGCAAGGCGCACGAGGCGAAGGGGAGGGGAGAGGCGAGCCTCACAGTGTGGGGCTCCGGCCGACCGCGACGCGAGATGATGCATGTCGACGATTGCGCTGCGGCGCTGGTCCATCTCCTCGAGCACTATCACGAGGCGGGGCCGATCAATGTCGGCACCGGCGAGGAAGTGACGATCCTGCAACTTGCCCAACTGATCTGCGAGGTTGTCGGCTTCACGGGCGCGATCGTGCTTGATCCCGGCAAGCCGGACGGCACGCCGCGCAAGCTCATGGATTCGACGCGGCTCAGGGCAATGGGCTGGCGGCCAACGGTCGGCCTCCGCGAAGGGGTCGCGGCCACGTACAGCTGGTTTCTGGACCGGCAGACCCGCTAACCCACATTGCCGCCACTCAGCCAACTCGCCCGACGATAAACTCCCGTTCCACTTCAAGCCCCGCCCATTCGCTTGGATTGTCGTTGTCGTAGATCAGCGTGTAGGGCCCCGCATAGCCGGCCGCCTCCGCCAGCTCGACGCAGCGGCCAAAGTCTGCGGCATCGAGCACGCCACCGGTAAAGCTCGCCTTGGCATGGCATAGTTCGGCGCGCCCGAAGATCGCCGCCAGCTGCTTGTATTTGTCCGCGCCCTTCCAGTTGCCGAAGTCCCCAAGCAGGCCGACCTTACCCTCGAGCCGATCCAGCACCTCGTTGACCGTCGCTGCGTCCCCTAGAAGATCGAACCAGTTCTCGGTGACGAGGCGCACGGGCGAGCCGGCGTTCCCGTCCGCCAGCCGCCGCAGCGCCGCGACCGAGCGGTCGATCGCCTCGCGCGTCGGCTTCTGCTTGCCGGCGATAATGCGTGCATGCTCGGCGCCGAGCTCGTTCGCGGTCTCGATCCAGCGGGCGATCCACGCTTCGTCGCGCACGCCGTGCTGGGGGTCAGCGATATCACCGGCGTCGATCAGCAGCGTCTGCAGCACCACGTCCGCCTGCTTCAGCTCCGTCCGGAGCTCATCGACGTAGATGCGGTCGCGACTGGGCAGGTGGAACGAGACCAGCTCCATCCGGTGGTAGCCGTGATTATGGAGCGCGGCGGGCAGGTCGAGCAGTGGCTCGACCACCGGCCCGTAGGTTTCCTCGACCGGCCCGACCGCATCGGTCGTCAGGTTGTGCGGGTAGGTGGTCCCGAGCAGCCGGTGCAGCGACCAGGTGGAAACCGCGATCCGCTCGGCGATGGGCTTGGACATGATGACTGCTGCTTTCGTTGAAGGACAGGTCGCGAAATCTGGGCGTCCTAACGCTGTGCCAGAGTTTCGTCGTAGAGCGCGAGGAAATCGGAGACCTCCCGCGCCATCCATTTCGTGTCGACTGTCAGCCTCGCCTCGGCAAGGGCCGACCGGCGCTGGGCGATCACGCTTCGAGGATCATGCCGAAAATCGGTTTGAAGGTGGTGCGTGGCCGACAGGATACTGCAGGGGTGCTTGTTCGTCGCCGAGAGATAGCGGCGGACGATGGCGGGCTGAAACTTTCCGCGCAGCATCGCCTCGTGGGCGTGATCGTGTTCGATCACCGCGCCGGCGGCCAGCCGCTTCAGCAGCCGGCCAGTCACGGCGTAATTGTTGGTGAACACCCAGCGATTGATCGGGCGCAGCTCGATTTGGGCCACCGCGTCCTGCTTGCGGCCCAGAAATCCGTCGCCAACGACGACGCTCCCCCAGATCGCGCCGTCAGCCGAGCTGCCGGGTCTGATCGCATCGAAGAGATCGGGGTGCAGCCAATCGTCGTCATCGATGAAGGCGATCAGATCGTCGTCGCCGCAGGTGCGGGGTTTGAAGTCGGCGAGCTCGACCAGCCCCGCGTTGCGCACGGCGCGGAGCGTGCGGGTCGCGATCTCCTTCACCCGCTGGCGGAATCCGGCAGTAGTCGATCGCGAAAGTCGCGTCCCAGATGGCAGCGAAATCGACGATGATGGTCTCGTCGAGGCCGATCCGCGCGAGAAACTGGCGCGATTGCTCGATATCGAAGTGTGCCCAGTCGGGACTCGATCGCCGGACAATGATGTTTCGAGGCCGCATCGCGGCCGGAAACTAGACGCGGTGCGACCGGTGGGCAATACCGCACCACGCGAAACTCGCCTGCCTAGGACTGCTGGGACAAAGCCGTGTGGTATTATGATACCGGCCACGCAGCCTCTTGTTTTCACGGCGAAATATGCAGTCGCTTGACGCGCGAAAAATCCCTGCTACACACCCGCCACCAAAACCGGCGGACCCCCGCCAGATTCCAGGGAAAATCGATGTCCACCTACACGGCCAAGCCGAGCGACATCACGAAGAAATGGGTGCTGATCGACGCCACCAATCTGGTCGTCGGTCGCCTCGCTTCGATCGTGGCGCTCCATCTGCGCGGCAAGCACCTGCCGACCTACACGCCCAACATGGATATGGGCGACAACGTCATCGTCATCAACGCCGAGAAGGTGAAGCTGACGGGCAACAAGCTCGATCAGCGCAAGTTCTTCTGGCACACCGGCTTCCCCGGCGGCATCAAGGACCGGACGCAGCGCCAGCTGCTGGAGGGTCGCTTCCCCGAGCGCGTGGTCGAGAATGCGGTGCGACGCATGCTCCCTGGCGGTCCGCTTGGCCGGCAGCAGCTGCGCAATCTGAAAGTCTATGCCGGTGACAAGCATCCGCACGAGGCCCAGCAGCCCGCCGTGCTCGACGTCGCCAAGATGAACTCCAAGAACGTGAGGGCCAACTGATGGCCGATACGATCAACTCGCTCGAAGGCCTTTCCACTTCGGCCGTGGCGCCCGCTCCCGCGGCTCCCGTCTATGTGCAGAAGCTCGACAAGGAAGGCCGCGCCTACGCCACCGGCAAGCGCAAGAACGCCATCGCCCGCGTCTGGATCAAGCCGGGCAGCGGCAAGATCACGGTGAACGGCAAGGAGTTCAACGCCTTCTTCGCCCGCCCCGTGCTGCAGATGATCTTGCAGCAGCCGATCATCGCGGCGGCGCGCAAGGATCAGTACGACGTCGTTGCGCACGTCGCCGGCGGTGGCCTTTCCGGCCAGGCCGGTGCGGTGCGCCACGGCATCTCGAAGGCACTGACCTATTACGAGCCCGAGCTGCGTGCGGGGCTCAAAAAGGGCGGCTTCCTTACCCGCGACAGCCGCGTGGTCGAACGCAAGAAGTACGGCAAGGCGAAAGCCCGCCGCTCGTTCCAGTTCTCCAAGCGCTGAGTTTCGCGCTCCATATTTTTGCGAAGGCCGGGAGTGTTCCCGGCCTTTTGCTTTGTATGCTAGCGTTTGCCCTAAGAGGGGGCGGCCGTGATCCACACCAAGATTTGCGATGTTCTGCACATCGACCACCCGATTGTCGCAGCCGGCATGGCGGACTCGACGAGCCCGCAATCGGTCGCAGCCGTCAGTGCGGCCGGCGGGCTCGGTATTCTCGGCTGCACCTGGCGGCCGGTCGAAAAAATGGTGCAGGACATCCGCGCCATCCGCGCTTTGACCGACCGGCCATTCGGCGTGAACTTCGTGCTGCACCAGACCAATCCCGCGTCGCTCGAGGCCGCGCTCGCCGAGAAGGTGCCCGTGTTTTCGTTCTTCCAGGGGCAGCCAGCGGAGTCGATCGCCAAGGCGCACGCGGTCGGGGCCGTCGCCATCGTCCAGGTCACGACCCCCGCCTTGGCCACAGAGGCCGTTGCGGCCGGTGCCGATGTGTTGATCGCGCAGGGCCGTGAGGCCGGCGGCCACATGGGGCCGCAGCCGCTCTGGACCCTGCTGCCCGAGGTGCTTGAGATCGCCGGCGACCGTCCGGTGCTCGCCGCCGGCGGCCTTGTCGACGGCCGCGATCTCGCCGCCGCGCTCACCTTCGGGGCCGCGGGCGTGCTGATGGGAACGCGGTTCCTCGCGGCCTCGGAGTCGCCGATCAGCGCCAGCTACCAGCGCGCCATCATCGAGGCACAGGCGGGCGACACAATCGCCTCGTCGATCTGGGACATGATCTGGGTCGGACAATGGTCTGGTGTCCAGGTACGCGCCATCCGCAACGAGACGACCGTCCGCTGGGTGGGCCACGAGGACGAGTTATGGACCACGCTGGCGTCCGTCCGGGAGCAGGTTCAGGCCGCGGACCAGCAGCAGGACGTGAAGCGGATGGCGGTGTTGGCCGGGGAGGGCGCCGCGCGCATCAAGAGTGTGCTGTCGTCCGCCGAGATCATCCGCAGCGTCGTCGCAGAGGCCGAACAGGCGCTGGCCCGGGCTAACGCGCTTGTCCGTTAGCTCCTCGTCCAGCCTGAGGTCGCCCCTCAGTCTGGCGTTTCTCGCCGCGCTCGTCCTCATCGCCGTGGCCGGCTACGTGCTGGTCCCGGCCGGCCTCGACCTGCCGGTGCGCTGGGGGCTCGATGGCAGCGTGACCGCGACGATGCCGCGCAACTGGGCGCTGGCGCAGATGCCGATCGCGGCCGCCATCATCTGGGGCATTTTCTACCTGATCGCGACCTCGGGCACGGCGATGCGGCGTCGTTCGACCGCGATCGTGCTCAGCTTTGGGCCTGCCGATCGTCACCGGCTTATTCGCGCTGATCGAGCTGCTGGAGGTGCTCAGCGGGCTCGGCATCTGGGTGCCGTACTTCCAGCCGACTTGACCCGCGAGGCCCGCGCGGCCATTTGAGGGCGGCGTCCCCGGTCCCGGGGCTCGGGGTTTCCATGCCAGCGCGTCCACGCGCCATCCTGATCGTCACCGATGCCTGGTATCCGCAGGTCAACGGCGTCGTTCGCAGCATCGACAAGACCGCCGAGGAGCTGCGGCAACTCGGTATCCATGTCGATCTCATCACGCCCGCCGGCCACCGGACGATCCCGATGCCCGGATATCCCGAGATCGGGCTGTCGCTGACCACCGCGAGGCCCGTTGTCAGGCGTATTGAGGCGCTGAAACCGGAAGCGCTCCATATCGCCACCGAGGGGCCGCTCGGCTGGATCGCCCGCAACTACTGCAAGAAGAACGGTATTCCTTTCACCACGGCGTACCACACGCAGTTCCCCGAATACCTGCGGGCGCGATTGCCGGTGCCGCTGTCGTGGTCATACGCGCTGATCAGGCGCTTCCATGCACCCGCGGCCGCCGTGCTGGTCGGCACTCCGCATCTCAAGGCATTGCTCGAGGCCCGCGGTATCGCCCACGCCGAGCTCTGGACCAAGGGTGTCGATACCGCGCTCTTCAATCCCTCGCGCCGGGTGCCGCTGCCTTATCCCGGACCGGTGTTCCTTTACGTCGGACGCGTCGCGGTCGAAAAGAACGTCGAGGCGTTCCTCAGGCTCGATCTGCCCGGGAGCAAGGTGGTTGTCGGTGATGGGCCAAGCCTTAAGGCACTGAAGGCACGCTACCCCGAGGTGACCTTCCTCGGCGCCAAGCGTGGTGAGGAGTTGGCGGCGCTCTACGCCTCGGCCGACGCCTTCGTCTTTCCGAGCCGCACCGACACGTTCGGGCTGGTGCTGCTGGAAGCCCTGGCGAGCGGCACGCCGGTCGCGGCGTTTCCGGTGACGGGACCGATCGACGTCATCGGTCATGCGCCGGTGGGCGTCTTGGCGGATGATCTCCGCGCGGCGGCCCTCAAGGCGCTCGATGTTCCGCGCGCCGCCTGCCGTACCTACGCCGAGGGCTTTTCGTGGGCCGCGAGCACCGCGCAGTTCCTCAGCTACCAGGCGATGATCGAGCCTCGCGATCTCTTCGCGCGATGACCACCCCTCCAGCCTTCGATCCGCAGTTCCGCGAGTCCCTGCTCGATCTCCTCAAGTGGCGCCGCGATGTTCGCCGCTTCAGGCCGACGCCCTTGCCCGACGGAACATTCGAGCGCCTCGTGGGGCTCGCGAGCCTTGCGCCGTCGGTCGGGCTCAGCCAGCCTTGGCGCTTCGTCAGCGTCGACGACCCGGCCCGCCGCGCCGCCGTGCGCGGGTGTTTCGAGCGGTGCAATGCGGCAGCGCTGCAGTCCTACAGCGGCGAGCGGGCCGGGATTTACGCCCGCCTCAAGCTCGCCGGCCTCGGCGAGGCGCCGTGCCAGTTTGCCGTCTTCGCCGATACCGCAACGGAGCAGGGACATGGGCTCGGGCGCCGGACCATGCCCGCGACGATCGAATATTCGGCGGTCATGGCGGTCTATACGTTCTGGCTCGCGGCGCGCGCCGAGGGCATCGGCCTCGGGTGGGTGTCGATTATCGACGCCACGGAGGTCGCCGCCATCCTCGATACGCCGGCAGGCTGGACGTTGATCGGCTATTTCTGCGTCGGCTACCCCCTCGAAGAGGCCGAAACCCCGACTCTCGAGACGCAGGGCTGGGAGGCTCGCCGGCCCGCGACGATCCTCGCCCGCTGACCGCCGGTTGCCGGTCAGCGCCGAGGCAGACGCGCGCTGCGTCTGGACAATTGCGCATCCCGCCAGGTACAGCGCAGGCATGGTCACGACGTCGTTCATCGCCGTTCGCACGCGAGCTCTCGCCGCCGCGGCGGCTCGATAGCTCTCTCCGCTGGGTCGCCCGCGCGACCGGAGAGGGCCGACACTCATGAGCCGGGCCGCCCTTAACGCCGCCCAAACCATAATTCCGCGATAATACCCCGATTGATTGAGCCGCCGTGCCAGGGGGAGTCGCAACGCTCCGCGAGACCGAGATGACCGAAGATTTCCACCGTATCCGCCGCCTGCCGCCCTATGTGTTTGCGCATATCGATCCGATCAAGGCCAGGCTGCGGGCCCAGGGCGTCGACATCATCGACCTCGGCATGGGCAATCCCGACATGCCGACGCCAGAGCACATCGTCGAAAAGCTGCAGGAGACGGTCAAGGACCCGCGGACCCACCGCTATTCCTCGTCGCGCGGCATCCCCGGTCTCCGCAAGGCGCAGGCGAGCTACTACGGCCGCCGGTTCGGCGTGAAGGTGAACCCCGACACCCAGGTCGTCGCGACGCTTGGCTCGAAGGAAGGCTTTGCCAACATGGCGGCGGCGATCACCGCCCCGGGCGACGTCGTGCTGGTGCCCAACCCAACCTATCCGATCCACTCGTTCGGCTTCGTCATGTCGGGCGGCGTAGTGCGCTCGATGCCGGCCGAGGCGAACGAGGATTTTCTCCGCTCGCTCGATCGCGCCGTGCGCCACTCCATCCCCAAGCCGATCGCGCTGGTGCTCAATTATCCGTCGAACCCGACGGCCTACACGGCGACGCTGGATTTCTACAAAGAGGTCGTCGCCTACTGCAAAGCGCACAGCATCTTCATCCTGTCCGATCTGGCCTACGCCGAGATCTATTTCGACGACGACATCCCGCCATCGGTGCTCGAAGTGCCGGGCGCGATCGATATCGCAGTCGAGTTCACCTCGATGAGCAAGACCTATTCGATGCCAGGCTGGCGCGTCGGCTTTGCCGTCGGCAACGAAAAGCTGATCTCGGCTTTGACGCGCGTGAAATCCTATCTCGACTACGGCGCATTCACCCCGATCCAGGTCGCCGCCGCGAGCGCACTCAACGGCACGGACGCGGTGATCGAGGAGGTCCGCAACACCTACCGCACCCGTCGCGATGTGATGGTCGAGAGCTTTGCGCGGGCCGGCTGGCCGATCCCTGCGCCCAAAGCCACGATGTTCGCGTGGTCGCCCATCCCGGCGCAGTACGGCCATCTGGGCTCGCTGGAGTTTGCCAAGCTCCTGATCCAGGAGACCGGCGTCGCCGTCGCTCCGGGTGTGGGTTTCGGCGAGTACGGCGACCAGTACGTCCGGCTGGCCCTGGTCGAGAACGAGCAGCGCATCCGGCAGGCGGCGCGCAACATCAAGAAGTTCCTCGCGGCGGGCCTCGACCCCAGCAAGAGCAACGTGGTGCCGCTGGCGGCTGCCGGGAAGTAGCGATCAGTCGTAGCCTGGTCCTGGCGCATGACCTCGCCGTTGATCTGCCAGAAGCGGTGGAGCAGGTCCCCGACGAGTTCCTCGCGAGCGGCGCCGTGCGGACGGATCGCATTTGCCATCAGTTTCGGCCAACTCCTCACGGCTCGGGAGCGTCCGGCGCACGGCTGGTACGCCGAAGAAAGCCAGCGATCCGGTCGAGGACAGCAGGAAGGTCGGCGGTCATCTCCTCATAGCGCAGGAGGAGGGTGTTGGGCCGCGTGGCCGGAGACCACGCATTGACATGAGCCGCCCGACGTCCGAAACTTATGGCGTCCCTCGACGACCTCGCGGAGCGAGACGTCGTCGAAGTGAGACAGGCTGATCGTCGCATCACGACCGTCGCGAATGACATAGATCGCCGGTGCGGTGTCGTTTGGAGGCGCGTGGGTCTTGATCAGCCACAGCTGCTGGTCGCCGAAGTTCGATCCGCCCGCCGTCATGCTCGATATCACCGACCCAGTCCTCAAGCGTGTGTCGTCCCCCAAGGTCGTTGCAGATAAATGCTCGCTGACCTGAGCCCGAAGCACTGGAACATGATGGTTCGAAGCAGCGTATTGCCGCTTCGTGGATAGGAGGCGAGCCAGACCAGCTGCGTCTTGGTTTCGGGGTTCGTGGCGGGCACATCGAAAAGCATTCTCTTCTGCCGCAGCTCCGCGGAACACCAGCAAGGCGGCATCAGGAGGATCAAACTCCTATTGACGAATAGGCAAACTCCTAGCCATCGATCCGGCGAAGCCAGGAGCGTGCGCCATGTCCGATATCCAGTCTTTCCGTGACGCCATCGAGGCGTTCATTGCCGCGCGCGGCTGGACCGCCGACGCGCTTTGGGCGGCAGATGGCGGGCGATCCGCTGTTCGTGTTCGACCTGCGTGAAGGCCGCGAGCCGCGGTCGGACACGCGGACGCGGATCCTCAGGGCGATGGCGGAGGAATCCGAGGTCCCCGCGGCCCTGCCGCTGCGCGTCGGGGTCGCCGGTCTCGGCAATGTCGGCGCGACGCTGGTGCGCATCCTCCAGAAAGACGGCAACGAGCTGACGCGCAAGCTTGGCCGGCCGGTGGTGGTCACCGCCGTATCGGCCCGCTCGCGCAGCAAGGATCGCAATATCGACCTCAGCGCGGTGCAGTGGTTCGACGACCCGGTGGCGCTCGCCAAATCCGACGGCATCGATCTGTTCGTCGAGCTCATCGGCGGGGAGGACGGGCCGGCGCTGGCCGCGACGCGCGCCGCGCTCGAGATCGGCCGGCCGGTCGTTACCGCCAACAAGGCGCTGCTGGCGCGGCATGGCGTGGCGCTCGCGCGGCTTGCCGAGGACAACAATGCACAGCTTGGGTTCGAAGCGGCGGTCGCCGGCGGCATCCCGGTCATCAAGACGTTGCGCGAAGGGCTCGGCTCGGCCCGCATCGCACGCGTCTATGGCATCATGAACGGCACCTGCAACTACATCCTCACCCGCATGACCGGCGAGGAGGGCAATTCGCCGGAGCCAGTTTCAGCGAAGCCCTCAAGGAGGCGCAGGAGCTCGGCTATGCCGAGGCCGACCCGAGCTTCGACGTCGACGGCTTCGACACCGCGCACAAGCTCGCTATCCTGAGTTCGCTGTGCTTCGGCTGCGAGATCGCGCCCGACGAGGTTTTCGTCGAGGGCATCCGGCACGATCACCCAGGCCGATATCAGCGCCGCCAGCGATCTCGGCTACAAGATCAAGCTGCTCGGTATCGCGCGGCGCTCGGCCGAAGGCATCGAGCAGCGCGTGCATCCGACGCTGGTGCCCAAATCCTCGGCGATCGCCCGGGTCGACGGCGTGCTCAATGCGGTGGCGCTCGAGACCGACCACATCCATGAACTGCTGCTCGCCGGTCCCGGCGCGGGCGGGCCGGCGACAGCCTCATCGGTGCTGTCGGATATCCTCGACATCGCCCGCGGCACGCGCGTGCCGCCGCTCGGGCTGCCGAGCAACGAGCTCACCCCCTATCGCCAGGCGCCGATGCGGGCGCATGAGGGCGGCTACTACATCCGGCTCAATGCCAGCGACGTGCCCGGCGCCTTCGCCGCGATCGCTGCGCGCATGGGCGCCGCGGGGATTTCGCTCGAAAGCGTCATCCAGCGGCCGGATTTGCGCGTCCGACGATGCGACGCACGGCGCCAATCCGCACCCGCACGATCGTGCTGATTACCCACTCAACTTTAGAGCAGTCGGTGCGGGAGGCGCTTGCGCTGATCGCGGCTGACGGCTTTATCGTCGGCCAGCCACAGCTCATCCGCATCGAGGCCCTCTAGCATGTCGACCTCTCCCGAAATCCCGCCGGTCGCCTGCCACCATCGACCGCTCGCTGACGCTGGAGCTGGTGCGCGTCACCGAGCGCGCCGCCATCGCCGCCGCCAACTGGCGCGGCAAGGGCGATGAGAAAGCCGCCGACAACGCGGCGGTCGAAGCCATGCGCGATGAGCTCAAGCTGGTCGCCATCGACGGCCGCATCGTCATCGGCGAGGGCGAGCGCGACGAGGCGCCGATGCTGTTCATCGGCGAGGAGGTCGGCGCGGGGAAGGGCCCTCAGGTCGACATCGCCGTCGATCCGCTCGAAGGCACGACGCTGTGCGCCAAGAACCAGCCGGATTCGATTTGCGTGCTGGCGATGGCGGAGCGCGGCGGCCTGCTCAACGCGCCCGACGTCTACATGCAGAAGATCGCGATCGGCGCCGGCTACGCCGAGGGCACTGTCGATCTCGACATGAGCCCGCGCCAGAACATCAAGTCGCTCGCCAAGGCCAAGGGCGTCCCGGTCAGCGAAATCACGGCCTGCATGCTCGACCGGCCGCGCCATTCCGGGCTGCTCGAGGAACTCCGCTCGACCGGCTGCGCCATCAAGCTCATTTCCGACGGCGACATTGCCGGCATCATCCACGCGGTGAATACCGAGGAAACCGGCATCGACATCTACATCGGGTCCGGCGGCGCGCCCGAAGGCGTGCTGGCCGCTGCGGCACTCCGCTGCATCGGCGGCCAGATGCAGGGCCGGCTGATGCTCGACAGCGAGGAAAAGCGCGAGCGCGCCCGCCGCATGGGGATTTCCGACCCCAACCGCAAATATCGCACCAACGAGCTCGCCTCAGGCGACGTGCTGTTCGCCGCGACTGGCGTGACCGACGGCTTCCTGCTGCAGGGTGTGCGCTTCCGCAAGGGCCACATCCGCACCTCGACGGTGGTGATGCGCTCGTTCAGCCGGACGGTGCGGTGGATCACCGCCGAGCATGGGCGCTAGCGGCCGACCTCACGCCCCCTGGATCGCGCTGATCAGCCACTGGCCGCCATTGTGCCGGACGAACGTCCACACCTCGCGCCGCTCGACGATGCGATCCTCGCCCGACACCAGCTCGCCGGTGGCGCGGTTGCGCATCACGTCGCGGCTCTCGTAGCGGAGCGCGGCCGTCGCGTAGTCGGCACTCCCCTCGCGCCAGGCTTCGGCGATGTCGCCGCTCAGCAGCTTCACGTCGAACACCTCGTTACGGAGGCCCTTGGCCGCCGCTTGTGCCAGCTCCTCGGTCAGATAGCTCATGACCTCGGGCGTCGAGATGGCGCGCAGCGCGTCATAGTCCTCGCGCGAGTAGGCGTCCTGCAGCTGCTTCAGGCGTGTCTCGAAGACATTGAGATCGGCATTGCCGACGCCGATTTCGTCGCCGCGCGAGGCGGTCGACGGGCCGGCACCATAGCCCGGGGAGAATGAGCCCCGGCCATAGCCGAAGCCACCAAAGCCCGGCCCGCCCGCGAAGGCGAACCGTCGGAACAGCCAGCGGCCAACGAAGAAAATGATCGCCAGCTGGATCAGGAAGGGGAAGACGCCCCCGATGCCACCGAACCCGCCCCAGCCGCCGCCGAGCATGCCGAACAGTCCCGAGAACAGCAGGCCGCCCAGCATCCAGCCGCCGAAACCGCCGAACAGGCTCGGCCGGTAGCCGTATCCGTAACCATAGCCATTGTTGCCGTAGCCGTAGGCCGGCGACGTCGTGGTGCCGTTGGTCATCGAGTTCTGCACCGGGCCGGTCGCAAAGGGCACCGTCGGTGTCGCCGGGACCGACTGGAAGGTGCGGGCGCCGCGACTGCCGAAGCTGCCGCCGAAGCGCGCCTCCGCCGTGCCCACGGCCATGAGGCTGAAAGCGGTCAGCAGAACCGCAAAAAGAGCTGAAAGCCGAAACCAGCGTGAACCGAACATTGTGGTCCCCATCGTGAGCGACGCGCTCTATATGGGAGGCTGGTTTTCCCGGTTTTAGACCTTGCAAGTCCCCGGTGTCCGATTTTGTCGGGACGATCGATTTTCGGAATTGCCTTGTTATCGCCGCACCTACCGCCTAAGTATCGCCCATACGTTTAAGCCAAGTTGGCTTCTGATTGCCGGTTCGCCGGCCTTTCGTGATCCCCCTGAAGTGCGAACGTTTAGACTTCCCGCCGCGTGTTGCGACCGGAAGAACGAAACCTGTTCGCTCAGCGCGCGGTTTCACATTGAAAGATCAATCCATGATCAACGGCACCGTCAAATTCTATAACGCCACCAAAGGCTTCGGCTTCATCACGCCGGCCGATGGCAGCAAGGACGCCTTCGTCCACGTGACTGCGCTCGAGCGCGCCGGCATTTCCGGCCTCGCCGAGGGCCAGAAGGTCTCCTACGACCTCGAGAGCGGCCGCGACGGCAAGATGTCCGCCGTCAACCTTTCGCTCGCCTGATTTCAATCCTTCCGGGCCTGCCTTCGGGCGGGTCCGGCTCGCCCGCTGGCTTGCGCCGCCGGGCCAACACGAAGCGGCCGATGGCACCGCCGTCGGTCCTCTAGAGACACATGACACACACTGACTATCTCGCGCGCGCCGAGCTCTATCTCGGCAGCGACCCACTCACCGCTCTTTCGCAAGGACCCCGCGCCTTCCGCACCGCAGCCCAGGCCATCCGCTTCGCCGTCGAAGAGGCCGCACCCGTGAGCCTGCATGGCGCGCGGCTCGTGATCGGCGACACGATGCTCTCGGGCGCCGACCTCGTCCGCCTGCATCGCAGCGCCGACTTCCCGTTGCAGCGCCCCTGGAAGGCGCAGCCCCGCACAAGGAACTGACCATGCCCAAATTCAACTACACGGCCTCCGCCGAGCTCTACCCCAGCCGCCGCTTTGCGAAATCGCAGACCACCCAGTACCGGCGCTTCGCGACCGCTGCCGAGGCGATCCGCTTCGTTATCGAAGAGATGCCGGCCAAATGGCTCCCTGGCTCCTATCTCGAAGTCAGCGAGCGGCGCTTTGAGGGCGACGCTATCCGTGCGCTCTACGAGGCGCCGGAGTATCCGTTGACCCGGGCGCTGGTCGCCGCCTGATCCGGACGCGCCGCCGGCTCTCGACGGCGCTTGGTCTTTCGGCCTAACTCCCGGCATGCCTGACGCAGCACCGGCCTTTCTCGGCGTGACCAGTTCGATCTCGGGGCGCGCCTGGACCGACCGGCTCGGCGACGCCGAAACGCGGATCGCGCAGGCGATTGCGCAGCGGAGCGGCATTTCGGAGGTTCTGGCGCGCATCCTCGCGGGCCGGGGCGTCTCGATCGAGGGCGCGGAGGATTACCTCAACCCCACGATCCGCGCGCTGATGCCCGATCCGTCGAGCCTCGCCGATATGGACTCGCTCGCGGCGCGGATCGTCAAGGCGATCACCGACAACGAACACGTGGCGCTGTTCGGCGACTACGACGTCGACGGCGCTTCGGCCTCGGCGTTGATGAGCCGTTATCTCACGCATTTCGGCCTGGCTCCCGCCGTCTACATTCCCGATCGCATCTTCGAGGGCTACGGCCCCAACATCGCGGCGATCGACAAGCTGATCGACGCCGGGGCCACGCTCCTCATCACGCTCGATTGCGGCACGACGAGCGAAGCGCCGATCGCGCATGCCCGCAAGCGCGGCGTCGACGTGCTGGTGATCGACCACCATCTCAGCGAGCACGCGCTGCCGCCCGCCAACGCGGTGGTGAACCCCAATCGCGCCGACGACATCTCCGGCCTCGGCTACCTGTGCGCGGCCGGCGTCACCTTCATGGTGTTGGTCGCGGTCAACCGGCTGCTGCGGCAGCGCGGCGACAGTGGCCAGCCCGATTTGATGCAGCTGCTCGACATCGTCGCGCTCGCAACCGTGTGCGACGTCGTTCCACTCACCGGGCTCAATCGGGCTTTCGTCATCCGCGGGCTCGAGCTGGCGCGCCGGCAGGCCAATCGCGGCATCGGCGCGCTGGCGCTCGCGGCGCGCGTGACGGGCCCGCTCAACCCCTATCATCTGGGCTTTCTCATCGGGCCGCGGATCAATGCCGGCGGCCGCATCGGCGACGCCGCCCTCGGCGCGCGCCTGCTGGCACTCGACGACGACCACGAGGCGCTGGTGATCGCCGCCCGCCTCAACGACCTCAACAGCGAGCGCCAACAGATCGAGCTCGCGGCGGTCGAGGAAGCGACCGGAGTCGCGGAGCGCGAGATCGGCGATGGCGAGGGGCCGCCGGTGCTCGTGCTCGCCTCAGCCAACTGGCATGCCGGCGTCGTCGGGCTGGTCGCGGCGCGGCTGCGCGAACGGTTCGAGCGGCCCGCCTTCGCCATCGCGCTCAATCCCGATGGTACCGGCGTCGGCTCGGGTCGCTCGATGCCGGGCGTCGATCTCGGCCATGCGGTGATCGCCGCTGTCGAAGCCGAGATCATCGCCCGTGGCGGCGGCCACGCGATGGCGGCCGGCGTGACGCTGAAGCCCGGCCAGCTCGGCCCGTTCCGCGCGCATATGAGCGAGCGGCTCAAGGATGCGGTGGGCGCCGCCCGCGCGCTCACGGCGCTCAAGATCGACGCGGCGCTCAGCGCGCGGGGCGCCAATGTCGAGTTCGTCGAGGAGATCGAGCGCGCCGGGCCGTTCGGCGCGGGCAACCCGCAGCCGGTGTTTGCGTTTCCGGCGCACCAGGTGAAATACGCCGAGGTCGTCGGCGCGGGAGGCCATGTGCGCTTCACGCTCAATTCGGGCGATGGCGGCCGGATCAAGGCCATCGCCTTCCGCGCGGCAGCAAGTCCGCTCGGGCAGGCGCTGCTTGCCGGCGGCAATGACCAGAAGCTCCACATCGCGGGCAGCCTCACCCTCGACCACTACCAGGGGCGAGCCGAGGCGCAGCTCAGGGTCACCGACGCCGCGGAAGTCGCCGGCTGAGCGCGCGAGACTTGGCATATCGCCTTGGCGCCGCTAGATTATCGGTCAATGACGATGGGCGGTGCTTTTGGCCGCCGCAGAAGCGTCTTTGGATCGCCCGCAGGCCAAAGCGGGCGACGGTCAGGGATAGTGCGCCGATGGACAAATATGCAGGCGAGACGCGGGCCGTTCGGCCCACGCTGTGGGCCAATGTCACGTCGGGTATCGCCGCCTGGTTCGGTGAGCGCCTGATCGGTCGGCCGAGCCGCGGTTCGGTGACGATCACGTTCCCAAACGGCAAGTCGCGGACGTTCGGTCGCCCCGGCACGGGCGAACACCCGAAGATGATCATCCACAATTTCTCGATGGTCCCGGAAACGCTGCGGCGGGGGACGGTCGGCTTCGCGCACGCCTACATGCGCGGCGATGTCGAGGTGGACGACCTGACCTCGCTGTTCCGCTACTTTCTCCAGAACCGCAATGAGTTCCAGCCCAAGGGCGCCGGCTGGTTTGGTCGCGCCGCGACGGACCTTGCCTATCATCTGGGCCGCGCCAACACGATCGATGGCAGCAAGGAGAACATCTCCGAGCACTATGATCTCGGCAACGAGTTCTATTCCGAGTGGCTCGACCCCTCGATGACCTATTCGTCGGCAGTCTTCGCCTCCGATGACCAAGCGCTCGAGGACGCCCAATACGCCAAGTATCGCGCCGTAGCCGACGCTGCCGGCGTCAAGGCCGGCGAGTCGGTGCTCGAGATCGGCTGCGGCTGGGGCGGCTTCGCCGAGACCGCCGCCAAGGACTACGGCGCCTCCGTTTACGGGATCACGCTGTCGAGGGAGCAGCTCGCTTATGCCGAGCAGCGTATCGCCAGGCAGGGCCTCGGCAATCGTGCGACGTTCCATTTCGAGGACTATCGCCATACCGAGGGGCTGTTCGACCACATCGCCTCGATCGAGATGATCGAGGCGGTGGGCGAGGAGCACTGGCCCAGCTATTTCGAGACCCTGCGCAATCGCCTGAAGCCGGGCGGCACGGCGGCGATCCAGGCGATCACCATCGATGAAGCCGACTTCGAAGGTTATCGAAGCACGCCCGATTTCATCCAGCGCTATATCTTCCCGGGCGGCATGCTGCTGACCAAGACCGCGATGAAGGAGCAGGGCGATCGCGTCGGGCTCGTGCTCGAGAACGTCGAGAACTTCCGCCTGAGCTACGCCCGCACGCTTCGCCTCTGGCGCGAGCGGTTCCTCGAGCGCTGGGAGGTCATCGCCAAAATGGGCTTCAACGAAACCTTCAAGCGCAAGTGGGTGTACTACCTCGCGTACTGCGAAGCGGGCTTCGCTGAAGGCTCGATCGACGTGGGAATTTATCAGTACCGCAAGCCGGCGTGATCGATGACCTTGTGGGCAACCATCGGGCCCGCGGTTCTCGCCTCCTTCCTCGCGTCGCTGGTTGAGGTCGTCGAAGCCTTCACCATCGTGCTCGCGGTCGGCACCGTGCAGGGCTGGCGGCCGGCGCTTAGTGGAGCGATCGCCGGGCTGGTGGTGCTGGCGGTCGCCATTGCGATCCTGGGTCCCGCGCTCGAGCTGATCCCGCTGCGGGCGCTGCAGGTCGTCATCGGCGTGCTGCTGCTGTTGTTCGGTCTGCGCTGGCTGCACAAGGCGATCCTCCGTTCCGCCGGCATCATCGCGCTGCGCAACGAGGCCGCAGCCTATGGCCGCGAGACCGCGGAGCTCGTCGCGGCGCAGGCAGCGCACAAGGCGCGGCTCGACTGGCTCGCGGGCCTCGTTGCATTCAAGGCGGTGGTGCTCGAAGGCGTCGAGGTCGTGTTCATCGTCATCGCGGTTGGCGCCGGCCGCGGGCTCATCGTCCCCGCGGCGCTCGGCGCGTTCGCGGCAGCGCTTGTTGTGCTGGCGATCGGGCTGCTGGTGCGGCAACCGCTCGCCCGCGTCCCGGAGAACGGCCTCAAATACGTCGTCGGCCTGATGCTCTCGTCGTTCGGTGTGTTCTGGACCGGTGAGGGGCTTGGCGTCGACTGGCCCGGCGCGGATCTCGCGATCCCGGTCTTCGTCCTGATCTTCCTCGGGGTGGCGCTCGGCACGACGCAGCTCATTCGCGCGAAGCGCACCGCATGACCCTTCTGCGCGAACTTATCGGTCTCTTCGTCGACGATGAGATGCTGGCGATCGGCGCGGTGATTGTGGTGGTGCTTGCGGCGCTCGTGGCGCTGTTGCTGCCCTCGGTCTCGCTGCTCGCCGGCGCGGTCCTGCTGCTTGGCTCGATCGGCGTTCTCGTCGCGAGCGTGTTGCGCCGCGCGCGCCGCAAGCCCTAACGGCTCAATCCGATCCCGCCCAGCACGTTGGTCTCGACGCGGCTGTCGAACCCGGCGATCAGCGGCCGGCCCCTGGCGATCGCCGCCTGCACCGACGGCAATTGCAGAGATGCGCGCCACGCCGCCTGATCGACCCAAACCTCCGTGACCCAGAGCGCATCGGTGTCGTTCGGGTCCTCGGCGACGACATAGCTCAGGCACCCCGGCATGCTGCCGTCCTCCTGCACCAGCACGCGCGCGAGTTCGCCGCGCTTGCCAGCGATGGCCTTGATGCGTCCGATCAGGCCGAACATCGTTGATCTCCTTGCTCGAGCGAGCGCTAGTTCCGTGCGGCCTGGCAAAGGCTATGGCCGTCGGGGCAGAGAAAATAGGCGATCCCCGGCTCAACAGGCGTGCGACGTCCGATCCGATAGGTAATCGGCCCAGAGCCCGCCGCCAGGGTCACAACATAGGGCGCGGCCATCGCCCAGCCGCCATCATAACCGCCGAAAACGTCGTTGGCGCCCGCCGCATAGCCCGCCTTGAATGCGGCCTCGACCGCTTCGCGCTCGCCGGCCGGCAGGCTCTGGCCGATTTCGAGCGCCCGGCCTTCTTCGCGACCCTGTGCCTCGCCGGCGAGCAGCCCGTCAAAATAGGATTGGCCCGCCGCTTCGACCCCGGGCCCCGCCGCAGGCGCAGCGACGACTGCCGACCCGGCTAACGCCAGTAGAGCCGCAATCAATGCCGGCCACGCCATCAGCCTCGGTTTGCTGCGCTTGCCGGTCATAGCGACCAATCCGTGCATCAAACTCGCCCCAGCACCGTGTCGCGGTAGAAATCGAGGAAGGCCGCGCTGTCGACCGTCACCGCGACCCTGCACGCCGGGCGGTTGTCGAAGCCGGTGGCGCGGGGGAAGCTGCCGGTGGGCCGCAGGATCGTCTGGCCGCGCGCGACGCCATCGGTCACGACGCGCACCGCGCCGTCGAGATAGCCGAACATCTCCGGATGCAGCGCCGCCGCGACGGCGCTCGAATCGTGCGCCGGGAAGCCGCTCGAAACGAATCCCGAGCTCGCATAGAATCTCGCGTAGTGGACCGAGATGTCGCGGAGGAATTCGCCATCCGCGCCCGCGTCGCGCGCGAGCCCGGCGATATAGTCCTCCGACATCACCGACTGCATCGTCACGTCGAGCCCGATGATGGTCATCGGCCACGCCGCGCCGAACACGATATCGGCCGCCGCCGCGTCGCCGTAGATATTGGCTTCCGCCACCGGCGTGACGTTCCCGGAGTGGCCGTTGCGCCCGAACGCGCCGCCCATCACCGACACGGCCTTCACCAATGGCACGATGCCCGGATCGGCCGCGATGGCTTCAGCGAGATTGGTCATCCGGCCGACCGCGACGATGGTCACCTCGTGCGGATTGGCGCGCACCAGATCGATGATGAGCTTCACCGCCGTCCGCGGATCGGCGGTCGCGGTCACCGGTGGGATGGGGATGTTGCCGAGCCCGTTGTCGCCGTGGACATGCGCCACGGCCGGCGGCGGAGACGCCGCGTCGATCGCCTTGGCCGCGCCGCGCGCCACCGGCGCGGCAAAGCCGAAGCGCTGTTTCAGGAACAGCGCGTTCCGCGTCGTGGTCTCGATCGTGGCGTTACCGAAGACCGTCGTCACCCCGATGAGCTCGATCCGCGGATGGCGCGCCAGCAGCAGCAGCGCCATCGCGTCGTCGATGCCCGGATCGGTGTCGTAGATGACCTTGAGCCTGGCCATCACAGCGCGCGGATCTTGACCGCTTCCGCCTTGTCCCACGCCACCGAATTGGTGAGCGGCAGGCCGAACTGCTGTTCGGCGATCTCGAAGACGTCGCCCGGCTCGGTGCGGATGCCGTCGGCAAAGCTCAGCGTCGCGGTGCCGAACATGTGGACGTGGATGTCGCCGGGCTGGCGGAACAGCCTGTACTTGAAGTGGTGGTGCTCGAGATTGGCGATGGTGTGGCTCATGTGGTCCTCGCCGCTGAGGAACGGCTTTTCCCAGATCACCTTGCCGCCGCGCCGGATGCGCGAATAGCCGTTGACGTCGTGCGGCAGCTCGCCCAGCCGGAGCTCGGGTCCGAACGAGCAGAAGCGCAGTTTGGAATGCGCGAGATAGAGGTAGTTGACCCGCTCGGTGACGTGATCCGAGAACTCGTTGGCGATCGCGAAGCCGACGCGGAACGGCGTTCCAGTCTTGCCGATGACATAGATGCCGGCCATTTCGGGCTCTTCGCCCGCGTCCTTGGCAAAAGCGGGGGAGGGGATCGGGGCGCCCGGTGCGGCGACGATGTGGCCGTTGCCCTTGTAGAACCATTCGGGCTGCACGCCCTCCTGGCCCGCCGCCGGCTTGCCGCCCTCGAGGCCCATGCGGAACATCTTCATCGAGTCCGTGAGCGGCGCCTCGACCGCCTGCGCCTCCGACTTGTGCATGGCGTCGCGTGCCGACGCCGAGCCCAGATGGGTGAGGCCGGTGCCAGTGACATGTAGATGCGCCGGATCGGGATGATCGATCGGCGGCAGCATGCGCCCTTCGGCGAGGATCGCCCTGGGATCGATCGCGGCGCCGAGGCCCTTCTCCTTGATCAGCGCCTTGAGCTTGACCTTGCCCTCGGCCGCTTGCAGCGCCAGCGCATAGACGCTCCTGGTGCCCTTGAGCAAGCGCGCTTCGCCGCCCTCGACGACGCCGACGGCGCGCTTGCCGTCAGGCTTGGTGAACTGGATCAGGTTCATGGTGTGGGTCCCCGCTTTTGGCGCAAACCCTAAGCCGCAATTGGCCCGCAAGCGCAAGCCGAATGCGCTCGGCATTTCGTTGCAGAGGGCGCAGAGTACCCGCGCCCACGCAGCCCGAAATCGTGCGGCGCGTTATGAGCCCGTCGAAAGGAGGCCGCACACATGCGTACCCTGACCGGCTACGGCATTGCCGTCGTGATCGTCTTCATCGTCCTCAACGGCGTGGTGTGGTTCGCCAAACCGCCCTGGGCTTACAGCCTTCGGATTTTTTCGGTCGGCTTCGTGCTCGGCATGGCGGGGATGTACCTGGCCTCGGTGCTCTACGGCTATCACCAATAGGCATGCGCCGGGTCACCGCCACCTCGCCGCCGCTTTCGGACGCTCAGGTCGACTGACGGCCTGATTCGACTAGAGCGTTCTCCGGATTCGGAACGCGACCGACAGAGACTAGGCCCTGTGGTGGAGGGGCCTATGCTCACCAACTGGTTTGTCGTCATCCGGGTATTGGACCAGTGGTGGATCGACAACGAGGGCACCGCCTTCGGGCCGTTCGCGACCAAGGAGGCAGCCTGCGCGGTCTCCTCGCGCATCGCCCTCGCATTCGGCGACAAGAAACGCCGCAGCCTCGTCTTCTGGCCCGACGACAGCGGCAAGCAGCGGCTGATGTTCGATCAGCTGTGATCCCGCCGAAATGAGCAGCCTCGGGTCACCTCAGCCTTGAACCTACGCGCATTTCGGATAACGTTATCATGGGAGCGCTTACAGCGGGGCGCTTGGGAGATCGTGCGCCGCCATGATCAATGTCGTCGTGCCGATGGCAGGCCTCGGGTCACGGTTCGGTCCGCAATATCGTGTGCCCAAGGCGTTCATCGAAGTCGAACCGGGGCGGCCCATGGTCAGCTATGCGGTCGAATTCCTGCGGCTCGCCGAGCCCCATCGCTTCATTTTCGTTGTGCGTGCGGAGCACGATCGCCAATTCGGCCTGCGCGACCGCCTGTCCCGGATCTCGGAAATTTCGGAGGTCGTTCTCGTCGAGGAGCTCACCTCGGGACCGGCATCGACCGTGCTTCGTGCCGCCGAGTTTATCGACAATGACGAGGAGCTCATCGTCGCCTATTGCGACAACTTCATCGCCATCGACTTCAAAGACGTCCTCGCCTCCGCCCGCGGCGCCGCTGCAGCCGGGGCGGTGATCACCCACACATCGACCGATGCGCGTCACTCCTACGCCGCGCTCGATCGCGACGGTCGCGTCCTTCGCACTGCGGAAAAACAGGTCATCAGTTCCCACGCCACTGTCGGCTTCTACTATTTCCGCGCCGGCCGCGACTACGTCGCCGCAGCCCGCCGGATGATTGAGAAAGGCGGCCCCGGACGCCGCGAGGACTTCGTCTGTCCCGTTTACAACGAGCTGATTGGCGCCGGCGGGACGGTGGTCGCGTTCCCGATCCCCGGCGACAGCTTTTTCGACATGGGCACGCCGGATGATCTGGCCGACGTTCGACGGCGTATGGCGGCGCTGCCTCGGCCGCGGACCGCAGCCACCGCTTGACCTCGACAGGCGCCGACCGCCACCAGGGGGTCGTAATGCCCAGCCGCCGTGAACGTCGGGCCGGGGGCCGCGTTCCGACGTCGCCACATAATATCTAGGCGTTGGAGCATGCAACTCGGCGTTCCCGTTCCGGTTTGATTCGTGATTGTCACAATCCAACCCGAAGGGTTCCAAGATGAGAAATGTCTCTATCGCCGTGCTGATTTCCGCATTGGCATTTTCAACGCTGGCCGTTGGCGCCGGCGTGTCCACCACTGTTGGCGGTGCCGCAAACACCGCGACAAACGCCGCGACCGGAAACGGCTCGACCAGTACCACGACGGCCGCCAGCGGTCAGCTTGCCGGCGGCGCCTCGGCGTCAGCGGGTGGCGTGAGCGTCGGCGCATCGACGTCGGCGTCGGCAGACGCCAGCGCCGGTGCGAGCGCCAGCGAGCCGAACACGAGCTCAATCGCGAGTGGCGTGTCCTCAATCGCATCGAGCGCCCTGTCGGGCGAAAGCTCGATGGCCTCGAGCGCCTCGAGCATGTCCTGTGACCAGGTCACCGCAACCGGCGTCAGCATGGGTGCAATCGACCCGGCGGCCCTCGCGGCAGTTACCAACGTCGCGGTGTTCCCGGTCGGCAGCTGCTCTGGCCTGCCGAGCGGTACGCTCGACGCTGGCGCGGGTGCAGCGCTCGGCGGCAACCCCAACGTCACCGCCGCCCTCAAGTCCGCCGGCTACACCGGCGGCCAGGTCGTCGGCTACACGCTCAGCGGCACGTCGCTGACGGTTTACGTCAAGCAGTAATCCCGGCCGTCTGGGCTGGCGGAGTCGCCGGCTCAGGATGCCGATCGAACGAGGAGGGCCGGCACCACGCGTCGGCCCTTCTTGTATCGGTTGGCCGCTTTTTTCCGCGGAAGGTCACCGGCAGCGTGCCGATCGCTTCGCGCGTCGCGCTGGCTTTCGGCGATAACTAGAGCGGTAGCCTCATTTATCGGTCGGACGGCCGACACGACGCCCGCTTGTCGTCCGCGCTTCGTTCTGGCGCTTGGCGCCTAAACGGCCCATAGGCTTGGCCTACCGCAGGAGGAACTCGCCGTGAGCGTCTGGGTTGATTTCGTCGCCGTCAATGAGACCGAGATTGTCCGGCTGCGCGAGACCATCGCCATGATGGAGGCCGGCACCTTCGAGATGCGCAGCCTCGAGGGCGGCGAGTGGGTCGTCCAGAACGAGCGCTGGATCAGCGAGGACCGCGCCACCATCACGCGCCTCGAGGCGCTCGTGGCGCGGATCAAGGCCGAGCAGGGAATTGCCTGAGGAGCCTAACGGCAGCGGCCAAGCTGGCCCGCAATTTTCGCGCATTACATTTTTCCCCGCATCCACGAGACGCTTGCGTCACCCGCCATTGCCGCTGGCGTCGATAACGTTGTGCGCGACACGGACTGGATTGTCGGGATGATCGACGCCCAGCCAAACCGCCCGCTGCGCGTGCAGCCAGGCCTTGAGGGCAGCCCGGTCAGCAACCCGGGCGTGACGCCTCCCAGCTTCTCGTCGCTCCCAGTGGGAATCCTTTTTCAAACTGAGGCACTACCGCTACGCGCCCATTGACTCTTTGGAAACAAAATGAGAACAAACTGAGCACATTCGATGGACAGGCCATCGTGCTTTCCGCCCGCCGCCGGGCGTGGAATAAGGGAGAATCACTATGGCTGCTGCCGCGCCGCTTCGGGTTATTGAGGGGTCTATGGACAAGGACAAGGCGCTTGCCGCCGCGCTCAGCCAGATCGAGCGCAATTTCGGCAAGGGCACGGTGATGAAGTTCGGCGAGGGCCCGATCGCCCAGGTCGAATCCATCTCCACCGGCTCGCTTGGCCTCGATATCGCGCTGGGCATCGGCGGCCTGCCGCGCGGCCGCATCATCGAGATTTTCGGGCCGGAAAGCTCCGGCAAGACCACTTTGGCCCTGCACGTCATTTCCGAAGCGCAGAAGAATGGCGGCATCGCCGCGTTCGTCGACGCCGAGCACGCGCTCGACCCCAATTATGCGCGGAAGCTCGGGGTGAAGGTCGAGGAGCTGCTCATCTCGCAGCCCGACAGCGGCGAGCAGGCGCTCGAGATCGCCGACACGCTGGTGCGCTCCGGCGCCATCGACGTGCTGGTCGTCGACTCCGTCGCGGCGCTCACTCCCAAGGCCGAGCTCGAGGGCGAGATGGGCGACAGCCTGCCGGGCCTGCAGGCGCGGCTGATGAGCCAGGCCATGCGCAAGCTCACCGGCTCGATCTCCAAATCCAAGGCGATGGTGATCTTCATCAACCAGATCCGCATGAAGATCGGCGTGATGTACGGCTCGCCCGAGACCACCACGGGCGGCAACGCCCTCAAGTTCTACTCCTCCGTTCGCCTCGACATCCGCCGCATCGGCGCGATCAAGGAGCGCGAGGAGGTCATCGGCAACCAGACGCGCGTCAAGGTCGTCAAGAACAAGCTCGCGCCGCCGTTCCGGCAGGTCGAGTTCGACATCATGTATGGCGAGGGCATTTCCAAGACCGGCGAGCTGCTCGACCTCGGCGTCAAGTCCGGCGTCGTCGAGAAGTCGGGCGCTTGGTTTTCCTACGACAGCCAGCGGCTCGGCCAGGGACGCGAGAATTCGCGCCAGTTCCTCAAGGACAACCCGCAGATCGCTGACGCCATCGAGGCCTCCGTGCGCCAGAGTTCCGGGCTTTTGAGCGAGGCCTTGCTGGCCGGCCCCGAAGGCGACGAGGCCGCCAACGACGAATAGCGATTTTCACCAATTCCGGGATTGAGGGCGTCACGGTCCTCGGTCAGGGGGCGACGGAGACGACCCGTCGCCCCCTTGTTTTTGCGGGCGCCGCCCCGCGCCGCCCTCCGATGTCGTCCATTTGCTGGACATCGGCTTTGCGCGCGCGATAGAACGCATTTTCCTCGGTTATTCAGCGGCGGCGGCCCGTGGCCCCGCCATTTTCTTGTGACGAGACGGCCATGCAGAGCGTGAACGACATCCGGGCTTCCTTCCTCGGCTTCTTCGAGAAGAACGGCCATCGTGTCGTCGCCTCCTCGCCGCTGGTGCCGCGCAATGATCCGACGCTGATGTTCACCAATGCCGGCATGGTGCAGTTCAAGAACGTCTTCACCGGCGTCGAAAAGCGCGACTACCTCCGCGCCACCACCTCGCAGAAATGCGTGCGCGCCGGCGGCAAGCACAACGATCTCGACAATGTCGGCTTCACGGCGCGCCACCACACCTTCTTCGAGATGCTCGGCAATTTCTCGTTCGGCGACTATTTCAAGGAGCATGCGATCGAGCTCGCCTGGAACCTGCTCACCAAGGAGTGGGGCCTCGCGCCGGCAAAGCTGACCGCCACCATCTACCAGGATGACGACGAGGCGTTCGCGCTCTGGAAGAAGGTCGCGGGCCTGCCGGACGACCGCATCGTGCGGCTCGGCGCAAAATCCAATTTCTGGCAGATGGGCGACACCGGCCCCTGCGGCCCGTGCTCGGAAATCTTCTACGACCACGGCGATAAATACTGGGGCGGCCCGCCGGGCTCCCCTGAGGAGGACGGCGACCGGTTCGTCGAAATCTGGAATCTCGTTTTCATGCAGTTCGAGCAGTTCGCCGACGGCTCGCGCACCAGCCTGCCGAAGCCTTCGGTCGACACCGGCTCGGGCCTCGAGCGCGTCGCCGCGGTGATGCAGGGGACCAACAACAATTATGAGATCGACCTGTTCCGCGCGCTGATCTCGGCGGCGCAGCAGGCCACCGGCTACTCGGGCGACGCGGCCAATCCGAGCCTGCGCGTGATTTCCGATCATCTGCGCTCGATGAGCTTCCTCATCGCCGAGGGCGTGCTGCCCTCCAACGAAGGTCGCGGCTACGTGCTGCGCCGCATCATGCGCCGCGCCATGCGGCACGCGACCCTGCTCGGCGCCAATGAGCCGGTGATCCACAAAATCGTGCCGGCGCTGGTGCGCGAAATGGGCCAGGCCTATCCGGAACTCAGTCGCGGCGAGGCGATGATCGAGGAGACCATCCGGCTCGAGGAACAGCGTTTCCTCAAGACCCTGAGCCGCGGGCTCACCCTTCTCGACGACGCGACCGCGACGCTCAAGGAGGGCGACATGCTCGAAGGCGTCACGGCGTTCAAGCTCTACGACACCTATGGCTTCCCGCTCGATCTGACGCAGGATGCGCTGCGCACCCGCGGCATCCACGTCGACCTTTCGGGCTTTGAGGACGCGATGGCCAAGCAGCGCGCCGAGGCGCGGAAGAGCTGGGCCGGCTCGGGCGAGGCGAGCGAAGACAAGGTCTGGTTCGCGGTGGCCGACAAGGTCGGGCCGACCGAGTTCCTGGGCTACGAAACCGAAACCGCGGAGGGCGTCGTCACCGCGCTGGTCAAGGGCGGCCGGATGGTCGATGCCCTCGCGACCGGCGAGGAAGGCTACGTCGTCCTCAACCAAACGCCGTTCTATGGCGAAAGCGGCGGCCAGGTCGGGGACACCGGCGTGCTGAGCGGGGAGGGTGCCGCGGCCACCGTGCTCGATACCGTCAAGCACAATGGCGTCTTTGGCCACAAGGTGAAGGTCACCGAGGGCACGCTGCGCGAGGGCACGGCGCTCGGCCTCGTCGTCGACCATGCCCGCCGCTCGGCGATCCGCGCCAACCATTCGGCGACGCACCTGCTGCACGAGGCCCTGCGTCTCGTGCTCGGCGATCATGTCGCGCAGCGTGGCTCGCTGGTGACACCCGACCGGCTGCGCTTCGATTTCGTCCACACCAAGCCGATCAGCGTGCAGGAAATGGCCGAAATCGAGGATATCGCCAACGACATCGTGCTGGAGAACTCGGCCGTCGAGACGCGGCTGATGGGCGTCGAGGATGCCAAGCAGTCGGGTGCGCGCGCGCTGTTCGGCGAGAAGTACGGCGACGAGGTGCGGGTCGTCTCGATGGGCGATCCGACGGGCAACGCCGTCGGCTGGTCGGTCGAGCTCTGCGGCGGCACGCATGTGCGGCGCACCGGCGACATCGGCCTGATCACAGTCCTGGGCGAGTCCGGCGTGTCCTCGGGCGTGCGGCGCATCGAGGCGCTGACCGCGCGCGGCGCGCGTCACCACGCGCGGGCCAACACCAATGTGGTGCAAAGCGCCGCCGATCTGCTGCGCACCGCTCCTGCGGACGTGCTCAACCGCATCGAAGCGCTCCAGGAGAACCTCAAGAAATCCGAGCGCGCGCTTTCGGACGCGCAGAAAAAGCTTGCGCTTGGTGGTTCGAGCGGCGCGCAGACGCCTGCGGCTGAAACGGTCAACGGCACCGCTTTCGTCGGTCGTGCGGTCGAGGGCGTGCCTGCAAAGGATTTGCGCGGACTGGTCGATGCCGAAAAGAAGAAGGTCGGGTCCGGCGTCATCGCGCTCGTCCTCAAGGGCGAGGATGGCAAGGGCACGGTCGCGATCGGCGTGACCGACGATCTCGTCGCAAAATTCTCGGCCGCCGAGCTGGTCAAGCACGCGACCGCGGCGCTCGGCGGGCAGGGCGGCGGCGGCCGGCCCGACATGGCGCAGGGCGGCGGACCGGACGGCGGCAAGGCGCAGGCCGCGATCGAAGCGGTGCGCGCCGCGCTCTAGCTTTCGCCCGCGATCTCAGTGGCGCCCGTGACTGGCGCTTGAAGCACCGCGGCGAGCGCTTCACTTTCCTCGATCATGGCCGGCCCGGCGCCGCTTGGCGACGAGCGCGAGAAGATGCGGATGCGCGTGCCACCGCTGATGACGTTGAAGATGCCGGCGACGACGATCAGCGCCAGCCCGCCATAGGCGACGGCAGCAGGGAATTCCTTGTAGAACACCGCTCCAAACAGGATCGCCCAGACGATCTGCGAATACTGGATCGGCGCCACCGCGCTGGCGGGCGAGCGGCGGGTGGCCGCGATGAACATCAGGTTCGCCGTACCGCCGAGGCCGCCGATGGTCAGCAGCCCGACCCAGGCCTGCCAGCTGATCTCGCGCATGTCGCCGGTCACCAGCATCATGATGCCATTGGCGACAAGGATGTAGAGCGAGGCGATCCCGATGAGGCTCGCGCGGGTTTCCTCGGCGCCGATGCGGCGCAGCACCGACGTCGTCACCGCGCCGCAGATCGCCGAGAGCACGATCGCCGCATGCCCCCAGTGCAGCTCGCGAAAGCCGGGCCGGACGACGATCAGCACGCCGACAAAGCTCGCGCCGAGCAACAGCCAGCGGGTGACGCTGACCTTTTCCTTCAGCACCTGGATCGAGATGAAGACGATGAAGATCGGGGCGAGGAAGGCGATCGAATAGACTTCCGCCAGCGAGATCGAGGTGAAGCCGTAGATGACGCAGAGATTGCCGATGAGGCCGGTCAGGCCGCGCAAATTGAGCAGGAACGGGTGCTTGGCCTTCCAGAAGGTGAGCCAGCTCTCGCCCTTGGGCGTTGTCGCGATCGCCGGTGCGAGGCAGAACAGGGTCGTAAAGAACGCGATCTGGTAAACGCTCAGTCCGTAGCCGAGGCCTTTGGTGATGGCATCGCAGCACGAATAGAGCGCGTACGCGCCGAGGGCAAAAAGGACGCCGGCAGGCATCGGATGATCCGAGAGAAAGACTCGACGACGAGTACCCAAACTATAGTGCGTCGCGCCTCCGCCGTCGAGGCTGACATGTTAGGTTTTCGTTCGGTTTGAGCGCACCGGGCGAGGGACCGCGAGCTACTTCGCGCGCGCCCGGTTGTTGCGCGGGCCGTGCTCGAGCTCGACCAGCCCCAACGCCTCGGCCACCGGTGTCACGTAGTTGGCAAAGCGGCCGCGGAGGCCTTTCTTCAGGCCGTACCAACCCTTCTTCGGATTGTCCGCCGAGCGGGCCCAGGCCTCGATCGAGCCGCCCTTGGCGTCCTTCTGCTCGTCGGCATTGCCGAGCTCCATCCAGTCGCCGTGCTTCTTGAGCATGGCCGCTAGGTCTTCGGGCGCGCTGAGGTGGTAGCGCAGCTCGGTGCCACCGGCGAAGCAGACCAGCGCCGGCGGATTAGCCTCCGGCTCACGCCAGAGCGTGATGTCCGAGGTGCCGGGCGGCGTCTTCAAGTGCCACGGATCCTCCTTGGTGCCTTTGGCCATTCGCTCCTCCCCCATGCCGCCCCCGCTATGAAAGCGCGGCGGGTGACGCGGTCAAGCCCTAGCGCAGCGAGACGGCGCCGCCGCTTGACGAGTTGACGTCGCGTTCGACGGGGTGGCCGAAGACCTCGACGTGCCCGCCGCTTGACGCATTGGCGCGAAGCCGGCTGGTGACGGTCGCCTCGAGGTGGCCGCCACTGGAAGCCTCGAGCCGGCCGCGCGTCGCGCTCAGCCGGTCCGCCCGCAGCTTGCCCCCGCTCGAGGCCGAGGCGTCGAGTTCGGTGACGCTGCCTTCGAGTTCGATCCGCCCGCCACTCGACACCTGTGCCCGGAAATCGCCGCCGGAGACGCTGAACAGGGTGACCAGCCCGCCGCTCGAGGCGTCGGTGCGGAAGCGCTCGGATTTGACGTTGCTGGCTTCGATCCGCCCGCCGGAGCTTGCCTCGGCGCCGTTGAGCGCGGGCAGCGTCACATAGGCCGTGACGTCCCAGCTGCCGCCCCGCAGCAGCATGTCGATGAGGCCGCCATTGAACAGGAAGTCGAGGAAGTTCCGGCCGAAGCCGATATGCAGGTCGCCGCCACTCACCGTGACGTCGAGCCGGTCGAGCGTGCTCGCCTCGCGTGCCTCGATGCGGACGCTGTGCGCGGCGCCGGTCGTGACGATGGCGCGCACACCGGTCGAGACATTCAGCGCGTCGAAGTCCTTGAGGTCGTAGGTGCGGCTTTCGGTCATCGGGTCCTCCCTGCTGGCCCGGAAGTGGTGAGCTTGCCGCAGCGCGTCAAGGGATCGGCTCAGTTGGCGAACGAGACGCCGCCGCCGCTGCTCGAGTTCACCGTTGTCTGCGGCGGATGCCCGTGGATTTCGATATGCGCCCCGCCCGAGGCGTCGGCGGTAACGCTCGCTCCGGCCGAGACGACAAGGTGCGCGCCGCCCGACGCGGTGCCGACGACTTCGGCGCAATCCAGATCCCTCGCGTCGAGCGTCGCGCCCCCCGAGGTATCGAGCCGTGCGCTGTAGCACGTGCCCGCGATCGTCGCGGATGCGCCCCCAGACAGCGCCATGGCGTAGCGCTTGGCGGAAGCCGCATCGATCGCGGCGTGGGCGCCACCCGAGACATCCACTCGCAGCTCGTCGCCGGGCACTCCGTTGAGTTTGGCGTCCGCACCGCCACTGACCACAAGGCTCGCGATCTCCGGCATGGTGATCGTGAGGGTGATGTTGCGCGGGCCGAAATTGAAGATGCGCCAGATGCTCCAGTCGTACCAGACCCGGAGCACGCCGGCCGTCACGGCATATTTGAGGTCATGCAGATCGTCGGCCTGCGGCGAGTTGCCGCTGACGCTGAACGCGTCCGCCGGGGTCACGACGACCTTGATGCCGGAGGACACATCGAGGCCGGTAAAGTCGGAGACTGACAGCGGCAGCGAATCCGCATGCACGAGCGATGTCGCCAAGACCACGGCGATCATCGCAGCGAGAACGCCCCGCCCGGTCGTCACGCAGGCATCGCCTTCTTCAAATTCGCGTCGATTGCGTCGAGAAAGCCGATGGTGGAGAGCCATTGCTGGTCGGGTCCCACGAGCAGCGACAGGTCCTTGGTCATCTTGCCTTCCTCGATGGTCGCTACCGTGACCTTCTCGAGGGTATCGGCGAATTTCGACAGTTCCATGTTGCCATCGAGCTTGGCGCGATGGCTCAGCCCGCGCGTCCACGCAAAGATCGAGGCGGTGGAGTTCGTCGAGGTCTCCTTGCCCTGCTGGTGCTGGCGGTAGTGGCGGGTGACGGTGCCGTGTGCCGCCTCGGCCTCGACGATCTTGCCGTCGGGCGTCGCGAGCACCGAAGTCATCAGGCCGAGCGAGCCGAACCCCTGCGCGACGATGTCGGATTGCACGTCGCCGTCATAGTTCTTGCAGGCCCAGACGTAGCCGCCGCTCCATTTCAGCGCCGAGGCCACCATGTCGTCGATCAGCCGGTGCTCGTACCAGATCTTGAGCTCGTCGAATTTTGCCTTGTAGTCGCGCTCGAAGATCTCCTGGAAGATGTCCTTGAAGCGCCCGTCATAGGCTTTTAGAATGGTGTTCTTGGTGCTCAGATAGCACGGCACCTTGCGGTTGATGGCATAGTTGAACGAGGCATGCGCGAAGTCGCGGATCGAGTTGTCGAGGTTGTACATAGCGAGCGCGACGCCGGCGCCGGGCGCCTGGTAGACCTCGTGCTCGATGACCTTGCCGTCCTCGCCGGTGAACTTGATGGTCAGCGTGCCCTTGCCGGGGAAGGTGAAGTCGGTGGCGCGATACTGGTCGCCAAAGGCGTGGCGACCGACGATGATCGGCTGCGTCCAGCCGGGCACCAGCCGCGGCACGTTCCTGCAGATGATCGGCTCGCGAAAGATCACGCCGCCGAGGATGTTGCGGATGGTGCCGTTGGGCGACTTCCACATCTTCTTCAGATGGAATTCTTCGACGCGCTGCTCGTCGGGCGTGATGGTCGCGCACTTGATGCCGACGCCATATTTCTTGATGGCGTTGGCGGCATCGACCGTCACCTTGTCGTCGGTCTTGTCGCGGTTCTGCACGCTTAGGTCGTAGTACTCGATCGGCAGGTCGAGATAGGGCGTGATCAGCTTGTCCTTGATCGCCTGCCAGATGATGCGGGTCATCTCGTCGCCATCGAGATCGACGACGGGGTTCTGGACTTTGATCTTGGGCATCGGCCGCTCCTCAGGGACTTTGCGCCGGGCTATAGCACGACGGCGCGCGGGCGGAAGGCCCGGACGTGGATCACCAGAACCGCGGCCTTGGCCACCACAGCCCATAGACTGCGATGAGGCTCAGGAACGCCGGCCAGCCGAGGGCGAACCACAAGCGCATCGTCCGGCGGTAGGCGGGCGGAAGGGACGTTACGTTCGCCGCCGCGTGCTCCGCGAGCGCGGTGGCGCGAATTTGTAGCCAGACCACGAGCGCCCAGCAGGCGAAGGCGAGCAGATAGAGGCAATAGGTCACAACGAGCCAACTTTCGGTGAGGCTATAGCCGGCCGTCGCGGCGAGCAGTACGCCCGTCGCCGGCTGAACCACGCCGCTGGTGCCGGTGAACAGCCAGTCGGCACGGACCACCATGCGGCCGACACGGGCGATGGTTTCCGGATGGCCGGTGCGATGAGCCGACCAGAAATAATAGGCCGTGCCGCTGCCGAAGCCGAAGAGGACGGTGGAGGAGAGGATGTGGAGCCATTTGAGCAGCAGGTAGGCATCCATGATTGCGGTGCGCTCCCGGGCTGCTGATGTAGGTGTGTAGTCGGCGGGCTGACGCGCGGGAAGGGGACTTCCTCTGCGCGGTCATGTGGTTCTGGCGAAAGCGAACCAACTGTCTCTTGCCGAACGGCGATTTCGTTGGGTGGCCGGGTCAAGCCCGGCCATGATGGCCGAGAGATGGGAGTCGAGAATGGCATATCGAGAGCCGCCGTCTCGTCCGTCCATCCACCGTCATGGCCGGGCTTGACCCGGCCACCCAGCCGGGTTCAGTTCGGCCGCTGTTGCAGCGTTCGCAGGCGCTCCGAACCAGCGTTCCCAGCCCTCTCCATCCGTCCCGCGCAAATCTATCCATGGGAGTTCCAGCGCGCGTATCTTCCCCTCATCTCCCCCGCGACGGACGGGACCGGTCAAACGGACGGGGCGGGGGGACAGGTAGGCGTGGGGCTCCGTTTCGGCCCCGCGAGGTTTGGCCTTAACGCCCGGCTGCAAGAGTGCCGGGCCTGACCGTCACTCCGAAATCCTGCCGCCCGCGAGGCGTGTGTGCCTCATATTAAATACCTCGGGGCGCAGGCGCCTCGCGGGCCCCGTCTTCCTCGAGTCCCACGGAGAACACGCTGCTTGACACCGTGCATATACACAGTATGAGCATCCCCGAAGATGGACCACGACGACTTCAGTCTTTGCATGGTCGGCAACACCCGCATGGCCGCCCGCGCCGTGACGCGGCGCTATGACGGTTATCTGCGCAATCATGGCGTGACCGCCACGCAGCTGTCGCTGCTCGGGGGGCTGCGCATGATGCCCGACGCGACGGTAAGCGAGTTCGCCGAGGCGCGGCGGCTTCGAGCGCACCACGCTGACGCGCAATCTCGATCGGCTCGAGGCGCAGGGGCTCGTCGCGTCGCACGCCGCCGAACACGGCAATGGCCGGATGAGCCGGTTGACCAAAAAGGGTGATGCGCTGATCGACGCGTTGCTGCCGCTCTGGCGCAAAGCGCAGGCCGAGCTCAGCGCCGAGCTTTCCCCCGATACATTCGCCGCCAGCACCAATGTGCTGCGCCGGCTCGCAAAAGTCTAACGAGGACTCCAATGACCGAGACCGATCCGATCGTCATCACCGGAATGGGCGCCGTGTCGCCCCTGGGCGTCGGCGTCGCCGTCAACTGGCAGGCGCTGATGGCGGGCCAGAGCGGCATCGTCATGAACGACCGGTTCGACACCAGCGAGTTCGGCTGCAAGATCGCGGGGCTCGTGCCCGGCAAGGAGGCGCCCAACGGCTTCGATCCGACGGCAGTGATCGACGCCAAGGAGATCAAGAAGATGGATCTCTTCATCCAGTACGGGCTGGTCGCAGCCGCCGAGGCGCTCGCTCAGTCCGGCTGGGTTGCCGATACCCCGGAAAAGCAGGCAGTCACCGCGACGATCATCGGCACCGGCGTCGGGGGTTCGCCGGTGATGGCGCAGACGGTTGACATCATCCGCGAGAAGGGCCCGCGCCGGTTGTCGCCGTTCACGGTGCCGAGCTTCCTCGCCAATCTAGCGGCCGGTTGGATCTCGATCCGCTATGGCTTCAAAGGCCCGATCGGCGCGCCGGTGACGGCGTGCGCTGCCTCGGCCCAGGCGATCGGTGACGCGATGCGTCTCATCCGCACCGGCGAGGCCGAGATCGCGGTCTGCGGCGGCGCCGAAGGTTCGGTCGATCCCATCTCGATCGGCGGATTCGCCGCATCGCGGGCGCTCAACACCAGCTTCAACGACCGGCCGACCGAAGCGTCGCGGCCATTCGACAAAGGCCATGCCGGCTTCGTTCTGGCCGAGGGTGCCGCCGTGCTGGTGATCGAAAGGCTGAGCCACGCCCGCGCCCGCGGTGCCGCGCCGCTCGCCATCGTTGCCGGCTACGGCACCTCGGCGGACGCTTACCACTTGACCGCCGGGTCTCCGGATGGCGCGGGTGCGCAGGTTGCGATGAACCAGTCGATCCGCGCCGCCGGATTGTCGCCCGACGACATCGGCTACGTGAATGCCCACGCGACCTCCACCGAGGTTGGCGACAATGCCGAGATCAATGGCATCCGTGCGGTGTTCGGCGATCGCGGGCAGAGCCTCGCGGTCAGCTCCACCAAGTCGGCGACGGGTCACATGCTCGGCGCGGCCGGTGCGATCGAGGCGGTGTATGCCGTGCTCGCGCTGCGCCAGCAGATGCTGCCGCCGACGCTCAATCTCGTCGATCCGGAGGATGTGGCCAAGCAGTTCGATCTTGTGCCGCTGAAGCCAAAGCCGAAGGCGCTGAAGCACGTGCTCAGCAATTCGTTCGGCTTTGGCGGCGTCAACGCGTCGCTGGTGTTCTCGGCGGTATGACCGGATCAGCCGCCGTCGATCCAGGTCACATGGCCATCGGCAGCGGTCTTGCAGCTGACCTGCCGGTGGTTCGCGTCGAGGCCGAAGAGTTCGAAGCCATCGCCGGTCTTGCTGAACTGGAATTTCGCGACGTCGCTGCGGCTCACCTGGGCGGCGCTCTCCGCGATCGCCTTGACGCAGTTCGCCTTGGCAAGGGCGTCGGTTCCCCCCGCGACCGCGATGTCGACCGTCACAGGCGAGAGCGCCAGTGGCAGGATGAGGGCAAGGCTGAAGGCAGCGAGCTTGTGCATGACGGTACTCCAGCTTTCGACCGGCTGTTTCCCACCGGTTCGAGCGTGCTGATGTTAACGGATAGTTTACCGTAGTTGAACCGCTGCTGAACAACTTGGTAAAGCGCTGTTCTGGACCGCGGTTCGCCGGCAATTGCTCAAAAATAGTCAGCGCGAGCAGGCAGTTGCAGGTGCAGCCGGGGAGGAGGCTATCGGCTGGCGCGACTTGCCTTGGCGGCGGTTTTTCGTGCTGGGACCGCTTTTCCGGCCACCGGCGTGCGCTTTTTGGGCTCTGCCGCAGCCTTTGGCGGCATCTGCCGGACGCAGCGTTCGGCCAGTTTCACCCAGTCCCCAAGATCGTCGTCGTCCTCGATGGCGTCAGGCTCGACCCAAACGAAGCCGATCATGTCGCGGCCGTTGTGGTGCATCTGCGTTGCGCCCGGCCGCGCCATCGCCTCGGCGTTGTGCGCCTTGCCGACGCTCAGGAGAATGCGCCCGTCCTTCTTGCAGCCGACGAGGATGTGGCCGTTGAAGAGAAAGGTCAGCCCGCCAAACATGTTCTTTTCCGTGATGCGCGGGTCCTCGCCGAGGATCGTGCGAACGCGGTCGGCGAGATGGTCCATGGTCTGGCTGGCAGTCTGGGATGATTTCATTTGGCGGGCAGTGTCTTCACGTAACGGAGGCAATAGTCGATCCAGCGTCTGATCGTGCGATCGTCGGACAGGGCGTCGGCACGGACCGCAACGAACCCGGTCATGGCCTTGCTGCCCATATGCATCGCGTAGGCGCCGGATTTTGTCAGTGCCGCCGCCATTTTTTGCGGATCGACGCGGACGAGCAGGTCGCCCTTGGCGGTGGTGCCGATCAGCATGTTGCCGTTGAGCATGAAGCCGGCGCCGCCGAACATCTTCTTTTCGACGACACCGATTGACTTGAGCTGCGGGCGGAGCCGGGCGGCCATTTCGTCGGACGCGGCGGTCATGCGAGCCCCGCGGGATCGCGATATGTCTCGTGGCGGGGCAGGTCCGCAGCAACGAGATCCCAGTCGCGGTGGCTGCGGGCAAAAATCAGCTGTGTCGGGGCGAACCATCCGGCGGCTCCGCCGAAGAGCCCGACCGGCAGCATGACCAGCTCCGGAGCGCGGCTCGATCGTCCGAAAATCGGAGTACCGCAGGCCGGGCAAAAGCAGCGGGTGAACGTCGCGCCGGAATTGGCCATCGCTGCAAAGCCGCGGGTGTCGCCGGTGATCGTCACGTCGCTGGTCGACGCCAGTACGACGCTCGCATGGCCGCTTCCGGTGGCGCGCTGGCAGTCTTCGCAGGCACAAAGCAGCATCGCGCGCACCTTACCGGCGAAAAGCACGCTGACGGCGCCGCAGGCACACGACGCGCTCAGGTCGACGACGGGGCGAGGCTTGCGGTCCATGTCGGGCAAGCGTCGCACCCGGGCGCATCGTCGGCAAGCATCCTGAACCACGGCGAGTTGCGCGGCACAAATATGGCGGGCGCGCAAAATTGTTCTCCAGCCTTGATCGGAACGGCGAACGGGGTGCGGCGTTTCGGGCTGGAGGGCTGAGCGCAGCGGAGGGCGCCCAGATGAGTTCAGATATTTCGATCAAGACCGACAGGCTGATATTGCGGCCATTCGAGAAGGCGGATTTGGACGCCGTGCTCGACTATTACTCGCTGCCGGACGTCCAGCGCTATCTCGACTGGAAGGCCCGCGACAGCGGCGAAGCCTCGACCGCGTTCAACGCCATGCGCAAGCAGACGCGGTTGATGCGTCCGGGCGACATCCTGACCCTCGCCGTCGTGCGCAAGGCCGACGACAAGGTGATTGGCCACGTTTCCCTGTGTTGGACGGATGCGACCGCGGCACAGGGCGAAATCCGCTTTGCGCTGGGGCCGGCGTTCCGCCGCAAGGGTTATGGCAGCGAGGCTGTCGCAGCGATCGTCGACGTCGCCTTCGATCAGTACAAGCTGCACCGGGTGTTTGCTCGCGCTGCGGGCGAAAACGAGGCGTCCGCCCGGTTGTTGCGGCGGCTCGGTATGCGGCTCGAGGCACATTATCGCGAGCACGCGCTGTTCCAGGGTGAATGGGACGAGGAGCTGCACTTTGCGATCCTCGATCGCGAATGGGCGCGCGGCTCGAAAGTCCGCGATTTGCGCCACCAACGGGCGGCTTGATCCCGCTCGGGTTTCCGCCATAAGTGCCGGCCATGGCCGGCACCGACAAAAGCCAGGGCTTCGAATATCGCCCGAGCCCGGCGATCATCCTCTGCGAACCGCAACTGGGCGAAAATATCGGCACCACGGCCCGCGCCATGGCCAATTTCGGGCTGTGGGATTTGCGGCTGGTCAATCCGCGCGACGGCTGGCCGAATGAACGGGCGGTCGCGGCTGCGTCGCGCGCCGATCATGTGATCGACAAGGTGCGGGTGTTCGCCACCGTCGAGGAAGCCATCGCCGACCTGTCGCTGGTCTATGCCACGACCGCCCGCCGCCGCGACATCAACAAGCCCGTGCTGGGACCGGAGGAAGCCGCGCAACGCGCGATCGCGCATATCGCGGGTGGCCACGGCGCGGGCCTCCTGTTCGGCCGCGAGCGCTGGGGCCTTTACAATGAAGAGGTGGCGATCAGCGACGCCATCGTGACGTTGCCGGTCGAGGCGGCGTTCGCGTCCCTCAATATCGCGCAGGCGGTGCTGGTCATCGCCTACGAGTGGCGGCGGCAGTCCGAGCTCGGCAAAGTGCTGCTGTTCAGTGAAACGATCAGCGAGCCCGCGACCAAGGGGGAGCTCACCCAGCTCTTTATCCACCTCGAGCAGGCGCTCGACGAGGCCGGCTTCTTTACCGCGCCGGACAAGCGGCCGACCGTGGTCAACAACCTTCGCGCCATGCTGAGCCGCGGCACGCTCTCGGGGCAGGAGGTGCGCACCCTCCATGGCGTGATCTCGTCGATCGAGCGCAAGCACGAGCGGCCCAAGGCCAATCGGCCCGGTGCCGGGCAGGCAGGCGCACCGGTCAAATAAGGCGAGAAACCTGTTGCGCGCCCGCTATCGGAACGGTAGGGCGTCGGATGACCTCCGGATCGGACGGCGCGGCCGCGAGCTGCCCGAAGATCACGCAGGGCTTGGGGAATTTTCATGCCGAGCGAAGAAATGGCGCGCGCGTCCACCGACGGTGGACCGTCACCACGAGCCTTTGCCTATCGGGACTACCGATTGTTCTGGGCGGCGACGGCGCTGGCCAGCTTTGCAGCGCAGATCATGGCAATCGCGCTGGGGCTCGACGTTTATCTGCTGACCCATGACGCGTTCTATCTGGGTCTCATCGGGCTCTCGCTGTTTTCGCCGGCGCTGATCCTGGTGCTGGTGACCGGGCTCGCCGCCGACCGCTTCAATCGCCGCGTCATCATGATGATCTGCGGCAGCGTCGAGCTGATCTGCGCGCTGGTGCTCCTGGCGTTCAACGCGGCCGGCGTCACCAACGTCGCCCCCATCTTCGTGCTGCTGGTGTTCCTCGGCACGTCGCGCGCCTTCCTCAGTCCGGCGTCGTCGTCGCTGGCGCCCAATCTGGTGCCGCGCGAAGCCCTGGCGAGCGCCGTGTCGCTCAACGCCTCCGCCTGGCAAACCGCGAATATCCTGGGCCCGGTTGTCGGCGGGGTCCTCGCGAGCATTTCGCTGCAGCTCGCCTTCGGGACCGCGGCGTTGTTTTCGATCTTGGCAGTCGGCTGCGTCTCGATCATCAAGGCGCCGGCGCAGCGCGTCTCCAGCCAGGCGACGAGCGTCACGACGCTGCTCGCCGGCATCCGCTACATCTGGCACGAGAAGGTGGTGCTCGGCGCCATCTCGCTCGACCTCTTCGCGGTACTTCTCGGCGGTGCTACGGCACTCATGCCGGTATTCGCGCTCGACGTGCTGCATGTGGGCGCGACGGGCCTGGGTTTTATGCGCGCGGCGCCGGGCCTTGGCGCGATCCCGACGGCGCTGTTCCTGGCGCGCTCGCCGATCAAGGACCGGGCGGGACACATCCTCTTCATCTTCGTCGCGCTGTTCGGGCTGTTCACGCTGATCTTCGGGTTGTCGCAGTGGATCTGGCTGTCGATCCCGATGTTGGTGCTGATGGGTGCGTGCGACATGGTCTCGGTGTCGATCCGCGAGACGCTGATGCAGCTCTGGACGCCGGACGAGGTGCGCGGCCGGGTGAACGCCGTCAACTCGGTGTTCATCGGCGCCAGCAACGAGCTGGGCGAATTCCGCGCCGGCACGATGGCGCGGATCATCGGGACCATCATCGGCTCATCTCCGCTCGGAGCGGTGATCGCCGTGGCGGCGGGCGGCGCGGCGACGATGGCCGTATCGGGCGGCTGGAGCCTCATGTTCCCGAAGCTGAGGCAGGCGCGGCGGCTGGACCGGCGCGAAGCTTGACTTCACAGGCCTTTGCCCGTATTTGCGGCCGACTTTCCGGGCCTTCGGCCCGTGAAGCGCACCCGGGATCGTTGCATTCAATGATCTGTCGGCCGTCCCGCAAGGGAGGGCAGAGGAGGGCGCAATCACTTTCGACCGTTTGAAAGGATTACGATGTCGAAGCGCATTGAAGCCAAGCACAAGATTGACCGCCGTCTGGGCGAGAACCTCTGGGGCCGCCCGGGCTCGCCGCTGAATGCCCGCGCCTACGGTCCCGGCCAGCACGGCCAGCGCCGCAAGGGCAAGACGTCCGACTACGGCCTGCAGCTGCGCGCCAAGCAGAAGCTCAAGGGCTATTACGGCTCGATCACCGAGAAGGCGTTCAAGCGGCTCTATACCGAAGCCGCGCGCATCAAGGGTGATACCGGCGAGCGCCTGATCGGCCTGCTCGAGAGCCGCCTCGATGCGATCGTCTATCGCGCGAAGTTCGTCGCGACGGTGTTCGCGGCCCGGCAGTTCGTCAGCCACGGCCACATCCTGGTCAACGGCAAGCGCGTCAACATCCCGTCCTATCATGCCAAGGCCGGCGACAAGATCGAGGTCAAGGACAAGTCCAAGCAGTCGGGCGTCGTGCTCGAGGCCAACCAGCTCGCCGAGCGCGACGTGCCGGAGTACATCGAGGTCGACCATTCCAAGCAGGTCGCGACCTACGTGCGCGTGCCGGCATTGGCCGACGTGCCGTACCCGGTGCAGATGGAACCGAACCTCGTGGTCGAGTTCTACTCGCGCTGATCTGGCTCGAGTTCCGAAATGCGAAGGCCGCCCAGTGGGCGGCCTTTTTGTTTGCCGGCTGTGCCGGATCAGAATCCCGGTTCCGGGTGCCGGCAGCGGCGGCTCGGTGTCGATGCCGCTCGGCCCTCGGGATGTGACTCTCGAAATCCTTGAGACGGCGGCGGACCGAGAGCAACTCGACGATCGTCGTCCAGGAGTTCGCGAGGAACTGGAACGCGCCGGTGACGCGCCCGAAGGCGTCCGCGATCTGCTGGAACAGACCGAAGGTGATCGCCGCCGCAACGAACGTCGGTCCGAGGAACAGCAGGATGAAGAAGTTGTCGACCTGCAGGTAGGCGTAGCGGACGACGTTGAAGTAGAGGTAGTTGAAGTAGAGCCGGAAGTAGTTCTTCTGCAGGTTCGCAAACAGCTGCCGGAGGTTTTGCGGCTCGGCCCGGGCGGGATCGTCTTCGCCGTAAACGAGCTCCTTGCGATAGGCCGCCTCGACGCGCTGATTCTGGAAGTTCAGGCCCGGCAGGCGGACGCCGGCGATGGCAAAGAGCACCGTGCCGAACGCCGACCACGCGAGCGCCACCCACATCAGGCTGCCCGGGACCGACCCGAGGATCGGCACGGACGTCACGTGCGCCGCCAGCGTCCAGAGCAAAGGCGCGAAGACGAGCAGCGAGATGAAAGAGCTCACAAAGCTCGTGCCGAGGTCTTCGACGATGCTGGCAAAGCGCATCGTGTCCTCCTGGACGCGCTGCGCCGCGCCCTCGTAGGTGCGGATCTGCTGCCAGTAGGTCATGTAGTAGAAGTTCATCGCCTTGCGCCACCGGAACACGTAGTGCGACGTGGCAAAGCCGATGAAGGCCTGCGCGATGATGTAAACCACCACGACGTAGAGCGCCGAGGCCAGTGACGAATAGTACTGGTCGACGGTGATCTTGTTAGGCGCCGAGACGGCCAGCTGGATGAGGTCGTAGAACGAATTGTACCAGTTGTTCACCCAGGCGCTGATCTGGACGTTGAAATAGACCGACAGCAGGATGATCGCCGACATCACCACCGACCACCAGTACCACTCGTTGCGGAAGAAGTACCAGAAGACGCAGAACAGCACGAAGCCGAGGAAGACGTATTCGTATTCCCAGATCTTGGCGCCGCTGAGGAAGCGGGCGTCGTCGGGCGGGATGCAGCTTGCCGTCGCGGCGCCCGGCGCGGCAGCCGCGGTGGCGGCGCTGACCTCCGCCGATGCATCGGCGGTCGCAGGGGAAGCGATTGAGGGTTGCGCGGCTGACGCATCGGTTGCGGCTGCGGAAGCGGATGCGTCAGACGCTCCTGCTGCCGATCCCGCATCCGCCGTGGCCGCGCAGAACGGGGGGACAAAAAAGCGGTCGATGCTGATGGCGCTGCGGACGCTCCCGCCGACGGTGAACCACACGCCAACGAGGATTAGTATCCACACCACAATCGAGGGAAAGAAGTATCGCGGGGTCGGGAAGAATGAACGGAACACTGCGCGTCTCCTGCGCCCTTTTTCTGCGGCCATCTAATCGTGCGGAGGGCAGCCAGGCAAGGAAGGTGCGGGTGCGTTACACCGTTGTAATGCCGGTTTTGCAGGGGTTTCCCGCGATCGTGAGAGGCTGTAGAGCAGGCCGATGAACGAGATCGCGTTGAACCTCCCGGATATCGCCGACGACGAATTGGCCGGCGCGCACCCCTTGTTCCGGGACGCGCCGCGCTCGGTCGAGTTCAACAAACTGCGCAAGCGCCTGGTGCGGCTGGCCCGCGAAGCGCTCGATAAGTTCGGCATGGTGAGGCCCGGCGAGCGCTGGCTGGTTGCCCTCTCCGGCGGCAAGGACAGCTACGGGCTGCTCGCCATCCTGCTCGATCTCAAGTGGCGCGGCCTGCTGCCGGTGGACCTGCTCGCTTGCAATCTCGACCAGGGCCAGCCGAACTTTCCCAAGCAGATTCTGCCGGACTTCCTGAGCCGGCACGGCATCCCGCATCGCATCGAGTACCAGGACACCTACGCGATCGTGACCGACAAGCTGCCGGAGGGCGCGACGTATTGTTCGCTGTGCTCGCGGCTGAGGCGCGGCCACCTCTATCGCATCGCGCGCGAGGAGGGCTGCTCGGCGCTGGTGCTCGGCCACCATCGCGAGGACAGCCTCGAGACCTTCTTCATGAACCTCTTCCACGGCGGCAAGCTCGCGGCGATGCCGCCAAAACTGCTCAACGACGACGGCGACGTCGAAGTGCTGCGGCCGCTGATCTATTGCGCCGAGCCTGACCTTGCGAAATTCGCCGAGGCGATGGCCTTCCCGATCATCCCCTGCGACCTCTGTGGCAGCCAGGAGGGCCTGCAGCGCAACGCCATGAAGGCGATGCTCGACGAGATGGAGCGCAAGATGCCGGGCCGCAAGGACGTGATGATCCGCGCGCTCGGCAATGTGAATCCGAGCCATCTGCTCGACGCCAAGCTGTTCGATTTCACGAGCCTCGGCGGATGAAGGTCGACGTGATGGAGCTGGCCGGTCTCCTGCGCGAGGCGGCCAAGGCCGAAATCCTGCCGCGCTTCCGCCGGCTCTCGCCTCAGACCATCCGGACCAAGTCGAGCGCGACGGATTTGGTGACGGAAGCCGACACCGAGGCTGAGAAACGCGTTACTGCTGAGATCGGACGGCGCTGGCCTGAGGCCGTCGTCATCGGCGAAGAGGCAGTGGCTGCCGATGAGGGCTTGCTTGGACAGCTTGCCGGCGCGGATCTCGCGATCACACTCGATCCGGTCGACGGCACTGCGAACTTTGCTGCAGGCCTGCCGCTGTTCGCCGTTATGGCGGCGGTGGTCCAGCGGGGCGAGACCGTTGCCGCGATCATCTACGACCCGATGGGTGACGACTGGGTGCTGGCCGAACGCGGCGGCGGGGCGTGGTTGGTCCGGCCGGACGGCAGCCGCGAGCGCCTGAAGGTCGCGGCGCCCGTGCCCTTGTCCGAAACGGTCGCGCATGTCTCGATCAGCTTCCTGCCCAAGGCGAGGAAGCCGGAGATTCTTGCCAATTTCGCCAAGCTCGCGATCTCGGCGAACTATCGCGTGGCCGGGCACGACTACCGCACCATGGCGAGCGGGCACTGCCACGCGCTGCAGTTCAACAAGCTCATGCCGTGGGACCACGCGCCGGGCACGCTGATCTGCGCGGAGGCCGGAGCCTATGTGGCCCGTCTCGACGGGTCGCCCTACCGGCCGGAGCAGACCGGCGGCGGGCTGCTGATCGCGACCGATAAGGATAGCTGGAGTTTCTGCGCCGCGAGGTCTTCACGTTATAGTCGCCCGACGGAGCGGAGGAGGCGCGCTTTGAACCTTGCCGACTATTGGGCGATTGCCGACGCCGACATCGAGATCCAGAACCCGGTTACAGACCGGAAGCTCAGGCTGCTCGACGACTATTGCGACATCCGCGACGGCCTCAACGTGCTCGATATCGGGTGCGGCAAGGCCTGGGTGATGCGGCAATGGGCCGATCGCTTTGCGATCGAAGGCACCGGTGTCGACACGAATGCCTCCTTCATCGCCACCGCGCGACAGAAGCGACCCGGTCGCGGCACGCTGCGGTTCATCGAGGAAGAGGCAGACCAATTCGCTCTGCCGCCCGGGAGCTGTGACGTGGTGATGTGCCTCGGCGCCGTGGAGGCGCTGGGTGGGTTCGTCGCCGCCATCGACTGGATGGCCGCCGCCGCCAAGCCTGGCGGCGCGATCGTGGTGGGCGACCTGACGCTCAAGCATCGTCCGGTGGTTGCCACGCACGAGCACCTGCCTCCCGACCCGATCGAGCTGACCTCGGTGATCCAGCGCCACGGGGCGGAGGTCTCGGCGATGATCTCAGCGTCGGACGCCGACTATCGAGCGCTATGCGAGCCACCATCGGCACGCGACGCTCCGCTGGGTGCGCGAAAACCCCGGGCATCGCGACCGCGACGACGTGCTCGAGCTCTCCAACGAGCAGTGGCGCACCTATCTCCGCCGCATCCGGCCGCTCTTTGGCTGGACGATCTTCGTCGCGCACAAGGCCGTCTGAGGCCGGCTATTCGGCGACTACCGGAACCTTCTTGTATTCGACGCCCATGCCGAACAGCCGCCCGCGTTCGGCGATCAGCGTCGAGAGCAGCACCAGAATGCCCATGCTGGTCCAGGCGAGCGCGTTCGGGGTCAGGGTGCCGTTGTACTGCTGGCCGATGAAGGTGCCGATGATCGCGCCGCCCACGGTCTGCATGAAGCCGAAGACCGCGGCGGCGGTGCCCGCAACAGCGCCGAGCGGTTCCATGCTCAGCGAGTTCATGTTGGAGCTCGCCCAGGCAAAGAAGAACTGCAGCACCATGAGCACGGCGTAGAACGCCCAGAACGGCGGATGTCCGATGCTCATGACCGCGAGCGTCACGGCGCAGGCGATGTAGGCGAAGACCGACAGATGACTGACCCGGCGCGTGCCGAAGCGCTTGACGATCTGCGAGTTGGCGAACTGGGCGAGCGACATGAAGGCCGCGACGAACGCGAAGGCGACCGGGAACAGCGCACCGAGGCCGTAGTAGTCGACGAAGATCTGCGGCGTGCAGATGATGAAGCCAAACATCGCGCCGAACAGGAACATGCCGTTGAGGCCGTAAAAGATCGCCGAGCGGTTGGTGAACACCACGCGGAAGCCCTCGCCGATGACTTTCAGTGAGAGTGGCCGGCGATACTCAGGGCGCAGCGTTTCCGGCAGCCGGAACCACGCCCAGATGCCGATGACGCCGGCGAGCGCAGTCATGAACAGGAAGATGTAGTGCCACTTGAAGCCGATCAGGATCACCTGGCCGACGCCCGGCGCGATGATCGGGATCACCATGAAGGTCATGAACACCAGCGACATGATCGACGCCATCTCGCGGCCCGAGTAGCGGTCACGGATCGCCGACATGGCGACGACGCGCGTGGCGGCGGCGCCGATGCCCTGGATGAAGCGGAAGCCGAGCAGCACCCAGAAGTTCGGGATGAAGGTCGCGATCAGCGTGCAGACGAGGTAGAGGCCGATGCCGAAGAACAGCGGCGCCCGGCGGCCGAAGCGATCGGTGATCGGCCCGAAGACGATCTGCGCCGCGCCGAAGCCGACCATGTAGGCCGACACCACGAGCTGCTGCTCGTTCTCGTCGCTGACGCCGAGGTCGCGCCCCATATAGGGCAGCGCCGGCAGCATCACGTCGATGGCGATCGAGTTGAGCGCCATGATCGCCGCCGCGAGGGCAATGAATTCGGGACGCGACAGCTTGCGCGTCCCAACAGCCTGTTCGAGCATGTGAATTCCGGGCGCCGGGAGGGTGGCGCGGAGCGAATCTGATTGAACCTCGGGGCCGCTCAATGCAAGCGCTTGATCGTCACAATGCGATGGATCACGCGGCTCGGGCGAAAAACCGCGCCGACGCGAGCTCCTTGATCGGCAGGTGCAGCGCTGCCGATCCGACGCCGAGCATGATCCCGAGATACCACATGATGGAGTAGGAGCCGGTGGTGTCGAACACGTAGCCGCCGAGCCAGGCGCCCATGAAGGAGCCGACCTGGTGGCTGAAAAAGGCGATGCCGTAGAGCATCCCCATATAACGCGGCCCGAAGAAGAGGCTGACGAGCCCGGCGGTCAGCGGCACGGTCGAGAGCCAGAGCAACCCGATAGCGGCCGAAAAGACATAGGCGCTGGCTGGCGTCACCGGCAGCAGCATGAACAGCGCAAAAGCGATGGCGCGGCCGAGGTAGATCGAGGCCAGCAGCAATTGCTTGGGCACGCGGCTGCCGAGATAACCCGAGAGCAGCGAGCCCGCGATGTTGAACAGTCCGATGATCGCGAGCGACCAGCTGCCCACCGACGGCGGCAGTCCGCACTGGACCAGGTATGCCGGCAGGTGGACGCTGATGAAGGCGAGGTGGAAGCCGCAGACGAAAAAGCCGATCACCAGCAGCCGGTAGGAGCCGTAGCCCCAGGCGCGGGCGATCGCCTCCATGAACGGCAGGTCGGCTTCGCCGGGCACGCTTTCGCTGCGGCCGCGCAGTCCGGCGGTGAGCGGCAGCGCGCAGACGACGATCGCCGCAAGCCAGATGAACGCCGACTGCCAGCCGAACGCCGAGATGAAGCCCTGGCTGATCGGCGCGAACAGGAACTGGCCGAACGATGACGCGGCGGTCGCGATGCCGAAGATGAAGCTGCGCTTCTCCGGCGGTACGGCGCGGCCGAAGGCGGCCATGATGATCGAGAAGCTGCAGGTCGCAAAGCCGGCGCCGGCGACGATGCCGGCGGTGAAATAGAGCGCCGTTCCGGTCGGCGAGACGGCGGAGAGCACGAGCCCGACGGCATATACGGCGAGCCCGACGGCGACGACGCGGCCGGTGCCGTAGCGGTCGGCAATGGCGCCGGCGAACGGCTGGGCGATGCCCCAGGCGATGTTCTGGATGGCGATCGCCAGGGCCCAGGTCTCCCGCGAAATCCCGAGCCCGCTGGTCACCGGCAGCGTGAAGAGGCCGAAACTGTTGCGCACGCCATTGGTGACGGCGGCGATGAGGCAGCCCGCGATCACCACGACGATCAGCGGGACGGCGACGGAGCGGGCGGGGGAGGTGGCAGCGAGGCTCATGCTCGGCGCTTACGCCTTGGCTGGCAGAGGGTGAAGCGAGAGTTTGTGATGGGGATCATCACGCAGGCGATCGGCAGATCGAAGCACACCGTTTCCTTCCTGCGCGTGACCCCGCGTCCCGCGAAGCACTCTGGGCTCCTCGAAGCACGGTGTCATTCCCGCGAAGGCGGGAATCCAGGGCCGCATAAACAGCGGACCTGAAGCCCCTCACGCCACCTGCTTGGTCGCGACGCCCTTTTCCGCCAGGTGTGACTGCAGCTCGCCGGCCTGGAACATCTCGGTGACGATGTCGGCACCGCCGACGAACTCGCCCTTGACGTAGAGTTGCGGAATGGTCGGCCAGTTGGCGTAGGCCTTGATGCCCTCGCGCAGCTCCTGGTTCTCGAGCACGTTGGCCGATTTGTAGTCGACGCCGAGGTAGTCGAGAATCTGCACCACGCGGCTTGAGAAACCGCACATCGGGAAATCCGGCGTGCCCTTCATATAGAGGAACACGTCATTGCCCTTCACCTGCTGGTCGATGGTGGCGTTGATGTCGCTCATGGTCTTGCCTTTCGGGCCTGGCTCAAGTTTGGCCGATAGATAATCCCGGACGCGCCCACTGTCGAGGCGTTCATCGGGATTTGACGATGGACTAGGCCGGGATGGCGGTCTGGATCGCCAGCGAGTGGAGAGTCGTGCCCATGTCCGTGCCGAAGGCGGCATTGACCATCTGGTGCTGCTGAACCCGCGTCTTGCCGCGGAATGCCGCCGACGTGATCGTCGCCGCCCAATGGTTATCGTCGCCGGCGAGGTCGCGCAATTCGATCGTCGCGTCCGGAATGGCCGCCTTGATCCGCTTCTCGATTTCGGATGCCGTCATGGGCATGAGAGTTATCCGCCGCAGGTGCTCCAGAGATATGGCACGCGGGGTGAAGGGGTTCAATGAAGGGCGGCGATGGGCCGATGCCTCGCTCACCCTCGATGTCACCCCGGCGAAGGCCGGGGTCCAGTAAGCACTGGAGCCGCTGGGGATACTGGATCCCGGCCTTCGCCGGGATGACATCCCAGTGCTTGGCCTTCGTCGTCCTGTCACGCCGCTTCCAGCCCTACGCTGCAATTTCTCCCGCCATATACGCCGGGAACCAGCCCTCGTGCGCCGAGCGCAATTCGCTCACCGGAATGCCGCGCGCATTGCCCAGCTTCAGCAGGGTGCCGCCGGTGGTGCCGATCCACGGCACGAAGAGACCTGTATAGGGATAAATCTGGTCGTAGAAGCTCTCGAGGAAATCGCGGCGGACGGTGATGAGGTAGCGCCCCTGGTCCTCGCCGAAGAACTGCGGGATCGCGTCGCCTCCCTCGAGCTGGTTGATCTTGGCGCCGATGCCCGAAGCCATCGCCATTTCCGCCAGCCCAACCGCGAGACCACCGCCCGAGAGGTCGTGCACCGCGGTCGCCTTGCCGTCGCGGATCAGGATGCGGACGAGATCGCCGGCCTTTTTTTCGGCGGCGAGGTCGACCGGCGGCGGCGGGCCGTCTTTGCGGCCGAACAGTTCGCGCAGAGTAGAGCGACTGGCCGAGATGGCTGCCCCACCAGTCGGGCGCGCCGACCAGCAGGATCGGCTCGCCTTCGCCGGCAAAACCGATGCTCGCGCTGCGCTTCCAGTTGCCGAGGAGGCCGACGCCGCCGATGGTCGGGGTGGGCAGGATGCCCTGGCCGTTGGTCTCGTTGTAGAGCGAGACGTTCCCGGAAACGATCGGGAAGTCGAGCGCCCGGCAGGCGTCGGAAATGCCGCGCACCGCCTCGGCAAGCTGGCCCATGATCTCGGGTCGCTCGGGATTGCCGAAATTGAGGTTGTCGGTCGCGGCGATCGGCTCGGCACCGACGGCGGTGAGGTTGCGCCAGCATTCGGCGACGGCCTGCTTGCCGCCCTCGTAAGGATCGGCCTCGCAATAGCGGGGCGTGACGTCGGAGGAGAAGGCGAGGGCCTTGTCGGGGTTCGGCCCATCGACGCGGATCACGCCGGCGTCGCCGCCCGGCCGCTGCAGCGAGTTGCCCTGGATCCAGGTGTCGTACTGCTCATAGACCCAGCGTCGCGACGATCCGGCGTGTGAGCCGAGAAGCTTCAGCAGCGCCTCTGCGACGTCCATCTGCGGCACGTCGGTGAGCTCGAGCGGCGCCGGTGCGACCGGCTTGGTCCACGGCCGATCGTATTCGGGCGCCTGGTCGCCGAGATCCTTGATCGGCAGGTCGGCCACCACCTTGCCCTGCCATTTGACGCGGAAGCGCAGGTCGCTGGTGGTGATGCCGACAGTGGCGAAATCCAGCTCCCATTTCTGGAACACGGCTCTAGCTGCGGCTTCCTTGGCGGGGCGGAGCACCATCAGCATGCGCTCCTGGCTTTCGCTCAGCATCATCTCGTAAGGCGTCATATCGACTTCGCGCACCGGCACCTTGTCGAGATCGAGCGCGATGCCGAGGTCACCCTTGGCGCCCATCTCGACGGCCGAGCAGGTGAGGCCCGCGGCGCCCATGTCCTGGATGGCGACGACCGCGCCGGTCGCCATCAGCTCGAGGCAGGCTTCGAGCAGGCGCTTTTCGGTGAACGGGTCGCCGACCTGCACGGTCGGGCGTTTTTGCTCGATGTCATTACCGAACTCGGCGGAGGCCATCGTCGCGCCGCCGACGCCGTCGCGGCCGGTCTTGGCGCCGAGATAGACCACCGGCAGGCCGACGCCCTCGGCCTTGGAGTAAAAGATCTTGTCAATGTCGGCGAGGCCGGCGGCGAAGGCATTGACGAGGATGTTGCCGTTGTAGCGCTCGTCGAACTCGACCTCGCCGCCGACGGTCGGCACGCCGAACGAATTGGCATAGCCGCCGACGCCGGCGACGACGCCGGAGACGAGATGGCGGGTCTTCTCATGCGACGGCGCGCCGAAGCGCAGCGCGTTCATCGCCGCAATCGGCCGCGCGCCCATGGTGAACACGTCGCGGAGGATGCCGCCCATCCCGGTCGCCGCGCCCTGATAGGGCTCGATGTAGGAGGGATGGTTGTGCGACTCCATCTTGAAGACCAGCAGCCTGGCCGTCGCCGATATCGACCACGCCGGCGTTTTCGCCCGGCCCCTGGATCACGCGCGGCCCGCTGGTCGGCAGCGTGCGCAGCCACTTCTTGCTCGACTTGTAGGAGCAGTGCTCGTTCCACATCGCCGAGAAGATGCCGAGCTCGGTGAAGGTCGGCGCGCGGCCGATCAGCTTCAGGATCTTCTGGTATTCGTCCGGCTTCAGCCCGTGATCGGCGACGAGCTGCGGGGTGATTTCGCGGTTGTTATCGAAGGCCATCGGGTCTGGGTACGGGGCTGCAACTGGCGGTCCTAATAGCTTATGGCATCGACGCAATATAGAGAACTCTCGCCCTTTGCAGGGGATTGCATGCGCGTTCTGATCATCGGCGGTTATGGCACTTTTGGCGGGCGGCTGGTCGACCTCTTGATCGACGAGCCGCGCCTGACGCTGATCGTGGCTGGCCGCGATCTGGCGAGGGCCCAGCGCTTCTGTGCGGCGCGAACGCGTGCGGCCACCCTGGAGGCGGCGCAATTTGATCGCGCCGTTCCGGAGGCCGCTCTCGCGGCGTTGCGGCCCGATATCGTGGTCGACGCCGCGGGTCCGTTCCAGCTCTACGGCCGCGACCCCTACCGCGTGGTGCGCGCAGCCCTTGCCGCCGGCGCCCACTGGATCGATCTCGCCGACGCGGTGGGGTTCGTCAAAGGCATCGCGGCGTTCGACGGCGAGGCCAGGGCCGCAGGGCGTTTCGTCCTCGCCGGCGCGAGCAGCTTTCCGGTACTGACGGCAGCAGTCGTCCGGCGAACTCGGCCGCGACGTGCCGCGGATCGAGTTCGATCATCGCGGGTATCGCGCCGTCGCCGTTCGCGATCGTCGGCCTCAATGTCATCCGTGCCATTGCGAGTTATGCCGGCAAGCCTGTGAAGGTGCGGGTCGATGGCGCATGGCGCACCCTCCACGGCATGATCTCGAGCCGGACGATGACCGTCGCGGTGCCAGGCAAGGTGCCGCTGTCCCCCATTCGCTTCGCACTGGTCGAAGTGCCGGACCTCGAGGTGCTCGCCGAAGATTGGCCAGATGCCCAGACGATCTGGACCGGCGCCGGCCCGACCCCGGCGATCCTCCACCGTCTGCTGTGGCTCTGCGCCTGGCTGGTACGCATCAAGCTGCTGCCGTCGCTCGTGCCGCTGGCGCCGCTGATGGACTGGGCGGTCAACACCTTCCGCTGGGGCGAGCACCGCGGCGGCATGTTCGTCGCGGTCGCGGGCGGGGGCCGGAGCGCGAGCTGGCACATGCTCGCCGAAGGCGACGTCGGGCCGCTCATTCCCTCGATGGCGATCGAAGCGATCATCCGCAAATGCCTCGAGGGGCAGGTGCCGGCGCTGGGTGCGCGCCCCGCGCATCACGAGCTCGAGCTTGCCGACTACGAAGCAATGTTCGTGCGGCGCGGTATTTCGAGCGGCGTGCGCAGCATCTCAGAGGGTGAGCTCTACGAGCGTCTGCTCGGTCAGGCGTATATCGAGCTGCCTCCGGCCATCCAGACGGTCCACGGCACCGCACGGCCGCTCACGCTCGAAGGCCGCGCCGAGGTGGAGGGGGCCACAACCGTGCTCGGCCGCATTATCGCGCGGGCCTTCCGCTTGCCGCCCGGCGGCACCGATTTGCCGGTTCGCGTGACGATGACTCGGCACGGGATCGCCGAAGTGTGGACCCGCGAGTTCGGTCGGCACCGCATGCAAACTACGCAGTCCGAGGGTCGCGGTCGCCATGACCGGCTGATCGTCGAGCGGTTCGGCCCCGCGCGGTTCGGCATGGCCGTCGTGGTCAGCGCCGGTGCGCTGTCGCTGGTGCTGCGACGCTGGGACGTCCTGGGCGTGCCGATGCCGCGCTTCCTGATGCCGCGCGTCGTCGCCGGAGAATCCGCACCGGACGGCCGGTTTCAGTTCTCGGTGGAGATTGCGCTGCCGCTTGTCGGACGGCTGGTGCGCTATCGCGGCTGGTTGCTCAGCTCAGATCGACCGCATGCGCCTTGAGCGTCGCGATGTCCGTGTAGTCGAGCACGGCCTCGTGGGTCGCGAGCAGCACGATGCGTGGCGCGACGCCAGCCTGCAGCGCTTCCACCCAACGTGGCGCCAGCAGGCACCAGCGGTCTCCCGGTTTGAGGCCGGGAAATGCCATGTCCGGGCGCGGCGTCGAAAGGTCGTTGCCGCGCGATTTCGAGAAGGCGAGGAACTCCGGGGTCATCAGCGCGCAGACCGTGTGGCGGCTCTGACCCTCGGGCCCGGCGAAACACGAGCCGTTGCGGAAGAAGCCGGTGAGGGGATCGTCCGAACAGGGTGCCAGCGGCTCGCCGAGGACGTTGCGCTCCTCCATTTTCAGGCGACGGCAAGGAGGCCCGAGAACAGCCCCCGGCCGTCGATGCCGCCCTGTGCGCTCTCGATCAGGTCTTCAGGGTGCGGCATCAGGCCAAGCACGTTCTTCTGCGCGTTGAAGACGCCAGCGATGTCGTTGGCCGAGCCGTTCGGATTGGTGCCCTCGGCGTAGCGGAACGCGACCTGCCCGTTGTCCTCGACGGATTTGAGCGTCGCGGCATCGGCGAAATAATTGCCGTCATGGTGGGCCACCGGCGTGCGGATCACCTGGCCCTTGAGATAGCCGCGCGTGAAGGCTGTGTCGGTGCTCTCGACGCGCAGCTTCACCTCGCGGCAGACGAAGCGGAGCGAGGCGTTGCGCATCAGCACGCCGGGCAGCAGCCCCGCCTCGGTCAGCACCTGGAAGCCGTTGCAGACGCCGAGGACGAAGGCACCCTTGGCAGCCTTGTCGCGTACCGCCTGCATGATCGGCGAGCGCGCGGCGATCGCGCCCGAACGCAGATAGTCGCCGTAGGAGAAGCCGCCGGGGATCACATAGAGGTCGGCGTCGGGGAGGCTCGTTTCCTTGTGCCAGACGACGGCCGGCGGGCCGCCGATCTTGGTCAGCGCCGCGATCATGTCGCGGTCGCGATTGGAACCCGGAAAGACGATGACGGCCGATTTCATGCGCCGTTATTGGTGAGTCTTGGGCAGGAACGCAAGGCCCGGCAGCGGCCGTGTCACGAGGCCCGGGAACCTCCAAGCTTACTCCGTCGCCACCGCGACGGCCGATGGCTCCGGCTGCCATTGGCCTCGACATCCGCGTGCTGGTGCCAACCCAGCCTGACCTGACATGCCGCACACTCGAGGTTAGGAGCGCCGCCTCGGCCAGATGCGCCGTCAGCGCTCGCGGTGCTTTACGCGAGGGTGAACGTCGATGCTCAATGCGGAAAACTGCGACGGGACGTGGGCGCGATTACGCGCCGACGGGCACCGACGCGTAAGCGGCGAACATCACGCCGAGGGTCAGGAAGAAGAGGGCCGACAGGGCAAAGGTCTTGAGCATGGGATCAGGTCTTGAGGTTCGGGCGCACCCGCTCTCTGGCGGGCGCGGGCGTTTATAGGATCGACTCGTTAAGCGAGCATTGTGACGGTTAGGTTAAGCGCCTCGTAACGACGAGACCTGCCGCTATGGCCGCGCCATGTTCTCCACAGCATCCGCCGCCGCGACATAGCCGCCGGCCTGCTTGAGCGATCGTCCAAGGTCAGCGGCCCGCTGGCGAAACCCATCGAGGTCCGAGGCAATGGTGTCCACCGCGGCGCGGAGTTCCGCCGACGAGACGGTGCCCCCGAAGGCTTCGGCATCGAGCATGATGCCGGCGCCGCCCCGGGCCATCGCCTCGGCGTTGTGAAGCTGTTCGAAATGCTGCGGCACGGCGACCATCGGCACGCCAAACCACAGCGCTTCATGGAGGCTGTTGAGCCCGGCGGGGGTGACGAAGATCGCGGCGCGCTGCAGCACGTCGAGCTGCGGAAAGGTTTCGGCGACGATGAAGTTCTCGGGCGCGTGCGCGAAGCGCTTGAGGTCGCTGCCGCGTCCGGCCGAAAGCAGAATCTGGCCGGGGAAGTCGCTCAGCGCCTCGATGCAGCGCTCATAGAAGCTCGATTTGCCGAAAATCAGCGTCCCCAGCGAGACGTAGATGATCGGGCGGCCGTCGAGGCGGGAGAAGTCGAAGCGGTCCGGGCGCGTCTTGCCGTCGATCATGGCGCCGACGAATTGCCAGCCGCGCCGCGAAAAGATCGGCGAGGGCGGGTGCAGCGCTTTGCTCGTGAGCATCAGCGTCAGGTCGCCGCGCATCGGCAGCAATGGCCAATGGAGCGGCAGCGGCCAGTTGAACGGCAGGAGCAGCAGGCCGTCGAGCGCGACGCGGATCCAGCCCCAGACCAGCCGCGGCAGGATGCGCACGAAGCGCGCGAGGTTCTGGCGGAACTCGCCGGGCGCCGCGTTGCGGCCGAGCTCGTAGGCGAAGAACGGGCTGGTAACGACGGTCGGCACGCGCAGCCTGCGGCCAAGCAGTTCGCCCCAGAGCGCAATGCCGTCGATGATCAGCGCGTCGGGCTTGGCGTCGCGCAATTGCCGCAAGCAAGAGGCGTAGAGCTTTGGCGTGATGCGCAGGAACAGCTCGAAGGTCGCCATCAGGTCGCCGTTCATGAGGACGGCGGCCATGTCCTGCATGCTCATAGCTGGTGGATAGGCGACGAATTTTGCCCCGAGCGCTTCGACAGCGCCGGCGAATGGCGGCTCGTCGAAGACGGTCACGCTGTGGCCGCGGCGGACGAGCTCGGCAATGATGGGCAGGACAGGATTAAGGTGGCCCCAGGCGGGGACGCTCAGGACGACGATGTTCGCCATTTTGGGCCGAGCGGCGCCCTTGGTGCCGCAAAGAGTGCGTGAACCCGACGATCAGGTCGGCAGCGTCGCATAAGCGGCGACGAAGACCCCAAGCGTAAGGAGGAACAGGAGGGAAAGCGAGACGGTTTTGAGCATGGTCAACACACTGAATACGCTGGGCGCGCACCTGCTCTATCGGATTCGCGGGAGGCGGCGAGGGCTCGAAACCGTTGCGCGTCGCGATTGGCGGCAGGTGTGACTCGAAAACCGCAGTGCGAGGCGCGAGCCGGTCTGCCAAATGTCGATTTCCTTCGAAGCCATTCGTCGCGTAGCCGAACAAGCAAGGGAGTGCGCACCATGAAGTTCATGTGCCTGGTCTATTTCGACGAAACGAGCTTTGCCGGCATGTCGCTGGCGGACATGCAGAAGCTGACCGATGCGACGATCGAGGAAGATCACGAATTGCGTCGGCGCGGCCAGCTGATCCTCGCGGCGCCGCTGCAGGAGCCGAGGACGGCCATCAACATCCGGGTGCGGAAGGGCCGGGTGCGCCGCACCGACGGCCCGTTCGCCGAGGCCAAGGAGTGGGTCGGCGGCTTCTTCGTGATCGAGGCGAAGGACACCGAGGAGGCCGTGGGGATCGCGGTCGCCAGCGAGATCGCCAAGATCGGCCGTATCGAGGTCCGGCCAATCTTCGAGCAGACGCACAGCGTCACCGGGGCCGAGCGGCCGCCGGCGCTGTCGGTCTAGACCAGCTCGATCGCGTAGTTCTCGATCACGGTGTTGGCGAGCAGCTTCTCGCACATCGCGGCGAGGCTGAGCCTGGCGGCGCCGGGATCGGTCTCGCCGATTTCGACGTCGAAGATCTTGCCCTGGCGGATGCCGGACACGCCGGCAAAGCCGAGGCTCTTCAGCGATCCGTTGATCGCCTGGCCCTGCGGATCGAGGACGCCGGCCTTGAGGGTGACGATGACACGCGCGCGCATTGGTAGCCGAACCTACTGAACGAGCCGCGGGCCGGTGGTCAGGGCATTATCGGTTTCGGTGAGGATGCCGAGACGCTGCGCGACTTCGCGATAGGCGTCGACCAGGCCGCCGAAGTCCTCGCGGAAGCGGTCCTTGTCGAGCTTGTTGTGGGTCTTGATGTCCCACAGCCGGCAATTGTCCGGCGAGATTTCGTCGGCCAGCACGATCCGCATGGTGTCGTTCTCGTAGAGCCGGCCGCACTCGATCTTGAAGTCGACGAGCTGGATGCCGACGCCCATGAACAGGCCGGTGAGGAAGTCGTTCACCCGGACGGCGAGGCTCATGATGTCGTCGAGCTCGGGAGGGGTGGCCCAGCCGAAGGCCGTGATGTGCTCCTCCGAGACCATCGGGTCGTTGAGTGCGTCGTCCTTGTAGTAGAACTCGATGATCGAACGCGGCAGCTGCGTGCCCGACTGTAGCCCCAGACGCTTGACCAGCGAGCCGGCGGCGACGTTGCGCACGACGACTTCGAGCGGCACGATCTCGACTTCCTTGATCAGCTGCTCGCGCATGTTGATGCGCCGGATGAAGTGGGTCGGGATGCCGAGCTGATTGATGCGCGTAAAGATGAACTCGGAGATCCGGTTGTTCAGTACGCCCTTGCCATCGATGATCTCGTGCTTGGCACCATTGCCGGCGGTGGCATCGTCCTTGAAATACTGGACGAGCGTACCCGGCTCGGGGCCTTCATAGAGATCCTTTGCCTTGCCTTCATAGATTTTCCGGCGGCGGTTCATGGAGAATTCCATGGCAATGTGGGAGGGGTGCGGCGTTCATGCGCCAGAACGGCAGGCGAAAGCAAGCGGTTTAAAGACCGCACCGTCGGGCCGGAAACTTGTCGAGATTTGCCCGCGTTTTGTGGGCAAATGCGCTAGTTTTGGATGAATTGATCGGGGTCGTCCGGCAGCGTTCGCGATGCTGCCTTAAGGCCGGCGTCCCGCAGTGGAGGAAGCGATGGTGGAGTTCGAGGATCGGGAAAGGGCCGAAGAGGCTCGGTTCGCGCATGACGGCGACCTGCGGTTTCGCGCGACGGCGCGGCGCAACAGGCTGTTCGGCATGTGGGCCGCCGAGCAGCTGGGCCTCGGGGGTGAAGCCGCGAAAGACTACGCCGCTTCGGTGGTCGCGGCCGGCTTCGGTGCGGGTGCGGACGAGGCGGTTGTGCACAAGGCAATGGCCGATCTGTCCGCGCAGGCGGTGTCGATCTCCGAGCCGGCGATTCGCGCGAAGCTGGCCGAGCTCCTGCTCGCGGCTCGGGCCCAGATCGCGGCCGAGGCCTAGTCGCGGGGCGTCTCGAACGCGATCAACTGACCGTTCCCGGGTGCGATTTCCGGCCACCGGTCGGCGTCGAACTGCAGAACGGCGAGGGCACCGGGCGGAAGGCCCTGGCGGAATCGATGCAGCGCGGCCGCCTCGCCACCGCTCGTGAGGAGCCCCGCGAGCGTCTCGAGTCCCGGATTGTGCCCGACCAGCATCAGCGAGTCGGATTCGGACGACTGCGCCTGTACCAGGTGGAGCAGCGTTCCGGGGCTCGCGTCGTAGATGCGCCGGGTGAGCTCGATCGAGGCCTCGGCACCCAGCGCGAGGACGAGCGGCGCCAATGTCTCGCGCGTTCGCTGCGCCGTCGAGCACAGGATGCGAGTCGGCCAGTTCGGCCGAGCGACAATGACCATCGCCATCTCGCCGCGGCGCGTGCTCCGCCCGCGGTCAGCTTGCGATCGAAATCGGCGATCCCCGCGTCGCCCTTTTCGGCCTTGGCGTGGCGCCAGAGGTGGAGCGTCAGGCCCCGCATCACTTCAGCCGTTTCATGAGTTCGGCGAACATCAGCAGCCCCTCGGGCCATGGACCGTGGCCGGAGGCGACGTTGATGTGGCCGGCGTCGCCGGCAAGCTGCAGATCGCTGCCCCAGTCCGCCGCGAACTCGCGCGCCCGCGAGACGGTCACCAGCGGATCGGTGGTCGAGACCACGACCATCGAGGGGAAGGGCAGGGGATCGGTCGGTGGCGCGAACGGCCTCGCTTCGGCAGGGAGCGCATCGCCCTCGAAATCCGGCGGCGAGACGAGGAACGCGCCGCGCACTTTCGTGTCGGCCAGCGTTCGCGCGGCGATGACGATAGCGCCCACCGACATCGAGTGGCCGATCAGCACCACGGGCCGCGTCGAGAACATGATTTCCTGGTGGATGCGCGCGATCCAGTCGGCGAGCACCGGATGGTCCCAGTTGTCCTGCTCGATGAAGCGGGCGTTCGACATGCGCGCGCCCCAGCGCCGCTGCCAGTGTCCGGCCGGCGAGTTGCCGAGGCCCGGCGCGATCAGGATGTCGACATCTGCAATCTTCATGTCCGCGACCTAGCGGCGCCGCCGCGTCCAAACAAGCGGCTTGACTCGAGCGTAAGCGACAGCTTACGGTAAGTCATGGCTAACGTAACAAACGCACTTGCGGCTCTCGCCGATCCGACCCGCCGCCAGGTGTTCGAAAGCCTGCGACGCGGACCCCGCTCGGTGGGCGAGCTCGCGGCGCGGCTGCCGGTCAGCCGGCCGGCCGTATCGCAGCATCTCAAGGTGCTCAAGGAGGCCGGCCTCGTGACCGACACGGCCGAAGGGACGCGGCGCGTTTACCAGATCGATCCGCAGGGCCTCGGGCCGCTGCGCCACTGGCTCGACCAGTTCTGGGCCGATGCGCTCAAGGCGTTCGCCGAAACGGCCGACGCGCAATTCGACAGGGACAATCAGGAGAAGCAGAAGTGACCATGCATCAGACCATCACATCCGCACCGGTGCGCCAGCAGGTCCGGGTAAAGCTCGCGCCCGCCGCGGCATTCGACCTCTTCGCCAACCGCTTCGACCAATGGTGGCCGCGCGACAAATCCGCGAACCCCGGCACGACGCTGGTGGAAGCCGTGCTCGAGCCGCGTGTCGGTGGCCGCTGGTATGAGAAGGGCGCCAACGGCTCGACCTGCGAGTGGGGCAGCGTGCTCGCCTATGAGCCGGGCAAGCGGCTGGTGCTCAACTGGCAGCTGGGAGCCGACTATCGATACGAGTCCACCCTCGTCACCGAGGTTGAAATCCTGTTCCAGCCGGACGGCACCGGCACGCTGGTGACACTCGAGCACCGCAACATCGAGCGCTTCGGGGAACGGCATGCCGAGATGCGGGCGGGCATTTCGGGCGCCAATGGCTGGCCGGCCATCCTGGGTGCATTTGCCGCGAAGGCGGATTAATCGCGGTCGATACGGTTGGAGAAGAACCCATTGTCGAGCCGCATCAGGCCGAGGTGCTCATAGAAAGCGAGGGCGTTGGGCTCGGAAAACAGCCCAATGCCAATGCCCGGCCCAAGGGTGCGCATGCAGAATTCGAGAATACCGCGGCCGACGCCCTTGCCTTGCGCACTTTCCCTGACGGCGAGCTCGGCGCAATAGGCGACCCAGGCATGGTCGGTGATGCAGCGCGCGAGGCCGAGGATCACGCCCTTTTCCCGCGCCGTCACAATGAAATTGGCGCCCGCGATCATCTCGCCGATGCGGACGGCGTTTTTGAGCGGCCGCTTCTCGCGCATCGTGGTTTCGCTGAGCACGGTCACGTAGTCAGCGACCGGGAGCGACTGCTCCTGCGCGTAGACGATGCTCACGGCTCGGGCCCGAAGACGCGCTCGAAGATCATGTCGACGTGCTTCAGATGATAGAAGTCATCGAACATGGCGTCGATCTCAGCGGGCTTGAGCCGGGCCGAGACATCGCTGGGTCGGCCTTGAGCAGTTTCGCGAACTGGCCGGCGCGGTCGCCGCGCATCTCCCAGACCTGCATGGCGTTGCGCTGCACGGCAGCATAGGCGTCATCGCGGCTCATGCCGGCCTGAGTCAGCGCCAGCAGCACGCGCTGCGAATTGTGCAGTCCGCCGAGCAGGTCGAGGTTACGCCGCATGTTGTCGGGGTAAACCACGAGCTTATCGATGAGCCCGGTCAACCGGGCCAGCGCAAAGTCGAGCGTCACCGTCGCGTCCGGCCCGATCATCCGCTCGACCGAGGAGTGCGAAATATCGCGCTCATGCCAAAGCGCGACATCCTCGAGCGCCGGCGTCACCATGCCGCGCACCAGCCGCGCGAGCCCGGTAAGGTTCTCCGATAGAACCGGATTCCGCTTGTGCGGCATCGCCGAGGAGCCCTTCTGTCCCGGCGCGAAGTACTCCTCGGCTTCCAGCACTTCCGTGCGCTGCAGATGCCGGATTTCGGTCGCCAGCCGCTCCACCGACGAAGCGACGACGCCGAGGGTCGCAAAGAACATCGCGTGGCGGTCGCGGGGGATCACCTGCGTCGATACGGTTTCGGGCACAAGCCCGAGCTTTTCCGCGACATAGGCTTCGACCGTGGGATCGATATTGGCGAAGGTGCCGATGGCCCCCGAGATGGCGCAGGTCGCGATCTCCTTGCGTGCCGCGACCAGCCGCTCGCGGGCTCGGGCAAACTCCGCATAGGCCTCGGCCAGCTTGATCCCGAACGTCGTCGGCTCGGCATGGATGCCGTGCGAGCGGCCGATGGTGATCGAATATTTGTGCTCCTTGGCGCGCCGCCGCAGCGCCGCAAGCAGCCCATCCACATCGGCCAGCAGGATGTCCGACGCACGGGAAAGCTGCACGGCAAGCGTGGTGTCGAGCACGTCCGACGAAGTCATCCCCTGGTGCACGAACCGCGCCTCGGGTCCGACGATCTCGGCGAGGTGCGTCAGGAAGGCGATGACGTCGTGCCTGGTCGTCGCTTCGATCTCGTCGATACGCGCCACATCGAAGCTTGCGGTGCTCCCCTTCGCCCATACTGCCTCGGCCGCCGCTTTCGGCACCACGCCGAGATTGGCGAGCTGCGTCGTCGCGTGCGCCTCGATCTCGAACCAGATTCTATATTTCGTCTCGGCCGACCAGATGGCCACCATTTCCGGGCGCGAATAGCGAGGGATCATCGTCAGGCCCGGATCGTCGTTGCCGCGGAGCGGAGCGCCGCGATGCGCGATGCATAGGTCTTGGGATCGTTGCCCTTGAAGATGTCGCTCCCGGCGACGAGCACATTGGCACCGGCCTTCGCCACCTGGGCTGCCGTTCCCGGATTGATGCCGCCATCGACCTCGAGATCGATCTTGCGGCCACCGATGAGCGCCTTCGCCTGCCGCAGCTTGACCAGCAACTCCGCAATGAAGCTCTGCCCGCCGAAGCCGGGGTTGACGCTCATCACCAGGATCAGATCGACATCGTCGATCACATGCTCGATCGCCGACACCGGGGTCGCCGGATTGATCGCCACGCCCGCCTTCTTGCCTTCGGCGCGTATCGCCTGCAGCGAGCGGTGCAGGTGCGGGCCAGCCTCCTCGTGCACCGTGATGATGTCGGCACCGGCCTTGGCGAACGCCGCGACGAATGGGTCAGCGGGTGCGATCATCAGGTGGCAGTCGAGCGTCTTCTTGGTCAGGGGCCGCAGCCACTGCACGATCACCGGCCCAAGCGTGAGGTTCGGCACGAAATGGCCGTCCATGACATCGACATGGATGTAGTCCGCACCCGCCGCCTCGATGGCGCGAATTTCCTCGCCCAGCCGCGAAAAATCGGCGGAGAGGATCGACGGCGCGATGCGGACGGGGAGGGATGCCATGATTGGCCTCGGGAACAGCTCGTCCCAGCGCTTAGCGATCTGCGACAAGTGCGGCAAGTGGCAGTCGGGTTCCTCCCCTGTGCGCAGCACGGGGGAGGGGGACCGGCGAAGCCGGTGGAGGGGGCGGCCCCAGGCATTGCGCCAGCGGCCGCCCCCATCCGTCGCCTTCGCCCGCTTACGCAGGGGAAGGGACCGACTACGAGTTCACGGCGGGTTGAGCACCTTGCGCGTCTGGCTGGTGCCTATAGAACCCCCCCATGAACGGGCTGACTTTTGCGGGCATCTTTGGCGCGGGCGTGCTGAGCTTTCTCAGCCCCTGCGTCCTCCCGTTGGTGCCGCCCTATCTCACCTATATGAGCGGGGCCAGCTTCGAGCAGCTGCGCGCCGACGGCGCCTCGGCGGGGGTGATGTGGCGGCGGAGCGTGTTCACCTCGCTGTTCTTTATCCTCGGCTTTTCGCTGGTCTTTGTGACCTTCGGTGCTACGGCCACGGCCATCGGGCAGCAGTTCCGCCAGGCGCTCCCGATCCTCACGCCCATCGCGGGGTTGATCATCATCGCGATGGGCCTCCATTTCCTCGGCGTGTTCCGGATCGGCTTTCTCGACCGGCAGCTGCGGTCCAATGGGCCCGCTGCCGCCAGCGGCCCGGTCGGGGGGTTCCTCCTTGGCCTCGCCTTCGCCATCGGCTGGACGCCCTGCATCGGCCCGATCCTCGCGGTGATCCTGTCGATCGCCTCGGCGCAGCAGACCGCCTGGCAGGGCGCCGGGCTGCTCGGCGTCTATTCGCTCGGCCTCGGCGTGCCGTTTCTGCTGGCCGGCATCGCGATCGGGCCGTTCCTGGGGTTCTTTTCGGGATTCCGGCGGCATCTGGGAACGGTCGAGAAGGTCGTCGGCGTGCTGCTGGTGCTGATGGGCCTTTTGTTCCTCACCGGGCAGTTCAGCCGGCTCAGCTACTGGTTCCTCGAAACCTTCCCGATGCTGCAGAATTTCGGCTGATCAGCCGTTAACCCTCAGCGGCGAAATCCCCTCGATCGTCGGCCCGGCGCGGCAATGTGAACCGCTGATTCACGCGGCCCCACGACACTGGCGCCGCGATCCAGGACGCAGGATTAACCGGACATGGCCACCGCCGATCTGCTGGTGCTCGACCGCTCGGCGGCCATTGCTGCCCCCGGCGTGTCGCGAACCGGCGACATCGCGGTCCGCGTCTGGCACCGGCTGGACGACGTCGAGCCGACCTGGCGCGCCCTCGCGGCGGGCGCCCTCGAGTCCCCGGCGCAGGACATCGGCTTCACCCGCCTCTGGGTGGACGCGCTCAGAGTCCCCGAATCCGACCAGATTTACATCGCGGCGCTGGACGGCGACGCGCCGCTCGCGCTGTTCGCGCTGCATCGGCACCGCGTTGCGGGCGTGCGCGTGCTGTCGTGGTTTCCCGGCGCGCACGTCGGCTGCAACGCGCCGCTGGTCGATGCGCGCCGTCTCGCGGCAATGACGCCGGACGCGCGGCGCGCGCTGTGGCAACAGATGCTCTTGCGCATCGAGGGCGCCGACCTCATCCATCTCAAGTCGGTGCCAAAGCTCGAAATCGACGGCATCGACCTCTTCGCCGAGCTTGGGCAGTCGATCGCCGCGGACACGCTCTATCGCGCCGCCTTCGTCAGCTTCGAGGATGCCGACACCACCCAGCGCAGCAAATCGCGCCGCAAGCACGACCGCCAGCAGGGCGATAAGCTCGCGGCGCTGGGCCCTATCGAGTTCGACGCGCTCGACAATGGTCCCGCGGCGGAGGCCGCTCTCGACGTCCTCTTCCGCCAGCGGGCCCTCCGCTTCCGCGAGATGGGGGTGAACGATCCATTCGCGGCGCCGGCCATTCGCGCCTTCTACCAATCCACGGTGCGCTCGGGTTCGGGCGTCCACGTCAAGCTGCATGTGCTGAAACTCAAAGGCGAGGTTATCGCGATGCGCTACAGCATCGTCGCGGGCGACCGGCTCTTCTGCCTGATCTCGTCGATGAGCGAGGACGAACGCCTCCGCCCAGGCTCGCCCGGCAAGCAGTGCCTCCTGCGCGTGATGCAGACTGTCTTCGCCGAGGGCTATCGGGTGTTCGACATGGGCGAGGGCCTGACCGACGAGAAGCGCCACTGGTGCAATGTCCAGATCCCGGTGCGGGATCACTACCTGCCGGTGACGGCCGTCGGCGCGCTTGCTGGTACTGCCCACCGCTCGGTCCTCACGGCAAAGGTCCGGATCAAGGCCGATCCGCGGCTCCTACGCATTGCCAAGGTTCGTGCGCAGCGGTCTGTTGCGCCTGCGGGGTGCGCCGCCCGAGATCGCCGCTCCGCCGGCCGACTAGCTCTGCCGCTTGTTTCACCGCGCCGTCCGTGGTTTCAAACAGGGACGGGAGAAAGCGCGTGACCGCACGACTGCTCATGCTCGCGCTCGATGGCGCCGACAGCGACCTGATCGATCGTTGGAGCCTTGACGGTACGCTTCCCAATATCGGTCGTCTGCGGGCACGCGGTGCCGCGCACCACCTCGAGGCGCCGCACGGCGTAACGGACGACGCACTCTGGGCCGACTTTCAATATGCGTCACAGATGGGCGAGCACGGGCGCTTCCATTACCTGAAGCGCCTGAAATCGAGTGGGCGCTATGGCATGTCCGTCGAGGAGGAATCCGGGCTCGAGGCGTTCTGGCATGACCTTTCGGATGCCGGGCGACGCATCGCCATCATCGATGTTCCCAAGACCCAACCGCCGCGGCAGATCAACGGCATCCATCTGGCGGACTGGCTCGTCCACGGCAGGTACTTCAAGGAGCCGCTCAGCTATCCCGAGGGTCTCGCCGCCGAAATCGTCGCCGAGTTCGGCGCACGGCCGCCCAGCCGGTGCGGCTACATGGCGACGATCGCCGAGGACGAGCGGAAGGAGGCGCTCGGCCACCTCTTCCGGTCGATCGAGATGAAGGAGCAGGCGGGGCTGCACTATCTTGCCAGCGAACATTGGGATTTCTTCGTCATCGGCATGCGGGAAGCCCACTGCGTCGATCACCATTTTTGGGACGTGGTCGACGAGACGCACCCGCACTACGATGCGGCGTTGCGCGAGCGGCTGGGCGATCCCGTTCGGTCGATCTTCGTCCGACTCGATGCAGCAATCGGCCGGCTGGTCGAAGCAGCCGGGCCGGAAGCAGTTACCGTGCTGTTCTCGACCACCAAGATGGAGCCCAATGCGTCGCTGGCGCACTTCGACGCAAAACTCAGCCAACGGCTCAATTGGCGGTTCTCGCCGAGCATTGCCGCCATTGTCGCGCAGAAGTCGGGTCGCGCACGGCTGCCGATCGAAATCCTGCCCTACGGCGAGAATGGAACTGCGATCCGGGTCAATGGCAATGAACGAAAGCGGAAGCGGCTGCTGCGGACGCTGGAGCGCGAATTCGCCGAACTCGTTGACGCTGACAGCGGCGAACGACTGACCGATCGTATGTATCATCCATCGGCCGACTATCCGGGAGCGCGGGCCGCCGAACTTCCCGACCTTCTGGTGCGCTATCGCGCCGGGCACATCCCGAGCGCCATCCGCGGCCCGCGTATCGGCCGGCTCGAGGCTCCGGCGCCAATCTATCGGCCGGGCAATCACGCGTGCGGGCCGTTTGTGGTTTCGGCGGGCGGCGATGTCGCGACCGTGCGGCGGCTCGACCAGTTCGGCGGCTTCGTCGAGCGGCTGCTGGGCTAGATCAGCTTCAGCCCCTTCATCGAAGCGTGGCCGGATTTGCCGATGATGATGTGGTCATGCACGGTCACGCCGAGCGGGCGCGCCACATCGATGATCTGCCGCGTCATCTGCACGTCCGCGGTCGACGGCGAAGGGTCGCCCGAGGGGTGGTTGTGGACGAGGATCAGCGCCGTCGCGCTCAGCTCGAGCGTCCGCTTGATCACTTCGCGCGGATAAACCGGCGTGTGGTCCACGGTCCCCTTTTGCTGCACCTCGTCGGCGATCAGCCGGTTCTTCTTGTCGAGGAACAGCACGCGGAACTGCTCGACGTCCTCGAAGGCCATGGCGGCGCGGCAATAGTCGATCAGCGATGACCAGGAGCTCAGGATCGGCTGCTCGCGGTCGACCCGGTCATGCGCAAAACGCTGCGCCGCGGCCTGGATGATCTTGAGGCTGGTGACGCTTAGCTCGCCCAGATGGTCGAACTCGACCAGCCGCTCGCGCGGCGCCGACAGCACGCCGGAAAACGAGCCGAAGCGTTTCAGCAGGAGCTTGGCGAGGTCCTTGGTATCACGCCGCGGGATCGCCAGATGCAGCACGGCTTCGAGCAGCTCGACGTCCGAAAAGGCCTCCCCGCCAACCTTGTTGAAGCGTTCGCGGACGCGGTCGCGATGTCCTGTCTTCAAATCGAGCTGAGCAGCCTCGGCGAGCCCGTCGACCGACGGCTTGCCCGGCTTGTTCACTCGGCCTGCTCGCCGGGATGCAGCGGATTGAAGAGGCCGCGCGGGGAGAGCGTGAAGATCTCGTGGCCGGTCTCGGTGATGCCGATCGAGTGCTCGGCCTGGGCGGAGAGCGTGCGGTCGCGAGTGACGGCGGTCCAGCCGTCCGACAGAATTTTGACGTGCGGCCGGCCGAGGTTGATCATCGGCTCGATGGTGAAGATCATGCCCGGCTTGAGCTCGATGCCGGTGCCCGGCACGCCGAAATGCGTGATGTTGGGCTCGTCGTGGAACAGCTGGCCGACGCCGTGCCCCACGAAATCGCGCACCACGCGACGTGCGCTCGGCTTCGGCGTGCGCCTGGATCGCGGCGCCGATGTCGCCGGTGGTGTTGCCCGGCTTGGCCGCCGCGATACCGGCATAGAGCGACTCGTAGGTGACCTCGATCAGCCGCTCGGCCTTGCGCGACACTTCGCCCACCGCGAACATGCGCGAGCTGTCGCCGTACCAGCCGTCGACGATCAGCGTCAGGTCGATATTGACGATATCGCCGTCGCGCAGCGGGCGGTCCTCGGGGATGCCGTGGCAGACGACGTGATTGATCGAGGTGCAGATCGAGTGGCGGTAGCCCTTGTAGAAAATGGTCGCCGGAATCGCCTTGTGATCGAGGGCAAATTCGTAGGCCATGCGGTCGAGCGCGGCCGTGGTCACGCCCGGTTTGACGTGGTCGGCGAGCAGGTCCAGCGCCTCGGCGGTCAGCCGGCCAGCCCTGCGCATCCCGGCAAAGCCGGCCTCGCCGTGCAGCGGAATGACGCCGGAGGTCCGGCGGGTCTTGGTTTCGGCGTCGACGTAGGTGATCATGCGGAAGGCCTGCTGCAGGAAGCAGAAATAGTCGCTCCCGCCCGGTTTTGAAAGGCCGTCGCCGGGGCGGCTGTGCAACGTTGCCTCGCGCGGTTGACGGATGGCCTGGTCCGCGCCATTGCTGGGCTTTCCGGCCGCCCCCAATGAGTGACGCACAAAACCCCACCGCCGCGCTCGTCGTCATCGGCGACGAAATCCTCAGTGGCCGCACCAAGGACGTCAACATCGGCGCCACCGCGGATTTCTGCGCCGACCTCGCGATCGACCTCATGGAGGTGCGCGTCGTTCCCGATATCGAGGACGAGATCGTCGCCGCCGTGAACGCCGTACGGGCGCGTTACACCTACGTCTTCACCACCGGCGGTATTGGCCCCACCCACGACGACATCACCGCCGACGCCATCGCCAAGGCATTCGGCGTAGCGCTGCCGATCAACGCCGAGGCGCGTGAAATGCTCGAAGCACGCTGGAAAGATCGCGGCGTCGAGCCGAACGAAGCGCGCCTCAGAATGGCGCGGATTCCAGAGGGCGCGAGCCTTATCGTCAATTCCGTCAGCGCGGCGCCGGGCTTCAGGATCGGCAACGTCCACGTGATGGCGGGCGTGCCGGTGGTCATGCGGGCGATGCTCGAGTCGATGGCGCCGACGCTCAAGGGCGGGCGCAAGGTGCTCGCCGCGACCATCAAGAGCGGCGTCGGCGAGGGCAATATCGCGAGCCCATTCGCGGCGCTTCAGGCGCAATTCCCGGATGTCCGCATGGGCAGCTATCCGCGCATGGGCGACGGCACGGTGATGACCGAGCTCGTGCTGCGATCGGCGGACGAGGCGCGCCTTGCGGAAGCGGCGAGGGCGGTCCACGCCATGGTCGCGACAGAGCATTCGAAGGCCGGGCTGCCGGCTCCCGAACCCTATTGAGCGTCACAAGGAGGCTCGCGTGACCGAGACACCCGCCCGCAACAAATCTTTCCCGGTCACCTGGGATCAGTTTCACCGCGACAGCCGGGCGCTCGCCTGGCGGCTGCAAAGCGAGGGGCCGTTCGAGGCCTGCATCGCGATCACGCGCGGCGGCCTCGTGCCGGCGGCGATCGTCGCGCGCGAGCTCAATATCCGGGTGGTCGAGAGCGTCTCGGTCAAGAGCTACGATCACCAGGCGCAGGGCGAAGTGCGGATCACCAAGCCGATCGCGCCCAGATCTCATCGCCAAGGCCAAGGCCGGCAAGAAGCTGCTGATCGTCGATGACCTCGTCGACACCGGCGCCACCGCGCGGGTAGTGCGCGAAATGCTCCCCGGCGCCCACTTCGCGACCGTCTATGCCAAGCCGAAGGGCCGCGAGATGGTCGACACCTTCATCACCGAAGTGAGCCAGGACACCTGGATCTTCTTCCCGTGGGACCTCGACGTCGCCTACGTGCCGCCGATTTCGGGGGACACGGACTAGACGCGGATCCACTTGGGCGGCAGGCGGGCTTCCATATCGACGACTCGCTCGTATCCGGGGCCCAACCAGGTCTTCGGCCCGATCACGATCTTGTCGGGCGCGCCACCCAGCCAGGCGCCCCACCAGCTGAACGTCGAGTTCGCGATGACAAAGTGCCGGCAGAGCGACATCAGCCGGAAATCCTCGAGGTCGGAAAAGCCTTCGACCGGCACCACGTTCGGCCATCCTTCGAGCAGTGCAACAGCCTGTGGCAGGTCATCCGAGAACAGGAAGAAAGTAGGTTCGGGAGCGCGTCCCAGGATCGTTTCACGAGCCCGGTCGTAATAGTCGCGCTGCAGCTCGAGGAATTTGTCCCCGCCATAGTCCCCGCGCCGCACATGCACCATCACGGATGTCGGTGTCGAGACGATCCGGCGCTCGATCTCGGCAATCCGCGGCGTGCGCAGTTTTACCGTGTCGAAGAGCGAGCGTATGTCGTCCTCGTAGCCTTCGAAGTAGCGCCAGCTCTGGAAATAGCCGCGCAGGAAACATGGGGCGTTGATCGTAAAAAGCCGCGGGTCGAGGTCGCTTGCCTCGACCAGCCGTTCCGGTCCCGGTCTCCACCGCCCCTTGGTTTTTTCGCGGATGAAGCGCTCCACTTTCCACCAGGTCGGAGACCAGGTCTTCAGGTCAAGCCCGAACGCGGGCAGCCGAAACTGGCGCACCCCCTCGCTGCGATAGGTGCGAACGTCGACCCGAAGATCCCCGTTAAGCCTGGACGCCAGAGCGAACCCGGCTGCGTACATGAAGAGCTGGTTTCCGAGGCCGTCGGTGATCGCGATGCCGACAAGGCGCCTGGGGGTGAGTATGGACATGCCTGCCGCTACTACCTTGTCGCAGAGTGGGATACTTGTCGCGGGCGCGGGCGTGATGGAATGGTAGACATACGGGACTTAAAATCCCGGGGCTGTAAGCCGTGTGGGTTCAAGTCCCACCGCCCGCACCACGAGACTGGACGATGCTCATCAAACGCGAAGTGCTGGACGCCATCAAGCGCGGCGAGATCACGCTCCAGTTTCGCCGCTGGACGCGGCCGAGCGTCAAGGCCGGCGGCACGCTCAAGACCGCGGTGGGGCTGCTCCGCATCGGGCGGATCGACGACATCCAGCCACACGATGTCACCCTCGCGGACGCCCGCAAGGCCGGGTTCAAGGGTCTCGCCGACTTCCACGCCTGGCTCGCCAGCATGAAGGAAGGCCCGCTGTTCCAGCGCATCGAAGTGAGCTACATCGGCACGGCCGAACCCTGAGGTCGCCATGCGTCGCGTGTTGCTCGCCGTTGCACTCGCCCTCCTTCCCGGGTTGGCCTACGCCGACGGGTGGGTCGCCCAGATGGAAGACGGCGAAGGCGGCAAGGCGATGGTCGCGTCGATCGCCGGAGACCCGGACGGTAAGCTAACCCCCACGCTGAGGCTGATGTGCGCCGGCAGTCGCGGCGTGATGCTGCGCTACGCCATGACCACGGACACGGGCGCGCCCGGTTCCTCCGTCAACCTGCTGTTCGAAAATGAGAGCAAGCAGGTCAAGATGCAGATGGCCTATGAGGCGGAGGACGGCGCGTTCGTCGCCTATTTTCATAAGACCGATCCGATGATCGACCTCCTCGAGAACGGGCCGGACCTCTACGTCTCCGAGACCACCGGCGACGGGCCGGCCACCAGCTTTTCGCTCGATGGCGCGACCAAGGCGATCAGCACGGTGCTGAAGGGTTGCAAATAGCCGTTGACCCTCACGCGGCGTGAGGGGGTAGCCGCCGATCCTGCGGAGGCGCGGATGGCAAGATTGTCGTCGACGCGCCATCCGGAACAGCGTTCTAGCGATCATCCGCGGCTCACGCGGCTTCGTCGACCTGCATCCAGCCAACGGCCTTGTCGCGCTATGAGGCGATTTGCACCCGGCTTTCCGACGCTCGCGCGGACCAACGCAGGGGTATGCGGCATGCCCGGCCTTAAGGGCCTGTTGAGCATTACAAATCGCCGACGCGAAGGAACCCTCGGCGGGGACGAGCCGTTTATCCTTCGACTTTCCACAAAGGAGCATACCCATGCACAAGGACCAGGTTGAAGGCGCCGGCAAGCAGGCCAAAGGCGCAATCAAGGACGCAGCCGGCAAGATGACCGGCGACGTCGGATTGCAGGTCGAAGGCAAGCTCGACAAGGCGACCGGACAAGTTCAGTCCGCAGTGGGCAAGGCGAAAGACGATGCCCGCAAGGAACTGAAGCACTGAGCTCACGCGCTTGGTGACGACAAGAGGCCGCCCTTCGGGGCGGCCTTCTTATTGCTTAACCAGCGGCTCAAAGCTTGCGATAGCCCCTTCGATCAATTTCGGTACCCCACTCCGAGAAGAGGGCGAAGGGGTCCAATGCGCCGAGATACTCGCCTCGTTAACGACGGCGGTCCGGCCCCCGATCTCGCTGGCTACCTTGCCTAGCTTGGCCGTTTCGGACGTCGTCCGAGCGGTACGCCGCACGACGGTCTGCCGGTTGGATCGGGTCCTAGTCGTAGTCACAGCCAACGTGAGACGCCCTTTCACGCCGCAAGGTGCAGGAACAGCACCCGCACGCCCAGCACGATCAGCCAGAGCGACCAGACGACATACGCCGCCGCGTTGATCAACGCCGCCCATTTCAGGTTCGCCTCCTCGAGCACGCCGACCAGAATGCCGAGAGCCGCGATGATGCCGAGATAGGCGAGCCACGCCCCGACGAGGTGCGTCTGGAGGATCGCGAACGCAAGCAGCAGCGTCCACACCGCCGTCAGCAAATAGGCCAGGTGCTCGCCCAGGGCGCCGCCGATGAAGCGGTGCGCCGCCTCGAACACGACTTCCGCCGCGTCCTTGTGCGCCGGCGTCGCGGTGGGGTCCTTCCAGACGTTGGCCAGCAGCGGCACGAGGAACGGCCAGCGCATCAGGCCGATGGTCTGCAAAATGCCGCCGATGACGCCGAGCGTTGTGCCCGCGTGCAGGTACCAGGGCGCCGTGGGGAAGAGGCCGTCGACAAGCACCGGGATCGGCGTGAACACCAGCGCGGTGAACGCGAACCCGTACCAGGTGGCGCGGAGGCGCGCTCCGCCGGCTGCGAAGCGGTCCAGCACCTGCTCCGTCGGCTTGCCGCAGGATCGCCGGGTAGTCGAAGCGGCGCTGCAGGACGAAGAAGAAGCTGTTGAACGCGATCGGGACCACGATCAGCAGAAGGCCGGTGACGATGAGCATGGCTCCTCCGGGAGCAAGCGAGAGGAAGTGAGGATAAGGCCCGCCGCGCGCTTGTCCAGCGCGACCGGCCAGCTAGGATCGCGCCATGCTCGCCAACATCCTCACCGGCATCGTCGCTCTCATCCATCTCTACATCGTCGTCCTCGAAATGGTGCTCTGGGATCGCCCCATCGGCCGGCGCGCCTTCGGCATGACCGAGGAATTCGCGAAGTCGACCAAGGTGCTCGCAGCCAACCAGGGCCTCTACAACGGCTTTCTCGCCGCCGGGTTGATCTGGGGCATCTGGCTCGGCGCAGAGGGCGAGCCGGTCAAAATCTTCTTCCTCGTCTGCGTGGCGATCGCTGGAGCGTTTGGCGCGGCGACTGTGAGCCTCCGGATTTTGCTGGTGCAGACGGTTCCGGCGCTGCTCGCGCTTGGCGGCGGTGCTTTTCACAAGTTGACGGTCGCGCTCAGAATCTGATAGTCACTTACAAATGAGAGTGACGATCAATTGAGTCTCCGCGACGACAAGCGCCGCTGGACCATGAGAGAAGTCCAGGCCGCGGCGCTCGATCTGTTCGAGGCGAATGGCTACGAAGCGGTCTCGGTCGAGGCCATCGCCGCCGCGGCGGGCGTGTCGGCGCCGACGGTTTACCGGCACTTCGGCAGCAAGGAGCGGATCGTCCTGTGGGATGACTACGACCCCGATCTGCTCGCCGCAATTTCCCGTGAAACAGCGCGCCTGCCGCCGCTCGCCGCGATCGAAGCTGGCCTGATCGCCGCCCTCGACGCCGTCTACGAAGCCGACGCCAAGCGCGTGCTCCGCCGCGCAAAATTGCTGTCACGCCACCCCGACCTGCGCGCCGCCAACGCGCCCCTGATGGCCGATCTGCGGGCGGGTCTCGGCGCCGTCCTGATCACCTCCTATCCGCGTCTCGGGGACGAAAAGGCCGAGCTGCTCGCCGCCGTCGTCGTGGTCGCGCTCGAGCACGCTGTCACACGCTGGGTCGATCGGCGGGGCAAAGCCCCGCTCAAGCAGCAGTTCAACGAGGCGTTCGCCGATTTGCGCAGCGTCGTCCTCAGGGAAGGAGTCTTGGCATGACCGCGATGGTTCAACGCGCCCGCCTGTGGATCACGGCGCGGCACCTCGCACAGCTCGGTATTCTCGCGCAAATGCTGGCGGGTTTCCGCACAGTCGGTGAGTATTTCCGGCTTGAATGGGCCGCCGCCGCGACCACCGCCGTGGTCGGGCCGCTGCTCCTCGGCGCGATGATCGCCATCGGCGGCGCGTCCCTCAGCGTCATCCTCTATTTCTTCGGGCGAAATCGGCTCGTGATTGCTTTGACCGTCGCCGTCATTGCCGCGCTGGTCGCATACCGTTTTGCCGTCATGCCCGGCCTCGGCTGAATTGCGGCGACGGCGCAAGTCGCCTAGATTTGCCGCCGGCGGGGGCGCCAGGGGCTGAATCATGTGGGATTTCTCCATCGGCCGGACGCTCGGGCTTCATGGGCCAGACGCTGCCGTTCATCGTGCTTCGCATCATCGTCTATGCCGGCATCGCCATCGCCTTCGTGCTGACGACCGGGGTAGGCGTCGGCCTCGGCTGGGGCATCGGCGCCTTCGGGGGGCCTGATTTCCGCGCCGGAGCGATGGCCTGGGGCGGGATCATCGGCTTTGCCGTGACCGCCGGCGCGCTGTTCTTCGTGCGCGAATACATCCTCTACATCGTCAAGGCCGGCCACATCGCCGTGCTGGTCGAGCTGATCGATGGGCGCGGCGTGCCGCAGGGGCAGGGCCAGATCACCTACGCTACCGAGATGGTGCGCAGCCATTTCGCCGAAACCAACGTGCTGTTCGGCGTCGACCTGCTGGTCAAGGGCGTCCTCGGCGGCGATCCTCGGCATCGATCCAGGGCATCGCCAGTTTCCTGCCGATCCCGGGCCTCGAGCAAGTCGTCGGCCTGGTGCGGGCGTTCCTCCGCGTCGCCGTCGGCCTCATGGACGAGGTGATCCTCGGCTACCTGTTCCGCACCGGCGCCACCAATCCCTGGCAGGGCGCGCGAGACCGGCGCTCGTCCTCTACGCGCAGAACTACAAGGTGATGCTCAAGAACGCCGCCTGGCTCACCATCATCATGTACGTGCTGTCGTTCGTCGTGTTCCTCGTGATGCTGGCGCCGGCCGCGGCGCTGGTCTGGTTCCTGCCCAATGGCTGGTCGGCCGGCGGCTTCGTCTTCGCGCTGATCTTTCGCCTGGGCGGTGAAGGCCGCGCTGATCGAGCCGTTCGCGATCGCCGCGATGATGGAGGTCTATTTCCGGGTCGATCGACGGCCAGACCCCCGATCCGGCCTGGGACCAGCGGATCGGCGAGGTGAGCCGCAAGTTCCGCGATCTCAAGGACAGGGCCGCCAACTGGGTGGCCGGCCGGCCGGCTCCAGCCGCTCCATTCACGGCGCCCGGCGGGCCGGTGGCCTGACGCAACCGGCATCCACGCGGTGGATTGTGTGGTCGGCGTCACAATGCCGCCTATGCCGGCCGGAATGCTAGAAGGCTGGTAAAGCTCGGCCCATGCGCTACGCGCTCATCGACACCGATCTCGGCACCTTCGGCCTCGCCTGGACCGACGCCGGCGTGGCGCGCGTCGCGCTGCCCGGCCGCGACCGGGCGCGGACCGAAATCTGGATTTCGCGCGAGCCGGCGGAGCCCGGCTTCCCCGAGCGCAGCCTGTCGGCGCTCCCGGAGATGATCCGCGACTACGCGGCGGGCGAGCGCGTCGACTTCTCGGACATCCCGCTCGATCTCAGCGACGTCCCGGAGTTCAACCGCCGCGTTTACGCCGAGCTGCTGAAGATCGGCTACGGCGAGACCACGACCTATGGCGCCATCGCGCGCGCGCTGGGCGACCTGACGCTGTCCCGCGCCGTGGGCCACGCGCTCGGCGCCAACCCGATCCCGCTGATCATTCCCTGCCACCGGGTGCTGGCGTCCGGCGGCACGACCGGTGGCTTCTCCTCGCCGGGCGGGGTCAGCGCCAAGATGCGCATGCTCGCGCTCGAGCACGCGGCCTCGCCGACGGGGCAGTACGCGTTTGGCTTCTAGTCCTGCGACCACCCCTGCGAGCCGAGCGCTATACCAGCGTTTCGTCGCCGATACGATGGCGAAGCGCATTCCCGCGATCCTCCGCATTGCGGAGGAGGGGCAGAGCGAGCAGGCGATCAAGCAGCTCGCGCCATCGGCCGCGCCATCGAGGCCGACGGGCCGATGGTGCTCGGCCTCGAAGGCTGGCCGTTCGCCGGCTGGGAGGACATGCCCGCAGCGGGTCAACGGCAAGCGGCCGCGCCAGGCGCCGTTCTTCGATTTCGAGTACTGGCTGTATTTCCGCATCCTGCAGTCGGTGCGCTTCGCCGGAAACGCGGCTCGACCCGTTCCGCGCCATCAAGCATCGCGACTCGACAAGCATCTGAGCTGGGCCGAGACGCGCGCTCGGCGAGACCAAGAGTTTCGAGGACGGCCTGCAGCCTGTCGCTCGGCGGCCAACGCCCACGATCTCTCGCAGCTCAGCTAACCCGAAGCAGACCGCACGAGACTCGGCGGCGCGCTGCTCAGCGCTCGATGCCGGGCGAGATCAACCGGCTCAACATCATCGCCGACAATTTCGGCGCGCGAGTTCGTGGGCGACCTGGTGCTGGCGATGATCGCGGCCGAGCACGGCATCGAGGTGGTGGTCCACGTCAAGCAGCTGCCGATGTTCGTCTCCGATACGACCTCCGACGACGTGACGATCCTGCTCGACCGGCTGAAGCCGGCCACGGCGTTCGGCGCAGCGGCTGCTCGAAGACCGTGCGGCAGGGCCTGGTCCGCTTTGCCTCGCACGCGATCTGGTCGGCGCCGCAGTTCTTCGACCGTCTGCCGGCCGAGGAGCTCGGCACCGGTCACCGCGTGCTGACCGTGCTCAAGGGCGACCTCAATTTCCGCCGCGCGCTCGGCGACGTCAGCGATCGACATCGGAACGCCGTTCGACAAAGCTCCCGGTGTTGCCCGCCGCCCCGATGCTGTCGCTGCGCTCGATCAAGTCGTATTGCGTCGCCGGCGTCACCGACTGGCCAGCCGGAATGTCGCGCACCGACTTCCCGATGGATGGCACGATCGTCGCGGTGCAGAAAATCCCGAGCCCGCAGACCGCGGCGCTGGCTCCGGTCGCGGAGCCCAAGCAGCCGGGAGTGCCGCGCTTCCGCCGCTTCCTCAGACGCGGGCAGGGCTAACCCCTGCCCCCGATCGCCTTCACCACCCGATCGGCGATCTCATCGACTGACAGCGTGACCGGCTCGGTCAGCGCATTCTCGTCGGGGCCGGGAACCTCGAGCGTTGCGAACTGGCTCGGCAGGAGCGAGGCCGGCATGTACTCGTGGTGCCGCGCCGCGATGCGTTTGGCGATCAGCTCCTGGCTGCCTTCGAGATAGACGAAGAGGATCGGCTCGCCCGCCTCGCGCGACCAGATAGTCGCGATAGGCCCGCTTCAGCGCCGAGCAGGCGCCCACCGCCATGCCCTGCTGCCTCGGCGGCGTCGTGCAGCGCATGGGCGAGTGCCGCCAGCCAGGGCCAGCGGTCGTCGTCGGTCAGCGGAATGCCGGCGCGCATTTTTCCTTGTTGGCGTCGGAGTGGAAGTCGTCGCCATCGAGGAACGGCACGCGCGAGCCGCTCGTGCGATCGCCTTGCCGGTCACCGTCTTGCCGCTCGACGACACGCCCATGCAGATGATGATCGCGCGGGCTGAGGACAGGGGCGGCCATGGTCAGACCGTCGCCATGCAGCGCGCCGTCCACATAGAGGATGTGGCCGTTGACGAAGCGCGCCGCGTTCGAGGCGAGGAAGATCGCGGCGCCGCCGAGCTCCTCGACCTCGCCCCAGCGCCCCATCGGCGTCCGCTTTTCGAGCCAGGCGTTGAACTCGGGGTCCTTGACCAGCGCCTCGTTGAGCTCGGTCTGGAAGTAGCCCGGCGCGATGCCGTTGACGTTGAGGCCGTGCCGCGCCCATTCGGTCGCCATGCCGCGCGTGAGGTTGGCGACCGCCGCCTTGCTCGCCGCATAGGGCGCGATCGTCGGCCGCGCGACGCCGCTCATCAGCGAGCAGATGTTGATGATCTTGCCGGCGCCGCGCGGGATCATGCGCTTGGCGACGGCCTGGCCGACCAGGAACACCGAGCGTCGACGTTGGTCGACATGATCCGCTCGAACATGGTCGTCGGGAAAATCTTCGAGCGGGGCGCGGTACTGCATGCCGGCGTTGTTGACCAGGATGTCGATGGGGCCGACCTCGCTCTCGATGTAGTCGACCGCCTCTTGACGCTGTCGGCGCTGGTCACGTCGAACGCCACCGCCCGGGCGCGGGCGCCGGCGTCGGCGAGGTTCGCGGCGCGCCTCGCCCAGCGCCTCGGTGTCGCGCGAATTGAGGATGATGTCGGCGCCGGCGCCGGCCAGGGCCGCCGCGATCGCAAAGCCGATGCCGCGGCTCGAGCCGGTCACCAGCGCCCGTTTTCCGGCCAGGCTGAACTGCGACAGGCTGTCCATCCGGCACCTCCGTCAATCGCGTTCGACACTATGACATTGGCCGGCGGCCCGGACAGTCAGCTGCCAGAAGTGCCCGTTCTGGCACGGAGCATTTGCGCTTCCAAAGCTCGGGCCTCGCATGCCAGAAAGCGCCGCCACAAATCACCAATAATCCCGCTTTGGAGGAGTATTCTATGCCGTCCGCCGATATCGGCCTGATCGGCCTTGCCGTGATGGGCTCGAACCTCGCGCTCAATATCGCCGAGAAGGGCTACACGATCGCGGTCCACAACCGCACGGCCAGCAAGATCGACGACTTCATGGCGATGGCCAAGGAGCAGGGCCTCGACGGCAAGGTGCGTGCCGGAAGCCGACATCAAGGCGTTCATCCAGGCGGTGAAGCGGCCGCGCTCGATCATCATCATGGTCAAGGCCGGCCAGCCGGTCGACGACATGATCGAGCAGCTGCTGCCGATGCTCGAGAAGGGCGACGCGATCCTCGAATGCGGCAACTCGCTCTACACCGACACGCAGCGGCGCTTCGACTACCTCGCAGCCCAAGGGCATCGGCTATCTCGGCATCGGCGTGTCCGGCGGCGAAGAGGGCGCGCGCCACGGCCCCTCGATCATGGTCGGCGGCGCCGAGGCGCAGTGGAAGAACGCCCAGCCGATCCTCGAGGCGATCTCGGCCAAGTTCAACGGCGAGCCCTGCTGCGCCTATCTGGGCGAGGGCGGCGCCGGCCACTTCGTCAAGACCATCCACAACGGCATCGAATACGGCGACATGCAGATGATCGCCGAGGTCTATGGCGTGATGCGCGATGGGCTGGGGATGAACCCGAAGGCCGTCGTCCGATGTGTTCAAGGACTGGAACAAGGGCCCGCTCAACTCCTACCTCATCGAAATCACCGGCTACGTGCTCGAAGCGATCGAGCCCAAGACCGGCAAGCCGCTGGTCGAGCTGATCCTCGACAAGGCCGGCCAGAAGGGCACCGGCATGTGGTCGGCCATCGCCGGCCAGCAGCTCGGCGTGCCGGCAACCGCCATCGAGGGCGCCGTGGCGGCCCGCTCGATCTCGTCGCGCAAGGACGAGCGCGTCGCGGCCGAGAAGGCTCTACGGCAAGCGCACGGCCGGCAAGGCGAGCGTGTCGCTCGGCGACCTCGAGAAGGCGCTGCTCGCCGGCAAGATCGTGTCCTACGCGCAGGGCTTTGCGGTGCTGGCCAAGGCCAGCGAGGAGAATGGCTGGAACCTGCCGCTCGCGACCATCGCCAAGATCTGGCGCGATGGCTGCATCATCCGCTCGCGCTTCCTCGACCAGATGACGCGCGGCCTACGCCAAGGGCGAGCGCGCACGAATCTGCTGATGGTGCCCGACTTCGTCACCATCATGAAGGACGCGCACAAATCGCTGCGCAAGGTCGTCGCGGCGGCCGCGCTGGGCGAATTCCCGATGATCTGCCTGTCGGCCTCGCTGGCCTATTTCGACAGCTACCGCCAGGCGCTCGGGCACCGCGAACCTGACGCAGGGCCAGCGCGACTTCTTCGGCGCGCACGGCTTCGAGCTGATCGACCGGCCCGGCGAGCAGCACGGCACGTGGCCGTCGACGCTCGGCAAGTAGCACCGGCGCCTAGTTCGGCGGCACCGATGCCGTCGGATCTTGTGCTCCGGCTTGGGCACGTGGATCTGGCCGGGCGGCGACATCTCGGGGACGCGCGGGTGCTCGGCGACGCTCGGCTTGTGCCCGAGGTCGAAGCGCAGCGCGATGAAGGTGAAGAGCACCACCGCCGCCGGCGTCAGCGACCGCGGCGCCGATGAAGGGCGCGCCCGGGGAAATAGCCGGGCGAGCCTTCGCGCGATAGGTGAAATAGGCAAAGATCTGCGTCGCGGCGAGCGGGCCGATGATCGTCGCCAGCGAGTTGGCGGCGTTGACCGCGCCCTGCAGTTCGCCCTGCGCGTTGTCGGGCACCTGGCGCGACAGCACGCCGTTGATCGCGGGGGCCGCGAGGCCGCTGACCGCGCCGATGCACGATGTAGACGATAGACGTAGAACGGCGTTGTGGATGAAGGCGATGCCGGTGAAGGCGACCGCCGCCGCCAGCATGCCGACCGCCACCACCGGCGTTTCGGTGAAGCGCTTGACCAGCGGCCCGACGCCGAACGCCTGGAACAGCGCGAAGACGATGCCGAACAGGCCCGAGCGTGCGGCCGATCTGCGACGAGCAGAAGTTGAAGACCTCGATGGTGAAGTAGTTGTAGACCGACGGGAACGCCTGCGCCGCCGTGGTGAACAGGAACAGCGCCAGCATCAGCCACAGGACGACGGGGTATTTCCGCAGCGACAGCAGCGCGCCGAACGGATTGGCGCGGCGGAGGTCGAACGGGCCGCCGGCGATGTCCTTGCGGCGAGCGACTCCGGCAGCACGAACAGGCCGAACAGGAAGTTGGCGAAGGCGAGGCACGCCGCGGCGTAGAACGGCACTCTGGGCCCGAACTCGCCGAGCTCGCCGCCGATCACCGGGCCGATGATGAAGCCGAGGCCGAAGGCGGCGCCGATCAGCCCGAAGCGCTGCGTGCGTTTGGCGGGCGTCGGTGATGTCGGCCATGTAGGCGCGTGGCGGTCGCGACCGCGGCGCCGGAGACGCCGGAGACGAACCGCCCGATGAAGAGATACCAGACGACCGGTGCGAAGCCCATCATCGGCGTAGTCGAAGGTGAGCCCCAGGAGCGAGCCGAGCAGCACGCGGCCGGCGGCCGAAGTGGTCGCTCAGATTGCCCAGCACCGGCGAGAACAGGAATTGCATCGAGGCATAGACGAAGACCAGCCAGCCGCCGAACACCGCCGCTTCGGCGACGCCGCCGCCGGTCAGTTCCTTGATCAGCTCGGGCAGCACCGGAACGATGATGCCGTAGCCCACCATGTCGAGAAGGATGGTGACGAGGATGCAGATGAGGGTGAGCGGGGAGTTTTTGCGGTCGGCGGCCATCGAGCTTCCTGACGTTGCGAGGCCGGCAGTTGACACACCGGCGCGGTCCAGCGCAAGCGCTAAGCCGGGCCGCGGCGATCCGCGCGCCGACGCGTTCGCGACGGCGCGGCACGGCGGCTCCGGGCGCCGCGTCGAAGCCATAAAGCCAGTCGAGCCGCTTGAGGTGGCCCGCGCGGCCCCTGCGCCGCAGATCACCGCGTCGCGGCCGAGCGTGAACGGCCACTCCATGTGATAGGCAAAGCCGTTGAAGTCCGAGATCTTGCGGACGCGCTCGACCCGCGGCCGGCGCATGGCGGCGAAGCGCTTGAAGGCCGATGTCGCGTCCGGCTCGGTCATCAGCAGCGGCGCGAGGATCGCGGCGTCCTCGATGGCCATCGCCGCGCCCTGCGCCTGGAACGGCAGCATGGCGTGCGCCGCATCGCCGATCAGCCCGATGCCGCCATCGCCCCACGACGGCGCGCTCGACGGTGTCGCAGACCCAGTAGCCCCAGCCGCCCTTGGCGGCCGCCAGCGATGGCATCGAAGCGCTTGCGAGGGCAGGGCGGCCCAGGGCAGCGTGCGGCTCTTGCGGCGGCTTGGCGCGGATTGAGGCGGTCCGCCCGCTCCTGCGCGAACAGCGCGACGTTGACCTGCTTGCGCTGCGGCAGCGGGTAGCAGACCGCGTGATAGCCCGGCGCCAGCAGCAGGGTCGTGCGATCGAGCGGCAGCACGCCCTGCAGCAGGTCGGGGCTGACCGTCGTGCGCCACGCGACGTAGCCCGGAATAGGTCGCGGCCGGTCCGCCGAGGATGCGCGTGCGGGTCTCGGAGTGGACGCCGTCCGCGCCGACCAGCGCATGACACCCGCGCGCTGCGCGAGCCGCCGCCGGCTTCGTCGACGGTCATCGAGATGCCGCGGGCATGGGTCACCGCATCGAAGTTGCGCACGCCGAACAGCATGTCGATATTGGCGAAGCGCTTGCAGGCCCGATAGAGCGACGTCGGCGAGGTCGGCGCGGTGCATCACCGCGTAGGGCGCGCCGAAGCGCTCGCGCATGATGCTGCCGAGCGCCAGCGTCACCAGCGGCCGCTTGGCCCGGAACGGCACGACGTCGATGCCCGCGGGCTCGAAGCTCTTGGCGGCGATCGCCTTGTCGAGGCCGAGCTGGTTGAGCACGCGGCGCGCATTCGGGCTGATCTGCAGCCCCGCGCCGATCTCCTGCACCTGCTTGTTGCGCTCGATGACGACGACGGTCGCGCCGAACTTGGCCAGCGCCAGCGCCAGCGTCATGCCGGCGATGCCGGCTCCGGCGATGTAGATGGTGCGGCCAGCACCGGCCATCGGAGCGGCTCAGGCGGTTTCGGCCTGATAGACCGCCGAGAGCGGCTGCGACGTGCCCGGCGGCAGCGCCGGATTGAACACGTAGTGCGTCGAGCAATAGGGGCAGACGACGTCGTCTTCCTTGCCCATGTCGATGAAGATGTGCGGGTGGTCGAACGGCGGCAGGGCGCCGACGCACATGAATTCCTTGGAGCCGACCTCGATGCGTTTGAGCCCCTCGGTATTGTGGAAATGCGGGGTCTCGGAATGGGCCATCAGTGTGTCTCGAAAGCAGGGGAGTCGAACGCGCCGGACCATAGCGAGGGACCGGCTCGCGAAAGCCAAGCGCCGAGAGCCTGGCGCGTCCCGGCCGTTGGACCGCACGGCGGCGGGATGCTAGGAGGGCCCATGCCCAGCTTCCTGTCCGCCGGAATCGAGCTCGCCTACGAGGTCTATGGCGAGGGCCGGCCGATCCTGCTCATCCACGGCTTTGCCTCTTCCGGCATCATCAACTGGGTCGAGACCGGCTGGGTCGAGGCGCTGAACAAGGCCGGCTGGCAGGCGATCACCATCGACAATCGCGGCCACGGCAAGTCGCGCAAGCTCTACGATCCGAAGCTCTATTTCGCCCACGACATGGCCGACGACGCCGCCCGGCTGCTCGACCATCTCGGCATCGACCGGCTGCCGGTCATGGGCTATTCGATGGGCGCCCGGATCGCGGCGTTCCTCGCCGTGCGCCACCCCGAGCGGGTCAAGTGCGCGGTGTGGGGCGGCATGGGCCTCGACCTCGTCACCGGGCTCGTCGACGACCGAGGAGATCATCGCCGCGCTGACGGCGGACTCGCTGGATGAGGTCAAGGGCGCAACCGGCCGCCAGTTCAGGATTTTCGCCGATCACTCGCAAGGCCGACCGGCCGGCGCTGGCGGCCTGCCTGATCGTCGTCGCGCGAGCCGATGGCCGGAGGCCGAGGTCCGCACGGATCAGCCAGCCGACCCTGGTCGCGGTCGGCGAGAAGGACGACATGGCCGGCGATCCGGCGGCGCTTGGCGCGGCTGCTGCCGCACGGCGAAGCCTTCGTCATTCCCCGCGCGCAATCACATGCTCGCGACGGGCGACGCCAAGTTCAAGGCGGCGGCGCTGGCATTTCCTCGCAGATAACACGGCCTGATGTCGTCGAGCAGCCGGCTGATCGTGAACCATTTTTCGCGCTCGGCTTGGTTCGAGGGCACAGATGCCCTATATCGGCATCCTGCGATGGAGACGTCTATGAGCGCGTCGCCGAAGCCTGCGGCTCAGATCACGTCGATGGACCCGGTCTGGGACGCGGTCCGCGAAAACGCCCGCGGCCATCGTCGCCGACGAGCCCGGTCTGAGCTCGATGGTGCATGGCCAACGTGCTCAACCATCGACCGTTCGAGGACGCGCTGGCGCACCGGCTCGCCGAGCGGCTCGACCACCCCGACGTCTCCGCCGACCTCATCCGTCAGGCCTTCCACGATGCCCTCGCGGCTATCCCCGAGATCGGCGTCAGGCGCGCGCCGACCTCGCCGCGACGCTGGAGCGCGATCCCGCCGCCCATCGCGCCATCGTGCCGTTCCTCTATTTCAAGGGCTACCAGGCGATCCAGACGCATCGCTTCGCCCACGCGCTGTGGCACATGGGCCGCAAGGATTTCGCGCTCTACCTGCAGAGCCGCTCCAGCCAGGTGTTCCAGGTCGACATCAATCCGCTCTGCCGCATCGGCAAGGGCATCATGCTCGACCACGCCACCGGCTTCGTCGCCGGCGAGACCGCGGTGATCGGCGACAATGTCTCGATCCTCCAGGGCGTGACGCTGGGCGGCACCGGCAAGGCCGACGAGGATCGCCACCCCAAGATCGGCAATGGCGTGCTGATCGGGGCAGGCGCCAAGGTCATCGGCAACATCACGATCGGCGAGTGCGCGCGCATCGGCGCCGGCTCGGTGGTCATCAAGGACGTGCCGCCGCGCGTCACCGTCGTCGGCGTGCCCGCGCGTATCGTCGGCGAACGGCCCCGCCGGCCTCGGTGATGGACCAGGTGGTCGCGGTTCACGCGACACGCAGCGGCTGAAAAGCCATTGCCGCGCCGGCGAATGATCGCCTATGTGTGGCGCTCCCTGAATCGGCCAGACGGAGCGGCGGCCTTGAACCACCCCGAAATCATCAAGCTGCAGAAATATCTGCAGCAGAAATTCAACAATCGCGCCATCGACGTCCGCCCGCGCCAGAAGCAGAACGACAGCGTCGAGGTCTATCGTCGGCGAGGAGTTTCTGGGCCTCATCTACGTCGACGACGAGGACGGCGACAAATCCTACAATTTCCAGATGGCGATCCTCGAAGAGGACCTCGCGACGTGAAGTAACGTATCCCGCCCGGCCCGCTCTA